>NZ_JBITWR010000002.1:0-1116805 GCF_044544025.1 Streptomyces sp. NPDC055243
CCGTCTCCGCCCCCCGGCACCGCCCCGCCCGGCCCCCCCCCGCCCCCCGCCGCCCCCCCCGCGCCCCCCCCGCGCGCGGGCCCCCGGCGGCCCCCCCCCCCCCCCCCCCCCCCCCCCCCCCCCCCCCCTCCACGTACAAGCAGGCGCGACGGCTAGCTGGCCGCGTCCTCCCGGCGGACCGACAGGAGGTCCTCCAGCTGCTCCTCGCGGGCCTGGGCGGCCACGAAGAGGAGCTCGTCGCCCGCCTCCAGGGAGTCGTCCGCGGTCGGCGCGAGGACGCGCGTGCCGCGGATGATCGTCACCAGTGAGGTGTCCTCGGGCCACTCGACGTCGCCGACCTGCGTGCCCGCGAGGGCCGACTCGGGCGGCAGGGTCAGCTCGACGAGGTTCGCGTCGCCGTGGCTGAAGCGCAGCAGACGGACGAGATCACCGACGCTCACCGCCTCCTCGACCAGCGCGGACATCAGGCGCGGGGTGGAGACCGCGACGTCGACGCCCCAGGACTCGTTGAAGAGCCATTCGTTCTTGGGGTTGTTCACGCGGGCCACGACCCGCGGGACGCCGTACTCGGTCTTGGCGAGCAGCGAGACGACGAGGTTGACCTTGTCGTCGCCGGTCGCGGCGATCACCACGTTGCAGCGCTGGAGCGCCGCCTCGTCGAGCGAGGTGATCTCGCAGGCGTCGGCGAGGAGCCACTCGGCCTGCGGGACGCGCTCCACCGAGATGGCGGTCGGCGCCTTGTCGATGAGCAGAATCTCGTGCCCGTTCTCCAGGAGCTCACCGGCGATGGAACGTCCCACCGCGCCGGCTCCGGCAATGGCGACCCTCATCACTGACCGCCTTCCTCGGGGCCTTCGGCGAACGCCGCTTCGACCTTCTCGACCTCGTCGGTGCGCATCATCACGTGCACCAGGTCGCCCTCCTGGAGAACCGTCTGGGAGGTCGGCAGGACCGCCTCGCCCAGCCGGGTGAGGAAGGCCACGCGGACGCCGGTCTCCTCCTGGAGCTCACTGATCTTGTGGCCGATCCAGGACGCGGACGCGTGCACCTCGGCGAGCTGTACGCCGCCGGTGGGGTCGCGCCACAGCGGCTCGGCCCCGGAGGGCAGCAGCCTGCGCAGCATCTGGTCGGCGGTCCAGCGGACCGTGGCGACGGTGGGGATGCCCAGGCGCTGGTAGACCTCGGCGCGGCGCGGGTCGTAGATGCGGGCCGCGACGTTCTCGATGCCGAACATCTCGCGGGCCACCCGGGCGGCGATGATGTTCGAGTTGTCGCCGCTGCTCACCGCGGCGAAGGCGCCCGCCTCCTCGATGCCGGCCTCGCGCAGGGTGTCCTGGTCGAAGCCGATTCCGGTGACGCGGCGGCCGCCGAAGCCGGAGCCCAGACGGCGGAAGGCGGTGGGGTCCTGGTCGATCACGGCGACCGTGTGCCCCTGTTGTTCCAGGGTTTGCGCGAGAGCGGATCCGACTCTCCCGCAGCCCATGATGACGATGTGCACGCCCGTCCTTCCGGCTGTGTCAATACTTTTTGCTCAGGCTGAACGGTAAAAGCGTCTCAGACCGAGGCCCAAGCTACACACGCGCGGTCGGTGGAGGGCACCCCCGTGCACCCGCCGGTCCTCAGGACCGGCCGCTTCCTCAGTCCACGCTGCGCAGCAGGCCCTCGACGGCCTTGAGCCGGTAGCCCATCTCGACCAGCTGCAGCCGCGCCGCCTCCTGCTCGGACCTGGCGCGCTCGACGACCTCGCGGTACTGCTCCATCGCCTCGGCCCACTGCCGGTCGCGCTCGCGGTTGCGCTGCGTCTGGAAGTAGGCGACGGCCACGATCGCGCCGGCGAGTATCAGGAAGAAGGCGACCGGGATGATCACGTCGTCCATTAAGACCCCTCTGGTGAGTGCTGTGCGGCCTCGTCCGACGCGTCCTCCCGGACGGCCGCGAGGATCGTGTCCACGTTCAATCGCACGTCGAACGGCGCCAGTTCGAAGTACTTGAGCGCCTTGCCGTCGTCGGAGAGCTCCAGGCGGCCGACGACGAGACCGGCCTTCTCCAGACGTTCGAGGTGCATGTAGAGCAGGGGCCGGGAGACACCGAGCCGCCGCGCCAGTTCGCTGACGTACAGCTGCCCCGGGGCGAGCTCGGTGATGATCCGGATCCGCTGGGCATGGCCGACGGCGGAGAGGAAGGCGAGCAGCTCTTCGCTGTCCATGGCCCGCCTTCTCGCTGGTCTTGGCGCTGTTCTTCGCGCGTCCCGAAACCTGTCAGCCAAGACTTACGCATGACGGGATCCACTGTCAATCTGCCCCCTTCAGCCTCTGCGCAGCCTCGAATAACAGTTGACGGTTCATTCCTTCACCTGTCAGTCTCCACTTACACATGAAGGTATGGGGTACGGCGAAGGGGCGGGGATGGTCATGAGAAAGCGATCGGTCACGGTGCGCGTGGCCCGGTGGAGCGCGCTGCATCCGGGGCGCGCGGTCATCGGCTGGCTGGTGTTCGTGGTGCTCTGCCTGGGGGGCGGCATCGCCGCCGGCATGAACAGCGCGACCTCGGAGGACTTCCGCGTCGGCGAGGCGGGCCGCGCCGAGGCCCTGGCGACCGAGGGCGGCGTCCAGCTGCGGCCCACGGAGCAGGTGCTGATCAGCGCCCGTTCGGGGCCGCTCGACAAGGCGGCCGCCGACGCCGCCGTCAAGGACATCACCGCCCGGATGAAGTCACTGCCCGAGGTCGCCTCGGTGGCGGCGCCGGTGGAATCGGCCGACGGGCGGGTGCTGCGGGTCCAGGTGGAGCTCAACGGCCCCGACCAGGACGGCAAGAAGAACGTCGTCCCGCTCCAGGCCCAGACCGAGCAGGCAGAGAAGGCCCACCCGGACCTGGTGATCGAGGAGACCGGCGCCGCGTCCGCGAGCAAGGGCGTCAACGACCAGCGGGGCGAGGACCTCGCCTTCTCCGAGACGATCACGCTGCCCATCACACTCATCACGCTCGCCCTGGTGTTCGGCTCGGTGGTGATGGTCGGCGTACCGCTGCTCCTCGCCGTCACCTCGATCATGGCGACCATGGGCCTGGCGATGCTGGCCTCGCACCTGCTGCCCGACACCGGCGTCGGGATGAACATGATCCTGCTCATCGGCATGGCCGTCGGCGTCGACTACACGCTCTTCTACCTCAAGCGCGAACGCGAGGAGCGGGCCCGCGCGGGCGGCCGTCTCACCTCGGAGGCGCTCGTCGAGGCCGCCGCCGCGACGGCGGGCCGCGCGATCGTGGTCTCCGGGCTCGCGGTGATCGTCTCCACCGCCACGCTCTACCTCGCCGGTGACGTCATCTTCGACTCGCTCGCGACCGGCACCATCCTGGTGGTGGCCGTCGCCGTGATCAGCTCGGTGACCGTGCTTCCCGCGCTCCTGGTCAAGCTCGGCAAGCGCGCGGAGCGCAGGGCGGCCAAGCGCCTGGCGCAGGGCAAGCCGGTGAAGACGTACGGCGAGAAGAAGCCCGGACGTGCCTGGAACGCGCTGCTCGCCCCGGCCCGCAAGCGCCCCGCGCTCACCCTGTGCATCTCCGTCCTGGCCATGCTCGGCCTCGCGCTGCCCGCGCTGAACATGGAGCTCAAGGACCCGGCCCGGGACAGCTTCTCGCGCGACATCCCGGCGATGCAGGGCTACGACCGGCTGCTCGACGCCTTCCCCGAGCAGCGCATCCGGCACCAGGTCGTGGTGCGCGCGTCGGCCGAGCAGGCCGGTGAGGTCACCCGGGCCCTGCGCGACCTGGACCGCAGGGCGGCGGCCGACCCGCTCTTCTCCCACCCCTCCAAGGCCCCGCTCCTGCGCTCCTCGGAGGACCGCAGGACCACCACCCTGGAGCTCAACGCGCCGCACGCCACGTACTCCAAGAAGGCCGTCGCCTCCCTCGACCACCTGCGCGACGACCACCTCCCCGCCACCGTCGGCAAGCTGCCCGGCGTCGAGACCGCCGTCACCGGCGAGGTGCCGCGCGGCACCGACTACGTGGAGCACCAGAACCAGAAGCTCCCGCTCGTCCTCGGCTTCCTGCTCCTGATGACCTTCGCCATGACGGTCTTCGCGTTCCGCTCGGTCGTCCTCGGACTGCTCGGCATCGTGCTCAACCTGCTCTCCGCCGCGTCCGCGCTCGGGCTGCTCGTCCTGGTCTTCCAGGGCAAGTGGGCCGAGGAACTGCTCTCGTTCATCTCGCTCGGCGGGATCTCCTCGCGGGTGCCGCTCTTCCTCTTCGTGATCCTCTTCGGGCTCTCGATGGACTATCAGGTGTTCGTGGTCAGCCGTATCCGGGAGGCCGCGCTGAACGGGGTACCCACCCCGCAGGCCGTCATCCAGGGCATCGGCTCCTCCGCCAAGGTCGTCACCAGCGCGGCGATCGTCATGGTCACCGTCTTCGCGAGCTTCGTGATGCTGCACATCCTGGAGATGAAGCAGATGGGCTTCGTCCTCGCGGTGGCCGTCCTGCTCGACGCCGTCGTGATCCGCATCATGATCCTGCCGGCGGCGCTGCTGCTGCTCGGGCGCGCCACCTGGTGGCCCTCCCGCGCGATCCGCAGGGCCGAGGAGCAGGCCGCCGAGCGGTACGGGGCGCACGGGACGATGGGGGTACCGGAATCACCGGAGGCCGCCGAAGACCGTCCGCTTTCCGGGCATTGGGCGGAGCCCCGGGCGGCGCGTCGTGGCTAACCGGAGCAGTTAGGGGGTGGTGGGTGGGCGGGCACCCATTCGAACGCTTACGATCCTCTGCGTGTCCAAACTGACCGACGTGCCCAAACGGATCCTCATCGGGCGCGCACTGCGCAGCGACCGGCTCGGAGAAACCCTCCTGCCGAAGCGCATCGCTCTACCCGTGTTCGCGTCCGACCCGCTGTCCTCCGTGGCCTATGCGCCGGGGGAAGTGCTCCTCGTCCTCTCGATCGCGGGTGTGTCGGCGTACCACTTCAGCCCCTGGATCGCTGTCGCGGTCGTCGTGCTGATGTTCACCGTCGTCGCTTCGTACCGGCAGAACGTGCACGCCTACCCGAGTGGTGGTGGCGACTACGAGGTCGCCAACACCAACCTCGGCCCCAAGGCCGGGCTCACCGTCGCGAGCGCCCTGCTCGTCGACTACGTCCTGACCGTGGCGGTGTCGATCTCCTCGGGCATCGAGAACCTCGGCTCGGCGGTCCCGTTCGTCGTCGAGCACAAGGTGCTCTGCGCCGTCGCCGTCATCGTGCTCCTCACGCTGATGAACCTGCGCGGCGTGAAGGAGTCCGGGAAGCTCTTCGCCATCCCGACGTACGTCTTCGTCGTCGGCGTCTTCCTCATGATCGCGTGGGGTGCCTTCCGGGGCATCGTCCTCGACGAGACGATGAAGGCGCCCACCGCGGACTACGAGATCAAGCCCGAGCACCAGGGACTCGCGGGCTTCGCGCTCGTCTTCCTGCTCCTGCGGGCCTTCTCCTCAGGCTGTGCCGCGCTCACCGGCGTCGAGGCGATCAGCAACGGCGTCCCGGCCTTCCGCAAGCCCAAGAGCAAGAACGCGGCGAGCACCCTGGCCCTGATGGGCGGCCTGGCCGTCACCATGTTCTGCGGCATCATCGCGCTGGCCATGACGACCAAGGTCAGGATGGCCGAGAACCCGGCCAAGGACCTGTTCCACAACGGTGCGTCGGTCGGTTCCGACTACGTCCAGAACCCGGTGATCTCCCAGGTCGCCGAGGCCGTGTTCGGCAACGGCAGCTTCCTGTTCATCGTCCTGGCCGCCGCCACCGCGCTGGTCCTCTTCCTCGCGGCCAACACGGCGTACAACGGCTTCCCGCTGCTCGGCTCGATCCTCGCGCAGGACCGCTACCTGCCGCGGCAGCTGCACACCCGCGGCGACCGGCTCGCCTTCTCCAACGGCATCGTGCTGCTCGCGGGCGCCGCGGCCCTCCTCGTCGTCATCTACGGCGCGGACTCGACCCGACTGATCCAGCTCTACATCGTCGGCGTCTTCGTCTCCTTCACGCTCAGCCAGATCGGCATGGTCCGGCACTGGAACCGCCATCTGCGCACCGAGAAGGGCCAGGCCAAGCGCCGCCACATGATCCGCTCGCGGGCGATCAACACCTTCGGCGCCTTCTTCACGGGCATGGTCCTGATCGTCGTACTCGTCACGAAGTTCACGCACGGCGCGTGGGTCGCCCTGCTCGGCATGTGCATCTTCTACGCGACGATGTCCGCGATCCGCCGCCACTACGACCGTGTGGCCGAGGAGATCGCCGCCCCGGACGCCCCCTCCGACGACAGCGTGCGCCCTTCCCGCGTGCACTCCATCGTCCTGGTCTCCAAGATCCACCGCCCGACGCTGCGCGCCCTGGCCTACGCCAAGCTGATGCGCTCGGACACCCTCGAAGCGCTGAGCATCAACGTCGACCCGGCGGAGACCAAGGCCCTCAAGGCCGAGTGGGAGCGGCGCGGCCTCACCGTCCCGCTGAAGATCCTCGACTCGCCCTACCGCGAGATCACCCGGCCGATCATCGAGTACGTGAAGAACCTGCGCCGCGAGAGCCCGCGCGACGTGGTCAGCGTGATCATCCCGGAGTACGTGGTCGGTCACTGGTACGAGCACCTGCTGCACAACCAGAGCGCGCTCCGCCTCAAGGGACGCCTGCTGTTCACGCCGGGCGTGATGGTGACGTCCGTCCCCTACCAGCTCGACTCGTCCGAGGCCGCGAAGAAGCGGGCCCGGAAGCGGTCGGAGTGGAACGCGCCGGGTGCGGTGCGGCGGGGCCCGGTCGAGAAGCGCCCGAAGGAGCCGAGCAACGGCAGCAAGGGCTAGCCCTTGTCCCGGGCGGTTGGTGAGCGGCCGGACGACACCCACGTAGACTGGTGGGCTGTTGTCCGGCCGTTTCTTTCGGCCGATCCCCTTTTACGTAGTGGAGTCACCCCGCCATGCAGGCAGAACCGAAGAAATCGCAGGCGGGGAACTCGAAGGAGGGCTCGCAGGAGACCTCCCTCGTCGGGCAGGAGTACGAGGTCGAGGTCGGCCCCGTCGCGCACGGCGGCCACTGCGTCGCCCGCACGGCCGAGGGCCGGGTGCTTTTCGTCCGCCACACGCTCCCCGGCGAGAAGGTCGTCGCGCGCGTGACCGACGGCGACGAGGACTCCCGCTTCCTGCGCGCGGACGCGGTGACCGTACTCGAACCGTCCAAGGACCGCGTCGAGGCCCCCTGCCCGTACGCGGGACCCGGCCGCTGCGGCGGCTGCGACTGGCAGCACGCCAAGCCGGGCGCGCAGCGCCGCCTCAAGGGCGAGGTCATCACCGAGCAGCTCCAGCGCCTCGCGGGCCTCACCCCCGAGGAGGCCGGCTGGGACGGCACGGTGCTGCCCGCGGAGGGCGACAAGCTGCCCGGGGGAGAGGTCCCGGCCTGGCGCACGCGCGTCCAGTACGCGGTGGACCCCGACGGCAACGCGGGCCTGCGCCGCCACCGTTCGCACGAGGTCGAGCCCATCGAGCACTGCATGATCGCGGCGCCCGGTGTCTCGGAGCTCGGCATCGAGAAGCACGACTGGTCCGGCATGGAGTCGGTCGAGGCCATCGCGGCCACGGGCTCCCAGGACCGCCAGGTGATCCTGGAGCCGAAGCCGGGCGCGCGCCTGCCGCTCGTGGAGCTGGACAAGCCGGTCTCGGTGCTGCGCATCGCCGAACAGGACGGCGGGGTCCACCGCGTCCACGGCCGTCCCTTCGTCCGCGAGCGCGCCGACAACCGCACCTACCGCGTCGGCAACGGCGGCTTCTGGCAGGTCCACCCGAAGGCCGCGGAGACGCTGATGCTCGCGGTCATGCAGGGCCTGACGCCCCGCAAGGGCGAGACGGCCCTGGACCTCTACTGCGGCGTGGGCCTGTTCGCGGGCGCGATCGCCGACCGGGTCGGCGACCAGGGCGCGGTCCTCGGCATCGAGTCCGGCAAGCGAGCGGTCGAGGACGCCCGGCACAACCTGGCCGCCTTCGACCGCGTCCGCATCGAACAGGGCAAGGTCGAGGCCGCCCTGCCGCGCACCGGCATCACCGAGGTCGACCTGATCGTCCTCGACCCGCCGCGCGCGGGCGCGGGCAAGCAGACGGTGAAGCACCTGGCGGGCCTGGGCGCCCGAAGGATCGCGTACGTGGCCTGCGACCCGGCCGCCCTGGCACGCGACGTGGCGTACTTCCGTGAGGGCGGCTACCGGGTGCGGTCGCTGCGGGCGTTCGACCTGTTCCCGATGACGCATCACGTGGAGTGCGTGGCGATCCTGGAGCCGATCAAGCCGGCGAAGCCGGTGAAGAAGGGCGACTGACCTGCCACATCACACATGCCGGTGGGGCGCCCCCTGAGAAAGGGGGCGCCCCACCGGCATGTTCGGTGGTGTTGCTAGTGCTTGCCGATGTCCTTGGTCTTTTCCTTGGCCTCGCGTGCGTCGCCCTTCATCTGCTGGGCGTGGCCCTTGGCGGTGAGGCTCTCGTTGCCCACAGCGCGTCCGGCGGCCTTCGCGGCTGCGCCGGTGGCCTGCTCGATCTTTGCCTTGGCCTTCTCGTTGGCGGTCATGTCCGCTCACGCTCCCTTGGCATCGACATCATGTGCTGTCAGTCCGCCTGGCCGCTCAGCCGCTCGGCAAACATCCCGGGCTTCTTCGATCTTCTTCGGCCGGGTGTGTGTGGCCGGGGCGGAACGGGGCACTCCATGGTGCGGTCGCATGCCCTGCACTCTGTGAAAGAAACACACCTTTTGTGTGTTTGTGAGATGGAGTTAAGAGCACACGGTGGCCTGGAGGTTGATAACAATGGTTCCCCTGATTCTGGTACTTCTTCTGGCCCTGCTCCTCTTCGGTGCGGGCTTCGCGCTCAAGGCACTGTGGTGGATCGCCGTCATCGTGCTCGTGGTGTGGCTGCTCGGCTTCGTGATCCGGCCCGCTGCGGGCGGCGGCCGCAAGGGCCGTTGGTATCGATGGTGATCAGCTTCGCCTGATGGCGACATGGAACGGCGCCGCGCCATGACAAGTGGTGCGTGCGTCCGAGGGGTGGGCCCGGCCTGGGACGGCCGGGCCCACCCCTCTTTCCGCGTGGCGGCTGAGATCCTTGGTGCGGAAAGGAACAGCACATGGATCAGTCGGCGGCAGGACCTGCCCCGGGAGAGCCCGAGCAGCAAGCGCTCTTCGGATGGTCGGACACCTTACCGGCGCCGCCGGCCGCGCGCGGGGCGTTCCGGGACAGTCCGCGGGCACGGCGGATGCTCGATGTGCGGGAGGTGTACGCAGAGGGGGCGGCCCTCGACTCTCCGCGCGGTCAGCAGATCATGGCCCGGTTGCCGGGTGTGCGCGTGACCGAGGTCGAAAGCCACTGGCGGATTCCCTCCCTGCACGGCAACGACGGCAACATCGCCCGGTGGGTCCGCATCAAGACCGAGACGCTCGTCCTCGGCGTCAAGCACACCCTCGCCACGCGCCCCAACGGCAGGTCGGCCGACTGGATCGCCCCCGGCCCCTCCAACGGGTGCGCGATGGCATGCGCCTACTGCTACGTCCCCCGCCGCAAGGGCTTCGCCAACCCCATCACGCTGTTCACCAACATCGAGGCGATCGTCGCTCATGTCCGCCGCCACGTACGGGCCCAGGGTCCCAAGAGCGAACCCAACCAGTGCGACCCCCGGGCATGGGTCTACGACATCGGCGAGAACGGCGACTGCTCCGTCGACGCCCTGGTCTGCGACAACACCGCGGATCTCGTCGCCGCGTTCCGCGGCCTGCCGACGGCCAAGGCCTCCTTCGCGACCAAGTTCGTCAACCCCGACCTGCTGGCCCTCGACCCGCAGGGGCGCACGCGGGTCCGCTTCTCGCTCATGCCGGCCGCCGACGCCCGCCTCCTCGACATCCGCACCAGCCCGGTCGACGAGCGGATCGCCGCGGCAGCCGACTTCCTCGACGCCGGGTACGAAGTCCACTTCAACCTCTCGCCGGTCGTGCTGCGCCTGGGATGGCAGCGGGACTGGGCCGAGCTTCTCGACCATCTCGACGATGTCCTGCCCGCCCGCGTGAAGGAGCAGGCGGCGGCCGAGATCATCATGCTGACCCACAACCAGTCGCTCCACGAGGTCAACTTGGGCTGGCACCCTCGCGCGGAGGACGTGCTGTGGCAGCCGGACGCCCAGGAGACCAAGCGCTCCCAGAACGGCGCCCTCAACGTCCGCTACGCCAGGGAGATCAAGCAGCAGTCCTTGGTGCGCATCGAGGAACTGATCGCCGATCACGCGCCGTGGCTGCGCGTCAGGTACGCCTTCTGAGCGGGCGGGTCACGGGCGCTCCCGGCTCCGGCGGCGCCCGGTGGGCAGGGGGAACGGGGCAGGGCCCGGGACCACCCTGTTCGTGAGGGTGCCGATGGCCTCCGCCGTGAGGGTGACCGTGTCTCCGGGGCGGAGGGGCGGCGGGGACTGTTCGCCCCGTACGCCCCAGAGTTCCGCGAGACAGCCGCCGTTGCCGCACGTGCCCGAACCCAGGACGTCGCCGGGGTGGACCGCCGTGCCGCGTGAGGCGTACGCCGTCATCTCCTCGAAGGTCCAGCTCATGTTGGACAGCAGGTCCTTGCCGATGACCTGGCCGTTGACCTCGGCGGTCAGGGCCAGCCGCAGGAAGCCCTCCGCGTCGCGGTAGGGCTCCAGTTCGTCAGCCGTGACCAGGTACGGGCCGAGGGTCGTGGCGGTGTCCTTGCCCTTGCAGGGCCCCAGGCCGACCTTCATCTCGGCCGACTGGAGATCGCGGGCCGACCAGTCGTTGAAGAGGGTGTAGCCGATGATGTGGTCGCGGGCCCGCTCCGGGGTGAGGTCCTGGCCCTTGCTGCCGATGACCGCCGCGATCTCGAGTTCGTAGTCCAGGACGGCCGAGCCCGGAGGCATCGGGATGTCGTCGTGGGGGCCGAACACCGCGTGGGGGTTCGTGAAGTAGAACGTAGGCGCCGCGTACCACTGCTCGGGCACGCCGCTCACGCCGTCCACCGCGCGGCGGACACCCTCGACGTGCTCCTCGAACGTGACGAAGTCCCTTATGGAGGTGGGCTGGAGGGGTGGGAGAAGCCGTACGTGGGACACGCGGGGGCCTGCCGGTTCGGCCAGGGCCAGGGCACTCGCGCCGGCGCGCAGCAGGTCCGGCAGGCCGTTCCCCGCCCGGATCAGCTCCGTCAGGGAGGTGGCGCCGGGCACGGGGTGGAGCGTGCCGTCCTCCTCCACCACGGCGACACGGGTGCGGTGCTGGTGTTCGTACGTGGCGAAACGCATGCGGGCGGCTCTCTCTCCTCTGTCCTTCTTGTCTCTCCCGGCGGTTCGGGTCAGACCGGCGGGGCTATGAACACGCCTCGGTCGGGGTCGTTGAACGACTCCTTGGCGACGAGTTCGTTCATCGGGTTGGCCGTGCCCCACTGGTCGGTGACCTCGGGGCGGGAGAAGTCGTAGACGTGCGGGTGCCAGGTGTCCTCGTCAAGGGCCTCCAACTCCGTCGTGTACTCGACGGTGTTGCCGTGCGGGTCCAGGAAGTACGTGAAGGTGTTGTCGCCCGCCATGTGCCGGCCCGGACCCCAGATCTTCCGGAACCCCGCGCGCATGACACGGCCCGAGCCGCGCATGTACTCGTCCAGGCCGCGCATCTCGAAGGAGACGTGGTGCAGGGCCGTGTGCGGGCCCTGGGCGATGGCCATGGAGTGATGCTGGTTGCTGATCCGCATGAAGTGCATGACCTCGCCCATGTGGGGAGAGCTGAGCGTGTCCGACAGGGCGAAGCCCAGGTGTCGCTCGTACCACTCCCGAGTCCGGTTCAGATCAGGGGAGTTGAGGACCACGTGCGACAGCTTGACCGGGATCGCCTCCTTCTCCTCGATCTTGCGGTGCCGCCTGACCTCGACGTCCGCGGAGACCTCGATGGTGCGCCCGTCGACGTCGAAGAACCGGAAGCCGTAGCCCCCTCCTGGGGTGTCGACCTTGCCCGGATCGCTGAGCAACTGGACTCCAGCAGCCGCGAGTTCCTCGGCCAGCGTGTCCACGTCCGCCCGCGAAGACGCTCCGTACGAGACGAGGTCCAGGCGCTTCTCGTCCGCTTTGCGCAGGCGCACCACGTACTGCTCCGGTGAGCCCTCTGCGGCCAGGAAGGAGATGCCGGAGTCCTCGGCGACCTTGGTCAGGCCCCAGACGCCGGAGTAGAAGTCCAGCTGCTTGTCGTAGTCGGGGACGGCCAGGTCTACGTGCCTGAGGTGGGTGAGCAGGCGCATGATGTCAGTCCGTTCGCTGAGTTCGCTGAGTTCACTGAGTTCACTGAGTTCACTGAGTTCACTGAGTTCACTGAGTTCGCCGAGTTTGCTGAATTCACTGGATTCGCTTGATTCACTGAAGCTGGAGGAGGGTGGCCGCGTTTGCGCCGCGCACGGCGGCGAGGTCCGCTTCGGAAAGCCGCGCGGCGCGCAGCGCGCCCACCGGGTCCTCGGACCCCATGTCGAAGGGGTAGTCGGAGCCGAGGAGTACACGGTCCGCACCCGCCGCACGGATCAACTCGCGCAGTACGTACGGGTCGTGGACCAGCGAGTCGAAGTAGAGCCGCTTGAGGTAGGTGCTCGGCGCGTGGGCGCAGGACGCGCCCGCGTCCGCGCGGGTTGACCAGGCGTGGTCGGAGCGGCCCATGTGCGTGGGCAGGTACCCGCCCCCGTGCGCCGCGATCAGCCTCAGCTCCGGGTGCCGGTCCAGGACGCCGGAGAAGATGAGGTGGGAGAGCGCCACGGCGTTCTCGGTGGGCTGGCCGACGGTGTTGGACAGATACCAGCGGTCGAGGCGGTCGTCGAGCGTGCAGCCGAAGGGGTGCAGGAAGATGAGCGCGCCCGTCTCCTCGGCGCGGGACCAGAAGGGTTCGTAGGCCGGGTCCGAGAGCTCGCGACCGGGCGCGTGGCTGGAGATCTCCACCCCCAACAGGCCCTGCTCCAGCGCATTTTCGAGGGCGCCCACCGTCCGTTCCGGGTGGTGAAGCGGCGCCAGTCCGAGGCCCTTCAGGCGGTCGGGAGCCGTCGAACAGTGCCTCGCCGTCGCCTCGTTGGCCAGTCGGTAGACCTTTTCGGCCGTCTCCTCGTCCGTCCAGGAGTGGTAGTGCGAGGGGGACGGGCTGACCAGCTGTACGTCCACACCCTGGGCGTCCATCGCGGCCAGACGTACGGAGGCGTCGGTGAGCCGGGGGACGCGCTCGCGCACCATGGGGCCGCTGACGGCCAGGGCGGCCGGGCCGTTGCGGCGGGCGTCCAGTGCCTGTGCCTCCGCGTGGCCGGGCAGGCCCGCCACGAGTGCCTCGATCTCGGGCAGCAGGACGTGGGCGTGCACGTCCACGGTAGGGACGGCGGGATGGCTCATGGGACCGACAGGGCTCACGGGCGCTCCTTGAGCAAAGCCATGGTGCGCCCCATCAGGGCGGGTACGTCGGCGTCCCGCACCCCGTCCAGCTGCCACTGCCCGATCTGGACGGACGCCTCCACCACCGGCCGCACCCGGCGCATGCGCCGCTCGTAGTACCTCAGGAACAACGCGTCGTCCCACTCCTCGGAGCCGGAGCCGGAGCCGGTGAGCAGCTCGGCGAGGACGAGAGCGTCCTCCAGGGAGAGCGCCGCGCCCTGCGCGAGCGTGGGCGGGCAGCAGTGGGCGGCGTCGCCGGCCAGCACCACCCGGCCCCGGTGCCAGGAGCCCTCCACCAGCATCCGGTCGAACCACGTGTAGTTGACCTTCGCCGGGTCGGTGATGTGCTCGGTGATCCCCGGCCAGAAGCCGCCGTAGTGCCGGGCGATGCCTCGCATCTCGTCGGCGTACGACTGAGGAGGGATCGAGCCGCGGTCCCGCTTGGCCTCGACGACGAACGCGTAGAGCGTCGAGTCGCCGGTCGGACAGTACCCGGCTATGTAGGACGGGCCGCCGTAGGCCAGGTCGGCGCGGACGACGCCTTCGGGGCGCGGGGCCTCGACGCGCCAGATGGCCATGCCGGTGGGTTCCGGTTCGGCGGTGATGCCGATCGCGGCGCGGGTGGTGGAGCCGATGCCGTCGGCGGCGATCACCAGGTCGTAGCGCCCGGTCGTGCCGTCGCTGAACCGCACCGTCACACCGGAAGCGTCCTGCTCCAGGGAGGTGGCGCGCGTCCCCAGGCGCACGGTGGCGCCGGATGCGCGGACGGCTTCGATGAGGATGCGCTGGAGCCTCGGGCGCTGGATGCCGACGGTCGCGGGCAGGTCGTCGCCACCCGTGCGGACGTCCTCGGCGACGTGCAGGACGGTGCCGTCCGGCGCCGTGATGCCGACCGACCCGAAGCCGTGGCCGGACTCCCGCACCCGCTCCCACACGCCGAGTTCGCGCAGGACGCGCAGTGCGTTGCCCTGGAGGGTGATACCGGAGCCCGCGGTGGCGTTCCAGTCGTCCTTGGCCTCGATCAGGTCCACGTCCATGCCGGCCCGGCGCAGCAGGATCGTGGCGGCGTTGCCCGCCGCGCCGCCGCCGATGACGAGGACCGTGCGTCGTACGCTCATGAAGCGAACTCCCTTGTGTCTGTGCTCACTTGACGGCCACCGGATTGACCGGGGAGCCTACGGCGCCGGTGATCGGCAGGGGCGCTGCGGTGAGCCAGAACTCGTACACCCCGTCGGCCGCGCAGTCGTCGGCGAGCGCGTCGAGGTCCCACATCTCGCCGATCAGCAGGCCGATGTGGGGGATCGCGATCTGGTGCAGCGGCTGGAAGGCGTGCTCGAACTCGTTGGGCCGCACCTCGAATCCCCAGGTGTCGGTGGCGAGCGCGGCCATCTCGGTGCCGTGCAGCCAGCCCGCGGTGGTGAAGGAGAGACCGGGGGCCGGACCACCCGCGTAGTCGCCCCAGCCGTCGCGGCGGGTGCGGGCCAGCTGCCCGGTGCGGACGAGGACGATGTCGCCGCGCCCGGCCCGGACCCCGTGCGCATCCGCTGTCGCGGTGAGGTGCTCCTCGGTGATCGCGAACCCGTCGGGCAGCTCGCCGTCGTCGCCGATCACCCGGCCCACGTCGAGGAGCACCCCGCGCCCGGCGACGTGTGGCGCCATGTGCTCGATGCCGGTCACCAGGTCGCCCTCGGAGGTGACGACCCGAGCGGCGTCCCGGCCGTTCCACGCCTTGCCGTGGTCGAAGATGTGCCCGAGCCCGTCCCACTGCGTCGAGCACTGGAGCGGCATCGAGATCACGTCGTCCGCGCCGCCCAGGCCGTGCGGGAAGGGGTGGTTGCCGAGGGCGAAGTCGGCGCCCGTGTCGAGCATCGTGTGCACCGGGTTGCTGCGGCGGCGCCAGCCCCGCTGCGGGCCGTGCGTGTCGAAGCGCTGGGAGAGGGAGAAGCTCGCCCCGCGCCGGACCAGTGCCGCGCCCTCCCGCCGCTTGGCCTCGTCGAGGAAGTTGAGGGTGCCGAGCACGTCGTCCGCGCCCCAACGCCCCCAGTTGGAGCACGACGTGGCGGTGCGGGCGATCGCGCCCTCCGGGTCGGTGAAGTCGGCGCGGTCCGGCGACGTCACGGTGCCACCTCCGCCGCGCTCGCCGCCACATGCTCCGGCACGCTCTGCGCCACGCATCGGGTGCGCTGGGCGCCGAGTCCCGTGAGGGAGCCGTCCATGACGTCGCCGTCGCGCAGCAGCCGCCCCCAGTGCATGCCGTTGCCCGCCGGGGAGCCCGTCAACACGACGTCACCGGGCAGGAGTTGGGCCGACTGGGACGCGTACGAGACCATGCGTGCGACGTCGAAGATCATGTCCTTGGTGGACTCGTCCTGCATGGTCTCGCCGTTGAGCTTCAGCGTGACCCGCAGATCACCCGGATCGGGGATCGATCCGGCGGGCACGATCCACGGCCCGAGCGGGGTGAAGCCGGGCGCGTTCTTGCTGCGCAGCCAGTCGGTGCCGATCTGCGGCATGTCCCGGCGGAACACGGTCGCCCGGTCGGTGAGGTCGTTGGCGATGGTGTATCCGGCTACGTACCGCAGCGCTTCGTCCACCGGCACCTGATGGGCGGGGCGTCCAATCACCGCCGCCAACTCCAGTTCCCAGTCCGGCTGTTGTGCCCACGCGGGCAGGACGACATCGTCGTACGGACCCGTGATCGCACTCGGCAGGCCGATGAACACGTACGGCAGGTCCTCGGCCGCCCGCCGGTCCATGAGCGCGGCGGCCTCCTCGCGCCGCTCCTCCTCGGACCGCTCGTCCGACGGGGCGCGGTGGGCTACATGGAGGTCGATGACGTGCTTGCGGTAGTTGGCGCCGGACTGGAAGACCTGCCGCGGCTCGACCGGCGCGTGCACCCGGAACTCCGCGAGCGGCCTTCGCACCGCACCGCCGTCGGTGGCCAGCGCGCGCAGCCGGGGGAGGAACTCGTCCCAGCGTTCGAGCAGTCCGCGCACGGTCAGCGCCGGCTCTCCGAAGGCCGCGCGTACGTCGACCGCCTGCCCCTCGGGCGTCACGAGCGCGGGAAAGCCCGAGGGGTCGGTCCGGTCCGAGGCGGAGAGGGTGCCGATGGCGAAAGGCCCGGCGAAGAGCGCGGACGCGGGTCCGGACGCGGAGGCGGATACAGCTGCGGAAGCAGAAGCAGAAGCAGAAGCAGAAGCAGAAGCGGATGCGGGTTCGGCTTTCACGAACATGTCCTCCTGAGTGCGGTGTGACCAATCTGGACCCACCACCCTGGATCAGGGAAATCGATTCTGTGGATACCGGGAATCCACCGCGTTTATGGTGGAGCCCATGAACCTGGCCAGCCTCGACCTCAACCTCGTCGTCGCCCTGCGCGCCCTCCTCGAAGAGCGCAACGTGACCCGCGCCGGGGAGCGGGTCGGCCTCAGCCAGCCCGCCATGAGCGCGGCCCTGGCCCGCCTGCGCCGCCACTTCGACGACGACCTGCTCGCCAGGAGCGGCGGCCACTACACGCTCACCGCGCTCGGCCAGGTGCTCCTCGACCGCACCTCCACCGTCTACGACCTCCTCGACCGCCTCTTCAGCAGCCAGGCCAGCTTCGACCCGGCCCAGGAGCACCGGGAGTTCAGACTGCTGGCGTCGGACTACGCGGTCGCCGTCTTCGGCGCCGAACTCGCCCGTACGGTGCACGCGTCGGCGCCCGGCATCCGGCTGCGCTTCACCCAGACCCCGACCACCGTCGTCGACGACACCGGCGTACTGCTCAGCTCGGCCGACGGGCTGCTCATGCCGCACGGCATCGTCAACGACCTGCCCGCCACCGACCTCTACGAGGACCGCTGGGTCTTCCTCGTCGCGGACGACCACCCCGACGTCGGCGATCACCTCACCCGCGACGACCTCGCGCTGCTGCCGTGGGTGACCTACCAGCGGACCTACGACGCCCCTGCCGTACGGCAGTTGGGCATGCTCGGCATCGAGCCGCGCGTCGAGGTCTCGGTGGACAGCTTCCAGACCCTGCCGCTCCTGGTCGCGGGAACCCGCCGGATCGCCCTGGTCCAGGAACGGCTCGCCCGGCTGCTGGCTCCGGTCGCCCCGGTCAGAATTCTCGAACCACCGTATGAGGCAGTGCCGTTGAGGGAAGCCCTGTGGTGGCATCCCGCGCACACGCACGACGCGGCCCACATCTGGCTGCGCGAGACGGCAGCCGAGGTCGGCGCCCGGATCGCGGAGACGTCCTGAGCCCGCAGCTCCGCAGCCCCGCGGTCAGGCCTCCCGCCGTCACCGCACCGGCAGCCCGACCAGCCTCCCGCTGTCCTCCCACAGCGCTCGCGCCACCTCGTCCCTGCGCGCGAGCTCCGACAGCTCCGGCCAGGTGAGCCGCCCCTGGCGCAGGGCGGCGAGCAGACGACCGCCCGGCGGCTTCGCGATGCCGAGAACCAGGTCGGCCAGGGTGTTCCCGGCCGCCGTACGGGTGTTGAAGTGCGGGTTGAGCCTGCGCAGCGGTCGGCCGAGTACCGGCGTGCCGAGGAGCGACCAGGCCGTTCGGAGGGGGAACGAGAGGTCCTTGGCCAGGCCTGTTCCGAAGACCTGGCCCGGATCGTAGGCGAGCGCGGTGAGCCGACGCGTCGGGTACCCGGCCAGTGTTCGGGCGGTGAGGACGGCGCACAGCTTGGACGCGGTGTACGCCTGCTCGCCCGCCTTGCGCGGCCTGGGGTCGCGGCCGGGATCGTGATCGGGGTGGGCGAGCAGTTCCGCGTCGGCGTGGCGCGGCGGAGTCAACCCGGCCCGGGTGGCGGGGTCGTACGTCCCGCTCGTCGTCAGGACGACGAGCGCGCCCTCCCGCAGCGCGGGCAGCAGCAGGCGCACCAGCAGGTGGTGCGCGAGGTGGTTGACCGCGAAGGTCGTCTCGAAGCCGTCCACGGTTCTGCCGGTGGTGTCGGGACGGACCACGCCTGCGTTCAGGACCAGCGCGTCGATCGGAGTACCGCCCAGCCGTTCACGCACTGCCGCCGCGAAGGCCCGCACCGAGTCGAGCGCCGTCAGGTCCAGCGGGATCGAATCGCCGTCCGGTGCCGTACGGCGTGACCCCAGGATGAGCCGGGCCTGGCCCGACCGCGCCAGTCGTCCGGCGGCGATCGCTCCGAAGCCCGAAGTGCCGCCGGTCATCACCATCGTTGACACGCTGCCCCCTCGGGAGCCGCCGATCCGGGACGCCATCGAGCGTAGCGCCCCAAGGGGGCAGGTGCCTCCGACTCAGTTGCTCCGCTGTTCCGCCGTCCTACGAAGGCGAGCCGCCCCACAGGTCGGTGCTGTGCGCGGCGGTGAGCGCGCCGATGCGGGCGAGCACCTCGTCGGCGGGCGCCGGGTCGAGTCGGCGCCCGCCGCGCAGGCGCAGGGCGACATGGTCGTCGGCGGCTTCCTTGGCGCCGATGACCGCCTGGTAGGGCACCAGGCGGGCCTCTCTGACGCGGGCCCCCAGGGTGCCGCGCTCCGGCCCGGCGATCTCGGCCCGCAGCCCGAGCTCCCCGCAGCGCCGCGCGAACGCGTCGGCGTTCGGCCGCTCGGCGTCGGAGAGCGGCAGGACGGCGAGCTGGGTGGGGGCGAGCCAGGCGGGGAAGGCGCCGCCGTGCTGCTCGATGAGGTGGGCGACGGCTCGTTCCACGCTGCCGATGATGCTGCGGTGGACCATGACCGGCCGGTGTTTCGCGCCGTCCGCGCCGATGTAGTGCAGGTCGAACCGCTCGGGCTGGTGGAAGTCGACCTGGACGGTGGACAGGGTGGATTCCCGCCCCGCTCCGTCGGTGACCTGGACGTCGATCTTGGGGCCGTAGAACGCGGCTTCGCCTTCGACGGCTTCGTAGACAAGCCCCGACCGGTCGAGGACGTCGGTCAGCAGGGCGGTGGACCGCTGCCACATCTCGGGGGCGGCGACGTACTTCCCGCCGGGTCCCGGCAGGGAGAGGCGGTAGCGGGCCGCGGTGATGCCGAGGTCCTCGTACGCCCGGCGGATCATCTCCAGGGCGGACCGTGCCTCCTCGGCGACCTGGTCCAGGGTGCAGAAGATGTGCGCGTCGTTGAGGTGGATGGACCGGACCCGGGTGAGGCCGCCGAGCACGCCCGAGAGCTCGGAGCGGTACATGCCGCCCAACTCGGCCATGCGAAGAGGCAGTTCGCGGTAGCTGTGGGAGCGGGAACGGTAGATCACCGCGTGGTGGGGGCACAGGCTCGGCCGCAGGACGACCTGCTCGCCGCCGAGGTCCATCGGCGGGAACATGTCCTCGCTGTAGTGCGACCAGTGCCCGGAGATCTCGTACAGTTCCCGCTTGCCGAGCACCGGTGAGTACACGTGCCGGTACCCCGCCTTCCGCTCGGCGGTGCGGATGTACTCCTCCAGGGTGTGCCGCACCGCCGCGCCGTCGGGCAGCCAGTACGGCAGTCCGGCGCCGATCAGGGGGTCGGTGTCGAACAGGTCCAGCTCGCGGCCGAGCCTGCGGTGGTCGTGACGGTCGGGCATGGCGGTCTCCTCGCCTACGTCGCGTACGCCGGGTGTATGGCGTACGTCGGGTACATCGGGCGAGTGACCGCACGGCGAAGCCCCGGGGCACTCGCCCCGGGGCTTTCGACTGAGACATCGGTCAGCGCGCCGGGACACTCTCCGGCGTCGTCGTCATCGCAGCGCGCTTCATGCCGGTGACGCTAACAGAGGATCGGCGAGGGCGACTCGGTATTTTCCGCGGCACGACCGGGAAGGGGGCCGCGGACGAACCGGGGAAACAGGCTGTCCGAAGCCTGTTCCGATCATGCGTGGAGGGGTCCTGTCCTCGGCCGAGGAGTCAGGACGCAGCTCCGTGGTCGCACCGGCAGCCGTCCTGCGCCTTCCTGCTCGGCGCCGAGTGGACCCCCGCAGGCCAGCGGGAGCCGCATCACCGACGACGCGGCTCCTGCCACAGCCCTTCGTGGTGGGAAGATTCCGCATCTCACCCATGGAGGGCACCGCGCGAGGAAGCGACGAGGGGGAGCCTCGTTCCTCGCGCCCCGGGCGGCCGTCGCCACCCCGTGCGCGGCGGCCGCCATCCCTACGGCAGCTCCGATCGCACGATCCCGACGCTACTCCGTCTTCCCCCACCGTCCGTACACAAGTGCGGAGTTGGTCCGAACCGGTGTGCTATGTCATTCCTGAACGTGGGGCAACGCCCTCAGCTGGCCGGTGCGTGTGTCGGCGATGCGGGCGGCGAGACGGCGGACCTCGCCGCTGCCTGCCGAGCGGGCGGCGGAGCGTGAGACGCGCCGCGACTGGCCGAGGTGGTCGCGGAGCTCCTGGAGGACGAAGCGGTCGAAGGCGGCGCCGGTCAGCCGACGGCCCCGGGCGAGGTCGGCTTCGGTGACCATGCCGGGCATGTCGTGGCCCCGGTGCACATTGGTGTCGGGCAGCCCCATGCGAAGCAACAGGACGCGTAGCCGGGCGAGTTCCGATCCGTGGTCCTCGGCGCACTCGACCGCCCAGGTGGCCAGGCGCGGCGCCGACGCGCGGTCGGCGGCGAGTTCGAGGAGCTGCCCGGCCTGGTCGTCCATCGGGATCAGCAACTGGATCCAGCCGGTGTCGGTGGCGGTGGCCCCGGAGAGGGCGGGGCGCGCGGAGGGGGTGGGAGTGGCGGCCGGGGCGGACGGTTCCGAGCAGCCGGCCAGGAGCAAGGACGAGACCAGAGCCAGGGGCAGGAACAGGCCGAGCGCGGGGGTGATGAGAGCGGGTGCCGGCTTCATGAGCGCTTCCGGAGGGCGGGCCCGTGCCCGGCCGGAGGGGAGTCCGGCCGGGCACGGGGCTTGCGGAGAGGGTGAGTTGAGGTCGGAGGGGTCGCGTAAGTGAGTCAGGACGGACGTCCGTCGGCACCGCATTTGACGATCGGCCTGATGCAGTCCCGCACCCGGCGTTCCATCTCGTCCTCGGGCCATACGTTGATGAAGTCGCCGTGCATCGTGTACCCCGCTCCCGAGGCCAGCCGCAGGTCCGACGGGTCGCCGTTGACGGGGTAGCGCAGGACCTGCCGGAGCTTGGGCACCGGAACCGGGTGGGTGGTGGGGCAGGCGCCGTTCACCGGGTAGGACATGTGGCTCTTGTGGTCCGCGGAGTCGAGGTCCTTGCCGTTCCAGCACTGCGGGAAGTCGAGGTAGGACTCCAGCATCGATCCGGCCGGGCAGTTCACGAAGCCGGGCGACGAGCCGACCTCGCCGTGGTGCAGGCAGGACCAGCGGGAGATGGTGTTGTCGCCGGGGCCGGTGGCCTTGGCGTTGCCCGCCACGATGCGCAGGCCGCGGGGCAGGGGCCGGGTCTTGGCGATGATGTCGTCCCGTACTCCCTCGCCGAGGTAGTAGAAGGTGGTGCCGGTCGGCTCGACCGGAGTGCTGCCCTCGTACAGGGTCGGCACCCAGTAGGCGGAGAGGTCGGTGTCCGGCGCGCAGGTGCTCGCGGAGCCGTCCAGGCTGTTCAGGTCGGAGTGGGCGTCGGTCGAGGTGTTGCCGAAGAAGCTGTGCATGTGGGAGGCGCCGGGCAGGCCGGGGAAGATGATCGGGTCGTCCGGCGCGCGGTGGCTCGCGGGGCACTCGGCCAGGAACTCGGCCACGCGCACGACGTCCGCCTTGGGGGCGGCTGCCGCCATCGCGCCGCTCTCGGGGAGGGTGACGCCAAGGAGCGGCAGGGCCAAGGCCAACAGGGCCAAGGGCAGTCGCGGACGGCGACGGTGGCGGGGTGGTTCCGGCTTCGGGGGAGCGGGGTGTCTGGTCACGAGAGCTCCGTTCGGTTCGATTCGATGTGAGACATCGGCGTGAGCAGTCCCGGTGCGAGGACTCGGTGTGCGGAATCCCGGTGTGGGCAGGCGTGGCGAACTCAGCTCTTCTGTTCCGCCCGCACCCAGTCGATCTCCGCCTTGACCCCACCGGCGGCGATCTTGTCGACGCTGGACTGCGGCAGCCCCCAGTACGGCTGGGTGACCTTGTTCCAGCCCGCCGGATAGGCGCCGCCCAGGGCGAGGTTGAGGATGACGTACTGGTCGTGGTCGAAGACCCACTCGCCGCGGGTGGACTCCAGCTTGCTGCGCGTCGTCTCCTGGACGAGACGGTCGTCGACGTAGAAGCGCATGGTGGTGGGCGTCCACTCCACCGCGTACGTGTGCCACTGGTCGGCGGTGCCGCCGTTCGGGTACGTCTGGCGGGCACCGATGTTGCCGTCCGCCGAGTAGCCGGGGCCGTGCAGGGCGGTGCTGGTCCAGTCCGCGTAGCCGATGTTCTCCATGATGTCGGTCTCGCCGGAGGCGGGCCACGAGACGTTCGGGTCGTCCACGTCGCTGCCCAGCATCCAGAAGGCGGGCCAGAACCCGTCGCCGACCGGCAGCTTCATGCGCGCGCTGACCTTGCCGTACGTGAAGTCGAACTTGGTGTTGGTGTCGACGCGGCCCGAGGTGAAGTCGTAGGTGGCGCCGCCCGCGGTGGTGCAGTTGTCGCAGTAGTCGGCCTCCAGGACCAGACTGCCGTTCTCCGTACGGATGTTGTTCGTGGAGTCGACGTACGCCTGCGACTCGCCGTTGACCGAGCCCATCTCCTGGCCGGTCCTGACGACGCGCCACTTGGAGCGGTCCAGGCTCGCACCGGTGAAGTCGTCGAAGAACGTCGTCCTGTACGTCCCCGACTGGTCCCCCGGCAGTGCCGGGTACGCGGCGGACGCGCTGCCGCCCGTGCCCCACACCTGGAACTCATAGAGCGAGTAGCCGAATTGGGCGGTGGCGGGGGCCGGGTTGTAGAAGGACCGGCGTTCCTTGCCGAGCATCCGCACGTAGCGCCCGGTCGCGGGCTGCGAGAGGCGCACGCTGTCGTGCCGGCCCACCGCGTCGGCGGGGGACTTGACGTCGGCGCGGCGCGCGGCGACCTCCGCGGCGGAGGGCTTGTGCACCGTGCGCCAGTTCTGGTTGTCGTCGGAGACCTGGAGCTCGTAGTCGACGGCGTAGGCCGCCTCCCAGTACAGGTCCACCGTGTCGATGGTGGAGCGCGCGCCCAGGTCGACCGAGACCCAGCGGTTGGCGTTCCAGTCGCTGGACCAGCGGGTCTGATCGGCCTTGAGGTCGGCGGGCCAGCCGCCGTCGGTCACGAAGGAGGGTGCGTTGCCCGCGTGCTGGTAGCGGTTGGAGTAGGCGGGGTGGTTCAGGGCGAGGTTCGAGCGGGTGGTCGAGGCGGGGGCGGGTGCGCCGCCGTAGACCTTGAAGGCGTGCAGCGAGTAGCCCCAGGGCGTGGCGCGTTCGACGCCGCGCATCCTGACGTAGCGGCCCGTCACTTCCTGGGGGTAGGTGTGGGCGGTGACGGAGCCGCCGGTGCCCGCCGTCTCGGTGTAGAAGGGGGTCCAGTCGGTGCCGTTCCTCGACACCTCCAGGACGTACTTCTTGCCGTAGGCGGCTTCCCAGTCCAGGACGACGCGGTCGACGCGCAGGGTGGCGCCGAGGTCGAGGCGTATCCACGCGTCGTCGGCGAACTGGCTGGACCAGCGGGTCGACGCGTTGCCGTCGAAGGCGGCGCCGGGTCCGGCGGTGCCCGCCTCGTTGCCGGACGCGGTCGCGGATGCCGGGTTCGCGGTGTACGCCTCGGCGGCGCGGTCGGTGTCCCAGGCCGCGGCGGCGACCGCGCCGGGAGGGTCGGCCGGCGCGGCGGAGGCGAGGCCGGTCAGCAGGGTCAGGACGCAGGCCGTCGCGAGCGCGACGACAGGGGTGCGTCTCTTCCTTCGGGAGGTGCCGGTTCTTCGTGAGGTGCCGGAGCGCATGCTGCTCTCCTTGCGGGTGAGGGGCAACTGGCCGGTGCTGTAAGGGGGTTCATGGGTTCGGGCGGTTCACGCGGCTCAGGCGGTTCAGGGGAAGGAGACCACCGTGGACGGCACCGTGTTGGAGCCCGACGTGGGAGCACCGATCGCGTTGATGACGTGCGCGTACTGACCCTTGCCGCCGAGCGAGACGACGAGCAGGTGGTGGAACTTCACGCCGGACTTGTTCGGGGCGGCGAAGCCGTGCTCCTGCACGATGGTCGGGTCGACGTTGTAGTAGCAGTAGCTGCCCAGGCCCCAGCCCTCGTGGGTGTTGACGGAGTCGGCGACCTTGTACGAGGCGTAGCCCCGGATGCCGCCGTTCTGGATGGCGGCCTGGTTGGGGGCGTCGTACGCCTTCTCGTTCTGGTAGAAGATCGTGCGCCCGCGCTCGCCGTTCCACTGCACGTCGTACTTGTTGAAGTGCTCCACGAACAGGCCGGTGGCGAGCACGTCGGCGCCGTTGACGACGACGCCGTAGTCGGCCCGGTTGGTCTCCCAGCCGACGCCGTCGCCGTGGTCGGCGCGCCAGACCCAGGTGTGGTCGACGATGGTGTGGCGGCTGTTGATAACCAGGCTGGTGGTGGCCTTGCCCGCGCCCGCGCCGCCGATGCGGATGAACACGTCCTGGACGGTGGTCGGGTTGCCGACGTGCGACGCGCCCGCGCCGGCGGGGCCCACCTCGACGAGCGTCGCGGATCTCTGCGGCCCCGCGTCGACCAGGAATCCGGCCAGGCGCACCCCGTCCACGTCGGCGGTCTTCACCGCGGTGACCCCGCCGTCCGGGATGAGGGTCGCGTAGCCGAGGCCGAGGACGACGGTGTTGGCCCGCTTGACCTGGATCGGCCGGTCGAGGTGGTAGATGCCGGGGGTGAGCAGCAGGTGGAGCCCCCGGTCGAGGGCGGCGTTGAGGGTGGCCGCGCTGTCGCCCGCTTTGGCGACGTAGAAGGCGGAGAGGGAGAGGGACTGGCCCTGGGGGGTGCCGTTGCCCCAGCTGGTGCCGCGGGCGTTGGTGCGCAGGGCGGGCAGGAAGACCTTGTACTCCGCGCCGTCCAGGTAGAGGAAGGGCTTCTCGCGGGAGTACGGGGTGGTGTTCAGGGTGGTGTAGGGCGGGTTGGGGAAGGAGTTGCCGGGGGCGCCCTCGACCCCGGAGAAGACCATGTTCCACACCGCGTTGAGCCAGCCGCCGATCGAGCTGTCGCGGGTGTACCACTGCTGCTGCGAGTACGGCTGGACGGTGCCGTCGATGCGGCTGTCGGCGATGTAGCCGCCGCTGGCCCAGCCGTAGCCGTTGGGCGCGAGGTTCAGGTCGCCGCGCACGTGCATGCGGCGGAACGGGGCGGCCTGGGAGACGGCCCAGCGGTTGGCGCCGCTGACCGGCGAGAGGGAGAGGTTCTCCGCCGAACGCCAGAAGTTCTGGGTGGCGTTGCCGTTGAACCAGCCGGCGTCCACGGTGACGTCGCCGTTGATGTGGGTGTTGTCGGGGGTCAGGCCCAGGCCCATGATCGAGGTGTAGAAGCCGATCTGGGCGTTGAGACCGCTGTACGTGCCGGGCTTGAACAGCAGGGCGTAGCGGTCCGTGCCGAACTGCGCCGACTCCTGCTTCTTGAATATCTCGTCCAGTTTGGCCTGGATGCCCCCGGTGGACGGGTCGAAGACGATGACGTTCGGGCCGAAGTCGGGGGCGAGGGCGTTCGCGGGCTGCGGGCGGCGGGCCGCGGGGACCTGCGCCGAGGGGGTGTCGGGAGCGGCGACCGCCTGGGAGGCGAGCAGACCGGTGGCCGGGACCGCCAGGGCTGCGGCCAGGGCGGTGCGGCGGGAGAGGGTGGAGCTCGCGGCGGACGGAGGCAGTTGCTCAGACATGGCAAGTCTCTCTGGTAGCCGGGCGGTTGGTGCGCCGGGTGCTGACGGTGGGGGGCGGTGCCGCTCCGGGGTGGGTCTCCGGCCCGGGGTCTACGGCCCGGGGTCTCCGGGGTGGGGTGGAGTGGGGCAGAGCGGTGCCGCATGGGTTCGGTTTGAGTTCAGAACCTGAACGTTGATCGCTGAGAGAGCGCTCTCTCGCGTTGGATAGTTGTGTCTGCGACAAGGCGCGTCAAGGGGGTGCGCACGATGTCGCACGGACTCGGTGGAGAGAAGTCAACTAGGTGACCGTGTGGGAAAGTTGACGTCAATCGCTCGCGCGTGGGTGATATGTCCGAGGGTGTGACGAGGGCCCAACGACGCGCTGCGCGCGCCCAGGTGACGTCACCTCAGGTGCAGATATCTGAACGCCCAGCCCACGGGGTTGCTATAAAGACCCCGTGACTGCCGACGCCCTGCGCCCCGCCCGCCCGGTGACCCTGGAGGACGTGGCCCGCACGGCGGGGGTGTCGCGCGCCACCGTCTCCCGGGTCGTGAACGGCGCGCCCACCGTCGACCCGGTGCTGCGCCGCAAGGTGGAGGAGGCCGTCGAGGACACCGGCTACGTCCCCAATCAGGCCGCCCGCTCCCTGGTGACCCAACGGACCGACTCCATCGCCCTGGTGGTGTCCGAGCGGGAGCGGCGGCCGGTCGAGGCGCCCTTCGTCGGCCGGATGTTCACCGACCCGCACTTCGGCAGGGTGGTCGGCGGGCTCCTGGACGTGCTGCGCCCCGCCGGGGTCCAGATGGTCCTGATGCTGGTGGACGACGACACCTCGCGCCGGCAGTTCCTGTCGTACCTGCGGCAGGGCCACGTGGACGGCACGGTGCTCGTCTCCTCGCACGCCTCCGATCCGCTGCCCCGGCTGCTCGCGGAGACCGGCCTGCCCGCCGTGCTCGCCGGGCGCCCGGCGGAGACGGTCCCGCTGCCGTACGTGGAGGTGGACCAGCGGGCCGGGGCGCGGATGGCCGTCGACCGCCTGGTCTCCGAGGGGCGCCGCAGGATCGGCACCGTCGCGGGGCCGCAGGACATGCCGGCCGCCCAGGAGCGCCTCGAAGGCTTCCGTGCCGCGCTGGCCGCGCACGGCATCACCGACGCGCCCTGGGCGGAGGCGGACTTCACGCGGGTGGGCGGCGCGGAGGCCACGCGGCGGCTCCTGGACCACCACCCGGACCTGGACGGGGTGTTCGTCGCGTCGGACCTGATGGCGCAGGGCGCCCTGCAGACCCTGCTGCGGGCGGGCAGACGGCTGCCGCAGGACGTGGCGGTGGTCGGCTTCGACGACAGCGAGGCCGCCAGGGCCTGTGAGCCCGCGCTGACCACGGTCAGGCAGCCGGTGGAGGAGATGGCCGCCGAGATGGCCCGGCTGCTGCTGGGGAGGATCAAGCAGCCGGGGGAATCGCCGCTGTCGATGGTGTTCCGGCCGACGCTGGTGGAGCGGGCGTCGGCGTGATCAGGCGGCCGTGCGGCGCATGCGGGTGGCTTCGCGTGTGAACTTGCCGCAATGGTGCGGGAGTTGGCGCGCTTGCGCGGAGCGTCTCCTGCCCCTGCTTGTCGAGATCGGCCTCTCCCGTGCAAGGCCCCCTCATAAGCGACGATCGCCGCCTGAAAGACAGGAACCACCGGACGCCACGGCGTGCGCAGGACGGCGCCCCCTACGGAAGTGGCGCCGCGGTGCTCGTCCTTCCGCTCTGGTCGCTCGCCGGGCTCACGGCCGGAATCGTGGTGCTGCGCCGCCGCGACGCGCGGAGATCCGTCCCGCGCGCGCCTGGGCCGGGTCGCTCAGCACAGCAGCGCCACCAGGGTGACCGTGGTGCCCGTGGCGCAGGCGGCGACCTCGAAGTGGTCGGCCAGCGCGCGGGCCAGCCACAGGCCCCGGCCGCTCTCGGCCTCGTCGCTGTCGGGGAGACCGACTGGCGCCGACGGCTCCGGAGGGGCGAGCCCCGGACCGCTGTCCGCGATCACGCACCGCAACCCGTCGCCCGTGTAGGCGAGATGGATGCGGCCCTTGCCGCCGCCGTGCACGACGGCGTTGCTCGCGACCTCGTGCACGGCGAGCACGAAGTCGCTGAGCCGGGGGTCGCACAGGCCCGCGTCCTCGGAACGCCGGGTCACCTGGAGTCGCAGCCGCGCCAAGTCGGCCATGGTGAAGGGGAGTTCGAGGAGCGTGGCCCTGCCCGGTGCGGGGGCGAGCGTGCTGTTGGGCGGGACCCGGTGCGGGGCCGGGTCGCCGCCGTTGTCGTCGTTGCCGATGCCGCGGTTGAGGATCACTTCGCGGATCACCCTTCGCCCAGGACGAGTTGAGGCACTTCGGCGGCTCCGCAGAGCCGTAACAATTTGTCCTGCTCGGGCCTGCCGCGGACCGCGATGAGGTGGCCGCAGGGGAGCCTGCTCGCGAGCCGCACCAGCGTCGACGCGCCGTGTACGTCCATGAAGCACAGCTCGGACAGGTCGAGCACGAGGGGGCGGTCGGGCCCGGCTAAGGCGTGGGCGAGCGCCGAGTCGAACTCCTCGCGCGTCGCCAGGTCGATGTCCCCGGCGACGCGCAGCTCGGTGCCGTACCGGGTGATGTCCAGGGCGCCGAGGTGCCGCAGGAGCCGTTTGGGGTGCGCGTGCTGGATCCGGCCCAGGACGCCGTCGCTGAACTTGCGCCGGTCGTACTCGCAGACGGCGGTGAACCCGATCTTCGCGAAGAGGGGCGAGAGCCCGGCCTCGTACTCGACCAGGAGGTCCTGGTCCACGCCCGGTTCGGCGGCCCAGCCCATGTCGCCGACCACCCGGATGCCGGAGAAGCCGTCCAGGCGGGCCTTGTCGGTCAACTCCACCCAGGTCTGGGCCCGTTCGACCGGGTCGAAGCCGGTGGCCGGGTCGTATCCGGGGACTTCGTTGACCACGACAAGGCGTCCGTCCATGAGCGCGGGGTCCAAGGGAAAGCCGGTGGAACTCAGCTGCTCGGCCGCGACGTCGGGGGTGGTCGTCCGGTCCGTGAAGAAGACCACTTGCTCGCCGCGCGAAATACCGATGTCGGCGTACGCGGCACGGAGTTCCCAGCGGGTTTCGTCGTCGTCGAATCCGAGGCAGGCATGGTCCCCGGAGTTCATACGGGTGACGGAGACCGTCCTGGTCACAGAACTGGAATCCATGGGGCAGACCTTAGGGTCCGCGCGACGCACCACGGCCGCGGTGATCACTGTTGACTGAAGACGTTCCAAACGCTCGACAACTCGATAATTCGTTGCGGGGCGCGATCGCCGGAGGCGATGATCCACGCATGGTTCCGACTCCTCCTGACGGGCGTGCCGGTATCGACGCCGCCCTGGTGAAACGGTTGGTCGCCGCGCAGTTCCCGCAGTGGAGCGAGCTGCCGGTCAGGCCCGTGGAGGTCGACGGCTGGGACAACCGGACGTACCGCCTGGGCGAGGATCTGACGGCACGGCTGCCCACCGCCGCCGGCTACGTCCCCGCGGTCGCCAAGGAGACCGAGTGGCTGCCCCGGCTCGCGCCGTCCCTGCCGTGCGCCGTCCCGCCGATCCTGGGCCAGGGCGTCCCGGGCGAGGGGTATCCCTTCCCGTGGTCCGTCCGCGGCTGGCTGGACGGTGAGACGGCGGCTCCTGAACGCATCGACGACATGGCCCGGTTCGCGGTCTGTGTGGCCGAGTTCATCCTCGCCCTCCAGCGCTGCGACACCACCGGGGGCCCGCTCGCCGGCGAGCACAGCTGGTACCGAGGGGCGTCTTTGGCGTACTACGACGAGGAGACCCGGCGGTGCCTGGCCGCCCTGGAGGGGCGCGTCGACACGGGCAGGGCCGCGGCCGTCTGGGAGGCCGCACTCGCCGCGCGGTGGCACGGGGTGCCCGTGTGGTTCCACGGCGACATCGCCTCCGGGAACCTGCTGGTCGCCGACGGCAGGCTCACCGCCGTCATCGACTTCGGCACCTCGGGCGTCGGCGACCCGGCCTGCGATCTGGTCATCGCCTGGTGGATGTTCTCCGGCGAGAGCCGCGAGGCGTTCCGGCGCACGGTCGGCCAGGACGCGGGCACCTGGGCGCGCGCCCGCGGCTGGCTGCTGTGGAAGTGCCTGCTGACGCTGAGCGGCTGCGTCGACAGCGACCCGGACAAGGCGGCCGTCGACCGGCGCCTGATCGCCGAGGTCCTGGCCGACCACGAACTCTTCGGCTGACGCGGCGCGTGCGGCCCGCGCGTCTCAGGTGGGCACGACCGTCACCTCGGTCGCCTTCACGCTGGTCCACACCGGCGCCCCGTCGGAGAGGCCGAGTTCGGCGGCGGCCTGCGGGGTGATCTCGGCCACGAGGTCCGGCGCCCGGGACGAGGTGATCAGGAGGCGGAGGCGGCTGCCGCTGGTGGTGATCTCGCGGATGGTGCCGGGCCAGACGTTGCGGGGGCTGCCGGTGGGCCTGTCGCGGTGCACGGAGACCGCCTCCGGGGCGATGATCGCCAGCGCCTCGGTGCCCGGCGGCAGCGGATCGGCGACCACCAGGGTGCCGCCGCCGGGCAGGGCGAGCCCCTCGGGTCCCGCGGTGCCGGGCCAGGCGTTGCGGCCCAGCATCCTGGCCACCCACGGGGAGCGCGGGTGCCGGGTCACCTCGGCGGGCGCCTCGTCCTGGAGGGCGATCCCCTGGTCGAGTACGAGAACCCGGTCGGCAAGGGACACCGCCTCGACGGGGTCGTGCGTGACGATCAGGCAGACGCCGCCGAAGGTGTCCAGGTGCGTACGCAGGGTGTGGCGCACGCGGGCCCGGGTCGTCTGGTCGAGCGCGGCGAGCGGTTCGTCCAGCAGGAGCAGCCGGGGCCGAGCCGCCAACGCCCTTGCCAGTGCCACCCGTTGGGCCTGTCCGCCGGAGACCTGGGCCGGCTTGCGGTGCGCGAGGTGGCCGACGCCGAGCCGGTCGAGCCACTCCTGCGCGCGGCGCCGGGCCTCGGCCCGTGGAACACCCAGCGCGCGCGGCCCGTACGCCGTGTTGGCGAGGGCGCTCATGTGCGGGAACAGGGCGCCGTCCTGCGGGACCCAGGCGACGTGACGGCGGTGCGGCGCGAGTCCGGTGACGTCGGTGTCGCCGAGGCGGAGCTCGGCGTGGGCGCGCGGGGTCAGGCCGAGGAGGGCGCGCAGCAGCGTGGTCTTGCCCGCGCCGTTGGGCCCGACGACGGCGATGGTGGTGCCCGGTCCGGCGTCCAGGGTGAGTCGGTTGAAGCCGGTGACCTCGGCGTGCAGGGACCAGCGCTCCTCGGGCTGTGAGGCGGACGGCGAGGCGGGCGGCGCGGGCTCGGCCTCGGTGGCCTGGGGGAGCGCGGGCGCGGCCGCGTCGTCCGGCAGAGGCTCGGACCGCCCCCCGCGCCGGTCGCCCCGGTCGCCCGGCGTGCCCATCCACCGCCCGCGCAGCGCGACGAGCACCGCCATGGCGATGGCGAGCAGCAGCAGGGACACGGACGTCGCGGCCTCGGGGGAGTCCTGGAGCAGCAGATACACCTGGAGGGGCAGGGTCTGGGTGGTGCCGGGAAGGTTGCCGGCGAAGGTGATGGTCGCGCCGAATTCGCCGAGCGCCCGCGCCCAGGTCAGGGCGGCTCCCGCGATGAGCCCGGGGGCGACCATGGGCAGCGTGACGGTGCGGAACACCCGTACGGGAGAGGCCCCCAGGGACGCCGCCGTCTCCTCGTAACGGGGGCGAAGGCCGCCGAGCGCGCCTTCGAGGCTGATGACGAGGAACGGCATCGCCACGAAGGTCGCCGCGATCACCGCGCCGGACGTCTGGAACGGCAGGGTGATGCCGAACGTGTCCTCCAGCCACGGGCCGAGCAGTCCGCGCCGCCCGAACGCGAGCAGCAGGGCGACGCCGCCCACGGTGGGCGGCAGGACCATCGGGAGCAGGACGAGGGAACGTACGACCGCCTTGCCGGGAAAGTCGACCCGGGCGAGCAGCCAGGCCAGCGGCACCCCGAGCAGCAGGGAAAGCCCCAGCGCCCAGAAGGAGACGACGAGGGACAGCTTCAGCGCCTGCGTGGTCCCTTCGCCGGTCAGATGGGCGCCGAGGTCGCTCCACTCGGTGCGGGCGAGGATTCCGAGCAGCGGCAGCATCAGGAACGCGATGGCGAGCAGCGCGGGGATCGCCAGGGCGATCGGGGTGCGGGGGCCGGTGGTGCGGCCGCGCGGGCGTTTCATCGTGGTCCCTGGGGTGTGCTCGGAGCGGTGTCGCGAGGTGAGGGGGCGTACGGGGCGCTGCGGGGGACGGCCCGGCCCGCGCCCCGACCGGGGAGGCGGTCGGCCCCCTCACCTCGGCGTGCGGGGGCTACGGCTTCTCGAAGCCCGCGTCCTGAAGGATCTTCTGCGCCGCGGGCGTGGAGAGCCACTTCACGAACGCCGACGCGGCGTCCGCGTGCTTCGACGTCTTCAGGGTGGCCGCAGGGTAGTCGGCGATCGCGTTCTGGCCGTCGGGGATCTTGATCGCGTCGACCTTCTTGGGGGCGGTCGCCGCATCGGTCTTGTAGACGAGCCCGGCGTCCGCCTCGCCCAGCTCGACCTTGCTCAGGACCGCGCGGACGTTGGGCTCCTGCGAGACCGGCTTCACGTCGATCTTCTGGTCGTCCAGGATCTGCTGGCTGTAGCGGCCGACCGGCACCTCGGCCGCGGCGAGGACGACCTTCAGCTTGCTGTCGGAGAGGTCCTTCAGCTCGGCGACCTTCTTCGGGTTGCCCTCGCCGACGGCGATGACCAGGCGGTTCTTGGCGATGACGGAGGGGGTCCCGGTGTCGGACCCCAGACCGTCCATGGTCTTGGTGTCGGCGGTGACCAGGGCGTCGGCCGGGGCGCCCTGCTTGACCTGGGCGGCCAGTTCCTGGGACCCGGCGAAGGAGAAGTTGACCTTCGTCCCCGGGTTCTCCTTCTCGTACGCCGCGCCGGCGGTCTCGAAGACGTCGGTGAGCGAGGAGGCGGCGAGCACCGTCAGGTCGGCCTTCGGGGCGGCGGCGCCGGCGGCCTTCTCGCCGCTGTCGTTTGTGTCGTCCTCGTTGCCGCAGGCGGCGAGCGGGACGAGCAGGGCGGCCGTCAGGACGGCGGCGGCGGTGCGGCGCCGGGCGGGGGGGAGAGCGAGGGACATGAGCGTGGAAACTCCTTGGGGGCGAGGCCGGCGGCGCGGTCCGGCCCGTGGTTGCGGACCCTGGGGTGCGGACCAGGGGTCAGGTGCGGTCGATGTGCACGCTGGTGGATTTCACGCGGGCGGTGGCCCGCATGCCGACCTCCAGACCGAGCTCCTCCACGGCCTCCCGGGTCAGGAGCGAGACGAGCCGGTGCGGACCTGCCTGGATCTCGACCTGGGCCGCGACGTCGCCGAGCTTTACGGCGGTGACGATGCCGGGAAAGGCGTTGCGGGCCGAGGTGTAGGGGACGTCGTCCTCGCCGTTGCCCCCTTGTGCCTGCGCCTGCCCCTGCGCCTGCCCCTGGCCCTGTGCGACCTCGACGGAGAACGCGGCGAGATCGCGGCCGTCGATGAGCCGACGGCCGCTCTCGTCCCGGTGGGTCGTGACCCGTCCGGCGTCCGCCCAGCGGCGGGCGGTGTCGGGGCTGACGCCGAGCAGACGCGCTGCCTGTCCGATCGTGTAGGACTGCATGCGCGACACGATAAGCCGCCTCACCTGGCATCTACAACACTTTCAGGTGATTGCCCATGGCAGATGCCACCCCCCTTGGAGGAAGCGTCAAGAGGCGGTGGCGCCGCCCGGAGAGTCCGGGGCGTCCGGGGCGTCCGGGGAGTCCGGGGCGTCCGGGGAGTCCGGGGAGTCCGAAGACACGGTCTTCTTCACGTGCGGCACCTGCGCCAGCGTGATGCCGAAGTGCTTGTCGTACGCCTCCAGCACGTCGGCGTCCGTGGTCAGTTCGACGGCGTGGCGCTCACCGGCCTCCGTCGTGGTGAGGGTGCGGCCGCTGAGGGTGATCCGGCCGGTCCCGGTGAGCAGCGAGCAGACCAAGGACCGCGTGAAGTGGGACCGGGGCGAGGTGCGGTGCCACCAGGCGCCGGACGTGAAGTCGGCCAGGGCGCGCGGGCGCCGGTCGACCACGTACTGCGCCTTGCCGTCCCTGCTGACGTCCAGATCGCCTTCGGCGGTCTCGGCGATGCGGAAGGTGCCGCCGGGGTCCGACTGGTCGCCGCGTTCGCCGAAGGCCAGCGGGAAGTGGCTGTGGGTGCCGAAGCCGACGTCTGCGAGCCAGTCGCCCCCGTCGGCGGTGAGCACGCGCAACGCCAGGTGGTCGTAGGGGATTCCGGGCTGCCCGGAGGCGTCGTACACCCGGGCCTGCAACAGGGTGACCTCGTAGCCGACGGCGGTGAGCAGCGCGGCGAAGGCGCCGTTGAGTTCGTAGCAGAAGCCGCCCCGGTGGGCGCCGACGACCTTGGCGACCAGGGAGCCCGCGGTGAGTTCGATGTCCTCGTCGAGGTGGACGGAGAGGTTCTCGAACGGGACGGCGCGCAGGTGCGCCAGGTGCAGGTCGTGCAGCGCCCGCGTGGTGGGGGCGGCGGGGCGCTCGGCGCCGATGCGGCGCAGGTAGGCATCCGTCTGATCAAAATCCATGGGCAGATTCTTGCGCGTCGCGCATCATGGGCCTGCCTGCTGCCTGCCTGCCCGCCGCGTCGCTGCCGACCGGGAGCCGTGGCGGCCCCTGCCTCCCGCACCGAAGGAACCATGACCGCCGACCCCGCTCCCTTCCGGACCTCCGTCTCCGACGACGTCCTGAACGACCTGCGTACGCGCCTGAAGCGCACCCTCTTCACCCAGCCCTCCGACTCCACGTACTGGGCGGCGGGCGTCGACCCCGCCTATCTGCGCGACCTCGTCGCCTACTGGGCCGACGCGTTCGACTGGCGCGCGGCCGAAGCCGCGCTCAACGCCTTTCCCCAGTACGTCGCCGAAGTCGCCGGACGGCGCGTGCACTTCGTGCATCTGCGGGGCCGCCGCCCCGAAGGCGCCCCCGCGCCGCTTCCGCTGGTCCTGAGTCACGGCTGGCCGAGCAGCTTCGTGGAGATGCTGCGGGTCGCGGGGCGTCTGGCCGACCCTGCCGCGCACGGCGGCGACCCGGCCGACGCCTTCGACGTGGTCATCCCCTCGCTGCCCGGGTTCCTCCACTCCGAACTGCCGCGCGAGCCCTTCACGCGCAGGGGCGTCGCCGAGATCTGGCACGAGCTGATGACCGAGACCCTGGGCTACGAACGCTTCGGGGCCTTCGGCGGTGACATCGGCGGCGGTGTGACGCAGTGGCTCGGCGCCCTCTACCCGCGCGAGGTGGCCGGGGTGCACGTGACCTCCGCGGTGATCACGGAACAGTTCACGGAGGAGCCGCCGACCGCGCAGGAGCAGTCGTACCTCGACGCGCTTGCCGCCTACGACGCGGGCGACCAGGGCTACAGCGAGATCATGTGCACCCGCCCCGACACGATCGCCGCGGCCCTGGCGGACTCACCTGCCGGGCTCGTGGCCTGGATCGCCGACAAGTACCGCGACTGGAGCGACTGCGGCGGCGACCTGGAGGCCCGCTGGGACAAGGACACCCTGCTCACCGTCGCGACCCTGTACTGGGCCACCGGCAGCATCGGCTCGTCCTTCAGGCAGTACTACGACTACCCCCGGAACAGGCCGGTGCCGCCCATCACCGTCCCCGGAGCCATCACCTTGAGCCATGAACCGGCGTTCGCGGGCTACCCCAGGAGCCTGGCCGAGCGCGCCTTCACCGACCTGCGCCACTGGAGCACGCCGCAGCGGGGCGGGCACTTCATGGCGCACGAGGAGCCGGAACAGGTGGCTCAGGAGCTGCGGACGTTCTTCCGGCCGCTGAGGGGCTGATCCTGGCGCCTGCCTTCACTGCCTTCACCGCCTCCGCGCTGCCTCCACGTCTCGCGCTCGCTTAGGTTAGGCTAAGCTAAGTTGATATTGGCGTGCTGGACCAGGAAGGCGGGGAACGATGCGGGTCCTCTTCGTGTGCGGATGAGTGTGACGACGGGGGTGCTCGCGTCCGACGCGGCGCCCCGCAGGCTCCCGGGCGCCGCGCCCTGCGTCGAACGCGTCGCGGCTCGCGTGGCCGGTGCCGCAGATGCCGCCGGTGTCGCCGATGCCTCTGCGGCCTCCGGAGGCTTCGAAGCCTCCCCAGCCTCCGCCGCCTCCGAAGCCTTCGAAGCCGAACGAAACGCCATCCTGGAGGAGTTCTGGGCGGACGCCGCGCGCCGCGGCACCCCCCTGATCGAGGCCGTCGAGGGCGACCCGGACCACTGCGCCGCGACGTTCCTGTGGCGCGGCCACCGCGCCACCCGGCAGGTCCTGCTGCTCGCCGAGGGCATCGCGGACCGTGCCGACCTCGCCGCGTCCCTGCTGAGCCCGCTGCCCGGCACGGACATCTGGCACCTCACCTACCGGCTGCGCGCCGACCACCGCGGCTCGTACCGCATGGCCGCCGACATTTCGCCCGGCGAACCGCCCGCGGCCGCCGCGCCGCTCCAGCAACGCCTGCTCTCGCTGTCCGCGCACGCCGCGCCCGACCCGCTCAACCCCCACAAGATGCAGGGACGTTGGACGGACCGCGCCACCTCCGTCTTCGAGCTCCCGCGGGCGCCCGCGCGGGCGTGGACCGAGTGGACCGAGCCCCGTCCCGGAGTGCCCCGGGGAAGGGTCGAGAGGCACCGGCTGCCCGCGGGGGCGCTCGGCGCGGAGCGGGACGTGTGGGCCTACCTCCCGCCGGGCGGCCACGCGGCCGAACTGCCGGTGCTCGTGCTGTGCGACGGCGACATGTGGTTCGGGCGGCTCGCCTTCCAGGACACACTGGACGCCCTCATCGCCGACGGAGCCCTGCCGCCGCTCGCCGTCCTCGCCCCGGACGCCGTCGACCGGGACACGCGCCGCCGTGAGCTGGACGCGCACGAGCGCCATGTGGGTTTCCTCGCCGACGAACTTCTGCCGTGGGCGGCGGGCCGCTGGCCCCTCACCACCGACCCCGCGCGCACGCTCGTCTCCGGCCAGGGCCTGGCCGGACTGACCTCCCTGTACGCGGGATTCCTGCGGCCGGAGCGGTTCGGCAACGTCCTGTCCCAGTCCGCGCCCGTCGCACGCCTGGACATCGACGCGTCCCGGCCCGTCACCGTGCGCCTGGAGGTCGGACTGCGCGAGGAAGAAATTCTTGATCACCATCGCGATCTGTACGAGAACCTGCGATCGCGCGGCTGTCCGGTGACCCTGGGTGAGTACAACGGCGGTCATGACTGGGCCTGTTGGCGCGGCTGCCTGGCCGAAGGGCTTGTGGGACTCCTGGGACACTGACCCGCCGGCCCTGGCACACTGGTCGGCCCGCCCCGTGTCGCTGTTGGGCCGAACGGGTGAGGTCGCGTAAGAATGAGCCAGTGCAGATATCGAGTGCGAGCCAGGACGGGGTGGAGCGTTGAACAGCCACGACGTCACCGATGAACAGTGGGAAGGGCTCGCCCAGGTCGTACCACTGCGCAGCCGCAACGAATGGCCGTCCTGGCCCGGACACCGCGCGATGCCCGACGCGGAGACCGAGGCGCGGCGGCGTTTTGTGGTGATGCGGGTGAACATTTTCGCCGACGCCCGCGAGGTCGCGGAGACCGTGATGGCGCAGATCCCGGTGCTGCTCGACCTGACCGGGGCCGAGACGGAAGTCGCCAAGCGCGTCCTGGACTTCAGCAGCGGCGTGGTCCTCGGCCTCGGCTGCGGGATGCACCGCGTCGACAAGAACGTCTTCCTGCTCGCGCCTCCCGGCACCGAGGTGCAGGGGCTCGTCGAGGCGGCGCAGTCGTAGCGGAACCGTCGTAGCGGAACAGCTGGGGTGGAAACCGCGGCAGGGGTACGGGCCCGGCGCGTAGCCGCCCGCGGGCGGCGCCGGAGCGGCTCCGCCGGGAATCCCTCATTCGTAGGAAGGTCACTTGGGCGGAACGGTTCACCGGTTCCGTCGGCGCCTACCTTCCGGACATGTCTGAGCACCTTCCGGAGACGGTCGCCGAGCCGCCGTCGGGTCCGGACCGGAGCCGCGTCACCGAACTGCGGCTCTCGGCCTACGCCTCGCACCGGGGCGCCGTCTTCCCGCTCGGCCCGCTGACCCTCGTCGCGGGCCCGAGCGGGAGCGGCAAGTCCACCGCGCTCGCCGCGTACGAGGCGCTGGCGCGGCTCGGTGCGGGCGAGGAACTTGTCGACGTCTTCGCCGATCCCGTGGCCTGCGTGCCCGATCGCGCGCGGGGCGACGGCCAGCAGCGGCGCGGATTCCGGATCGGCTGCACGGTCGACGGCCCCGTCGGAGCGGTGCGGCTCGACGTCGCCGTACAGGCCGAGCCCGAACTGCGCGTCGTGGGCGAGCGGCTGACCCGGGGCGGGCTCACCCTCCTCGAGACGGCGCTGCGTGATCCTGGGCGGCGCGCGGTGCAGGCGGCCTGGCACACGGCGGGCGCGACGCCGGTGACCCGCGGCCCCCTGCCGGACGACCGGCTCGGCACGGCGCTGCTCCCGCTGCGGGTCGCGGGCAAGACCGAGGGACAACGCCTGGTGCTCGCGGCGACCGAGCAGGTGGTGGTCGCGCTGCGCTCGGTGTTCCCGTGCGCTCCCCGGCCCGGCCTCATGCGGCTGCCCGTGCCCCCTGGACTGATCGGCGCGGGGCGCCTGTTGAGCGGCTGCGACAACCTCGCCGAGGTCCTTCTCCGTACGAAGCAGGAGTGCGGCAACCGTCATGCGCGGCTGGTGGCGGCGGTGCGGGAGGGGTGCGCGGGGCCGGTCGCCGACGTGTTCGCGGAGGTGGCCGACGACGGTTCGGTCCACGCGCTCATCGACCGGGGCGGCGGGATCAGGTCACCGGTCGGGCGGCTCGGGGACGGCGAGTTGAGATACCTGGCGCTCGCCCTGGTGCTGCTCACCGGGCCCGGAGTGCTCGAGGTGGACCCGGTGGCCGAGGTGCCGTCGGCGTACCAGAACCTCACCGTGCTCGCCGACGGCCTCGACCACTTCCTGGACCGGCGGCAGAAGCGCGCACTGGCCGAACTGGCGGCGCGCACCTGCGAGCGCGGGCACATCCGTCTGGTCGGGACGGTCAGCGACGCGTCGTGGGCCGCCGAAGTGGGCGGGGCCGCGGTGGTAGACCTGGAGCCGTGACTGAACTTGATGTAGCGGGACTGCAGCAGCGGCTGGCCGACTTCGCGGCGAAGCGGGACTGGGAGCAGTACCACACGCCCAAGAACCTGGCCGCGGCGCTCAGCGTGGAGGCCTCCGAACTGGTCGAGATCTTCCAGTGGTTGACGCCCGACGAATCGGCACGGGTGATGGACGACCCGGACTCGGCGCACCGGGTGGCGGACGAGGTCGCCGACGTGCTCGCCTATCTGCTCCAGTTCTGCGAGGTGTTGGGCATCGACGCCCTCGCGGCGCTCGCCGCGAAGATCGACCGGAACGAGCGGCGCTTTCCGGCGACGTGAGGTCGGGGCCTGTTTCGGGGACGCTCCGAGGACATCCGGCCCGAAGATCCGTCACTCTCCGGAGTGGACGTGTTGTCCACAGTCGATAACTTGTCCACAGATTTCCGGGTTGCTCTGGCTTTTCGCTCCGCTGGCACTCACTGTGGGTAGTGGACAAGGGAGTTCGGGCGAACGTGCGGCGGCTGCGCGCGGGATGGGTGGGGGTGCGCATGGAGGCGATGCGGCTCATCGAAGCGAGCAGGCACGCTCTGGCGCGGAGCCAGGAACCGTCGGACATCCTGGCCGAGGTGTGGCAGTCCCAGGCCCTCGCGCAGGTGATCGGCAGTCGGCTCGCGATAGCGGGGCCACCGGAGCTGCGGGGCGAGGCGCTCGGCCTGAGCGAAGTCGGCGGCAGGGGCTGCGGGGTCCTCGACACCCTGGGGCTGGGGAAGGAGGACGTGCGGGCGGCGCGCCTGACGGACATCGGCCAGGCGTACGAGGTGTTGCGGGGCCTCGACGAACTGCTCGGCGAGGTGGGCATCGCGCTCGTCGGCGTGGCCATGGGCGCGGACGACGAGGGGGTGTACTGGCAGTGCATGGAGGGGATCGACGCCGCCGACGAGTCGAGGGACCGGGTGCTCGAGATGCTGCGCAGGCTCGCGGTGCGCGAACAGAGCCTGCCCGAGCCCGACTCGGCGGCGGGGTCGCCATGATCCGGCGCTGTGCCGGGAGCCGCGGACGGCTGAGTGACACAGGCGCCCGGGGAGTGCCGGTGCCGTCAGGAGCGGGCGGACTCGTCGCCCACGGGCGGACGAGGGGCGGGGGGCGCGGTGTCGCCGGCCGGCGTGGGCTGCTGCGGATCGCCGGTCGCCGTGGGCTGCTGAAGATCCGCGTCGAGCTGCGTCAGATCCGCGTTGAGCGCGGCCATCAGCTCCTCCATCTGCTGGAGCAGGCTGGGTGGTCCCTGCTCGGGCACGGACGTTTCGCGCTCGGCCTCCTGATCGGGTACGGCTTCGTGGGACATGACGGCCTCCTCGGCCCTCGCCCTCCCGGTGGTGGAGGGCAGCTGATGCAAGCGACGCACCAGCAGCGGCCGCCGGTGCGAGGGCCGGGCGGTCCGGCTCCGCCCGAGCCAACGATCACCGGCGGCGGCGGGTCACTGGGGCGGGGCCACACCGGATGCCGGGTTGACGGAATTTCACCCGGCCGGGGCCGCGCAGGACCGGCGCGGCCGGCGGAGTTGACGGGAGTGCGCTGGAGGTCGACTCCACCGGGGCCGGTCGCGTCGCGGTCAGGTCAGCTGCGGCATGACCTGCGAGGAGATCAGCTCCAGGTGGTCCAGGTCGTCCAGGTCGAGGATCTGGAGATACATGCGCTGCGAGCCGACGGCCTGGTAGGCGGCGATCTTCTCGACGACCTCCGCGGGAGAACCGGCGAGCCCGTTCGCCTTCAGGTCCTCCACCTCGCGCCCGATCGCGTCGGCGCGGCGCTTCACCTCCGCGTCCGTCTTGCCGACGCAGGCCACCAGGGCGTTGGAGTAGGTGAGGTCATCGGCCTTGCGGCCGATCTCCTCCGCGGCGGCGCGCACGCGCTTGAACTGCTGCTCGGTATCGGGGAGAGAGGCAAAGGGAATGTTGAACTCGCCGGCGTAGCGGGCCGCGAGGGCGGGTGTCCGCTTGGCGCCGTGTCCGCCGATGAGGACGGGCACCTTGGGCTGCGCGGGCTTGGGAAGGGCGGGGGAATCGGAGAGCTGGTAGTAGGTGCCGTCGAAGGTGAAGGTCTTGCCGACCGGGGTCTCCCACAGGCCCGTGACAATGGCGAGTTGCTCCTCCAGGCGCCCGAACTTCTCCTTCGGGAAGGGGATTCCGTACGCGGAGTGCTCCGCCTCGTACCACCCCGAGCCGAGGCCGAGCTCGATGCGGCCGCCCGACATCTGGTCGACCTGCGCGACCTGGATCGCCAGGACGCCGGGCAGCCGGAAGGTGCCCGCGGTCATCAGGGTGCCGAGCCTGATCCGCTGGGTCTCACGGGCCAGTCCGGCGAGGGTGATCCAGGCGTCCGTGGGACCGGGCAGGCCGTCGGAGGAGCCCATCACGAGGTAGTGGTCGGAGCGGAAGAAGGCGCTGTAGCCGAGGTCCTCGGTGGCCTTGGCGACGCGCAGGAGCGTCTCGTAGGTCGCACCCTGCTGCGGTTCGGTGAAGATTCGAAGGTCCATGCAGCTATCTTGCCCGGCTGCCGGAGCCAGGTTCAGTCCCGCACGAGCCGTGTTGCCACCGCCCGCCCGAGGGGCGCGCTGGGCCGGTCCGGCGCCCGGGTGCGGAGGTTAGGCTTCGGCACTGGCTGTCCGGGCGAGGGGTCCGGAGATGGTGTTGAGGTTGAGGTCGAGATGGTCGCTGGCAGGGTTGTCCGGTTCGACGGCGCGCGGGGATATGGGTTCATCGCCCCGGAGCACGGCGGGGAAGACGTGTTCCTGCACGCCAACGATCTGCTGATTCCGGAGCCTTTGGTGTACACGGGGGCGCAGGTCGAGTTCGAGATCGAGGAGGGCGAGCGCGGGCCCAAGGCGTCGTCCGTCCGCCTCCCCAAGGGGGCGCAGGCAGTGACGGGGGCGCCGTTCGCGGTCCGCGCCCAGGTGCCTCCGTCGATTCAGGCGGCCGCCGCGGCGGGGTTCGACGACGGTGAGGAGCCCACCTGCGATGTGCTCAGCGTCGCGGAGTACTCGTTCGAGCTGACCGAGCTGTTGCTGAGCACGGCTCCGTGGATGACCGGCGAGCAGATCAAGCAGCTGCGCGAACAACTGGTGCAGCACGGCAAGAGCCACGGCTGGGTCGAGGGCTGAGGGCCGGGGGAGAAGGGCCGGGGGAGGAGGGCCGAGGGGGAGCCAGCGGGGATCGAAGGGGGAGCGAAAAACCCCTGAGGGTGTCGGTGATGTTCGCTGTACGGTCTAGAGGCGCGCTGGAGCCGCAACCGTAAGTTTCCGCAGTTCAGATTGCGTTTCGAGGCAAATCCGTGTTCCTGACGATCAGTACCTCCGGTACCCCTGAGAGCCCCGCGACCGACCTCGGGTTCCTGCTGCACAAGCATCCCGAGAAGGCGCAGGCGTTCTCCACCTCGTACGGCACCGCGCACGTCCTCTACCCCGAGGCGTCCGTGGAGCGTTGCACGGCCGCGCTGCTGCTCGAGGTGGATCCCGTGGCACTGGTGAAGCGGGGCAAGGGCAAGGGGCGGGGCGGTGCGCCCGACGCGGCGCTCGCGCAGTATGTGAACGATCGGCCCTACGCCGCTTCGTCGCTGCTCGCCGTGGCGCTGAGCGCGGTGTTCTCCAGCGCGATGCGCGGGGTGTGCACCGCACGGCCCGAGCGGGCGGGGCAGCCGCTGCCGCTGCGCATCGAGATACCCGCGCTGCCCGCGCGCGGCGGGGCCGACCTGGTGCACAAGCTGTTCGAGCCGTTGGGCTGGACGGCCACGGTGACGCGGATTCCGCTGGACGAGCAGTTCCCGGAGTGGGGCGAATCTCGGTACGTCCATCTCGTACTCGACGTGCCGGACGGGAAGTTGACCCTGGGCGAGGCGCTTCGGCACCTCTATGTCCTGCTCCCCGTGCTCGACGACGCCAAGCACTACTGGGTCTCGCCCGACGAGGTCGACAAGCTGCTGCGCGCCGGTGAGGGCTGGCTCGCGGGACACCCGGAGCACAAGCTCATCACCAGCCGCTATCTGGCGCGGCGCTGGTCGCTCACCCAGGAGGCCATGCAGCGGCTCGAACTGGTGCGGCTCGCGGACGCGGACGACACGGACGTCGACGACATCGACAACGCGGTCGACGAGGAGAGCGACACGGAGGACACGCCGACCCCGCTCGCCGTGCTGCGCCGCGAGGCGATCCTCGCGGCGCTGACCGGTGCCGGTGCCGGGCGCGTGCTCGACCTCGGGTGCGGTCAGGGCCAGTTGGTGCAGGCGCTGCTCAAGGACACGCGGTTCACCGAGATCGCCGGTGTCGACGTGTCGATGCGGGCGCTGACCGTCGCGTCGCGGCGGCTGAAACTGGACCGCATGGGCGAGCGGCAGGCCGAGCGCGTCAAGCTCTTCCAGGGCTCGCTCGCGTACACGGACAAGCGGCTCAAGGGGTACGACGCCGCCGTGCTCAGCGAGGTCATCGAGCACCTCGACGTGGAGCGGCTGCCCGCCCTGGAGTACGCGGTGTTCGGCTCCGCACGGCCGCGCACCGTGCTCGTGACGACACCGAACGTCGAGTACAACGTCCGCTGGGAGACGCTCCCCGCCGGGCATGTCCGGCACGGCGACCACCGGTTCGAGTGGACGCGCGAGGAGTTCCGCGGCTGGGCCGGCCAGGTAGGTGAACGGCACGGGTACGACGTGGAGTTCGTGCCGATCGGGGTCGACGACCCCGAGGTGGGGCCGCCGACGCAGATGGCCGTGTTCACGCGGTCCGACCAGACCGACCAGACCGACAAGGCCGGCAAGACCGACCAGACCAGCAAGAACGACGAGAACGCCAAGGAGGTGCAGGCGGCATGACGAAGGAATCCAGCTCCAGCAACAGCACTGGCTCCAGCAACAGCACTGGCTCCAGCGCCGAAGCCACCCAGCCGGGGCGCGTGCTGCCCGTCACCGACCTCTCCCTCGTCGTCCTCGTCGGTGCCACCGGCTCCGGCAAGTCCACCTTCGGCCGCAGGCACTTCAAGCCCACCGAGGTGCTCTCCAGCGACTTCTGCCGCGGCCTCGTCGCCGACGACGAGAACGACCAGGGCGCGAGCGGCGACGCCTTCGACGTCCTGCACTACATCGCGGGCAAGCGGCTCGCCGCGGGCCGCCGCACCGTCGTCGACGCGACCAACGTGCAGAGCGAGAGCCGCAAGCAGCTGATCGACCTGGCCAGACAGCACGACGTGCTGCCCATCGCCATCGTCCTGGACGTGCCCGAGGAGGTCTGCGCCGCTCGCAACGCCCAGCGCGCCGACCGTGCGGGCATGCCCCGCCGCGTCATCCAGCGCCACCAGCGCGAACTGCGCCGTTCGCTCAAGCACTTGGAGCGCGAGGGGTTCAGGAAGGTCCACGTCCTCAAGGGCGTGGCGGAGATCGACGGCGCCACCATCGTCACCGAGAAGCGCTACAACGACCTCTCGCACCTTACGGGCCCCTTCGACATCATCGGCGACATCCACGGCTGCGCCGCCGAGCTGGACACCCTGCTCGGCAAGCTCGGTTACGTCGACGGCACGCACCCCGAAGGGCGTACGGCCGTGTTCGTGGGCGACCTCGTCGACCGCGGCCCGGACTCCCCGGGCGTGCTGCGCCGCGTGATGTCGATGGTCGCCGGCGGCACCGCCCTGTGCGTACCGGGCAACCACGAGAACAAGCTCGGTCGCCACCTCAAGGGCCGCAAGGTCCAGCACACTCACGGACTCGCCGAGACCGTCGAGCAGTTGGCGGCGGAGAGCGAGGAATTCCGCGCCAGCGTCCGGGAGTTCGTGGACGGGCTCGTCTCGCACTATGTCCTCGACGGCGGCAGGCTCGTCGTCTGTCACGCGGGTCTGCCCGAGAAGTACCACGGTCGTACGTCGGGCCGGGTGCGCTCGCACGCGCTCTACGGCGACACGACCGGCGAGACCGACGAGTTCGGCCTGCCCGTGCGCTATCCGTGGGCGGAGGACTACCGCGGCAGCGCCGCCGTGGTCTACGGCCACACTCCCGTGCCCACCGCGAGCTGGCTGAACAACACCATCTGCCTGGACACCGGCGCCGTCTTCGGCGGCAGGCTCACCGCGCTGCGCTGGCCGGAGCGCGAGCTGGTCGACGTACCGGCGGAGCGGGTCTGGTACGAACCGGCCAAGCCGTTGCGCACGGAGGCGCCCGGCGGTCACGACGGACGGCCGCTCGACCTGAACGACGTGCACGGCCGCCGCGCCGTGGAGACCGGGCACGCCGGCCGCGTCGCCGTGCGCGAGGAGAACGCGGCGGCGGCCCTCGAGGTCATGAGCCGCTTCGCCGTCGACCCGCGGCTCCTTCCCTACCTCCCGCCGACGATGGCGCCCACCGCGACATCGCAGCGCGAGGGGTACTTGGAGCACCCGGCCGAGGCCTTCGCGTCGTACGCCCAGGACGGGGTCGCCCGGGTCGTGTGCGAGGAGAAGCACATGGGCTCGCGCGCCGTGGCCCTGGTGTGCCGTGACGCGGACGTGGCCCGGGAGCGCTTCGGCGTGGACGGGCCCACCGGCTCGCTCTGCACCCGCACCGGGCGCCCCTTCTTCGACGATTTTGAGGTCACCGAGGAGATACTCGGCCGCGTGCGCACCGCCGTCACCGAGGCGGGCCTGTGGCAGGAGCTCGACACGGACTGGCTGCTGCTCGACGCGGAGTTGATGCCCTGGTCGCTCAAGGCCTCCGGCCTGCTCCGCACGCAGTACGCGGCCGTGGGCGCCGCATCCGGAGCCGTCTTCCCCGGCGCGATCGCTGCCCTGGAAGCGGCGACGGCACGCGGCGTGGACACCGGGGCGCTGCTGGCCAAGCAGCGCGAACGGGCCGTGGACGCCGCCGCCTTCACGGACGCCTACCGCCGCTACTGCTGGCCGACCGAGGGCCTGGAGGGCGTGCGTCTGGCGCCGTTCCAGATCCTGGCCGTCCAGGGCCGCAGCCTCGCCGCGCTCCCGCACGACGAACAGCTCGCCCTGATCGACCGCATGGTGGAGCACGACGGCACCGGCCTGCTTCAGACCACCCGACGGCTGTACGTGGAAACGGGCGACGAGGCGTCGGTCCAGTCGGGCATCGACTGGTGGACGGAGATGACCGGCCGCGGCGGCGAGGGCATGGTCGTCAAGCCGGTCGAGGCGCTGGTCAGGGACGGGAAGGGCCGGATCGTGCAGCCCGGCATCAAGTGCCGTGGCCGCGAATATCTCCGGATCATCTACGGCCCGGAGTACACCCGCCCCGACCACCTCGACAAGCTGCGCGGCCGCTTCCTCGGCCACAAGCGCTCGCTCGCGATCCGTGAGTACGCGCTGGGGCTCGAAGCCCTCGACCGCCTCGCGGCGGGCGAGCCGCTGTGGCGGGTCCACGAAGCGGTGTTCGCGGTCCTGGCCCTGGAGTCGGAGCCGGTGGACCCGCGGCTCTAGCCGCGAACCCACCGCTCTAGCCGCGAACCCACCGCTCTAGCCGCGAACCCACCGCTCCAGCCGCGAACCCGCGGCTTTGGCCAACAGCGGGCGTCGGCCGTCCGGCAGGGGAAAGATGGACTCCATGGGATTCCATGTCGACTCCGAGGCCGGGCGGCTGCGCCGCGTGATCCTGCACCGCCCTGATCTGGAGCTCAAGCGGCTCACGCCGACCAACAAGGACGCGTTGCTCTTCGACGACGTCCTGTGGGTCCGCAGGGCCCGCCAGGAACACGACGGATTCGCCGACGTGCTGCGCGATCGGGGGGTGGCCGTCCACCTCTTCGGCGACCTGCTGACCGAGGCGATGGACGTGCCCGGCGCGCGCCTCCTGGTCCTGGACCGGGTCTTCGACGAGAAGGAGTACGGGCCGCTGGCGACGGACCATCTGCGGGCCGCGTTCGAGACGTTGCCGTCGGCCGAGCTCGCCGACGCGCTGATCGGCGGGATGACGAAGCGGGAGTTCCTGGAGCGCCACCCCGAGCCGACGTCGGTGCGCTTCCACTGCATGGACCTGGACGACTTCCTGCTCGGCCCGCTGCCCAACCACCTCTTCACGCGCGACACCTCCGCCTGGATATACGACGGCGTCTCGATCAACGCGATGCGCTGGCCCGCGCGGCAGCGCGAGACCGTGCACTTCGAGGCGATCTACCAGCACCACCCGCTCTTCCGGGCCGAGGAATTCCACATGTGGTCCCAGGGGCAGTCGGACTACCCCTCCACCATCGAGGGCGGCGACGTCCTGGTGATCGGCAAGGGGGCGGTCCTCATCGGCATGAGCGAGCGCACCACGCCGCAGGCCGTCGAGATGCTCGCGCACAAGCTGTTCGCCGCGGGCTCCGCGCAGACGATCGTGGCCCTGGACATGCCGAAGAGACGCGCGTTCATGCATCTGGACACCGTGATGACGATGGTCGACGCCGACACCTTCACGCAGTACGCGGGCCTGGGCATGCTGCCGTCGTACACCATCGAACCGGGCGTCGACGGGCGGGAGCTGAAGGTCACCGACCATCCGCCCGAGCACATGCACCGGGCCATCGCGGCGGCCCTAGGCCTGAGCGGCATCCGGGTCCTCACGGCCACCCAGGACGTGCACGCGGCCGAGCGGGAGCAGTGGGACGACGGTTGCAACGTCCTGGCGGTGGAGCCGGGCGTCGTCGTGGCGTACGAGCGGAACTCGACGACGAACACGCATCTGCGCAAGGAGGGCATCGAGGTGATCGAGATCCTGGGGAGCGAGCTGGGGCGAGGCCGGGGCGGTCCGCGCTGCATGAGCTGTCCGGTGGAGCGCGATCCGATCACTGAATAGACGCGTTGAGATCACTGAATAGAAATGTGGAGCATCGTATAGACTTCCAGAATCCCGTGTCCCCGTACTCGCCTCTGGAGCGCCATCATGGCCATCGACCTCACCGGCCGCCACTTCCTCAAGGAGCTGGACTTCACCGCCGAGGAGTTCCGCGGCCTGATCGATCTCGCCGCCGAGCTGAAGGCGGCCAAGAAGGCGGGGACCGAGACGCAGCGGCTGCGCGGCAAGAACGTCGCGCTGATCTTCGAGAAGACCTCGACCCGTACGCGCTGTGCCTTCGAGGTCGCCGCCGCCGACCAGGGCGCCTCCACCACGTATCTCGACCCCTCGGGCTCGCAGATAGGGCACAAGGAGTCGGTCAAGGACACCGCGCGCGTGCTCGGCCGGATGTTCGACGGCATCGAGTACCGCGGGGACAGCCAGCCCGGGATCGAGGAGCTCGCCGCCTACGCGGGCGTGCCCGTCTACAACGGCCTGACCGACGACTGGCATCCCACCCAGATGCTCGCCGACGTGCTCACGATGACCGAGCACAGCACGAAGCCCCTCACGGAGATCGCCTTCGCGTATCTCGGTGACGCGCGCTTCAACATGGGCAACTCGTACCTGATCACCGCCGCGCTGCTCGGCATGGACGTACGCATCGTCGCGCCGAAGGCCTACTGGCCCGCCGACGCGATCGTGGCGCGGGCCCGCGAGCTCGCCGGGACCAGCGGTGCGCGGATCACGCTCAGCGAGGACGTCGCCGAGGGTGTCGCGGGCGCCGACTTCGTCGTGACCGACGTCTGGGTCTCCATGGGCGAGCCCAAGGAGGTCTGGGACGAGCGCATCGCGGCGCTCGCGCCGTACGCCGTGACGATGGACGTCCTGCGCGCGACGGGCAACGCCGACGTGAAGTTCCTGCACTGCCTGCCGGCCTTCCACGACCTGGGCACGAAGGTCGGGCGCGAGATCCACGCGCGGCACGGTCTAAGCTCTCTGGAGGTCACCGACGAGGTCTTCGAGTCGGCGCACTCCGTCGTCTTCGACGAGGCCGAGAACCGCCTGCACACGATCAAGGCGGTCCTCGTCGCCACGCTCGCCTGAACGCGTTACCGCACGCTCACACGGGCGGGGCCGGGGAACACCTTCCCCCGGCCCCGCTTTTTTGCGGCACACCCCAGCCGCTCCCCGCACCACCGAAATGAGAACCACCGCATGCGCACGACCGGTCCGGCAGGACTCCGCATCAAGTCCCCCGAACTCCTCGTCGCCGAATCGGGTGCCGACCTCGAAGGCCACGGCCTCAAGCGCACCATGGGCCTGTTCCAGCTGGTCTGCTTCGGCGTCGGCGCGATCGTCGGCACCGGCATCTTCGTCGGCCTCTCCGACAGCGTCGCCGAGGCGGGCCCCGCGGTCGCCGTCTCGTACTTCCTGGCCGCCGTGACCTGCATCTTCACCGCCTTCTCGTTCGCCGAGCTGGGCGGTGCGATCCCGGTCTCCGGCAGCTCGTACTCCTTCGCGTACGCCTCGCTCGGCGAGCGCACCGCCTTCCTCGTCGGGTGGTGCCTGCTCCTGGAGTACGGCGTCTCGGTCTCCGCCGTGGCGGTCGGCTGGAGCCAGTACCTGAACGAGCTGCTCGAAAGCCTCACCGGCCAGCACCTGCCCGACGCGCTCTCCGCGGGGCCCGGCGAGGGCGGCGTGGTGAACCTGCCCGCCGTCGTCGTGATCCTGCTGGCCGCGGTGCTGCTCGTGCGCGGCATCCGGGAGAGCGCGCGGGCGACGGCCGCCATGGCCATCCTCAAGATCGGGATTCTGCTGCTGTTCCTGGCGATCGCGTTCACCGCGTTCAAGGCCGGCAACCTCACCCCCTTCGCGGGCGCCGGTGCCTCCGGCATCACCGCGGGCGCCTCGCTCGCCTTCTTCTCCTTCATCGGCTTCGACGCGATCACCACGGCGGGCGAAGAGGTCAAGAACCCCCGGCGCAACATCCCGATCGCCATCCTGATCTGCATCGGCGTCGCCACGCTGCTGTACGTCGCCGTCGCCCTCGGGGCGATCGGCGCGCTGGGCGCGGACGCGGTCGCCGACAAGCCCGCCGCGCTCTCCCTGGTCGTCAACCAGGTCACCGACTCGACGATCGGCGGCGGCATCATCGCCTTCGGCGCGGTCGTGGCCATCGCGTCCGTCGTGCTCGCCGTGATGTACGGCCAGACCCGCATCCTGATGTCGATGTCCCGCGACGGGCTCATCCCGCGCGTCTTCGAGCGCGTGTCGCCGAAGACCTCGACGCCGGTCGCCAACACCTGGATCGTCGCGGCGGTCTTCGCCGTCCCCGCCGCCTTCTCGTCGCTGGACGTGGTGGTCAACCTGACGACGATCGGCACGCTGGGGATCATGGTCGTGGTGAATGTCGCGGTGCTCGCGCTGCGCCGCTCGGCGCCGGAGCTGAGGCGCACCTTCCGGGTGCCGCTGTACCCCGTGAGCCCGATCCTGGGCGTGGGCTTCTGCCTCTACCTGATCTGGGGCACGGGCTGGACGACGTGGGTGCAGTTCGCGGTGTTCCTCGTGGTGGGCACGCTGGTGTACGCGCTGTACGGGCGCCGCAACTCCCGGCTGGGCAAGGCCGCAGAGGCCGAGGCCGGTTCGCCTACGCCGCGGGGAGTGTGAACCAGACCGCCTTGCCGGAGCCGGTGGTGCGGTGACCGCACGAGGAGCTGAGGGTGCGGATCAGGAGCAGGCCGCGCCCGTGCTCCTGCCAGGGGTCCGGCTCGCCGGGCGGTGACGGGTTGGTGAGATCACCGGGCGGCTGCGGGTTCGAGTCGTGGACCTCGACCTGGCAGCCGCTCGCCAGGAGCTCGATGACGAGCTCTATCGGGTCGTTCCCCGACGTGTGCTCCACCGCGTTGGCCACCAGCTCGGCCGTGAGCAGCTCGGCGGTGTCGCTGTCGGCGGGCGACTCGATCTCCGTGAGCGCGGTGCGCACCAGCGCGCGGGCGATCGGTACGGCGGCCGTGGTGTGCGGCAGCGCGATGCGCCACGAGGCAGGAGCGGGAGGTTCTTGCAAGGCTGGTCCGATCAGGGCAGCAGGCGGTCCTGCTTTCAACCGTACGAATCTTAAGCGCTATGTCGACAGGGTCGACGGTCGGGCATTTCCGGGACGTCCGGCCCTTGGGTGCTCCAGGTGAAAAGACGCGCATATCGGGATTTCAGTTCCCACAAGGGCTCTGTGGTGCGGATGGGAGCTCTGGGGGCTGCCGCGGCCGTGGGGTCCACGGGGAGGCTGCCCGGACCGCATATCGCGCACTCGTGACGACGGTCACGGATCGGTGATAACTTCGAGAGGCAGACCGCCGCCGCCCCGACCGAGGAGGCCGCACGTCGTCATGAGTCCCTTCACCGGCTCCGCCCCCCGCACCCCCGACTGGCAGCACCTCCGCTTCGAGGTGGACGACGGGGTCGCCACGGTCACCCTGGCCCGCCCCGACAAACTGAACGCGCTCACCTTCGGCGCCTACGCCGACCTGCGCGATCTCCTGGCCGAGCTCTCCCGCGACAAGTCCGTGCGCGCCCTGGTGCTCGGCGGGGAGGGGCGCGGCTTCTGCTCGGGCGGTGACGTCGACGAGATCATCGGCGCGACCCTCGGCATGGACACCGCTCAGCTGCTCGACTTCAACCGCATGACGGGCCAGGTCGTCCGGGCCATCCGCGAATGCCCCTTCCCGGTGATCGCCGCCGTGCACGGGGTCGCCGCGGGCGCGGGCGCCGTGCTCGCCCTCGCCGCCGACTTCCGGGTGGCGGACCCCTCGGCGCGGTTCTCCTTCCTCTTCACCCGGGTCGGCCTGTCCGGCGGCGACATGGGCGCCGCGTACCTCCTGCCCCGCGTCGTCGGCCTCGGCCACGCCACGCGCATCCTGATGCTGGGCGACGCGGTGCGCGCCCCCGAGGCCGAACGGATCGGTCTGATCAGCGAGTTGACGGACGAGGGCAGGGCGGCCGAGGCCGCACAGGCCCTGGCCCGCCGCCTCGCCGACGGGCCCGCCCTCGCGTACGCGCAGACCAAGGCCCTGCTGACCTCCGAACTGGACATGCCGCTCGCCGCCGCCGTGGAGCTGGACGCGGCGACGCAGGCCCTGCTCATGACCGGCGAGGACTACAAGGAATTCCACGCGGCGTTCACGGAGAAGCGCCCGCCCAAGTGGCAGGGGCGCTGACCATGACCACCCCCGCGACCACGGCCACCCCCGCGCGCGGCTCCGCGCACCGCATCGCCGTCATCGGCGGCGGCCCCGGCGGGCTCTACGCGGCGGCCCTGCTCAAGCGGCTCGACCCGGAGCGCGAGATCACCGTCTGGGAGCGCAACGCCCCGGACGACACGTTCGGCTTCGGCGTCGTCCTCTCGGACGAGACGCTCGGCGGCATCGAGCACGCCGACCCCGTCGTGTACGCCGCTCTCCAGGCGGAGTTCGTGCGCTGGGACGACATCGACATCGTGCACCGGGGCAGCCGGCACACCTCGGGCGGCCACGGCTTCGCTGCGCTCGGGCGCCGCCGACTGCTCGGCATCCTGCACGAGCGGTGCCGGGAGCTCGGCGTCGACCTGCGCTTTTGCGCCGAGGCACCCCCTGCGGCCGAGCTCTCCACCGCGTACGACCTGGTGATCGCGGCCGACGGCGTGCACAGCCTCACCCGCGAGGCGCACGCCGAAGCCTTCGGGCCGAGCATCGAGACGCACCGCTGCCGCTACATCTGGCTCGCCGCCGACTTCGCCTTCGACGCCTTCCGCTTCGAGATCGCCGAGACCGAGCACGGCGTGATGCAGCTGCACGGCTATCCGTTCTCCACGGCGGGGAGCGGGGGCGGGACCGGCGAGTCCACCGTCATCGTCGAGATGCGCGAAGAGGTGTGGGAGGCGGCCGGGTTCGCGGAGCTCGACGAGCGCGAGTCGACCGAGCGCTGCGCCAAGATCTTCGCCGACGCCCTCGACGGCCGCACCCTGCGCGGCAACAAGTCCGCCTGGATCAACTTCCGCACGGTCGTCAACAAACGCTGGTCGCACGGCAACACGGTCCTCATCGGCGACGCGGCCCACACCGCCCACTTTTCCATCGGCTCCGGCACCAAGCTCGCCGTCGAGGACGCCCTCGCGCTCGCCGCCTGCCTCCAGGAGCGGCCCGGCATTGCCGAGGCCCTCGCCGCGTACGAGAGCGAGCGCCGGCCCGTCGTCGAGTCCACGCAGCGCGCCGCCCGCGCGAGCCTGGAGTGGTTCGAGCGGCTCCCGGACTATCTCGGCCAGCCGCCGCGCCAGTTCGCGTTCAACCTGCTCACCCGCAGCCGCCGCGTCACCCACGACAACCTGCGGCTGCGCGACGCCCGCTTCACCGAGTCCGTCGAGCGCGACTTCGGCTGCCCGGCCGGTACGCCGCCGATGTTCACGCCCTTCCGGCTGCGCGACCTCACCCTGCGCAACCGCGTGGTCGTCTCGCCCATGGACATGTACTCCGCGGTGGACGGCGTCCCCGGCGACTTCCACCTCGTCCACCTGGGCGCCCGTGCGCTCGGCGGCGCGGGCCTGGTCATGACCGAGATGGTCTGCGTCAGCGAGCGTGGCCGCATCACGCCGGGCTGCGCCGGGCTCTACACCGACGGCCAGGCCGACGCCTGGCGCAGGATCACCGACTTCGCGCACGCGCAGGCGCCCGGCACCGCGATCGGCGTCCAGCTCGGTCACTCGGGCCGCAAGGGCTCGACGAAGCTGATGTGGGAGGGCATCGACGAACCCCTCGACGAGGGCAACTGGCCGCTGGTGGCGCCCTCGCCCCTCCCGTACAAGGAGAACAGTCAGCGCCCGCACGAGCTGGACCGGGCCGAACTGACCGCGGTCCGCGAGGAGTTCGTCTCGGCGGCCCGGCGCGCAGATGACAGCGGTTTCGACCTCCTCGAACTGCACTGCGCGCACGGCTATCTGCTGTCCGGGTTCCTCTCGCCGCTGACCAACCGCAGGACGGACGAGTACGGCGGATCGCTGCACAACCGACTGCGCTTCCCCCTCGAAGTCTTCGACGCGCTGCGGGAGTTGTGGCCGGAGGGTAAACCCATGACCGTCCGCATCTCGGCCACCGACTGGGCCGACGGCGGCACCACGGCGGACGAGGCCGTCGAGATCGCCCGCGCCTTCGCCGCCCACGGAGCCGACGCGATCGACGTCTCCACGGGCCAGGTCGTCTCCGACGAGCGCCCCGCGTACGGCCGCTCCTACCAGACCCCGTTCGCCGACCGCATCCGCAATGAAACCGGTACCCCCGTCCTCACGGTCGGCGCCATCTCCTCCTGGGACGACGTCAACTCGCTGATCCTGGCGGGCCGCACGGACCTGTGCGCACTCGCGCGCCCGCATCTGTACGACCCGCACTGGACCCTGCACGCGGCGGCCGAACAGGGCTACGCGGGGCCGGGAGTCAGCTGGCCCTCGCAGTACCGCGCGGGCAGCAGGCCGCCGCAGACCGGCCGCACGGACGCCCCCAAGCCCCGCCTCACGCTGGGGAGGTGACGAGCGGGCTCAGGTGCCGTCCGGCGCGGGCGTCACGAAGCGCGCCCCCGCGTCCCGCAGCCGCCCGTCCAGCGCCGTGAACACCTCGGCGGACCGGTCGCCGGGCCACCCCTCCGGGAGGAGTTCCCCCGGCAGCCCCGGATCCGCGTACGGAAGCCGGCGCCAGGAGTCCAGGGCCAGCAGGTAGTCGCGGTACGCCTCCTCCGGCGGGGTGTCCGTCCGCCCCTGCCAGGCCCGGAGCACCGGCTCGTGCCGGTCGAGGAACGCCTCGTGCTCCTTGGCGATCGAGGACAGGTCCCACCAGCGGGCCACCGCGTCCGCCGTCGCCGCGAAGCCCAGGTGCTCGCCCCGGAACAGGTCGACGTACGAGGCGAGTTGGAGGCGCTCCAGGGTGTGCCGGGTCTCTTCGTAGAGGTGCGCCGGGGCGATCCATACCCCTGGAGCGGCCGTCCCGAAGCCGAGCCCGGCAAGGCGGGAGCGCAGTACGTGTCGCTTCTGGCGCTCCGACTCCGGCACGGAGAAGACGGCGAGCACCCAGCCGCCGTCCCGCCGCGCGGCCGGGGGAGAGGCGTAGATGCGCCGGTCGCCGTCCTCCAGGAGCTGGCGCGCGTCCGGCGACAGGGCGTACCCCGCGGCGCCCGCGGCCGTCCGCGCCGGGACGAGGAGGCCGCGCCGCTTGAGCCGGGACACGGACGAGCGCACGGAGGGGGCGTCCACGCCGACCGGGGCGAGGAGTCTGACCAGCTCGGCGACGGGCACCGGGCCGGGGGCCGCGCGCCCGTAGGCGCCGTAGAAGGTGACGATCAGGGACCGTGGAGTGTGCTGCTCGGACACGTGATCACTCTACGGGGCCGGGCTCCCGCAGCCGGAACCGCTGGAGCTTGCCCGTGGCGGTGCGCGGCAGCGCGTCCAGGTAGACGATCTCGCGCGGGCACTTGTACGGCACCAGCTCGCCCTTCACGAACTCGCGGAGCCGGTCCGGGTCCCGTTCCGTGCCCGGACGCGCGACGACGTACGCGACGACTATCTGCCCGCGCAGCTCGTCCGGGCGCCCCACGACGGCGGTCTCCAGGACGTCGGGGTGGCGCATGAGCGCCTCCTCGACCTCCGGGCCCGCGATGTTGTACCCGGCCGAGATGATCATGTCGTCCGCGCGGGCCACGTAGGTGAAGTAGCCGTCGGCGTCGCGGACATAGGTGTCGCCGGTGACGTTCCAGCCGTGGCGTACGTACTGAAGCTGCCGCTCGTCACCCAGATAGCGGCAGCCGACCGGGCCGCGGACGGCGAGCAGGCCTGGTTGCCCGTCCGGCACCTGGGCCCCCGAATCGTCGACCACGCGCGCGTGCCACCCCGGAACGGGGCGGCCCGTGGTGCCGGGCCTGATGGCCTCGTCCGCGGCGGAGATGAAGATGTGCAGGAGCTCGGTCGCGCCGATGCCGTTGATGATGCGGTGCCCGGTGCGCTCGTGCCAGGCCTGCCAGGTGGAGGCGGGCAGGTTCTCGCCGGCGGAGACGCACCGCCGCAGCGTGGAGACGTCGTGCGCGTCGGGCCTGCTGAGCTCGTCGAGCATCGCGCGGTAGGCGGTCGGCGCGGTGAAGATCACCGTCACGCCGTGCTCGGCGATCGCGGGCAACAGCTGCTTGGGACCCGCCTGTTCGAGCAGGAGCGAGGAGGCGCCGAACCGCAGCGGGAAGATGACGAGCCCGCCGAGCCCGAAGGTGAAGCCGAGCGGCGGGCTGCCCGCGAACACGTCCTCGGGCACGGGCTTGAGGACGTGGCGCGCGAAGGTGTCGGCGATGGCGAGCACGTCACGGTGGAAGTGCATGCAGCCCTTGGGGCGGCCGGTGGTGCCGGAGGTGAAGGCGATGAGGGCGACGTCGTCGGCGGCGGTGTCGACGGGTTCGTAGCCGTCCGGCTGCCGGGCGGCGCGCGCCAGCAGGTCGTCGTCCGTGTCCGCGCCGTACGTGGTGACGCGGAGCCCCGGGACACCGGCCTTGATCAGGTCGTCCACGGCGCGGGCGTCGCACAGCGCGTGGCCGACCTCGGCGATCTCGCACATCGTGGCCAGCTCCTGCGAGCGCTGCTGGGCCAGGACGGTGACCGCGACCGCGCCCGCCTTCATCACCGCCAGCCAGCAGGCCGCGAGCCAGGGGGAGGTGGGGCCGCGCAGCAGGACGCGCTGGCCGGGCCGTACGTCGAGTTCGCCGGTCAGGACGTGCGCGATCCGGTCGACGTGCCGCTGCAGCTCGCCGTACGTCCACAGCTCGCCGGAGCCCGCACGGAACGCGGGACGGTCGGCGCCGAACCGCGCCACCGTCCGGTCCAGGAGCTCGGCGCCGCAGTTGAGCCGGTCGGGGTAGTGCAGCTCGGGCCGGTCGTGGACGAACGCGGGCCACTGCTCCGGCGGCGGGAGATGCTCCCGGGCGAAGGTGTCGACGTGGGCCGATGGATGGAGTCGGGGTGCACTCTTGGCGTCCACAGCGGGTCGCCCCCTTGCCGTTCGGGCTTGTGGTGAGCTCGCGCAACGAGCGTATCGTGATGGTGACGACAGTCAACGGTGCGCGATAGAGGAGGGGCCCGGCATGACGGCATTCTCGCTCAATCCGGAACAAACCGCCTGGTGTGCGGAGCTACGCACCCTCGCCGACGAGCGGCTGCGCCCGCTGGCGGAGAAGGGCGAGCCGGGCCGGGTGAACCGCCCGCTGGTGGAGGCGCTGGGTGAACTGGGTCTGCTGGACCGCCTGTTCGCGGGCGAGGGGGAGGGTAGGGGTGGGGGTGGGGGTGGAGCCTCCACCCCCTCCGCCTCACGGGCCCCGCGCGCCACGTCCGGCGCCCTGGGGCTCTGCCTCCTGCGCGAGTCCCTCGCCTATGCCTGTACGGAGGCCGAGACAGCGCTCGCCCTGCAGGGCCTGGGGGCGCACCCCGTCGCCGCGTACGGCTCCGCGCGCCAGCGCGAGCAGTGGTTGGCCCCCGCCCGCGCGGGCCACGCCGTCGCAGCCTTCGCGCTCTCCGAGCCCGGCGCGGGCTCGGACGCCGCGGCCCTGGCCCTGCGCGCCGCGCCGGACGGCCCGTCCTCCTGGCGGCTCACCGGCGAGAAGTGCTGGATCTCGAACGCACCCGAGGCCGACTTCTACACCGTCTTCGCCCGTACGACCCCCGGCGCGGGCGCCCGCGGCGTCACCGCCTTCCTCGTGCCCGCCGACCGGGCGGGCCTCACCGGCACCCCCCTGGACATGCTCTCCCCGCACCCGATCGGCGCCCTCGCCTTCGACGGCGTGACCGTCACCGGCGACGACGTGCTGGGCGAACCCGACCGCGGTTTCCGCGTCGCCATGACCACCCTCAACCGCTTCCGCCCCAGCGTCGGCGCCTTCGCGGTCGGCATGGCGGCCGCGGCGCTCGACGCGACGCTCGCGCACACGGCTCAACGCGACGCGTTCGGCGGCAAGTTGAAGGACCTTCAGGCGGTGGCGCACCAGGTCGCTGAGATGGCCACCCGGACCGAGGCGGCCCGCCTCATGGTGCACGCGGCGGCGGCGGCCTACGACCGCGACGAGCCGGACATCGCCCGGCGCGCGGCGATGGCGAAGCTGATGGCCACGGAGACGGCGCAGTATGTGGTGGACGCGGCGGTTCAGCTGCACGGGGCGTGCGCTTTGCAGCGGGGGCATTTGCTGGAGCACTTGTACCGGGAGGTGCGGGCGCCTCGTATCTACGAGGGGGCGAGTGAGGTGCAACGGACCATCATCGCGAAGGAGTTGTACTCGGGTTACAACGAATGATCTCTCCCCAACCCCGCCCCTTCCCGAAAACCCGCTCTGGCGCGGGGGCCTTGGTGGCCGTCCATCACCGGCTCCGCCGAGTTCGTCCTCAAACGCCGGACGGGCTGAAAATTCAGCCCCTCCGGCGTTTGAGGAGCGGGGTCTGGGGCGGAGCCCCAGGTTGGCCCCCGCGCCGAGCGGGTTTTCGGGAAGGGGTGGGGTTGGGGAAAGGCCCGCCGCAGGCGCAACGATCCCGCACACGACTACAGAGAGACAGGAGACCACCCCATGCCCCTCAACCGCATCAACCCCGTAGACCTCTCCCCGCCCACCGGCTTCTCGCACGCCGTCACCGCCACCGGCACCCGCCTCGTCTTCCTCGCGGGCCAGACCGCGCTCGACGTCGAGGGGAAGGTCACCGCCACCACCCTCCCCGAACAGTTCGAGCAGGCGTTGACCAACCTCCTCACGGCCCTGCGCCACGCAGGCGGCACCCCCGCCGACCTCGCCCGCGTCACCGTCTACGCCACGGACGTCGCCGACTACCGCACCCAGGCCGCGCAACTCGGCCGCATCTGGCGCAAGTTGGCGGGACGCGACTACCCCGCCATGGCGGTGATCGGCGCCGTCCGGCTCTGGGACGAACAGTGCCTGGTGGAGCTGGACGGGGTGGCGGTACTCGACTGATCCGCATAGCGTCATGCCGACGATCACGCGAGGCAATGACGATCACGCGAGGAAACGGGGCGGGCATGGCACAGATCGAACTCACCGCGGGACCGATCGAGTACGAGGACACCGGAGGGACCGGCACACCGCTCGTCCTTCTGCACGGTCCTGTCCAGGACGGCAGCGTATGGCGCCACGTCGTCGAGGAACTGGGCGACGAGTTCCGCTGCCTGGTGCCGACCCTGCCGTACGGCAGCCACCGCGTGCCCCTGAAGCCGGGCGCCGAGCTCACGCCACCGACCATGGCCCGGCTGATCGGCGAGTTCGCCGACGCGCTGGAGCTCGGCGACGACGCGGTCTTCGTCGAGAACGACGCCGGACGGCTCCAGCAGCTGGCGGCCGAACGCCCCGACCGAGTCGGCCGGATGGTCATCGCGGGCTGCGAGGCCTTCGACAACTACCCGCCGCGCGCGGGCGGCAAGATGATGGACGCCGCCGCGCGCGTCCCGGGCGGCATCGCGCTCCTGGTCCGCATCCTCTCCGTACGCGCCCTGCGCCGCGTCCCGGGCACGGGATTCGCGGTCATGGCGCACCGCCCCGTCCCGCACGACCTGACCGACCGCTGGCTCGAACCGCTGCGCACCGACCCCGTGGCACGCGGGGTCCTGGTCCGCTATCTGCGCTCCGCGCGCAAGACGGAGATGCGGGAGGCGGCGGACGCGCTGGCCTCGTACGACAGGCCGGCCCTGATCGTGTGGGGCAAGCAGGACAAGATGATGCCCCCGGAGCACGGCCGCAGGTTCGCCGAACTGCTTCCCAAGAGCCGCCTGGTGGAGCTGGACGACTGCCGCACGCTGATCCCGCTGGACCGCCCGGACGGCCTGGCTGCGGCGATCCGGGAGTTCGTGGCCGCCACCTAGGGCGGGGGCGCTCAGCCCCTCAGCCCCGCCCCGCGAACCCCGTCGTGGCGAACGCCGTCTTGTCGTGGGACGACGTGCCGTCCGTGAGCCACCAGTGCGTGGGGTTCTCGCCGTAGAGGTTGAACAACACGCCCGTGCCCCAGTTCAGGATCAGTTCCTCCTTGCCGTCGTCGTCGAAGTCGGCGGCGGCGAAGGGGCGGGCGTGCCGCCAGCGGGCCGGGATCTTCTTGCCGTCCGCGCGGGCGGGCCTCTCGCGGAGGATCTTCGTCCGCTTCTCGCCCTCGGCCGGCAGCTCGATCAGCAGCGCGCCCTCGTCCGTGGCCACGACGAGGCCGTCCTTGCCGTCGCCGTCCGGGTCCGCGGAGTTGTAGCCGCCGGGCCCGTAGTAGGAGCTGTTCTTGCTCGGCGGGATCTTGTGCGTGGCCGGGGCGCCACCCGTGCCCGGGTAGATCGCGAGGGAGAAGACCACCTCCGGCGCTTCTCCCGTGTCCGGCTCGTTGTTGCGGCTGCCGTTGTCGCCGATGGCCACATCGCGGGCGCCGTCACCGTCGTAGTCGCCCCACGCCACCGCGTTGCCGTCGCGCAGCTCGACGGAGGTCCGGGACAGGCCGCTTCCGGTGCGCGCCCGGTAGAGGACGCCGCCCGTCTGCTCGCCGTCGTCGCCCTCGTGGACGAGGAGGCCGGTCGCGTGCGCCTTGCCCGTGGGGTCGATGTCGTCCGCGGCGAGCCAGCTCCCCCTGCCGGGCCGGGAGTCGCTGCGGGCCGGGGCCCCGGCCCGGGTGAAGGGGCCGTACAGCAGGGTCACGGACCCGTCCTGCCGGACCGCCGCGATGTCGTGGTGTCCGTCCCCGTCGAAGTCGCCCCGCTCCGGGCCGGACAGGCCCTCGCCCGACAGGCCGCCCGGCACCTGGATCTCGGTCGCCTCCGCACCGGCCTTCGGCCCGCTCGGGCCGCCCCAGGCCACGGTCGGCTTCTCCTGCGCCGTGGAGCGCTCGGTGGAGACGAAGTCGGGATAGCCGTCGCCGTCCAGGTCGGCCGTGGTGAGGGTGCCCGAGGCGTAGTCGTACACGGCGTGGGTCGACGGGTCGAGCCCCTTGGCGGAGCCGAAGACGACGGCGGTCCGCCCGTGTCCGTCCTCCTTGCGGGAGGTCACGGGGACGAGCAGATCGCGGTGCCCGTCCCCGTTGATGTCGTCCGGGTCCTTCGAGCCCTTGCCGTCGGCGGGCACGGGACGCGAGGCGGTCGGAGTCACCACGGGGGTCACGGGGTTCATGGGGTTGCCGCCGCCCTTGGACGGCGACGGCTCGCCGGTGTCGCCCTGCCCGCCGCACCCCGCCGCGAGCAGGGCCAGCGAGGCACAGAGCGCGACGAGGGCGCGTGTGCCGAGGGCGCGGGTGCCGGGGACGCGGGTGCGATCTTCCATGCGCCCACCCCAACACCGCGCCCTCGCGCATCTCCAGGCACGACCGGGATCGTTGCCCAGTCGTGTCAGGAGAACCGGGGGCTACCGGGGATACCGGGGTCTACCGGAGGCTAGATGTCCCGGAACGTCTCGATCTGCGCGCCCACGGAGTTGAGCCGCTCGGCCAGCTCCTCGTAGCCACGGTTGATCACGTACACGTTGCGCAGCACGGACGTGCCCTCGGCGGCCATCATCGCGAGCAGCACGACCACGGCGGGCCGCAGCGCGGGCGGGCACATCATCTCGGCGGCGCGCCAGCGGGTCGGGCCCTCCACCAACACGCGGTGCGGGTCGAGGAGTTGGAGGCGCCCGCCGAGGCGGTTCAGGTCGGTCAGATAGATCGCGCGGTTGTCGTAGACCCAGTCGTGGATCAGCGTCTTGCCCTGCGCCGCCGCCGCGATGGCCGCGAAGAAGGGGACGTTGTCGATGTTCAGGCCGGGGAACGGCATCGGGTGGATCTTGTCGATCGGCGCCTCCAGCTTGGAGGGCCGGACGGTGAGGTCGATCAGGCGCGTACGGCCGTTGTCGGCGAAGTACTCCGCCGTGCGGTCGTGGTCGAGCCCCATCTCCTCCAGGACCGCGAGCTCGATCTCCAGGAACTCGATCGGGACGCGGTTCACGGTCAGTTCGGACTCCGTGACGACCGCCGCGGCGAGCAGGCTCATCGCCTCGACCGGGTCCTCGGAGGGGGAGTAGTCCACGTCGACGTCGATGGTCGGCACGCCGTGCACGGTGAGGGTCGTCGTGCCGATGCCCTCGACCTTCACGCCGAGCGCCTCCAGGAAGAAGCACAGGTCCTGGACCATGTAGTTCGACGAGGCGTTGCGGATGACGGTCGTGCAGTCGCTGCGCGCCGCGGCGAGCAGGGCGTTCTCGGTCACGGTGTCGCCGCGCTCGGTCAGCACGATCGGACGGTCCGGTACGACGTCCCGCGCGACCTCGGCGTGGTAGAGCCCCTCGGTCGCGGCGATGTCGAGCCCGAAGCGGCGCAGCGCGATCATGTGCGGCTCGATCGTGCGGGTGCCGAGGTCGCAACCGCCCGCGTACGGCAGCTTGAAGCGGTCCATGCGGTGCAGCAGCGGACCCAGGAACATGATGATCGAGCGGGTCCGGATCGCGGCCTCGGAGTCGATCGCCTCCATGTCGAGTTTGGCGGGCGGCACGATCTCGAGGTCGACCCCGTCGTTGATCCAACGGGTGCGTACGCCGATCGAACCGAGGACCTCGAGGAGGCGGTAGACCTCCTCGATCCGCGCCACGCGGCGCAGCACCGTGCGCCCCTTGTTCAGCAGGGACGCGCAGAGCAGCGCCACGCAGGCGTTCTTGCTCGTCTTGACGTCGATGGAGCCCGAGAGCCGGCGATTGCCGACCACGCGCAGATGCATGGGTCCCGCGTACCCGAGCGAGACGATTTCACTGTCCAGCGCTTCGCCGATACGGGCGATCATCTCAAGGCTGATGTTCTGGTTGCCCCGCTCGATGCGGTTCACGGCGCTCTGACTGGTGTTGAGCGCCTCGGCAAGCTGCGACTGCGTCCAGCCCCGGTGCTGACGGGCGTCGCGGATGAGCTTGCCGATACGTACGAGGTAATCGTCTGCCATGTTCCGCAGGTTATCTCAGATATGAGATGACGCACGCGCTGGGGTAGGCCATACGAGAAACGACCGATTCAGTACGGAAGTCCCCGTACGTCGTTTCCGTACGCCACGTGCCGCTACGGCTCAGCCGCATCCGCACGAGGCGTGCCGACCACCGTGCACCGCGGCCTGCGCCGTGGGCCGGGGACCGGCCGCCGCGCGCGTCACCCGGGCGGCGGCCGCGCGCCCGGCCGACGAGTCGGCGTCATGCACCACTGTGCCCCCGGTCAACGTCAGACGCACTTCGGCAGAGCTGATATCAGCCACCGGACACCGCGTCAGATCGCGGTCGAGCAGCACCAGATCGGCCGACTTGCCCCGTTCGACGGTTCCGGTGAGATGGTCCATACGGAGTTGACGCGCCGTGCCGAGGGTGTGCATGAGCAGGGCGGACGACCGGCTCAGCCCTTCCTGCTCGCGGTACAGCTCGCCCTCGCCCTCGTCCCCGAACCGGTCGACGGAGGTGCGCACCTGGTTCCACACCTGGAGCGGGTCGACCGGCCAGTCCGAGCCACCGGCGAGCTGCGCCCCGTGCCGCTCCAGACTGCGCGCCGGGTACTGCCAACGGTGGCGCCCGGCACCGATGTAGGGCAGCAGGGCGTCCATGGTCCAGGTGTTGCGGGTGGCCCACTGGAGCTGCATGCAGGGCACGACGCCGAGCCGGGCGAAGCGGGGCAGGTCTGCGGGGTCGACGAGTTGGAGGTGGGCGGTGGTGTTGCGCAGGCCGCGCGCCTTGGTCGTGCGCAGGGCGTACGCGTACCCGTCCAGGGACGTTCGGACCGCGCGGTCGCCGATGGCGTGCGCGTGCATCTGCCAGCCGTCCTTGTTGAAGGCGGCGGTGAGCCGGCCGTAGTCGGCGGCGGAGACGTACAGCTCGCCGCGGTGGTCGGTCGGCTTCCCGTCCTCGTCCAGATAGGGCTCCAGCAGCGCGGCGGTCTGGGCCGGGTACTCGATGACCCCGTCGAGGAAGACCTTCACCGTGCCGAAGCGGAGCCCGCGTACGCCGCCGAACGTGTCACGGAGTCCCCGCGCGTGGGCGAGCGCGGCGGCCGGGTCCGTGGTCATGTCGGTGTCGATGCGCAGGGCGGGCACGATGCGCTGCAAGAGCTTCCCGCTCTCGGCCAGCGCCTTGTAGAGGCCCAACTCGCTCTTGCCGACGACGGCTTCCATGAAGGTGGTGATCCCCGAAGCGGCGGCCTCGGCGAGGACCTTCGCGGCGGCGGCGACGAGCTGCTCCTGGTCGGGCTCGGGGATGTGCCGGGTGACGAGCGGCTGGGCGTCGTCCTTGAGCACGCCGGTCGGCTTGCCGTCCGACCCCTTCACGATCTTGCCGCCGACCGGGTCGGGGGTGGAGGCGGTGATGCCCGCGATGTCGAGGGCACGCTGATTGACCCAGATGTTGTGCCCGTCGCCGCCGCGCAGGACGACCGGGCGCCGGGTGGGCAGGGCGTCGAGCATGGAGTGGTGCGGGGCGGTCCCGTGCGGAAGGAGCCCCACGGGGTTCCAGTCCTCCACCACCAGCCACCCGTCGGGCTCCTGGTCGGCGGAGTCCTTCAGGAAGTCCGTCAGGGTCTTCTGGAGGTCGGCGATGGTCTGTTCGGCACTGGCGAGCGAAGGCTTCAGGGAGCGGTTGGCGGCGTCCATCGGGTGGGCGTGCCCGTCGTGGATGCCGCTCATGAGGGTCCCGCCGCGCGCGTCGACGACCTCCGTGTCCCGCCCGATGAACCGCTTCAGCGCGGAGTCGCTCCCGACGGCAAGAATCCTCCCGTCCCGCCCGACGGCGACGGCCCGCGCACGGTCGCGCCCGGGAGTGCCGCTGAAGACACGGGCGTTGTGCACCACGAGCGCGGCGGACCGCCGGGGCGATGCGGCGGCGGGCGCGGCGCCCACGGCGGTGAGCAGCCCGGTGGCCCCGGCGGCGGCGATGAGGCCACGGCGGGAGAGGGAGGAGGACGGAGAGGGCATGGACGCTCCAGGGTGCGGCCGGCCCCGGACGCCGACGGTGCGCCGCGGGGTGATCGGGTGGGAGGGGGGCAAGATCCGCCGAGAAGCGGCGGCATGAACGCTTGCCGAGTAAGGCGTTAACCAGAAGCCACCCGCATCGACGAAATCCGCATCCGTACGATGTGCCCCGTGCCAAGGCCGACCCTCGCCGACATCGCCCGCGCAGCGGAGGTATCGACTGCGACGGTCTCGCACGCCCTGAACGGCACGGGCCGCATAGGCGAGTCCACCCGCCGCCGGGTACGCGAGGTGGCGACCGCCCTCGGCTACGGCACGCCCCGCACCGCCCCGCGCACCCGGACGCTCGGCATCGCCGTCACGACGTTCGCCACCGCCTGGAACTACACGGAGATCGCCTACTTCTCGCGCGCCGTCACGGCGGCCACATCGGCGGCCCACGCGCGGGGCTACGCCCTGATCACGCTGCCCGCGGACCGCGCGGCGGACGACACCTGGCACAGCCTCGCCGTCGACGGAATGCTGATCATGGACAGCCCGCGCGGTGACCCCATGGTCAACGCGCTGCGCGCCCGCGGCATCCCGCTCGTCTTCGACGGCGTCCCCGGTGACCCGCGCCCCGGCGACCACTGGGTCGACAACGACCACGAGGCGACCACCCGCGAGGTCCTCGACCACCTCACGGCATCCGGCGCCCGCCGCGTCGCCCTGCAGTCAGGCAACGGCGACGAGCACTACGCCCGCGCGGTGACGGCCGCGTACGCCGGATGGTGCGCGGAGCGCGGCGCCGAACCGCTGGTGGTGCCCTTCGATCTGGCGGACGGCCAGGGGCGCTCGCTCGACGCGCTGTTGCGGGGACCGGACCGCGCCGACGCCGTCTACGCGGCGTACGACCCCGGCGGCCACCGGCTGCTTGCCGCCGCGGCCCGGCTCGGTCTGCGCGTCCCCGGCGACCTGCGGGTGGTGTGCGCGAGCGAGGACCCCGGATACGCGACGACGCGGCCGCCCGTGACCACGGTGACCCTCGACCCGGAGCGGACGGCCCGCGCCGCCGTCGGCCTCCTGGTCGACCTGATCGAGGGCGGCGGCTCGGCGGCGCCGGGGCCGGTCGTCGTACCGGCGCGGCTCCTCGTGCGCGCGTCGTCGGGTGCTCAGCCCGCGGCCGGATAGTCGGCGTACCCCTTCGCGCCGCCCTGGTAGTACGTGGCGGGATCACCGGCCGCCAGCTCCCGGCCCAGGGCGAACCGGCCGACCAGGTCGGGGTTGGCGACGAAGTGGGTGGCGAAGGACACGGCATCGGCGTGTCCCGCGTCGACGAGGGCGTTCGCGGAGTCCCTGTCGAAGCCGTTGTTCGCGATCAGCGGCCCTTCGAAACGCTTCCGGTAGCGGGCGAACGCCTCGAAGTCGGGGCTCTCGCCGGGGCCCGCGAGGTCGGGGCCGCGCAGGTGGAGATAGGCCAGGGGGCGCTCGTTCAGCTCCGTCACCAGCTCGTCGTAGTCGGCGAGCAGTTCCTCGTCGACCACGAAACGCTCGGTCGCGGCCATGTACGGCGCGAGGCGCACGCCCACCCGCCGCCCGTCCCACTCGGCGGTGACCGCGTCGACGACATCGAGCAGCAGGCGGCGCCGTCCCGCGCGGTCTCCGCCGTAGGCGTCCGTGCGGTGGTTGAGCAGCGGATTGAGGAACTGGGTGAAGAGGAACGCGCCGAGGGCGCCGATCTCGACCCCGTCGAACCCGGCGCGCCGCGCGTTGGCCGCCGCGGCGCGGAACTCGGCGACGGTGGCCCGGATGTCGTCGGCGGTCATCGCGCGCGGTGTGAGCGTCTCCTTGAACCCGCCGGGCGTGAAGGTCCGCGCGCGGGGGTCGATCGCCGAAGGCCCGGCGGGCGGTTCGCCGCCGAGGTGGTCGGGGTGCGACGCGGCGCCGGTGTGCCAGAGCTGCTGCACGATGCGGCCGCCGAGGGTGTGGACGACGTCGGTGACCCGGCGCCATCCGGCGACCTGGGCCTCGCTGTAGACGCCGGGGACGTTGACGAAGCCGATGGCCCGCTCGCTGACCCAGGTCCCCTCGGTGACGATGAGCCCGGCACCGGCGCGCTGCCCGTAGTAGGCGGCGTGCAGTTCGGTGGGGACGAGGCCGGGGTTGTCGGCGCGGGCCCGGGTGAGCGGGGCCATCACCACGCGGTTGGGCATCCGGAGCTCGCCCAGGCGGGTGCCGTGCAGAAGTGGCTGGTCCAGGGTGAGGGGCAGGGCGGCGGTCATGACGGTTCTCCTTCGTGGCGTTCGTGGCGTTACTGTCACGGCGGCTCGGCGCGAGGGACACGAAGCCGGGGGGACACGAAGGTGACGGCGTACGACGGGGAAAGGTGACCGATGGACGGGCAAGAGGTACTCGCCGACCGCTTCGAGGCGCACCGGGGGCATCTGCGCGGTGTCGCCTACCGCATGCTCGGCTCGCTCAGCGACGCCGACGACGCGGTCCAGGAGACCTGGCTGCGCCTCAGCCGCACCGATGCCGACGAGATCGAGAACCTCACCGGCTGGCTGCGCACGGTCGTCTCCCGCCTCTGCCTCGACATGCTGCGCTCCGCCGCCAAACGCCACGAGGAACCGGCGGGGGAGCGCCTTCCGGACCGGATTCCGCCGTCCGGCGACGACGGTGACCCGCAGGAGGAGGTGCTCCTGGCCGACTCGGTGGGCCGCGCGCTGCTCGTGGTCCTCGGCACGCTGGGGCCCGCCGAGCGGGTGGCCTTCGTGCTGCACGACCTGTTCGCCGTGCCGTTCGACCAGATCGCGCCCGTCGTGGAGCGCACCCCCGTCGCCACGAAGAAGCTCGCGAGCCGCGCGCGGCACAAGGTGCAGGCCCCGCCCGAGGCGCTTGCCGTCCCGGTGCGCGCGGAGCACCGGCGTGTCGTGGAGACCTTTCTCGCGGCCGCCCGCACCGGCGACCTGGAGGCGCTGCTCACGGTCCTGGCCCCCGACGTCGTGCGCACGGCCGACCTCTCCGCGCTGCCGGCGGGCGGCGCCGCGGTGATCCGCGGCGCACGGGCGGTGGCCGAGGAGACGGTCCTGCTCAGGCGCAACGCCCGCTTCGCGCAGGCCGCGCTGGTCGGCGGAGCGGTGGGACTCGTCGTGGCGCCGCGGGGCAGGCTGCTCCTCGCGCTCGTCATCAGGGTCGAGGAAGGGCGCGTCGCCGCGTACGAGGTCGTCGCAGATCCCGCGCGGCTGGCGGCTCTGGAGGTGTCCGTTCTCGACGAGGTGTCCGGCACCCCCGAAGGAGGGCATGGCGAACTGTGAGCGGGCGCACTTCGTCGTGACGCCGGGGCATGTACTAGAGTTATCTCGACATCGAGATATCTGCCGAGGCGCACCAGAAGCCGCCACTCGGTAAGGGTTACCTAACTAAGCCTTACCTTAGCGGATCGACGAGGAGTCGTGGCGGCAGGATGTGACGGAAACGCGCACATATATGAAGGAGACTGTCGTGTCGGCGAACAGCTTCGACGCCCGCAGCACGCTGCGCGTGGGCGACGAGTCGTACGAGATCTTCAAGCTGGACAAGGTCGAGGGCTCCGCGCGCCTCCCTTACAGCTTGAAGGTGCTGCTGGAGAACCTGCTCCGCACCGAGGACGGCGCGAACATCACCGCCGACCACATCCGTGCGATCGGCGGCTGGGACTCCCAGGCCCAGCCCTCGCAGGAGATCCAGTTCACGCCGGCCCGCGTGATCATGCAGGACTTCACCGGCGTGCCCTGCGTCGTGGACCTCGCCACCATGCGTGAGGCCGTCAAGGAGCTCGGCGGCGACGCGGACAAGGTCAACCCGCTCTCCCCGGCCGAGCTGGTCATCGACCACTCCGTCATCGCCGACAAGTTCGGCACGGCGGAGGCGTTCGGCCAGAACGTCGAGCTGGAGTACGGCCGCAACAAGGAGCGCTACCAGTTCCTGCGCTGGGGCCAGACCGCCTTCGACGACTTCAAGGTCGTCCCCCCGGGCACCGGCATCGTCCACCAGGTCAACATCGAGCACCTGGCGCGCACGGTCATGGTCCGTAACGGCCAGGCCTACCCCGACACCCTGGTCGGCACCGACTCGCACACCACGATGGTCAACGGCCTGGGCGTCCTGGGCTGGGGCGTCGGCGGCATCGAGGCCGAGGCCGCGATGCTGGGCCAGCCGGTCTCCATGCTCATCCCGCGCGTCGTCGGCTTCAAGCTGACCGGTGAGCTGAACGCCGGCACCACCGCCACGGACCTCGTCCTCACGATCACCGAGATGCTGCGCAAGCACGGCGTCGTCGGCAAGTTCGTCGAGTTCTACGGAGAGGGCGTCGCCGCCACCTCCCTGGCCAACCGCGCCACCATCGGCAACATGTCGCCGGAGTTCGGCTCCACCGCCGCGATCTTCCCGATCGACGACGAGACGCTGAAGTACCTCCGTCTGACCGGCCGCGACGCCCAGCAGGTCGCGCTCGTCGAGGCGTACGCCAAGGAGCAGGGCCTCTGGCTCGACCCGGCCGCCGAGCCCGACTTCTCCGAGAAGCTGGAGCTCGACCTCTCCACGGTCGTCCCCTCCATCGCAGGCCCCAAGCGCCCGCAGGACCGCATCGTCCTGGCCAACGCCGCGCAGCAGTTCGCGCTCGACGTGCGCAACTACGTCGAGGACGACGACGAGGCGGGCAAGGAGTCCTTCCCGGCCTCCGACGCCCCGGCCACCACCAACGGCGTGCCGACGCGTCCGACCACCGTCACCGCCCCCGACGGCTCGACGTACGAGATCGACCACGGCGCCGTCACGGTCGCCGCGATCACCTCCTGCACCAACACCTCGAACCCGTACGTCATGGTCGCCGCCGCGCTCGTCGCGAAGAAGGCCGTGGAGAAGGGCCTGACCCGCAAGCCGTGGGTCAAGACCACCCTCGCCCCGGGTTCCAAGGTCGTCACCGACTACTTCGACAAGGCGGGGCTCACCCCCTACCTCGACAAGGTCGGCTTCAACCTCGTCGGCTACGGCTGCACCACCTGCATCGGCAACTCGGGCCCGCTGCCCGAGGAGGTCTCCAAGGCGGTCAACGAGCACGACCTGGCCGTGACGTCGGTCCTCTCCGGCAACCGGAACTTCGAGGGTCGCATCAACCCCGACGTCAAGATGAACTACCTGGCGTCCCCGCCGCTGGTCGTCGCGTACGCCATCGCCGGTTCGATGAAGGTGGACATCACCAAGGACGCGCTCGGCGCGGACCAGGACGGCAACCCGGTCTTCCTCAAGGACATCTGGCCGACCGAGGCCGAGGTGAACGACGTCGTCGCCAACTCCATCGGCGAGGACATGTTCAACAAGTCCTACCAGGACGTCTTCGCGGGCGACGCCCAGTGGCAGGCGCTCTCGATCCCGACCGGCAACACCTTCGAGTGGGACCCGCAGTCCACCTACGTCCGTAAGCCCCCTTACTTCGAGGGCATGACGATGGAGACCACCCCGGTCTCCGACATCACGGGCGCCCGCGTCCTGGCCAAGCTGGGCGACTCGGTCACCACCGACCACATCTCCCCGGCCGGTGCGATCAAGGCCGACACCCCGGCCGGCAAGTACCTCACGGAGCACGGCGTCGAGCGTCGCGACTTCAACTCCTACGGCTCGCGCCGAGGCAACCACGAGGTCATGATCCGCGGCACGTTCGCCAACATCCGCCTGCGCAACCAGATCGCGCCGGGCACCGAGGGCGGCTTCACCCGCGACTTCACGAAGGAAGACGGCCCCGTCTCCTTCATCTACGACGCCTCGCAGAACTACCAGGCGGCCGGCACCCCCCTCGCGATCCTCGCGGGCAAGGAGTACGGCTCGGGCTCGTCCCGCGACTGGGCCGCCAAGGGCACCGCGCTGCTCGGCGTGAAGGCCGTCATCGCCGAGTCGTACGAGCGCATCCACCGCTCGAACCTCATCGGCATGGGCGTCCTGCCGCTCCAGTTCCCGGAGGGCCTGTCCGCCGAGTCCCTCGGCCTCACCGGCGAGGAGTCCTTCTCCTTCACCGGCGTGACCGAGCTGAACAACGGCACGACCCCGAGCACGGTCAAGGTCACGACCGACACCGGTGTGGAGTTCGACGCGGTCGTCCGCATCGACACCCCCGGTGAGGCGGACTACTACCGCAACGGCGGCATCATGCAGTACGTGCTGCGCAGCCTGATCCGCAAGTAGGCCTCAGCAGACAGCAGTTGAGGGCCGCACCCCCGGCTGGGGGTGCGGCCCTCGTGCGTTGTCTGCGGCGCCGCGGGGGCTTGTCGCGCAATTCCCCGCGCCCCCTACGGGGCCTAGCCGCCGTACGGGACCGTGATCAGTTCCATCGCGTGCTTCGACGGGTCCAGGAAGTAGACGCCGCGTCCGCCGTCGTTGGTGTTGATCTCGCCCGGCTGCTTCTGCTGCGGGTCGGCCCAGTGCTCGATGCCGCGTGCCCTGATCTTCTCGTACGCCGCGTCGAACTCCGGCTCGGAGAGCAGGAAGGCGTAGTGCTGCGGGGTGATCTTGTCCGCGGGGATGCTGGCGAAGTCCAGGGTGACGGAGTTGCTCAGTTGCACCGCGATGAACGGGCCCCACTCCGAGGCGATTTCGAGCCCCAGAAGATCCGAGAAGAACTCGGCGGACTCCCGGTTGTCCCGGGCGTGGATGATCGTGTGGTTCAGCTCGACTGACAAGGAATGCCTCCAGAAGGCATCTCCCGACACCTCCATGCCTCACCCAGCCGGTGACCGACACGCGATGTCGCCGTCGATCTTAGTCACGGCGACACCGCGCTGTCACCCCTCTTCCCAGCCGACACTGCCGACACCCGTGCCGGCGATGCAGCGGGCACTCGACACGTCGGACGCGCCCGGCTTCAGCGTCTTCCACTGTCCGGCGGTGTCGGGCCATTCCCCGCAGACCACCGTGACACGGAAGGCCGTCACGACACCGGTGTTGTTGGTGCAGTGCGCGTGACCCCAGTAACCGTCGGTGTCCGTGGTGCAGTTGAGGACATTGGCCACCGCGGCCGACGCCTGCTGCGCCGCCGCCGCGCCCGGCGCGACGGCGAACACCGGCAGCACGGCGGCCGCCACCGCCGCGAGCTTGAGGGCGAGCCCGGTAAGACGACGAGGCTTGTTCATGGGTCGGTCTCCTTCTGGTTCCGCGTCGCGGTGCACCGGTCGTGCACCGCTGTCCGCACTCCAGTGATGTTTCCGGGCGGCCCTGTCGCGCCGGTCACTCCTTGGTCACTCGACACTCACGCCTCGTGCTGGAATGATGACTCTGGGTGACGATGGTGGGTGACGGGGGTGAGGATCACGGAGTTCGAGTACAGGCTTCTGGGGCCGCTTGAAGTGCTGTTCGACGGCAGGCCCGTGGCGATGCGGGCAGCCAAGCAGCGGGCCCTTCTGGCATCGCTTCTGATCGACGCGAACAAGGTCGTCCCCAGTGAAACCCTGATCGCCAGGCTGTGGGACGAACCACCGGACGGCGCCCGCAACGCCCTGCAGAACTACGTGCTGCGGCTGCGCCGCACCCTCGGCTGCGGGTCCCGGGGGCCGATCCGCACCTGCGCGGACGGCTATCTCGTCCACGTGCCCGACGAGGCCCTGGACCTGCACCGCTTCGACGCCCTGGTCGCCCGCGCCCGGTCCGCCGCGGCGGCGCAGGCCACGGAGCGGGCATCGGCGCTGCTCGGCGAGGCGCTGGCGCTGTGGCGCGGAGAGCCGTTCTCGGACGTCCCGTCCGAGCGGCTGCGGCTGGACGTCGCCCCCGCGCTGCACGAACGCCGCCTGGCCGCCCTGGAGTTGCACACCGACGCCGACGTCCGGCTCGGGCGCCACGCGGACGTACTGCCGCGCCTGCGCGAACTCACCGCCGCCCACCCGCTCCAGGAGCGCTTCTGGGCGCAGCGCATGCTGGCCCTCTACCGCTCGGGCCGGCAGAGCGAGGCCCTGGACTGCTACCGGACCGTCAGCGCCCTGCTCGTCGAGGAGCTGGGCGTCAACCCGGGACCGGAGCTGTGGCAGCTCCATCAGCGGGTGCTCACCGCCGACCCCTCCCTGGCCGCGCCGTCGTTGCCGGACGGCCCACGGACCGAGGGGAACCTGCCCGCCGAGACGACGACGTTCATCGGCCGCGAGAGCATGCTCCGCAAGACCCGCAAGCTCCTGGAGAGCGCCCGCCTCGTCACGCTCACCGGGCCGGGCGGAGTCGGCAAGACGCGCCTCGCGCTGCGCGCGGCGGCCGAGGCGTCCTGGGCCTTTCCGCACGGCGCGTGGCTCGCCGACCTCGCGCCGCTGACCGAGCCGAAGCTCCTGGACCGCGCGGTCGCCGAGGCGCTCGGCATCCCCGACCAGTCGCTGCGGCCCGGCACGGCGGTGCTCGTCGAGCACCTGAGGGAGCGGCAGTTGCTCCTCGTGCTCGACAACTGCGAGCACGTGGCCGAGGCCGCCGGACACCTCCTGAGTACGCTCCTGACCGCCGCCCCCGGCCTGCGCGTGCTGGCCACCAGCCGCCAAGGGCTGCGCATCCCCGGCGAGTACCTGCTGCCCGTGCCGCCGCTGACCGTCCCCCAGGACCGGGGCGCGCCGCCGACGCCGACGCGCTGTGAGGCCGTGCGGCTGCTTGCCGACCGCGCCGAGGCCTGCGCCCCGCACTTCCGGATCACCCGGCGCAACGAGGAGGCCGTGGGCCGCCTGTGCCGCCGTCTGGACGGCATCCCGCTGGCGATCGAGCTGGCCGCCGTGCGTCTGGGCGCGCTCTCGGCCGAGGAGATCCTGGAGCGCCTCGACGACCGCTTCCGGCTGCTCTCCGACACCGGGAAACCCACCGGGCCCCGGCACCAGCGCACCCTGCGCGGCGTCGTCGACTGGAGCCACGACCTGTGCGACGAACGCGAGAGGAGGCTGTGGGCAGGGGTGTCGGTGTTCTCCGGCGGCTTCGACCTCGCGGCGGCCGAGGCGGTGTGCCCGGGTGACGACACCACCCGCGAGGACATCGTGGACGTCCTCGCCGCTCTGGTGCACAAGTCGGTGCTCACCGTCGACACCACCGGCCCCCGGGCCCGGTACCGCATGCTGGAGACCCTGCGCCAGTACGGGCAGTGCAGGCTCCAGGAGCTGGGCCGGGACATCCCGCTGCGGCGGCGCCACTGCGCGTACTACGCGGACATGGCCGCGCGGTCGGCCGAGCAGTGGTGCGGGCCCGACGAGGTCGCCTGGCTGTCCCGGCTGCGCCTGGAGTCACCGAACCTGCGGGCGGCCCTGGACTTCTGCGTCACGGGGGAGGGCGACGCCACGGCCGGTCTGGCGATCGCCGCGAACCTCACCCGCACCCGGTACTGGTTCTTCAGCAGCTCGCTCGGCGAAGGCCGCCACTGGCTGACCCGCGCGCTCGACCTCGCCCCGACCGCCCCCGCCCCACTGCGCGTCGGCTGCTTGGCCCTGGCCGCCTGGATCGCGCTGTGCCAGGGGGACCGGTCCACCGCCGAACGCTTCCTGGCCGAGGCCGGTCGGCTCGGCCGGGACGACGCGGACGTCGAAGCGCTGGGCGTGCTCTCGTACGTGGAGGGCGCCTTCGCCTTCCTCGTCCACGCGGACGCGGGGTCCATCGCGCTCCTGGCGCGGGCCAGGGAGCGTTTCCGTTCCCACGGCCAGGTGGGCGACGCGCACATGGCGACCATGCTCTGGGCCATGGCGGCGGCCTTCCTCGGCGGGCGTGAGCTCGCCCTGGCGGCCGGCCGGGAGTACGCGACGGAGGCCGAAGCCCACGGCGCGGGCTGGGCCCACTCCTGGGGGCTGTGGGGCGTGGGCCTCGCGGAGCTCCGGCACGGCGACCCGCACCGGGCGGTGGGCCTGTTCCGTGACTCCCTGCGCCGACAGCGGGCCATCGGTGACCGCTGGGGGACCGTGTGGGGCATGGAGGCCATGGCCTGGGCCGTCGCCGCCACCGGAGACCATGGCCGAGCCGCCCGGCTGATAGGAGCGGCGTGCAGCCTCCTGCGGACGACGGGCGTCGCACTGACGGGCCTGCGGCCACTCCACGAAGCGCACGTCGAGACCGAGCACTTGGTCCGCCACACCCTCGGCGAACGGGCCTACGCGGCGGCCTTCGCGGAAGGAGAGGGGACGCGGGACCCCCTGCGGCTCGCGCTGTGAGCGGTCAGGCGCGGGCCTGGGGGAGAGCCAGGAAGGCGGCCCACGCCCTCGGGGCCACGGTGAGGTGCGGGGCCCCGTCCGGGTTCTTGGAGTCGCGGATGTGTACGGCGGCGGGGTGAGCGGCGAGTTCCAGGCAGGCGCCGCCCTGCTCGCTGCTATAGCTGGACTTACGCCAGGCGTAGGCGACTTCGAGGCATGCGCCGCCTTCGCTCCCGCTGTAGCTCGACTTGAACCAGGTAAGCGCGGTGCCGCTCATTGCTCTCCTAGCAGACGGACCAACTGGGCCCTCGTGTCCTCGGCGTTGAGGGCCTGTGTCCGCAGCATCGCACATTTCTGCGTCAGGATCGCCACCTCGTCTGGATCAGCGATCAGTTGGCTTCCGCGTTGGGTCTCGGTGTAGGCGAGTCGCTGGTGTTCAGGCGTCTCAAGGAGTACGAACGGGCCGTCGAGGGCCGCGTGGGTGGTGCGACGGAACGGCATGATCTGCAAGGTGAGGCCGGGCAGTTCGGCATACTCGCGCAGACGATGCAGCTGCTCGACGAAGACCTCTTGGCCGCCGAGGCGATCGTGCAGCACGGCCTCCCAGATCACGAAGCTGGTCGTGGGCGGGACCTTGCGGTGCAGGATTTCCTGCCGTTCCACTCGCATCGCGACGAACTGCTCAAGTGCGTCCTCATCGAGAACCGGGACGCGGCTGCGGAAGACCGCGCGCGCATACGCATCCGTCTGGAGCAGCCCAGGAAGCACCAGACCCTCGTACCAGGAGATCGCGATCGCCTCCCGCTCGCAATCCAGATACTCCTCGGCCCACCGAGGAACCAGATCCACCTCCGGCATGTTCTCGACAGCCGTCTGCAACGTCCCATGCGTACGCAGGAGTTCATCCAGCTGCACCGCCAGGTCCATCTTCAGGGGCCGCCGCCCCTGCTCGATGGAGGCAATCGCCTCCTCGCCGATCACGAACCGCTCGGCCAGCGACTTCTGTGTGTACCCGGCCGCCTCGCGGTGGACGGCGAGCAGCGCGCCCACCATCCGCATCGCCGAGGCATTCCTCCGTGACCGTCGCCTTGGGCTGTTCATACCGTTCAACTCCCCACCAGAAGCCGCACGTTCACGCGGCGAACCCGTACAACCCGGCTGTACGGGTTCACGTACTGCTTCATGATGACCACGGAGTGTGACCCTCGTCACGTGAATGACGAAACTCCACTCCCCTTCCGGCGGGACCCCCGCGAGCGCTTCTACCGGCGCGAACGCCAGTCCGTGCCCGCCGCCCGCGCCTTCACGCGCGCCGCGCTCGTCGGGTGGGACATCCGCGAGCGCGCGGACGACATCACCCTCTGCGTAGGCGAGTTGACGACCAACGCCCTGCTGCACGGAGTCCCGCCGGGGCGGGGATTCCGGCTGCACCTGCGCCGCGACAGCGACGTACTCCGTGTCGAAGTGCACGACAGCGGCGGCGGATGGCCCCGGCTCGGCGGCGGTGATGACGCCGACGAGTCGGGGCGCGGCCTGCTGATCGTGGCGGCCCTTGCCGACAAGTGGGGGGTGGTGGAACGCGATCCCGGCAAGGTCGTGTGGTGCGAGTTCGCCACGGGCTAGGCCGTGGCGGTGTCAGGACGAGGTCACGGTGTACGTGCCGGACCCGGCCTTGTTGACGAGGACGACGCCGTAACAGCCTCCTTGTGAGGTGAACTTGAACGACTCGGCCTGGCCGGGACCGTTCCCGGTCGCCGATGTGGTCGCGGCGTAACGGCCACGGACGGCGGTCTTGGCGTCGGCCGGATCGGAGTCCATCAGGAACAGCTCCGCGTCCTGGCTCGCGTCGGACGGCGTCGCGGTGATGGTCACCTCGGTGCCCGCGACCGGGCAGGTGTCCCAGACGGCGGTCACGTCGTCGGCGCCGTTCATCGTCTTGGTGTCGGAGGCGCCGAGCAGCTTTCCGCTGTCGGCGAGCTCGATGCGGTACTCACCGGTGCCCGTGCCGCCGAGCGGCCGCTTGACGACCGGGTAGTAGTCGCCGGGGCCACGCGCGTTGGAGTCGACGGCGATGAAGTCGACCGTGTCCCCGGTGGCCAGGCTGACGTCGAGGCGCTGCTGGAGCGCCTGGTCGTCGTACAGGTCGAGGTCGTAGTCGACGCCCGCCGGAGGCCGCAGCGCCACGACCGACCAGAAGCGGAAGGTGGTGTCGTAGCGGTAGTTGTGCTGCGGGTCCGGTGTGGGCAGCGTCTTGGACTGGCCGTCCGCGAGCTGGTTGCGGAAGCCGTAGTCGATGCCGTTCTGGAAGAGCGCGCCGCCCGGCCCCGAGCCCACGTCGTGGCCTTCCTGGCCGCGGTGGGTCCAGAACTCCTGGAAGGTGGTGGACCGCCGGTCCAGCAGGGTGTCCCAGATGGCGCCCGTCGCGGCCTCCTGGTGGTGGTCCCAGTAGCGCTCGCCCGACGGGTCGAAGAGGTCCCACAGGGAGCCGGTGACCCGGCCCTCGGTGTCGTCGCCGGTGTCGTAGGTCGTGGTGTCCTCGACGCGCCAGCCCCGGTACTCGTCCCGGTTGAAGATCGCCATCGGGTAGAAGTTCGCGAACCCCTCGACCCAGGCGCACCCCTTCGAACTGCGGGTATCCATCGCGTGCGGGCTGCAGTTCTCGGTGGCGGGCTTGTTGTCCTCGTACGCGTCGGCCATCACCGCGTGGCCGTACTCGTGGACGGTGTCGGTGCGGTCGTCGGGAGCGGCGGCCTCCAGCCAGACGCTCTCGTCGCCCCACTCGTAACGGCTGCCGTCGCCCGCGTCGTCGTCCGGATAGATGATCTCCATCCGGCGGCAGTCGCCGGAGTCGCGGGCGTCCCAGCACTCGCCGGGCGTCCAGTTCTTGGCCTGGTTCGCCAGGTCGTACGCGTGGAAGACCCGGTTCATCGTCTGGTCGCCGGGGGCGATGCGGCCGAAGTTCACCGTGCGGCCGTCACCGATGTTGTCGCGCTGGCCGGAGCGGAACTCGTAGACGTCACGGCTGAGGAAGTTGTCCTCGACGATCCGCCACAGGCCGCTCTCGGTGCGGACCTTGACGTAGACGTCCTGGCCGCCGGAGGTGTCGTTGTTGTCGAAGCACATCCGGAAGCCGCCGCTGCCGTCGGTCAGCGCGGAGTCGAGCAGGTCGTCCCCGCCGAAGGAGTCGTCGTCCCAGGCCTCGACCTGGATGTTCGGCGAGGGGTGCGCGCCGCCCGGCTCCGTGTAGCCGACCGTGCCGGTGACGCAGGAGAGCGCCCGCACGGACGGGTCGGTGGAGGGGGCGTCGTCGCTGTGCGGATTCGGCAGCTTCGTGCGGCCGGCCACCGGCTCGAACGGCCGCTCGGGCTTGGCCGGGGTGAGCTCGACGTCGTCGGGGAGCTCGCGCAGCGCGGTGGAGTTGCGGCGCTGGTCGAAGCCCAGGTGCGAGGCGGCGGGCGTGGCGCCGACCGTGAGGAGCTGGAGGTGCTCGTCGCGGTCGACGGGCTCGGCCGACGTGCCGTCGACGCGGGCGCGCACGGAGGTGGCGGCGGCCTTGACGCCCTTGACCGGGAGCGAGAAGCGCAGGGTCTTCCCGGCGGCCAGGTCGACGGTGCGCTGGGCGCGGTGCACCGCGCCGCCGTCCTCGGGCAGCAGCGGGCCGATGTCCTTGAACTGCCAGCCGGCGGGCGCGGACGCCCAGTCGACGACGGCGGGCAGGTCGGCCTGGACGCGGGCCCCGGAGAGGTCGACGCGGGTGTCGACGGTGATGTCGAGGCGGGCCTGCCGTCCCACGGAGGGGGCCTGGTCCAGGTGCGTGGTCACCCGTACACAGCTGGACCAGTCGTCGGGCGCCGTACAGCTGCTCTTGGGGGCCTTGTCGGCTGCGGCGGGGGCGGCGGACGCGGGGCCGAGGACGGTGAGCGGGGCGCCGATGGCGAGGGTGCCGATGACGGCGACGGCCTTCGAGCGGGGTCTTCGTGGTCTTCGTAACACGGATGATCTCCCCTCAACGATGCGATCAGTGTCCATCAGTGTCGATCAATGGCGTGATCATGACAAAAGGTGCGTTGCGAGGTGAGTCTCCAGCCATGGGGAGGATGAGGCCAGGGGTGTTCCGGCCAACGCTCCTGCGGCGCACGCGAACGGGGGCGGGAGTGAACTTTCCACTCCCGCCCCCGCGTCGCGCTGTTCGGTCCCGCCGGATCAGCTCAGGAGCTCGACCTCCGCGAGCGTCGCGGAACCGTCCGGCACGAGCCGGTAGTGCGCGTACGTCCCCGGCTTGTCGACCGTGAACACCCGGGTCTGCTTGTCCCAGGCGAAGGACTCGCCGGACCGCTTGTCCAGCTCCTTCCACTTCTCGCCGTCGGCGGAGCCCTGCAGGACCCAGCCGCGCGGCGCCTTCGCCTTGTCGGCGGACGACGTCAGCGTGTACTGCACCGCCTTGGTCTCCTTGCCCACCGGCAGGTCCACGGCGTCCGCCGAAGTGGCGTCCGTGTCCGACGTGTTGTCGAAGAGCGCGCCGTCACCCTTGATGGCGTCCGCGCGAGGCGACGGCACCTTGTCGTCCTGCGTGACCGACGTCGGCTGGGCGTTCTTGCCGGTGCCCCACGCCGACGGCTTCGGTCCCATGTCGAACTCCAGGACGCCGCCGCGAGCGATCGCCTTGTGGGGCAGGGCGGTCGAGGTCCACTTCTTGCCGTTGACCTTCAGACCCTGGACGTACACGTTCTTCGCGCTGTTCTTGGGCGCCTTGACGACCAGGTCGCGCCCGCCGTCCAGGTGCACGGTCATCTTGGTGAACTGCGGCGAACCGATCGCGTACTCGCCGCTGCCCATGACCAGCGGATAGAAGCCGAGCGAGGAGAAGAGGTACCAGGCCGACTGCTCGCCGTTGTCCTCGTCGCCGTGGTAGCCCTGCCCGATCTCGCTGCCCGTGTAGAGGCGGGAGAGGACCTCGCGGACCTTCTCCTGCGTCTTGGACGGCTCACCGGCCGCGTCGTACATGTAGGCGGCGTGGTGGGCGACCTGGTTGGAGTGCCCGTACATGCCCATGCGGACGTCGCGCGCCTCGGTCATCTCGTGGATGACGCCTCCGTAGGAGCCCGCGAACTCGGCGGAGCCGGTCTCCGGAGTGGCGAAGTACTTGTCGAGCTTGTCGCCCAGGCCCTTGCGGCCGCCGTACAGGTTCGCCAGACCGCGCGAGTCCTGGGGAGCGGTGAAGGCGTAGCCCCAGGCGTTGGTCTCCGTGTAGTCGTGGCCCCACACGCGCGGGTCGAACTTCTCGGACGGGACGCGCCAGTCGCCCTTCTTGTCCTTGCCCTGGAAGAAGCCCTCCCCGGCCGCCTTGCCGTCGAAGAGGTGCACGTAGTCCCGGGCACGGTTGAGGAAGTACTCCGACTCCTCCTTGTAGTGCTTCTCGCCCGTCTTCTTGTAGAGGGCCTGGCCCATGCGCGAGATGCCGTAGTCGTTGACGTAACCCTCCAGGGCCCAGGACAGGCCCTCGTGGGTCTCGCTGGGGGTGTAGCCGAGGAAGGGAGAGGTCTCCATCCCCTTGCGGCCGACGCCCTTGCTCGGCGGTACGACCGTCGCGTTCTTCAGGGCGGCGTCGTACGCGTCCTTGGCGTCGAAGTCCACGCCCTTGACGTACGCGTCGGCGAACGCCACGTCCGACGAGGTGCCCGTCATCAGGTCCGCGTAGCCGGGCGAGGACCAGCGCGACGTCCAGCCGCCGTCCTTGTACTGCTGGACGAAGCCGTCGACCAGCTCACCCGCCTTCTTCGGCGTGAGGAGCGAGTAGGCGGGCCAGGTCGTGCGATAGGTGTCCCAGAAGCCGTTGTTCACGTACGGCTTGCCGTCGACGATCTTCGCGCCGGTGTGGGTCGGGGTGTCGGGACCCGTCTGCGGCGAGAAGGGCGAGGCGTACTGGTACTTCGACTTGCCGCCCGAAGTGACCTTCTCGAAGCCCGAGTTGGGGTAGAGGTACAGGCGGTACAGGCTGGAGTAGAGCGAGGTCCGCTGCCCCTCGCTCGCGCCTTCCACCTCCACCTTGCCGAGGATGTCGTCCCAGCTCTTCTGCGCGCGGTTCTTCACGCGCTCGAAGGAGGTGCCGGCGGGGATCTCCTGGCCGAGGTTGGCCTTGGCCTGGTCGAGGCTGATGAGCGAGGTCGCGAGGCGCAGGTTGACCGTGCGGTCCTTGCCGGGCTTGAAGCGCAGATAGCCGGTGACGTCACCGCCGCCCCCGCCGTCGAGCTTGCCGCCCGCGGTGACGGGCGCGTCGAAGGTGCCGTACACGAACAGACGCGTGGCACCCGTGGAGAGCCCGGACTTGACGTCCGAGAAGCCGCTGACGACACCGCTCTCCTTGTCGAGGGTGAGGCCGCCCTTCTCCGAGACGTTGTCGAAGATGACGCTCGCGTCGTCACCGGGATAGGTGAACTTCATCATCGCCGCGTGATCGGTCGGGGCCATCTCGGCCTTCAGACCGTTCTCGAACGTCACGCCGTAGTAGTGCGGGCGTGCCGTCTCCTTCTCGTGCTTGAAGGGCAGCGCGCGCTTGGTGCGGGACGCGGACGGGGTGTCCTTGTCGACCGACGGCATCATCTGGAACGTCTGCCGGTCGCCCATCCAGGGGCTCGGCTCGTGGCTCGCGCTGAACGCCTGGATCGTCGGCAGGTTGTCCGCGTTGTTGCCGCGCGCGTAGTCGTAGAGCCAGCTCAGGGAGCCCGCGTTGGTCACCGGCGTCCAGAAGTTGAAGCCGTGCGGGACGGCCGTCGCCGGGAAGGTGTTGCCGCGCGAGAAGCCGCCGCTGGAGTTCGTGCCGCGGGTGGTGTCCGCGTAGTCCGAGGGGTGGGCCTTCGGCTTCGCCGGGGCCTTCTCCTTCAGGGACACGTCGTCCACCCAGCCGCGGAACTTCGCCGGGCCCTTGGGGGAGTCGTACGCGACGAGCACTCGGTCGACGGTCTTGCCGCGCGCGACCTGCCCGATCCGCGCGGCCACGTTGTTCCACTGGTTGACGTAGAGGCCCTTCGCGGCGCCCTGGCCCTGCGGGGTCAGCGGGAAGCCGTGCTGGTCCGTGGCCTTGAGGTCACTCAGATGGGTGCCGTCGGTGAAGGCCAGGTCCACGGACACGTTCGTGGCGTCGTAGTCGAGGTCGCCCTCGGCCATGGACGGGAAGATCCGGTACGACAGCTCGGTGTCCCGGCGCACCGAGACGTTCACGTCGAAGACCTTGTTGTACGAGTAGCCGCGGCCGTCCACCTTGTGGGTGCCCGCGTAGCGCAGCGCGCGCTTGCCGGTGAACCCGGCGCCCGACTTCGCGGTCGGGGAGCCGCTGGGGCCGCGGTCCACGAGGGAGAGCATGTCCTCGGGGGCGGGCGTCTCGCTGCCGCCGACGGAGAGGTGGACGTCGGAGAGCTGGAGCGCGTCGGACGCGCCGTTGTTGGCGGTCACCTCCAGGCGGTAGTGCGCGTACGCCGTGCCGTTCTCGAAGTCGTACTTCTTCGTCTGGTGACGCTTGTCGAACGCCTCACCCTTTCGGGTGTCGAGGACCTTCCAGTCCTTGCCGTCCGTGGAGCCCTGCAGGGTCCAGTCCTTCGGGTCGCGCTCGTCGTGGTCGTTCGCCGACGTCAGCGCGTACGTCACGGCCTTGGCCGGCTCGTCGAGGTCGAACTCGACCCAGCCGGTGGCCGCGAAGGTGAGCCACTTGCTCGTGGGCTCACCGTCGACCAGGTTCTCCTTGACCTCGCCGCTGCCGGAGTTCTCGCCGCTGGCGCGGACCTCCGTGACGTGGTCGTTCACACTTCCGGGTATTCCCGAACTGAACGCTCCGTTGACACCGGCGGTGCGCTTCTTGCCGTCGGGGCCGGTGTCGACCGTGTTCAGCCAGTCCGGCTGGGCGTCGCCCTCCTCGAACGAGGAGACGAACTCCCTGGCGGCTTTGGGCGGTTCCTCCGGCTTGGCGACGGCCGCGCCCTGCGCCGTCGCGACGAGCGTGAACGCGGCCGCTCCGAGGACCGCGGCCGAACGGTGGTGTCTGAAGCGAGGTCTGCGTGATCTGTGCGGCATCCTCGAGCCCCTCCCTGCGAGTTGGACAACGTTGTCACGTGGCTGCGCAAGGTCCAGTAGGGCGCCAAGTTGCCGGTGGTGTCAAGGCTGTTGAAGGGGCCGGTGGAGTGGGTGGGGGAGTGGGCGGGGCCCGGTGAAAGTCCAAGGGGATCGAGGAGAAAGTCCAATGAGGAGCAAGGAGGGGCCAGGGAAGATCGGTGAGGGGCGAGCGGAGGCGGGTTTCGGCGCGACCGAATCCCCTGGCCGAATTTGCTCACGCCGTGAACGAACCAGTCCATATCTCCGCGAGGTCTCAACTCGGGAAAGACTGCTGGCCGAAGCTGCATTCGATCTTGCTCTGCTGCGGAGGAGTGGACTATACCTATCGGCACCCTGAGTGGCGGGTGCAAGCCCTTGCCATGTAGTTGTCGCACGTTCGGTACCACCAAGCTTCAACTGACCCGCGGTGTCGGGCCCTTCGCCACTGGCGAGCTGTCGGGAGCCCCGTACGCCGCCTGAGTCCTGGAAGGCGAGGACTTGAGCATGGGATCCACCAGCATCAACCGTCGTGACGTGATGAAGAGGGCGGCGGCCACCAGCCTTCTCGCCGTGCCGGCCGTGGGCGCCCTGAGCTCCTGCGCGAGCGGCGGCGGGGACGAGAACAAGGCGGAGAAGGGCGAGAAGTCCAAGAAGAACCCGCTCGGCGTGAAGGACGACGCCGGGCTCGCCGTGGTCGTCTTCAACGGCGGTTACGGCGACAAGTACGCCCAGTTCGTGACCGACATGTACAAGAAGCGGTACCCGGACTCGAAAGCCGCCCAGAAGTCGACGACGAAGATCGCCACTCAGGTGCAGCCGAAGATCGTCCGCGGCAACCCGACGGCCGACGTCATCAACAACTCCGGCGCCGACCAGATGAACCCGGGCAAGCTGGTCTCCAACAAGCAGGTGGCGGACCTCACCGAGCTGCTCGACGCGCCGTCGTGGGACGACCCGAGCGTCAAGGTGCGCGACATCCTCGAACCGGCGGTCGAGGCGAGCGGCAACTTCGGTGGCCCCGGCACCTTCCAGGCCGGCATCTCGCTGACGGTCTACGGCACCTTCTACTCCAAGAAGCTCCTTGAGGAGGGCCTGGATTCCGCGTACCCGAAGACCTGGGACGAGATGCTGGCCGTCTGCAAGAAGGCCAAGGCCAAGGGCATCCACGGCTGGAGCTACCCGGGCGGCCACCCGCGGTACATGTTCTTCAGCATCTACACGATGTTCGCGCAGCGCGGCGGGCGCGAGATCACCACGGCCATGGACTACCTGGAGCCGGGCGCCTGGAAGAACGACGCGGTCAAGGACGTCTTCGAGGCCTGGGAGGAACTGGTCGCCAAGAAGTACGTCCTGACCGGCTTCGACGGCACCGAGGCGCACACCGAGATGCAGACCGCCTGGACCAAGGGGGGCAAGTGCGTCTTCGTGCCCAACGGTTCCTGGGTGGAGAACGAGGCCAAGGACACCACCCCGAAGGACTTCGGGATGTCGTTCGGCCCGAGCCCGTCACTGGACTCCGGCGACAAGATGCCGTTCGGCACGATCAACGCTCCGGCCGGTGAGTTCTACGTCGTCCCCGAGAAGGCGCAGAACCGGCAGGGCGGCCTGGAGTGGCTGCGGGCGATGTACAGCAAGGAAGCCGCCCTGAACAACTTCAAGGAGCTCTCCGCTCTGCCGGTGGTCAAGGGGGCCATCGACGGCCAGGAAATGCCGCACGGTGTGGCGAGCGTGCAGGCGGCGATCAAGGCCGCCGGCAAGAACGTCGTCATCGCGAAGCACATGGACTGGTACAACGAGCTGTTCCGCGAGGACTTCAACAACATGATCGCCAAGTTCATGCTGGGTCAGATCGGCACCAAGCAGGCCATGGACATCATGGAGAAGGCCGGAGCCCGGATCCTCAAGGACCCTGACGTCGTCAAGGTCAAGAAGTCCTGATCAGCAGCGGATCGACCGAGAACGCGAGCACGTGAACGAGGCGGGGCGGAGTGGCGTGAAGACTGACACCCGGGTGGGCGATTCGCCACCTTCGAAGAAGGCACCGGACCCGGCAGGACGGCCCAAGTCGCCGAACGGGCTGCTGTTCGTCCTGGCGGTGCTCCTTCCGCCCCGCTTCACCCCGCAGAGCGTGCGCTACGACCGGCGCTACCGGACGCTCGACAAGTACCGCTTCATCGCGGGCTTCCTGTCGCTGCCGCTCGCGTTCTACGCCCTGTTCGTGATCTCGCCCTTCATCCAGGCGATCTACTACTCGTTCACGGACTGGTCCGGCGGGCCGGTGGCGAACTTCATCGGCTTCGACAACTTCACCAAGATGTGGAACGACGAGCGCTTCTGGGAGTCCCTGGAGGTGAGCATCACCCTGGCGGTCGTCGCCCCGGTGATCACGCTCGTGCTCGGCATGTTCTTCGCGTACATGATCACGTCGGGCGGCAGGCACCGGAAGGGCCAGGCCATCGCGGGCGTCGCGGGCTCGTCGGTCTACAAAGTCGTCTACTTCTTCCCCCAGGTCCTGTCCGTCGCGATCATCGCCGTGGTCTGGGGCCGCGTCTTCAACACCAACAGCGGCCTGATCAACGGCGGGCTCGACAAGCTGGGCGTCGACGGCCCGGCCTGGCTGGGCGGCGACCGCTCCCTGGCCCTCATCGCCGTGATGATCGTGCTCTCCTGGAGCTTCGTCGGCTTCTACGTGGTGCTGTTCTCCGCCGCGATGGGCGCGATCCCCAAGGACATCTACGAGGCCGCGCTGCTGGACGGCGCGAGCCGCGGGCGGACCTTCTTCAGCGTGACGCTCCCGCTGATCTGGGACACCGTGCGGACCGGCTGGATCTACATGGGCATCCAGGCACTCGACTCGTTCGCGATCGTCCTGGTCATGGTTCCCGAACACGTCCTGAAGGTCACCCCGGTCTTCCTCTACGAACGGTTCCGTGACGGTCAGTACGGCTATGCCACCTCCATCGGCGTCGTCCTCCTCGTCCTCAGCATGGCGTTCTCGCTGATCGTCATGAGGATCGGGAACCGCGACCGGATCGAATACTAAAGACCGCGGGAGCACTGCATCATGACCACGACCACCGCACCCCGCGCCGAGTCCGCCGACACACCCCGCCGGGAGGGCGATTCGGCGAGCGGCGCGACCCTGAACGTCTTCTCGCACGCCTTCCTCGTCCTGTGGGTGGTCCTCGCGGCGGGCCCCCTGATCTGGGTCGCCCTCACCGCGCTGCGCCCCTCGGTCGAGATCCTCAGCGATCCGATGGGCTGGCCGACCTCCTTCCACTGGGAGAACTTCAGCAACGCGTGGACCGAGGCGAACATCGGCCAGTACGCCATCAACTCGGTGATCATCCTGGCGGGTTCGCTGACCGGCACCATGCTGCTCGGCTCGATGGCGGCCTATGTGATCGCCCGCTTCACCTTCCCGGGCAACCGCTTCATCTTCATGCTCTTCGCGGGCGGCATGATGTTCCCCGTCATCCTCGCCCTCGTCCCGCTCTTCGCGGTCATGGAGAACTTCGGCCTCCTGGACACCCGGCCCGGCCTGATGATCGCGTACATCGCGTACTCGCTGCCCTTCACGACCTTCTTCCTCACCTCCTTCTTCCGTACGCTGCCGACCGGCGTCCAGGAGGCGGCGATGGTCGACGGGGCCTCGCACACGCGGACGTTCTTCCAGATCATGCTGCCGATGGCCAAGCCGGGCCTGGTCAGCATCGGCATCTTCAACTTCCTCGGCCAGTGGAACCAGTACCTGCTTCCGCTGCTGCTCAACAACGAGGAGGAGAGCAGCTACGTGCTGCCTCAGGGGCTCGCCACGCTGGCGGTCTCGCAGGGGTACCGGGGCGACTGGGGAGCGCTCTTCGCGGGTCTGACGATCGCGATGCTTCCGGTGCTCGTCGTGTACGCGGTGTTCCAGCGTCAGGTGCAGGCCGGCCTCACCGCGGGGGCTCTCAAGTGACCCTGTCCGCCGGTGATTTCAGCTTGGCCACGAAAGTGGTCTAGGCCTGTCGCGCCAATTCCGGCCGTGAGTAATGTCGGCCCCACGGCGCCGCGGGGGGAACCTTTTGCCCGCGTTCAAGTCGACACCGATGTCGAAGGGTTGAACAGCATGAGGAATCGATTGATCGCCACCGGTGCGGCAACGCTCGCGATGGCCATGGGACTTACCGCGTGCGGCGGTGACAGCGACAGCGGCGACGGCAAGACCATCAAGCTCGTCGCCGCCGACTACGGCGACAAGGCCTCCAACGCCTCCAAGAAGTACTGGGACGGCGTGAAGAAGGAGTTCGAGAAGGAGAACGACGGCTACAAGGTCGACGTCCAGGTCATCAACTGGAACGAGATCGACAAGCAGGTCAAGAACATGATCCAGGCGGGCGACCAGCCCGACCTGCTGCAGACCGGCGGCTACGCCGACAAGGTCGCGGACGATCTGCTCTACAAGGCCGACGAGGTCCTCTCGCCCAAGACGCAGGAGAACCTCATCCCCACCTTCGCCAAGGCCGGCGAGGTCAAGGGCACGCAGTACGGCATCCCGTGGGTCTCCTCCAGCCGCGTGATGTTCTACAACAAGGCCGTCCTGAAGAAGGCCGGCGTGAAGACGCCGCCCAAGACCTGGGACGAACTCGCCGCGGCCGCCAAGAAGATCAAGTCCTCCAAGGCGGCCGACACCCCCTACGCCCTCCCGCTCGGCCCCGAGGAGACCCAGGGCGAGACGATGATGTGGGAGCTCGGCAACGGCGGTGGCTACACCGACGCGAGCGGCAAGTACACGCTCGACAGCGCGAAGAACGTCGAGACCTTCGACTGGCTCCAGAAGAACCTGGTCAAGCCCGGTCTCACGTACTCCAACCCGGCCTCCACCGACCGCAAGACGGCCTTCGCGGACTTCGCGGCGGGCAAGGTCGGCATGCTCAACGGCCACCCGAGCCTGATCCAGATGGCCAAGGACGGCAAGGTCGACTACGGCGTCGCGCCGATCCCCGGCAAGACGGGCCCGCTGGAGTCCACCCTCGGCGTGGCCGACTGGATGATGGCGTTCAAGGACGGCGGCGCGGAGAAGGAAGGCGTCAAGAAGTTCCTGGACTTCACGTACTCCAAGAAGATGCTGGAGTTCGACGAGATGTACAACCTGATGCCCGTCACCCAGGACGCGCTCAAGACGATGCAGACGAACGGCAAGCACAAGGACCTGGAGCCCTTCTTCGAGGTCCTGCCGAACGCCAAGTTCTACCCGCTGGGCGACACCGCGTGGGACGTCATCTCCGCGGAGATGAAGAAGACCGGTGGCAAGGCCGCGAGCGACGACCCGAAGACGGTCCTCGGCGACCTGCAGAAGAAGGCGGAAGCGGCGGCTGCCGAGAGCAAGTAGCAGCCAGGCAGACGCACTTCGTCCCGTAGTCCCGTTCGCTAGGAGACCTTGTGTCACTGAAGGCCCCTCCGCCCCCGGCCGACACCGGCCGGGGACGGAGCGGGCGCGCACCCAGGCCGGTGAGCCGTCGCAGCGGCATCGCCCGACTCGGCCCGCTGCCCTGGATAGCGCCCGTCATCCTGCTGATCCTCGCCGTGGTCATCTGGCCGGTCGTCGAGCTGGTCCGCACCTCGTTCCTCAACATCTCCATCGCCGGCATCGTGCGCGGCAGCGCGGGGACCGACAAGTACAAGAAGCTCTTCGACGAGACCGACTTCGGGGCCGTCCTGCTCTGGACGGTCGTGTGGACCGTCGTCGTCGTGAGCGTGACGATGCTGCTCTCGCTGGCCCTCGCCCAGCTGTTCAACCAGAAGTTCCCCGGCCGCACCGTCACCCGCTGGGCGCTCATCGCGCCCTGGGCCGCGTCCGTCCTGATGACCGCCATCGGCTTCAAGTGGATGCTCAACCAGACCGCGGGCGTGCTCAACACGCTGATGCTCGACCTCGGTCTCATCGACAAGTCCAAGGACTGGCTGGGCAAGCCGGAGACGGCCTGGCCGTGGATGATGGCCGTCGCGATCTTCGTGTCGCTGCCCTTCACCACGTACACCCTGCTCGCGGGTCTGCAGACCATCCCGCACGAGGTCTACGAGGCGTCGCGGATCGACGGGGCGAGCCCCGGGCAGACGTACCGGCACATCACGCTGCCGATGCTGCGGCCCGCGTTCCTCGTCGGTGTGGTCATCAACCTCATCAACGTCTTCAACTCCTTCCCGATCATCTGGGCCATGACGCAGGGCGGTCCCGGCTATGACACCTCCACGACCATGGTGTTCATGTACAAGCTGAAGGAGACCGACATCGGCGAATCCGCCGCCATGTCCGTGGTCAACTTCGCGATGGTCGTCGTGCTCGTGCTGATCTTCCTGAAGGTCAGCCGGTGGAACGAGGAGGACTGATGGCCACCGCGACGGAGACCCGCGCGGGGTCCCCGAAGGGCCCCGCGCCCCAGCTCAAGCCCAAGCGCACGTTCCGGCCGCGCACGCTGGTCATCACGGTGGTCGCCTGGGCCCTGGCGGCGATCTTCCTGGCTCCGTACCTGGAGATGGTGATCACCGCGCTCCGGCCCAAGAGCGAGCTGCGGGACCGGACCTATCTCCCGCAGAACCTGGAGTGGTCGAACTTCATCGAGGTCTGGAAGGAGTCGGAGCTCGGCCAGAACCTCCAGGTGACCCTGTTGGTCGCGGGCGGGGCCACGCTCCTGGTGCTCCTGGTCTCGCTGCCCGCCGCGTACTACACGGCGCGCATGCGCTACCGCGGACGCAAGGCCTTCCTGCTGCTCGTCCTGATCACCCAGATGTTCCAGCCCACCGCCCTGCTCGTCGGTCTCTACCGCGAGTTCCACCAGCTGGACATGCTCAACTCGGTCTGGACGCTGATCATCACCAACGCGGCGTTCAACCTCGCGTTCGCGGTGTGGATCCTGACGGCCTACATCAGCTCGATCCCGCCCGAGCTGGAGGAGGCGGCGATGGTGGACGGCACCAGCCGCTTCGGCGCCATGATCAAGGTGACCCTGCCGCTGGCGCTGCCGGGCGTGGTCACCGCGGTGATCTTCACTTTCATCACTGCGTGGAACGAGTTCGTGATGGGCCTCACGCTCACCACCGAACCCGACAAGCAGCCGCTGACCGTCGGCATCAACAACTTCATCGGCGCCTACACCGTGGAGTGGAACTACCTCTTCGCGGCGTCCGTGGTGGCGATCGTGCCGGTCATCGTGCTGTTCGCCTTCATCGAGCGGCACGTCGTCTCGGGTCTCACCGCGGGATCGGTCAAGTAACGGATCGGCCCGCACAGGCCGGGTCTGGGTGGTTTGGGGTGCATCCTCGCCGCTTGGACCCGGCCTGTCCGGCTGTTCGGGAGCGCCGATTTCCGTCAAGGACTTGACTGCGCCAACCCGTTCAGCAGAGCTTGGAGTTCACAACTTGTACGGGCGGCGAAGGCGCGCCACGACATTTACGTCATACGGAATAAGGGTGGCTGAGTCAATGGAGACTCCGGGGTCGCAGTCGTCGCTGCACCGGGCCAATCTCGAGCGGGTCGTACGTGCCGTACGGCTCGCCGGATCGCTCACTCAGGCGGAGATCGCCAGGACGACGGGTCTGTCCGCGGCCACGGTCTCCAACATCGTCCGGGAGCTCAAGGACGGCGGAACGGTCGAGGTCACGCCCACCTCGGCAGGCGGCCGCCGGGCCCGCAGCGTCTCGCTCAGCGGCGACGCGGGCATCGTCATCGGCGTGGACTTCGGCCATACGCACCTGCGGGTGGCAGTCGGCAACCTCGCCCACCAGGTGCTCGCCGAGGAGTCCGAGCCGCTGGACGTGGACGCGTCGGCCGCGCAGGGCTTCGACCGCGCCGAGCAGCTGGTCAGCAGGCTGATCGGGGTGACCGGGGTGGACCGCGCGAAGATCGCGGGCATCGGCCTCGGCGTGCCGGGGCCCATCGACGTGGAGTCCGGGACGCTCGGCTCGACCTCGATCCTGCCGGGCTGGACCGGCACCAAGCCCGCCGAGGAGCTCAAGGACCGCCTGGGCGTCCCCGTGCACGTCGACAACGACGCCAACCTCGGCGCGCTCGGCGAGCTGGTCTGGGGGAGCGGCCGCGGGGTCAAGGACCTGGCGTACATCAAGGTCGCCAGCGGTGTCGGCGCCGGTCTGGTGATCAGCGGGCGGATCTACCGCGGCCCCGGCGGCACCGCGGGCGAGATCGGGCACATCACCCTGGACGAGTCCGGCCCGGTCTGCCGCTGCGGCAACCGCGGCTGCCTGGAGACCTTCACCGCGGCCCGCTATGTGCTGCCCCTGCTCCAGTCGAGCCACGGCACCGAGCTGACCATGGAGCGCGTGGTGGCCCTCGCGCGCGACGGCGACCCGGGCTGCCGCCGGGTGATCGCCGACGTCGGCCGGCACATCGGCAGCGGCGTCGCGAACCTCTGCAATCTCCTGAACCCCAGCCGTGTCGTCCTCGGCGGCGACCTCGCGGAGGCCGGTGAGCTGGTCCTGGGGCCCATCAGGGAGTCCGTGGGGCGCTATGCGATCCCCAGCGCCGCGCGCCAGCTGACCGTCCTCCCAGGGGCGCTCGGCGGCCGCGCCGAAGTGCTCGGGGCGCTGGCTCTCGCACTCAGCGAAATGGGCGATTCAACCCTTTTGGACGGGTCTCTGTCTGCGTCCGCACCTGCCTTCACTTAGATAACGCATGGCACCGTTGTCATCTCGTTAAGGATTTACTCCTTGACGCTGGTGTGGCGGCCGAGTTGACTTCGAGCCACCTCGGCCGCAACGACGCGGCCACGTCAGGGAGGTTGGACAGTGAACACCCATCTGCGTCGTGCCGCGATAGCCATGACCGCTACCGCGATGGCCGTTTCCCTTGCCGCTTGCGGCGAGGCTGGTGGCGGTGACAAGGGAGACGGGGACAACAAGACCATCGGTCTGTTGCTGCCCGAGAGCAAGACCACGCGTTACGAGTCCTTCGACTACCCGCTGATCAAGGCGAAGGTCCAGGATCTCTGCTCCGACTGCAAGATCAATTACAAGAACGCCTCCGAGAACGTCTCGACCCAGAAGCAGCAGTTCGACGACCTCGTCGACTCCGGCGTCAAGGTCATCATTCTGGACGCGGTCGACTCCGGTGCCACCAAGGCGTGGGTGCAGGAGGCGAAGAAGAAGGACATCAAGGTCGTGGCGTACGACCGCCTGGCCGAGGGCCCGGTCTCCGCGTATGTCTCCTTCGACAACGAGAAGATCGGCAAGCTCCAGGGCGAGGGCATCGTCAACGCCCTGGGCGACAAGGCCAAGGACTCGAACGTCGTCATGATCAACGGCAAGGAGTCCGACCCGAACGCCGCCCTGTTCAAGAAGGGCGCGCACTCCGTCCTGGACGGCAAGGTCAAGAAGATCGTCTACGAGCAGACGGGTGAGTGGGACCCGAAGATCGCCGGCGAGAAGATGGGCACCGCCATCACCTCGCTGGGCAAGGACGGCTTCGACGCCGTCTACTCGGCCAACGACGGCATGGCGGGCGGCATCGTCGCGGCGCTGGAGTCGGCGAAGGTCAAGGGCATCCCGGTCGGCGGCCAGGACGCCGAACTGGCGGGCATCCAGCGGATCCTGAAGGGCTCGCAGGCCTTCAGCATCTACAAGCCGTACAAGCCCGAGGCGGAGAAGACCGCCGAGGTCGCGGTCAAGCTCCTGAACGGCGAGAAGATCGACTCGCTGGTCACGGACAAGCTGGACAGCCCCAGCGACAAGGGCATCCCGTCGGCGCTCGTCCAGGCGTTCGTCGTCACCAAGGACGACATCAAGGACACCGTCGTCAAGGACAAGCTCTACAAGGTCAGCGAGATCTGCACGCCTGACTTCGCGAAGGCCTGCGCGGACGCCGGCATCAAGTAGCCGCACTCGCAGGCAACGGACTCGTACGGCGTCTCGCCCTCCTTCACGCTCGCCCCGCTGTCGGGGGCCGAGACGCCGTACGTCTGCTCGCACCCCTGCCGCATTCCCCCTCAGCCCACATCACATCCCGCCGTACGCCATGCCCGTACGGCCTCCGCCGGCCCCCCTCGGCGGAAGAAGGAGATGGTTCACATGTCCGCTCCGCCCGTGCTGGCGTTGCGCGGCGTCTCCAAGCGATTCGGTGCCGTCCAGGCGCTCACCGATGTCGAACTGGAAGTACACGCAGGTCAAGTGGTCGCCCTGGTCGGCGACAACGGAGCCGGTAAGTCGACCCTGGTCAAGACGATCGCCGGGGTCCATCCGATCGACGAGGGCACTATCGAGTGGGACGGCAACCCCGTCTCCATCTCGCGCCCGCACGACGCCCAGGGCCTGGGCGTCGCCACCGTCTACCAGGACCTCGCGCTCTGCGACAACCTGGACGTCGTGGCCAACCTCTTCCTCGGCCGTGAGCTCGGCCGGGCCAAGGTCCTCGACGAGGTGGCGATGGAGAAGCGTGCCAAGGAGCTCCTCGACACCCTCTCCATCCGCATCCCGAGCGTGCGCATCCCGATCGCCTCGCTCTCCGGCGGTCAGCGCCAGGTCGTCGCGATCGCCCGCGCCCTGGTCGGCGACCCCAAGCTCGTGATCCTCGACGAGCCCACCGCGGCGCTCGGCGTCGAGCAGACCGCACAGGTCCTCGACCTGGTGGAGCGGCTGCGCGAGCGCGGCCTCGCGGTCCTGCTCATCAGCCACAACATGGCCGACGTCAAGGCCGTCGCCGACGAGGTGGCCGTCCTGCGCCTGGGCCGCAACAACGGCGTCTTCAGCGTCAAGGACACCAGCAACGAAGAGATCATCGCCGCGATCACCGGAGCCACGGAGAACGCCGTGACCCGGCGCAAGGCGCGCAGCGCGGAGGCCACGAAGTGAGTGAGACCGTGAACACCTCAAAGAAGGTGGACGCCGAGGCCCCGGCCGCCGACGCCATCCCGGCCGTCGACCCGCGCCTGCTCGTGCGCGAGCAGGGCTTCGCCGGTTACCTCACCGAGTTCAAGCGGAAGATCAAGGGCGGCGAGCTCGGCTCCATACCCGTCGTCACCGGTCTCATCGTCATCTGGGCGATCTTTGAGATCACCACCGGGCGCTTCCTCGACCCGTCCAACCTCAGCAACATCGCGCAGTACATCGTCGGCCCCGGCCTCATCGCGACCGGCATCGTCTTCGTGCTGCTGCTCGGCGAGATCGACCTGTCGGTCGGCTCGGTCGCGGGCCTCACCGCCGCGATCAGCTCGGTGCTCGCGATCAAGCAGGACGTGAACGAGGGCCTCGCCGTCGTCATCGGCCTGGCCGCCGCCGCCGCGATCGGCGCCCTGCACGGCTTCTTCTTCGCCCGAATAGGTGTGCCTGCCTTCGTCGTGACACTGGCGGGCTTCCTCGGGTGGAGCGGCCTGCAGCTGTACGTCCTCGGCAACACCCTGAGCCTGAACAACATCTCCGACGGCATCATCTACAACCTGAACAACTACTACTTCAGCGACGTCGCCGCCGCGTACGGCCTGGCCACCGTCGCGGTCGCCGCGTACGGCTACTCCCAGTGGAGCCAGCGGGTGCGCCGCAAGGCCGCCGACCTGCCGCACCGCCCGGTCAGCGAGCTGGCCCTGCGGACCGCGGTCGTCGCCGTCCTCGCCTACGTCGTGGCCTTCGTCCTGAACCAGGAGGACGGCCTGCCCCTTGGCCTGACCGTCTTCGTCGCCGTGGTGGTCCTCGCCAGCTTCGTGCTGCGCCGCACCAACTACGGACGTCAGGTCTTCGCGGTCGGCGGTGGCGTCGAGGCGGCCCGCAGGGCCGGCATCAACGTCGTGTGGATCCGGATCTCCGTGTTCACGATCTCCGGCTTCCTCGGCGGTCTTGGCGGCCTCTTCATCGCCTCCCAGTCCGGCGTCGCCGACTCGAACCTGGGCGGCGGCGACACCCTGATGCTGGCGATCGCCGCGGCCGTCATCGGCGGCACCAGCCTCTTCGGCGGCCGGGGCACCCCCTGGTCGGCGCTGCTCGGCATCCTGGTCATCCAGTCGATCATGACGGGCCTGTACATGTCGGGCAGCTCCAGCAAGGCGGTGCAGTCGATGATCACGGGTGCCGTACTCCTTGCCGCGGTCGTGCTCGACTCCGTGTCCCGCAGGAGCCAGAAGGCGGCAGGACGCGCCTGACCTGGCAGAACCCGGAGCAGAGCTGCCCGGCACCGCGATGGAGCGGTGCCGGGCAGCTCTCTGTCCACGTCCGACGTACGCCCGTTCGCGTGACACGGAACATCCGGCCCGGACGCCGTCGTCAGCGGCGGAACATTAGACTCAACAGGCCCGGCAACAATCCGGTCAACGCTTGAACAGCTCTACTGCACGCTCTACTGCAAGGAGGCACGGGTGCCGCTGCTGACCCGCATCAGGGGACCGCGCGATCTGGACCGGCTCAGCCCGGAGGAGCTGAACCAGCTGGCCGGCGAGATCCGCGCCTTCCTCGTCGACGCAGTGTCCAAGACAGGCGGCCACCTCGGCCCCAACCTCGGCGTGGTCGAGCTCACGATCGCCATGCACCGCGTCTTCGAGTCCCCGCAGGACAAGGTGCTCTTCGACACCGGCCACCAGAGCTACGTGCACAAGCTGCTCACCGGCCGCCAGGACTTCGCCAAGCTGCGCACCAAGGGCGGCCTCTCCGGCTACCCCGCGCGCGCCGAGTCCGACCACGACGTGATCGAGAACTCGCACGCCTCGACGGTCCTGGGCTGGGCCGACGGCCTCGCCAAGGCCAACGAGGTGCGGGGCAAGGACGACCACGTCGTCGCCGTCATCGGTGACGGCGCGCTCACCGGCGGCATGGCCTGGGAGGCGCTGAACAACATCGCCGCCGCCAAGGACCGCCCCCTGGTGATCGTCGTCAACGACAACGAGCGTTCGTACGCCCCCACCATCGGCGGCCTCGCGAACCACCTGGCGACCCTGCGCACCACGGACGGCTACGAACGCTTCCTGGCCCGCGGCAAGGACCTCCTGGAGCGCACCCCGGTCGTCGGCAGGCCCCTCTACGAGACGCTGCACGGCGCGAAGAAGGGCCTGAAGGACTTCATCGCCCCGCAGGGCATGTTCGAGGACCTCGGCCTGAAGTACGTCGGCCCGATCGACGGCCACGACATCGAGGCCCTGGAGTCCGCCCTGGTGCGCGCCAAGCGCTTCGGCGGCCCGGTCATCGTGCACTGCATCACCGAGAAGGGCCGCGGCTACAAGCCCGCCCTGGAGGACGAGGCCGACCACTTCCACGCCGTCGGCGTCATCCACCCCGACACGGGCCTGCCCATCGCCGCCTCCGGCATGGACTGGACCTCCGTCTTCGGTGAGGAGATGGTCAAGCTCGGCCGTGAGCGCGAGGACATCGTCGCGATCACCGCCGCCATGCTCCAGCCGGTGGGCCTGAAGAAGTTCGCCGAGGAGTTCCCCGACCGGGTCTACGACGTGGGCATCGCCGAGCAGCACGCGGCCGTCTCCGCGGCGGGCCTGGCCACCGGCGGCCTGCACCCCGTCTTCGCCGTGTACGCGACGTTCCTCAACCGCGCCTTCGACCAGCTCCTGATGGACGTGGCCCTGCACAAGTGCGGCGTCACCTTCGTCCTGGACCGGGCGGGCGTCACCGGCACGGACGGCGCCTCGCACAACGGCATGTGGGACATGTCGATCCTCCAGTGCGTGCCGACCCTGCGGATCGCCGCCCCGCGCGACGCCGACCAGGTCCGCCTCCAGCTGCGCGAGGCCGTCGAGGTCGACGACGCCCCGACCGTGGTGCGCTACTCGAAGGGCGCGGTCGGCCCGGCGGTCAAGGCCGTCGGCAAGGTCGGCGGCATGGACGTCCTGCGCAAGGCGGGCACCAACCGCGCCGACGTCCTGCTCGTCTCCGTGGGCGCGCTCGCCCCCATGTGCCTGGAGATCGCCGACCTCCTGAACAAGCAGGGCATCACGACCACGGTCGTCGACCCCCGCTGGGTCAAGCCCGTCGACGAGGCGCTCGCCCCGCTCGCCGAGCAGCACCGCGTGGTCGTCACCGTCGAGGACAACTCCCGCGCGGGCGGCGTCGGCTCGGCCATCGCCCAGGCCCTGCGGGACGCGGGCGTGGACGTGCCGCTGCGCGACTTCGGCATCCCGCCGCGCTTCCTGGACCACGCGTCGCGCAAGGAGATCATGGCCGAGATCGGCCTGACCGCCCCGGACATCGCCCGCCAGGTGACCGGCCTGGTCGCCAAGCTGGACGGGCGATTCGAGCGCACGGCGGCCGTGGACTCCGTCGAGGCGGGGGAGCCCGCGCGCGACTGACCGAGTCAACCCGCACCGCCGATGGGCCGGTTCCAGCACCCTGTACGGGTGGTGGAACCGGCCCATTCGCGTGAATAGGCTCGCGCCGAGGCCTGCGGGGTACTCGCCCTCTCGATCATGTCGAGGACGACAAGCGTGGAGGTACGTCCGTGGCAAGCAGCCTTTTCAGAACGAAGAGCATCGAGCAGTCCATCCAGGACACCGAGGAGCCGGAGCACGCGCTCAGGAAGTCGCTGTCCGCCCTCGATCTCACGGTCTTCGGAGTCGGCGTCGTCATCGGCACCGGCATCTTCGTGCTGACCGGAGCGGTGGCCAAGGAGACCGCGGGGCCCGCCACCGCGATCGCCTTCGCCGTCGCCGGCGTCGTCTGCGCCCTCGCGGCGCTCTGCTACGCGGAGTTCGCCTCCACCGTGCCGGTGGCCGGATCGGCGTACACCTTCTCGTACGCCTCGCTCGGTGAGCTGCCCGCCTGGACCATCGGCTGGGACCTGGTCCTGGAGTTCGCCCTCGGCACCGCGGTGGTCGCCGTCGGCTGGTCCGGCTACGTGCGCTCGCTGATGGACAACGCGGGCTGGAAGCTGCCCGACGCGCTCTCCGGGCCCGATGCCGCCGAGGGCTTCAGCTTCGACATCCTCGCCACCGCGCTGGTGCTTGTCCTCACGGTCGTCCTCGTCCTCGGCATGAAGCTGTCCGCGCGCGTCACCACGGTGATCGTCGCCATCAAGGTGGCCGTCGTCCTGATCGTCATCATCGCGGGCGCCTTCTTCATCGACACGGACAACTACAAGCCCTTCATCCCCAAGGCGCAGGAGGTGACCGCGGGCAACAGCATCGACTCCCCGCTCATCCAGCTGATGTTCGGCTACGCGCCCACCAACTTCGGCGTCCTCGGCATCTTCACGGCCGCCTCCATCGTCTTCTTCGCCTTCATCGGCTTCGACATCGTGGCCACCGCCGCCGAAGAGACCAAGATGCCCCAGCGGGACATGCCGCGCGGCATCCTCGGCTCCCTGCTGATCTGCACCGTCCTGTACGTCGCCGTGTCGATCGTCGTCACGGGCATGCAGCACTACAGCGAACTGTCCGTGGACGCCCCGCTCGCCGACGCCTTCAAGGCCACCGGGCATCCCTTCTACGGCGGCGTGATCAGCTTCGGCGCCGCCGTCGGCCTCACCACCGTCTGCATGATCCTGCTGCTCGGCCAGACCCGCGTCTTCTTCGCGATGAGCCGCGACGGACTGCTGCCGCGGTTCTTCTCCCACGTCCACCCGAAGTACCGCACGCCGCACCGCCCGACCATCCTGCTCGGTGTCCTCATCGCGATCCTCGCGGGCTTCACCAGCCTCGACGAACTCGCCGAGCTGGTGAACATCGGCACGCTCTTCGCCTTCGTCGTGGTCGCCCTGAGCGTCATCATCCTGCGCCGCACCCGCCCGGACCTGCCCCGCGCCTTCCGCACCCCGCTGGTGCCGTTCGTGCCCATCCTCTCGGTGGCCGCCTCGGTGTGGCTGATGCTGAACCTGCCGGCCGAGACCTGGGTGCGGTTCGGCATCTGGATGGCGCTCGGCTTCGTCGTCTACTTCGCGTACGGGCGCTCGCACAGCCAGCTGGGCCGCCAGGCCAAGCAGCGCGCGGCCGGTGACGCCTCGTAGTCACCGCGGTCGCGTCCGGTCAATCATCCGGCCCCGTATGTCCCGATCAGGCAGGGACTGCGGGGCCGGATAGCGTGCTCCCTATGCTCGCCGAGCCTTCCGCATCACTACGCTCCGTACGCGGCCTCCGGCTGCCGCGCCCGCGTACGGAGCGGGCCACGGCGCCCCCCGCGCCGTACTGGCCGCGCCTGCTCCCCCTCCTCGCCGCGCTGGCCTGCGTCACCCGGATTCCCTCCTTCCGGTGGCCGCTGTGGAGCCCGGACGAGGGCTATCTCGCCGTCCAGGCAAGGATGTTGGCGGACGGCGGCGAGCTCTACGAAACGGTCGTCGACCGCAAGCCGCCGCTGGTCCCCTGGCTGTACGAGGGGACGTTCGCGCTCTTCGGCGATGAGACGCTGCTCCCGCTGAAGGTCCTCGCGGTGGCGGCCCAGCTCCTGACCGCCGTCCTCCTCGTCTCCATCGCCCGGCGCCGCTGGGGCGACGGCGCGGGCCGCACGGCAGGCGTGCTCTACCTCCTCATCTCGGTCGGCCTGAACCCCGAGGACGCCCAGGCGGCCACCTTCGAGGTCTTCATGCTGCCGTGCACGGCGGCCGCCATATGGTGCGCGGACCGGCGCCGCTGGGGTGCGGCGGGTACCGCGGTGGCCTGCGCCTTCCTGGTCAAGCAGACCGGGGGAGCGGTCCTTGTGCCGGTGGCGTGGCTGCTGTGGCAGGCGGGCGCGGTCCGAAAGGACGTACTGCGCCTGGGAGTCGGTCTGGGCGCTCCGGTCCTCGCGGTGGCTGCGGTCACGACCCCGGCGGGTTTCCTGTTCTGGACGGTGACGGGATCGGGCGCGTACGCCTCCTTCACCGGGTCCGAACTCCACGTACTCTTGCGGGGTTTGACGAACGCGACGATCCTCGCGGCGGCCTGCGCGGGGATCATTCCGCCGGTCGCGCGGGTCCTGCGCATCGCCCGCACCGGCTCGGCGGAGCTGTGGCTCTGGCTCGCCTCATCGGCGGGCGCGGTCCTCGTCGGTTTCCACTTCTTCGGGCACTACTACCTCCAACTCACGCCTTCCCTAGCCCTGTTGGGCGCTGCGGCGCTCCAGATCCTGCCCCGGGAGCGCACCCTGACGGCGGTGTCGGTCTCGGCCGGGGCGTGCGCGCTCTTCCTGGCCTGGGGGATGCTGGCGCCGCGCCCCGAGCTCGCGCACGCGCAGCGGCTCGCGGGCGAGATCCAGACGCGCACGGCGCCGGGGGAGCGCGTACTGGTGTGGGGCATACACCCCGAGACGTACTGGCTGGCCGACCGCGCCCCCGCCAGCCGCTACCTCACGGCGGGCCTCCTGACCAACTACAGCGGCGGTCGCGACGGCCCTCAGGTGGGCGAGAAGTACGCGGTGGACGGCGCCTGGCCGGTCCTCCGCGGCGAGCTCGCGGCCGACCCGCCCGCGCTGATCGTGGACGACTCCCGGGGCAAGCCGTACGGCCCCGACCGGGTGCCGTCGCTGCGGCGGATCCTCGCGGTGAGCTACCGGCCGGTGCTGCGGGTCGAGGGGACGGTGGTGTACGCGCGGGTGGACCGGGCGCGGTGAGCGGGCGACGGGGGCGGCCTAGTCGGGGCGCCGCCAGGTGCGCGTGACCTCCGCGAGCGCTTCGACCACCTCCCGCGAGCGGTCGCGGTCCTCGCGGATCCGGGCGTCGAACTCGACGTGCAGGAACGGCACATCGCGCGCCGCCGCCGTCCGCCCCTGCACATTGGAGCGGCCCGCGAGCGGGCAGGACCGGGCCCAGGCCCGGCAGACGTCGTAACCCCGCTCCCGCAGCGCGTCCGCGAGGTCGCGGCCCTCGGTGACCGCCTCCCTGCCCCGGCCCGTGGAGGCGACGACATCGTGCTTCGGCGCGGAGGCGTCGTCCATCCCGTGCAGCTGCACACCGGGGAGCCCGCGGCGCACGAGTTCGGCGCAGATCGCGTGAAAGACGCTGTCCCTGCGGTGCGCCACATCCGCCTCGTCGCCGCGCCCGGCTTTGCGATGTGCTCCCGCGACGACCAGTACGCCACCGGGTGCGCGGCTCAGGAGCCGAGCGCCGAGCCGTTCCGTGTACCGGTCGGTGACGGGGTGGGGGATCTGGGCCGACCAGCGGACGGGGGAGTCGAGGTCGATGTAGACGCGGCCCCAGCCGCGCGGTGCCGCGCCGCCTTCGGAGCGGTCGGCGACCTCGGCGAACCGGCGGCCGCCGGCCGGGTCGGTGACCGTGCGCACCGCGAAGTCCACGTCGGCCAGACGGTGTTCGGCCGCCGTGCGCCGGTGGTCCAGGAGCAGCGCGATCCCCGCGGCCATCGTGCGCCGGTCCTCGCGGGTGGGGTGGCGGTATCCGCTGTCCTCGTCGAAGCCGGAGCTGTAGTCGGTGATCAGCCGCTCCAGGTTGCCGCCGGGGCGGCCGTCCGGGCTCGGGGCGGAAGGGCTGCGGTCCGGCCGTGAGGGCTTGTGGTCGCTGTCCGAGGGGGTCGAGTCGCACTGTACGAGGCTGAGGGCGACGGCCGTCACGGCGGCGAAGACCCCGAGCTTCTTCGCGATCGTGATCAGTCGGGTACGGGAGTGCTTCATGGTTGTATAAAGATATCCCTGTGATGACACGTCCCTTCCGCAGGTATTTCGTGACCTGTGTGGCCTCCGCGTCCCTGCTCGCCTGCACCGCCACGGCCTGCGGCCCCTTCGGCGACGATGACAAGCCCGCCGCCGACGGCGGCCCCTCGTTCACCGTCGCCGCGGCGGGCGACATCCTGATCCACCCGCAACTGACCGAGCAGGCGCGCAAGGACGCCAAGGCCTCGGGCAAGGGCGAGAAGGGCATCGACTTCCGGCCGATGATGGCCGGGATCAAACCCGTCATCAGCAAGGCCGACCTCGGCATCTGCCACTTCGAGCCGGTGGTGGGCAAACCGGGCGGCCCCTTCCAGAGCTATCCCGACTTCCTCGTGCCGCCGCAGATCGCCACGGCGGTCAAGGACGTCGGCTACGACCAGTGCTCGACCGCGTCCAACCACACCCTCGACCACGGCCCCGCCGGAGTCACCCGCACCCTGGAAACGCTCGACAAGGCGGGCCTGAGGCACACCGGTTCGGCGCGCGGCGCGGCGGAAGGGGACAAACCGCTCATCACCGAGGTGAAGGGCGTCAAGGTCGCACAGATAGCCTTCGCCTTCGGCTTCAACGGCCGCGAGGTCCCCAAGGACAAGCCGTGGATCGTGAACCAGAACAAGTTCGACGCGATCGCGGCGGCCGAGAAGAAGGCGCGCGCCGCGGGCGCCGACGTCGTGATCCTCAGCATCCACTGGGGGCGTGAGAACCAGCCCAACGCCAGCTCCTCGCAGCTCAGACTCGCCCGCAGGATCGCGCGCGAGACCGGCATCAACCTCGTCATCGGCCACCACGCGCACGTCGTCCAGCCGATGGAGAAGGTCGACGGCACCTGGATCGCGTACGGACTCGGCAACCAGATCGCCCGGCACGACGTGCCGAGCGGACTGACCGAGGAGGGTGCCATCGGCTGGTTCGAGTTCGTCCAGCGCGGCGGGAAGTGGGACGTCGACGCCAAGTACGTGCCGACGTTCGTGGACATCCCGCCGGACCCGGACGAGGCGGGGGCCCTGCCCAAGGACGCGGTCCAGGACCACCGGCTGCTGGACGTGGCCGCCACGCTGCGCGACGGCGACGGCCTCAGCGAGGAGCAGCGCTCCCGCTACCGTCTCGCCTTCGAGCGCACCCAGGGCACGCTCCTGAACCGGGGCGCGAGCAAGGACGGCCTGGAGCCCCTGGAAGCGCTGCCCGGCTCCTGACGACTGCCGTCTTCCCTGTGTACACCCGCCATTCACCGTCCCGGGCCCGCCTGCGTCGGCGGGCGGATGAGTCGTGCGTCTTCTGACGTAACGGGTGTCGGGCGATCAGCGCGAGCTAGCTCACATTTCCCATAACTCGTACATCCTCTCGGTTGGCTCGGAAGTCCAAGCTCTCCGGAACGCATCACTCTGTGCTCGTGCGTCCCGCCGTCGCCACACGTCCCCGCGTCACTCCAGGAGAGGAGCACCCCTTGGCCGCTTCGCGTTCGAAGCGGCGGCACAAGGTCCGCCGAAGAACCGACATGTCCCTGCTGGGTGGCATACGTCCCCCCATCGCCGTGCTGTCGGTCCTGCTCCTCGCCCTCGCGGGCATCACCGCCCTGACCCTCGGCCGTGCCGGCCAGGAAGCCGTACCCCAAGCGATCAAGTCGTCCCAGCAGCACTTCGCCGAGGACGGCGCCATCGCGCTGCGCGCCTCCATCGACGAGTCCGTCACCGACCTGACCCGGACCGCCGGACTGTTCAGCGCCGGCGAGCCGGTCCCCGCCGACGCCGTCCTGGACAAGATCGGCAGCGTCTACCAGAAGTGGATGGGCACCGCGGTCGTCGAGATCTCCTCGGGCAAGCTCCTCGCCGCCCGCGGCGAGAACCTGCCGCTGACCGCCATCGACCGCGGCGCGCTCGCGGACGAGGACGGTCTCGCCCCGCGCATGGTGCGCCTGGAGAACGGCGAGACCCGCCTGCTCTCCTTCGCCCTGCTCACCTGGAAGGGGCAGCCGCAGCAGCTCCTCGTCGCCTCCGGCAGCCTGCGCTTCCCCGGCATCAGCCTCGGCAAGTTCCGCTCCATCGCCGTCGTCGGCCAGGACGGCAAGGTCCTGAGCACCGACGGCATCCCCGAGCCCGAGCAGGTCCTCACCGATCTGCAGCGCGACGAGGTCAAGCAGTCCAACAAACAGCTCAGGTCCTTCGCCACGACCGCGGCCAAGAAGGCCCGCGCGCACCCGATCAAGTCCAAGGAGCCCGGCTCGGGCGGCTTCCTCGGGGTCAGCGGCCACCTCACCGGCGAGCGCTACCTCGGTGAGCGCGCCGTCGCCGGTTACGCGAGCCTGGCCGGACCCGAGGCGGGCAAGGCCACCGTGGCCACCCGGCTCGGTCTCGCCGTCGTCGCGATGGTCCCGGTCGCCGAGGACCCGACGGCCACCAGCAGCTCGGCCTTCGGCCTCTTCGCCGCGGCCGCCCTGCTGCTCATCGGCGGCGTCACCGTCTACTTTCTCCTTCGGACCGTGCAGCGCCCGCTGATCCAGCTGTTCCTGGAGGGCCGCAGGCTGACCCGCGGCGACCTCGAACGGCCGGTCTCCGTGCCGCGCCGCGGCGAGGCGGCCCGCATCGGCGCCGGCCTCGAACGGCTGCGCCGCCAACTGCTCGGCGCGCCCGCCGATACGCAGCGCGAGCCCGCCCGCCGCCGCAGGTTCGGCAGCCGCACCCTGCTCGCGGTCTGCGCCGTGCTCCTGCTCGCGTGGTCCGCGCCGCTCATGCTGCTGCTCAACCGCGCGGGCGACACCGTCGTCGTGCCCCAGCAGCTGGTCAACGACCAGCGCGAACGCACCGACACCCTCACCGACCGGGTCCGCCGCGCCCTCAACGAAGGCCACGCCGACCTCACGTCGGTCGCCTCCCTCATGGGCGACCGCACCGAGGCGTCGGACATGACCACGGTCCTCGAGAGCACCCTGAACCAGCACGCCCGCTACCAGTCGCTGTACGTGCTCGACGCGCGGGGCAAGGTCCTGGCCGAGGCGGGCGGCGACCCGCGCAGCCCGTCCGGCGAGGGACCCTCCGACGAGGCCATCCGGGTCGTCGACGAGGGCGGCAAGGAGCCGGTCATCTTCGGCACGGCCGAGGTACCGGGTCGCGAAGGGGCCGCCGTGGTCGGCGAGTTCCGCATCGAGTTCCTCAACTCGCTGCTCAAGCGCCCCGGCCTCGGTGCGGTCCGTGTGGTCGACGAGAAGCGCCGGGTGATCGGCGCCAACACCGGCTACCGCGAGTTCGAGGGCCTGCCCAACGGGCGGCTCAAGGCGCTCGCGGAGGGCACCGGGCAGAAAGTGGGCCTCAGCCCGCGCCCCAGCGGCGTCCTCTACCGCGGCGGCGGCGACGGGATCGAGATCGCGGCCGCGGCGCCCTTCGCCGGCGGCGGCGCCGCGGGGTCGCTGCGCTGGACCGTGCTCAGCTGGCAGCCCGCGTCGAGCCTCGCCATCCCCGAGTACAGCCTGCAGAACCGCACCGTCCTCGCGGGTCTGCTCGGCATCACCGCCGCGGCGGCCTGTCTCGGCTGGCTGCACATCGTCGTCGTACGGCCGCTGCGGCACCTCGCCGACCAGGCCGAGGCACTCGCCGACGGCGACCGTCGCACGGTCCTCTACCCGCGCCACCACGACGAGGTCGGTGCCGTCACCCGCAGCCTGGAACTCCTGCGGCAGCAGCTGCCGACGGGCACCCAGCGCAAGCGGGACGGCGTCACGGCCGACCTCGCCGGAAGGAACTGAACCCCCGTGCTCTTCCTCTACACCGTGCTCGTGGTGTGCGGCGCCATCCTGTTGGTGGCCGGAGTCGTCGAACAGCGGCGGCACTTCACCAACCTGGAGCACATCCCCTCGCGGGTCCTCGTCAACGGCATCCGCGGCAAGTCCTCCATCACCCGCCTCTGCGCGGGCGCCCTGCGGGGCGGCGGGCTCACCACGGTCGCCAAGACCACCGGTACCGCGGCCCGGTTCATCCACCCGGACGCCACCGAGGAGCCCGTCTACCGCAAGTTCGGCATCGCCAACGTCGTCGAGCAGATCGGCATCGTGCGGCGGGCCGCCGCGTACAACCCGGACGCCCTGGTCATCGAGTGCATGGCGGTCATGCCGGCGCTCCAGGAGATCAACCAGTCCAAGCTGATCCGCTCCACGATCGGCGTGCTCTGCAACGTCCGTGAGGACCACCTCGCCGAGATGGGCCCGACCCTCGACGACGTGGCGCGCTCCCTCTCGCGCTCCATGCCGGAGGGCGGCATCTGCGTCACCGCCGAGCAGGACCGCTTCGACATCCTCAAGGAAGAGGCGGACGCGCGGAACTGCGAGCTGATCTACGCCGACCCCGAGACGGTGAGCGACGAGGAGCTGCGCGGCTTCAGCTGGTTCACCTTCAAGGAGAACGTGGCGATCGCGCTGAAGGTCGCCGAGCTGCTCGGCGTCGGCCGCGAGGTCGCCCTCCAGGGCATGTACGACGCCCCGCCGGACCCCGGTGTCCTCTCGGTCGAGCGGTACGCGACCGAGGACGGCAAGAAGGTGCGCTTCGCCAACGTCTTCGCGGCCAACGACCCCGAGTCGACGCTGATGAACATCAACCAGCTGCTCGACCTCGGCGCCATCCACCGACCGCTGCACGTCGTCATCAACTGCCGTCCCGACCGCGTCGAGCGCAACGGCCAGATGGGCGAGATCATCCCCGACCTCCAGCCGGAGAAGGTCTTCGTCATCGGCCACCCCGCCAAGTCCGCGATCGACGCGATCCCCGCCGAGTGGCGCGGGCGCGCCGTGGACCTCGGCGGCGACCGGCGCGACCCCGAGGAGTTCATGCACCAGATCCTCGGGCAGCTCGGCCCCGACTCCTCGCTGGTGGCGATCGGCAACATCCACGGCCAGGGCGAGCTGCTCCTGGAGCGCCTCGCGGAACTGCCGCCGGACGAGAGCGAGGAGCAGGCCCCCGAGGAGCCCGCCCCGTTCTACGAGCCGCACGTCGACCCCTATCAGCACTACCCGGAGGCGTACGAGTCGCGGTACTCCACGGCCCAGCTCCAGCAGGTGCAGATCCCGCAGGCTCAGATCCCGCAGGTGCACGTCCCCGTACAGCGCACACCGGACCAGCAGTACGAGACCTACGCACCGCACGAGCAGTACGCGCCCCACCAGGCATACCCGCCCCAGGAACCACAGCCCCAGCCACCCGCGCCCCGCGGCATGTTCGAGCCGAGGATCGCGCCCGTACCGCCCGCCCAAGACGACGACCAGCAGTGGTACAGCCCAGGAGAGCCCCGTTGATTCCCTCCGTCCTCACCCCCGAGATCGCCGCGGTCGGTATCGCGCTCGGGCTGCTGTTCTCCCTGGTCTGTTATCTGACGACCAACCTCTCGCCCGGCGGCATGATCACCCCGGGCTGGCTCGCCCTGACCCTCGTCGAGGACCTGCAGCGCGCGGCCATGGTGCTCGGCGTGACCGTGCTGACCTACGTCGGCACCCTGCTGATGCAGAAGTTCGTGATCCTGTACGGCAAGCGCCTCTTCGCCGCGGTCGTCCTGCTCGGCGTCACCCTCCAGGCGACCGTGATGATCGTGCTGTCCATCGAGTTCCCGCTCATGTACGCGAACCAGACCCTCGGCTTCATCGTCCCCGGCCTGATCGCCTACCAGCTGGTGCGCCAGCCCAAGGGCCCCACCCTGCTCGCCACCGGCTCGGTGACGCTCATGGCCTATGTCGTCCTCACGGCCGGGATTCTCCTCGGCTTCATGCCGTCCGCCTGATTCCCAGGAGTCATTCATGCCGCCCAAGAAGAAGCGTCCCGTCCTGCACGCGGCGACCGTGCTCGCCCTCCTCGCGGGCAGCGCGTACCTGACCGTGGAACTGCGCAAGGACGAAGAGGCCAAGGCCCCCAAGGTGCAGGCCGTCACCGACACCCCCGGCGGCCTGCAGAACAGCAACGGTCAGCCGGGGAGCGGGAAGCAGAAGTGGGAGCGCCTGAAGAACCCCGACCGCTCCGTCCTGCGCACCGAGAGCGGCAAGGTCGTCGCGACCTTCACGGACGGCGCCCGCAGCGCGACGCTGACAGGACCGAGCCGTACGTTCACCGAGCCCGCGAACACCAAGTCCCGCGTCGTGACGAACGACTGGGTACGGCTCATGCCCGAGACGTGGCGCGAGGGCGCCGAGAAGGAGAAGTGGTTCAAGGACTGGTACAAGGAGTTCTCCGGCAGCGAAGAGGACGACATCTTCGCGATGGCGTTCCAGTACGTGGAGGGGGCGCCGGTCAAGAAGGACGACGAGGGCATCTCCTACGCGGGCGACGCCAACTTCGGGCCGCTCAACCCGGACGGCAGCGCGGAGAACGACCTGCGTCTGGAGGAGTCGGACTTCTTCGACTACCTCGGCATCCCGTACACGTTCCGCAACGGCACCACCATCCAGCCGGAGACGAAGCGGGCCCGCTCCATGGACTGCTCCGGGTTCATCCGCACGGTCTTCGGCTACCGCGCCCGCTACCCCCTGATGGCCAACGACCAGGCCGGTGACGGCCTGCCCCGCACCGCCAACGGCATGGCACGCGGCAAGGCCGGCACGGACGTCATCAGGCTCAAGGGCGTCGGCGCGGCGGACCGCCCCAAGTCCATCGACGTCGTCCAACCCGGTGACCTGGTCTTCTTCAAGCTGGATGCCCGCACCAAGCAGCGCCTGGACCACGTGGGGATCTTCCTCGGCCACGACGCCGACGGGCACAAGCTCTTCATCTCCAGCCGCGAAGAGGTCAACGGTCCGACGATCGGGGACAAGGGCGGCACATCGCGCCTCGACGGCAACGGCTACTACGCCTCCACCCTGCGCAGCGCGAAGCGGCTCTAGGGCGGACCTAGAAGCAGACCTAGGGGCGAACCGTACGGGGGCCCGCACACCGGGCCCCCGATTCGCCCACCCTGCGCCGCAGTTCACGGTCGGCCGTGACGACCAGGCAGGGGCGGCCCGCGGCCTGCGCGGCCAGCTCCGCGATGAGGTCGTCGCCGCTGCCGGGCGCGCTCTCGACGCGTACGCCGGGCACCGATTCCACGCCGCGCGCCGCGCCCTCGACGACGAGGACGATCTCCAGCGGCCCCGGGTGTTCCGGCAGGCCCTGATCCGCGTACGCGACCAGAGAGTTCCGCAGTCGTTCCGCGGCTCCGCGGCGATCGCGCCACCAGCCGTCGGGGACGGACCCGACGACGTTCGCGGCGTCCACGACGACCAGAGTTCTCATCCGGCAAACGTAAACTAACCAGTGAACGTTGTGCGTATGTGGACGTGGAAAGGTGCCACCGAGTCATGTCGTCGAGGTCGAGAACCGTGAGCACCGGTGCCCTGCAGAGCGCCCGCTGGCTGCTGCGCGGCCGGGACGGCCGGCTCACCGCGTACACCCGGACCGAAGGCGGACTGCTGCGCTGGACGGAGAGCGCGCCCGGCGGCCCCGACTGGTCGGGGCCGGAGTTCTTCGAGGCGCCCGACCTGACCTGCCTCACCCTGGCGCAGGGAGCCGACGGGTACGTGCACTTCCTGGGCCGCAGGGAGGTGCGCGACGGCGAGGGAAAGGCCGCCGTCGACATCGTGCACTCGATCCAGTACCAGTCGGGCAGGCCCCTCATGGACTGGCGCTCGCTCGGCAACCCGCACACCAAGCTCGTCGAGCGGGCCCCGCACCTGGGTGACCCGACCGCCGCGGTGGACGCGGCGGGCACGGTCCACGTCTTCGTGCGGGACGCCGTGAACAGCGTGCGGCTGCGGCGCGAGGGCAAGGGCGGCAAGTGGGAGGGGTGGAAGGACCTCAAGGTCCGCGAGGTCCTTGACGGCATCACGGCGCTCGCCACCTCCACCGGCCGCGTCGAGGTCTTCGGCCCGGCCGAGAACAAGACGCTGCACTGGACGCAGGAGAAGCAGGGCGCCGAGCTGACGCGCTCCGACGACATCGCGCTGCCCCCGGCCGTCGGTTCCGGCACGGCCCTGGAGACGGGCACGGACCGCCTCACGTACTACGCCGCCGACGCCCGCGGCAAGGGAGTCGTCGCCCACCGCGGCGACGGCGAGGACCTGCGGCGTCTCGGCGGAACCCCGGCCACGGGCCCCATGGCGGCCCTGCGCGCGACGATAGAGGGCCACGACTGCACGGTCCTCGCCCACCGGGGGCAGGACGGGCGCCCGGTGATAGCGGCGTACCCGACGGAGGACGAGACGGCGGGCGTCTGGTGGGCCGGGACGGGAGAACCCTGCCTGGGCTCCCCGGCGTTGGCCCTCGACGCGCGGGGCCGCGTGGTCATGGCGACGATCGGCCTCGACGGCACGCTGCGGATCGCGCGCCAGAAGGCGGAGTCGGGGCTCGCGCTGGAGGCGTGGACGCGGGTGTAGGCGGGAGACGCGGGCGCGGGCGGGAAGCGCGCGACAACGGGCGATGCCCGGCAGGCCTCTCGGCCCGCCGGGCATCGCCCGTATGCGGAGGTGTTACGCGGGAACGCTGGCCACGCCCGGCGCCAGGAACCGCTTGCCGTTGACGCGCTCGCTGACACCGGCCCGGTCCAGGTACGGCGTGACGCCGCCCAGGTGGAAGGGCCAGCCGGCGCCCGTGATCAGGCACAGGTCGATGTCCTGCGCCTCGGCGACGACGCCCTCGTCGAGCATCAGGCCGATCTCCTGCGCCACGGCGTCGAGCACGCGGTCGCGGGTCTGCTCCTCGGTCAGGACGGTGTCGCCCTGCTTGAGGAGGGCGGCGACCTCGGGGTCCAGCTCCGGCTTGCCGGAGTCGTAGACGTAGAAGCCGCGCTTGCCGGCCTTGACGACCGCCGCGAGGTTCGGGGAGACCGTGAAGCGCTCCGGGAAGGCACGGTTGAGCGTCTCGGAGACGTGCAGACCGATGGCCGGACCGACCAGCTCCAGGAGCACCAGCGGCGACATCGGCAGACCGAGCGGCTCGACGGCCTTCTCGGCGACGGCGACCGGGGTGCCCTCGTCGATGACGTTCTGGATCTCGCCCATGAAGCGGGTGAGGATGCGGTTCACGACGAACGCCGGGGCGTCCTTCACCAGGACCGCGGTCTTCTTCAGCTTCTTGGCGACACCGAAGGCCGTGGCCAGCGAGGCGTCGTCCGTCTGCTCGCCGCGCACGATCTCCAGGAGCGGCAGGATCGCGACCGGGTTGAAGAAGTGGAAGCCGACGACCCGCTCGGGGTGCTTCAGCTTCGACGCCATCTCGGAGACCGAGAGCGAGGAGGTGTTGGTGGCGAGGATCGCGTGCGCCGGAGCGACCGCCTCGACCTCCGCGAACACCTGCTGCTTGACGCCGATCTCCTCGAAGACGGCCTCGATGATGAAGTCGGCGTCGGAGAAGCCCTCGGCCTTGTCCAGGACACCGGAGACCAGGCCCTTGAGACGGTTGGCCTTGTCCTGGTTGACGCGGCCCTTGAGGAGAAGCTTGTCGATCTCCTCGTGGACGTAACCCACACCCTTGTCCACGCGGGCCTGGTCGATGTCGGTCAGGACGACCGGCACCTCGAGGCGGCGCAGGAAGAGCAGCGCGAGCTGCGAGGCCATCAGACCGGCGCCGACGACGCCGACCTTGGTGACCGGGCGCGCCAGGTTCTTGTCCGGGGCACCCGCCGGGCGCTTGGCGCGCTTCTGCACGAGGTTGAACGCGTAGATGCCGCTGCGCAGTTCGCCGCCCATGATGAGGTCGGCGAGCGCCTTGTCCTCGGCGTCGAAGCCCTTCTGGAGGTCGCCGTCCTTGGCGGCCTCGATGATCTCCAGGGCGCGGTAGGCGGCCGGGGCCGCACCGTGCACCTTGGAGTCCGCGATGCCCCGGCCGCGCGCCACAGCGGCGTCCCAGGCCTCGCCGCGGTCGATCTCGGGGCGGTCCACCGTGAGCGAGCCGTTGAGGACGGAGGCCGTCCAGATCAGCGACTGCTCCAGGAAGTCCGCACCCTCGAAGAGCGCGTCGGCGATGCCGAGCTCGAAGACCTGCTTGCCCTTGAGCTGGCGGTTCTGGTTCAGCGAGTTCTCGATGATGACCGAGACGGCCTTGTCGGCGCCGATCAGGTTCGGCAGCAGCGCGCAGCCGCCCCAGCCCGGTACGAGACCGAGGAAGACCTCGGGCAGCGAGAAGGCCGGAAGCGCCTTGGAGACGGTGCGGTACGAGCAGTGCAGACCGACCTCGACACCGCCGCCCATCGCGGCGCCGTTGTAGTAGGCGAAGGTCGGCACGGCGAGGCCGGAGAGCCGCTTGAAGACTTCATGGCCGCCCTTGCCGATGGCGAGCGCGTCTTCATGCCGCTTCAGGATCTCGACGCCCTTGAGGTCGGCGCCGACGGCGAAGATGAACGGCTTGCCGGTCACACCGACACCGACGATCGTGCCCTCGGCCGCCTCCTTCTCGACCTGGTCGATCGCGGCGTTCAGGTTCGCGAGCGAGCCGGGGCCGAAGGTGGTTGGCTTGGTGTGGTCGAAGCCGTTGTCGAGCGTGATGAGCGCGAAGCGCCCGGCGCCCGCGGGCAGGTCGAGGTGGCGTACGTGCGCCTGCGTGACGACCTCGTCCGGGAACAGCTCGGCCGCGCCCTTCAGAAGCTCCGTGGTGGAGCTGGTGGAGCTGCTCACTTGTCGCCTCCGGCGTCCTTGTGGTTCGGGTTCTCCCAGATGACGGTGGCGCCCATGCCGAAGCCGACGCACATCGTCGTCAGGCCGTAGCGGACGTCCGGCTGCTCCTCGAACTGCCGCGCCAGCTGCGTCATCAGACGCACGCCGGAGGAGGCGAGGGGGTGGCCGTACGCGATGGCGCCGCCGTACTGGTTCACGCGGGTGTCGTCGTCCGCGATGCCGTAGTGCTCCAGGAAGGCGAGCACCTGCACGGCGAAGGCCTCATTGATCTCGAAGAGACCGATGTCGGAGATGGACAGGCCCGCCTGGGCGAGCGCCTTCTCCGTGGCGGGGATGGGCCCGTAGCCCATGACCTCGGGCTCGACACCGGCGAAGGAGTACGAGACGAGCCGCATCTTGACGGGCAGGTTGTGCTCGCGTGCGAAGTCCTCGGAGGCGATGATCGACGCCGTGGCGCCGTCGTTGAGGCCCGCGGCGTTGCCGGCGGTGACGCGGCCGTGCGTACGGAACGGCGTCTTGAGGCCGGCGAGGCTCTCCAGGGTGGTGCCGGGGCGCATCGGCTCGTCGGCGGTCGCCAGACCCCAACCGGTCTCGCCCGCTTCCTCGTTGGTCCGTCGTACGGAGACGGGCACGAGGTCCTGCTGGATCTTGCCGTTGGCGTAGGCCTTGGCGGCCTTCTCCTGCGAGCGCACGGCGTACTCGTCGGCACGCTGCTTGGTGATCGTGGGGTACCGGTCGTGCAGGTTCTCGGCGGTCATGCCCATGAAGAGGGCCGACTCGTCGACGAGCTTCTCGCTCACGAACCGCGGGTTCGGGTCGACGCCCTCGCCCATGGGGTGGCGGCCCATGTGCTCGACGCCACCGGCGATGACGGCGTCGTACGCACCGAACGCGATGGAGCCGGCGGTCGCCGTCACGGCGGTCAGCGCGCCCGCACACATGCGGTCGATGGAGTAACCGGGCACGGACTGCGGAAGCCCGGCCAGGATCCCGGCGGTGCGGCCCAGCGTCAGACCCTGGTCGCCGATCTGCGTGGTCGCGGCGATGGCGACCTCGTCGATCTTGGCGGGGTCGAGGGCCGGGTTGCGGCGCAGCAGCTCCCGGATGGCCTTCACGATGAGGTCATCCGCACGGGTCTCGTGGTAGATGCCCTTCGGGCCCGCCTTGCCGAACGGGGTGCGGACGCCATCAACGAAGACGACGTCCCTGACGGTACGAGGCACGATGGCTCTCCTCCAGGGTGCGGGTGCGCCTGGCGGCGCGCTTCCGGGTTCCATGCTACTTGTCGGTAACTATGCGGCCAAGGGTTGCTGGGCGCTGCCGCGGGGAGGCGAAGGTCACACTTGCCCTGCGGGCGGGCTTTCACCGGGGCGGTGGGTCGAACTCCGCGGCGGACGGACCGGGGGGCGCCCTGTCCCCGCCGCTCGGCGCCGTATCTCTCCCCACCGATCACCCGGCGCCCGCGTGGCGCTGCCCCCTGCGGGCCGGTGGCGCCCTGTTCCCGCCGCTTGGCGCCGGATGTCTCCCCACCGATCACCCGGCGCCTGCCTGGCGCTGCCCCCTGCGGGCCGGTGGCGCCCTGTTCCCGCCGCTCCGCGCCGGATGTTCCCCACCCACCCACCCGATCACCCGGCGTCGGCCCTGGTGCCGCCCTGTGTCCCCTGCGAGCCGCTGATGGCACCCCTGTCCCGCCGCTTCGCGCCGGATGCCTCCCTCCCACCCACCCGATCACCCGGCGTCCGCCTGGCGTCGTGGCGGGGGTGGGCGAGTGGTCCTCTGCGGGCCGGTGGTAACACCCCTGTCCCGCCGCTCCGCGGCGGATTTTCCCCGCCCACCCGCCCGATTGCCCGGCGTCCGCCCTGGTGCCGCCCCCTGCCCCCTGCGAGCCGGTGATGGGCACCCCTGTCCCGCCTGCCCGCCCGATCCCGACGTCCGCCTGGTGCCGTCCTCTGTCCCCTGCGGGCCGGTGGTGACACTCCTGTCCCGCCGCTTCGCGGCGGATGTTCCCCACCCGGCCGCCCATTACTCGGCATCCGTCGGCACCGCGGGGCAATCGGGTGGGCGGGTGGGACAGACCCGCCGCGAAGCGGCGGTACAGGGGAACATCCCCGCAACGGTCAGCTGAGCTCCCCGCCCGCAACGATCAATCAGCCCTCCCCCCGTAACGGGCAGCTGAGCCCTCCGCCTTCCCACAGCGGTCGGCGGAGCTATCCCCCCCGCAGCGGCTAGTTGAGCCTTCGCCTCCCACAGTGGCCAGTTGAGCCTCCGCCCTGTAGTGATCGACTGAGCCCTTCGCCCTCCCGCAGCGGTCAGGCGGAGCTCCCACCCCCCCCCGCAGCGGTTAGTTGAGCCTCCGCCTCCCGCAGTGGTCAGCTCACCTATCTGCCCCGTAACGGGCAGTTGAGCTTCGCCCCCCGCGGTCAGCTGAGCTATCCGCCTGGCAACGGTCAGCCGAACCCTCCGCCCCCGCAACGATCAGCGGCCCCCCGCCCGTAACGGTCAGCGGCCCCCCCCCGCCCGTAACGGTCAGCTGCCCCCACGCCCGTAACGGTCAGATGCCCCCCGTCCGTCACGGTCAGTGGCCCCCACGCCCGTAACGGTCAGATGCCCCCACGCCCGTAAAGGTCAGCTGCCCCCCCCACGCCCGTAACGGTCAGCGGCCCCACCCCGCAGCGATCAGAGGGGGCCCCGGCCGTGGCTGTCTGTGAGGCTCCACCCCACCCCCGGCGTGAACCACCCACCCGCCCCTCACCCCTCGACTGCGGGGTAATCGGGTGGGTGGGTGGGCGAGATTCGCCGCGGAGCGGCGGCTTGGGGATTTGGGGATGTCGGCGCGCAGTTTGCCCAGTGACGCGGACCACCCACCCGCCCCTCACCCCTGCACTGCGGGGTGAACGGGTGGGTGGGTGGGGGAGAACCGCGCTGAGCGGCGGTCCGGGCGCCACGTGGGGGTGGCGGTCGCTTGGGAGGGGCGGCGTTACGTGGGGGTGGCGGTCACACCGGAGGGGTGGTCGTCGGGGGCTGAGTCAGGGCCGTTACCAAGGCCGGGGTCACCTGGGAGATCTGCCACTGCCGCGCACCGTGCGAGGCAAGCGCCGCGGCCACGGAATCCGCGTCCACCTGAGCCGGCGGCTCCCAGCAGACCCTTCGTACCGTGTCCGGAGTGATCAAGTTCTCCTGCGGCATGTTCAACTCCTCGGCCAGCGCCGAGACAGCCGACCGTGCCGCGGACAGGCGCGCCGCGGCGGCCGGGTCGCGGTCCGCCCAGGAGCGGGGCGGCGGAGGTCCGGAAACGGTCGCCCCGGGCTGCGGGAGCTCCGAGTCGGGCAGGGCCTTGGCCCGGTCCACCGCGGCCTGCCACTGCTCCAGCTGACGGCGCCCCATCCGGTGCCCGAAGCCCGTGAGCCCGGAGAGCGCGTGCACGTTGGGCGGAAGCCCGAGCGCCGCCTCCACGATCGCGCCGTCACTGAGCACCTTGCCGGGCGACACGTCCCGCCGCTGGGCGACCTTGTCGCGGGCGGTCCACAACTCGCGTACGACCGCCATCTGGCGACGGCGGCGCACCTTGTGCATGCCCGAAGTACGGCGCCAGGGATCGACCCGCGGCGGAGCTGGCGGCGCGGAGGAGATCGCGTCGAACTCCTCGCGGGCCCACTCCAGCTTGCCCTGCCGGTCGAGCTCCTTCTCCAGCGCGTCCCGCAGGTCCACGAGCAGCTCGACGTCGAGCGCCGCGTAGCGAAGCCAGGGGTCGGGCAGCGGGCGTGTCGACCAGTCGACCGCCGAGTGGCCCTTCTCCAGGACGAAGCCGAGCACGCCCTCGACCATCGCGCCGAGGCCGACCCGGGGGAAACCGGCGAGGCGCCCGGCGAGTTCGGTGTCGAAGATGCTGGTGGGGATCATGCCTATTTCGCGCAGGCAGGGCAGGTCCTGAGTGGCTGCGTGCAGCACCCACTCGGCACCGGAGATCGCCTCGCCGAGCTCCGACAGGTCGGGGCAGGCGACGGGGTCGATCAAGGTGCTGCCCGCGCCTTCACGGCGCAGCTGCACTAGGTAGGCGCGCTGGCCGTACCTGTAGCCGGACGCGCGTTCGGCGTCCACGGCCACGGGGCCACTTCCTGCCGCGAAAGCGGCGATCACCTCGGCGAGCGAGGTTGCGTCGGCGACCACCGGAGGAATGCCATCACGCGGCTCGAGCAAAGGGATCGGCGCCGTTTCGACGTCGTCCGGAGGGCCGCCTCCGGTGGTTCGCAGTGAACTGTCTGCTGCGGTCTCTTGGGCGTCGGTCACCTGTCAAGGGTATCTGTGTATGCACAGCGCCCGTCGACGGAACGTTCCGTCGACGGGCGCGCGAGGGGTGTAAATGAGTCAGTGGATGATTCCGGTGCGCAGGGCCACCGCTACCATCCCGGCCCGGTCTCCCGTGCCGAGCTTGCGTGCGATCCGGGCGAGGTGGCTCTTCACGGTCAGCGCCGAGAGCCCCATCGAGACGCCGATGGCCTTGTTCGACTGGCCCTCCGCGACCAGGCGGAGGACCTCCACCTCACGGCCGGACAGCTCGCGGTAGCCACCGGGGTGGCTCGGGGCGCCGGGCGGGCGGCGGTGCATTCGGGCGGCGGCCGAACCGATGGGCGCGGCGCCGGGACGGGTGGGGAGACCGACATTGTTGCGGGTACCGGTGACGACGTAGCCCTTGACGCCGCCCGCGAGGGCGTTGCGTACGGCGCCGATGTCATCGGCGGCGGAGAGGGCAAGGCCGTTCGGCCAGCCCGCCGCACGGGTTTCTGAGAGGAGCGTCAGGCCGGAGCCGTCGGGGAGGTGGACGTCTGCGACGCAGATGTCACGGGGGTTGCCGATGCGGGGACGAGCCTCCGCGATCGACGAGGCCTCGATCACGTCGCGTACACCGAGGGCCCACAGGTGGCGGGTGACGGTGGAGCGGACGCGCGGGTCGGCCACGACGACCATGGCGGTCGGCTTGTTCGGGCGGTAGGCGACCAGGCTTGCGGGCTGCTCGAGGAGAACGGACACCAGGCCTCCTGGGGTGCGGGACTGAACCGGCTCGGGGATGAAGCCGGGACGAACCGTGCTTTCAAGGTCACCAAGGTCTTCGGCACCAAACCCGCCCGCCTTTAGAGAATGATCACGATTTGGTGAGTAACAATTCGGACCATTCGGACACACGATCGATCATCCGAAGATCAACCCGAATCGCAGTCGTTCACATTCGCTCATCCGCGTGACCGTTCAGCCCAGCCGCATCCAGCCACGTCCGGTTCTGTCCGGTTCCATCCGGTCCGGGGCGTTCCCTGCCAGCCCCCTCCGGCCCCTCACAGACCTTCCGGCCGCATCCCGCCGTAGGTCACGGCGTCTGCGGCCCCCGTCGCTGCGGCAGCGACACCACGGACCCCTCGCCGTGCCCGCCCTGGTTGACCGGCGGCAGCCCCGCCACCTGGCAGAGCAGATCGCACCACGCGGCGAGATGCGCCGCCGTGTCCGGCGTACCGCCCGGCCCCTCGCGCGGCGTCCACGACGCCCGGATCTCGATCTGCGAGGCGGACGGCCGCTCGGAGAGCCCGCCGAAGTAGTGCGAGGCCGCCCGCGTGACGGTGCCGCTCGGCTCCCCGCAGGCCAGGCCGCGCGCCTGCAGCGCGCCCGTCAGCCAGGACCAGCAGACCTCCGGCAGCAGCGGGTCCGCCGCCATCTCCGGCTCCAACTCCGCGCGCACGAGCGTGACGAGGCGGAACGTGCCCTGCCAGGCGTCGTGCCCCGCCGGGTCGTGCAGCAGGACCAGACGTCCGTCCGCCAGGTCCTCGTCGCCGTCGACCACCGCCGCCTCCAGGGCGTACGCATGCGGGGCCAGGCGCTGTGGAGGCCGCGTCGGGTCGATCTCGATCTCAGGCCGAAGCCGTGCCCCGCGCAGCGCCTCGACCGCCGCGCGAAAGGGCAACGGAGCCGATTCCGCCACCTTCCCCTCCGTACTTTCCATTTCGCCAGCGCCGTCCGACCGTTGTCCTTGAGCCGCAGCCATGCGGGGAAGATTAAGGGGAACGGCGGCTTCGCGCAGGGAGAGACACCCGTGAGAGGGGCCCCGGTCAAGGCAGGGTGTCCCTCGGGGCGGGCGGCGCACGGGCCCGTGCGAGACTTTCGGGGTGAGTGCCAACAACAGCCCCGCGGGCCAGCAGAACGCAGCGACGTACGACTCCGCTTTCATGAAGGCCTGCAGGCGCGAGCCCGTGCCGCACACGCCGGTCTGGTTCATGCGGCAGGCGGGGCGCTCACTTCCCGAGTACCGCAAGGTGCGCGAGGGCACGGCCATGCTGGAGTCCTGCATGATGCCGGAGCTGGTCACGGAGATCACGCTCCAGCCGGTGCGCCGCCACAAGGTCGACGCCGCGATCTACTTCAGCGACATCGTCGTCCCCCTCAAGGCCATCGGCATCGACCTCGACATCAAGCCGGGCATCGGCCCGGTCGTCGCCAACCCCATCCGCTCGCGCGCCGACCTCGCCCAGCTGCGGGACCTGACGCCGGACGACGTGAGCTACGTGACGCAGGCGATCGGCATGCTGACCGCCGAGCTGGGGTCCACCCCGCTCATCGGATTCGCCGGTGCGCCTTTCACCCTCGCGAGCTACCTCGTCGAGGGCGGCCCTAGCCGCAACCACGAGCACACCAAGGCGCTCATGTACGGCGACCCGCAGCTCTGGGCCGACCTGCTCGACCGCCTCGCGGAGATCACCGGCGCCTTCCTGAAGGTGCAGATCGAGGCGGGCGCGAGCGCCGTGCAGCTCTTCGACTCGTGGGTGGGCGCGCTGGCCCCCGCCGACTACCGGCGCTCCGTGATGCCCGCGTCGCAAAAGGTCTTCGACGCCGTGGCCCCGTACGGCGTGCCGCGCATCCACTTCGGTGTCGGCACCGGTGAACTGCTCGGCCTGATGGGCGAGGCGGGCGCCGACGTGGTGGGCGTCGACTGGCGCGTCCCGATGGACGAGGCGGCCCGGCGGGTCGGTCCCGGCAAGGCGCTCCAGGGGAACATCGACCCGGCGGTCCTCTTCTCCACGCGGGAGGCGATCGAGGCCAAGACGGACGAGGTCCTGGACGCCGCGGCCGGCCTTGAGGGGCACATCTTCAACCTCGGCCACGGCGTGCTGCCGGCCACGGACCCCGACGCGCTGACGCGGCTCGTGGAGCATGTCCACACGCGGACCGCGCGCTGACGGAGCCGGTCCGTAGTTGGCCGAAAATCTCGCCTGAATGTGACGGGTGAGGAGGGGGACGGGACGTGTCCGCGATGAAGATCGGTGATCTCGTCGAGTCCTGGGGCGGAGTCCAGGACGACTACCAGCGCCGCGGCGACGCGGAGATGGACCGGATCGTCCTGGAATGCGCCCGTGAGCTCGCCGCGGACCCCGGCGGTGAGCTCGCGCATCAGTGGACCTTCGGGCTGGTGATGATGCTGCCGTACGTCGGCTGGCTGCCGGGCGACGACGTGCCCGGCGCCGTGTTCGCCGCCGCGAAGGCCGCCGACGAGGCGCTCAAGGACCGGCCGTGCGCCCACGAAGGCCATCCGTACGCCGAGGACGAGCTGGAGGACCATCTCTTCTGGCTCCGCGACATCCTGTCGGCCGCGGCCGACGAGAGCGCCGAGTGGGACGAGGACGAGCGCCCGCGCGACGAGTGGCTCTGCCCGCTCAACGTCGCGGGCTTCGCGCGGATCGCCATGGACTTCATCGAACCCGGCTCGGCGACCGGCGTCCCGCCGCGCCTTCCCGACGACATCCAGCAGGACATCGACTCGCTCTCGGCCATCCTGCACGGCTGCCCCCGGCCGGGCACCGAGGCGGACCGCGAGATCGCGTACGTCGGCGACGCGCTCGGCCGGGCCACCGACCCCGACGACCGTGCGGGCCTCGTCATCGTCACCACGGCCGTGTCCTGGTACGCCGTCTCCGACATGATGCGGTCCAAGCCCGTCCTCGACGGGCTGGCCGCGGGCCTGGAAGAGGCCCTCGCGCACCTCTCCGACGCGTCATGCGCGCACGACGGGCATCCCGGCCTGCCGAGCGGCGGCCCCGACGCCGTCCGGGTCGGCCTCCATCTCAGCAGCCCGGCCGGCCGCGAGGTCTACGAGAAGGAGCACCGGTCCAGCGGGTGGGGCGCCCCGCTGGACACGCTCCTGTGCCCGGCCTTCACCGCGGCCACCGCACGCGAGACCCTCGCACGGCTGCGGGAGCGGCGCGCGGCCCTCTTCGGGGCCTGACGCGCCGGTCAGGCCCGCCTGCCTAGCCCGCCTTCCGCACCGCAGCGACCGCCTTGCGCGCCGCCACCAGGACCGGGTCCCACACCGGCGAGAACGGCGGTGCGTAGCCGAGGTCGAGCGCGGTCATCTGGTCCACCGTCATCCGCGCCGTCAGGGCCACGGCCGCGATGTCGACGCGCTTGGCCGCGCCCTCGCGGCCGACGATCTGGACGCCGAGCAGCTTTCCCGTGAGGCGCTCGGCGATCATCTTGACGGTCATCACGGCCGCACCGGGGTAGTAGCCCGCGCGGCTCGTCGACTCGATGGTCACCGTCGCGTACTGAAGTCCGGCCGCCCGCGCCTCCTTCTCGCGCAGGCCCGTGCGGGCGATCTCCAGGTCGCAGACCTTGCTGACGGCCGTGCCGACGACACCGGGGAAGGTCGCGTAACTCCCGCCCACGTTCGAGCCGATGACCTGGCCGTGCTTATTGGCGTGCGTACCGAGCGCGATGTGGCGCTCGCGGCCCGAGACCAGGTCGAGTACCTCGACGCAGTCGCCGCCCGCCCAGATGTTCTCGTGCCCGCGCACCCGCATCGCGAGGTCGGTGAGCAGCCCACCGTGCTGGCCCAGCGGCAGGCCCGCCGCCTCCGCGAGACCCGTCTCGGGGCGCACCCCGATGCCGAGCACCACCACGTCCGCCGGGTACTCGGCGTCCTCGGTGGCCACCGCCCTGACCCGGCCGTCGTCGCCGGTGAGGATCTTGGTGACCTCGGCGCCGTTCACCATCTCGATGCCCATGCCGGACATCGCGTCGTGGACGAGGCGGCCCATGTCCGGGTCGAGCGTCGACATCGGCTCGGCGCCGCGGTTGACGACCGTGACCTCGTAGCGCCGCTGGATCAGCGCCTCGGCCATCTCGACGCCGATGTAGCCAGCGCCGATGACGACCGCCCTGCGGCCCGGCGTGCGGGCCAGCGTGTCCAGGAGCGCCTGGCCGTCGTCCAGGGTCTGCACGCCGTGCACGCCGGGGGCGTCGATGCCGGGCAGGGCCGGGCGGATGGGCCGGGCGCCGGTGCCGATCACGAGCTTGTCGTACGCCGTCCAGTCCTCCGCGCCGGACTCCAGGTCCCGGGTGCGGACCCGGCGGCCCTCCGGGTCGATCTCCATGACCTCCGTGCACATCCGCAGGTCGATGCCGCGCTCCCGGTGCTCCTCGGGCGTACGCGCGATCAGCTCGTCCCGCGAAGGGACGTCGCCGCCGACCCAGTAGGGGATGCCGCAGGCCGAGTACGAGGTGAAGTGGCCGCGCTCGAACGCGACGATCTCCAACTCCTTCGGGTCCTTGAGCCTGCGTGCCTGTGACGCGGCGGACATGCCCGCCGCGTCACCCCCGATGACCACCAGTCGCTCTCTCGCGCTACTCATACGGACACGCTACGACGCGGCGGCAGTTGACGGACCTCTAGTCCTCGTCACCCCCGCGCGCCGGTGCCACCGCGGGCCGCCGCGGCAGCCGGGGCCGCACCAGGCGCTGCCACAGCAGGAACAACAGCGCCGCCACCGCCGCGAACGGCAGGATCGCGCCGATGGCGACCGCGAGCCACCGCAGCATCGTCACGAAGGCGTTCCAGCCACCGGACAGGGCATCCACGAACGTCGGGTCGTCGTCGCCCGCGTCTACCTTCTTCACTGCCGTCTCGCTGAGCGAGAGCGTGATGGTCGACATGCTCGTACGGTCCTTCAGCGAGGAACGCTGGGCGAGCAGCGCCTCCAGTTCGGACTGGCGGCTGCTCAACTCGCCCTCCAGGGTGACGACATCGCTCAGTTTCGTCGCCTTGTCCATCAGCTCCCGCACGCGCTCCACGCTCGCCCGCTGCGACTTGACGCGGCTCTCCACGTCGACGACCTGCTCGGTGACGTCCTGCGCCTTGGCCTTGCGCTCGATCAGCTTGCCGGTTCCTTCGAGCGCCGTGAGCACCTCCTCGTACCGGTCCTGCGGGACGCGCAGCACGATGCGGGAGCGCTCGTGGCCGCGGCCGTCGCGGTCGGTGGTCTCGTCGCCGACGACGCCGCCCGCGTCGGTGGCCGCCGCGCGCGCCTCGTCCAGGGCCTTCGGCACGTCCTTGACGCGGACGGTCAGGGTGGCGGTGCGGATGATGTGCGTGCCGGTGAGCTCGGGCGGCTTCTTCTTGCCGGACTGATCCGCCCGGCCGCCCCCGGCCACCCCCTTGTCGTCCTGGTTGCCGGACGCGGCCGCGTCCTCCCGCGCGGCGCTGCCCGCCGCCTTGTCGCTGTCGCCGCCGCCGTCGCCACCCGCGCTGCACCCGGTGAGCGCGAGTGCCGCCGCGAGCAGGACGGCCGAGAGTGCCTGGACGGTGCGGTGCCTTGATGTGCCGGTCGCGAGCATCTCGACGTACCCCCGAGGTTCGTGGTCGCTGATGCTCCTTTGACGCCGGGGAGGGGCGAAACGATGGTGTCCGACCGGTCCCGATGAGGTCACGGTCGGGACTCGCACGCGTCGTGTCGCGCGGCTCGTAGAGTGGGGGGCATGCGCGAAACGGACACACGTACGGGTCATGTCGTCGTCATCGGTGGCGGGATCGCCGGGCTGGCAGCCGCCCACCGATTGCTCGACACCGGAGCCCGCGTGACCGTCCTGGAGGCCTCCGACCGGCTCGGCGGCAAGCTGCTCCCCGGCGCGATCGAGGGCGTCCGCGTCGACCTCGGCGCCGAGTCGATGCTGGCCCGCCGCCCCGAGGCCGTCGCCCTCGCCCGCGAGGTGGGCCTCGCCGACCGGCTCCAGCCGCCCGCCACCGCGACCGCCGCGATCTGGACCCGCGGGGCCCTGCGGCCGATGCCCAAGGGCCACGTCATGGGCGTGCCCGGCGACGCTTCGGCCTTGACCGGGGTGCTCTCCGACGAGGGCCTGCGGCGCATCGAGGAGGACCGCGACCTGCCGCCCACCGAGGTCGGGGACGACGTCGCGGTCGGCGAGTACGTCGCCGCGCGCCTGGGCCGCGAGGTCGTCGACCGCCTCGTGGAGCCGCTGCTCGGCGGGGTGTACGCGGGCGACGCCTACCGCATCTCGATGCGCTCGGCGGTCCCGCAGCTCTTCGAGGCCGCCCGCACGCACGCCTCGCTCACGGAGGGCGTCCGCGAGATCCAGGCCCGCGCCGCGAAGAACCAGCAGACCGGGCCCGTGTTCATGGGCATCGAGGGCGGCGTCGGCCAACTGCCGCTCGCCGTCGCGGAGTCGGTGCGGGCGCGGGGCGGCGAGATCCGCACCGGGACGCCGGTCACCGAGCTGCGGCGCACCCCCGATGGCTGGCAGGTGAGCACCGCGGAGCGGACCCTCGACGCCGAAGCCGTGGTCGTCGCCGTGCCCGCCTACGCCGCCGCCGCGCTCCTGGGCGTCGAGGCGCCCGCCGCGGCGGCCGAGCTGGCGACCGTCGAGTACGCCTCCATGGCCCTCATGACCCTCGCCTACCGCCGCAGCGAGACCGACCTCCCCGAAGGCAGCGGTTTTCTCGTGCCGCCCGTCGACGGGCACACCATCAAGGCCTCCACCTTCGCCTCGCGCAAATGGGGCTGGATCGCCGAGGAGAACCCCGACCTGCTGGTTCTGCGCACTTCAGTGGGGCGGTACGGCGAAACGGCGATCCTGGGGCGCGACGACGCCGACCTCATCGCCCTCTCCCGGCGCGACCTGCGCGCGGCCACCGGCCTCGACGCCGAGCCCGTCGCCACCCGCGTCACCCGCTGGCACGACGGCCTGCCGCAGTACCCCGTCGGCCACCACGCGCGCGTGGCCCGCGTCCGCGAGCACGTGGCCAAGCTGCCCGGCCTCGCCGTCTGCGGAGCCGCGTACGACGGAGTGGGCATCCCCGCGTGCATCGCGAGCGCCTACGCGGCCGTCGACCAGCTGGGCGGCGACCTGGCCGGTGTGCAGGAGCTCACCGCCAACCCGGTGCAGAGCCTGCACGGCGGCGGAGGAGAATAGGGTCATGAGTGACGACGCCCCCGCCAAGAGCCCCAACGCAGGCAAGAAGGCCAAGGACCTCAACGAGGTCATTCGCTACACCCTGTGGTCCGTCTTCAAGCTGCGCGACCTGCTCCCCGAGGACCGCGCCGGCTACGCCGACGAGGTCCAGGAGCTGTTCGACCAGCTCGCCGCCAAGGACATCACCGTCCGCGGCACGTACGACGTGTCGGGGCTGCGCGCCGACGCCGACGTCATGATCTGGTGGCACGCCGAGACGGCCGACGAGCTTCAGGAGGCCTACAACCTCTTCCGCCGCACCAAGCTGGGCCGCGCCCTGGAGCCGGTCTGGTCGAACATGGCGCTGCACCGCCCCGCCGAGTTCAACAAGTCGCACATCCCGGCCTTCCTGGCCGACGAGACGCCGCGCAACTACATCAGCGTCTACCCCTTCGTGCGCTCCTACGACTGGTACCTGCTGCCCGACGAGGACCGTCGCCGCATGCTCAAGGACCACGGCATGATGGCCCGCGGCTACCCCGACGTGCGCGCCAACACGGTCGCCTCGTTCTCGCTCGGGGACTACGAGTGGCTCCTCGCCTTCGAGGCGGACGAGCTGTACCGCATCGTCGACCTCATGCGGCACCTGCGCGCCTCCGAGGCCCGCATGCACGTCCGCGAAGAGGTGCCGTTCTACACCGGCCGCCGCAAGTCGGTCGCCGACCTCGTGGCGGGCCTCGCCTAGGCGGTTCGGCCGCCGCGTTAATTCGGTTGCCGTGCCCGCCCGGTGAGCGTTTCATCGAGAGGTCGAAGCCGAGAACGAAAGATGGTGCGTGTATGCCCAGGGCCCTGCGGAACAGCTCGGAGTCATCCCCTTCCGCAACGCTCAGGAGTCATCCTCACCATGTCCCGCAACACCTCTCGGCGGGCCCGCACTGAAGCGCGCGCCCAGTCCTTCCGCTGCCTCCAGTGCGGTCTCGACGTACCGATGACCGCCCCCGGCACCGACCACCGCAACCACTGCCCGAACTGCTTGTGGAGCCGTCACCTCGACGACACCCCCGGCGACCGGGCAGCGGAGTGCGGAGCCCGGATGGAACCCCTCGCCATCTCCGTGCGCGGAGACGGCGAGTGGGTCCTCGTCCACCGCTGCACCCACTGCGGTGTCCTGCACGCCAACCGCACGGCGGGCGACGACAACGCCCTGCCGCTGACCAGGCTCGCGGTGCGCCCGCTGGCCCAGCCGCCGTTCCCGCTGGAACGGCTCGGGGCCCTGTAGCGGCTAGTGCTCCTTGGGAAGAGCCGCGGCCCGCGTGCCGGACAGCGGCTCGGGCTCCTTGTGCGGTGCGCACGCCGCGCGCCGCACGGGGAGCCTGCCCTCCAGGAGGTACGCCTCCATGTGTCCGTTGACGCACTTGTTGGGGCCGCCGCCGATGCCGTGCGTGCCCGCGTCCCGCTCGGTCACCAGGACCGAGTCGCCCAGCCTGCGGTGCAGCTCCTGGGCGCCCGCGTACGGTGTCGCCGCGTCGCGCTCGGCGGCCAGGATCAGCGTCGGGGGCAGCTCACCCCTCTCCGTGCCGACGTCCACCGGCTGCTGCCGGGGCGCGGGCCAGTAGGCGCACGGCAGGTTCATCCACGCGTTGTCCCAGGTCTCGAAGGGAGCGCTGCGCGCGAGGAGCGAGTTGTCGCGGTTCCAGGTGCCGAAGTCCGTCGGCCAGGGCGCGTCGTTGCACTCCACGGCCGTGTAGACCGCGTTGCCGTTCTCCTGCTCCTTGGCCGCCTTCGGCTCGGGCGCGGCCTGCTCGATGAGCGGCTTCGGGTTGCCCTTCAGGTACGCCGAGAGCGCCGAGGCGCGCGTCGGCCAGTAGTCGTCGTAGTACCCGGCCTGGAGGAACGCCGACTGCAGCTGGCCGGGGCCGACCTTGCCGCCCGCGGGCTTGGTGGCCAGCTCGGTGCGCACCTTCTCGTAGCTGCGCATGACCGCCTCGGGGGTCTTGCCCAGGTGGTACGTCTTGTCGTGCTTGGCCACCCAGCTGCGGAAGTCGCCCCAGCGGTGCTCGAAGGCCGCGGACTGGTCGAGATTGTTCTGGTACCAGATCTGCGCGGGAGCGGGGTTGACCGCCGAGTCGAACACCATGCGGCGCACGTGCGAGGGGAAGAGCGACGCGTACACGGCGCCGAAATAGGTGCCGTACGAGGCGCCCATGAAGGTCAGCTTCTTCTCGCCGAGCGCCGCCCGCAGCACATCCAGGTCACGGGCGTTGTTCAGGCTCGAATAGTGCCGCACGGCCTCCCCGGAGCGCTCCAGGCAGCCCGCCGCGTACGCCTTGGCCTGCTTGACGCGCTTGAGCTTGTACGCGGCGTCGGGGTGGGTCGGAGCCTGCGTCGGCGCCTTGGCGAACTCCTTGGGGTCCTGGCAGGAGATCGGTGCCGAGCGGCCGACACCGCGCGGGGCATAGCCCACGAGGTCGTACGCCGCCGCGATGCGCTTCCACTCGGGGATCATGCCGACCATCGGGAAGTACATCCCGGACCCGCCGGGGCCGCCCGGATTGAACACGAGGGCGCCCTGCCGCTTGACGGCCTTGCCCCGCCGCGGTTCGGCCTTCTGCGTGGCCTTGGTGCGGCTGACGGTCAGCTTGATCTGCTTGCCGTCCGGGCGGGCGTAGTCCAGCGGCACCGAGACGGTGCCGCACTTGACCGACGGGGGCAGGCCCTCCGCCGCGGGGCAGGCGCCGAAGCGGACACCGGCCGCCGTGGCGCGCTGGGCCGCGACGAGCGTGCCCTGGGCTTCGGGGTAGGGGGAGGTGTCGGCCGCGGACGCGCTTCCCGTGGGTGCGGCGACGAGTGCGGTCAGGACCAGGGATCCGGCGGTTCCGTAGAGGGCGGCTGCTGCTCTCATCGCGCTTCATCCTTCATTCGGCGGTGCGTGCTCGAACAAAAGGGATGATTCGTTCGGTAAATGGCGAAGTAAAGCACCGCACCGCCGGTGTCGGGCGTGTCGGGCTCAATGACCCCGATGCGCCGTATCCCGGTGCGCGAAAGCCGCCCGCAGCTCCGGGTCCGCGAGCGCGCGCGTGCCGCGTACGGCGACGGCGGTGAGGTCGGAGCCGCCGCGCGCGGGCAGCGCGCTCAGCAGGAGCTGGCCCGCGGGGGAGGCCCAGCGGGGGTAGGGGTGGATCTCGAAGCGGGCGACGGCGAGGCAGCTCAGGTTCAAGGCCAGGGGCAGCGCGAACCAGAGAGCCACGTGCACCTCTCCCGGCGGCGCCTGAGCGGGCATCAGGAGGGCGACGGCCCCCAGCGCGATCACCGCCGCCGCGGCGGCCCGCACCTGCCGGACCGCTCCCGCGACCCCCGACCAGGAGCCCTCGGGCAGGGCGAGCCCGGCCGCGACGAGGCGGTCGGCGAGGGCGCGCATCGCCTCGGTGCCGGCCGCGGCCCTGCGCACCGGAGCTATCGGCGACTGCCCCGCGGGCCCTATCGCGCCGAGCACGGAACGCTCCATCTCGTCGCAGCCCACCGGGTCGACGACCGTCGCCCAGCCGGTGTGCGCGAGCAGCAGCCGCCGGGTGCGGGCCATCGACACCAGGGTGAGATCGGTGACGCGGGCGGGACCGCCGGAGAGGAACGCGGCTTCGTAGAGCGTCAGTTCACGGCGGTCACCCGGGGCCGCGCCGTGCGGGGCCGCGCGGTACGCGGTGAGGCAGAGCCGGGCACAGGACAGACCCGTCGCCACCCAGGCCACGAGAAGGAGCGGAAGCCAGAACATGACCGGTGTTGTATGCGAGGCGGTGGGGGCCGCGCCACGGGTTATCCAGCATGCGGACGGGGCCGCGCGGGTGCGTGACGTTCCGCTTTCGAGCGGGGCTTCTCCTTGTTCTCGTCGCGCTCCTCGGGCTTGGGGCGGGACGCCGGTGGAGGCAGCGAGAACGTGGGGGAGGGGGAGACCGGGGTCGGCGGATCGGGGGACTCGGCCGGGCCCGGCGGGGCGGGGGAACGGGTCACCGGATCGGGGCGCCCCGATGCCGCGTCGCGCGCCAGATCGTCGAAGTCGACCAGACCCGTGCCTTCGAGGACCGTGATGTGGTCGAGGACCGTCGTGTTCGCGTCGTCGGCGAGCGTGCGCACCAGCGAGTTGCGGGTGGTCGCGCGGACCTCGGCGACCACCGAGAAGACCTTGCCGTGGGCGGCGCGCAGGATGTTGGCGAACTTCTCGTCGTACGCGTCGCCGTGCGCGTCGCTCATCTCGTCGAGCCAGCCCCGCTGCTGCGAGGTCGGCTGATTGGGCAGCTCCAGGTTGAGCCGCGCCGCCACCTCGCGGACCCGCGCGTCCAGGAACGTGTGCCCCTCGACGAGATGCTCGCCCGCCGTCTTGACGGCCTTGCTGGTGCCGCGGGCCTCGGCCTGCTGTCCGGCCGGGAGCTCCCAGAGGCCCGCGAGGCGCACCTTGGTGATGAAGTCGCGGTCGAGCGCGGAGAGCGGGCCGAACTCCGTCGACACGCTCTCCGCGTCGAGTCTGGCCAGGGCGGTGCCCGACCTGTCCTCGTACGACCAGAGAGGGAAGAGCAGTGCGGCCAGCGTCGCGACGAGCCCCGCGACGATGAGGCCGGTGCCGTTGATGGATCGCATGACGCCTCCTGTTGCACCGCCGCACGTTAGTGCGCCGCGGGGAGGCGACTGCGGAATACCGCCCGGAGTACGTCAACTGCCGTACGGGTAAGGGGCATGGGATGCGGGCGGGCGCTGTTCCCCCGGCGATCTCCCGTGCAGCGGGCTAGGAGCTGCCGCCTCCGCCGCCGCCCCCGCAGCCCCCACCGCCTCCGCCGGAGCCGCCCCCGCCGCAGGACGAGGAGGAGCCGCCGCAGCCGCCGCCGGAACTCCCGCAGCCGGAGCCGCCGCACGCCGATCCGCCTACGCCGCTTCCGCACCACACGGGCGTGCCCGCGCCGGAGCTGGTGAACGGCGCGGCCGTGCCCGGCGTACTGCCCGGCCGGACGCGGTGCGCGGCGTGCAGTTGGGCCTGCAGCTCGGGGTCGAGCACGCCGACCAGGCCCTCCACCGCCACGCGGTGCGCCGCGCCGAACACCTGCGCGCCGGCGGCGCGGTACTCCGCGAGGGCGGTCCGGCCTGCGGCGGTCACCCGGGTGCGGGTGGCACGGCTGCAGAGCCGGCCGACCAGGGCGCCGAGCACCCAGGCCACGATCAGGAGGATGGTCGACGCGCTGACGGGGTCCCATCCGGGGCCGTCGCCGTCCTCGGCGGCGATCACCGCGATGACGAGACAGAACCCGGCGATGCTCAGGGCGTTGTGCCGGATCTTGTGACGCCGCAGGCGGGCCAGGGCCTCGGGGCGCACCAGCAGGCCGCGCCGGGCCAGGGTGTCGCCGATCGCCTGGACGGCGGGGCTGCGCATCACGCCGATGCGCAGCCAGTGCAGGGCGCCGCTCGGCGCGGCGGCGTGGGCCTGGAGCACCGCGCCCTCCACCGGGTTGCGGACTTCGGTCGACCGGATCGCGACGACGCCGGGATAGGCGACCACCAGGCGTCCGTCCTCGTGCAGGGCCGCGATCGCAGCGTCGGCGACCCGGCCCGGGCCACTGGCCAGGAAGGCGGCCTCCAGGGGGTCGAACACGGCTCCGTGCCGTGCGTCGGGCTGCTGCGGCGCGGGCTGCCGGACGCGGGAGACGCCGACGAGGAGGACGGCCGACGAGACCGCGACCAGCAGGGCGAAGCCGATGGACAGGATCTCCACGGCCGCCCCCTCAGCCCCGCCGCAGCGCGAACCGCGCCGCGCGCAGCCACCGCGTGACCGGCCGCGCGTCCAGCGGCGCGGGACCGGAGCGCTCGAGCCACCACCGGGTGAGACGGCCGCGCGCCTCCGCGTCCTCGGGCTGCCCGGCGAGCAGCAGCCGCTCGGCGAAGTCCATCGCGTCGCGCCGGTATCCGCCGGTCATCGGCCGGGCCTGGGCGTACGCGAAGAACTGCGCGCGATAGCCCTTGCCGAGGATCTCCGGCAGTTCGGGCGCCACCTTCGCCACGACGTCCGCTCGCTTGCCGGTCAACGCGCGGCTCTGCACGGTCAGCCGGGCCCGGTCGAACCCCTCGGGCGCGGGCGTGCCCGCGACGAGCGCGGAGAGCAGCGCGGTCTGCGCGAGGGCGAGCCGCTGGCGGGCGGCGGCGGGGACGGCGTCCGGTGCCGTGGGCTCACTGGCGTCCGGCGCCGTGCCGGTGGCGCACTCACCGGAAGCGGGCGCCCGCGTCCGCACCGTCGCCCGTATCGCGTCCAGCTCCCGTTCGAGCTCCTGCGGCGCGGGGAAGTTCTCGTCCCGCTCCAGCAGGACGCCCGGCGGGGTCACCCGTGACGCCAGGTCCGACAGGATCGCGAGGACCGGCTCGGGGACCGCGTGGGCGTGGCTGTCGTGCCAGACGCCGTCCCGCTCGAAGCCGCCCGCGACATGGACGTACGCGATGGCCTCGACCGGCAGCTCGTCCAGGGCCTTGGCGGGGTCCTCGCCGCGGTTGACGTGGTTCGTGTGCAGGTTGGCGACGTCGATGAGCAGGCGTACGCCCGTGCGCTCGACGAGCTCGTAGAGGAACTGCCCCTCCGTCATCTCCTCGCCGGGCCAGGAGATCAGCGCCGCGATGTTCTCCACCGCGAGCGGCACCGGCAGCGCGTCCTGCGCGATGCGCACGTTCTCGCACAGCACGTCCAGGGCGTCGCGGGTGCGCGGCACCGGCAGCAGGTGGCCCGCCTCCAGCGGCTGCGAGGCCGTCAGCGGGCCCCCGGCACGTACGAACGCGATGTGCTCGGTGACCAGCGGTGAGCCGAGCGCCTCCGCACGCTCGGCGAGCGCGGCGAGGCGGGTCTCGTCGGGGCGGTCGGCGCCGCCGAGGCCGAGTGCGACGCCGTGCGGCACCACCGTGACGCCGCGCTCGCGCAGCCGCAGGAGGGAGTCGGGGAGGTGCCCGGGGCACAGGTTCTCCGCGACGGCCTCGACCCAGTCGATGCCGGGCATCCGTTCCACGGCGTCCGCGATCTCCGGACGCCACCCGATTCCGGTCCCCAGGTGCTTCATGTTCCCCCTCCTCCGCCAAGACCCCGCGTCGTGCCCGTGTCTTGTGAACGTGTGCAGGGGTCATGGCCCCGACAGACGCTTGCGAACCCCTGAGGAGGGACGTTCAGAGCTACATTTGAGGTTCCGGCCTGTCCGTGTTGACCTCTCCGGGCGGCGCGGGCGAGGGCCGCGACGTCGTGGACACGTCGCCGGTCGGACCGGCCGGCGGAGGCTCCGGGGGAGCGACGCCGGAGGGCGGCGGCGGGCCGCTGGGGCTGGCCGTCGCGGTGGCGGCGCCGCCGTTCGCGATGTCGTCGAAGTCGACGAGTCCGGTCGCCTCCAGCATCGTGATGTGGTCCAGGACCGTCTGGTTGGAGTCGCTGGCGAGCTGCCGGATCAGGGTGTTGCGGGTGCTGTCGCGCACCTGCGCGATCACGCTGAACACCTTGCCGTGCGCGACGCGCAGCAGATTCACGAACTTCCGCTGGTACGTCTCGCCGCTGGCCTCGGTCAACTCCTGGAGCCAGCCCTGCTGTTGGGCGGTGGGCTGGTTCGGCAGCTCCACGCCGAGCTGCGCCGCGACCGAACGGGCCCGCTTGTCGAGGTCCGTGTGGCCGACGATCAGATGGTCACCGGCCTCCTTGATCGCCTCGGTCGGCGCCCGCTCGACGGCCTGCTGGCCGGCGGGCAGCTCCCACAGCCCCGCGAGCCGCACCTTGACCAGCAGATCGCGGTCGGCCGCCGAGAGGGGCCCCCACTGCGTGGCCACCGATCCGGCGGCCAGGTTGGCGGGCCCCGTGCCCGAACGGTCGGCGTAGGACCACATGGGGAACGCGAGCGCGCCCAGTGTGGCCACGAGTGCCGCGATGATCAGAGCCGTGCCGTTGATGCGCCGCAATGTGCCGTGCCTCCCTGCCCGTCAACCTGCCGTGGAGGCAAGCTACTTCCTGGTACCAGGAGATACGGAAGAGGCGTGCGTGATGTTCAACGCATTGCTTCACCGGTGTGAGGGGCTTGGGGCCCATCCGGCGTCGCGCCCCAGGAGGGCCAGCATCTCCTCCAGCGGGGAGGCGTCCTCCTGCGTGGGCAGGACCGGCGCGAACGCGGCGCCGGGGCCCCGGCGTTCGGGGTCCTTGGGCACCCGGCGGGCGATGTCGAGCGCGGCCTCGACGACCGGCCGCGGGAGGTCGAGCCCGACGCCGATGGTCGCCGCCACGTCCCAGGAGTGCACCACGTAATCCAGGAAGTGGAAGCCGACGGCGAGCCGCCCCGTGAACGTCCCCCCGATCTCGGGAAGGGTGAACCCCCGCTCCAGAACGCCCACTTCACCGTCTGAGCCCACTTGACCGGCTCCGCCCGCTGCACCGGCTCCGCCCTCTTCGGCGAACGCGGCCAGCACGTGCCGCACCGACTCGTCGTAGACCTTGAACGGGTCGCGGCCGAGATCCGGGGCGATCCAGTACGTACGGTCGGCGCCCGCGCCCCGCGCCGCCGCCGCGAATCCGTGGTGCTGCGCGGTCATGTGCGCCACCAGGTCGCGCAGCGTCCAACCGGCGCAGGGCGAGGGGCGTTCCCAGTCGGTGTCGCGGGCGGCGCGCAGGACGCGGACCGATTCCCGGACGGCGGTGCGGTCGAGTGCGACGAGGTCGTTCGTGGCGTCGCCTATGGCGTTGTTCGTGACGTCGTTCATGAGGTCATCAGGGTCCTTCCTTGGCGTGAACGGCCGGGCCCGGCCAGGCGGCCGGGTCGACGAGCAGCGGGTGCGCGACGACCCAGGCGGCGTCCGTGTCGAGCCGGTCCGCGGTCCAGGCGGTGGCGCGCATCGTGCCCCGGTCCCGGTGCGCGCGGACGATCCGTACGTGGTCGGGGCGCCCGACGAACGCGTACATGGACCGCTCGTCGATCCAGAACGAGACCGATCCCGAGCGCTTGTGCCACGGGTCGGCCCAGAGCCACATGCCGACGGCGCCGGGCGTCCCCGACCAGGTCCGGCGCAGGCGCAGCCCCGCCAGGGCGATCGGGGCGGTCTGGGTGTGCCGGTGGGCGGTGAACTCCGTGACGCTCACCAGGACCGGGCCCGGCGTGTGTGCCTCGGGCCCCGCTTGCCAGGGGGAGCGTGTGATCTGTCGCGCGATCGGTGAAGGCATGGCGTGAGCATAAATCTAAACGAACGGTCGTGCTACTTGTTTCTCGGAGTCGGTACGGATTCCGTGCGGAGCCGATCCGCGGGGCCGTCAGGGGAGTTGAGGCACCTGTGACGGGTCCGTCGCCGCCGCGCGCAGGCGTGCCGTGATGGCGACGCCCGCCCTGCGGTAGGCGGCCGGTCCGCCGTGCAGCACCGAGTGCGCGTTCGCCGTCTCCAAGAAGGCGATGAGCTCGAAGGCGAGCTGGGGGACGTCGGTGTCCTGGTGCAGGCCGCCGGTGTCGCGGGCCTCGGTGAGGCAGTGCTCCACCTGGCCGATCCAGTCGCGGTCGGCGCGGACCAGTGCGTCGTGCACCGCACCCTCGCGGGCGTCGAACTCGGCGATCACCCCGTAGAAGAAGCAGCCGCCGGGGAAGACCCGCTGCTCCGAGTAGTCCAGCCAGCGCGCGCACAGCTGCCACACGCGGTCGAGGCCAGGCGGGGACTGCCGGGCCGGTTCCACCACGGTGTCCAGGAAGATGCGGGCCGCCGCGCGGACGGTCGCGAGCTGCAGCTCCTCCTTGGAGCCGAAGAGCGCGAAGACACCGCTCTTGCTGAGCTTCAGCTCGGTGGCGATCCGGCCGACCGACAGCGCGTCCAGGCCTTCGACGGAGGCGATGTCGACCGTGCGGCGCAGGACGAGGCGCCGGGTCTGGTTGCCGCGCTCGACACGGCCGTCGAGCTTGGTGCCCGCCGCGCCGGCACTCGTGCGCGTGGCGGGGCCCGCGCCGGTGTCAGGACTCGCGCCAGCGCCAGGGCTCGCGCCTGCTCCCGCGTCCTCGCTCACGCCGAGCTCGCTCGCCATGCCGGTCTCCTCAGCGCCGTTCCGTCGTGCTCTGTCTGGTTGCCCAGTCCGTCTGGTTGCCCAGTCCGTCGCACGTTTCGATTTCCCGAGGGACATCCTCTCTCGTGGCGCCGGGCTTGTGGGCGCGCACGTCAGATGGCCCGGCTCCCTGGTTCACGGGCTCCCGGGTGCGAGGAGCGTCCTGCGGACGGTGTCGCGGAGCCAGCGGTGGCCTCCGTCGGCCGCCTGGCGGGGATGCCATGCCATGCCGACGGACAGGGGTGGCAGGGGCAGGGGGATGTCGAGGAGGCGCAGGCCGAGGGTGGTGGCCGGGTCGGTGAGGGGGGTGGGGGCGGCGCCGGGAAGCGCGGTGGGGACGAGGCAGACGACGTCGCTGCCGGCGGCGAGGGCCATCGCCGCCATGTGGCTGGGCAGGACGACGACGACCCGCCGCTGGAGGTCCAGCTCGGCCAGGGCGGCGTCCAGCGGCCCCGTGAACCGGCCGCGGCGGCTCACCACGACGTGCTCGGCGGCGGCGAGCCGTTCCGGGGTCAACGTCCCTTCGGTGAGGGGGTGTCCGGGCCGGACGGCCGCCGCCATCCGCAGGGCGACCAGTTCCTCGACCCGGGTCTCGGGGTCGACGTGGTCGATGGAGCCGACCTCCAGGTCGATCCTGCCGTCACGGAGGGCGGGACCGGCCTCCAGATCCTCGGCACGGAACCGCAACGAGACGCCGGGCGCCTCCTGTTGGGCAAGCCTGAGCAGCCCGGGGGCCAGGGCCGCGCCGATCAGGTCGGCGGCCTGGAGGGTGAAGGTGCCGCGCAGGGCAGCGGGGTCGACCCCGCCGTCGGGGGCGAGCAGCGCTCCGAGCCTGCGCACCACCGTGGCGGCCTCGTCACGCAGCGCCTGGGCGCGCGGAGTGGGGACCATCGTCTGCCCGGCCCGGACCAGGAGGGGGTCCTGGAGGATGCGCCTGAGGCGGGCGAGCGTGCGGCTCATGGCGGCGGGGGACGTGCGCAGGCGCGCGGCGGCACGAGTGACGCTCTGCTCGGCCAGCAGAGCGTCGAGCGCGACGGCGAGATGGGCGTCGACGACGGGTTCCGAAGGCTCCGGACTGCTACTCATGGGCGTCATTCCCTTCAGGTGATTCCCCTGTAATTCCATTTCGGGCAATGATTCCTTGCCGAAGTTCCCATTGTGGCAACACCGTGGTCCTCCGCAGGATGAGGGACGTACCGATCCGGCACGACCCACGAGGTTTCCATGATCGTCATCACTGCTCCCACCGGGAACATCGGCCGCCGGCTGCTGCCCCTGCTCCTGGACTCCGCTCCCGCCCGCGGCGAGGAACTGCGCGTGATCGTGCGCGATCCCGCCCGGCTCACCGACGCGGTGCGCGAACGCGTCGAGGTGGTCACCGGCTCGCACGGCGACCCCGAGGTCCTCGACCGCGCCTTCGAGGGAGCGGACGCCGTGTTCTGGCTCGTCCCCCCGGACGCCTCCCTGACCCCGGAGGACGCCTACCGCGGCTTCACCCGCCCCGCCGCCAAGGCCCTCGTCACGCACGGCGTCGGCCACGTCGTCGGCGTCTCCGCGCTCGGCCGTGGCACCCCGGTCGCCGACCGCGCGGGACTCGTCACCGCTTCCCTCGCCATGGACGACCTCATCGCGGACACCGGCGTCGCCTACCGGGCCCTGGCCAACCCGTCCTTCTTCGAGAACCTCCTGGAGGAGGCCGAATCGATCCGTGAGAAGGGCGTCTTCACCGATGCGGTGGACGCCGACCGCAGGGCGCCTCTCGTCGCCGTCGCCGACATCGCGGCCGTCGCGGCGGGCCTGCTGCTCGACCGCACGTGGACGGGGAGCGACAGCGTCCCGGTCCTCGGACCGCAGGACCTGTCCCCCAACGACCTGGCCCGCATCATGACCAAGCAGCTCGGCCGCCCCGTCCGCTACGAACGCCAGCCGCTCGACGAGCTCTACACCACGCTCGTCGGCTACCGCCTCGACGAGGCGTTCGCCCAGGGCATCGTCGACATGAAGCGGGCCAAGGACCAGGGCCTGGACGCCGGTGTCGCCCGTACTCCGGACACCGCCTCGCCCACCACCTTCGAGGAGTGGTGCGCCCGGACGCTCAAGCCCGCCGTCCGCTCCTGACGGCCACCGCCCCCGGCCGTCCGCCGCGCATTCGCTGATCTCCAACGCACATCAAACGCGCATCCAGCGCACATCCAACGCACACCTGACGCCCAGGAGGCGCCCGCAATGCCCGCCGAGAACACCGCACCGCCGGTCACCGCGTTCATGCTCGTCAAGACCACGCCCGAGTGGCTGGCCATGACCGTTCAGGAACGGGTGGACGCGTTCAGCACCCAGGTCATCCCCGCGATCAAGGCCAGGACCACCGGTGTCCGGTCACGCTTCTACGACACGGAGTTCTACTCCACCCGCGTCACCGACGTATGGGTCTGGGAGGCCGACGACCACGAGGCCTACCAGCTGCTCATCGACGCTTTGCGCGAAACCCCGTTCTGGGACCGCTACTTCGAGATCGTCGACCTTCTCGTCGGCACCGAGAACGGCTACGCCCGCACCTACGGCCTCGACGCCGTGGCCACCATCAGTACCTGAGTGCAGCGGGGCGGGGCCCGCTCAACGCAGGGCGGGGTGGTCGGCGACGACGGTGCAGGAGCCGGGCGCGATCTCCGTGAAGCCCGCGTCCCGCACCACCGGCAGGCCGCTCGCCACGAGTTCGCGCCAGAGCGCGGCGTCCGGGGTGCGGACGGAGAGCGGGTAACCGGCGTCCCGCCAGGCCGCGCGCTCTTCGTCCGACAGTTCCCACCACGCCAGTTGGGCACCGTGCCCCGCCTGCGCCATCGCCTTGCCGGCCGACATGTCGACATCGGGGCTCATCCACAGGACGGGGGCGGCACCGTCCGGGGGCGACAAGGGCTCGGGGTCGTCCAGTTCCGTACCGGAGACCTGGAGCCGCGCCAGGTCCTTGGGCCAGCCGTCCAGCGGCACCGGCGGGAAGACGCGGACCTGCGCCGACTTGCCCGTGACCGTGATGCCGGGGAGCGCCTCGGCCCGTCGCCACTCGGCGCCGCGGGCCCGGCGCACCACCTTGCGGATACGGGCGTCCTGCCAGTCCCGCATGGCCTGCGCCCACTCGCCCTCGCCGAGCGACCGCTCGTCGCCGAGCATGACGAGCACCGCGCGAGCCGCGGTCTCCAGGGCGTCCGTACGGTGCGGAGGCTCGGCGCGCTCGATGCGCGCCACCAGCGGCAGTACGTACTGCGGCGCCTCGTCGCGGGGCGTCTGCTCCACGCGGAAGGGGCTGTCCTGGGGCTCTCGGCTGTCCTGCGGCCGGGGGGTCCCGGCGGTCTCGTCGCTGCTCACGCGTCCAGTCTGCCAGGCGGAAGATCGGACCCGGCGGGGGCTTTGCCCCTTGCCCTCGCTCTCCTCGTCCCCTGTCCGGCCGCTCACCGCGTCTTGCCTGCCCGGCCGCTCCGCACCTCTTGCCGTGCTGCCGGACCCCTGCGCGAGGATGGCCGCATGGACAGTGATCTTGCTGGGGCCGCGCTGCGGCTCGACGGGGTGGGGCGGCGCTATGCCATGGGCGGGCCATGGGTCCTGCGCGGAGTCGCATTGGGCGTCCGTGCGGGCACGCTGGTGCGGATCGAGGGCGCGAACGGCACCGGCAAGTCGACCCTGCTGAGAGTGCTCGCCGGGCTCGACGCCCCGACCGAGGGCCGCGTGCTCGGACGGCCGCGCACGGCGTACGTCCCCGAACGCTTCCCCGCGGCGCTGCCGTTCACCGCCGCCGGTTACCTCGCGCACCTGGGCCGCATCCACGGCCTCGCGAAGGGCGCGGCCGAGCGGGGCGCGCAGGAGTGGCTGGAGCGCTTCGGGGCCGGGAGTCACGCGCGTACGCCCCTGTCGGAACTGTCCAAGGGCAGCAGCCAGAAGGTCGCCGTGGCCCAGGCGCTCCTCGCGGGGCCCGAGCTGCTCGTGCTCGACGAGGCGTGGACGGGCCTGGACGCCGCGGCCCGCGACGAACTCGACCGGGCCGTGGCCGAACGGGTCGCGCGGGGCGGCGCCGTCGTCTTCGTGGACCATGACCCGCGGCGGCTCTCGGGGACGGTCGACGAGACGTACGCGGTGGCCGGATCGGCGGTGAACCTCCGTACGCCGGAAGGCACTTCGCGGGATGCCGCCGCCCTGGAAGGCCCTTCGGCCGTCATCGAGGCGCAGGGGCCGCCGGGGGTCGCGCCGCCCTCCCTGCCCGGTGTCGTCACCTCGCACTCCGCCGAGGGCGCGCTGCGGCTGACGGTGGCGGCGACGCACTCGGACGTCGCGCTGCGCGCGCTGTTGGCGGCGCGACCGCCGTGGCACGTGGTGTCGGTCTCGGGGGCTGTGCCGGGTCCCGCGTCCGCCGGGTCCTCCGCGCCGGGTCCCACGTCCGCCGGGTCCTCTGTCGCGCCCACTGCTTTGCCTGCGACTCCGCCCGCGTCGAGCGAGGTGTACGACCGATGAACGCCCTCCTCCACTACCAGTCCGCCCTCCTCCTGCGCTCCCAGCGCTGGCTCGCCCCCGTCATCCTCTACGCCGCGTTCCTCGCCGTCGGCGTGCAGAGCGGGCAGCCCGTCCTCGACTCCCTCGCGTACGCTGCCGCCGCGCTGCTGCCCGTCGCCGCCTGGCTGGTACGGATCTGCGCCACCAACGAGCCGCCCGCCGCCCGCAGTTGCGTGGCCGCGGCGGCCGGTCCCTGGCGGGCGCAGCTGGCCTGCCTGCTCTCCGCCTTCCTCGCCTCGGCCGTGCTCGGCGCCGTCGCCACCGTCGTCGTCGCGCTGATCAGCGACTCGGCGAGCACCGATCACCGGACGGCCGTGAACCGGCTCGCGGCGAGCGGTGCGGGGCTCCTCGCGATGCTGGTGAGCGCCCTCCTGGGCACTGCCGTCGGCGCCGTCACCAGTGGGCCGCTGATGCGCTCGCCGGGGCGGGCGATCCCGGTGATGCTGCTCGCCTCGCTGCTCGCCCTGGTGACCACGGGCTCACCGGCGAAGGCGACCCTGACCGCGCTGGTCACGGGGTCGCGGGACGGGGCGGTGCCGGTGCCGTTGCTGCCGGTCGCGGGGGCGGCGGTGCTCGCGGTGGCGGCGGTGGGGGTGGCCTGCGGGATGGCTTCGCGCAGGGGGTGAGTGATGCGCGCAGGGGATGAGTGAAGGGCTGAGGGCCCGGGGGCGTGGGTCAGCCCGAGCAGGCCGTGCGCTGCGCCTCGTGCCACTCGCACACGGGGCACAGCGTCACGCCCTTGTGTGTCTCCGGGTACTCGGTGGGCTTGCGGCACAGCACGCACTCGGCGGTGTCGTCGCTGGTGGCGCCATCGGCTGTGTCATCCATGGGAGCCAGGCTATCCGCGCCGGCCGCGCTATCCGCGCGTATCGGCGGCCGTCCGGCTCTGCTCCGACGTCCGGCTCTGCTCCGACATCCGGATCTGCTCCGACACCCGGACGAACCGGAAGCCGCGCTCGCGCAGCTTCGGGACGATCGTGCGCAGGGCGCGCTCGGTCGTGGGAGCCGCGCTGCGCGTGCAGTGCATGACGACGACCGAGCCGGGCCGCACCCCGTCGAGCACCTGCCGGGCCACCGCGTCGGCGTCCGTGGCGAAGGCGTCGCCGCTGACCACGTCCCACTGCACGGCCGTGACGCCGCCGGGAGCCAGCGCGCGCAGCGCCCGCTTGTCGTAACAGCCGCCGGGGAAGCGGAAGTACGGCACCTGGTGCTCGACGCCCGCCTTGCGGAAGGCGGCGAAGGCGCGCTCCACGTCGGCGCGCATGCGGGAGGCGGGGACGGTCGGCAGGCCGTAGCAGCGGTCGGTGAAGGCGTAGTGGCTGTACGAGTGGTTGGCGACCTCGAAGAGCGGGTCCCGGCCGATGTTCTTGGCCTGCGCCGGATACTCCTCGGCCCACCGCCCCGTCATGAAGAACGTCGAGGGCACCTTCAGCCGGCGCAACGTCGCCACCAGCGCCGGATTGTCGAACCGCTCGCCCGCCGCGGCGCGGGGCCCCTGATCGGCGGTCATGTCGGCGTCGAAGGTGAGGGCGACGGTAGGGGCGGCGGACGTCTTGGTGCGGGGCGCGTTCTTGAAGACGGGGGTGAGACCCGCGGGGCCCGGGGCGAGGGTCGCGGGGCGGGGCGGGGCGCTCGCCGAGTGGCGCGCGGCCTGGTCGCGGCTGCCCGGAGCCGGGTCCGAGCCGCAGGCGGCGAGCGCGGTGAGGGCTGTGAGGGTGAGGGCGGTCAGGGCGCGGGCGCTGGTCAGTCTTCGGGTACCCGGTCTCCGGGTCAGGATGATCATCTGGCGAACATATCGCCACAAAAAGGATGAAAGGATGAAGAGCGAACCACACTGCCCCGGACGGCCGAACCGCTGTCCGTCCCGGAGTCCCGCTCCGAACAACCGGAGTCCCGCTCCGAACAAGAGGGACCGGCGGCGGGCGAGTGGTTGCTCGCGTGACGGGTGAGCGTCTCTGTGGCCCGCCTTCCCCGAATTCCGTTACGAGGAGGGGGAGTTGAGCAATCGCGCCGACCGTGCGGGATGGCCGCGGCTATTCTGCTGGCAGCTTGAGGTCCTTGCAGGCGTGGGGCGGAGGGGCCGTGGCACATGGGGCGGAGCACGGGCAGCTGATCGGCGGTCGCTATCGGCTCGTCCGGACTCTGGGTGCCGGCGGCATGGGGCGGGTCTGGGAGGCCCATGACGTGCAGCTCCGGACCGATGTGGCGATCAAGGAAGTGTTCCTGCCGCCGGTGATGTCGCCCGCGGACAGGGCGGACCGCCTGGAGCGCGCCATACGCGAAGCCCGCAACGCGGCGCGGCTGCGCGACCACCCCGGCATCGTCACCGTGCACGACGTCGTCATCGTGGACGGCGTGCCGTGGATCGTGATGGAGCTCGTCACCGGAGCCACCCTGCAGGAGCGCCTCCGGGCGGGACGCCTGACGGTGGATGCCGTCGAAGAGGTGGCCACGGCCGTCCTGAGGGCACTTGAAGCGGCACACAGGGCGGGCATCGTGCACCGTGACATCAAACCGGCCAATGTGATGGTGACGGCGGACAGGAGAGTCCTGCTCACCGACTTCGGGGTCGCGTTCAACGAGGCCGATGTGGGGCTGACCGTGACCGGGGTGGTCATCGGGTCGGCGCCCTATCTCTCCCCGGAGCGAGCCCGCGGACACAAGGGCAATGCCGCGAGCGATCTGTTCTCGCTCGGGGCGACTCTTTACGAGGCGGTGGAGGGGGTGTCCCCCTTCCGCCGGGAGACCGTCGTCGGCTCGCAGTACGCGGTCGTGCACGAACCGGCCCCTCCTCTGCGGTGCGCGGGCCGCCTCGCACCCCTGATCCTGGGGCTGCTGGAGAAGAACCCGGATGGCCGCCCGACGGCTTCCGAGGCGCTGGAACTGCTCACGTCACGCGCACCGAAGCCGACCCCGACCCTGCCCCCGACCCCGAAGCCGCCCCCGAGCCTGCCCCCGACTCCGACTCCGACCCCGCCCCCGGAGCCGGAGAGCCGCCCCATGGCGGTGATGCCCTCCAGCGGTGTGTGGGGCGCCGCGGGGACGGCACCCCCCAGGCCCGCAGCCACCGGCCCCGGACGACAGGAACCGGCGCGGCGCAAGCCCCGTCGCGGAGTGGTGCTCGGCGTCGTAATGGCCCTCGTGCTCATCGGCGGCATGTACGGCGGCTACCGGTGGACGCAGACGCAGTACTTCGTCGGCGCCCACGAGGGGCACGTGGCGCTGTACAGGGGAGTCGACAAGGAGATCGGCTGGGTGGACCTGTCGACGGTGGAGGACGACCACCCCGAGATCGAGCTCAAGTACCTGCCGGCGTACCAGCGCAAGCAGGTCGAGTCGGCCATCACCGAAGACGGCATCGACGAGTCGGAGGAGAAGATCGAGGAGCTCGCCGTCCAGGCGTCGGCCTGCAAGAAGAACGAGCAGGCACGGTCCGCGAAGAGCGGCAGCACTCCCGCCCCCAGCCTTTCGGAGGAGGAGCAGAAGCTGGTCCCCTTGTGCGGCCGGCAGTGAGCGGGACGCGGAGCGGCCGCCGCCCAGCACGGCGGCCAGGCAGTGCTGCCGCGGCGTCCAGGCCTACTGGGCGCGGCAGGTCCTGAGGTAGCTGAGGAACGATGCCTGCAGCCCGGTCACGTGGGTTTCGTGCATGAGTGCGCTGGTGACGGAGCCGTTGCGTGAGGTCAGGCGGTGAAGGAACGTGGCCGTGTTCTTCGCGAGACTCTGGTAGACCGCCATGTCTCCGAGGATCTCCCGGTCGTTGAAGGTCACGTGGAGCTTGGTGGCAGGCAGGGTGTCACCCATCGCGTGAAGACGGGCGAAGACCTGACTGTCCGCGTTGACGATGCCGGGGCTGCCCGCGCCGATGCTCTCGAAGAAGGTGCTCTTGGTGAGCCAGGCGTAGAGACTGAAGAGTCCGCCGTAGGAGTAGCCGAAGAGCCCGTGACCGCTCGGGGCTGTGCCGTAGTCGCGTTCGATCCGCGGGTGCAGGTCGTCGGTGAGGAAGTCCAGGAACATGTCCCCGCGGCTGTCGCTCAGTTCAGCGAGGTAGGCATCGGCTTGCCCGCGAGTCATCGTGCCGGTTTCGACCCCCGTCTCCACCGCATCGATGTACTCCTTCGCGATGGGTTCGCCGGGGGGCACGAGGTCGCGGTTGCGCAGCCGCTCCCACTGCTCCGCTTCCTCGCCTGCGTAGCCCACGCTGACCTGGACGTAGGGCTGGATCGACTGCATGGGGTCCAGTTGCGTGACGATGAGTGGGGCGGTCATGCCCACGGCCCAGTTGCCGTCGAGGACGTACACGACAGGCACTTGTGCCGCGGCGGGGTCGTAGCGCGGTGGCGTGGTGACCCAGATCCCGTAGTCGTGCCCACCGCCGGAGCGCATCTCGAAGTAGTCGGTGTGGGCGAGGCAGCCCTGCCACATGGTGCTCATCTGAGGTCCTTCATGATATGGCCGGCCTGGATCACGAGGACGGCGTTGGTGGGGTCGGAGAACAGTTCCGGGTCTTCGAGCGGGTTGCCGTTCCACAGCACGAGGTCTGCCTGCGCGCCGGGAGTGATGACCCCCACCTGGCCGGCCAGGCCGAGGATCTCGGCGTTGGTCCGGGTCGCCGCCACGAGCGCTTCCATCGGCGTCTCGAGGGCTGCGCGCAGGCTGAGTTCTCTGCCGCGAAGGCCCTGGGCCGGACCGATGAGGTCGGAACCCAGCCCGATCCGTACTCCTGCGTGCTTGGCGACGGCGAGCGCCTTCGTCATCTGCTCGCGTACGCCCTCGACTCGGTCGCGGGTCGACTCGGCGAGCCCGGCTTGGGCGGTGTCGTGCAGCAGTTGCTCGACGACAGCGAACGTGGGCACGAGGGCGACTTCGCGAGCGGCCATCAGGGCCGCTGTGGATTCGTCGAGGCTGGTGCCGTGCTCGACACAGCGCACCCCGGCCTCGACCGCATTGCGTATGCCCTCGTTGTTGTGGGCGTGAACGGTCACATAGGTGTTCCGTGCCGCGGCTTCCTGAACTGCGACAGCGATCTCTTCCACGGTGAACTGGGTGTCGGACAGTCGATCATGTGCGCCCACCACTCCGCCGGTGACGCAGAGCTTCAGGAAGGAGGCTCCGCGACGGAAGGCTTCGCGGACGTTGTGACGCAGCTCGTCCGCGTTGCCCGCCATCATGGAGAGGGCGCACAGGCCGGGGATGTGGTGGCTGCTCCACAGCTCGGTGGGTTCCCATTCGGCTCCGTAGTAGCCGTGCCCGCCGATCTGGCATTGAACCGGTCCGCACGACAGGGTGCGTGGCCCTCTGACCTTGCCTTTCGCGATCGCGGTGACGACACCGCCGTCGATCCCGCCGGTGTCGCGCACGGTGGTGAAGCCGGCGTCGAGCGTCGCGCCGGCCGTGGCGAAGATGTCCGCCGCGACCTCGGCGGCACTTATCTGAAACGAGAAGTGCGGCTGGATGGGGCTCGACAGGCCCAGATGGACGTGAGCGTCGATCAGGCCGGGCGTCATCGTCAGTCCCTCGGCGTCGAGACGCTCACCGTGCGCGCTGGAGGCGCCGAGCCGGGTGATGCGGCCGTTCTCGATGGTGATGTCGAGGTTGCTTGGGTCGCGCCCCGATCCGTCGATGACCGCCGCGCCGACCACATGAGCAGGTCCCATGGTCGATCCTCCGTCGTTGCGAGCCGGCTGCGACCATGTGCGAAGCAACACGGACCGCCGAAGTTTCTTTTCCAATGGATAAACCGTGGGAGTGATCCTGTCAACCTCGGAACGCAAGGGCAGCGCGCGCGAGCGACTCCTGGCACGGCTTCTCGACGCCTTCGGCGAGGCCCTTCCCCCGCCGGAGATGTCGCTCCGTGAGGTCGCCGCCCGGATCGAGACAAGCCACGCCCTGCTGCGATACCACTTCGGGTCGCTCTCGGGTGTCTTGGCCGCCATGCTCACGGCGCAGCGATCCCGGGACAACGAGGCACTCCTGGAGGCCGCGCAGCAGGGCACCTTCAACGATTTCGTCGCGGCGATCTGGCGCGCCTACACCCGCCCGGAGCAGCTGTCGCGTACCCGCGGCTTCTTCTACGTCGCCGGACTGGCCGCGTACGGCCCCGAGGACTTCCGTGAGTTCGTGGAGTCGATCGGCGACCTGACCGTGATGCTGTCCTCGCTCGCGGAACGCGAAGGGCTCGACGCGAAGGAAGCGCGGGATCTGGCCACCGTCACCATTGCCGCGATGCGCGGCCTCCTCCTGCAGGAAGTCCTGACCCCCGGAACCCGCTCGGAGGACGCGGTCACCTTGATCCTGCGCATGAGAGAGGGCTGATCCGTTCCACGGACATCGGCGCACAGGCGCGCGACAACTGTCGGATACGAGGACGGAAAGTGGCGACAACAGTCGCCGCAACAAGGTCTCTGACCTGCGTAATGTGCGGACGACGGGCGGAGCGGCGACCCTCCGCGCCGCCAGCGGAACTGTCTGGTCCGGCAACGAGAAGGCGGGTTGGAACATGGCTGAGAGCACAGACGTAGTCGTTGTCGGGGCCGGGGTGATCGGATCCTCCATCGCCCTCGAACTGGTGCGGAGCGGCCTGCGGGTCGTCGTGGTCGACAAGTTCGGCGGCGCGGGCAACGGCTCCACCAGCGCCTCGAGCGCCGTGGTCCGCTTCACCTACCCCACGATCGCGGGCGTCAGCGCTGCTTGGGAGTCCCGTCACTGCTGGGAAGCATGGCGCGACCATCTCCAGGCACCCGCCAGTGAACCCCTCGCGGCGTTCAACCGCTGCGGCGTCACCATGCTGGACGTGGACTTCGCGCCCCGCGGCATGTTCACGCGACACTTCGACAAGGTCGGAATCCCGTACGAGGAATGGGATGCACGAGAGCTGTCCCGGCGGTGGCCCGCCGTGGACACCGGCCGGTACTTCCCGCCCCGCCCCGTGGACGACGACGAGTTCTTCGCCGACGCGCCCGCTCGGCTCGGTGCTCTCCACACACCCGACGGCGGCTACATCGACGACCCGCAACTCGCCGCGCACAACCTTGCTACGGCGGCCCAGCGACACGGAGCCGCCTTCCGGTGGAAGACTCCCGTCGCTGCGGTGACGCGGCGCGGGGGACGCGTGCGCGGGGTGCGCCTCCACGATGGAACCGAACTGTCCGCCGGGGTGGTCGTCAACGCGGCCGGCCCATGGTCGGGACAGCTCAACCGGCTCGCCGGAGTGGGCGGCGACTTCACCGTCGGTCTGCGGCCGCTGCGCCAGGAGGTACACCACGTAGCGGCGCCCGCCGGCTACCACGAGGCCGCCGGGGACCGGCACGCACCGGTGCTGGCCGATATGGACCTCGGCACGTACATACGGCCCGATGGCAGGGAGTTCCTGCTCGTCGGCGGCACGGAACCCGAGTGCGACCCGCTGGAATGGCTCGACGATCCGGACGACGGGAGTCCCACTCCGACCGTGTGGCGGTTCAGGACGCAGGTGACGCGGGCGGCTCGCCGACTGCCCGGCCTGCGCGTTCCCAACAAGCCTCGAGGTGTTGCAGGCGTATACGACGTGACCGACGACTGGACCCCCGTGTACGACCGAACCGAGCTTGCCGGCTTCTACGTGGCCATAGGCACCAGTGGCAATCAGTTCAAGAACGCCCCTCTGGTGGGCCGCCTCATGACCACCCTGATCCACGGTGTCGAAGGCGGGCACGACCACGACCGGAGTGCGCTCACGCACACCTGCGAGCACACCGGCCGGACCATCGACCTGGGTGCGTTCTCACGCCGACGCAGGCCGGCCCCGTCCACGGGCACCGTCCTCGGCTGACGCCAGTTGCTGAGCCGGGGTTCCCCGGCGAAGAGGATGGCCCGTACCCGGCGGTCGACCACCTGTGCGGCGTCAGCGAGAAGGCACACCCGGCCGAACACCGGGTCGGCCGACCTGGTGCCGGGTATCCGGTCAACGTTGCGTTGCCCGGCTGCGGCCCGTGCTCAGAACACCACGTCCGGCGCATTCGTCGATGCCGGAAGGCGGGGGTGCAACTCTGCCGTCTTCAGGCCGAGATGCGCGGCCAGTCGGTCGTCGCCGACGTCCAGTCGCAGTCCGGTGAGCTGCTCGACGCGATGCAGCCGTTTGTAGAGGGTGGAGCGGTGGACATGTAGGGCGGTGGCGGCATGCCGGGCATCGCCGGCGTGATCGAGATAGACCCGCAGGGTTTCCACCAGCCCACGGTGCGCGGGGTTCGAAAGCAGGGGGCGCAGCCCCGGGTGGATGCCCTGGGCAAGCTGGTCGGGGGTGAGCTTGCCCAAGAGCGCGTACACCCCCAGCTGTCCATGAGCCACTACGTGACCCAGGGTGCCCGTGATGCGGGCGACCTCGGCAGCGCAGCGGGCTTCCTCGTAGGAAGAGCGGGCCTCGGTCAGACGGGGGCGAGGCCCGCCTATGCCCACCCAGCACAGGCCGGCCAGTCCCAGGCCGAGTTCCGTGACCAGCATTTCGCGCAGAACCTCGGCAAGCTCGGCGGCATTGCGCTCGACGACCTGGGAACGCGCCCCAGGCCAGATCGTCAGCAGAAGCGCGTGATCCGGACGCGTCAGGGCCAATCCGCGCGAGGGAGGGAGCCGCCGTCGACAGCGGTCGACTGCGAGCTCCAGGGCCAGACGGCGGTCTTCGGCCAGGGGCTCGCCCTCTTCGCCCCCCACCATGGCCACCAGGACGGCGACCGGGCCGGCCACGGCGTGTTCCTCCTCGACGAGCGCGACACCCGCCTCCGTCCGGAGCGCCTGGTCCGGGGCGATCAGGTCGCGGACCAGCTCCCTGGCATGGCTGCGAGCCGCTTCGAGGCCAAGGTGGCCGCGGTGCAGGATGAGGGCGGCTTGCGCGGCCGCCTCGCGCAGCAACTCGACGGCCCGGTCGCCGACAGGGCCATCGGAGCCGATCAGCCATACGAAGCCGAGCAGCACGTCGTCGTGGCGGATCGGCATACCGACCCGTTCCATCGTGATGCCGATCCGGGGGCACGGCGGAAGAGTGAAAACATCGAAAGCCTGGGCAGCGCCCTGCTCGCAGACGTGCGCGACCAGCGCGGTCGACACACCGCGGTGCATGACCGATTCGATCCGGGCGTCGTCCACGTCGCCACTGTGCGCGTTGTACGCGAGCAGCTTGAGTCGCGCGTCGTCGACGGCGATCGAGCGGCAAAGGCGGGCACCGAACGCGTCGACAAGCCGCTGCAGCTCCGAAACCATCTCGGCACTGTATCTGGGGACATGAACTGTCCACAGATCGATAGCCTGGCCGCGCCCAGCGCCCAGCGCCCAGCGGCCCGCGCCTCGAAGGCGCACATCGAGGTCAGGGAGTCCAGCCGCCGGGTGCGGCCGGTGTCACCGGTGCCAGGGGTATCGCCTCGGTGAACCGCTGCCGCAGCAGTTCGTACTCCTCATGACGGCGCGGCAGCCGACCCGGCGGTCGCTCCACGGAGCGCGGTTCCGTGATCCGCTGGTCCAGCAGGAACTGCTCGCGCGTCAGGTCGAGTTCGACCCCGCTCGCCAGGCGGTTCCACCAGTGGAAGCCCTGCTGCTCGCCGTCGGCCGACCACACCTCACCGACCAGCAACACGCCGCCGAACAAGTCGTGCACGACGAGCGCGGTGATGTCGCAGTGCCCCCACGCCGGGTTGTCGGGGGTCCACGGGGTGCGGGCGGCGTCGTCGGGCGAGCAGGTGTCGGCGGACCACGCGGCGCGCAGTGCCGCGTCGACGCCGGTCGGGGTCAGTGGTCTCGCACTGGTCAGGGGCAGCGGATTCATGACGATCAGCATGGCACCCACCACTGACAACGCCCGCGGCACGACTACCGCTTGACGCCCCGCGGCAGCACAATCCCCGTGATCACGCACCGCCACGGACGAAGGGCTCCCCGCATGCGCTCGACCCTCTTCAACGTCGCCTTCGACTGCGCCGACGCGTACGAACTGGCGCGGTTCTGGAGCAAGGTGGTGGGCCACCCGCTCAACGCCGACGACCTCCCGGGCGAATCGACCGCGGCCATCGCCCTGCCCACCGGACTCCACCTCTTCTTCGCCGAGGTCTCCGAGCCGAAGACCCAGAAGAACCGCGTCCACCTCTGCCTCCAGCCCGAGACTCCCCGGGACGAAGAGGTGGAACGCCTCCTGGCGGTGGGCGCGACCGTGGCGGCGGACCGCCGGAACCCCGACGGCACCGGCTGGGTGGTCTTCACCGACCCCGAGGGCAACGAGTTCTGCGTGCTGCGCAGCGCGGCCGAGCGCGCGGCGGGCGAAGCGGCCGGCTGCGACCGGGCGGCTCCCTGACCGCGTCCTGACCGCGACCCCTGGCCCTGGTGCCCGATCGATCACCACGTTTTGAAGCGATCGATTCAGAATGTGCTAGCGTCCTGCTCGTCAGTTTTGGAGCGAGTGCTCCAAAAGAGCGGTCGCGATCAGGAGGGGCGTCAATGCCGCCTGCGGTGTACATAGTTGGGCTCGGCATCTTCACCCAAGGGACCTCGGAGTTCATGCTCTCCGGCCTCCTGCCGGGCATGGCCGCCGACCTCGGCGTCTCGATCCCGGACGCGGGGCTGCTGATCTCGGCCTTCGCGATCGGCATGGTCGTGGGCGCGCCGCTGCTCGCGGTGGCCACCCTCAGCTGGCCCCGGCGCACCGCCCTCGTCAGCCTCCAGGCGGCCTTCGTCGTCGCCCACGTGATCGGTGCGCTCGCGCCCGGCTACGGGGTCCTCTTCGTCACGCGCGTGGTCAGCGCCCTCGCGTACGCGGGGTACTGGGGCGTGGCCGTGGCCACCGCGGTCGCCCTCGTGCCGCCCGCGGCCAAGGGGAAGGCGGTCGCGATCGTGGCGGGCGGCCTGACGCTGGCCACGGTCGTCGGCGTGCCCGCCGGCACCCTCCTGAGCCAGTACTCCAGCTGGCGCGCCGCGTTCTGGGCGGTGGCCGCGGCCACCGTGGTGAGCCTCGTGTGCACGCTGCTGGTCGTCCCCGGCGGCCGGGCCGAAGCCGGGCGTACGTCGGTCAAGGCCGAGCTGCGCGGCATGGCGCGGCCCCAGCTCTGGCTCTCGTACGCCGTCACGGCCTTCGCCTTCGGCGCGGTCATCGTCACCTTCAGCTATCTCGCGCCCCTGCTGACCGAGGTGAGCGGAGTGTCCGAGGGGTGGGTGCCCGCGGTCCTCGCCCTGTTCGGCGTCGGCGGGATGGTGGGCCTGGTCATCGGCGGCCGGACCGCCGAGGCGAGCCCGCTGCGGACCCTCGGTCTGGGGCTCGGCGCGCTCGCCGTGTTCTCCGCGCTGCTCGCGCTGACGGCGCGCTCCACCGTCGTCGTGATCGTGCTCGTCTTCCTGCTCGGGCTCGTCGGGTACGTGACCAACCCCGCCCTCCAGTCACGGGTGTTCACCCTCGCCCCGGCCGCCCCGACGCTGGTCGGCGCCACCAACACGGCCGCGTTCAACGTCGGCAACACCCTGGCCCCGCTCCTCGGCGGCATGACCATCGACGCCGGTCTCGGCTACGCCTCCGTCGCCTGGGTCGGCGCGGCGCTCGCCGCCGCCGGAGCGGTGGCCGTGCTCTGGGCGGCGCGACTCCAGCGGGCGGGACGGGACGCCGTGCCCCGGCCCCGGGGACGTACACGCGTGACCGCATGACCACGAAGGCCGTCGCACGCCACACGCCACCGACCCGACCGAGAGAAATGAGACACGCCATGTCACAGACCCCCGCAGTCAGCCCGTCGGGAGCCCGCACCCGCGTCACCGCCGACCCCGACTGGTACGCCTCCGCCGGGATCTCGCTCGGCATCCGCGTCGGAGACCTCGTCTTCGCCTCGGGGCAGGCCCCGGTCGACGAGCGCGGTCACACGGTGGGCGCCGGGGACTTCGAGGCCCAGGCGCGCCGGGCGCTGGCCAATCTCGCCACCGTCCTGACGAACGCCGGGTCCGGTCCGGACAAGGCCGTGAAGCTCACGGTCTTCGTCACCGACATCGCCCACCAGGACGTCTTCGCCGCTCTCCGCGCGGAGTTCTACGTACCGCCCTTCCCGGCGGAGTCGTTCGTCCAGGTCGCCGCGCTCGCCGATCCCGAGTGGCTGATCGAGATCGAGGGCATCGGCGCGCTCGCGTAGCCACGGCGTTCCGGATGTTTTGTACGTGTGTTCCAAAACCCGTACTGTGGGGGTCATGGCCAGGCCACGAGAGTTCGACGAGGACCGCGTCATCACCGCGGCCATGGAGACGTTCTGGCGTCACGGCTACGAGGGCACGTCGACGCGCGCGCTGTGCGAGAGCACCGGACTCGGGCCCTCCAGCCTCTACAACACCTTCGGCGGCAAGCGGCAGCTCTATCTGCGCGCCCTGCGGCGTTACTACGAGACCAGCACCGCCGAGCAGGTCGAGATCCTGCGGGGCGAAGGACCCGCGAAACAGCGGCTGCGGGACATGATGGTGCACGCCGTGGACGCCGACCTCGACGAGGCGGACGGGCGCGGCTGCTTCGCGATCAACGCGGCCGTCGAGATCGCCGGGCTCGACCCGGAGGTCAAGGAAGCCGTCCGGCGCAGTTTCGACCGGGTGGAGGAGGAGCTGCGCACGGTCGTGGCGGCCGGCGCGCGCACGGGCGAACTCCGTCCCACCACCGACGCGGTGGCCGTCGCGCGCCGGGTGCAGAGCACCTACTACGGCCTGCGCATCCTCGCCCGCGTCCAGGACGACCGGCAGGTACTGCTCGACACGGTGGAGAGCACGCTCGCCGACCTCTGAGCGGCCCGCCGCGCCCCGCGCCACTCCGGTCACGTGGGCTCACCGGGTCCTGGCGGGTCGCACAAAATCGTCGTGCACCTGCGGCGGGATCTTTGTTCACACGAAGTATCCCCAGAAGTAATCACGGCTGATTGGATATGCGGCGCCACATCAGTCACATCACGTGCACGTTCACGACGTCGTGCATGACGACGTGCACGACGACCCTCGCACAACCCCCCACCCACAACAGGAGATTCAGTGCCGCACCCAGCGCTGCGCAGGACTCAGGCCGTCGCGATCACCACGGCGCTCGCAGCGGCCACGCTCGCCGCCGTCGCCCCGTCCGCGACCGCCGTCGACGCACCTGCCGCCTCTGTCGACACTCCCGCACTCAAGGTGCTCTCGTACAACGCGTTTCTCTTCAGCAAGACCCTGTACCCGAACTGGGGCCAGGACCACCGCGCCAAGGCGATACCGGCCGCGGGCTTCTTCCAGGGCAAGGACGTGGTCGTCCTCCAGGAGGCCTTCGACAACTCCTCGTCCGACGCCCTGAAGGCCAACGCCGCGGGCGGATACCCGCACCAGACCCCCGTCATGGGCCGCAGCAAGAACGGCTGGGACGCCACCGGCGGCGCGTACTCCTCGGTGACGCCGGAGGACGGCGGGGTGACCGTCCTGAGCAAGTGGCCGATCCTGCGCAAGGAGCAGTACGTCTACAAGGACGCCTGCGGCTCCGACGCGTACTCCAACAAGGGTTTCGTCTATGCCCAGTTGAACGTCAACGGCACGAAGGTGCACGTCGTCGGCACCCACGCCCAGTCCACCGACCCGGGCTGCGGCTCCGGCGAGGCGGCCGCGACCCGCGCCCTGCAGTTCAAGGAGATGGACGCCTTCCTGGACGCCAAGAACATCCCGGCGGGTGAACAGGTCGTCGTGGCAGGCGACTTCAACGTCGACTCGCACAGCGACGAGTACGCCTCGATGCTCGCCGACGGCGGCTTCGCCCCCGCCGACGGCCGCAGCGGCCACCCGTACTCCTTCGACACCCAGGACAACTCCATCGCCGCCGAGCGCTACCCGGACGACCCGCGCGAGGACCTGGACTACGTCCTGCACCGCAAGGGCCACGCCCGCCCCGCCGCCTGGCACAACGAGGTGGTCAAGGAGCAGAGCGCGCCCTGGACGGTCTCCAGCTGGGGCAAGCAGTACACCTACACCAACCTGTCCGACCACTATCCGGTGATCGGTTCCTAGAGTTGATCGGTTCCTAGGCCCTGGAGCCCTGCGCGGGGTGCGCGGCGGTCCGCCGCGCACCCCGTCCGGTCAGGTCCTGTGCCAGGGTCCTGTCACGGCGAACGTGGTGCCGGGGTTGTAGCAGTTGACGTACATCGTGTCGTGGTCCGGCGAGAACGAGACGCCCGCGAACTCGCCCCACTCGGGCTCTTCGGGGGTGCCGATGTTCTGCCGGCCGCGGGCCATCGCGTAGACCTCGCCGCGGCGGGTCAGGCCGTACACGTGCTGCGCGCCCCCGCCGTCCTCGGCCACCATCAGGCCGCCGCTGGGCGCGAGGCAGATGTTGTCGGGGGACTCGCCGGGCAGCTGGATGTCGGTGCTCGGGCCGAAGACGATCACGAGGGTGAGGCGGCGCTCGGAGGGGTCGTAGCGCCAGATCTGGCCGAAGTGGTCGGCCGCGGACCCTTCCGCGCTGTGCGCGAACGACGACACGAAGTAGACGGACTTCCCGCCCCAGTAGCAGCCCTCCAGCTTCTGCGCGTGGGTGATGCCCTTGGGGCCGAAGTCCTGCAGGCGGATGGGGGTCTGGGCGGCGAGCGGGTCCGGTACGTCGACCCATTCGACGCCTTCGAAGCACGCCCCCGTCTCCTGGATCGCGGACAGGTCGGGCACACCCGGCACCCGCATGGCCTGGAGCTTGCCGCCCGCGCGGAGCGAACCGAGGCCGCCCTCGGGCTTCTTGGGCAGGAAGCGGTAGAAGAGGCCGAAGGGCTTGAGGAAGGCGTCCTCGGTCTCGTACACCACGCCCCGCCGGGGGTCGACGGCGATCGCCTCGTGCTGGAAGCGGCCCATCGCGGTGAGCGGCACGGCTCCGGTGCGGTGCGGGTCGACGGGGTCGACCTCGAAGATGAAGCCGTGGTCCTTGGTGTAGCCGTTCGTCCCGGCCTTGTCCTCGGTCTCCTCACAGGTCAGCCAGGTGCCCCAAGGGGTCGGGCCGCCCGCGCAGTTGACCGCGGTCCCGGCGATCGCGACGCGCTCGCTCAGGACGTTGTTGTGCCGGTCGAGCGCGAGCGCCGTACAGCCGCCCTTGCCCATCGGGTCGTAGGTGAGTCCCTTGACCGTGGGCACGGGGGCTCTGCCGTTGTGGCGGTTCTCGTGGTTGCGGACGAGGTGGACGCCGCCGCGCTTGCCGCGGAACGCGTCCATGCCGTCGAAGTTGCTCGGCACCTTGCCCTCGCCGGACGGCAGATCGGCGCCCTCCCGCGAGAGCACCTTGTAGCGGAAACCTTTCGGCAGATCGAGCAGACCGGCGGGGTCGGGCACCAGCGGCCCGTACCCTGCCTTGCCCTGCGCGGCGGCGCTTCCCGCGAAGAGCTCCGAGAGAGCGCCGGTGAAGGCGATACCCGCACCCACCGCACCGGTACGAGCTAGTACTTGACGTCGTGTCGTGGACATAAAGGCCGACCTCCTGCTGGCGGACAGGAACATGACCGGATGTGTGTACCACGCGCCTAGGCGTGCGGGAACCACGCGCGTAGCGGTGAGTCGCTACGGCTTGACGAGGCTCTCCGCGTCCCGGGCCAGTGCCGTGAGCCTGGAGATCGCCCGGAAGTACTTCTTCCGGTAGCCGCCGTTGAGCATGTCCTCGCTGAACAGCTGGTCGAAGGGGACACCCGAGGCGAGCACGGGGACCTCGCGGTCGTACAGGCGGTCGGCGAGCACGACGAGGCGCAGCGCGGTCGACTGGTCGGGGACGGGCGTCACGTCGGTGAGGCAGACGGCCCGCAGCCCGTCGGTGAGCGCTCCGTACCGGCTGGGGTGCACGCGCGCGAGGTGGTCGAGCAGGTGCGGGAAGTCGTCGAGGCTCGCGCCGTCGGTCGCGTACGCGGTCTTGGTGACCTGCTCGTCCGAGTACGGGGCGGGCGCCTCCGGAAGGCCCCGGTGGCGGTAGTCCTCGCCGTCGATGCGCAGCGACTTGAAGTGGGTGGACAGGCCCTGGATCTCACGCAGGAAGTCGGCGGACGCGAACCGGCCCTCGCCGAGCTTGCCCGGCAGCGTGTTCGAGGTCGCGGCGAGCGCCACGCCCTCCTCGACGAGCCGCGCGAGCAGCGAGGAGACGAGCACCGTGTCACCCGGGTCGTCGAGTTCGAACTCGTCGATGCAGAGCAGCCGGTGACCGCTGAGGGTGCGCACGGTCTGCTGGAAGCCGAGCGCCCCGACCAGGTTCGTGAGCTCGACGAAGGTGCCGAACGCCTTCTGCTCGGGCGCCGCGGGCGTCGCGTGCCAGAGGGAGGCCAGGAGGTGGGTCTTGCCCACGCCGTAGCCGCCGTCGAGGTAGACGCCGCGGGGTCCGGTGGGCGCCGCGGCCTTCTTCTGGAACCAGCGGCGCTTGCCGGCGCCGGACGCGTGCGCCCCGCCGAGCCCGGCCGCGAAGCCGCTCAGGACCCGCACGGCCTCGGTCTGGCTCGGCTGGTTCGGGTCCGGGATGTACGTATCGAAGCGGACGGAGTCGAAGCGCGGCGGCGGCACCATCTCCGCGACCAGACGGTCGGCGGGAACGTGGGGCGCGCGGGCGCACAGCGACAGGGGAGCCGCTTCGGCTATGGGGCTCTGCCCGGGGGCGGCGGTGGAGGACGACACGGTTCCTAACTCTAAGCGCCGTGCAAGACTGCTGGACATGCGACGCCTGTTCCCTGTGACCGACCAGACAGACGAAACATCCGTACGAGAGTGGGGGCTGGGGGAGCTGGCGGACGCGTACGCCTACCCTCCGGGCGGCGACCCCTGGATGCGCGCCAACATGGTGTCCACGCTGGACGGGGCGGCCCAGCACGACGGCCGCTCGCAGCCCATCTCCAGCGACGCGGACATGCGGATCTTCGGCACCTTGCGCGGAATCGCCGATGTCGTGGTCGTGGGTGCCGAAACGGTCCGCCAAGAGGGTTACCGGCCCTCACGCGCACGCGCAGCCTTCGCCGAGCGCAGGGCGGCGGCCGGTCAGACCGTGGCGCCCGCGATCGCCGTGGTCAGCGCGAGCCTGGACCTGGATTTCGGCCTTCCGCTTTTCACCTCGCCCCTGGTGCCCACGCTCGTGGTGACGGGCGCCGCGGCGCCCGCCGACCGGGTCGCCGAGGCCGAGAAGGCGGGCGCCGTGGTGGTGCTCGCGGGGGAGGGCGCGGCGGTCGAGCCCGAGCGGGTCGCACCCGCTCTGGCGGAGCGCGGCCTGACGCGGCTGCTCACGGAGGGCGGGCCCCGGCTCCTCGGCCAGTTCGTGGCGGCGGGGGCCCTGGACGAGCTCTGTCTGACGGTGTCCCCGATGCTCACCGCGGGGGACGCGCAGCGGATCTCCTGGGGGTCCGCGGTGGAGGTGCCGACGGAATTCGCACTGGCTTCCGTACTGGAGGAGGCCGGGTTCCTCTTCACCCGATACCGTCGAACCTGACAATCAGCGGAATCGGCCGTTCCGTTTCGCTTCCGTTGGGCACACTAAAAGTCGCAGACCCCGTGCGGCCACGGGGCAGGATGGTTTCCGCAGGGGCTGTCGAGACAGACTCTCGGCAGCCCACGGATGAGAAGGGCGCCTGTCGTGTTCACAAGCGTATTGATGATCGAGAAGGCCCTGACCTCCGCCGACGTGGAGTTCGTCACCACCTTGCACGGCGACGAGACGGTCACCTTCCGGGTGCTGCTCCAGCCCCGCGGCGATCAGGCGGACCGCCTGCTGCGGGCCATCGACGACGTCGCTCTCGGGGAGCTCGACGAGGCGGCGAGGGAAGGGGACGTTCCCGAGGGGCAGGACGCCACGGCCCCCGCGCAGAAGGCGCTGGAGGTCTCCCTCACGGCGCTGCGCGCCGCGGGCTGCGAGGCACTGGGACAGCTGATCGAGGACCACCCCCTCGACGCGCTCAAGCAGCTGGTCGACGAGGCGGACGCGGACGAGGTCATCGTCCTGACCGACCCGCACTACGTGGAGGAGTTCTTCCACCGGGACTGGGCCTCGCGGGCGCGGCACAAGGTGGGCGTACCGGTCCTGAAGCTGTTCTCGCACACGGAGGACTAGGGGCCTCGCCCCCTCGCGGGGCGCAGATGTGCCTGCCGGATGTCCGAGGCAATAGTCTGGGCCCTGCTCATCTGCCGTAACTTCTGGACTCTTGGGGAGACACACGTATGGCACCCGGCCTGCCCACCGCCATGGACCGACCGCACTTCATCGGCATCGGCGGCGCCGGAATGTCGGGCATCGCCAAGATCCTGGCCCAGCGCGGCGCCAAGGTCGCGGGCAGCGACGCGCGGGAGTCGGCCACCGCCGAGTCCCTGCGCACCCTGGGAGCCACGGTCCACATCGGCCACGACGCCGCGCACCTCGCGTCCGACGCGACCTGCGTGGTCGTCTCGTCCGCGATCCGCGCCGACAACCCCGAGCTGGCCCGCGCCACGGAGCTCGGCATTCCGGTCGTGCACCGCTCGGACGCCCTGGCCTCCCTCATGGAGGGCCTGCGCCCGATCGCGGTGGCCGGCACGCACGGCAAGACCACGACGACGTCGATGCTCGCGGTCACCCTCTCCACCCTGGGCCTGAACCCCTCGTACGCCATCGGCGGCGACCTGGACGCCCCGGGCTCGAACGCGCTGCACGGCGACGGCGACATCTTCGTGGCCGAGGCGGACGAGAGCGACCGCAGCTTCCACAAGTACGCGCCCGAGGTCGCCATCGTCCTGAACGTGGAGCTCGACCACCACGCCAACTACGCGTCGATGGACGAGATCTACGAGTCCTTCGAGACCTTCGTCGGCAAGATCGTCCCCGGCGGCACCCTGGTGATCGCGGCGGACCAGTCGGGCGCGGCGGAGCTGACGAAGCGCGTGCGCGACGCGGGCGACCTGAAGGTCGTCACGTACGGCGAGTCCGAGGGCTCCGACCTGCGCATCCACAAGATCACCCCGCGCGGTCTGACCAGCGAGGTCACGGTGATCCTGAACGGCAAGTTCCTGACCTTCACCGTCTCGGTCCCCGGCCGTCACTACGCCCACAACGCGGTGGCCGCCCTGGCCGCGGGCATCGCGCTCGGCATCCCCGCGCACAACCTCGCGTCGGCCCTCGGCTCGTACACCGGCGTCAAGCGCCGCCTCCAGCTCAAGGGCGAGGCGAAGGGCGTCCAGGTCATCGACTCGTACGCGCACCACCCCACCGAGATGACCGCGGACCTGGAGGCGATGCGCTCCTCGGCGGGCGACTCGCGCCTCCTGGTCCTCTTCCAGCCCCACCTCTTCTCCCGCACCCAGGAGCTGGGCAAGGAGATGGGCCAGTCCCTGGCCCTCGCGGACGCCTCCGTGGTCCTCGACATCTACCCCGCCCGCGAGGACCCGATCCCCGGCATCACCAGCGCCCTGATCATCGACGCGGCCGTGGCGGCGGGCGCCGACGTCAGGGCCGTGCACGACAAGAGCGAGGCCGCGGCGGTCGTGGCGGGAATGACACGCCCCGGTGATCTCGTTCTCACCATGGGAGCGGGCGACGTCACGGACCTCGGCCCGCAGATTCTGGCAGAGCTGTCGAAGCCGTAGCCGTAGGTCGAAGCAGCACATCCAAGCAGTAAGGGGTTCAGTCTCATGTCGTACGACGTCGAGAAGCCGGACGAGCAGTGGCGCGCGGAGCTGAGCCCCTCGGAGTACGCGGTGCTGCGCCAGGCCGGCACGGAGCCCGCGTTCGTGGGCGAGTACACCGACACCAAGACCAAGGGCGTCTACTCCTGCCGCGCGTGCGGCGCGGAGCTGTTCACCTCGGAAGAGAAGTTCGAGTCGCACTGCGGCTGGCCGAGCTTCTTCGACCCCAAGGACACGGACGCGGTCGAGCTGCTCCAGGACTCCTCGCACGGCATGGTGCGCACGGAGGTCCGGTGCGCGCGGTGCGGCTCGCACCTCGGTCACGTCTTCGAGGGCGAGGGCTATGCGACGCCGACGGACCAGCGGTACTGCATCAACTCGATCTCGCTGACGCTGGCGCCCGAAGAAGGCTAGCCACCGATCACGATCACGGCGCCCGGCAGCGGAGAGACGCTGCCGGGCGCCGTCGTACGTGCTCGTGGCGCAGGTGCTCTAGAAGGTCAGCTTCCAGCTGTTGATGTAGCCGGTGTCCTGCGCCGCCACATCCTGCACCCGCAGCTTCCAGGCGCCGTTCGCCACCTCGCTCGACGCGTTGACCGTGTACGTCGCGATCACGTTGTCCGCCGAGTCGTTGCTGCTGGAGTTCTTCAGGCGGTACGCCGTGCCGTCGGGGGCCAGCAGGTCGACGACCACGTCACCGCGCCAGGTGTGCCGGATGTCGACGTCCGCCTTGAGGGTGGCCGGGGCGTTGCCCGTGCGGCCCGTCACGTTCACCGTCGAGGTCACGGCCGCGCCGTTGTCCGGGATGGCGACGTCCGTGGTGTTCTCGTACGAGTCACCGGGCGGGACGGGGGTCTCCGTGCCGAGGGTCCAGACGGCGTGGGCGATAGCGTCGCTGTTGCGGTCCAGGGCGGTGTCGTTGATGTTCGCCGTGGTGTCGCAGGACGAGTGGTAGCAGCGGTCGAAGGCCTGGCCCGCCGTGCCGCCCCACTTCTGGGCCTGGGCGCTGGACTTCGTACGGCTCGCGCCGGTGAAGAGGCCGCCGACCGGGATGCCCACGTTCTTGAAGCTGGCGTGGTCGGAGCGGCCGTCGCCCTCGGTCTCTATCTCCGTGGGGACGTTCAGGCCCGCGTAGTAGTCCTTGAAGGTCTTCTCGATGACCGGGTCGTCGTCGTAGACGAAGTAGCCCGGGTTCGGGGAGCCGATCATGTCGAAGTTCAGATAGCCGGAGACCTTCGAACGCTCCGTGGCGGGAAGGTTGTTGACGTAGTACTTCGACCCGACCAGACCCAGCTCCTCCGCGCCCCACCAGGCGAACCGCAGGTGCTTCGTCGGCTCGAGCTGTGCTCGTGACACGGCGAGCGCCGTCTCCAGGACACCCGCCGAGCCCGAGCCGTTGTCGTTGATGCCGGCGCCCGAGGAGACGCTGTCCAGGTGGGCGCCCGCCATCAGGACCTTGTTCGGGTCGCCGCCCGGCCAGTCCGCGATGAGGTTGTAGCCGGTGGCGCCGCTGGAGGTGAACTGCTGCACGGTGGTGGTGAACCCGGCCGCGTCCAGCTTGGCCTTCGCGTAGTCGATCGAGGCCTTGTAGCCGGGGCGTCCGTGGGCGCGGTTGCCGCCGTTGGCCGTGGCGATGGACTGGAACTGGGAGAGGTGCGCCTTGACGTTGGCGAGCGGGATGTCGGGGGCCGCGAGCGTCGGGGACGGGGCTGCCAGGGCCGCGGGCGCGGTGGCGGCGATCAGCCCGGCGGCGGCGAGTGCGGCGACGCCGGCGGTGGCCCGTCTCAGGGTGCGAGGAAGGGAGGGTCTGGAGAGTTTCATGTGGGGCTCCGGATTCCGAACAGCAAGGGGGACGGAACGTACTGACGCCCTGCGACGCGGATGCCGCAGGGCGTTGGAGCTGTACTGAGCTGCGCTGAGCCTGAAGTGAGGTGAGTGGCGCGAAGTGCGTTGCCTGATATTGGGGGTGCGTCGACCCGCCGTCAAGGGAGGAAACCGGTCAGATGCCGGTCAGCCAGTTTCGGATACCGGACACGCGTGCAGGCGGTCCGACTCAGTCCTCGTCGGGCGTCTCCGGACGCAGCAGCGGATGCTTCACGCCCGGGAAGACCCGGGCCCGGATCACCGGTTCGGCGGAGCCGCCCTGGATCACCGTCTCGGTGATGCCCCACGGGCGGCCCGGCAGGACGACCAGGATCGTGTACGAGGACGCGCAGCCCATGCAGTCGTAGCGGTCGGCCCAGGTCTCGACCTCGGTGCGGCTGCCGGGGTAGCGGGCCACGTGGCGGTGGCGGGCGTGGCAGCGGTCGCACTTCTCGCCGGGCTCGCAGGTGCCGCCGCAGGGGCACGGCACGTCCAGGGTCTCGGCGGGCTGCCAGCGCTGCGTGACGACGGCCTCGCGGGTGGCGCCCATGTCCTTCATCGCCTTGAGATTGCGGGCGGCGACGTTGTACGACTCTCCGGTCGACGTCATCCGGTTGCGGATCACGTCCTTGCGTCCGCGGTTCGTCGTCATGCTGGGCCTCCTGGGGTTCACGCAGCCCACCAGGAGGCCCATGAGATCGGTACCTCTACGGTACCCGCCGTCCGGCCCTCTCCTGTTCGATCCCCTCGCGGGACTACTCGATGACGAGCTCGACCTCGATGTTGCCGCGCGTGGCCTTGGAGTACGGGCAGTACGCGTGCGTCGCCTCGACCAGCTGCTGCCCGGTCTCGCCCGCCAGGGAGTCCGGCAGCTCCACGCGCATCACGACCGCGAGCCCGAAGCCCGTGTCGTCCTTGCCGATGGAGACCTCGGCGGTCACCGAGACGTCCTTGGTGTCGACCTTCATCTCGCGGGCGACCGCCCCCATCGCACTGGCGAAGCAGGCCGCGTACCCGGCGGCGAAGAGCTGCTCGGGGTTCGTGCCCTGTCCGTTGCCGCCGAGGGCCGGGGGCATGGCGAGCGCGAGGTCGATCTGACCGTCGGAGCTGACGGCGCGGCCCTCGCGGCCGTTGGCGGTGGCGACGGCGGTGTACAGCGCGTTCATGGGGTGTCCTCTTCCCTCGGTCGAAGAACGAGAAGAACGGGATTCGTTCGCTCTGCCGCAATGGTTGCACACGATTTAGTTGTGCACAACTTAGTGGCGCGTGCCAGGTACCCTGGACCCATGACGTCATCGCCGACCGCCCTGCCCCACGGACGCGAGATGCCCGACGTGCCCGACGACGCCGAGCTCCTGCGCCTCGACCACCAGGTCTGCTTCTCGCTGCACGCCGCCTCGCGCGCCTTCGGCGGCGTCTACCGCGATGCCCTCAAGGACCTGGGCCTCACCTACCCCCAGTACCTGGTCATGCTGGTGCTCTGGGAACACGGCCCGCAGCCCGTCAAGGCCATCGGCGAGAGGCTGCGCCTGGACTCCGGCACGCTCTCGCCGCTCCTCAAGCGCCTCGAGACCGCGGGCCTCGTACGGCGTGAGCGCAGCGCCGCCGACGAGCGCTCGGTCACCGTGCAGCTGACGGATGCCGGAACCGAGCTGCGCGAGCGCGCGCTGCCCGTCCCGCGCCGCATCCTCGAGTCGACCGGGATGACCGTCGAGGAGATCATCACCCTCCAGGGCCTCCTCGGCCGCCTCACGGGAGCTCTGGACGAGGCTCAGTGAGGCGACCGGGATTTCGGGGGAGGGCGGACCGGCGGACCCTTACCGCTTCAGTTCCCGCACGTACTTCCCGAACTTCTCCAGGCCGTCGATGTTGCGCGGGCCGCTGATGCCCTCGTTGTAGTCGAGGACGAAGAAGTTGTTCTTCTTCACGGCCGGCAGTTCCTTGGTGTGCGGGGACTTCTTCAGGAACTCGATCTTCTTCTTGGCGGGCATGTCGCCGTAGTCGAAGATGATGATGACCTCGGGCTCGGCCTTGGCGACGGCCTCCCAGTTCACCTGGGTCCACCGCTCGTCCAGGCCGTCGAAGATGTTCTTGCCGCCGGCGGTCTTGATGATGTCGTTGGGCGGGACCTGGCTGCCCGCCGTGAAGGGCTGGTCGGTGCCGGAGTCGTAGAGGAAGGTGGGGACCGGGTCGCCCTCGGGCGCCTTGGACTCGACGGCGGCCACGCGCTTCTTGAGGCCGCCCACGACCTCGTCCGCCTTCTTCTCGACCTGGAAGATCTTGCCGAGGCGGTCCAGGTCCGAGTACAGCGCCTTGAACGGGGTTACCTTCTCCGGGTACTTGGGGTAGTTGAAGCAGCTCTCCGTGTGCATGAAGCTCTGGACGCCGAGCTTGTCCAGGATCTCCGGGGTGATGCCCCGCTGGTCGCTGAAGCCCGAGTTCCAGCCCGCGACGACGAAGTCGGACTTGGCCTCCACGACGAGCTCCTTGTTGAGCAGGTCGTCGCTGAGCATCTTCACCTTGGCGTACTCCGACGCCCAAGGGGACTCGCTGACCGGCGGGTTGGCCGGAGGCATCACATAGCCGTGGACGTGCTCGGTCAGGCCGAGGCTGAACATCTTGTCCGCGCTGCCGCCCTCGTAGACCACCGCGCGCTGCGGGGTCTTGTACGTGACCGGCTCACCGCAGCGCTTGACGGTGACCTTCTCGGACGCCTTGGAGCCCGCGGAGTCCCCGGACTTCCCGGAGTCCGCGTCGACCTCCGCGCCGCAGCCGCCGAGCAGCAGGGTGACGGCGAGCGCGGAGCCGACGGCGGCGGATGTACGTGGTGTTCTGAGCATGACGTCGTGGTGCCTTTCAGAGGGGTCAGAGGAGTCAGAGGTGGGCTGAGGTGGGCTGAGGTCAGAGGGGAGTTGACGGGGTCAGTGCGTAGAGAAGCTGGGGGTCGCCGGTCAGGGGGTGGCTGATCACGCTGGCCTTGACGCCGAACACCTCGTCGACGAGTCCCGTGGTGAGCACCTCGTGCGGCGTTCCGGCGGCCACCAGCTCGCCGCCGGAAAGGACCCCGATGCGGTCGCACGCGGCCGCCGCGAGATTGAGGTCGTGCAGGACCACGAGGACGGTGAGGCCCGAGCCCTTCAACAGCGAGAGGAGCTCGATCTGGTGGCGTACGTCGAGGTGGTTGGTCGGCTCGTCGAGCACCAGAATCCGCGGCTCCTGCACCAACGCCCGTGCGAGCAGCACGCGTTGGCGCTCCCCGCCCGAGAGGGTGAGGACCCCGCGGTCGGCGAGGCGGGTCAGGTCGAGACGGGCCATCGTCCGCGCGCACAGGTCACGTTCGCGCTCGCTGAGTGCCTGGTTCCCGCGCAGATGGGGCGCGCGGCCCAGGGCGATGACCTCCTCCACCGTGAAGTCGAGGTCCACCGCGCCGTCCTGGGCCATCGCGGCGACGAGCTGCGCGCTGCGGCGCGGCGCAAGCCGGGAGAGGTCGTCGTCGCCCACCCTGACCACGCCGGAGCTCGGGCGCAGCGCGCGGTAGACGCACTTGAGGGCGGTGGACTTGCCGCTGCCGTTCGGGCCGACCAGGCCCACGATCTGGCCGCCGCCCACCTCCAGGGACAGGTCCCGGACGAGGAGCTTGCCGTCGATGGTCACGGACAGGCCATCGAGTACGAGATCCATGGGTTCCACGGGTTCCACGGGTTCCACGGGCTCCATGGGCGCCGCGGGTGCCGCGGCTTCGGTGGGTTCCGTGGGCTTCATCTCAACGGCCCCCGAACATGTAGCCCTTGCGCCGCATCAGCGCGATGAACACCGGCACCCCGACGAGCGCCGTGATGACCCCGAGCGGCAGCTCGCGCGGCGCCACGAGGGTGCGCGACACCAGGTCGACCCAGACCATGAACACCGCTCCGACCAGCGGCGCCACGGCGAGCACCCGCGCATGCGTGGCGCCGACCACCATGCGTACGAGATGGGGCATGACCAGGCCGACGAAGCTGATCGCCCCGCTCACGGCGACCATCACCCCGGTGATCAGCGAGGCGAGCAGGAGCAGGCCCTTGCGGTGCCGGTCGGGGCTGATGCCCAGGCTCGTCGCGGTCTCGTCGCCGAGCGCCAGGACGTCGAGGGCCCTGCTGTAGCGGTAGAGCACGGCCAGGCCGAGCAGTACGCAGGCGGCCACGACGGGCAGCGCGCCCCAGCTCGCGGCGCCGAAGCTGCCCATCGTCCAGTACAGGACCATGCTGGTCGCCTCGCTGTCCGGCGCGAAGTAGATGATCACGCTCATCACGGCCTGGAAGCCGAGCGCCATCGCCACGCCCGTCAGGACGAGCCGCAGCGGCGAGAGCCCGCCACCGCGGCTCGCCGAGGCGACGTACACGAGGACGGAGGCGACGAGCGCGCCGATGAACGCCCCCGCCGACACCGCGTAGATGCCGAGCGCCGCGAGCCCACCCGTCACCGTGACGCCGACCGCGCCGACCGATGCCCCGGACGAGACGCCCAGGACGAAGGGGTCGGCGAGCGCGTTGCGCACCAGCGCCTGGATGGCGACGCCGACCGCGCTGAGGCCCGCCCCCACAAGTGCCGCCAGGAGCACGCGCGGTGTGCGGATCTGCCAGATGATCTGATACGTCGTCACCTCGTCGGAGTCGATGCTCCCGCCGCTCAGCGCCGCCCACAGCAGCCGGGCGGTGTCGCCCGGCGGGACGACGGCGGAGCCGAGGCCGATGGCCACGACGACGGAGACGAGGAGGGCGAGGAGGAGCGCGGCGCAGGTCGCCGCCAGGCCCGCCCGGGAGGAGAGTCGGTTCCGTATGCCCTTGGCCCTGGCCGGCCGTTCGGGAGGGGGTGCGTCGGGCGCCGTGACGACGGCTGCGGTGGCGGAGAGCGCGGGTGGAGGCATGGCGGTCGGTCCTTTCAAGTCGGCGTGGGGGCGGATGCGTTGGGAGAAGCGAGGGGCTGGGAGGGATCGACGAAGTCGGCGCGTGTCGCGCCCCGCAGGGGGCGCGAGGCTGTGACATATACGGCTCCGACGCGTGGGCGCGACCAGCCCCCACCGGCCCGCGGGGGGTTCCACCACGGCCCTCCCAGCGGGCCGCTCAGCCCGCGGGCTCCGCCTCTTCCACCGGTCCGGCCCTCAGCACGAGCCCCGCCGCGACGAGCGCCACGACGACCAGCGCCCCGAAGGCCGCCGCGATCCCCGGATATCCGGCGAGTCCGAGCCCGAGGCCGCCCAGGCCCGCGCCCACGAACACCCCGAGGCTCATCCCCGCGGCGTTCACGCTCAGGGCCGCGCCCCGCTGGGTCCCGCAGCGCCGCACGAGCAGGCTGACCACGCACGCGGCCACGACGGCGTGGCTGGCCGCGTGCAGGGACGTCATCGCAAGGGCGAGCGGCAGCCAGTGCGTGAAGTAGAAGCCCACGACCGAGACGAGCGCGGCGACCAGGCCGATGGCCAGCATCCGCTCGGTGCCGATCTTCGGTTCGGCGGAGTTCGTGATCCGCCCCGTGAGGAGGTTGCTCACGAAGAACGACGCGCCGCTGAGCGTCCACACGAACGCGAACAGCCCGGGGTCGAGTTCGAACCGGTCGTCGTAGTAGGCCGCCAGATAGGAGAGGTAGCCCATGAACACGGCGGTGCGCAGCAGCGCGATGAGCAGCAGCGGCACGACACCGGGGATCGCCCCGAGCGCCTTGAACGAGGCGATGTAGCCCAGGCGTTGGGCTTCACCCTTCTCCTCGACGGGCTTGTCCTTGCCGCGTACGAAGAAGACGGCGGCGAGGAGCAGCGACACCCCGGTCACGGCGAACAGGTCGCCCTGCCAGCCCCAGAACAGCGCGGGCAGCGCGATGACCGGCGCCGCCAGCATCGCGGTCATCGACTGGGTGGCCGTGACGAGCGTCGCCGCGCGCCCCGCGGCCTTCCCGGAGCCGAAGCGGTCGGCGGCGGCCGCGGTCAGTGCCGGGTTCAGGACCGACGTACTGGCGCCGACGAGCAGGCAGAACACGGCGAGCAGGATGAAGTCCCCGCTCGCGCCGAGGGCGGCGGAGACGCCGAGCGCGGCGAGACCGCCCGCGGCGGCCCACTCCTTGCGCACCCGGTCGATCAGCGGGGCGAGCGCGGTGCCCACCAACAGGGCGGCGAGACCGCCGAGTCCGCGCAGGCCGCCCAGCGTGGCGACGCTGCTGTCGGCGTCCTCGGCCATCGGCACAAGATACGTACTGAAGACGGTGAAGGGCAGCAGGCCGACCGCGGACGCGACCAGGACGGGCCACAGCGCACGGGCCATTCGCAGGTCGCCCGGCAGCGCGTCCTCGGAGGAGTTCTCCTCGGAGGTCTTCGACTTGGAGGTCTTCGACATGCCGGGGCCCGGGGCCGAGCCCTTGGAGTCGACGCTCACGCCGCCTCCTTGTAGCGGTAGAGCGGCGTCTCGTCGGCGCTGAACTGGGAGAACGCGAAGGGCTCGGCGGAGAGCCCGGTGACTCCCGCGGGCAGGAACGCGCGGGCCACTGCGCTGCCGCTCTGCGCGTACACCACCAGCGGCACCTCGTGCTCGCGGCAGTGCGCGAGGATCAGGTCGAAGGTGCCGTTGCTGAGCGTCATGCCGGTGGCGACCACGGCGTCGGCTTCCTTCAGGACCTCGGTCATGTCGTCGGTGATCTGGTCGCCCCACTGGGTCGTACGGAGATTGAGGTCGCAGGGCAGGCAGACGCCGCCCCGCTCGCGTATCGCCGCGACGAGGGGGTTGACCACGCCGATGAGCGCCACCTTCGCGCCCGGCTCGATGTCCAGCAGCCCGGCGATGGCGGCGTCGCGGGCCTTCGCCCGGACCTCGGGGGTGCCGGTGGGCAGCGTGACGCGCTCGGCGTCGGCGGCGTCCCGGTGCGGGCTCACCTGCGCGAGGTAGGCGTCGAGCGCGGCGATGCGGACGGGGGTGGACTCGGCGCGCAGCAGCTTGTCGAGGGTGTGGCCCGACGCGTTCTCGCAGAAGTCCGGGGAGAGTTCACCGGCTTCGAAGGAGCAGGCGCCGAAGGCCGTGCCGACCCGGAGCAGCAAGTAGTGGTTGTGGTACGTCACTTGGCTGCCGGCGAGGCGGGTGGTGTTGTACAGCCAGAACGCGCTGGTGACGGAGAGGTCCTTGGGATCGGGGCCGTAGTCGCCCGCCAGGACGGCGTCGACGAGCTCCGCGACGTTGTGGGGCGTGCGCGGCTCGGGGAGAGACATGGGGAGTTCTTTCGGTGTGATGGTGGAGGCGGTCAGGGAAGATCGCTGCCAGAGAAGCTGGCGGTCAGGGAGGATCGCCGTCAGGGAAGATCGCGCCAGGAAGTGGTCGACCAGGGATGCCTCAGCTCGTCGAGCGAGGTGATTTCATGCGGCTTCAAGGTGTCGATGTCCGGCGCCGAAGCGTGGTGTGCGTAAGCGCTCTCGACATAGCGATGACCGGTGTCCGCCGCGATGAAGACGTACGTACGGGAATCGTCGCGGCGCTGTTCCCAGAGAGCCGTCAGATAGGCGGCTCCGGCGGAGAGACCGGCGAAGATGCCGCTGGTTCTGAGGAGCGATACCGCGCCGGACACCGCGCAGTCGAAATTCACCCAGTGCACGCGGTCGTAGGCGTCGTGCCGGACGTTCTCGAAAGCGATGGCGCTGCCGATACCCGCGATGATCATGTCCGGGTCGGCCACGTGCTCCGAGCCGAAGGTGACGCTGCCGAAAGGCTGCACGCCGACGAGTGAGACATCGCGGCCCGCTTCCCGCAGATATCCGGCGATGGCGCCGGTCGAGGCCCCTGAGCCGACCCCGCCCACCAGGGCGAGCGGCCCCTGGGGGACCTCGGTGTCGATCGTCTGGGCCACGTCGCGGTAGCCGTAGTAATGAATGCTGTCGTGGTACTGCCGCATCCAGTGGTACGACGGATTCGCCTCGAGTATCTCGGCGATGCGCCGCACCCTCAGCTCCTGGTCGAGCCGGAGATTCTTCGACGGCCGCACCTGTTCAAGCGTGGCGCCGAGTATGTCCAGCTGAATGCGCAGGGTGTGGTCCACGGTCGTGGAACCCACGATGTGGCACTTCATTCCATAGCGGTGACAGGCGAGTGCCAGGGCCTGTGCGTAGATGCCGCTCGAACTGTCGATGAGGGTGTCGCCCGGCTTCACGGCACCCGAATCAAGAAGGTGACGGACGGCCCCCAGAGCCGAATAGATCTTCATCGTCTCGAACCGGAGACAGACCAAGTCCGGCTCCAGGGATATGAGATCGGGATTCTTCACCGCTTCGGCTATGTGGTCGTGCATGTCAGCCCTCTGCCCCCTGTGTTCGGTCGCCGAGCCGAGAGCATCACACTAGATGAAAATGATTGTCAAGACGGTTAGTGCTGTGGCAGCCTGTGGGCACTGGAGGCGTCGGGACGTTGAGAGGAGACCTGTGAAGCTGTCCCAGGAGGCCGGGCCACGACCCCGCCCGGCAGGTACGGGACCGACCGCGAGGTCGGGTGGCCCGAGGCCGGGTGGCCCGAGGCCGGGCGTAGTGGCCGGGACCGGAGTGGGCGCCGCCTTCGGAACCTTCGGCGAGCTGCTGCAAGGCGTACTGCCGGAGGAGGACGGGGACTTCCTGGTGACGCTGCCCGTGGCGCGATGGACGATGGCCACGTTCCGGCAGGAGCCCGACTCCGGGGAGGTGGTGGTCCGTCCGGCCGGAAAGACCAAGGCGCTCCAACTGGCCCGCACGATCGGTGAGTTGTCGGAGCGGCGGACCGGCGTACCGGCCGGGGGAACTCTCCACGTCAACAGCGTCATCCCCGAGGGCAAGGGGTTGGCCAGTTCGTCCGCCGACCTGGTGGCGACCGCGCGGGCGGTCGGGCAGGCGCTGCGGGTCGACATGCCGCCGTCCCGGATCGAGCGGCTGCTCGCGGACATCGAGCCCACCGACGGGGTGCTCTACCCGGCCATCGTCGCCTTCCACCACCGCACCGTGCGGCTGCGCGGCGTCCTCGGATCGCTCCCGGTGATGGCCGTGGTGGGGATCGACGAGGGCGGTTCGGTCGACACGGTCGACTTCAACCGCATCCCCAAGCCGTTCACCCTGGCCGACCGCCACGAGTACGCGCGCCTGCTCGACCGCCTCACGGGCGCCGTCCGCCGCCGCGACCTGGCGGAGGTCGGCAGGGTCGCGACGCGCAGCGCGCGGATGAACCAACTCCTGCGCCACAAATGGTCGTTGGAGCCGATGCGGGAGATCTGCCGGGAGGTCGGCGGCCTGGGCGTGGCCGTGGCGCACAGCGGCACGACGCTGGGCATCCTCCTCGACACCGCGGACCCCTCGTACACCCAACGCGTCAGCGCGGCGGCACGGGCCTGCGGGGAGCTGGCGGGAGGAGTGACGGTGTACCGGACGCTGAGTTTTCCCGGCCGGGGGCGGGCGGGGTGAGGTGGCGCGGCGGCGGGGTTCCGCCGCCGGGCCGGAGGTGCGTCAGGCGCGGTCGGCTGTGACCGAGTGCGTGACCGTCACGGAACGGTGGTCCTGTGCGGTTGATTCCGTCGAGGATGTCATCTTCGAGGGAATGCAGATGGCTATCCCCATCGCGGCGGCGACGAACAGTCCGTTTCTGACGGCTCGCCTGTTGATCCCAGCTTTCATCGTTGCGATTTCTCCATGAGATATCGATGGGCACGAGGGGCGAAAATGCTTCCTCGGCGGGATTTTTACAGCACGGAGATTAAATCTGCAAACGTGCCCGTGACTTCCTGCTTGAGGGTCCCGTGGGCGGTCCGGATCTGGTACTGGAGATCCGGTACTGGAGGTAGTGTCAAGAGGAACGATTCGCCGCTGTTCCGGCGACGGCCGCCAGACTCTCCCGCGCCCGCGCGGCTTCCCGCGCCGCTCCGATCCGGTCCGCCGTCTCGATGGCGGCGTTGATGTGCCCGGCGGCGGCCGACGTGTGTCCGAGGCCGTGTTCGGCGAGGCCGAGGCCGTGCAGTGCCTGGGATTCCTCGTGGGCCGCCCCGATGCTCCTGGCCAGGTCCAGGGCTCTCCTGTGCTGCGCGGCCGCCTCGCGGAACCGCCCCGCGGCGTGCAGGGCGCTGCCCATGCCGTGCAGGGTGTTCGACGCGTTCCTGCGGTCTCCGAGACGGCGGAACGCGGTGAGCGAATCCCGGTAGAGATCCAGCATCGCATTCAATTCGTCCGGGGAATTCATGGTGTTCGCGAGGTTCACCTGAGTGATGGCGCGGTCCCCTTGGCTCCCGGAATCTTCGAGGATGTCGAGGGCCTCGTTCAGGAATCGCCGTGCGGACTCCGGGTCGCCGTTCTGCGCATGGAGGTCGGAGAGATTGTTCAGTACGTGCGCCTCTTCGCGGGCGTCGTGCGTGGCTCGGAATCCCGCCAGTGCCGCGTTGAAATGTTCGTCGGCGCTCACGGAATTCCCGAGATAGAGATGTGTGATTCCCAGGTTGTTCTGGGATCTGGCCGTCTGCCAGAGATCTCCTGAGTCGAGCCGCAGGCTGAGCGTCTCGCTCTGGTGCGAGAGTGCCGTGGAGAGGCTGCCGAGATTCCAGTGCAACACGCCCAGCAGATGCAGGACTTCGGCCTTCGCCTCGGCGTCCCCGGAGTCCGTCGCGATCTGGAGCGCGCGCTCGGTGGCGGTGAGCGCCGGGTCGTACCGCCCGCAGTGCGACAGGGCGGTGCCGAGGTCGAGCAGCGCACGCACCTGGGCCCGGTGCTGACCTGCGGCGCCCCAGTACCGGGCGGCGGACTCGTGCATGCGGCGGGACTCCGCCGTGTAGCCCTCCTCGACGAGGAAGGCCGCCAGGGTGCCGGCGAGCAGAGCGGCTTCGCGTGGGCGGCCATGCGTGCGGCAGTGGCGTTCCGCGGCGATGAGCGCGGCGCGCTCCGAGATGAGCCACTGCCTCGCGGCTGCCGGGCTCGGCCACCGGGGAACGGGGCCGGACGGGGTGGGACGGGGCGGGCCGCCGCGCAGTCGGCGGGGATGGATCATTCGGTCCGCGGCGTCGGACGCCTGAATGTAGAAGACGATCAGCCGGTGCAGGGCGCGTTCGCGGGCGGCCGGTGGATCTTCGGATGTGGCGAGCGTCCGGGAGTATTCACCGAGCAGATCATGAAATGCGTACCGCTCGGGTGACGGCTCCTGAATGAGGTAGGCGTCGAGGAGCGATTCAAGAACACGTTCCACGCTGTCGAGCGGAAGATCCGTAAGTGCCGCCGTCGCGAACGCGTCGATATTCGGGCCGAGTTGGAGGCCGAGCAGCCGGAAGACTGTTTGCTCTTCGACAGTCAGTGTCTGGTACGAGATTTCGAATGCGCGGGCCACCTCCTGGTAGCCGTCCCGGAATTCCTTCAGCCTGCCGTGTCCGTGGGTCAGCCGGTGCAGGAGGTGGGCCGTCGTCCAGGTCGGACGGGAGGCCAGGCGGCCCGCGGCGAGTTCGATGGCCAGGGGGAGGTGTCCGGAGAGCCGGACGATGTCGGCGACCTCGTTCGCCCTGGTGGTGCGCTCCTCCCCGGCCAGCCTTCTGAACAGCGCGACGGCGTCCCGAGGGGGGAGTACGTCGAGCAGGACGGACCGGACGCCGGGCAGTCCGGTGATCCGGCGGCGGCTGGTGACGATGACCAGGGAGGGGGAGGGGCCGGGCAGAAGCGGCCGGAGCTGGTCGGGTCCCGCCACGTCGTCGAGGACGACGATGGCGCGGCGGGTGCTGAGCAAGGTGCGCCAGAGGGCCACGAGTTCGTCCAGGCTCTCGGGGAGCGTACTCGCGGGAACGCCCAGGACCCGCAGGAGTGCGGTGAGCGCGGCCCGCGCGGTCAACGGCTCCTGGCCCACGGAGTGGGCGCGCAGGTCGAGGTGGATCTGGCCGTCGGGGAAGTGCCGGCCGAGGCGGCTCGCGGCGTGCACGGCGAGCAGTGATTTGCCGACTCCCGCCATGCCGGAGATGGTCTGGAGCGCGATGACCGTACGTGGTACATGCGGGCTGTGGGGTGCGGTGGAGGCCCGGATGATGGCGTCCAGCTCCGCTTGCCTGCCCACCATGTCGGCATGGCTGGGCAGGGTGTGGGGAGCCGTCACCGCGGGTTCCGGGGCCGGCAGGAGTTGTCTGACCGGCGCTCCGTCCAGGATGAGACCGTGCAGCCGGGTCAGGGGCTCGCCCGGGTCCGTGCCGAGGTCCTCGCGCAGATGGCGGCGAACGGTGTCGTAGACGCGCAGGGCGTCGGCCTGGCGCCCGCAGCCGTAGGCCGCGGTCATCAGCATCCCGGCGAGGGTCTCGTCGCTGGGGCGCTGTTCGAGCAACGCGGCGACCTCGACGGCGACTTCGGCGAAGTGGCCCCTGCGCAGCTCGATGCCGATCCGGGTGAGCTGGGCGCCGAGGCGTTGCTCCGTCAGGCTGGTGCGGACACGTTCCGCCCAGAGGCCGGGCAGCCCGGTGAGTGGTTCGCCCCGCCACAGCTCTTCCGCCTCCCGCAGCAGACCGAGCGCCTCGGTGTCGTCGCCGCCGTCGGTCAGGGCGAGGGCTCGGGCCGCCAGGTCCTTGAAGTGATGGCAGTCCACAAGGTCAGGGCGGACGTCGAGCGTGTAGGTGTGTGCCTGCTGGACGAGTCGTTCATCGCAGCCGGCGGTGCGGAGTCTTCGGCGGATGCGCGCGGCGTACGCGTGCAGGCTCGCGCGGGGTTTGGCGGGCGGCGCGTCGTCCCACAGCCGGTGGAGCAGGGTGTCGAGGGAGACCGGCCGGCCGGCGTCGTGGGCGAGGGCCGCGAGCATCAGCCGTTCTTTTGCCGAACCGAGTGCGTCGGTGTGTCCGCCCGTCCGCAGTTCCACGGGACCAAGGATGCGAATCCGCACGTCCACCAGTGCCCCCGTCCGCAGGTCGGCCTGTGCCGCTGGGTGACGTCAAAGAATCGCATGAGTTCAGAAACGTTCAAATAGTGATGCTGTCCGGTCAGTTGTATTGGCCGCATTTGGCTTAAACGCTCGACTTGGAGGGGCATTCGGTCTGGAGAGAACAGCGGACGGGTAAGGAAGGCGGTGGAGACCGGCGGATCAGTGGGAGGCGGGGGAATGGACCACGTGACGGCCCGGGAACTGACGGCTGCCCTCACCTCGGCCTCTCCCCGGCCACGGGCGAGACGTGCCCTCCTGGAGCGGGTGCGCGAGGCGGCGCCGCCGGAGACGGCCGGACTGGTGCGCGCGTGGGCGATGCCGGAAGGGGGGACCGGCGGCGGGAACCCCGTCGAGGAGCTGGCCGAGGTCCTCGCCCGGGAAGCGGCTCTGCGGCCCTCGCTGGCACGGGAGTTGAGGGGATGGCTGCTCGCAGAGGCGGACGAGGCCGCCGTCGCCGGCGGCCACCGCGTGGACAACGCCATCGGCGCTTCCGCCCGGATCGGGGGCCCCGTGGTGCAGGCCCACGACATCCACGGCGGGATCCACATCCACTCGCCGTCCGCGCCTCACTCGGCCGCGGACCGTGCGGTGCCTCGGCAACTGCCGCCCGTTCCGGCCCACTTCACCAACCGCAGCCGTGAGCTCGCCGGCCTCGATCGGCTTGCGCGCAACGTCGGGCACGGGCCGGTGCTCGCCGTCATCAGCGGACCGGCCGGGGTCGGGAAGACGACGCTGGCCCGGCGCTGGCTGCTCGGCCTGGCCGACGCCTTCCCCGACGGGCAGCTGTACGCCGATCTGCGGGGCCACTCCGGGGGCGGCCCCGCGCGGCCGACCGAGCTGCTGGGCGAGCTCCTGCGGGCGCTCGGTCATGAGCAGGTCCCGGTGGAGCTGAATGAGCAGGCCGCGCTGTGGCGTTCGACGACAGCGGGTGCGCGCATCGCCGTGCTTCTGGACAACGCGGTGAGCGCCGCCCAGGTCCGTCCGCTCCTTCCCGGGGCGGCGGGCGCGCTGACTGCGGTGACGAGCCGGGCCCGGCTGACCGGCCTGGGGATGGACGGAGCCGCCTTCCACCCGCTGGGCGTGCTCGCCACGGGCGATGCGGTGGAACTGCTCCGCAGCCGGATCGGCGCCGACCGAGTGGGCCGGGAGCCGGAGGCGGCGCTGGCGATGGCCAAGGCCTGCGCGGGACTGCCGCTTGCCGTCTGCGTCGCGGGGGCCCGGGTGGCGGCTCGCCCCCGGCAACCCCTCGCAGTGATGGCCGGGGCACTGGGCGGTGACCCCGGGGGGACCCTGGACGCGCTGTGGGTGGAGGGGGAGTACGCAGTGCGGGGAGCCCTCGACGCGTCGTACCGCCTTCTCGGTCCCGACCTCGCTCGTTGCTACCGGAGACTGGGCCTTGCGCCGGTCCCTGTCTTCGGCGTCCCGATCGCCGCCGCTGTCTGCGAGGTGCCCCCGGTGGTGGCGGAGCGGCTCCTCGACGAGCTGGCCGAAGTCAATCTGATCGAGGACCTCGGTCCTGACTCCCGTACGGGGCAAGGGCGGTACCGCTTCCACGATCTGGTCCGCGCGCACGCCAGCCAGGTCGCGGAGGAGACGGAGACACCCGCGGCAGCGGAAGCGACGGTCCGCCGTGTCGTCGACTTCTGCCTGTCGGCCGCGACGGCCGCGGAGGCACTTCTGACGCCCGGCCACCGCACACTGCGCCGTGCGTACGAACACCCCGTCGGCCAGCCGCCGCCCTTCGCCGACGCGCCGAGCGCGCTGCGCTGGCTGGACGCCGAACGGGCGCACCTGATGGCGGTGCTGCGCACCGCCGCCGAGAGGGGCTGGGACGCCAGCACATGGATGCTTGCCGACGCGCTCTGGCCGCTGTTCCTGCGCCTTCGGCCGTACGACTTGTGGATCGAAGCCCATGAGACCGGACTCGCGGCGGCGCGCCGTGCGGGCGACCGAGAAGGCCTGGGCCGGATGCTGACCTCGGGTGGCACGGGGTTGCGCAACATCGGTCGGCACGACGAAGCCGCCGCTTGGTTCGGCGAGGCGCTCGACCTCGCGCGGCAGGAAGTGGCACGGCTGGCCGAAGGCCAGGAGGCCGAAGACCCGGGCCGGCCGGCCGCCGCGCGCAAGGCCGAGGCGCAAGCCCTGCACGGGCTCGGGCAGACCTACCGGCTCGCCGAACGGCTCACCGACGCCACCCGGTACTTCCACCTGGCCCTCGCGCTGCGGGAGGAGATCGGATACCGCCGTGGTGCCGCCCTGACCCGGCTCTGTCTGGGCGATGTCGCCCTCGCCGCCCACCGCCCCGAAGACGCACTGCCCCACCTCACCCGCGCCCGCGCGGATCTGCTCGCCGAGGACGACCCGTACGACGCGGCGCGGGCCCTGGCCTTCCTGGGGCGGGCCCATGCACGCTGCGACGGTGCCGACTTCGAACGAGCGGAAGGGCAACTGACGCAGGCCCTGGCCGAGTTCGAGGCAACCGGCTCCGTGCACTGGCAGGGCCGCGTACTGGAAATGCTCGGCGAAGGCGCCGCAGAGCGCGGTGACCAGTCACGGGCCAGGGAGTGGTACGGCGCGTCCCTGGCCCGCTATGCGGCGGTCAGCGCAGCCGACGCGCGCCGCCTGGAGGAGCGATTGAGCGCCCTCGGGTGACGCGTCCCCGGCAGGGGTGCGGCAGACGGAGCCGTGAGCACTCGGGCAGCAACGACGCGTACAGCGCGGAGGCGAGACGTACGACGTCGACGGTGGTCCGCGCCGCCTGCCGGGGGAGGAGCGGACCGACCACGGCCTGCGTGCCGGGACGGGCGCGTGCCACCCAGCAGCCGTCAGTGCTGGGAGCCATGGCAAGGGCACAGCCCGGGTAACGCTCCAAGACCTTCCGTATCAGCCCCACCGCGTCGGGCAGGGAACGCGGACGGCATCCGTACAGGACATCCGCGCACTGTCGCCAGGTCTCGCCTGTGCGTGCGTCGAATCGGCCGCGGTCCTCGAAGCCGCGGTCCTCGAAGCAGACGACCAGCGACTCGCTCACACCGGTACCTCGCCCACTCCCGCGCCCACCCAAGGCGTGGGAAGCGGCAGCGGAGGCAGCAGCGGCGCGTAGGCGGGCTCGCCCAGGCCGAGGAGCCCGTACATCAGACGCCGGGTGTTCCGGCCGAAGCGGCCGGGCTCGGACGAGATGCGGTGGGCGATGCGCGCGTACGCCGCCGCCGGGTACTCGGCGCGCGCGTAGGCGAGCTGTTCCGGCAGGGGGTGGGCCGGGGACAGGGCAGGTGCGGTCCTCGCCAGTTCCGCGCCCGGGGAGGCGGGATCGACGTCGGCCGTGGGGAAGCGGGCCAGCAGGATCGCCGCGTGGGTCAGCGTCGCGTACAGCGTGACCGAGCCGTGGTCACCGATCACCCAGTCCGCGGCGATCAGCGGCTGGCGCCAATCGGCCTCCGGCGGGATGACCACGATCCCGCGGCGCCGGGCGGCGGAGAGCCACGATCGCACCTGCCAGTCGCCGTGACCGGACCAGACATTGGGGTGGACGAGTACGGCGATCAGGTACCGGGCGGGCGAGAGTTCCGTCAGGAGACGCGGCAGCAGCGCGTCGAGACGGTTGAAGGATGAGCCGACACCCCACGTGGAGGAAACGAGGAGCAGCTTCTGGCCGCGGCGCAGACCCAGTGCCGCTCGGTAGCGCCGCCGCAGCGGAAGGCTGGAGACGATGCGGTCGTGGGTGGCGTCGCCGACGACCTCGGCGATGGGCAGCGCCTCCGGGCACGTCCGTTCCAGCGTGGCCAGGTCGTCGCGGTGGGCGAGGGCCATCGCCCTGGGTACGACCTTCCCCTCCCGCACCAGATACTGCCGCCCCATCCCGCTCACGGTCCGCGACGCCCCCGGGTCCCGGTCGTCGGTCGTCCGTGAAAGCTTGATGTGCCCGGCGCCGTGCGGCAGTCGGACCAGCGGACCGCGCAGCTGCTCGACGCCCTGCGAACCGGCGGCGAGCACCAGGTCGTACTCGGCGCGCAGCGCCACTTCCCACGGCAGGACCGCGCTGTCCAGGTCCCGCAGGGAGCGCTCCGCGCCGGCGTTGAACGCGTGTGGTGCGATGGTGAAGTCGACCTGGACACGCAGGTCGGCCTCCAGCAGCGGCAGCAGGTCCCGCAGCCGGCGGCCGTACACCTCCGTGTGCACGACGACCAGGACGCGTTTGCAGCCGGGCAGGGTCAGCCACTGTGCGGACCGTGGGCTTGCGGGGCGTGTGTCGGATGGCATGGGATCCCCCGGTGTTGTGTGAGAACAACTCTCCGGCCAGGGATGCCCGGGGGTGCGGGAGGAAGCCTTGCCCGGGGCTTGCCCAAAGCTTGCAGGAAGCCGAGGGCCGAGCCGTCAGAAGAACACCCCGCACCGCAGCAGCACGTTCGCGTACGGGGTGGCCTCGCCCGTGCGGATCACCAGGCGGGCGCCCGCCGTGCGCAGTTTGAGTTCCTCGTGCGGGATCAGGGTGAGGGGGGTGACGCGGGAGGTCAGGAGTGCGGCCGTCGCCGGGTTCGCTTCCCGGACCTCCTCCGCCGCCGTTCCGCCCTCCGTCACCAACTCCGCGAGCAGCCCGTCCAGGACCTCGGCGAAGGACGGCACGCCCGCGCGGAAGGCCAGGTCGACGACGCGTGGCCCGGGCGGTATGGGCATGCCCGCGTCGCAGATCAGGACCGTGTCCCCGTGGCCCAACTCGGCCAGGGCGCCGGACAGATGGCGGTTGAGGATGCCGGTCTTCTTCATGCCGAGGGAGCCGCCGTTCCTCGGGCCGGGTGCGCAGGGACCTCGGCCGCCGTCGGGTACGACTCCTGCGCGCCCTGCCGGGTGACCGACGCCGCGCCGACGCGCGCCGCGTACGCCGCCGCCGTGGGGAGGTCGTCGCCCAGGCCCAGGCGCCAGGCCAGGGCCGCCGTGAACGCGTCGCCCGCGCCGGTCGTGTCCACCGCGTCCACCTTCGGGCTGGGGACGGTGACGGGGGAGCCGCTGCCGTCCGCCGTCAGGGCGCCCTCCGCGCCCAGGGTGATCACCACCGAGCGGGGGCCGAGGTCCAGCAGCGCCCGCGCCCAGTCCGCGGGGGAGTCCGCGGGGCTCGCGTCGTCGCCCAAAGTGCCCAGGATGTAGCGCGCCTCGTGCTCGTTCACCACCAACGGGTCGCAGGCGGAGAGGACTTCACGCGGCAGGGGAGCCGGCGGTGACGGGTTGAGCACGAAGCGGGTGGCCGCCGGAAGCGTGCGTACGAGCTCCGTGACCGTCTCGACGGGGATCTCCAGCTGGGTGGAGACCACCCGGGACGCGGCGAGCAGGCTGCCCGCCGCGCGGATGTCCTCGGGGGCCAGCCGGGCGTTGGCGCCCGGCGAGACCACGATGCTGTTGTCGCCCGACGGGTCGACGGTGATCAGCGCGACGCCCGTGGGCGCCCCGCCGACCAGGACGCCGACCGTGTCCGCGCCCGCCGCGCGCTGCGAGTCGAGCAGGAGCCTGCCGTGCGCGTCGTCGCCGACCCGCGCGAGCAGGGCGGTGCGGGCGCCGAGGCGGGCCGCCGCGACCGACTGGTTGGCGCCCTTGCCACCGGGATGCGTGGCGAGGTCGGAGCCGAGGACCGTCTCGCCGGGGGCGGGGCGGCGCTCGACGCCGATCACCAGGTCGGCGTTGGCCGACCCGACGACCAGGAGGTCGTACGTGGCGTCGTCGATGTCGGCGTCGGGGGCGTGCTCGTGCATCTGTGGGTCCAGCTCCTGTGTTCGTTCGTCCGGCGGGGCGCGATGGAGTCGGGGTTCAGGAGAAGTCGGCCACGTTCTTCTTCGTGACCACCTTCACCGGGACCTTCACCATCGTCTCGACGTCCTTGCCGCGCGCAGCCTTCACCGCGTTCCGCACGGCGATCCTGCCCAGCTCCTTCGGCTGCTGCGCCACGGACGCGTACAGCGTCCCCGACTCGACCGCCTTGAGTCCGTCCGGGGTTCCATCGAAGCCGACCACCGAGACCGACTTGCCCGCCTTGCCGCCGAGGGCCTTGGCCGCGCCGAGTGCCATCTCGTCGTTCTCGGCGAAGACGCCGTCGATGCCGGGGTTGGACTGGATCAGGTTCGTCATGACGTCCAGGCCCTTGGTGCGGTCGAAGTCCGCGGGCTGGGAGGCGACGACCTTGATGCCGGGGTACTCCTTGATGCCGTCGGCGAAGCCCTTGCCGCGCTCGCGGCTCGCGGACGTGCCCGCCACGCCCTGCAGGGTGACGATCTTGCCCTTGCCGCCCAGCTTCTCCGCGAGGGTCTTCGCGGCGAGCTTGCCGCCGGCGACGTTGTCGGAGGCGACGAGCGTGGCCGCCTTCGCCTTGTTCACGCCGCGGTCGGCGGCGATCACCGGGATGTCGGACTTGTTGGCGCCGCGCACCGCGGGGCCCACCGCGTCGGAGTCGACCGGGTTGACGATGATCGACTTCATGCCTTCGCCGGTGAAGTTCTGCAGCTGGTTGGTCTGCTGCGACGCGTCGTTCTGCGCGTCGGTGACCGTGAGGTCGATGCCGGCCTTCTCGGCCTCCGCCTGCGCGCCCTCCTTCATCTGGACGAAGAAGGGGTTGTTGAGGGTGGAGAGCGACATGCCGATCTTCGTCGTCGTACCGGAGGACGAGCCGTTGTTGAAGACGGAGATGCCGCCGATGACGGCGGCCACCAGCACGGCCGCGATACCGAGCTTCAGGACCTGCGGCCCCTTCTTCCCGCCACCCGCCGCCGCGCCCGTCGAGGCACCGGGGGTCGCCCCCGCCTTGCGGCGCAGCGTGTCCAGGAGGACCGCCAGCGCGATGACCACGCCGATCACGACCTGCTGCCAGAAGGCGGACACGGAGAGGAGGTTGAGGCCGTTGCGCAGGACCGCCAGGATCAGCGCGCCGATCAGCGTGCCGGACGCCTTGCCGACACCGCCCGCCAGGCTCGCGCCGCCGATGACGACCGCGGCGATCGCGTCCAGCTCGTAACCCTGCGCGGCCTGCGGCTGCGCGGAGACCAGACGGGAGGCCAGGACGATGCCCGCGACGGCGGCGAAGAGACCGGAGAGGCCGTAGATGACGAGCTTCTGCCGCTTGACGCGCAGCCCGGAGAGACGGGCCGCCTCTTCGTTGCCGCCGATCGCGTACATGGAACGGCCGATGTACGTACGGGCCAGGATGACGGCCGTGATCAGACCCATCGCGATCATCACGATGACCGGGACCGGCAGCCAGCCGCCGATCGTGTCACCGAGGTTGGAGACCGAGTCGGGGAACGGGATCGGGCTGCCCTGCGAGATGACCAGCGAGAGGCCGCGGGCCACCGACAGCATCGCCAGCGTCGCGATGAACGGCGGGAGTTTGCCGTACGAGACGAGCAGGCCGTTCACGAATCCGCACGCTATGCCGGTGCCGACCGCGAGGACGACCGCGAGCCAGACCGGCAGGCCCTGCGACGTCGCCGTCCAGGCGAGGACGGTGGCCGAGAGCGCGGCCACCGAGCCGACCGACAGGTCGATGCCCGCCGAGACGATGACGAAGGTGACGCCGAACGCGAGGATCGCGGTGACGGCGGCCTGCACGCCCACATTGAGCAGGTTCTGGGTGGTGAGGAAGTCCCCGGAAAGCAGCGACATCGCCACCAGGAGGACGACCAGGGCGCTCAGGGCGCCGTTGTCGAGGAGCACGCGGCGCAGACCGGTGGCGCCACCCGCGTTGCTCTTCAGCGTTTCAGTGGCCACGGGAGGCCTCCCCTTCGGTTGTTCCGTTCCGGACTGCTGCGGGTGCTTCCGTTGTGGTGGTACTCACGGCCGCGGTGGTGCTGACGGCCAGGGCCATCACCGCGTCCTGCGTCGCTTCGTCCGCGGCGAGTTCGCCCGCGATGCGGCCCTGCGCCATGACGAGCACGCGGTCGCTCATGCCGAGGACCTCGGGCAGATCGCTGGAGATCATCAGGACCGCGTGGCCGGAGGCCGTCAGTTCGTTGATGAGCTGGTAGATCTCGACCTTCGCGCCCACGTCGATGCCGCGCGTCGGCTCGTCGAGGATCAGCACCTTCGTGTCGGCGAGCAGCCACTTGCCGATGACGACCTTCTGCTGGTTGCCGCCGGACAGCGTGCGCACGTGCTGGCCGATCCCGGCCATCCGCACGCCGAGCTGCTCGGCGATCCTCGCCGCCGCGACGCGCTGCCCCTTGAGGTCCACGAGCCCGGAGCGCGTCGCCGAACGCAGCGTCACCAGGCCGAGGTTCTCCTGCACGGAGGCGTCGAGCAGCAGCCCTTGGCCCTTGCGGTCCTCCGGTACGAGGCCGATGCCGGCGCCCATCGCGGCGATCACGTCATGCCGGGGCAGCCGCTCGCCGCGTACGTCGACGGAGCCCGCGTCGTACGGATCGGCGCCGAAGACGGCACGCGCCACCTCGGTCCGTCCCGCTCCGACGAGCCCCGCGAGGCCGACGACCTCACCGGCCCGCACCTCGAAGCTGACGTCGTGGAAGACGCCGTCGCGGGTGAGGCCCTTCACGGTGAGCAACGCACCCCCGGCGTCCGGGCGTTCGCGCGGGTACTGCTGCTCGATGCTGCGGCCCACCATCAGGCGCACGAGCTCGTCCTCGGCAGTGGAGGCGGGCACCTGGTCGACGCTGCGGCCGTCGCGCAGGACGGTCACGCGGTCGCCGAGCGCGGCGATCTCCTCCAGGTGGTGGGTGATGAAGACGACGCCGACGCCGTCCGCGCGCAGCTGCCGCACGATGGCGAAGAGCTTGTCGACCTCCTCGCTCGTCAGGACGGCCGTCGGCTCGTCCATGATCAGGACGCGGGCCTCCAGGCTGAGCGCCTTGGCGATCTCCACCATCTGCAGCCGGGCGATGCCCAGTTCACGCACCTTGGCACGCGGCGACACCTGGACGCCGACCCGCTTGAGCAGCTTCTCGGCTGCCTCCTCCATCGCCTTGCGGTCGATCACCCCGAAGCGGCGCGGCTGGCGGCCAAGGAAGATGTTCTCGGCGACGGTGAGGTCGGGTACGAGGTTGAACTCCTGGTAGATCGTGGCGATGCCGAGCCGCTCGGCGTCCTGCGCGCCGTGGATGCGCGCTTCCCTGCCGTCCACGAGGATGCGGCCGCTGTCGGGGCGGTAGGCGCCGGAGAGCATCTTGATGAGCGTGCTCTTGCCCGCGCCGTTCTCGCCGAGCAGGACGTGCACCTCGCCCCGGCGGAGGTCGAAGTCCACGGAGTCGAGCGCGACGACCCCGGGGAAGGTCTTGCGTATGCCTTCGATCCGCAGCAGCTCGTCCGGGGTGCGGTCGGTGCCGGGCTCGGCGTCGCGCGGCAACTCGTCCTGGCTGCTCACGTGGTGCTCCTCTGGTCGGTGGGGGACTCGCCGCAGGAGCGGCGTACGACGAGGCGGGCGGGCAGGGTGACAGACCGGGGGCTGCGGCCCTCGATCCGGTCGACCAGCGCCTGCACGGCGGCCCGGCCCAGATCGCCGGTCGGCTGGGCGATGGCGGTGATCGGCGGATCGGTGTGCACGAACCACGGGATGTCGTCGAAGGCGGCGAGCCCGATGTCGTGCGGGACGCGCAGGCCGTGCGCGCGGATCGCGTCGAGCGCGCCGAGTGCCATCAGGTTGTCGGCGGCGAAGATGACGTGCGGCGGCTCGGGCAGCGCGAGGAACCGCTCGGTGGCCTGGCGCCCACTGTCGGCCTGGAAGTCGCCCTGCCCGATGTGGTCGTCGGGCAGGGGGAGCCCGTACGCGCCCAGTGCCTCGCGGAAGGCCTCGACGCGCTCGCTGCCGGTGGTGGTGGCCGCGGGCCCGGCGATGATCGCGAGCCTGCGGTGCCCGATGGCGTGCAGGTGGGCGACCAGGTCACGGACGGCCTCGCGGCCGTCGGCGCGGACGACGGGGACGTCCACGCCCGGGATCCAGCGGTCCACGAACACCATCGGGGTGCTGGAGCGGGCCGTCTCCAGCATCAGCGGGGAGCCGCCGTCGGTGGGGGAGACCAGGAGCCCGTCGATCCGGCGGTCCAGGAGCGTGCGCACGTGGTGGTCCTGTAGCTCGGGCCGCTCGTCGGCGTTGCCGATGATCACGCTGTAGCCGAGCGCGCGGGCCGCCTCCTCGACGGAGCGGGCCAGAGCCGTGAAGTACGGGTTCAGTACGTCGCTGATGACCAGGCCGAGCGTGCGGGTCTGGGCGGTGCGCAGCGAGCGTGCGACGGCGTTCGGGCGGTAGCCGAGGCCCTCTATCGCGGCGAGGACGCGGGCCCGGGCCGCAGGGCTGACCGAGGGGTGACTGTTCAGGACGCGCGAGACCGTGGCGACGGATACGCCTGCCTCGGCCGCGACGTCCTTGATGCTCGCCATCGCCGGTCCACCTCCTTGTGGAATCGATTACACGGAGGATTGGAATCGATTACACGGGTGGGTGGCAAGACCCTGGAGGGGCAGCGAGACCAGATTGTGATGCGGGGTGCTCAGGTGAGCGGGGTGGCCCCGGGCGCCTCGGGGCAGCGGCGGCCGGGGCTCCGCCGTCTCACGCGAACGGCACCGTCAGCCACGGGCTGTCCGGGTCCGAGACCAGCTCGCGGTGGGCCCGCAGCACCGTCGTGTACCAGTCGCCGAACTGCTCCTCGTCGAAGTGGAGGCAGCGGCCGAGGACGTAGCCCGCGGAGAACTCCTCCCAGGAGGCGTACGCCGCCCTGGCCGCATGGCTCGCGCGCTCGATCGCCGCCTCCAGCTCGGCGTGGGACGCGTACCGCGCGCCCCTGCCCCAGCGGGCCATCTTCGACGCGCGGCCGATGTCCCAGGCCGCGACCGTGCGGACGTGGCCGTCGGGCGGCAGCAGGCCGTCGGCGCGGAAGCGCGACTCGTAGCGGACGATCTTTCCGACGAGTCCGCGCAGCGCGGCGACGAAGTCGTCCAGGTCGGGGTCGTCGCCAGGCCTGTGCGGGGAGTCGTGGCCGCCGGTCTCGGCCACGCGGTCGCGGATCGTCGTCTCCACGCACCGGCGCCACAGCTCGGGGTCGACGCGCGGGCCGAACTGCTTGATCAGCGACGTACGGGCGCCGAGCACGAAGTCCCAGTACCACGGGCTGACTTCACGCTTCAGGAGCCGCTCCTGCACGTCGAGCCAGTCCGCGCGGCCGTGCACGCCCCACCATTCCGCAAGGCGCTCGACCTCGGAGTTGTAGCCCGCGCCGTGCCAGTCGAGGGTGTTCCAGGCGTCGCCGTTGGCGAAGCAGAGGTGGGCGCCGCAGGCCAGGCCGTGCAGCAGGACGGGGGATTCCGGGGCGCCGGTGCGGCGGGTGTCGACGCGGTCGTGCAGACGGCCGTCGACGTAGAGATCGGCGTGCAGGTCCGCCCAGACCTCCCGCTCGTCCTCCGTCGTGAGATAGAACTGCTGGCAGGGCGTGGCCGCGTTGACGACCAGGATGTCGATGTCGTCCGGCAGTTCGGCCGCCAGCGTGCCCAGCGTGACGAACTCGTACACGACCTCGGGATGCGGGCGCGGCAGCAGCCCCACGGTGTACATCTGCGCGATCCGGCGGCCGTCGGGGAGGTCGACGGTGAGGACCGGGCGTTCGGTCGCGCCCGGCTCGACGTCGGCCACCGACACCGGGCGGTACAGGCCGGTGACGGCTATCGCCCGCAGGTAGGTGTACCCGTCGTCGGCCTCGCACAGTTCGTACAGGTGCTCTTCGAGGTCGGCGGGCGCCTGCCAGGCAGTGCCGTCCTCGGGGGCCTCGACGTTCGGGAAGACGTCGTCGTGGTGCTCGTCCTCGGCTGCGGGGGCGGCTGCGCCGTGCATGCGGGGGTCTCCGTCGTGGGTGGCGCGCGCGGGGTGCGCGCGGAGGGCATCAAACCGGATCTTGCACCGTATCCGACGCCTGCCCGGTGCCACTCGCGCCGGTGCCGCCTACGCCGACAGTCCCACCCGCACCGACTTCAGACCGTTGATGAAGTTGGACACCAGCCGCACCGGCGGGCCCGCCAGTTGGGGCGGCGCGGTCTGTGCGGCGCGGAACTCCTCGTACAGGACGCGGAGTTGGAGCCGGGCGAAGTGTGCGCCCAGACAGACGTGCGGGCCCTCGCCGAAGGAGACGTGGGGGTTCGGGGAGCGGGACAGGTCCAGGCGGTGGGGGTCCGCGAAGACGCGTTCGTCGTGGTTGGCCGACGCGTGGAAGACGACCACCTTGTCCCCGGCGCGGACGGCCCGGCCCGCCAGCGTGGTGTCCCGGGCGGCCGTGCGGCGGAAGGTAAGCACGGGAGGGTGGTGGCGCAGGAGCTCGTCCACGGTGGTGGCGACCGGGGCCTCGCCCTCGCGAAAGCGGCGGTACTCGTCCGGATGCTCGGCGAACGCGAGGAGACCGCCGGGCGCCGCGCCCCGCACGGTGTCGTTGCCCGCCACGGTGAGCAGGAAGAAGAACATCTCCAGCTCGGGACCGGTCAGTTCGGGGTCCGTCGCGAGGGTGGTCATGATGTCGTCGGCGGGCGCGCGGCGCTTGTGCGCCGCCAGCTCCTGCGCGTAGCCGAACATGTCGCGCAGCATCGCGGGCGAGCGGGGATTGAGTGGCTTGCCGTCCGTGTCGAGTCTCAACTCTCCCGCTTCGTCCGGGTCTTGGTAGCCGATGACACGTTGCGTCCAGCGCAGGAGCAGACCGCGGTCGCTCTCGGGCACGCCGAGCAGGTCGGCGAGGTTGAGCAGGGCGTAGTCGTCGGTGACGGCGGTGACGAGATCGCAGGTTCCGTCGTGGGCACGGGCGCGGGCCGCCGCCCCGGCAAGCAGGGTGCGGGCCCGGTCGCGGGCGAGGGACTCGAAGCGCTCCACGCGTCCGGGCGTGAACGCGCGACTGACCAGGCGCCGCAGCCGACCGTGGTCCGGCGGGTCCTGGTTGAGCATCATGCGGCGGATGAACGGCAGGTCGTCCGGGTCGGGATCGCGGATCTGGGTGGCGCCCAGGTGCGAGGAGTACGTGGCGTAGTCCTTCAGGACGCGGACGACGTCCGCGTGCCGCGTGACCGCCCAGAAGCCGGGCCCCGCAGGCCAGCCGAGCACCGGCGGCTCGTCCTGCCACGCCACGGGGTGCAGGTCGCGGAGCAGGCGGTAGCGGTCGTGCGGGACCCCGGCCGCGTACTGCCGCGGGTCGAACACATCGGGCACGGCGGTGAGTTCACCGTCCACGGGTGCGGGGATCGGCCCGCTCGCCTCGCTCGGCGGCCGGTTCACGTGTCCGTACGCCCATGAAGCGCTCGTACGTTCATGACGCGCCGCCGCCGTCCTCGCCGTCCGCCCGCAGGAAGTCCTCCACGGCGCGGACGAGGGCGAGCGGCGTCTCGTCCATCGCGTAGTGGCCCGCCTCGGGGAGTTCGGTGAGCTCGGCGCGCGGGTACCAGCGCAGCCACGTCCGGCGCATCAGATCCGCGCCGAGCGCCGGGTCCAGGGCCCCGACCACCGCGAGCGCCGGCACGGTCGCTCCCTCGATCCGCTCGTGGAAGTCCTCGCGCGCCCAGGAGTCCAGCCAGGCCCGGAAGGCCTTCGCGTCGCTGACCTCCAGGGAGCGCGCCACCATGCGGTCGAGCCAGGCCGCGGGGCGTACGCCGCCGGTGGTGACGTCGAGGATCGCGCGGCGGTTCTCCGGCAGCCGGTCCGCTTCGGAGAACAACTCCCATTGCTCGGGCGGAAGTTCGAGGCCCGAGGCGGGAACGGGCGATACGCCGACCAGCCTGCGGACCCGGTGCGGGGCGGCCGCGAGGACCCGCTGGGCGACGCTGCCGCCCATCGAGTGGCCGATCAGCGAGAACCGGTCCCAGCCCAGGCGGTCGGCAAGGCCGACGACGTCGGCGGCTCCCTCGGAGGTGGTGTACGCGCCGGTGGTGTCCTTCGCTTCGCCGTACCCGCGCAGGTCGACCACCGCGTACTGGAACGAGGCGAGGTCGAGGTCCGCGAGCACCGGCGCGTACGCCGAGCGGTCGGCGAACCAGCCGTGCACGGCCATCACCTTGTGCGGGCCGTCACCCAACAGGGCATGGGGGAGCGGGAAGGAGGCCACGGCGACTCCGATCAGCGTCAGCACCAACGTCGGGAACGGGCCGGTGGATGGGCCCGCGCACCACCGTGGCCCCAACGCACCCGTACCGCAAGGGCGCACGGCGTCACCCGGGAGTGGGACACGGGTGAGTCACGTGCGTCCCGTGGAAAGGGGAAACTTGGCGGACGGCCTGCGATCGGGGCGCGCGGGTGGTCAGAATGTGGCATGGCCATCCGCCGTCTCAGCTACCGGCTCGACGAGGAGCCGGACACCGGAGCCGTCCGTCTGATCCCCGCACCGCAGGGACCGCAGGAGCAGGAGAAACAACAGAGTCTGGAACCAACGGAGTTGGCCGCCCTTGTGCTGGCCGTCGGGCACCGTCAGGGCCTCAGCCGCAGCAGGCTCCCGGACGGCGGCAGCCTGCTCTGCAGCACGGCCGCCGATCGTACGAACGCCGACCGTACGACTGCCGGTGGTGCGTCCGGTGGGCTTCGCGTCGACGTCGCGTACGCGGACAGCCCCGCCGAACTTCCCCGGCCCTTACGTGATGTCGCCCCGGAAAGCCTGACCGCCTTCGCCCGCGCGCACGCCGACCGCGTAGAACCCTTCCTGGCCGACGTGCGCCGGCTGTTCGACGAGCGGGCCGGCCGGCAGATCGTCGTCGCCGAGCACGAACCGGAGGCCGTGGCCCACTGGGTCGCCCTCGCCTGTGCCTCGCTGCCCGACGCGTACGCCGTCTCGCTGACGTTCAGCACCTGGACCGCGAAGCCGCGGCGCGCGCCGCAGCAGATCCTCGGCATCGGGCCCGACGCTGACTTCGACCGGTTCGACGGGCCGACGCTCGACCACTTCTACCGCGTGCACGACGGGGTCGGCGGCCAGGGAAGCACGCCGGTGCCCGACACCTGGGCCGAGGTGACCGCCCGGCAGTGGATCGAGGGGACACCGCCCGAGCCGGGCGCCGACGACGACCCGTTCGCGCTGACCGGCCCGACCTTCGACGTACGGCAGTTGGCCGCGATGTCCGGCGAGGCCCGCCGCGACATCGTCAGCGCCCATGCCGCGTCGGTGGCGCGGGAGAGCGCGGGCAGTCCCGTCGTCGACGAGCTGTACGCGCTGTGCCGGGACCTCGGCGACGAGGACCGCGCCGCGGCCGAGCCGCTCGCCCTCGCCCTGGTCCGGCACTACGTGGCGGTGGCCGAGGACCAGGGCACACTGCCCGACATCGCCGCCTGCGAACGGCTCCCGCTGAGCACCGAGGCCTGGCTGAGCCTTCGCGGCGAGCTCGGCGGGCGCGCGGACGACGCGCTGCGCCGCAGGCTGCGCGAGCCGGTGCGGACCTGGACCGAGCCGCTGCGGCTGGCGCTCGCCATGGGCGCGGACGCGGGGCGCGGCCTCGACGAGGCGATGGAGCGGCTCGCGAGGGCGCTGCTCAACCCCGGGCGGCGCGAGTGCGCCGAAGCCGTCGAGGTCCTGGAGGCCCTTGGCCACACCGGTCTGAACCGGCGGGTCCTGAAGCTGCTCGCCCAGAACCTCACGGGTCACAAGCTGGACCGGCTGCGCGACTTGGCCGACGCGCCGCAGGGCAGGTGGCTGCTGAAGCACATCGACGACGCCCCCCTCGCCGTCCGTCTCGCCGAGGCGGCCGCACGCTGGCGCAGGGAGCCCGGCGGGCCGCGCGGCGCCGAGCTGTTCGGCGCGCTGACCGAGCTGCTGCCGGGGCGGCGGGTGAACGACGCCGAGACGCTGCGGCTGCTGTGGCGCCTGGTGTGGGGCGGTCGGCAGCCCGACCGGGTCGACGTGATGCGGCTCGCAAGGACCTGCACGGCGCGCCTGATCATCGAAGCGGGCTTCGGCATCCGTCTGGTGGGCTGGCTCAAGGAGCCGGACCGGGTCGACAACGAGCTGGTGGACCTGGCGCGGGCGCTGCTCGCCGAGCGCCTCGGCCCGCGCGAGCAGGCCACCGCCGAACTCCTGGTACTGGCCGCCGACTTCGCCGAGATGCGGGTTCCCGTGGACCGCGCCGTCGACCAGCTCATCGGCCGGATGCGGCGGGCGTCCCCCGTCCATGTCGTCCTGCGCAAGGGGATCGACGAACTGGTCGCCCGCGGCCTTTCCCGGCTGGATCCGGTCGACCTGTGCCGCTCTCAGGGGCTGCGGTTCCTGATGAACGCGGAGAGCGGCCTGCTGCGGCAGTACCGCGCGCGGCTCCTCGACGACGGCGTACGCGAGGGGCTGATCCACGCACTGCCGCACCAGCCCGCGCACATCGCCGCGCTCTACCAGGCGTGGCGCCCGCGCCACGGGCGTGGAGTCACGGTGGAGTGGCAGCGGGTCAGCGACGAACTCCTGTCGCAGATCCTGGCTCCCGTGATGCCCGGGCTCGACGAGTGGACGCTGAGCCAGGTCGCCACGGAGCTGGCCCGCCTCGCGCACGGGCGGGGGCAGCAGCGCGTCCAGGAGTGGAACGCGTGGCGCAACCGGCTGACGGAGGCGCAGGGCCCGCCAAAGCCGCAGGGACCGCCGGGATCCTGCCCCGGCCACGACTGCGGCCACCCGGCCCCCTAGAACCTCGGCCCCCGAAAAAGACCTGATCCACAGAGAACGCGCGAGAGGACCAGCGTGAGGAAGACCAGCGACACCAGTGTGACCGTCAAGGCCGCCCAGGCCGCCGACAACTTCCCCGGCGGCAGCATGGCGAACCGCCCCGTCCATTTCATCTGGATGCTCGACTGCTCGGGCTCCATGGGCGTGAACGGCAAGATCGGCGAGCTGAACTTCGCCATCCGCGAGGCCATCCCCGAGATGCAGCAGGCGGCCGAGTCCAACCCGGCCGCCTCCCTGCTCGTACGCGCCATCTCCTTCGCCAGCGGCGCCAGTTGGCATGTGGGCGAGCCGACCCCGGTGGACCAGTTCGCGTGGGACGACGTGCACACGTACGGCGGCACCGACATGGGCGCGGCGTTCAGGCTCGCGGCGGGCGCGCTGCAGACCCCGCCGATGCCGCAGCGCGCGCTGCCCCCGGTGCTCGCGCTCGCCTCCGACGGGCAGCCCACCGACGACTGGCGGGCGGGCCTGCGCGAGATCGACGCGACGCCGTGGGGCAAGCGTGCCGTACGCGTCGCGGTGGCCATCGGGGACGACGCGGACAAGAGCATGCTCAAGGAGTTCCTCGGCAACCCGGAGCTCGAGCCCCTCCAGGCCAAGAACCCCCGCCAGCTCGCCGCGGCCATCCGCTGGATGTCGACGGCCGTCGTGAAGGACGCGTCGACGCCGAAGGTCGAGGACGCGAGGCCCGCGTCCCCGCTGGGACCGGCGCCGCTGACCAAGGACGACGAAGACGACATCTGGTGAGCGGGCCCTCGACACCGGAAGGTGCGCCTTCGGCACCGGAGCGGACTCGGGCGGGGACCGGCGGCTGGGCCATCATCGGCGCCACGGTCAAGGGAGTCGGCAAGAAGTACAGCCAGGACAGCGGTGGCGCCTTCTCCGTGGCGGAGGGACGCGCCGCGGTGCTCACCGTCGCCGACGGGCACGGCTCCGGCGCGCACTTCCGCAGCGACCTCGGCTCCCAGTGGGCCGTCGAGGAGTTCACCGCGTGCGCCGAGGACTTCGCGCGGGAAGTGGTGCGGGTCGGCGCCGACGCGACGGGCTGGACCGGCCTGCGGGCCGAGGCCCGCAGGCTGCCGCAGCAGGTGGCGCACCGCTGGCGCGAGCGCGTGCTCCTGCACGACTGGAACTCCCCGGCGCACGGCGGACGCCTGCTGCCGGACGCGGCCCGCGATGCGCCCGACCTCGCCGTGTACGGCAGCACTCTCATCGGCGCCGTCCTCACCGAACGCATGTTGTTCTGCTGGCAGTTGGGTGACGGTGACATCGTCCTGGTCGACGCGGACGGCACCCCGCACACACCGCTCTCGACGGGGCCCGACATGGGGGACGAGACGGACTCGCTGTGCGAACCGGAGCCCTGGCGCAAGATGCGGTCGCACTGGCAGCCCTTCACCGCGGGTGCGCCACCGGCCGTGCTCATGTCCACCGACGGGCTCTCCAAGAGCTTCGCCGACCACCAGGGGTTCCTGGACTTCGCCACCGGCGTCACCGAGCGCGCCGCGGTGCAGGGCGTGCCCGCGGTGCAGGCGCAGCTGGCGGACTGGCTGGAGCGCGCCGCCAAGTACTCCGGCGACGACACGACGTTCGTGGGCGCGTTCGCGGCCACGGCACCCGCTGGGCCCGAAGGCTCAGCCGAACAGGAAGCCGAGAAAGGAACCGCATGGTGAACGGCATGCTCGCCGCCGGAAAGACCCTGGTGGCCGAGTCGGGGGAGAAGGTGACGGTCGCCGAGCTCTTCGGCTCCGGCGGCCAGGGCGAGGTCTACCGCGTGACGACGCCACAGGGCGATCGCGCGCTGAAGTGGTACTACCCGCAGCTGGCCGACGCCCGCCAGCGGCAGATCCTCGAAGGGCTCATCGCACGCGGCTGGAGCGACGACCGCTTCTTGTGGCCGACGGCCATAGTCCTCGACCCCGAGGGCCCCAAGAGCGGCGCGGCGGGCTTCGGCTATCTCATGGACGTACGGCCCGCCCGCTTCCAGGACCTGCCCGCGCTGTTCCGCCGCGATCCCTCGGTGTCCGCCGCGACGATGCGCACGCTGGTCACCGTGGCGCTGCACACCGTCGAGGCCTACCGCTCGCTGCACTCCAGGGGCATCGCCTACCGCGACATCAACTGGGGCAACATCTTCTTCGACCCGCGCACCGGGGACGTCCTGGTCTGCGACAACGACAACGCGGTGGTGGAGGGCGAGTCCGCGGCCGTCGCCGGAACGATGGACTTCATGGCGCCCGAGCTGGTCCGCCGCGACAAGGGGGCCCAGCCCGGCACACAGACCGACCTGCACTCGCTCGCGGTGCTGCTCTTCCTGCTCCTGATGAACGACCACCCGTTCAACGGCGCGCAGGCCCTGCAGATCCGCTGCATGGACGAAGCGGCCAAGCGCCGCCTCTACGGCACCGATCCGGTCTTCGTCTACGACCCGTCCGACGCCCGCAACCGCCCCGTCCCCGGCGAGCAGCCGACCGTGCTCGCCACCTGGGGCGCGCTGCCGCCGATCCTGCGCGACCTGTTCATCCGTACCTTCACGGAGGGGGTACGGACACCGGTCAAGCGGGTGCGCGAGTCGCAGTGGTGCGACGCCCTGAGCCAGGTCCTCGACGCCATCACCCAGTGCGGCTCGTGCGGCAAGCAGAACCTCACGCAACCGGACGGCGCGGCCCCCGACTGCTGGAAGTGCGGTCGCACGCTGGTGCTTCCGCCCCGGCTCGAACTGGTCACGGGTACGGGGACGTCGCGCACCCGGCGCGGCATCCGGCTCGCCCCGAACGCGCGGGTCTACGCCCATCACCTGGTCGAGTACCCCGAGCGGCACGACTTCCGGGCCGTCGTGGGCGAGGTGACCGAACACCCGCAGAACCGGGGCAGGTTCGGGCTCACCAACCACACCAAGGACGTGTGGACCGCGCGCAAGGACGACGGGACCGTGCGGGACGTGGAGCCGGGGCGGACGATCGCCCTGCGGGCCGGGCTGCTCCTGGAGTTCGGGGGCGGGGCGGAGGCGGAGGTGCGGGACTAGGCGGGACCAGGCGGGGCTACAAGGGGCGGGCGGGGCCAGGCGGGGCTAGAAGGGGGCGGCGGGTGTCTGCTTCGGACGCCACCGCCGCCACCACGTCCGCCACCAGGGGGCGGACGTGGGCGCCGCCACCGGCACCGGTGGCGGCGCGGCGGGCAGCACGGCCAGCGCGGAGGGCGCCCCGATGGCCACGGCGTCCGGCCGTGGCAGCGCGGTCACGGTGAAGCGGCACTCCGCCGGGGAGACCTGGAGCGCCACGCCCTGCCCCGAGAGGTGCTGGCTGCGGGCCACGCGCCGCTCACCGCCGCGTACGCCGTCCTCCCAGGAGATGAGCGTGAGCACGGCGGGCTCGGGCCAGTCGAACCGCAGCTCGGCGCGGTCGGCGGCCACCCGCCGCACCTCCAGGTCCCGTACCTCGCCCTGCCGTTCGACGACGACGTTCGGTCCGGAGACGGCGCGGTCGCCAAGGACGCTCACGGCCGTCATCCGCAGCCGCTCACGGGGCGGCGGCAGCACGTCGACGGAGGTGGCCGGCGCCCCGGCAGGCGGCGTCCCGTCCGGCGAGGCGAGGCGGCCGACATGCTCGGACACGTCCGCGCCCGGCGGCACGGGGTGCGTGAACCACGGCACCAGGTGGCCCTCACCGCGCGACGGCGGTCGCCACGCGATGCGCACGCGGCCGTCGTCGAGGCGCCGGACGCTGAGTTCCTCCACCGGTGAGGGCCAGCGCTCGACGCGGGCGGTGACGGTGCGCCCCGGCGACCAGACGAGACGGCCGGTGGGCCCCGGGTAGCCGCACCGCACCTCGTAGACGTACAGGCCGACGGCCAGCGGCGTGTCCAGGAGTTGGTCGTGCTCGCAGAACACCCGCTGTCCCGGGCCGCTGTCGCCGTCGGCCGTCCGCACGACACGGACCTCCAGGGCCGCCGGGTCGGGGCGCCACCGCACCCGCACGCCGTCCGGCACCGCTTCGACGCGCAGCTCCGCGACGTCCGGGGTGAGCAGCACCCGCGCGGTGACGCGCGGCACCCCGGCGACGCGGCCCCGGAGCATGGGGAACACGGCGTAGCGCAACGGCCGTCCGGTGGGGGGATCGAGGTCGACCGCCGCGAGGGCGGTGCCGTCCGCCGACACCTCGACGGCGTGCTCGGGCGCGCCCTCGACGTACCGGAGCACGCGGTACGACACCGTGTCCCGGCCACGGCTCGGGGCGCGCCAGGACAGTCGTACGGTCCGGTCCCCGACGGCGGCCGTCACCTCGGACTCCGCAGAGGCGCCGGGTCCGTCGGCCAGGAGAGCGGCTACGCCCAGGAGACCCGCCTGCGCGTCCACGTCGTCGCGCGCCTGCCGCAGGGCGCCGAGCCAGGCGTCGGCGGCGGACCGGAGGTCGCCCCGGCTCGCCGACTCGGCTGCGGTGCAGGTGAGGTGGTGGACCTCGGTGGACCGGGCGTGGAGGGCGTCGAGCAGGGCAGCCAGCACGTGATCCGTGGGCGCCGGGGGAATCAGCCCCGCGAGCCGCTCGGCTTCGCGGAGACGGGTGCCCGGCCAGATGTCGTTGAGGGTCTCGGCGGCGTCCCTGGCCTCGCCCGCCGCCGGGAAGCGGACCGCGGCGACGGCGTCCACGAGCGGCCCCGCCTCGGCGCGGTGCACGCCGAGGGCGACGGCGTGCGCGGCGGCGGGCGGCGAAGCCCCGGACTTCTTCTCCGTGGTGCCGTCGCTCAGCCGGCAGCACAGCTCCCACAGCACGATGCGGCGCAGGCCCATCGGGTCGTCGCGCACGACGGTCTCCAGGACGTCCACGACGGCCGCCGCGTCCATGGCGCGCGGGTGCGCCGACGCGAGCCACCGGGCGCGGGACTGCTGGACGTACGCCAGGTCGACGCGCTGCCACAGGCCGCCGCGGGCGGGGAACCACAGGCCGTCGAGGACGCGGAAGCCGTCGTCGGTCTCGGCCTGCGGCAGGGTGCCGAACAGCGCCTGCGTCGACTTCCCCGACGCGTGCGCGGGCGCGGGGGCGCGCAGGGCGTCGGCCGCGTGCCGGAAGCCCAGTTTCCTCATGGTCGCGTGTAGTTGGACGTAGCCGCGCATCGCGGGGAAGGCGGGCAGGCTCGGCAGGGGGAGCCCGGAGAGGCCGTCGTCCGGCGGGCGATCGCCGGGGTGCCAGTTCGTCATGGGTCAGCCGCCCGGCGTCGTGTAGAAGTACACCCTGACCTTCGCCGTCGACGCGGGGTCGCCCAGGTTGTGGAAGTCGTCCGTCGCCGTCTTCTTGGTGAACATGCCCGGACGGCCCTTGCCGAGCAGCGAGTTGACGCGGTGCGCGTACGCCTCGCCGTTCCTGGAGCCGCCGAACGTCAGCACCAGCGCCGCCTCGCGGTCCGCCCACTTCCCGGTGTTCTTGTGGATCTGGGCGGTGAGATCGCCCTTGTCGGTGCCCTTGACCCGGAACTCCTCCGGTTGCAGCTCCACCGAGCGGGGGCCCGTCGGGGTGGGTGACGCGGACGGCGACGGCTTCGTGCCGTCCTTGGCCCTGGGGCGGTCGGCCAGGGGGTCGGGGCGGTCGGCCATCGACACCAGGGCGAGGACGAGGAGCAGATCGGCGAAGAGCCACCCCGCGAGGACCACCACGCTGATCCGCCCCCGGCGCCGCGGTCGGCTCACGCGTCACTCCTGCCGGGCGCCTGGTGCGGGGGTTGCGGCGGCGCGTCGGCGGGCTCGACGGGGTCGACTGGTTCGGCGGGGGAGGGGATGCGACGCCCCCGGGCGGGCAGGACGCGGGTCGCCTCGCTGCGGAGGCTGTCGTCGGCGTCATCGGCGGGCCCGTCGGCGCCCTGCCCGTTCGAGCCGCCGCCCGCAGCGCCGTCGTTCACGTCGGCTCCGTACCCATGGCCCCCGAAGGGGTCGCCGTTGGAGCCGGCGCTCGAACTGCCGCCCCAGGCGTACCCGTTCCCCTCGCCTCCGGTCGACGCGGGCACGGTCGCCGTCCCCGGCAGGGCAGACGCCTCCGGCAGGGCAGACGCCCCCACCAGCACCCCGATCCGCGCGTCGAGCCGCGCCGCCGCGTCCTGCCAGTGCGCCGCCGCCGCGTCCCACCGCTCCGTCGCCTCGCGCATCCCGTCCACCGCGTCGCCCGTGCGCCCGGTGCTCGCGACCAGCGCCTGCGAGGCCCGGTCGGTGGCCGCGGCAACCGACTCCGACTTGATGACCAGCGACTGCTGGGCCGCTATCAGCGACCGCAGGGAGGTCTCGACGGTGTCGCCCGCCGCCTTGACGCGGTCGGCGATCCCGCGCGCCGCGTCCGCCTCGGCCACGCTCGCCCTGTCCGCCGCCGTCCGGCCGTCGCGCAAGGTCTGCTCGATACGGGATGCCGCGACGCCCAGCTTCGGCACTTCGAGGGTGAGCGCGTCCGCCGCGGCCTTCAGGGCGTCGATGGACCTGCTCACCGCCGTCGTCGTGCCGGTCAGCGCCCTGTGGCTGGTCTCCGCCTTCGACGCGAGCTGCCGCATCTGCGTGGCCGCCTTGGTCAGCTCGGAGGTGAACTGCTGGGGAGACGCGCTCCGATGCGGGGCGAGCAGCATCTGCGTACGCGTGAGGACGGACGCCAGCTCGGCGAGCAGCCGTTCCCGCTCGCCCTGCTGTTCCGTCTCCTCCCGGTCGGTGCGAGCCCGCACCCGCGCGTGCCACACCGAGAGCAGGACGAGGAGGGCGATCAGGAGCACCGCCATCAGCGCGACGTTCTCGAAGCGGCCGAGGGCCGACAGGTGCCCGCCGAAGCCGGACTGCCACAGCTGGAGGAAGGGCCGCGTCGACTCCTTGGGGTCCTCCTTGCTCAGCTCACCGTAGGCACGCACCGCCTCCCGCAGCCCGAACCACGTCACCAGGAGCGGGATGAAGACGAGGATGCCGAGCGCGGCCTCCAGGCGCCCGTCGTGCCGCACGGCCTGCCCGGTGGGCGGCGTGAGCACGCTCTCGGGGCGTACGTAGGCGTCCACGAGGTCCACCTCGGCCCACCGGTCGAGCTGGTGCTCCGGCTCCAAGTCCTGCGCGAGGACCTTCAGCTCCGCCGACCGGGGCGCGAGTGATGGATGGGCTGCCAGACGCTGCAACTCGTCGACGAGTCTCTGCTTGTCCAGCAGTTCTGCGGGCGTCAAACGCTTCCCCCTGTTCTCGGGCCTCGCCGGTTGCTCCCGTCGCGGTTCAACCGCCGCAACAGGGCCTCGGCATCGGCGTGTTCAGGATTCCATGTGAGGCACTTCCCCAGGGCCTCAATCGCCTCATCGCGACCCCCGAGACGCTGTATTTCGACCGCGTGCCGGTAGGTGCGCTCGGCGAGCAGCCCGCGCACGCGTTCACTGGTCGGGTCGTGGCTGTACGCGCACCGCAGCCACCGCTCGGCGTCGGGGAAGTGCCGGGGTGCCGTGTCGGCCATCGCGGCAGCGCAGTGCACGTCGATCATCGCGTCGAGCACGTCGGCACCGGCGGCCTGGGTGGCCACCCCCAGCCACGCCGCGTGCGAGGCCTGCACGGCATCGTCGTACCGTCCGAGTTCCAACAGGTTCTCCGCACGCGCCAGTTGACGCAGCGCCAACCGGTCGGCGGGCGGCGGCGTGTCCGGCTCATCGGCCACCTGGCGTGCTTCCGCTGCCAGGGTCTTCAGCAGCGCCCCCGCCTCCGCGGCGATCTCCCGCAGCAGCGCCACCGCCTCCTGCGTGCGCCCCTGCCCCGCGAGCGCCCGCGCCCGCTCCACGTCCCCGAGCGGCGCCCCCCGCCCCGGCTCCCCGCTCCCGCTCCCGACCCCGACCCCGACCCCGACCCCGACCCCGACCAGCGTGGCCGTCAGGGCGGGCGCCTCCGAAAGCGTGTCGTCGGCCGGATCGGCGGGCTCCAGCGGGCCCTCCTCGAGCGCGGCGGCCCCGGCGGCGCCGCCCGCGAGCCGCACCGCGTGCTTCAGCGCCCCCAGGGCGAGCAGCTCGGGCGGCGCCTGCACCCGGTGCCCGCCGAGCTCCGCCACCCCCGAACCGACCTGCTCCATCAGGGTGTTGCCGCCCGTCAGGAGCAGCGTGTCGACGTCCGCCGGCGTCATCCCCGACTGGTCGAGCAGCGACCGCGCGCGGTCCACCGTGCGGCGCACGTGCAGCGCGAGGTAGGCGTCCAGATGGGGCCGCGTGATCCGCACCTCCAACGGCGGCCCGGTGCCGACGTCCAGGGACAGCTCGGCGGCCCCCGCGCTCCCCGGCCTGCTCAGCGCCTCCCGCGCCTCCTGCGCCCCCGCCCGCAGCGCGAGCCACAGCTCCGGGTCCACCCCCGACACCGATCCGGGGCCCCGGTGCCTGCGCAGCAGTCGTACCGCCGACGAAAGCACCTCCCCGTCGAAGGCGCGCCCGCCCGAGGTCGCCGCCCCCTCGTGGCCGAGCGCGCGATAGTGCCCCCGCACACCGCGGACCAGGCCGATCTCGAACCCCTCGTACCCCATCCCGTACACGAGGAAGGTGCCGCTGTCCCGCTCCGACGCGTGCCCGACGACCGCGGCCATCGCGTCGCTGATGAGCCGAGCGGGCCCGAGCCCCGCCTCCCGCGCCGCGTCCCGAAGCGCCGCACGCTGCGCCGACTGATAGCCCGCGGGCACGCTGATCACGGTCTGCGCGACCGTCCCCTCCGCCTCCGCCTCAAGACGCTCCCGCAGCAGCCCCAGCGTCCGCACCACCAGGCGCTCCGGCGGGAACGACGTCCCCCGCACCCGGACGGGCCGCCCGCTGCCCAGCCTGCTCTTGAGGCCGGGGAAGGAGACGGGCAGCACGCCCGCGGGCGCCGGCTCGCACAGCGGCCACGGCCAGTCGCCGACCACCGCGTCGAGCCGCCGCGCGGGCTGGCCGGGCAGCGCGAACAGTGCGCGCAGGCCCGTACTGCCGAAGTCGAGCCCGAGGCACACGGGGGCGCGCCCCACCGCTTGTGTCATCCGTCGACCGTGTCTTCCCCGACCTGGAGGATGCCGCCGTAGTCGGGCCGGTCGGGCAGCTGCTGCACCCGCCGCTCGGACTGGGCCACCGCCACCAGGCTGCGCAGGTTGCGGGCCTGCTGCGCGGTCTGCACGCGGTTGCCCTGCCGGTGGGCCTGCTTGACGAAGTCGACCGCCTCGTTGATCTGCCGCACCGTGTCCGGCGGCGCGCCCTCCGAGGCCAGCTCTGCCTGCCGGAACTGGCTCGCCAGACCGCACTGGTGGAACACGTCGTCGAGCAGCAGCTCGGTGAGCCGCTTGTACTCGCCGCTGTCGCCCATCGCCGCGGCCCGCTGCGCCTGCTCGATGTCCCTGCGCACCTTCATCGCCTGCACCGGCTCGATGTAGGTGCCGTACCGCTTCAGGAAGTGGTCGGCCTCCCGCTCGGCGTACCCCAGTTCCTCGCGCAGCACATGGCTGTCGACCTCCGCGCCCGTCTCCGGCGGCGGGGTCCGCGGCCGCTCCCGGTTCGGGGTCGCCTCCAGGGTCATGTCCGTGCCGCGCACACTGATGCGTACGGTGATGATGCGGTCGGCGGAGTAGTTGAACGACACGTCCACGTGCCGGTTGACCTCGATCTCCTGCGGCAGGTCGAACTCGACGACGCCCTGCTCGTGGTTCTCGCTCGCCACCTGGCTGTCGCCCTCGTAGACCGGGACGCGGATGCGGCGGCTGTCGGTCGCGTGGAAGGTCCGCTGCCGGGGCTCGGGCAGCGGATAGGGCGATCCCGCCGGGATGATCTCGACGAACACGTCGCGCTGGGAGCCCTTGACCGCGGCGATCCCCATCGCCATGGGCGTCGACTCGTACAGGCCCGTCGAGCCGACCGGGCGGGCGTTGACCAGGCTCTCGGCGCAGTCCTCACAGGTCTGCGCGGAGTCGTCGTTGACCTTCGCGCACTGCGGGTCCGGGCACTCCACACCGTCCAGGGTCTCGGCGAGCACCCCGGCGCCGAACGCGACGCACTCCATGGGGTTGATGTTCCTGCGGACCTTGTCCTTGCCGAAGAACGCCTCGACCGCCTCGTAGACGGGCCGCGTGAGCGTGCCGCCGCCCACCAGGAGCACGTCGGAGATGTCCGTGGGCGCCAGTTCGTAGCGGCCCAGGGTCTCCCTCACCAGGTCCATCGTCCGGGACACCAGCGGCGCGATCATCGCGTTGAACTCGCCCTGGGAGAGCGTCATCTCGACGTCGAGCACGCCCTTCTGGCTGCGGTAGGCCGCCGGGATCACGATGTACGTCTCGTCGAGATCGTTCAGCTCCCGCTTGGCGCGCTCGGCCGCCTTCTTCGCCTGAAAGAGGAACGCCTTGTCGCCCGAAGGATCGACCTGGTGCTCGTCCCGCATCCACTGGATGATCCGCTCGACGATGGCGAGGTCGAAGTCGTCGCCGCCGAGCCAGATGTCGCCCGCCGAACGCAGCACCTGGAACTGGCTGTTGCCCTCCCGGTCCTTGACCGCGTTCAGGACCGAGATGTCGAAGGTGCCGCCGCCCAGGTCGTAGACCAGGACGCGGCTGCGCTCGCCGCCCGGCTTGTGCAGGCCGAAGGCGACCGCGGCGGCCGTCGGCTCGTCCACGATCTTCTTCACCACCAGGCCCGCACGCTCGGCCGCCTCCCGGGTCGCGGCGCGCTGGGCGTCGCGGAAGTACGCGGGCACGGTGATCACGGCGTGCGTCACCTGCTCGCCCAGGGTCCGCGTCGCGTCCTGGACGAGCTTCTCCAGGATCATCCGGGAGACCTCGGCGGGCGTCAGCGTCTTCTCGCCGAGCACCACGTGGGCGCGCGGGTCGTCGTCGGGCCCCGGCACGATCTCGTAGCTCAGCCTGCCGCGCGCCTCCGCCACCGAGGTGTCCGCGAAGTCCCGGCCCATCAGGCGCTTCACGGACACCACCGTGTCCTTGGGCTGCCTGATCGCCCAGTTCAGCGCGTCCTCGCCGACCAGCGGCTGGTGCGGGCGGTCCTGCCGGGCCAGGCCCACCACGGACGGGGTGAGCCGCTCGCCCTTGCTGTTGGTGAGCACCGCGATGTCCGCGCGGTGCGGGTCGTGGGCGGCGACCGCGCTGTTCGTGGTGCCGAGATCGATGCCGATGGCCTTCATGAACGCTCCGTTCCCTGCTCGGCGTCGCCGGGCACGGCGACAACTACCCGGGCGGCGCGCAGGACGTGCCCCCGGTATCGGTATCCGCGCTGCAGAATCTCCAGGACCTCGTCGTCGGCCGCTCCGGGCGCGGTGCGGACCTCGGCGACGTGGTGGGTCGCCGGATCGGCGCGCTCGCCGACCCGGCCCACGGGCTCGACCCCCTGTCCTGCCATGGCCGTTTCGAGCTGCCGGGCGATCAGCTCCAGGCTGCCGCGGTACGCGGCCGGGTCCGGCGCCGTCCCCGCGGCGAGCAGCCGGTCGAAGGAGTCCAGGGTGTCGGCGAGCACGAGGAGCAGCTGTTCGGTCAGCGCGCGATGGGCGGCGTCCCGCGCGGCGATGGCCAGGGAGTTCTCGTAGGCGAGGCGGGCGGCGGTGGCCGTCGTCGCGGGGGACGGGTCCTGCGTACTCATCGAAGGCGGGCTCCTCGGGGGTCTCACTCGGGGGACTCAGGGGTCTCGGGGGTTCAGGGGCGGGCGTCAGGTGTCGAAGGTGATGAGGTCGTCGAGGAGGCGCGCGGTTTCCTCCGGGAGCGGGAATGTGGGCGGGCCGGCCGGAGTGGAGGGCCCGGCCGCCGCGAGCGCGCGGTCGAGCTCCGCGACCGCCGCGGGCAGCTCCGTCGCCAAGTCCACGTCGTAGAGCAGCAGTTCGGCCACCATGCGGCGGCGTACGACGCGCAACTCGTCCCACGCCTGCTGGGTGACCGGCGTCATCAGGCGCCGGGCGAGCAGCTCGAAGGAGACGTCCTGGAGGTCGGCGTGCGACGTGCCGGGGGTGACGCCCACCTCGGCGAGCGCGTCGTAGGGGAACGGGCCGCCGTCCCAGCCCGTCGCCGGGTCCTTGATCACGGAGCCTCGACCCCTTCCTGTGTTTCGTGGTCCTCGTTGTCGTGCGTCAGCGCGTCGAGCCTGCGCAGGACGGCGTCGAGCAGGGCGCGCCGGATGCGGCTGTTCGTCGGGTCGGCGCGGGTGGCGCGGATCAGATGGTGCAGGGTCCGCTGGATGTCGCCCCGACTGAGGGACTCCTCCGCGCGGTCCGTCAACCACGCCGCCCAGGCGGCCAGTTCACCCTCGTCGGGCGGCGTCTCCTTGCTGTCGCTGCGCATCAGGTCGCGCAGCCCGTCTACCCCGAGGTCCTGCGCCAGGAGCCGCTCCAGTTCGTCCAGGGCCTCGCCGAGCGTCTCCCGGTAGCCGTGGGTCAGGGCCTGCCCCAGGCCCACGTCCAGGAGGCCGAGCGCCTCGTGGAGGATCTTCAGGCGGCCCGGGATCGTGTACGTGTGCGCGTCCAGGGTGAAGACCAGGGCGCGCGCCAGGTTGTCGCGGGCGTGGCTGGACGCCGGGTTGAGCGTCAGGGCACGGCGCAGGTCGGCCTCGGCTCCATAGGCGTCGGAGCGCATGCCGTACTTGGTCCGGGTGTAGCCGCGCCACACCCCGCGCATGGACAGCAACGCCGAGAGTTTCGCGTCCAGTTGGTCAACCAGGTCGCGGTCGAGCGGGTGCAGGAGGGGCGGTACCGCCTCGACGAGCGTGACGGCCTCGTCCAGACACTCGCCGCGCTGCGCGCCGTCCCGGTCGGCCAGGGCCTCGACACGGCCGAGCACGGTGCCGACCACCGCCTTCTTGCTGCGGGCCTGCATCCCGGCGTGCCGGGACACGCGCACGAGCTCGGCCCACTCGTCGAGCGCGCGGTCGAGGCCGCCCGCGCCGTCGGCCAGGGCGGTGCGGGCGAGCGCGAGACGGACCCGCACGGCCAGCTCGACGCCGTCCTGGAGCAGCTTGGTCCGCCGCTCCGGCAGATGGACGTACGCGGGATTGCGGCGCAGGAAGTCCTGGCAGTGCGCGCACGCCTCGATGTGCTCGGCCGGCACGGGGTCCGACGCCGGGCCCGCGCAGTCGGCGGGCAGCGTGGTGAGGGTGGCGAAGGCGGGCAGCGCGCGCAGGGCGGGCTCGAACTTGTGGACTTCGGAGAGGCCGAAGCTCCGCGCCAACTCCGAGAAGGCCCAGCGCAGTTCGCGTACCGCGTAGACGCCGGGGTCCCTGCCCTGCTCGGCCGCCGCGTCCAGGGCGGCGGCGAGCGCGCCGAGCGGTGCCTCCAGGTGGAGCAGGCGCAGGTAGCGGGGGCCGCAGGCGACGGGCGCGGAGCCCGCGCCCGGGATGTCGCGCAGGCCGCCCATGTCCTTCAGTACGCGGGCCGCGCCCAGCTCGGCTTCGAGGACGGCCGCCAACTCCTGGTAGGCGGCGGCCTGTTCGGGGCGGTCCTGCTCGGTGTGGCGCTGCTCGCAGACGGACAGCTGCCCGAAGAGGTGCTGGCTCAGTTCGAGGCGCAGCTGGGCCATGTCCTCGCCCGGCAGGTCCCGTTCGTAACAGGCGGCGCGCTCGGCGCGCCAGCCGTCCCAGTACTCGTCGTCGCTCAGGAGCGTCGCCCAGTAGGCGAGCGCCGACTCCCAGGCGGTGACCGCGTGCTCCCAGGCCCCGCTCTGCTCCAGCTCCTGCGCCTGCCAGAGCCGGGCGGCGGCGAGTCCATGGACGACGGCCATGTCGCCCGGAGCCGCCGCGAGGCGCCGCTCCCACTCGGCGGCGGCCGCTTCCCTGTCCCGGGCGAGCAGCAGCAGAAGCGGCGCGTCCTGCGGGAAACGCTCGCACAGATCCCCCAGCAGCCCGGCCCCCGCGCCCTCGTCCGGCGAGAGCCCGGCCATCGCGTCGCGCAGCGCGGCGGGGGAGTGCCACCGGTACAGGAGCGCGTCCAGCTGGAGCCGCCGTCCCGGAAGCCGCAGCCGGTCCCAGGCGACGCGCTCGGACCAGGTCATGCCGCCGCGTTCGAGGAGCGTGTACGAGGCGTCGTTGACGACGTCCATGGTCGCGCCGGGATCGACGCCCGCGTCCCGCAGCGCGAAGTACGGATACGTGTGATCACTGGACGCGAAGGGGTCGGCCACGAGCGGGGCGCTGGTGAGCCCGTCGGCCCACGGCAGCAGTTCGAGCAGCCGCCGGAGCCTGCGGCACCGCGCGTCGGCCCGGTCGAGGCCGCCACCGGCCCGCTCGTACGCGGCGACGGCATCGCTCCACCGTCCGTCCGACTCCAGCAACCGCCCCTGCGCGTACGCGAGATGGGCTTCGGCGTCCCGGTGCCCCGCACACCGCCGGAAGGCGTCGACCGCCTGCCGCCAGTCCTGGTGGGCGTCGGCCAGGCGCCCGCGCGCGTAGGCGCCGAGCGCGGCGGCGTCCCGGTGGTCCCCGAGCGCGGCGGCCTCTTCCTGGACGCGGGCCCAGTCCCCCTCGGCCTCGGCGAGCCGCACCCGGGCGTACCTCTTGCGCCCCGCGGCGTCCCCGAAGGCTCCGGGCCCGGCCTCCACGGTACTGACGTCGGCCTCCACGGCGCCGAAGGCCGCCACGACGGCACGCCACTCCACGGCGCTCGCGGCGGCGGCCTCGGCGATCCGCGCCCGCGCGTACCGCCGCCGCACCACGGCATCGGCCCAGCCGTCGGGCAGCGCCTCGTAGGCGAGGAAGGCGTCGCCCCAGGCGTCGGCGAGCTCGTGGGTCCGGGCGAGGGCGTAGCGGTGCAGGTGGTGGGGTTCGCGGTCGTCGCCGCCGTCCGCCTCTCCTTCTGCCTCCTCCGCGGGAAGCCCCCGTGCGTAGATCTCGCAGGCGCCCGCCCAGTCGCCCGACGCCTCCGCGAGGCGGCCCTCCGCCTTGCGCCGCAGGGCGCCGACCGCTCCGGCGCGGCCCGTGTCGGGGACGTCGGCCAGCAGGCTCAGGACTGCGCCCCAGTCGCCGCGCAGTTCGGCGGCGACCCGGGCGCGCGCGTAGCGGCGGCGGTCGCGCACCTCGCCGTGGGCGTACGTGTCGGGCAGCCGCCCGAAGCCGTCGATCACCCCGGCCCACTCGGCGCGGGCGTCGGCGACCCGCCCGCGCGCGTACAGGAGGCGGTCGGGCACGTCCAGGAGGTCCGACGACAGCCGGGTGAAGCAGTCCAGCGCGTCCTGCCAGCGCGACTCGTCCTGGCAGTGGCGCCCCTGGGCGTACGTCCGCAGCGCGTCGGCGTCCTCGAACCCGCAGCCCGCCGGGGCCGGGCCCGCCGCGACGCACTCCGCGAACGCGTCCGCGGCCTTCGTCCAGTCGCCGCCGCCAGCCGCCATCTGGCCCTGGACGTAGCACCTGCGTGGCCGCACGTCGCGGAAGTCGGGGGGCAGCAGATCGAGGCCCGCCAGCGCGTCGGCCCAGCTCCCGACGCCCGCCGCGTCCAACGCCCCCTGGTACGTCCGCTCCCGCAGCCCGCTCAACCACGGCTCCGCGTCCCATCCTTGAGCGGCGGCGGCCTCCAGCTCGACCAGCGCCTCCGGCCAGGCCTCCCGGTCGGCGGCGCCCCGGCCCCGCGCGTACCGGAGCCGTACGCCCGCGTCCAGGAAGCCACCGGCGGCGGCGAATCCCTCGGCCGCCTCGGCCCAGGCCTGCCCGGCCTCGGCGAGGCGTCCGGTGGCGTAGGCGTGCCAGGAGGTCGGGTCGGGGCCGGGGCTCTCGGCGGGGCCCTCCCCGCGGCTTTCGCAGGGCCGCGCCACGCCGCCGCCCTCCGTGAGCGCCTCGGCCTCCCTGAGCGCCTCGCCCTCCCTGAGCGCCTCGGCCTCCGCTTCCGCCTCCGCGAACGCCGACCGCGCCGCGCCCCACTCCTCCGCATCGGCCGCCGCCCGCCCCCGTACGTACGCCGCCCGAGCCGCGGAGTCCGCAACTCCCCGGCACGCCGCGTACCCCGCCTGCGCGGCGGCCCACTCCCCGGCCTCCTGCGCGATCCGGCCGTCCACGTAGGCGGCGCCCGCCATGGCGCCCGCATGGTCGGAGCGCCGGACGAGGACACCGGTGTACGCGGCTGCGGCGGCCGCCCAGTCGGTGCGGTGGCGGGCAAGGTCGGCGGTCGCCAAGGCCTCGGCCAGATGGAGTTCGTCGCGGGCGGCGGCGAGGCGCGACGCCGTGTCCCTGATGCCCGCCGGGTGCGCGGCGAGCAGTTCCTCGTACCGCGCGATCGCCTCGGCCCAGTCCCCGGCCTCCTCGGCGGCGCGCGCCTGCTCGGCGAGCCCGGAGAGGTGCCGGAGCCGCTCCACCTCCGCCGCGAGGCAGGCCGGGGGCGGCCCTGGCAGCGCGTCACGGAGGGCCGCGAACTGCTCCACGACGGCGTCCGTGTCCCGCTCCGCCGCCAGCAGCACGCAGAGCTTCTCCACCTCCCCCCAGGCGAGTTCGAACGCCGACTCCGCCCGCAGCCGCCGCTGCTCGTCCTCGAACTGGCGGGTCTCGGCCCGCAGGGTCCGCTGCACCTGCGCCCACTGTCCCAGGTCGCGCTGGAACCGCGCCGCACCGATCAGGACCGTCGAGTCGACGTGTCCGACCGGGCTCTGGAAGGCTCGCAGCGCCTCCGCGCCCTCGCGCAGCGGATCGGCCACGGCGCCGCCGTCGTCCCGCACCTCCCGCGCCTTGAACAGCCAGCCCTGCCGACAGGACTCGTGCAGGAACAGCGCGGGCGTCGCCCACTCCACCGCCGTGTGTCCCGGCAGATGCGAGATGCGGCGGCGCGCGGCGCCCATGGCCTCGTCGACGGTGCGGTTCGCCGCGAGCCCCTTGAACAGCTCCGGGCTGAACTGCCCCGCCGACACGTCGCTCACCCGCCCCCGCATCGCCACCACGGCGGGCACGCCCCCGCCGATCAGCGCCTGGGCGAGCCCGGAGAAGGGCTCGGCGAGCGAACTGTCCGCGCCGGAACAGAGGTTGAGCGCCACGAGACGCAGCCCCGGCGCCTTCAGGAGGATTCCGCTGAGCAGGTCGGCGGGTACTCGGTCGACGCCGCCGCCCTCGGTCTCCAGGGCCACCACGCCCTTGCCGAGTTCGTGGTCGTACGTCCCGTGCGCGATCAGGAGCAGGGCCGTCGGCAGCGGGGAGTGGGCGCCGAGGGCCGCCTCCAGGCTCTCGCGCGTCGCCCGTTCGAGCACCGTGGTCTGCACGGCCACCTCGGGCAACTCATGCCGCAGGGCCGCCACTTCGGTGTCGGGTCGCAGGGGCGGCAGGCTCGGGTCGACGGGCGACGCGCAGGCCACGAGCAGCCGGATCAGACTGGGCTCGTCCGCGGGTTCGGGGAGCCGCTGGCCCAGCGGGCCACCGGGCAGCGAACGCACGAGTGAGTAGCCGTGATGGAGGGCGAGCGACTGCTGCGGCTGACCCGGCGGCGCGCACAGCGTCTCCAGCGGCAGGTCGCGCAGCTCTCGCGGCACGTCGAACCGGATTCGCAGCCCGCGCGCGGGCCGCATCCGCTGGGCCCGTTCCAGCGCGAGGCCGACGCAGGCGCCGACGCCCTCAGGGAGCGGCTCGCCTGCGCACCTGCCCTCCCCGAAGAGCAGCCGGAAGACGGCACGGCCAAGACCCCTCAGCTGCGCCACCGTGTGCTGCTCGCCCATGGGGGCCAGGCCCAGCTCGGCCGAGATCAGCTGGTCCCACTGGGCGCGGAACGCTGCGGGCTCGCCGTTCACCGCGATCACTTCGGTGGCGGTCGCCGGGCCGTTGGCGGTGACGAGGTAGCGGGAGGTGCCGATGGGGCGGATGCGGATGCGGAGTTCTTCGTAGTGGAGCATCGACTGCCGTCACCTCCCGCTCTCTTGCTGCTCTGCTGTCACGTGGTCCAGGTCGGCCAGGGTCGCCTCGCGCTGCTCGGTCAGCTCCGGATCGTCGGGGAAGTGGGCGAGGGCTGCGGTGAGTCGGTCCAGCGCCTCCTGCAAGGTCGCCTTGGCCCCGGATACGCTCCCCGAGCGCCACCGCCGAGCGGCAAGGCCGCGCAGCACGACTCCGAGGCTGACCTGGGCGCGCAGCAGGTGCGGGTTGAAGGCGACGGAGCGTCTCAGGTCCGCTGCGGGCGCGTCGAGCAGGGAGGCGTCCTTGTTGACCGCGGAGATGCCCCGGTCGGCGAGCAGACGCGCCAACTGTCCCTCCAGTCGCCCGCGTTCATTGGCTCCGGTGATGGCGTGCACCGCCTCAAGTGTGTCCACGGCTCGCGTCGGGTCCCCCGCCCGGTGTGCCGCACGCGCCGCGCCGAGCGCCAGGTCGACGACGGCCGCCTGGGTCTCGCGGTAGCGTTCGAGCTCCCTGCCGTGCACGAGGGCGCGCCGCCAGGACGCGGCGGCGGCGTCGAAGTCGGGTCGTTCGGCGGTGAGTTGGCCGCGTCCCAGATCGAGTCGGGCCCGCAGGGCGAGGCCTCGGGCGTCGCGCGCGAGGCGGTGGTGTTTGTCGGGGTGTCCGGCGTAGGCGGGGTTCAGCTCGTCGAAACGGCCGCAGCCCGGTTCGCAGATGGCGGCGGCCACGGGGGACGCTCCCGGCCCGGGTACCCCTGCTCCGTCCTTGCGCTCGCGGCACCGGCGGCAGCGGAGTTCGGTGAGCGACGCGAGGGCGTCGGCGGGCTTGTCCTGCTTCAGCAGGAGCTGGGCGAAGCCGAGTTCGGAGAAGGCGTACGTCAGTTGGGCCCTGTCGGGGGCACCTGCGTCGGCGTCGGGAGCGGCAGTGGTAGTGGTGTGGGTGGTGGTAGTGGCGAAGGTGCCGAACGCGTCGACCAGGCCGAGCCCCGCGATGCGTAAGGGCCCGCCCATCAGAGGGTCTCCGCCGCTTCCCCCCGGGAACCCGCCCACCCCGGCCAGGATCTTCGCGGCGTCCGCCTCCCGCTGGAGCAGCGCCCCCGGCGGCACACGGCCGCCGACGTCGCCCTCCGGCATCCGCCGCTCCAGCAGCTCCCGCAGGTCGGCCCGGAGGCCCGCGTCGAGTGCTTCCTCCACGGGCACGCCGAACCTGGCCTCGGCCGAGGCGCGCCGGTGCTCCCAGAAGGCGTCGTCGTGCAGGAGGGCACCCCAGGCGGCGACGCACCGCTCCCAGCGCCGCGCGGCGTCGTCATCCGTACGGCCTTGATCCGAAGGGGAGTTGAGCAGGGCGAGCGCCAACGTGTGGGTGATCCGGTGGTCGGCGGGGTGGCGCCGCGCGGCGTCCTCCAGGAGCCCGACTGCGGCTTCGCGCCGTCCACCGAGGAGGAGAGCGACGGCGTACAGCGGCACGAACTCCCGCTCCATCGGGCGCTCGGCCGGGCGTTCCGCCGGACCCTCCATCGGGCGTTCTGCCGGGCGTTCTGCCGGGCGTTCCGCCGGGCGTTTGGCCGGGCCCTCCACCGGACTTTCCTCCGGGCGCTCCGCCGGGCGTTCCGCCGGGCCCTCCATGGGGCGTTCGGCCGTGCGTTTGGCCGGGCCCTCCATCGGGCGTTCGGCCGGGCGCTCCGCCGGACCCTCCATCGGGCGCTCTGCCGGGCGCTTCGCCGGGCGCTCCACCGGGCCCTCCGCCGGGCTAGACAACTGCCAGGAGGCGGCGATCAGGTGCGCGGCGCGAGCCTGCCCCGGGGCGGGTCGCGCGTGCCTGCTGCCCTCGCCCTCCGCCCCGGCAAGCTCAACCGGCCCGGCCGACCCGGCCGGCCCACCCAACTCACCCAGCCCACCCAACTCGCCCAGCGCCGCCCTCCGCAACAGCAGGCCGGCGCCCCCAGTCGCACCACCGCCGGACAGCACCGCCATGACCCAGCGTGCATCGGCGTCCAGCGCGCCCCGTCCGCTCGCCGCGCGCAAATCGTCCAGTGCGTCCGCGTACCGCCTCAACCGCACCCGTACGTAAGCCCGTTGGATCAGCGATCGGCGGTGCGGACGCACGCACCCGAGCGCCGAGGTGAAGTACTCGTCCGCGGCCTCGTACGCCGCCCGGTGTGCCGCCGCGCACCCCAGCCAGTGCAGCGGCTCGGCCTCATCGGGCCGCACCTCATGCGCCCGCCCGAACTCCACGGCCCCCTGCGCGGCGTCCCCCGCCGCGAGGCGGACCCGCCCGAGCCCCACATGGGCGCGCCCCCGGAGCGTCTCGTCCCCCGCACCGTCACCGGCCGCGTTCCCGACCAGGGAAAGCGCCGCCAGGAAGTCCCGCTCGGCGGCCTCGCCGTCGCGGCGCGCCAGGCTCGACTCGCCCCTGGCGCAGGCCTGTTCCGCACGGTTCAGGTCGGCATGCGGCCCCACGTCACCACCCCCGTTCCCCGGCGGGTCAGCCGGCGGCTTCGTCCAGCTCGGAGCGCCAGCGGCCCTGCTCCTTGTCGTAGTGCAGCGGGCCCTCGCCGAACCGCGCGAGGTCGAGGCCCAGGAGCTGGTCGTACGCCTCGCCCGGCAGGCCCGGCTCCAGGACCACGCGCAGTCCCGTACGCCGGTCCTGGAGGACCAGCGGCCGGGGAGTCGAGGCGGCGGCGGTGGAGTCGGCGGCGCGCGCGGACCGGCGCACGACATCCTTGAGCGCCGCATACGAGTCCTTGACCGCCTCGGCGCCGAGCCCGCTCAGGAACGCCTGCAGGGGCAGGGACGCCAGCATGATCCAAGGGATGTCCGCGGCGCCCCGGTGATCGACCGCACGGCGCACCCGCGCCGTGTGGACGCCGAGGCCTTCCAGGGCGGAGACCAGGTCCCGCCGCAGGTCGTCGGAGGCGTCCCGGTCGAGGAGCAGCTCCGCGGGCAGCGGTGTGTCGGTCATATGGACGGTCCTTCCCGGAGCTGATCTCCGTCCCGCAGCCTAGAGGCGCCGACCGCACCGGTGCGGGGAAATCTACGATTCGGCCCCCGCCGCTTCGACGGCCATCCGCTCCAGCTCGGCAAGGCGTGCGTCGGCCGCGGCGCGGCCCTCGGCGGTGTCCTGCAGCGACCGGTGCAGACGCTGGGCCCGTATCGCCTGGGTGTAGTCGCCGAGCAGCGTCAACTCGTCGCGCAGTACGGCCAGTTGCGCCGCGTCGGGGCCCGTGTCGTCCAGTTCGCGGATCAGATAGGTGCGGGCGGCCTCCACCATTCCCTGCTCCCGTGCGAGCTCGAGCCAGGTGGATTCCGGTTCGTCGTCGGGGTCCACCCCGTAGTTGGAATCGTCGAACGAGCGCGCCCACTCCTGGACCTGACCGGCCTCGTCCGGGAGTCCGCCGAGGCCGCACCAGGTGTCGTACGTCGTCTCATGGACCTCGCGCAGCAGCGGCAGGTCCTCGGCCAGGCAGTGCAGCCCCACCAGGACGACGGCGAGCCGCAGTTCGTCGGACATGGAGGCGTCCGCCTCGTGCTTGAGGAGGTGGCGCAGGAGGGCGCGGTCCGTGTTCCGCCGGTCGTACTGCGCGCAGCGCAGCGCCGCCACTCTGCGCGGCCGGTCCCCGGCGACGCCCTCCCAGACCGTGCGGTCGCCCGTCCGCAGCAGGGCCAGGTCGGTGCGGCCCCTGGCGAGCACCTGCTCCCACAGGGGCGGGCGCGGATGCGGGTCGAGCCGTTGGTACGCGAGGTGCTCGACGGCGTTCAGGAGGAGGTGGTCCGGTTCGGTGCGCAGGAGCGCGGCGTGCAGGCGTGCGACGAGCTGCACGGGGGAGCGCTCGGGGAATCCGAGCGCGGTCCGCAGCTCGGCGCGGCGCGTGTCGAGGTCGGGCACGCAGTCCTCGCGGAAGTCACCCTCCGTGTCGGCGATCTCGGCGAGTATCCGCGCCTCGCCGTCGGTCGGCGACAGGCCTACGTAGTCCTGCCAGCCGGGCAGGCCGACGAGGATCTCCAGGGCTTCGTCCACGCTCTCCCCGATGGTCCCGGCGGAGCCCTCGGAGTCGGCGTACAGGACGGACCCGTCACCGCACACGAAATACGTGCCCCCGGAATCGTCGCCCGCGATCGGTTCCAGCGGGCCGCCCGACGCGAGGCGGACCTCTTCGACGTGGTCCGCGCGGGACAGGTCGAATGCGAAAGGGAACGCGGCCAGCTCGGCCAGACGCGGGTCCTGTCGCAGCAGACGGAGTGCACGTTCGGTCATGCTCCGAAAGTAACAGCGGTCACTGACACCAGACCCACAACAGGACTGCCCAATTCCATATGCGGTTTCCGATACTTTTCTTGTGGAATGGGGGATTCATGGAACTTGGCTGAGGTGCCGCGAGTCTTCCGTTGTGAGGAGCGGCCCGTCGACCAGGACCGCCCAACTGGCAGCACGACAGAGGCCATTGCATTTGCATTGATCAACTGCACTGATCACCACGGGGGGTGTTCACCTTGACCGACATCATCGAGCGCATCACGGACCGCCCGACGGGCACGCCGGCCGATGCGTACGCGGACACGGACGCGACAGCGGCACCGGGGGAGCTGACGCCGTACGTAGCGCCGCTGCCCGTGCCGCCGGTCCTGCGGCCCGACTCCGTCGACGTGCGGGACGAGACCGATGTGCCCGCGGAGACCGAGATCGCGCTGCGGCCGGCCTGGATCAGGCTGCACCCGCAGCTGCCGCCGACCCTGATGTGGGGGTACGACGGCTCCGTGCCGGGCCCGACGATCGAGGTGCGGCGCGGCCGGCGCATCCGGATCGCCTGGACCAACCGCATCCCGAAGGGCAGCGAGTATCCCGTCACCTCCGTGGAGGTGCCGCGGGCCGACCCGAGCCCGTCCACCCTGCCGGGCCGGGCGGGCGTCGAGCCGAACAAGGACGTTGCCGCGCTGCCGCCCTGGTCGGTCACGCATCTGCACGGCGCGCAGACCGGCGGGGGCAACGACGGATGGGCCGACAACGCGGTGGGGACCGGCGACGCCCAGCTCTCCGAGTACGCGAACGACCACCAGGCGGTTCAGTGGTGGTATCACGACCACGCCATGAACATCACCCGGTGGAACGTCCAGGCGGGTCTCTACGGCACGTATCTGGTGAGGGACGACGAAGAGGACGCACTCCACCTCCCCTCCGGGGAGCGGGAGATCCCGCTGCTGCTCGCCGACCGGAACCTGGACACGGACGAGGACGGACGGCTGAACGGCCGTCTGCTGCACAAGACCGTGATCGTCCAGGCCGAGAACCCGGAGACGCGCAAGCCGGTCTCGCTGCCCTTCACGGGCCCGTACAGCACGGTCAACGGCCGCATCTGGCCGTACGCGGACGTCGACGCGGCCTGGCACCGCTTCCGCCTGGTGAACGCGTCGAACGCCCGGATCTACGACCTCGTCCTGGTCGACGAGGACAACAACCCCGTGCCGGGCGTCCTGCACCAGATCGGCAGCGACGGCGGTCTGCTGCCGCGTCCCGTGCCGGTCGACTTCGACGAGGCGCTGCCCACGCTCACCGTCGCCCCGGCCGAGCGGATGGACCTGCTCATCGACTTCCGCGCGCTCGCGGGCACGCGCGTGCGGCTCGTGAACAAGGGCAGGGGGCAGGCCCCCGGGGTGCCGGACCCGGCGAACGACGTGCGCTATCCGCAGGTCATGGAGTTCCGCGTGCGGGACACCGGGTGCGAGGACAGCTTCTCGCTCCCGGAGATCCTCTCGGGCTCGTTCCGCCCGCTGAGCCATGACGTCGAGCACGGCCACCGCCTGATCGTCCTGACGCCGCCCGCCACGAAGGGCGGCGGGGGCCACCCGGAGATCTGGGAGATGACCGAGGTCAAGGGCGCGGGCGACATCCGGGTCCCGACCGAGGGGATCATCCAGCTGACGGGCGCGGACGGGAAGACCAAGACCTACCGCCGCACCGCCCGCACCTTCAACGACGGCCTGGGCTTCACCATCGCCGAGGGCAGCCACGAGCAGTGGAGCTTCCTGAACCTCGCGGTGAACCCGCCGGTGACCCACCCCATGCACATCCACCTGGCCGACTTCCAGCTCCTGGGCCGCGACGCGTACGACGCGTCAGGCTTCGACGTCACGGTGGGCGGCACCCGGACCCCGATCACCTTCGACCCGAAGACGGAGATCCCCCTCGCCCCGAACGAGCGGGGCTGGAAGGACGTCTTTCTGGTCCCCGGCGGTCAACTGCTGCGGGTGATGGGCAAGTTCGACGGCGCGTACGGCCGCTTCATGTACCACTGCCACCTCCTGGAGCACGAGGACATGGGCATGATGCGCCCCTTCGTGGTCCTGCCGAAGGAGGCCCTGAAGTTCGACCACGGGGCGGGGCACGGGGGCCATGACGGAGGCCACGGCGGGGGCGGGCACGAGGGAGGGCACGCGGGCTGACGGAGCGCGCGGTCGGTCCGCGGGCCGCCCGCTTCTGTGGCCGCACACCTGGACGTCACTCGTTCGTGAATCGTCGCGCCGGTTCACGCCGGGTAGGGCTGTGGCCGGAGGCGAGCCATGGACCAGACTGCGTTGCGTCCCAAGCCGATGCCCGGACAGGATCCCGGCGGAGGCGTCACGTTCGGCCGAGGTGGCGGAGGCGGCAGATTCGGCATCGGCCGGAAGCTCGGCATCGGGCGGAGGCTCGGAGGCGGGGTGAAGGCCGGCGCCGGGCGTAAGGCCGGTGCGGGCCGGACGTCCGGCACGGGCCACAGGTCCGGGCCGGGCCGCCGTCCGCACGCCGCGCGGCGGCGCGGAAGGCGGCTGGTCACCCTGCTCTTCGGGCTGCTCTTCTCGGCCGTCCTCGTGCTGTCGGGGGTGGGGCTCGGCACGGTCAGCGCCACCGTCATCGGCATGAGCAAGCTCGCAGACATGCAGAAGGAGGCGGCGAAGGCGCAGGGCGGCGCCAAGGGGCCGGCAGGTCAGGCAGGTCAGGCGGGACAGGCGGGTCAGGCGGGGCAGGGTGGCCGGACGGAGCCGGGGGGACCGGCCGCTCCCGGCGCCGCGTCCGAGCCCGCGGCCCCGCCGAAGCCGCCTCGGAAGGAGCCCGGCAAGGCAGAGGGGAGAGCCGCCGCCCGTCCCGCCCTCGGTGTCGAGGCCATCGACGCCCCCGGGGGTCGCGGGGCCCTGCTCGTCGGGGTGCACAGCCCGGGTCCTGGATACAGCGCAGGTCTCGTACGCGGCGACGTACTGCTCGCCTTCGGCGGGACCCGCATCGCTTCGGCCGAGGCCCTGGCGGTGGCGGTCGCCGCCGCGGACCCGGGAAGGAACGTCAGGGTGACCGTCCGCCACGCGAGCGGCGAGCGGCAGGCCCTCTCGGTGACGCCGGGCTTCGTCACGTGAGGTGACGGTGACGGCCAGAACTGGGTCGCGCACGCGCGGCGGTGCGGGCAGGATCGGCTCCATCGGCAGCGCCGTACGCGCAGCAGTGAGCAGCCCTGGAGGCCCCCATGACCGGCACCCCCGCAGGCGCCCCCGCGCCCTTCACCGCCGACGACTACAAGTCCCGCATGGACCGCGCCGCGGCCACCGCGGCGGACGCGGGGCTCGCCGGGCTGCTCGTCGCGCCGGGCCCCGACATGGTCTGGCTCACCGGCTATCAGCCCACCGCCGCCACCGAGCGCCTGACGGTCCTCGTGCTCGCCGCGGGCCAGGAGCCGGTGCTCGTGGTGCCCACCCTGGAGGCCCCGGACGCGGAGCGCGCGGCAGGTGCGAGCGCGCTCTCGCTGCGCGACTGGACCGACGGCAAGGACCCCTACGCCGCGACCGCGCCGCTCCTGGACGTCGACGGCCGCTTCGGGATCAGCGACAACTCCTGGGCCATGCATCTCCTCGGCTTCCAGAAGGAGCTGCCGAACACCTCCTACGTGTCCCTCACCGAAGCGCTCCCCATGCTGCGCGCCATCAAGGACGCCGCGGAACTCGAGCGCCTCGCGGCGGCCGGCGCCGCCGCGGACGCGACGTACGAAGAGATCAAGAAGGTTCCCTTCGCGGGCCGCGAGGAGACCGACGTCGCCGCCGATCTCGCCGACCTGCTGCGGCAGTTCGGGCACTCCCAGGTCGACTTCACCGTCGTCGGCTCCGGCCCGAACGGCGCCAACCCGCACCACGAGGCGGGCCGACGCGTCATCGAGAACGGCGACATGGTCGTCCTCGACTTCGGCGGCCTGCTGCACGGCTACGGCTCGGACACCTCGCGCACGGTGCACGTGGGCGAGCCTGGGTCCGAGGAGCAGCGCGTGCACCACATAGTGCGCGAGGCGCAGGAGGCGGGCTGCCGCGCGGTGCGGCCCGGCGCCGCCTGCCAGGACGTCGACAGGGCGGCGCGGGCGGTGATCACCGACGCGGGCTACGGCGATCACTTCATCCACCGCACCGGGCACGGCATCGGCGTCACCACCCACGAGCCGCCCTACATGATCGAGGGCGAGGAGCTGCCGCTGGTGCCCGGCATGTGCTTCTCCGTGGAGCCCGGCATCTATCTGCCGGGCCGCTTCGGCGTGCGCATCGAGGACATCGTGACGGTCACCGACGACGGCGTACGCCGCCTCAACTCCACGCCGCGCGAGCTGGCGGTCGTCAACTGAACTCCCCTGTAGGCCTCATGGCGTCGCGAACACCGCGCACGACTCGGCGGGCAGCCGCAGCAGCCCGTCCGCGCCCGGCGCGGTGACCGGCTCCCACGCCGCGAGCACCCGCGCGCCCCGGCCGCCCAACGGGATGTCGACCGCCTCCTTGCCGGCGTTCACCGCGATCCGCAGATCACCGCGCCGGACCGCGAACCAGCGCGCCTGCTCGTCGTACGCGACCCGCAGCGCCGCCAGGTCGGGGTCGAGGAGGTCGCCGCGGGCGCGGCGCAGGGCGATCAGCTCGCGGTACCAGGCCAGCACGCGCGCGTGCGGGTCGGTCAGCGGCTCGGCCCAGTCGAGGCAGGAGCGGTTCCTGGTGGCGGGGTCCTGCGGATCGGGGATGTCGTCCTCGGCCCATCCGTGCGCCGCGAACTCCCGTCGCCTGCCCCGGCGTACGGCGTCCGCGAGGTCGGGATCGGTGTGGTCGGTGAAGAACTGCCAGGGCGTGGCGGCGCCCCACTCCTCGCCCATGAACAGCATCGGCGTGAAGGGCCCGGTGAGGGTGAGCGCGGCCGCGCAGGCGAGCAGACCGGGGGAGAGGGTGGAGGAGAGCCGGTCTCCTTGTGCGCGATTGCCGATCTGGTCGTGGGTCTGGGTGTAGCCGAGGAAGCGGTACGCGGGCGTCCGGGCGCGGTCCACGGGACGGCCGTGCCGTCGGCCCCGGAAGGTCGAGTACGTGCCGTCGTGGAAGAAGGCGCCCGTCAGCGTCTTGGCGAGCGCGGCGAAGGGCGCGCGGGCGAAGTCCGCGTAGTAGCCGTGCGATTCGCCGGTGAGCGCGGTGTGCAGCGCGTGGTGGAAGTCGTCGTTCCACTGCGCGTGCAGCCCGAGTCCGCCCTCCGCGCGCGGGGTGACCAGCCGCTGATCGCCCTGGTCGGACTCGGCGATCAGCGAGAGCGGCCTGCCGAGCTCGGCGGCCAGCCCGTCCACGGCCGCCGAGAGCTCCTCCAGGAAGTGGCACGCGCGCGTGTCCATGAGCGCGTGCACCGCGTCCAGGCGCAGCCCGTCCAGGCGGTAGTCGCGCAACCAGGCGAGCGCGCTGCCGATCAGGAAGGCGCGGACCTCGTCCGAGCCGGGGGCGTCGAGGTTGACCGCGGCGCCCCACGGGGTGTGGTGGGTGTCCGTGAAGTAGGGCCCGAACGCGGGCAGGTAATTGCCGGACGGACCGAGGTGGTTGTGGACGACGTCGAGCACGACGCCGATGCCGTGCGCGTGTGCCGCGTCGACGAACCGTTTCAGCGCCTCGGGCCCGCCGTACGGCTCGTGCACGGCCCACAGCGACACACCCTCGTACCCCCAGCCGTGCTGCCCGGGGAAGGGGCACAGCGGCATCAGCTCCACGTGCGTGACGCCCAGTTCGGCGAGGTGGCCGAGCCGCCCCGCGGCCGAGTCGAGCGTGCCGTCCGGTGTGTACGTCCCCACGTGCAGCTCGTACAGGACCGCGTCCCGCACCCCGCGCCCCGCCCAGGGCGCGCGCCACGCGTACCGGTCGTGGTCGACGACGGCGCTCAGCCCGTCGGGGCCGTCCGGCTGCCGCCGTGAGCGGGGATCGGGCAGCACGGGGCCGCCGTCGAGCGAGAAGCCGTAGCGCGCCCCGTCGGCCGCGTCCGCCTCCACCGTCCACCACCCGTCCCGGCCTGCCGCGCGCTCCAACGCGCGCGTGGCGCCCTCGCACCGCAACTCGACACGCTCGGCCTGCGGTGCCCACACCTCGAACTCCACTGACAGTTCCCCCTTGTCTGTCATCCGCTGTCGGCCATCCGTCTTCATCCCTACGTCATACCTGGTGACGTCCGTCCATCGTGCTTCAGAAGTGATCGGCTCGGGGTCGTTCCGCGTTTTCTGGACACCCCGGCCGAGCTGACCGACAATCAGCAGGGTGACGTCGTCCTTCGAGATCCACACGTACCCCGCGCGGCTGACCGACGCCGAGCGCGACAGGGCGCTGGAAGTGCTCAGGGAGGGCGCCGCACTCGGCAAGCTGTCGCACGACACGTTCGTGCGGCGCATGGAGCTGGCTCTCGCCGCCCGGCAGCCCGACGAGCTCGCGGCGCTCACCGCCGATCTGCGGACCGAGAGCCGCTTCTCGCGGGCGGTGTTCGGCACCGTCGGCGCGGTCTCCGGGTTCACGGTCCGGCTGCGCAGGGCCTGGCAGGCCGAGAAGCTGCCGAAGCTGCTGCTTCCGGTGCCGGCCAACCCGCATCCGCTGCGGATCGGCCGCGATCCCGCGAACGGGCTCAGGCTCAGCCACGAGACGGTCTCCCGGGTGCACGCCGAGCTGAGCAGGCAGGGCGGCACGTGGGTGCTGCGCGACCTCGGCTCGACCAACGGCACGTCCGTGAACGGCCGCAGGGTGATCGGCGCGGCCGTCGTCCAGGACGGCGATCAGGTCAGCTTCGGGAAGATGGGCTTCCGGCTCTCCTCTTCGTGAGGCTGCTTCGTCATGCCCCTTCGGGGGAGCGGTGCGTGTCGTACGTGTGCTCAGCCGCCCCGCACGCGCGCGTGGCGCGCCGCCGCGACCGTCGTGCGTGACTGGTGCTCGACCTGGTCCTCCAGCGGCACCCAGCGCGCCCTGAACCGCTCGGCGAACGCGTCGCTCCAGTGCAGGACCAGCCGCTCCAGACGGGGCGCGGCGCGATCGCCCGCCGCGTCCAGGACCCGCAGCAGCATCGCGGCGGCCCGCAGCGGAAGGCGGCGCCCGAAGGCGTCGACGCTGCCGATGTACGCCATCGACGTCTCCGCGGGCGGCAGCCTGGCCCAGTCGTCCGCGAGGCCGGGCACCAGGTCGAGCGCCCAGCGCGCCGCCCGAAGCAGCGGCCCCTGCGCCTCCGGGAGCCTCGGCAGCGCCTCGCTGAGGATCTCCTCGACCAGGCCCGCGTCGTGGCGCAGCCGCTGGGAGAAGCCGCGCAGCGCGAGGACCGGGGCGGGATGGACGGTCAGGTCGTCCACGAGGTCGCTCGCCCACATCGGGACCTCGACGATGGCGGTCAGGCCGCCGTACCGGTGGGCGTGGTGCCAGGTGGTGTGCCGGGCGTCCTCGGGCAGGCTCGGATAGGCCGCCGCCGAACCGGGTCCCGGCAGCACATGGACCCCCGGCCCCGACACCGGCCAGCCCGCGGCGTCCGAGGCCCCCGTCTCCACCGGGATGTGCAGCTCCGCGGCGGACTTGGCGAACGGCTCGGCGAGCCCCGGTATGTCGCGCGTCAACTGCACCCAGCTGCCGCCGAGATCGGTTCCGTGCAGCGACACCTGGAGGTAGGGCCGCAGTTCGTCGATGACGCCGGTCAGGGTGCGGGTCTCCGGAGGCAGCCGGTCGGGCGGCAGGACCGAGGGGGACCACTCCGGCTGCTCGGGTCCCGCGGGGCGGAAGAAGTGCCGGTGGTAGTCGAACAGGGTGCGCGGGGCCGGCGTGCGGTGCAGGTTCGCTCCGTCCGGGTCGGCGCACAGGAGGAAGTGCCAGGAGGTGTCGGCCCGCAGGTCCTCGTCGCGCAGGGCCCACTCCGCGAGGCGGAGGAGCGTGGAACCGCCGGTCGGTTCGTTCGCGTGCGCGCCCGCGACGATCAGGACGGAACGCGGGGAGCGGCCGACGGACAGCAGGTGCAGCGGTCGGCCGGCGCGCGAGGAGCCCACCTGGCGCAGGGTGCTCAACTCGGGACGGTGGGCGACCAACTCCCGGGCGGACAGCACGAGTTCGGCCACATTGGGATACCGCTGCTCCGCCAGTTGACTCACCCCCGTCTTGTCCGCTGACGCAATCCGCAGTACGCCACGCGGTCGGGCAGGTGTCAAGCGTGCGACCCAAGGGATGTCATCCCGCGCTGGCCGCGCCCCGCAGCGTCACCCGAATGGGCTACGGGAACTGCGTGAGCGGCGCTGCGGTGGTCCTCTGATCTGGCGGGGGCGCCCCGCGGAAGGGAAGCCTGCCGTGCCCCCCGTGCCTGCCGTGCCCCCCGTGCCTGCCGTGCCCGCAGTGCCCGCAGTGCCAGCCGTGCCGCCGAGCCCGGCCCCTCGTGGGCGCCGTCGGTCACCGGCTTCGCCGAGTTCGTCCTCGAAGGCCGGACGGGCCGACACGGCCTCGCCCGCCGGGCCCGCTCCTCCGGTCAGCCTCCTGGACCCCGGCGTGGAGCGTGACCCCTATCCGTTCTACCGCACCCTCCGCGAGGGCTTTCCCCTCGTGCGCGACGAGCTTCTGGGGGCCTGGCTGCTCAGCCGGTACGCGGATGTGCGGGCCGCGCTCGGCGACACCCGGCTCGGTTCGGTGGACACCGGGCTGAGTCCGGCCTACCGGGGGCTCCTGGAGCCCGCGCTGCGCGCCGCCGCCGAGCGCACCGCCCACGTCCTCGCCCGGCGCATAGGCGGGCGGCGCGAGGTCGATCTCGTCGCCGAGTTCAGCGGGTGGCTGCCCGCAGCCGCTGCCGCCGCCGCGCTCGGGCTGCCCTGGGAGGACGCGGCGCGGGTGCACGAGTGGTGCCGTACGGGGCCCGTGCCTCCCGGCGGCTCCCACCCGGAGCTGGAGGGGCTGCTGCGCCCCCATGTCGCCCGGCGGCGCGCCCATCCCGGCGCGGACCTGCTCTCCGCGCTGTGCGGCGCCCGGGTGGCCGGGCAGGCGCTCTCCGACGAGGCCGTCACCGGCCTTGCGGGCACCCTGCTCACCGGCGGCGGCGAGGCCACCGCCCTCGCGCTGGCCTCCTTCCTGGCCAACCTCCTCGACCATCCCGCCCAGTTGGACCTCGTACGCGCCCGTCCGGGGCTGATACCCGGTGCGTGGGCGGAGTCCCTGCGGCGCGATCCGCCCGCCCCCGTCGTCCTGCGCCGCGCGACCGTGCCGATCACCCTGGGCGGCACCACGCTGCCCGCGGGAGCCGCCGTGGCCTGCCTCGTCGGCTCCGCGGGGCGCGATCCCTTCCGCTACGCGGACCCCGACCGCTACGACATCTTCCGCCCGGACCCGGCGCACCTCGCGTTCGGCGCGGGACGGCGGTTCTGCCTGGCGGCCACCCTGGCGGGGCTCGCCGCCGAGTGCGGCCTTCGGGCCCTGCTCGACGCCATGCCGGGCCTGCGCTGGGCGCCCGGCTTCCGGCCCGCGCCCAGCGGACTCATGGCGCGGGCGCCGCGAGCGCTACTCGTCCGCCCCTCCCAAGGCCCCTTCTGAGACCCGCTCCAGAAGCACCACCGGCAGCTCCCCGAAAAGCTCCGCCACGCGCGCGTGCCCGGTGAACTCCCGCCCCCGGGTGAGCAGATCCGCCCATCGCCCCTCCGGAAGCGCCAGTTCCGTCGCGCCCCAGCCGCCCGCTCCCTTCAGCCGCAAGGAGAGCCGGGTCACCGCCGCGATCACCTCTCCGGAGCGCGTGAAGGCCACGCAGTGCGCCGCGCCGGGGCCCCGCGCCGCCAGCGGCTCGTACGTCGCCGCGCCGCCGAACAGCTCCGGGCGCCGCCTGCGCAGCCGCAGCGCGGCCGCCGTCACCGCCAGCTTCTCCTCGGAGAGCTCCCAGCGGTCGCGGTGCTGCTCCAGGTACTCCAGGACATGCGCCTGGAACCGCACGGGCCGCCGGTTGTCCGGGTCCACCAGGGCCCGGTACTCGCCCTCCGTGCCCTGGTAGAGGTCGGGCACCCCGGGCATCGTCAGCTGGAGCAGCGTGGCCCCCAGGACGTTCGCCCGCACGTGGGGCCGCAGCTCGCCCGCGAACTCCGCGACCGTGTAGAGCGGCGGCCCGCAGGGACCGGCCTCCACGAACGCCGTCACGGCCTTCTCGTACGCCTCGTTCGGCTCGGTCCAGCTCGTGTGCAGGCCCGCCTCGCGCACGTGCTTGAGCAGGGCCTTCTGCAGCCGTTCGTCGTAGGGGAAGCCGAAGCCGACCGCCGTCTGCCAGGCCGCCCACGCCAATTGGGGATCGGGCGCGCTGGCGCCGCCCACGCGGGCGGTCTGCTCGGTCACGTCGACCAGGAGGTCGGCCCACAGTTCCGGGCACTGCGTGAGCACGGCGATGCCCGCCCGCACGTCGGCGCTGCGTTTCGTGTCGTGCGTGGTGAGCACCGTCCCCCCGTACGGCCAGTCGCGCTGCACGCGCGCGCAGTAGGCGTGGAAGGACTCCGGGGCCACCGCGGGACGCTCGGGCGAGCCGCCCACCTCGGCCGCCGACAGGAGCGGGGCGTGCCGGTAGAAGGCCGTGTCCTCGACCGCCTTGGCGCGCAGCGCCGACGAGGTCTGCGCGAACCGCGCGCGGAAGCCGTCGAGCGCGGGCCCGGACCCGAGCCGTCCGAGCACCAGGTCCCGTACGACGTCGACCGCCTCGGCCTCCTCGCGCACCGCGAAGGCGGCCTTGGCCTCGTCGGCGGCCCGCACGGTGAGCACCGAAGCCGGTTCGGCGCCCCCGGAGACGTACGGCCGGTAGACGGGAAGCCGCACGAGCAGCTCCAGGAGCGCGGTGCGCAGCGCCCACGGCGCGTGGTCGCGCAGTGCGGGGTCCGGGGCGCAGAGCGCGGTCGCCTCGCGCGTGAGGCGGTCGGTCTCGGCGGCCAGCTCATGGGTGAGCACCTTGTACGCGGCGCGCCGCACCGTCGCGTCCCAGTCGCCGCCCCGGTCCACCGCGGGCGCCGTGAACCTGCGGTACTGGCCCAGGAGCTCACCCGCCCCCGCCGGGTCCGTGAACAGGCCGTCGAGGTGGCGCAGCGCGTCGTACCCGGTGGTGCCCGCGACGGGCCACGCGGCGGGCAGCTGCTCACCGTCGCCGAGGATCTTCTCGACGACCGTCCAGCGTCCGCGGGTGGCCTCCTGGAGCCGCTGGAGATACGCCCCGGGGTCCGCGAGCCCGTCGGGGTGGTCGATGCGCAGCCCCTCCACGACTCCCTCCCGCAGCAGTTCGAGGATCTTCGCGTGGGTCGCGTCGAACACCTCGGGGTCCTCGACGCGTACCCCGATGAGGTCCGAGATGGTGAAGAAGCGCCGGTAGTTGAGCTCCGTGCGGGCCAGGCGCCACCACGAGAGGCGGTACCACTGGGCGTCCAGGAGCCGCGGCAGCGGCAGCTCCCCGGTGCCTTCGCGCAGGGGGAACGCGTGCTCGTGGTAGCGCAGCACGTCCCCGTCGACCCGCAGCCGCTCCAGCTCGTCCCCGACGCCGCGCCCGAGCACCGGCAGGAGCACCTGCCCGCCGCCCGCGTCCCAGTCGATGTCGAACCACCGCGCGTAGGGCGACTCGGGGCCCTCCCGCAGCACCTCCCAGAGGGCGTGGTTGTGGCGCGGCACCGCCGCCATGTGGTTCGGCACGATGTCCACGACCAGGCCGAGCCCGTGCGCCCGCGCGGTGCGCGCGAGGGACCGCAGCCCCTCCTCGCCGCCCAGCTCGTCGCGCACGCGCGCGTGGTCCACGACGTCGTAGCCGTGCGTGGACCCCGGCACGGACTCAAGCACCGGCGACAGATGCAGGTGCGAGACTCCCAGCGAGGCCAGATACGGGACGGCCGCCTCGGCGGCAGCGAACGGAAACTCCGGCTGGAGCTGCAGCCGGTAGGTGGCGGTGGGCGGTGGCGGAACCGCGGGCTCTGAGCGCTCAGGCGTCATGCGAACGTACGTACCCGCCTGGCGGGCTTTCGTGCCATCGACTCATGCTTCTGGGCGCCTCGGGGTCGTTAGCTTCGGACGATGGCTGCGAAAGCACAGGTCGTACGGGACGGGCCGCGGGAGGACCGGGGTGCCCCCGGGCTCCTGGAGACCTACCGCGAAGTGATCGGGCACACCGGAGCGCTCCTTCCGGTGATCTCGCTCCTCGGCAGGCTCCCCGTGGCCATGATCCAGTTCGGCAGTGTCCTGCTGGTCACCGAGACCAGCGGATCGCTCGCCACGGGCGGCGTGGTCGCCTGCGCGCTCGCGCTGGGCCAGGTGACCATGGGACCGCTCGTCGGCCGCCTCGCCGACCGGCACGGCCAGCGCGCCGTCGTCCTCGGCTTCTCGCTGCTCAACGCCGTGGCGATCGCGGTGTACACGCTCGGCGCCCTCCTGCAGCTGCCCACGCCCGCGCTGGTCGTCCTCGCCGTGCTGGCCGGCGCGAGCATCCCGGGCATCGGCCCGCTGGCCCGCGCACGCGCCGTCCCGCTGGTCCGAAGGGCGGGCGGGAACGACCGCCTGGTGAACACCGTGCTCTCCCTGGAGAGCACCATGGACGAGCTGTCCTTCGTGCTCGGCCCCGCCTTCGTCGGCCTCGCGGCCGTGGCGGGCCATCCGGCGTACGCCTTCGGGGCGGCGGCGCTCCTCGTCGCCGTCTGCGGCTCCGGCTTCGCGCTGCACCCCACGGGCCGGACGGTGCGAGCGAACCGGACAGCGGACCGGGCGGCACGCGCGCGTGGCGGCCGTCCGCGCCTCCCGCGCGCGGTCGTCGTCGTACGCGTCGGGCTCGTCTTCGTCGGCGTCCTGCTCGGCGCCTGTGGAGCGGGCATCACGGCCCTGACCGAGGAGTTGGGCGCGCCGGGCCAGGCGGGCCTCGTCTACGCCGCCATGGGCGTCATGAGCGCCGTCGTGGGGCTCTCCATGGCCGCGCTGCCCGAGCGCTTCGGCCTGTACACGCGCTGGCGCCTGGCGACGGCGGCCGCGGCGCTGCTCTCGCTGCCGCTGGTGTGGATCGACAGCATGACGGGCCTGTACCTCGTGGTGACCGTCTTCGGCGCCGTCTTCGCCCCGAACCTGATCACCGGCTTCGCGCTCACCGAGCGCTCCTGCCCGCCCCAGCGGCTCGCCGAGGGGATGACGTTCGCCGCGAGCGCCTTCGTCGGCGGCCAGGCGATCACGCTCGCCGTGGCGGGACGCCTGGCGGAGTCCCACGGCCCCGGCGCGGCGTTCGCGCTCGGCAGCGCGGCCGCCGCCGTCGCCTTCCTGGTCGCGCTGGTCGCCCGCCCCGCGGCGGACGACCACGCGAACACCACCCCTCCGGTCACGCCGGGCGCTGCAGGACCGTGAGGCTCCGGTCGGCGAGCGTCAGACGCTCGCCCGCCCCCGCCTTCGGCCCGGTGTCCGGCGGCACGCCCTCCGTCCGCGCGGTGTCCACGACCACCTGCCACTGGCGGCCGTGATTGACCGGAACCACGAACTCCAGCGGCTCCGCCGACGCGTTGAACATCAACAGGAACGAGTCGTCCGTGATCCGCTCGCCGCGCGTGCCCGGCTCGGAGATCGCGTTGCCGTTCAGGAACACCGTCAGCGCCCGTGCCTGCGACGCGTCCCAGTCCTCCTGCGTCATCTCCTCGCCCTCCGGCGTGAACCAGGCGATGTCCGAGAGTTCGTCGTGCGTGCCCTCGACCGGGCGGCCGTGGAAGAACCGCCGCCTGCGGAAGACGGGGTGGTCGCGCCGCAGCCAGGCCATCGCGCGCGTGAACTCCAGCTGCGTGCTCTCGCCCTCGGGCCAGCGCACCCAGGCGATCTCGTTGTCCTGGCAGTAGGCGTTGTTGTTGCCCCCTTGCGTCCGGGCGAACTCGTCGCCGTGGCTGAGCATCGGGACGCCCTGGGAGAGCATCAGCGTCGCGATGAAGTTGCGCATCTGCCGCTCGCGCAGCTCCAGGACCTCCGGGTCGTACGTGTCGCCCTCGACGCCGCAGTTCCAGGAGCGGTTGTGGCTCTCGCCGTCCTGGTTGTCCTCGCCGTTGGCGTCGTTGTGCTTGTCGTTGTACGAGACCAGGTCGTGCAGCGTGAAGCCGTCGTGGCAGGTCGTGAAGTTGATCGACGCCAGCGGGCGCCGGCCGTCGTCCTGGTAGAGGTCCGAGGAACCGGTCAGGCGTGAGGCGAACTCGGCGAGCGTGCGCGGCTCGCCGCGCCACATGTCGCGCACGGTGTCGCGGTACATGCCGTTCCACTCGGTCCACAGCGGCGGGAAGTTGCCGACCTGATAGCCGCCCTCGCCGACGTCCCACGGCTCGGCGATCAGCTTCACCTGGCTCACCACGGGGTCCTGCTGCACGAGGTCGAAGAACGACGACAGGCGGTCCACCTCGTGGAACTGCCGGGCGAGCGTCGCCGCGAGATCGAAGCGGAAGCCGTCCACGTGCATGTCGGTGACCCAGTGCCGCAGCGAGTCCATGATCATTTGGAGTACGTGCGGCGACCGCATCAGGAGCGAGTTGCCGGTCCCCGTGGTGTCCATGTAGTAGCGGGGATCGTCCGTCAGGCGGTAGTACGAGGCGTTGTCCAGGCCCTTGAAGGAGAGCGTCGGGCCCAGGTGGTTGCCCTCGGCCGTGTGGTTGTAGACGACGTCGAGGATCACCTCGATGTTCGCCTCGTGCAGCGCCTTGACCGCCTGCTTGAACTCCAGGACCTGTTCGCCCCGGTCGCCCCAGGAGGCGTACGCGTTGTGGGGCGCGAAGAAGCCGATCGTGTTGTAGCCCCAGTAGTTGTTCAGGCCCATGTCGACCAGACGGTGGTCGTTCACGAACTGGTGCACCGGCATCAGCTCGAGAGCCGTCACGCCCAGCTGCGTGAGGTGATCGATGACCGCCGGATGCGCGAGCGCCGCGTACGAACCGCGCAATTCGTCGGGAAGGTCCGGATGCCGCATGGTCAGGCCCTTCACATGGGCCTCGTAGAGCACGGTCTCGTTGTACGGGGTGCGGGGCGGCCGGTCGTCGCCCCAGTCGAAGTACGGATTGACCACCACGGACGTCATCATGTGCGGCGCCGAGTCCATGTCGTTGCGCTTGTCGGGGGCGCCGAACCGGTAGCCGTATATCTCCTCGCCCCAGTCGATCCGGCCGCTCACCGCCCGCGCGTACGGATCGAGCAGCAGCTTCGCCGAATTGCAGCGGTGCCCCTGCGCCGGTTCGTACGGGCCGTGCACACGGAAGCCGTACCGCTGGCCCGGCATCACGCCGGGCAGGTACGCGTGGAGCACGAACGCGTCGGACTCACGCAGCTCGACGGCTGTCTCCGAGCCGTCGTCGTGCAACAAACAGAGCTCTATGCGGTCGGCGGCCTCGGAGAAGACCGCGAAGTTCGTGCCGGCGCCGTCGTACGTGGCACCGAGTGGATACGCCTGCCCTGGCCACACCTGCATGCATACGACTCTTCCACTACAGCCCCCTCGGCCCGGGGTCACTTTGGTCAGAGTCTCCCCGAAAGTGGGGCAACCACGCGGGAGTTGAACCCGTCTAACCGACCGACCACATACTCGGTATGCCCGTTCTTGGGGCTCGTGGGGGAAAAGGGGAGTAAGTGAGAGAGCTAGTCAGACGCCACCTGGGGAAGGTGGTGGCGGGCGCGGCAGTAGCGGTGGCCGCCACCGCGGTGCTGGTGGGCGTCACGCTGCCGGGGGCGGGCGAGTCGGGGGACCGCCAGGCCAACGCGGCGGCCGCGAAGCAGAACGCGATCGCGAAGGACGGCGTCGTCGAGGCCGCGCCCGACGAGGGCGAGAAGGGCATAGGCAGCGACCCGCTGACCGATGCGGAGATCGAACGCGCCGAAAAGGCCTCGGTGACGCCCGACCTGCGCTCCAGCGCCAGGGACGTCGAGGGCGACCGCGGCCCGCAGCTCCTGTCGACGAACCTCAGTGAGCCCGGACCCACCGAAGCGGGCGCCGATGCCCCGCGCCGCGCGGAGGTCGTCTACTACGACTACAAGAAGGACGCGGTCATCACCAAGACGGTCAACGTGGCGACCGGCAAGGTGGAGAACACGAACACCACGCAGAACGTCCAGCCGCCGCCCAGCCAGGAAGAGCTCGCCGAGGGCGCCCAGCTGCTGATCGCCGACCCGCTGGGCAAGGGCCTGAAGCAGGACTTCAAGCACGCCACGGGCAAGGCGCTGACCGGCCCGGGCCAGCTCCAGCTGAGCGGCATGGTCTTCCGCAAGGAGACCGTCGAGCAGGTGCCTTCCGACCTCACCGAGTGCGGCAAGCACCGGTGCCTCCAGGTCGTCACCAAGGTCAAGAACGGTCCGTGGATCGACACCCGGTCCCTCGTCGTCGACCTGAGCACCCGCTCCGTGGGCCGACTCGGCTGATTTCGGCCGCTCGCGCACGACACCACACTTCTGCTTCTCCTCGTACGAGGGAGTTCACACCGCAATGCACGTCAACAGACTTTCGCGCGCCCGCAAAAGGGTCACCATGGCCCTCGCGGTCTCCGCGCTCATCGGCGGCGCCGCCACCGTCGCCTCACCCGCATCGGCCGCACCCAAGGCGCCGAGCGCCCCCGCGGCGGCCGCCGACTGCAGTGACGCCTACAAGATCGAGCAGACCGTCGACGGCGGCACGACCTGGCGCATGTGCTGGCACTACAACACGCTCTCCGGCCTGATCCTCGACAAGATCAGCTACCAGCCCAAGGGCGAGGCCAAGCCGATACCCGTCCTGACCAGCGCCCGGCTCGCCCAGGTCCACGTCCCCTACGACGACGGCGAGGCCGAGTACGACGACGTCACCGGCACCGACTTCGGCATGGCCCTGCAGAACCTGAACCCCGGCGAGTGTCCCGGCGGCACCATCAAGACCGTGAAGGTCCCGCAGCGGGGCAACGTCAAGGGCCTGTGCGCCACCACGCGCGCGCGTGGGCACGCGTACCGCCTCAACGACGACGCCAGCACCGGCGGCAACGGCAAGGTCTACACCGGCCAGGGCAAGGACCTGCTCGTCTACACGGTGAACAAGGCCTCCTGGTACGAGTACATCACCGAGTGGCGGTTCTCCTCGGACGGCACCATCAGCTCCCAGGTCGGCGCGACCGGCAGCCTCTCGCCGTTCGACTACGACGGCGGCGACAGCCGCGGCTGGCCCATCGGCAAGGGCGACCAGGCCAAGGCCGAGAGCCACGCCCACAACGTCTTCTGGCGGCTCAACTTCGGCCTGGACGGCTCCCCGAAGGCCAAGGTCGAGCAGTACGACTCCAAGGTCACCCCGCCCACCGGCCAGGGCAGCCCCACCACGAAGACCACCCGCACCAAGGTCACCAAGGAGCTCGCCGGTGACCGCAAGGACATGCGCTGGTGGCGCGTGGTCAGCGGGGCCGGCAAGAACAAGGACGGCCACCCCCGTTCGTACGAGATCGTGCCCGGGGCCAGCAGCAAGCACGCCGGACGCCCCTTCACCAAGCACGACGTGTACTTCACCGAGTACAAGAAGTGCGAGCAGTACGCGAGCAACAACCCGGGATGCCCCAACGGCACACCGGACAGTGTCGACAAGTGGGTGGACGGCCAGTCCCTCACGCACCCGGTCACCTGGGTGCACATCGGCTACCACCACATCGCGCGTGACGAGGACCAGCAGCCGATGCCGGTCCACTGGCAGGGCTTCTCGCTGGCCGCGCGCGACGTCACCGCTATGAGCCCGCTCACTCCGCAGGACCTCGCCGGCCAGAACGGCCAGCCGCCGCTTGGTCGTTGAGAATTGACCCTTGCCATCCGGCTGCACCGCCCGCCGCTCCCGGAGTACCCTTCCTTGATCGTTGAACGGGGGAGTGCTCGGGGGAGCGGAAGGGGTGCGCTGGGTGAGCTCGGGAGGGCGGGAACTGCCCCCTGGTGACGAGGGTCACGAGGGGGGTCCCGCGGACGGCCCGCCCGGAGCGGTGTCCTTGGCGCGGCCGATGGAGATGGGATCTCAGATCGGACCCGAACTGGACTGGGGCGCCGATGCCTGGCGCGAGGTGCGCACGCGCGCCCAGCGCGCCGGGCGGGCCTACATCTGGCTGAATCTCGTGGAGCAGCGGCTGCGCGCGGTCGTGGCCGCTGTTCTGCGACCCATCTACGAACCCGTCCACGCCGACGACTGGGTGGTCGCCGCCGCCGGACCCGCGGGGCAGGAGTGGGTGCAGCGGGCCGTCGCCGTCCGCGAAGTCAGCCGCCGCAAGGGCTACTTGCTCGACCCGGCCGACGACAACGTCCTGAGCTTCCTCACGCTGCCCCAGCTGCGCGAGCTGATGGTGCAGCACTGGCCGTGCTTCGAGCCGTACTTCGACGACCGCAGGGACGTCGAGCTCGCCCTGGACGAGCTGGAGGTCACCCGCAACGTCGTGTCGCGCAACCGCGCCCTGTCCACCGCCGTGCTCGCCCAGGCGGAGCGCGCCTCGGCCAAGCTCCTGGACATACTCGGCGCGGGCTCCGACACGCCCTCCGCGCGCCGGCTGCCCGTCGACGCCGTCGAGTCCCTGGTCGGTGACCGGTACGCCGACGTGGTGGGCGTCCACTCGGACCGCGTACGGCTGCTTCGGCAGTTCCCGGCCGAGGACATCTTCGGCGGGGCCCGCCGCCTCGACGCGATCGGGATAGGCATGAACCTCCTGGTCCAGAACTTCTCCGGGCGCCGTCTCGTGCGCCTGGCGGAGTCCGGCTGCCGGGTGCGGCTGCTCTTCCTCAACCCGGCGAGCAGCGCGGTCAAGCGCAGGGAGCGTGAACTGGGCCTGAAGCGGGGCGAGCTGAGCCGCAGCGTCGAGATGAACATCCTGCACATGCGCCGGGTGCGGGCCCGCCTCCGCGATCCGGGCGCCTTCGAGATCCAGGTTTTCGACGAGACGCCGCGCTTCACCGCGTATCTGGTCGACGGGGACGGCGCGGACGGCATCGCGGTCGTCCAGTCGTATCTGCGCAGGACGCGCGGGATGGAGGCGCCGGTGCTCGTGCTGCGCGGCGGCCGCCGGGTGGTGAAGGCGGACGAGCCGGACGAGAACGGACTCTTCGAGACGTACCGGGAGGAGTTCGAACTGGCCTGGGCGGACTCGCGGCCGGTCTCCTGAGTCCGTCTCCCGGGCCGCCCGGGCGCGGCGCCGGGCGGCAAGCGGAACGCGCGCCTCGGATTGTCAGTGGCGCGTGGGATCGTGGTGGTCAATGGGGGAAAGCACCACAGAGAAGGGGGCGGCCATGGGCTGGCACCGGGAGCTGCTGATCGGGTTCGACCTGGAGACGACCGGGACGGACCCGCGCGAGGCGCGCATCGTCACGGCGGCGGTGATCGAGGTCAGGGCCGGCGAGACGCTGGGCCGCAGGGAGTGGCTCGCCGACCCGGGGGTCGAGATCCCGGCGGAGGCCGTCGCGGTGCACGGCATCTCGAACGAACGGGCCGCGGCGGACGGCAGACCGGCCGCCGAGGTCGCCGACGCGATAGCGGCGGTGCTCGTGTCGTACTGGCAGGCGGGCGTCCCCGTCGTGGCGTACAACGCGACCTTCGACCTGACCCTGCTCTCCGCCGAGCTGCGCAGGCACGGCCTGCCGTCCCTGCGCGAGCGGCTGGGCGGCATGGAACCGGCCCCGGTCATCGACCCGTACACGATCGACCGCTCCGTCGAGCGCTACCGCAAGGGCAAGCGCAACCTCGAAGCGGTCTGCACCGAGTACGGCGTGCTCCTGGAATCGGCCCACGACGCCACGTCGGACGCCCTGGCCGCGGCCCGCCTGGCCACCGCCATAGCCGACCGCCACCCCAAGCTCGCCGCCTTCGGCCCGGCGGAGCTGCACCGCCGCCAGATCGACTGGTACGCGCAGTGGGCGGCGGACTTCCAGCAGTTCCTGCGGAAGAAGGGCGAGACGGACGCGGTGATCGACGGCACGTGGCCGCTCCGGGAGGAGTTCAGCGCGTCCGGGGTGTGAGGGCTCAGAACGGATACCACCGCACGGCCGCGTCCCCGTCCCGGAGCGAGGCGACCCGGCGGCGGAACTCGGCCAGGGCCTTCGGATTGGTCGGCGCGTGCTGGGCGACCCACGCACAGCTCGCCGTCTCCCGGGCTCCCCGGAGCACCGCGCACCCTTCCCACTCCCGCACGTCCCAGCCGTACTCCGCGACGAACCCGTCGTACGCCTTGGGCGCGAGACCGTACCGATCCCGCGAGAGCGCCATCACCACCAGATCGTGCTCCCGCAGATCGGCGGAGAAGGTCTCCAGGTCCACGAGGACCGGACCGTCCGCGCCCACCAGGACGTTGCGCGGCAGCGCGTCGCCGTGGATGGGGCCGGGGGCGAGCCGTGGGGTGAGAGCCGAAGCCGCCGCCTCGAAGCCGTCCCTGCGCTCGCGCAGATAGTCCGCGTCCTCGGCGTCGATCGCGTCACCGGCAAGGCGCAGCCACCGCTCGACCCCGCCGAGGAGTTCACGCCGGGGCAGTTCGAACGCGGGCGCGTCAAGGGCGTGCACGAGCCGCAGCAGCGCGGCGAGGTCACGCGGCTCGGCCGGTCGCACGGCCTCCGGCAGCCGGTGCCAGACCGTCACCGGGTGCCCGTCCACGAGCCGGGGCTCCTCCTCGGCCGCCCGCACCGCCGGTACGCCCGACTCCTCCAGCCACCGCGCGATCCGCAGCTCCCGCCGCGCGCGGTCCAGCAGCTCGGGCGCCGCACGGCCGACCTTGACCACCGAACCGCCGCTGCCGAACACCGCGTTCTCGCCGAGCGCGAGCAACGCCGCGTCCCGCTCGAGACCCGCGGCGCTCAGTACGTCCCGTGCCCGCGCCTCGTCCATCCGTTGCCTCCCGCACCGCTCGCCGCGTACCTCACGCGGACCGGCGCTCAGTGTCCCATTCGTACAGGCCACGCCGTTGTGAGGCCTGCGCAGCTGCTTGACGTATCAAGATCCCATCAGCACGATGACGGGGGCCGCCTGGGCGGCCAAACCCCGATGAGCCGCCCAAAGGAGTCCATTCCGTGACATTGGCGACCGCGACGAAGCGGTCAGCGAAAGGCGCGTCCGCCCGCAGAGGCGCGGACCACGGCGCCTGGTTCCTGGTGCTGCCCGCGCTGATCCCGATCCTGATCCTGAGCGTGGGCCCGCTCCTCTACGGCATCACGCTCGCGTTCACCGACTCCCAGTCGGGCCGCACCGAGCCCACCGAGTGGATCGGCCTCCTCAACTTCCAGGACCTGCTGCACGACACCCTGTTCTGGGACTCGTTCCGCATCGGCCTGCTGTGGGCGGTCGGCGTGACCGTGCCGCAGTTCCTGCTGGCCCTGGGCCTGGCCCTCCTGCTCAACCAGAATCTGCGCTTCCGCTGGCTGGCCAGGTCGCTGGCGATCATTCCCTGGGCGATGCCCGAAGTGGTGGTCGGCATCATGTGGCGCCTGGTCTACAACCCGGACGCGGGCGTCCTGAACGAGACCCTCGGCAACCTCGGCCTCGGTGACGGCCGCGACTGGCTCACCGGCCTGAGCACCGCACTGCCCGCCGTCATCGTCGTCGGCATCTGGGCGGGCATGCCGCAGACCACCGTGGCGCTGCTCGCCGGACTGCAGAACACCCCGCGCGAACTGCACGAGGCGGCCGAGATGGACGGCGCGGGCGCCTGGCGCCGCTTCCGCACGGTCACCTGGCCCGCCCTGAAGCCGGTCGCCCTCGCCATCACGGCGCTCAACTTCATCTGGAACTTCAACTCCTTCGCCCTCGTCTACGTCCTGACGAACGGCGGCCCCGGCGGCCGCACCCGCCTCCCCATGCTCTTCGCCTACGAAGAGGCCTTCCGCTACGGCCAGTTCGGCTACGCCGCGGCGATGGGCTGCGTGATGGTCGCCGTGATCTCGGTGATCCTCGCGTTCTACCTCGCGGGCCGCCTGAAGGGAGGCGACGAGAAGTGAGCACCACACGCACCGGCAAGCCCGCCCGCGCCGGGCAGTACCTCGCGCTCCTGTGCTACCTCGTCTTCCTCGCCTTCCCCTTCCTCTGGCTGATCTCGACGGCCTTCAAGCCGCCGCGCGAACTGGCCAGCCTGCATCCCACCTGGATTCCCGAGGACCCGACCCTCGCCAACTTCCGGCAGGCCTTCGACGAGCAGCCGCTCCTGCGCGCCGCGGGCAACTCCCTGATCGCCGCGGTCTGCGCGGCGCTCATCGCCGTCGCCATCGCGACCCCGATGGCGTACGTCATGGCACGGCACCGCACGCTCCTGGCGCGGGCGGCCACCGGCTGGGTCGTGGTCAGCCAGGCGTTCCCCTTCGTCCTGGTGATCATCCCGCTCTTCCTGGTCCTGAAGAACCTCGGCCAGATCAACTCCCTGCCGGGCCTGATCATGGTGTACGTGGTGTGGGCGCTGCCCTTCGCGCTGTGGATGCTGGTGGGCTACGTCCGCGCCGTGCCCACCGAGTTGGAGGAGGCGGCCGCGGTCGACGGCGCGGGCAAGCTGCGCACGCTGGTCTCGATCACCGCGCCGCTGCTGGCGCCCGGCATCGTGGCCACGGTCCTGTTCGCCTTCATCACCGCGTGGAACGAATTCTTCTTCGCGCTCGTGCTGCTCAAGACCCCGGAGAAACAGACGTTGCCGGTCGTCCTCACGCACTTCATCGGCGCCGAGGGCGCCGCCGACCTCGGCCCGCTGGCCGCGGCCGCGTTCCTCGCGACCCTCCCCTCGCTCGTCATCTTCGCGGTCATCCAGAAGCGGATCACGGGCGGCATGCTGACCGGGGCGGTGAAGAGCTGATGCGCGCACGCATCGCCACCGCGGCGACCGCGGCCATCGCGCTGCTGCTCTGCGGATGCAGCGGCGGGTCCGACGAGTCCGACGACGGCCGGATCACCCTGCGCTTCCAGTCGCTCGCCTGGCAGAAGGAGTCGGTCGACGCCAACAAGGAACTCGTCGAGGAGTGGAACGCCGCCCACCCCGACGTCAAGGTCGAGTACGTCCAGGGCAGTTGGGACAGCGTCCACGACCAGCTGCTCACCTCCTTCGAGGGCGGCGAGGCGCCGGACATCATCCATGACGCGTCGGACGACCTGGCCGACTTCGCGTACGGCGGATACCTCGCGGACCTCGACGAGCGGCTCCCCGAACGCCTCAAGTCCGGCATCCCCGAGCGGAGTTGGCAGACCACGACGTTCGGGGACGGTGTCTACGGAGTGCCGTTCCTCCAGGAGCCCCGCGTCCTGATCGCCAACGCGAAGTGGCTGAAGGAGTCGGGCGTACGGATTCCGACGCCCGAGAAGCCCTGGTCCTGGGACGAGTTCCGGTCGGTCACCAAGGAACTGAGCGACGGCAAGGGCAAGTACGGCGTGGCCTGGCCGCTCAAGGAACCCGTCTCCGCGACACTCAACCTCTCGCTGTCCACCGGCGGCCGGATGTTCCACCGCGGCGAGGACGGCAAGGTCGACATCCGCTTCGACAAGGCCGACGAGATCATGCCGCGCACGGTCCACGACCAGGTCAACACCGACAAGAGCGCGTCCAGTACGACCCTGGGCATGGGCGGCTCCGACACGCTCCCGGGCTTCTTCGGCGGCAAGTACGCGATGGTCCCGCTCGGCTTCTCCTACCGCCAGCAGATCGTCCAGCAGGCCCCCAAGGGCTTCGACTGGCAGGTGCTGCCCGCCCCGGCCGGAGCCGAGGGGCTCGCGCAGGGCGTCAGCCCGCAGACGCTGTCCGTGTCCGAGGACACCGAACACAAGAAGGAGGCGGTCGAGTTCATCGACTTCCTCCTCCAGCCGGAGAACATGGTGCGCCTCGCGCAGGGCGACTGGATGCTTCCCACTGGCACGGAGGCCTTGAAGGATCCGGCCCTGCGCACCGAGAAGCACGACTGGGCGACGGGCACGGCCCTGGCGAAGGACCTCCGCTCGGCGCCCGCGCAGTCGGTGCGCGGCTACGCGGAGTGGAAGGACAAGGTGGCGACCCCGGCGCTCCAGGAGTACTACAGCGGGGCGATCGACCTGGACGAGCTGCGCAAACGCCTGGTGAAGGACGGGAACCTGGTTCTCAAGAGGTACCAGCGCTGAGGGCTCCGCCGGGGGTGCGGGGATGGGGTGATGGATGGACCTGCGGGCCGGTGGGGGCCGGGCACGCAGTTCCCCGCGCCCCTGAGGGCGCGGCGGCACACCTGGCGTTCAGCGCTGAGACCCGTTGCCCTGCCCCGCCCGCACGAGCCCCGTCTCGTACGCGACGACGACCGCCTGCGCGCGGTCACGGACGCCCAGCTTGGCGAAGATGCCGGTGGCGTGGTTCTTCACGGTCTGGACGCCGATCTCCATCCGCTGCGCGATCTCGGTGTTGTCGAGGCCCGCGGCGATCAGGCGCAGCACGTCGACCTCGCGCGGGGTGAGCCCGGCGAGGTCGGCGCTCGGCGGGTGCGAGGCCGGAGCCGGGGTCACGAAGGTGGCGAGCAGCCGGGTCAACAGCCGCGGGGCGACGACGGACTCGCCGCGGTGGACGGTGCGCAGCGCGGCACCCAGCTCCTCGGGGGAGACGTCCTTGGGCAGGAACCCCGAGGCTCCCGCCCGCAGGGCGCCGACCACGTGCTCGTCCATGTCGAAGGTGCTGAGCGCCAGGACCCGGCACCCGGGCAGCTCGGCGCTCAGCCGTTCGGTGGCCCTGACGCCGTCGAGCACGGGCATGCGGATGTCCATCAGGACCACGTCGGGGCGGAGTTCGAGGGCCATGGCGACGGCCTGCTCGCCGTCGCCCGCTTCGCCGACGACGCGAATGGAGGGGTCCGAGAGCAGGATCAGCGAAAGACCCCGGCGCACCAGGGGCTGGTCGTCCACGATCAGCACGGTGATGCCGTCGGACTCGGACTCGGACTCGGGCCGGGGCCCGGGCCCGGATGCAGTGGGAGAGGTCATCGGATCCTGTCCTTCTCGTACGTTTCGGTGGACAGCGGCACGCTCGCGGTCACCACGAATCCGCCCTCCTCGCGGTGGCCGGCCCGCAAGGAGCCGTCGTGCAGGGCGACGCGCTCCCGCATGCCCAGAAGACCGTACCCACCGCCTTCGTCCCTGCCGCTCCGCGCCCTGCCGTCACCGGCGCCGTCGTCGGCCACTTCGACGGTGACGCGCCCGGGGAGATAGTCGAGCCGCACCGTGGCGCGGGCGGGGCCCGCGTGTTTGCGGGCGTTGGTCAGTGCCTCCTGGACGATCCGGTAGAGGGAGAGGCCGACCGGCATCGGCAGCGTCACGGGCCGCCCGGTGACGTGGAGTTCGGCCGGAAGACCCGCGGCGGTCGAATCGGCGACGAGCCGCTCGATGCCGTCCACTCCGGGCTGGGGCTCCGACGGCGCCTCCTCCGGCGCCTCGGTGCTGCGCAGGACCCCGAGGAGCTGCCGCATCTCCTTCAGCGCCGTGCGGCCGGACTCCTCCAGGGTCACCAGGGCCTCGCGGGCCGTCTCGGGATCGCGGTCCAGCGTCGAGCGGGCGCCGCCGGACATCAGGTACATGGTGGTGATGTGGTGGGCCACGATGTCGTGCAGCTCCCGTGCGATGCGGCGCCGCTCCTCGGTCACCGCGCGGTCCGCGAGGAGCGTCCGGTTGATGTCCAGCTGCCGCTTCCACTGCCGCACGGCCAGGCCCACGGCCACGATGAGGCAGGGCGTGACCAGGACGTCGGTGAGGCCCATTCCCAGGAAGGGAATGTCGTTGTGCAGGTAGCGCACGAGCTGCACGGGCGCGGTGGCCACCACCCCCAGCGCCACGGCGCGCCGCCCGCTGTACCGGGCCACGGTGTAGAGCGCCACCGCGACGGCGCCGCCGTAGCTGTTCGACATCGGCGCGCCCGGGTCGACGACAAGGCCGAAGTTGACGGCCATCTGCACGGCGAGGACCGCGCCGAGCACCGGCACGGGGTGATGGCGCCTGAAGAGCAACGGGAACACCGAGACGGCGACCAGCAGGACACCGGGCACGGTGACGGGCGCCCCGGGGCCCTCCTCGCCCGGTGCGAGGTAGGCCAGTACGTCGAGCCCCACCGCGACGACGGCGACCGCCACGTCACCCGGCGTCGGCCGCGCCCCGCCCGTGGGCGGTACCGGTGGGAAGAAGTCGCGGCCCATCCGGGCGCCTCCTAGTCGTGCCAGTGCGTCGGGCCCTGATGTTCCCGTCCGTCGGCTCCATTACATCCCGGCCCGCCGGGTCGTGGATCGGCGCAGGGGCGGTTCTTCCGCCCAGTACTGGAGTACTGCCCGGGGCGCCGTACCGGACCAGGGTCACGGGTGCGTCCCCTTCCGGCGGCCGACGCCCGCAAAGGGCTTTCCGTGATGACCTGTTGGAGCCTCGGGGAATACTCGCGGCTCCTTTCGCCGGCCGGGAAAAGCAGGGAAAAGAAGACATGATCCGCAAGCTGACCTCCTTCTCCACCCGACAACGATGGCTGACCATCGTCGTCTGGACCATCCTCGGAGCGGCACTGTCGCTCGTGGGGCAGACGATGATGTACGACGTCACCGATTCCCAGGCCGGGGACTTCCTTCCCAAGAAATACGACTCGGCCGTGGCGCTGCGCATCGCCGAGGACGAATTCGGCACCAAGCCCGACCCCAACGCCCTCACCGTGCTCGTGGCCAGGAACGACGGCGACCGGCTCACCGCGGGCGACCAGCGGCGGATCGCCGCCACGGCGGCCGACCTGGGGCGGAAGCGGATCGTCGCGCCGAAGCCCGAAGAGTTCATGAAGGACCATTCCCAGACTCCGCGGGTGTCGCCGGGCGCCGTGGCCCCGGACAAGAGTTTCCGGCTCCTCACGGTGTCGCTCGACGGAAATCCCAACGACCCCGGTGTCCAGGACGTCTACAAGGAATTCCGGGACGATGCGAAGCACGAATTCGCCGCCGCCGACCTGCGCGTGGGATTCACCGGCGGCATAGCCTCCACGGCGGACAACACGGATGCCGAGGAGACCACCGGGAAAGTCGTCGGGATGCTGACGATGGGCCTCATCGTCCTGCTGAACGTGCTGGTGTTCCGCAGCCTTGCGGCCGCCTTCGTGCCGCTGATCGCGGTGGCGCTGATCGGCGGTGTCGCCTCCGGAGCGGTGGTCGGCGCGGCGAAGCTCTTCGGCATCGCCCTCGACCCGTCCACTCCCTCGCTGATCGGTGTCGTCCTCATCGGCATCGGCATCGACTACTTCCTCTTCCTGATGTTCCGCTTCCGGGAGCAATTGCGGAACCACCCCGAGCAGAACGCGCGAACGGCGGCGGCCGAGACGACCGGGCGCGTGGGCAGCGCGATCACCTCCGCGGCCCTGACGATCGTGGCGGCCTTCGCGACCCTCGGCCTGGCGAGCTTCGGACAGTTCCGGGTCCTCGGCCCCGCGATCGCGATCTCCGTACTCGTGATGCTCCTCGCGAGCCTCACGCTGATGCCCGCCCTCCTGGCCGTGCTCGGGCGCGGCATGTTCTGGCCCGCACGCGCCTGGAAGAAGGAGCGCACCGACGGGATCAGCGCCCGCCTGGGGCACGCGGTGAGCGCCCGGCCGGTGCGGTACGCCCTGGGCAGCCTGGTGCTGCTCGGCGCGCTCGGCGCGGGCGCGATCGGCATCAAGATGAGCTACGACCAGCAGGGCCTGCCCGAGACCGCCGCGGTCAGGACGGCCGAGCAGATCTCCCGCAGCCTGCCCGCGGGCGTCTCCGACCCGCACAGCGTGTACGTACGGAGCACCGACGGCGGTGACATCAAGGAGAGTTCCCTCACCGGCATGACCCGCGCGCTCGGCAAGGCGGAGGGCGTCGGCGAGGTGGGCAAGCCGGTGCTCGCCAAGGACCGCACGGCCGCGCGGGTGGATGTGTTCCTGAGCGTCGAGTCCGATACGCAGAAGGCGCGCGACCTGGTCTCGGGGCCCGTCAGGGACACGGCGGCACGCACCACTCCACAGGGCACCAAGGCGTACGTCACGGGGACGGCCGCCGTCTTCGCCGACATCTCGACGGCCGTGGAGAAGGACCTGCGGCTCGTGTTCCCGGTCGCGGCGCTGCTGATCGCGGTGATCCTCTTCCTGCTGCTGCGTTCCCTGCTGGCGCCCCTCGTGCTGCTGATCGCCGTGGGGCTCGGGTTCGTGGCCACGCTGGGCGCGAGCACGATGGTCTTCCAGCACGGACTCGACCGGACCGGGGTCTCGTTCACGCTGCCCCTGGTGCTCTTCCTGTTCGTCGTCGCACTCGGCACCGACTACAACATCCTGATCACCGACCGGATCAGGGAGGAGATGGAGAAGCCGGTCTCGGCGCGGCACGCGGTGGCCGAGGCGGTGCGGCACACCGCGCCGGCCGTCGCCACGGCCGGAATCGTGCTCGCCGGTTCCTTCGCGAGCCTGGCCGCGAGCCCCGCGACGCAGGAGATCGGCTTCGCCACCGGCCTCGGGATCATCCTGTCCTCGCTCGTGCTCTCCCTCGTCCTGGTGCCCGCGCTCGCCGCGATCCTCGGCCGCGGCCTGTGGTGGCCCCGCAGGCCGAACCGCTCCCACGGTCGCCACCACACACCGGACGGGCACACACCGGACGGGCCGACCGCCCCCGAGCAGTACCGGCCGTACGCCGACGCCCCCGAGCAGTACCAGCCGTACGCGGACGCTCCTGCGCACTCGGGGTACCCGCCGAGGCGGTGACGGTCGAGGCGGTGAAAGACCAGCCGATGAAAGGCGAGGCCCCCGCGTACGGATCCGTACGCGGGGGCCTCGGCTGTCCCGTGGGGGGGAGAGGGGCCGCCGGTGTGTCACACCGCCACCGACTCCTCCATCTCCTCCTCGGACTCCCTGCGGCTCTCGGCGGAGGGTGCGGGCTGCGGCGCGGACACCTGCGCGTGGTCCCGCCCACGCCGCTCCCAGAGCGCCGCGATGCCGGTGATCACCAGACCGAGCAGCAGCCAGGCCGCCAGCGTCCACACGTGCTGACCGAGGCCGTGGCCGCCGAAGTAGAGGTGGCTGCGGAGGCCCTCGACGAATCCGGCGCCGTTCCAGAAGGCGTGCAGGGAGCCGAAGAAGCCGTTCTGGAGCTCCGGCCTGAACAGACCGCCGGACGACGTGAAGTTGAGCATCACGAAGAGGACCATCATCGCCAGCGTCGTCCAGCGCTTCAGGAACGTGTGCAGGCCGACGCCGATGAGCAGGATGCCGGCCGAGTACAGCCAGGCCATGGCCCACACGCCCCACAGGCCCTGGTGCGCCAGGTGGAAGACGGGTCCGGCGAGCGCGGCGCCGATCAGGCTCACGGCGAACGAGACACCGAGGGCGAGCGCAGCCCGGGCCCGCATCCGCATCCCGGCCCCGGCGGCGCCGAGCGCCGCCACCGACGCGTACGAACCGATGCTCACGGCGACGAGCAGGAAGAACAGGCCCTGCCCCGTGGGGTCGTCGTCGACGGTCGGCGCGACATCGCTGACCTTGAGCGGTACGCCCTGCCCGGCGGCGACCGGCGTGAAGACCTTCTCGACCGCCATGGCGCTCATGTCGGAGCCCGCGGTGGCCACGATCACCTCGGGGGTCTTGGCGTCGGGGACGTAGGCCCCCGATATGTCCAGCGACTTGAGCGCGTCGACCGCATCGGCGCGGGAGTCGACGGTCCGTACGTCGAGGGCGTCGCCCGCCTTGTCCTTGACGGTCTGCGCGAGGGCCTGCGTCTGCTCGCCCGATCCGACGACGGCGATCGGCAGGTCGTGCGGCTCCGGCGTGACGAACGCGCCCATGTAGGCGAGGCCCATGCCCAGGCACATCAGCAGCGGCGTCAGCAGATGCAGGAGTACGTGGCGGAGCGGTCCGGAAGCGGGTGCCGGGCCAGCAGATGCCTTGTGGGCGGGCGCCGAGGTGGCGGTCATCGGAAGACCTCTCGCAATAGTTGGCTTATACACTCAATCTCGGTGTTGTACTGTACAACCATTCGTGGAGAGGGAGAAATCGTGGCCGACCGGGACGGGTCCATCGAGATCATTCAGCGGGAGATGACGGCGTTCGCCCGGCGGGCCCGCGCCACCGCCGCGCGGATGCACCCCGAGCTCTCGCTCGTCTCGTACACGCTCCTGAGTCACCTGGAGTACCAGGGCGGCTGCCGGGCCACGGACCTCGCGGCGCACTACACGCTCGACAAGTCGACGATCAGCAGGCAGGTGGGCGCGCTGGAGAAGGCCGGTCTCGTGGAGCGGCGCCTCGACCCGGCCGACCACCGGGTGCACGTGCTGCACCTCACCGACCGGGGCATCGAGGTGCTCGCGCAGGTCACCGACGCGCGCCGGGTCGCGTTCCAGGAGCGGCTGACGGACTGGGAGGCGCCGGACCTGGAGAAGTTCGCCGAGTGCCTGCTGCGCTACAACGACGCGGCGTCGCGGAGCGGCCTCGACGTCGAATAGGGCGAGCGGGCATACCGGGTTGATCGAAATCGGCCGCGAGGTTGCACGAGACGTCTCGTCTCGTTTAAGGTCTGGGGCATGACCACACGCCAGCGTGCCCACATCGCCATGTTCTCGATCGCCGCGCACGGGCACGTCAACCCGAGCCTCGAAGTCATCCGCGAGCTCGTCGCCCGCGGCCACCGCGTCACGTACGCGATCCCGCACCTCTTCGCCGAGAAGGTCGCCGAGACCGGTGCCGAGCCCGTCCCGTTCACCACGACGCTGCCGGGCCCGGACGACGACCCCGAGGCCTGGGGGACCGAACTGATCGACAACATCGAGCCGTTCCTCACCGAAGCGATCGAGACGCTGCCCCAGCTGGCGGCGGCTTATGAGGGCGACGAGCCGGACCTCGTCCTGCACGACATCACCTCGTATCCGGCGCGCGTGCTCGCCCGCCGCTGGGGCGTCCCCGAGATCTCGCTCTCGCCGAACCTGGTGGCCTGGGAGGGGTACGAGGAAGAAGTCGCGGAGCCGATGTACGCCGGGCTGAAGGAGACCGAGCGCGGGCAGGCCTACTACGCGCGCTTCCACGCCTGGCTGGAGGAGAACGGCGTCACCCAGCACCCCGACCCCTTCGTGGGCCGCCCGCCGCGCTCCCTTGTCCTGATCCCCAAGGCGCTCCAGCCGAACGCCGACCGGGTCGACGAGACGGTGCACACGTTCGTCGGTGCCTGCCAGGGCGACCGCTCGGCGCAGGGCGACTGGCGGCGTCCGGCCGGGGCGGAGAAGGTGCTGCTCGTCTCGCTCGGCTCGTCCTTCACCAAGCAGCCCGACTTCTACCGCGAGTGCGTCAAGGCGTTCGGGGAACTGCCCGGGTGGCACGTCGTGCTCCAGGTCGGCAAGCACGTCGAGGCGGGCGAACTGGGGGACATCCCCGAGAACGTGGAGGTGCACCAGTGGGTGCCGCAGCTCGCGGTCCTCAAGCAGGCCGACGCCTTCATCACGCACGCCGGTGCGGGCGGCAGCCAGGAGGGGCTCGCCACCGGGACGCCGATGGTCGCCGTGCCGCAGGCCGTCGACCAGTTCGGCAACGCGGACATGCTCCAGGGCATCGGGGTGGCCCGGCACGTACCGATGGAGGAGGCCACCGCGGAGACCTTGCGGGAGGCCGTGCTCGGCCTGGTCGGCGATCCGGAGGTGGCGCGCCGCCTCGCCGAGGTGCGGGCCGGGATGGCGGGGGAGGGCGGCACGAAGATGGCGGCGGACCTGATCGAGGAGGAGCTCGCGAAGGCGGCGGGGTGTGACACTCCGTGAGGCAATTCCGTTGCGTCCCGGGTGTTTCTGTTACATACCTGTCGTTCGATAACGCTCAGGTAACGCAGGGTGGTTCTGGCATAGGTATTGACTCGTCCTGAAAGGTTGACCGTTACCCCCGGCCAAAGGTTGCACAGCCAGGTTCTTGTTCCTTGAACCAATGTCTTCTTAGCGTGAGGTGAACGTTCCGCGAACGCCAGGAAGTTGACCCCCATGCGACGAGACATACCGCCCCTCGACGAGGTGCGCCGCATCACCCAGAAGAAGCGCGACGCGTGGTGGACCGTGATCCTGGTCGATCCGGTCGCCACGCCGCTCGTGCGGTGGACGGCGATGCGGACCCGGATCACGCCCAACCAGATCACCTGGGGCGCGTTCCTGCTGGGGCTGGTCTCCGCTGGCTTCTTCGCCCTGGGCGACTGGCAGTGGCTCGTCGCCGGAGCGGTCGTCTACCACTTCAGCTTCATCCTCGACTGCATGGACGGGAAGGTCGCCCGCCTCACCGGCACCGGTTCGGTGTTCGGCGCGTGGCTCGACTTCGTCTTCGACCGCATCCGCGTGATGGCGTGCGCGGTGGCGCTGATGGGCGGGCAGTTCCACCGCACCGGGGATGCCTTCTACATCTGGGCCGCGGTGGCCGTGGTCGCCCTCGACACGCTGCGCTACATCAACGGGCTCGAGATCTTCAAGATCCGCCACACCATGCGCAAGCAGATCAAGGTGCGCATGAGGGCGGCCCGCCGGGCCGAGAACCAGGCCGAGCTGGCCTTCATGGAGGACCTCCTCCGTGACAACCCCGAGGCCGACATCGAGCAGGACATGCAGAAGGCGCAGTCGGAGCAGGGGGTTCCCGAGACCCCGGAGGCTCCCGAGCCCGCGCCCAAGCGTCAGGTCATCGACCTGCACCAGGAGTTCCGCCACAAGTTCCCCGCGTACCTGCGGGCGCGTTCCTTCCTGCTGCGCCACCGCATCCGTACGCACCTGGTGAGCGGCATCGAGTTCCAGATGGGCGTCTTCATGATCGGCCCGCTGTTCGACGTGGTGCTCCCGGCCACGATCGTCTCCGGCGCGCTCCTTCTGGTCTTCGAGCTCGCCATCATCTACAAGCTGCTGCTGTCGACGCGGGACTTCACGCGGACGATCGACTCCTTCGAGGAGCGCAAGCTCCTGGCTGCGGCGTAGCGGGCCGCCTGGCCTCGGGCGCCGTTGGTCACCGGCTTCGCCGAGTTCGTCCTCAAACGCCGGACGGGCTTGAACTCTCCGGCCGGGCCGGAAGCCGCCGGACGGGCTGGAAGATCCCGGCCGGGCTGGAAGTCGCCAGCCCGGCCGGGACTTTCTAGCCCGTCACCCGCACCCGCTCCCCGGGGCGGGACACCGGCGTCTCCTCCGCCACGGACTCGTCATGCGTCAGGTCCGGCAGCCACCGCAGCCACCGCGGCAGGTACCAGTTCCGCTCCCCGAGCAGCGCCATCACCGCCGGGAGCAGCACCCCGCGGATCACCGTCGCGTCGATCAGGACCGCCGCCGCGAGGCCCACGCCCATCTGCTTCATGGACTGCATCGACAGCGTCCCGAAGATCGCGAAGACGGCGACCATGATCACGGCCGCGCTCGTCACGACGCCCGCCGTGGTCACCACCCCGTGGCTGATCGCGTCCTTCGTCGTACGCCCCTGAAGGCGCGCCTCCCGGATCCGGGAGACGACGAACACGTGATAGTCCATCGAGAGGCCGAACAGGATCACGAACAGGAACAGCGGCAGCCACGCGACGATCGCGCCCACGCCCTCCGCTCCCACCAGCGACGCGCCCCAGCCGTGCTGGAAGACCATCACCAGGATTCCGTAGGCCGCTCCCACCGACAGCAGGTTGAGCACGATCGAGGTGACCGCGATCGTCAGCGAGCGGAACGACAGCAGCATCAGCACGAAGGCGAAGACCACCACGAAGGCGAAGACCGGCGGTACCGAGGAGGAGAGCTGCTCGTTGAAGTCCTTCGAGCCGGCCACCTGGCCCGTCACCGGCGCCTCGACCCCCTCGACGTCGCCGAGCGTCGCGGGCCGCACCTCGTCCCGCAGCAGGTCGAGACTCTTCTCGGCCCTTCCCTGGTCGGAGCCGCCGACCAGCGGCACGGACAGGAACGCGACGTTCTCGCGCTCGTGCACCTTCACCTCGACCGGGCCCTTGGACGCGCCCGAACTCACCGCCTGCTCGCGGAAGCCGGCGATCGCCGCCCGCACCGGGGCCGCGTCGATGTCGTCGGCCTTGACCACGACCTCGGCGGGTTCCGAGCCGCCCGGGAACGCCTCGTTCACCCGCTCGTACGTCGCCACGATCGGCAGCGAGTCGCCGAACTCCTGGTCCAGCGTCAGCTCCTGGGTCTTCATGCCGAGCGCGGGCAGCGCGATCGCCGCGAGGACACCCCCGGCGATCACCACCGAGGCGGCCGGGCGCTTCAGGACCCGGCCGACGACCGCGCGCCACATCCTGCTCTCGCTCGGCACGCCGCCCGCCCGCTCCCGGCGCCGCAGGAACGGCACGCGGCCCTTCTCCACCCGCTCGCCCAGGAGCGAGAGCAGCGCGGGCAGGACCGTCACCGAACCCACCATGGCGACCGCGACCACCATCAGGGACGCGACGCCCATCGCCTCGAACTCGCCGATGCCGGTGAACAGCATGCCCGCCATCGCCACGCACACCGTGATGCCCGAGACGACCACGGCACGGCCGCTGGTGGCCGCCGCGATGCGCAGCGCGGTCTGCGCGTCCCGGCCCTTGGCGCGCTCCTCGCGTTCGCGCCGCAGATAGAAGAGGCAGTAGTCGACGCCGACCGCGAGGCCGACCAGGAGCATCACCGAGTTCGCCGTCTCGCTCATCGGCTGGACCTGGCTGACCAAGGCCATCAGGCCCATCGTCGCCATGATCGCGGTGACGGCGAGGGCCACCGGGAGCAGCGCGGCGACCAGTGCGCCGAACGCGATGAGCAGGATGCCGAAGGCGACCGGCACCGCGGAGTACTCGGCCTGCTGGAAGTCCTTGCCGAAGGCGTCGTCGAACGTCTTCTGCATGCTGGCGCCGCCGATCTCCTCGATCCGCAGCCCGTCGCGCTCGTGCGCGTCCGCCACCTCGTCGACCGCGTCCAGGACCGGCCCGACCCGGTCGCCCGCGGTCTCGTCGTCGCCGCGCATGTCGAACCGGACCAGCGCGCTCCGGCCGTCCTTGGAGACCGACCCGCTCTTGTACGGCGATGTCACCGCCGTCACCTCACCGGTGGCCCCGACCGACTTCATCACGTCGTCGACGGCCTGGCGGAAGCGCGGATCGGTCGCCTTGAGCGCGTTACCGCCGGTCTCCTTGGTCTGGATCAGGACGCTCTCGCCGACCGGTTCCCTGATTCCGGCGTCGTCCACGATCTGTGTCGCCTGGTTGATCTCACCCTTCAGATCGTTCTGGTCGACGTCGCTGCGGCCCACGGCCGAGCCGAGCCCCATGGACACGACGACGAAGAGCACCCAGATGCCCACGGCCGCCCATCGGTGCCTGGCGCTCCATCCGCCGGCCCGAGCGGCCAACCCCCGTACTCGTATGTCTTGATTCCCCATGGCTCGAAGCTAGGGGTGCGGCGGGGGAGCGCTCGTCGTGCTGGCCGGTGAACCGGGCGGGCCCGCTCTCCTCCCTCCGGACCGTAGGCCCTCCTCGTCAAGAAGGAGTCCGGCCGTCACAAGCCCCTTACATCTATGACGACTTGAGGGGATTGGGCCACCCGGTGTCCGATCTGCCGACGGGGGCCCGTTTTGTTATTACAGAACCTTGTTGAACAAGTCACAGGTCCATGTAGGTATTGATCTGCGCGCGTCAATCAGACATGGTTTCGTCCCAACGCCCGGAGATCTTCCGGATCTCGAGGGCCGTTGCAGCGAAGTTTTGAAACCCCCCACATACCCCCACATCACCACGAGGAGATCCCTCTTCATGGCAACACACAAGCGTGCACGCTCGGTGAAGCTCGTCTCGGCGATAGCCGCGACCGCCACCGCTGTCGGTGTCACCGTCTTCGCCACCTCGTTCGCCGGCGCGGCAACCCCCGCCGAGGGCAAGGTCTACGGAGCCGACGCCAAGGGTGCCGTCTCCGGCAGCTACATCGTCATGCTCGACGAGAAGGCCGACAAGGGCGCCAAGTCCGACCTCGCCGAGGAGTACGGCGGCGAGCTGAAGCGGAACTACTCGTCCGCGATCAACGGCTTCTCGGCCAAGAGCCTCACCGAGACCGAAGCCAAGCGCCTGGCCGCCGACCCGGCCGTCGGCAAGGTCGTCCAGTCCAAGAAGTTCAGCATCAACGCCACCCAGGACAACCCGCCGTCGTGGGGCCTGGACCGCGTCGACCAGGCGGACACCGCGGGCGACAAGAAGTACACGTACCCGGACGCGGCCGGTGAGGGCGCCACGGCGTACGTCATCGACACCGGTGTCCGCGTCAGCCACAAGGACTTCGGCGGCCGCGCCACGTCCGGCTTCGACGCCGTCGACAACGACGACAACGCCGACGACGGCAACGGCCACGGCACGCACGTCGCCGGCACCATCGCCGGTGAGGCGCACGGCGTCGCCAAGAAGGCGAAGATCGTCGCGGTCCGCGTCCTGGACGACCAGGGCTCCGGCACCACCGAGCAGGTCGTCGCGGGCATCGACTGGGTCACCAAGAACCACCAGGGCCCCTCGGTCGCCAACATGAGCCTCGGTGGCGGCGCCGACGAGGCGCTCGACGCGGCGGTCCAGAAGGCGATCGCCTCCGGCGTCACCTTCGCGGTCGCGGCCGGCAACGAGTCCTCGGACGCCGGTCAGGGCTCCCCGTCCCGTGTGAAGGAGGCCATCACGGTCGCCTCCTCCACCAAGGACGACGAGCAGTCGGACTTCTCCAACTTCGGCTCGGTCGTGGACATCTACGCCCCGGGCTCGGACATCACGTCCGCCTGGAACACCGGCGACGACGCCACCAACACGATCTCCGGTACGTCGATGGCGACCCCGCACGTCGTGGGCGCCGCGGCCGTCTACGTCGGCGCCCACCCGGACGCCAAGCCGGACGCCGTCGCCAAGGCGCTGACCGACGGCGCGACCCCGGACAAGATCTCCAACCCGAGCGAGGGCACGCCCAACAAGCTGCTCAAGGTCGTCGAGTAACACCCACTGGACCGGCGGCCGCCGCGCCCACCCCCACGGGGCGCGGCGGCCGTCCTATGGTGTGCGGATGACGGTCAAGGCATACGCGGCGCTCCTGCGCGGCATCAACGTGGGCGGAAGCAGAAAGCTCCCGATGGGGGAGTTGCGCCCGCTGCTCTCCGGGCTCGGACTCGGCGACGTACGCACCCATCTCCAGAGCGGCAACGCGGTCTTCACGAGCGAGACCGGCGACGAGGACGCCCTGGCCGCGCGGGTGAGCGAGGCCATCGAGCGGCACTTCGGCTTCGCCGTGGACGTCCTGGTGCGCGACGGCGCCTATCTGAAGGCGGTCGCCGACGCCTGCCCCTTCCCCGCCGCCACGCTCGAGGCCAAGCAACTGCACGTCACGTACTTCTCCGAGCCGGTGGACGCGTCCCGGCTCGACGGCATCGACCCGGCGGCCTTCCTCCCCGAGGAGTTCCGGCTCGGCGACCGCGCGCTCTACCTCTACGCGCCGGACGGCCTCGGCCGCTCCAGGCTCGGTGCGGTCCTGTCACGGCCTGCCCTGTTCAAGGGCGTGATCGCCACCACCCGCAACTGGAACACCGTCACCAAGCTGGTCGAGCTGACGCGGGAGCCGGCCCGTGGCTGACCGGACGCCCGCCGTCGACGCGGCCATCGAGGCCGAACTGCGGCTGCTGGCCCCCGAGGTCCGCACCTCGCCCGAGCTGCTCGGGGAGCTGCTGCACCCCGAGTTCAGCGAGTTCGGCACCTCCGGGACCCACTGGGACCGCGCGTCCATCATCACGGCCCTGACCGAGAGCGCGAACCGGACCGGCCGTCCGATCATGACCTCCCGGATGCGGGGCACCCAGCTCGCCGACGACCTCGTGCACCTGACCTTCGACACCGAGAGCAACGGCCGTCTGGCGCACCGCAGTTCACTGTGGCGGCGGTGCGAGGGCGAGTGGCTGCTCTGGTTCCACCAGGGAACGCCGTTCAGCGCGGAAGGACCGCCGGAAGCCTGATCTTCCCGCTGCGATGTGCGAGGCTCGGCTCCATGCGCTACATCATCATCGGAGCAGGGGCGATCGGCGGCACCGTGGGCGGGCGCCTCGCCGAGAGCGGACATGACGTGGTCCTCGTCGCGCGGGGTGCGCACTACGAGGCGGTGCGCGAGGGCGGACTGCGGGTCACGACGCCCGACGGCACGGTGGCGCACCGGCTGCCCGTCGTGCGAACGCCCGCCGAACTCGGTGAGTTGAGGGCGGACGACGTGCTGTTCCTCGCCGTGAAGACGCAGGACGGCGAGGCCGCGCTCGAGACCTGGAGCGGGCGTCCGGTGGCGGGCGGCGGGACGGCGGGCGAGGTCCTCCCGCTGGTCTGCGCGCAGAACGGCGTGGAGAGCGAACGCATCGCGCTGCGCCGCTTCCGGCGGGTGTACGGGATGTGCGTCTGGCTGCCCGCGACCCATGTCGAACCGGGCTCGGTCTCCGCCGCGGGTGCCCCTTACACCGGCATCCTGCACCTCGGCCGCTACCCGGAGGGCACGGACGACACCGCCCGTCTCATCTCCGCCGACCTGGAGAAGTCGCGGCTGCTCTCGCCCGTCGTGGCGGACGTGATGCGCTGGAAGTACGGGAAGCTGCTCGCCAATCTGGCCAACGCCATCGAGGCGGTCACGGGCGTGCTCAGCGGCAACGATGCCATGGCGCTCTACCGGCAGGCCCGCGCGGAGGGCGAGGCGGTGCTCGCCGCGGCCGGCATCGAGGCGGCGAGCGAGCGGGAGCAGCAGGAGGCCCGCGGCGACCGCATCCGCTTCGAGCCCTTCGACGGCTCGGAGCGCGGCGGCGGCTCCTCCTGGCAGAGCCTGAGCCGGGGCACGGGCACCATCGAGGCGGACTACCTCAACGGCGAGATCGCGCTGCTGGGCCGTCTGCACGGAGTGCCGACGCCGGTGAACGACACCTTGCAGGGCGTGGCGAACGCGTTCGCGCGCGAGCGGCGGGACGCGGGGTCGATGCCGGTGACCGAACTCCTTGGGCTCGTGGCGCAGGCCAAGGAGAGGGCGGAGCGGCAGCCCTGAGGGCCGTCAGCTGTGGACCGAGGTCATCAGGAGCGTGGTGCGGCCGTTGTCCTCCGGGACCGCGCGGCCCTGCGTGAAGCCGAGCCGCTTGAGGACAGTGAGGGACGCGATGTTCTCCGCGTCCACGGTCGCGTGCACCTCGGAGAGCGCCAAGGTCTCATGGCCGTACGCGGTGAGCAGCCGGGCCAGCTCCGTGCCAAGACCCTTCCCCCAGCTGCCCCGGAAGAGGCCGTAGACGATCTCGTGGCCGTCGAGCCAGCTCTCGGGCGACGGCTTTATCTCCGCGTGGCCCACATAACGGCCCTCGTGCCGCACCGCCCAGACCGGGAACTGGTTCTCGGCGTACACGAGGCCGAAGATCCGGCGGAACAGGGCATGGGTCTGCTCCACGCTCTGCATCCCGTCCCCGAACCAGCGGCCCACGGCCTCGTCCTGGAGCAGCGAGACGAACTGTTCCTCGTCGGCGGCGACATAGGGGGACAGGCTCAGACGCTCTGAACGCAGTACGGGGGTCATCGGCGAGACGGTAGGGGGAGAAGTGACGCCTCGGCAACCGGATTGGCTCACCCCGTGGGGCGCGGCAGTCCGATCGGGTTGGGGAAGGGGACGACGTCCGCCGCCAGGATGTGCCGCACCGGACGTTCGAGCGCGGCCAGCAGGGCGTCCGCGTCCCGCGCGGCGAGCGGGCGGAGCAGCCGCGCCGACAGACGGTCCGTGGCGTCCTCGATCAACTCCCGCTCCGTGCGGCCGTGCTCGGTGATGTGCCCGTCGCCGTCCACCAGGCCGCGCCCGCGCAGCCGGTCCACCGCGTGCGCCCACTCCTGTTCGGTCCACCCCCGGTCGTGCCGGATGGTGCCGGGGTCCACGCGGTTCGTGGCGGCGGCGAGCACCAGCGCCTCGCAGGCGTCCAGGCCGTGGTCGGCGAGCGCGGCGACATGCGCGTCGCCCCTGAACTCGCGTACGCAGGTCGCCAGTTGCCACAGCCGCTGCACCGGATCGGTCCGCTCGCTCACGTCCCGGTTCGCCGCGAACAGCGGTCGGGCCAGCGACGGGGCGTCCTCGACCATCGCGGCGAGGGGCGGACACAGGGCGATGGCCTGGTCGTCGATGCCCGGGACCAGGGCGCGCAGGGCGCGTGCCGTGCTGGCCGCGCGCTCCTCCACGATCCGGCCCGGCGACACGTACTGCCAGGCGGAGGGCAGGGCCCGCGCCACCATGCCCGGGGCGAAGACGCCGAGCGCGGCCGTCGCCGGGCCCGACTCGACCGGGCCCATGGGGGCGGCGCGGGCCGCGAAGTAGCCCATCCAGAAGCCCTTGAGGCCCAGCGCCCTGCCCAGGTCGCGGCAGCGCTCCTCGAAGTAGATCACTGCGTGCAGGGGCTCGGTCCGCAGCCAGAGCGTGCGGGATCTGGTGAGGGTCATGAACCCACAAGCTAGGCCAGCACGGGGACCCGCGCCACCCGCCCGACCACACCGGACTCGGCGCGTGCCTCGTCGTAGCGCTGCACGAGCAGCCGCGCCAACCCCGCCGAAGGGCCGAGCACTTGGGCCGTGACGTCCGCTTCGGCGGCGCCCCGCGCGATGCGGTCCGGCAGGAAACCGGGCGCGATGACGTAGGGCGCCACCGCCACCCTGGCCACCCCCAGGTCACGCAGTTCCCGCACGGCGTCCTCCGTGCGGGGCAGAGATGCGGAGGCGAACGCAGGCCGCACGGCGCACCAACCGGTGTGCCGCCACTCCCGCGCGATTTCAGCGATCACTGCGATCGCCTCCGGGTTTGATGACCCCGCCGAGGCCAGCACGACCCCGGTCGAGGACTTGTCGGCGGGGCTGAGCCCCGCCTCGTAGAGCCGCTGGTCCAGAGCGGTCAGGAGCAGCGGGGAGGGGCCGAGCACCGCCGCCTGCCGGATGCGCAGACGCGGCGGCGCCTGGCCCAGGACCGCGGGGATGTCCGACTTCGCGTGGAACGCCCGGGTGAGGAGCAGCGGCAGCGCGATCACGTCGCGTACGCCCTCGGCGTCCAGGGAGTCGAGCACCTCGGGCACCGAGGGCGAGTTGAAGTCCAGGAAACCCGTCTCCACCCGCAGCCCCGGCCGCTGCTCCCGCACCCGGCGCACCAGGGCGCGCACCGTCTCGGCATGCCGCGGATCGCGGCTGCCGTGGGCGATGACGAACAGAACGGGGCGGGCGGGACGGCCGAACATGATGGGTCAGCTCCTCGCGAGCAGTCCGCGGCTGCGCAGGACGCGCCGCTCCAGCGGGCTGAAGATCAGCAGGTCGATGGCGATGCCGACGATGAGGATGAGCAGGATCGCGAAGAACACCTGCGACATGCTGCTGTTCGTGCGGCCGGCCTCAAGGAGCTGGCCGAGCCCCATGCCCAGGTCCGGCGACTGCGCGATGATCTCCGCGGCCATGAGCGAGCGCCACGAGAACGCCCAGCCCTGCTTCAGACCGGCCAGATAGCCGGGCAACGCCGCCGGCATGACGATGTGCCAGGTGTGGCGCAGGCCCGTCGCGCCCAGCGTGCGGCCCGCCCGCAGGAACAGCGGCGGCACCTGGTCGACGCCGGCGACAAGTCCGTTGGCGATCGAGGGGACCGCGCCGAGCAGGATCACCGCGTACATCATCTGGTCGTTGAGCCCCAGCCAGATCACGGCCGGCGGCACCCACGCCACCGACGGAAGCGACTGCAGACCCGACAGGATGGGGCCGATCGCGGCCCTGACGAACCGCACCCGGGCCACGACCAGACCGAGCGGCGTACCGATCGCCAGCGCCATCAGGAAGCCGAGCAGACCGCGCGACACGGACGTCCAGATGTACTCCAGGAGCGTTCCCTGGAGCCAGGCGTCCTCCACCTCGTGCCAGACGGCGGAGGGAGCGGGCAGCTTGTAGGAGTCGGTGACCTTCGCCCACACCATGATCTGCCAGACGACCAGGACCAGCACGATGGCGGTCACCGGCGGCAGGATCTTCTGCACGAGGGTCTGGCGGAAGGGGGTGCGCCGGGTCTGGACGGCGTCCAGGGCGTCGAGGCCCGCCTCCAGGCCGGCCAGGTCCTGGCTGCTGTCCCTCTCGGCCTTGTCGACCGGAGTGTCAGTGCTGGCCATGTCGGCGGATCTCCCCACGCAGTTGTTCGGTGATCTCGACGGACAGTTCCGCCACGGCGGAGTCCTCGATGCGGCGCGGGTGGGGGATGTCCACCCGCCACTCGTGCGCCACCCGGCCCGGACGCGACGAGAGGAGCACGACGCGCTGGGCGAGGCGGACGGCCTCGCGCACGTTGTGCGTGACGAACAGGACGGAGACGTCGGTCTCGCGCCAGATGCGGGTCAGTTCGTCGTGCAGGACGTCCCGCGTGATCGCGTCGAGCGCCGCGAACGGCTCGTCCATCAGCAGGATCTTGCTGTCCTGGGCGAGCGCGCGGGCGAGCGCCACCCGCTGGCGCATGCCGCCGGACAGCTCGTGCACCCGCTTGCCGTACGCCCCTTGGAGCCGTACGAGACCGAGGAGCTCCTCGGCACGCTCGCGCCGCTCCGCCTTCGCGACGCCGCGCAGCTTCAGGGCGAGCTCGATGTTCTTGCCCGCGGTCAGCCACGGGAACAGCGCGTGCTCCTGGAACATCAGGGCGGGGCGGCCGTCGGTCGCGATGGCGCCTGCCGACGGCTTGTCGAGCCCCGCCACCAGGTTGAGCAGCGTCGACTTGCCGCAGCCCGAGGCTCCCAGGAGGGTGACGAACTCGCCCGGAGCGACATCGAGCGTGATGTCGTCCAGGACGAGCTGCTGCCCGGCGGGCGTGGAGAAGGACTTCGAGACGTGCTCGATCCGGGCTGCGTGCGGGGCGGCCGTGATGTCGTCCGCCGCCTTGGCGAGGGTGGTCGTCGCCATGGTCGTCACCTCCTGGGAACTGGTCTGAGTCCGGGGTTACTTGACGCCGAGACCGGCGTCGTCGACGGCGGGCTTGCCCTCGGCCTTGAGGACCTTGTTCAGCGGCTTCAGGTCGTAGATGCCCTTGAGGTTCGGCTTCTCCAGGAGGCCCGCCGCGACCGCGTGCTTCGCCTCGGAGTCGAGCGTGGCGGCCAGCGGGTCGTCCGTGGTCTGGATGGACTTCCACGCCGGGTCGATGACCTCGGCGGGCAGCGCCTTGCCGGACGACTCCTTGAGGGCGGCGTTGGCGGACGCCTTCGCCTTGTCGGGGTTGTCCTTGATCCACTGGTTGGTCTTCACCGAACCGCGCAGGACGGCCTCGACGACCTTCGGGTGCTCCTCGAGGAACTCCTGCGACACGATGATGTTCGTGATCACGAACTTCTTGTCCGGCCACAGGTCGGCCTCGTCGAGGATCGCCTTGCCGCCCTCGGCGACCAGCTTCGACGCGGTCGGCTCCGGCACCCAGGCGCCGTCGATCGAGCCGGACTTGTAGGCGTCCGGGGTGATCTTGTTGTCGGTGCGGACCACGGAGACGTCGCCCTTGCCGCTCTCCGCGTCGACCTTCCAGCCCTTTTCCTTGATCCAGTTGAGGAAGGCGACGTCCTGCGTGTTGCCGAGCTGCGGCGTCGCGATCTTCTTGCCCTTGACGTCGTCCAGGGACTTGATCTTGTCCGGGTTGACCACCAGCTTCACGCCACCGGACGCGGAGCCGCCGATGATGCGCAGGTTCTTGCCCTGGGACTTGGTGTAGCCGTTGATCGCGGGCGACGGGCCGATCCAGCCGATGTCGATCGACTTCGAGTTCAGCGCCTCGATCTCCGAAGGACCGGCGTTGAACTGCGTGTACGTGGCCTTCGTCGCGCCCAGTTCCTTCTGGAACAGGCCCTCCTGGTCACCGACCAGGGCGGTGGCGTGGGTGAGGTTCGGGAAGTACCCGATCTTCACCTCGTCCAGGCCCTCGATCTTCTTCGCACCCGCGGCCACCTCGGCCTTGTCGTTGTCGTCGTCCGAGTTGGATCCGTAGCCGCAGGAGGTGAGCACGACGGCGAGCAGCGGCAGGGCGGCGACGGCGGTCAGGGCGCGTCGGCCGCCGGTGGTGCGTGGAGTGCGGAAGCTGGCAGGCACGGGAGGTGGTCCTCTCGTTGGCCCGGCTCTCACGCCCTCAGGGCGCGGCCGGGAGATCGGCAGGTTTTCGTCTTCGCAGGTCGAGCTCGCGGGGGGTGAGGGCGCGCAAGCGGTGCGCGTACGTCATCACGCACATCGCCCGACCCCGCCCTGTCCGCTGCCGAGGGCGCCGCTGCCGACGCGGCCGCCCTCCTTCGCGAAGGTCGAGAAGAAGTCGATCGAGGTCATCGCTAGAAGTCCCAACCCTCGTCGTCCACGGCCGAAGCGGCCTCTTCGGCCGGCTCGGTGACGGTGGCGAACGCGTCGCCCGCCATGCCAGCGGCGAGCGTCGTGCCGTCCGCCGGGTCGATCAGGAGGAAGGAGCCCGTGCGGCGCGAGGCCGCGTACGCGTCGACGGCGATCGGCTCCGCGGTGCGGATGACGACGCGGCCGATGTCGTTGGCGACCAGCTCGCCGGGTGCCGGGTGCTGGGAGAGGTCGTCCAGGGTGAGCCGCGAGGGGATGTCCTTGACGATCGCCTTGACCGTGCGGGTGGTGTGCTTGAGCAGCACCCGCTGGCCGACGGCGAGCGCGGTGTCCGCGACGTGGCAGACCGTCGCCGTGAGGTCCTGCGAGATCGGCGGCTGGTCGCCGCTGGGCACGATCAGGTCGCCGCGCGCGATGTCGATGTCGCTCTCCAGGAGCAGCGTCACGGACTGCGGGGTCCAGGCCACGTCCACCGGCTCGCCGAGCAGGTCGATCCCGGCGATCTTCGACGTCTTGCCCGAGGGGAGCACGGTCACGGACTCGCCGACCCGGAAGGTGCCCGCCGCGATCTGTCCCGCGTAGCCGCGGTAGTCGGGGTGCTCGGCGGTCTGCGGGCGGATCACGTACTGGACGGGCAGGCGCGCGTGGCAGGAGGTCAGGTCGTGGCTGACCGGGACCGTCTCCAGGTGCTCGAGGACGGTCGGGCCGCCGTACCAGTCCATGTTCGAGGACGGCTCGACGACATTGTCCCCGGCGAGCGCCGAGATCGGGATCGCGGTGATCTCCGGGACACCCAACTCACTCGCGTACGCGGTGAATTCCTCGGCGATCTTCGCGAAGACGGTCTCCTCGTACGCGACGAGGTCCATCTTGTTCACGGCGAGCACCACGTGCGGGACGCGCAGCAGCGCGGCGACGGCGGCGTGCCGACGGGTCTGCTCGATGACGCCGTTGCGGGCGTCGACGAGGACCACGGCGAGGTCGGCGGTGGAGGCGCCGGTGACCATGTTCCGGGTGTACTGCACGTGGCCCGGGGTGTCGGCGAGGATGAACCGCCGCTGCGGGGTCGCGAAGTAGCGGTAGGCCACGTCGATGGTGATGCCCTGCTCGCGCTCGGCCCGCAGGCCGTCGGTGAGCAGCGCCAGGTCGGGCGCCTCCTGGCCACGGCCCAGCGACACGCGCTCCACGGCCTCCAGCTGGTCGGTGAGGACCGACTTGGAGTCGTGAAGGAGCCGCCCCACCAGGGTGGACTTGCCGTCGTCGACGGAACCGGCCGTGGCGAACCGCAGCAGGGTGGTGGCCGAGAGCTGCTCGGTGGAGAGCGGCTGCGCCTTGTCGGGTTCGGTGGTGCTGGTCATGGTTAGAAGTACCCCTCGCGCTTGCGGTCTTCCATCGCGGCCTCGGACATCTTGTCGTCGGCGCGGGTGGCGCCCCGCTCGGTCAGCCGGGACGCGGCGATCTCGGTGATGACGGCGTCCAGCGTGGTGGCGTCGGAGTCGACGGCGCCGGTGCAGGACATGTCGCCGACCGTGCGGTAGCGCACGAGCCGCTTCTCGACCGTCTCCTCGTCCTTGGGGCCGCCCCACTCACCGGCGGTCAGCCACATGCCCGAGCGCTGGAACACGTCCCGCTCGTGCGCGAAGTAGATCTCGGGGAGCTCGATGCCCTCGCGGGCGATGTACTGCCAGACGTCCAGCTCGGTCCAGTTGGAGATCGGGAAGACGCGGACGTGCTCGCCGGGCGCGTGGCGGCCGTTGTAGAGCTGCCACAGCTCGGGGCGCTGGCGGCGCGGGTCCCACTGCGAGAACTCGTCGCGCAGGGAGAACACCCGCTCCTTGGCGCGCGCCTTCTCCTCGTCGCGGCGCCCGCCGCCGAACACCGCGTCGAACCTCTCGCTCTGGATCTTCTCCGTGAGCGGGACGGTCTGGAGCGGGTTGCGCGTCCCGTCGGGGCGCTCGCGCAGCTTGCCCGCGTCGATGTAGTCCTGCACCGAGGCGACATGGAGCCGCAGGCCGTGCTCGGCGACCACACGGTCGCGGTAGGCGAGGACCTCGGGGAAGTTGTGCCCGGTGTCGACGTGCAGCAGCGAGAAGGGGATCGCCGCGGGGGCGAAGGCCTTCAGCGCCAGGTGCAGCATGACGATGGAGTCCTTGCCGCCGGAGAAGAGGATCACCGGCCGCTCGAACTCGCCCGCCACCTCGCGGAAGATGTGCACCGCCTCGGACTCCAGCGAGTCCAGGTGGGACAGCGCGTAGGGGCTGTCCGTCCCTTCGGTCACGGTGGCCACGGTCGTCGTCATGCCAGACCCCTTTCGATGAGCAGCGCGCGCAAGGCCGCCGCGGACTCCTGCACGGTCTGGTCCTGGGACTCGATGCGCAGATCGGGTGACTCGGGTGCCTCGTAGGGGTCGTCGACGCCGGTGAGTCCGGAGATCTCACCGGCCGCCTGCTTGGCGTACAGACCCTTCACGTCGCGTACGGAGCAGACCTCCACCGGCGTGGCCACGTGGACCTCCAGGTAGGGCGTGCCGCCCTTCTGGTGGCGCCCCCGCACCGCCTCACGGCTGTCCGCGAACGGCGCGATCACCGGCACCAGGACCTTCACGCCGTTGCGCGCCAGCAGTTCGGCGACGAAGCCGATGCGCTGCACGTTCGTGTGCCGGTCCTCGCGGCTGAAGCCGAGGCCCGCCGAGAGGAACTCGCGGATCTCGTCGCCGTCGAGGACCTCGACCCGGTGGCCGTCGCCGCGCAGCTTCTCCGCCAGCTCGTACGCGATGGTGGTCTTGCCCGCGCTGGGCAGGCCGGTGAGCCAGATGGTGGCTCCGGTGGTCACGTGCTTCTCCGTTACGTGTCGAGGTTCTGTCACGCTCTGCGGCTCTGTCATCAGTGGATACCGCACTCGGTCTTGGCATTGCCCGACCAGCGGCCGGCACGTGCGTCCTCGCCCTCCAGGAGGCGGCGGGTGCAGGGCGCGCAGCCCACGGAGCCGTAGCCGTCCATGAGGAGGGGGTTGGTGAGGACGCCGTGCTCGGCGACGTAGGCGTCCACGTCGTCCTGCGTCCAGCGGGCGATCGGCGAGACCTTGACCTTCCGGCGCTTCTCGTCCCAGCCGACGACCGGGGTGTTCGCCCGGGTGGGGGACTCGTCGCGGCGCAGGCCCGTCGCCCACGCGGCGTACGAAGTCAGGCCCTCCTCAAGGGGCTTGACCTTGCGCATGGCGCAGCACAGGTCGGGATCGCGGTCGTGCAGCTTGGCGCCGAACTCGGCGTCCTGCTCGGCGACCGTCCGCGTCGGCGAGAGCGTGATGACGTTGACGTCCATCACGGCGGCGACGGCGTCACGGGTGCCGATGGTCTCGGGGAAGTGGTAGCCGGTGTCGAGGAACACGACGTCCACGCCGGGGCGGGCCCGCGAGGCGAGGTGGGCGACGACGGCGTCCTCCATGGAGGAGGTCACGCAGAAGCGCTCGCCGAACGTGTCGACGGCCCACCGGAGGATCTCCAGGGCCGACGCGTCCTCAAGGTCCCGTCCGGCCTGCTCGGCGAGAGCCTTCAACTCGTCGTCCGTGCGCTGCTCTTGGGTCTGAACGGCCGTCATATCTCTTCCCCTCCACCGCTGTTGCGCTGAACCCCCTGGGCGAGCAGCCCGAGGAACTTCAACTGGAAGGCTCGATTGCACGCGGCGCATTCCCACGCGCCGTGACCGGTCTCGTTGGGACGCAGGTCCTCGTCGCCGCAGTAGGGGCAGTAGAAGGGCGCGGCACGCTCGCTCACGACAGTGCCTCCTCGCTGGCGCGGGCCACCCAGGTGGCGAAGCGCTCGTCGTCCGCGCGCTCCTCCTGGAAGCGCGTGAGGACCCGCTCCACGTAGTCGGGAAGCTCGGCCGATGTGACCTTCAGGCCGCGGACCTTGCGGCCGAACCCGGCCTCCAGGCCGAGCGCGCCGCCCAGGTGCACCTGGAAGCCCTCCACCTGATTGCCCTCGCCGTCCAGGACCAACTGCCCCTTCAGGCCGATGTCGGCGACCTGGATACGGGCGCAGGCGTTCGGGCAGCCGTTGATGTTGATGGTGATCGGCTGGTCGAACTCCGGGATGCGGCGCTCCAGTTCGTCGATGAGCGAGGCGCCGCGCGCCTTGGTCTCGACGATCGCCAGCTTGCAGAACTCGATGCCGGTGCAGGCCATGGTGCCGCGCCGGAAGGGGGAGGCGTTGACCCGCAGGTCCAGGGCTTCGAGCCCGGCCACGAGCGACTCGACCTGCGCCTCTTCGACGTCGAGCACGATCATCTTCTGCTCGGCGGTGGTGCGAAGGCGGCCCGAGCCGTGGGCGGCGGCGACATCGGCGATCTTCGTGAGCGTCGTGCCGTCCACGCGGCCGACGCGGGGGGCGAAGCCGACGTAGAAGCGGCCGTCCTTCTGCTTGTGCACGCCGAGGTGGTCGCGCCAGGTGCCGGTCGGCTGCTCGGGCGCGGGCCCGTCGACGAGCTTGTACTTGAGGTACTCGTCCTCCAGGATCTGCCGGAACTTCTCCGGGCCCCAGTCGGCGACGAGGAACTTCAAGCGGGCGCGGTTGCGCAGCCGCCGGTAGCCGTAGTCGCGGAAGATGCCGATGACGCCGCCGTACACGTCCGGCACCTCGTCCAGCGGCACCCAGGCGCCGAGCCGTACGCCCAGCTTGGGGTTGGTGGAGAGGCCGCCGCCGACCCAGAGGTCGAAGCCGGGGCCGTGCTCGGGGTGGTTCACGCCGACGAACGCGACGTCGTTGATCTCGTGCGCGACGTCGAGCTGAGGCGAGCCGGAGATGGCCGTCTTGAACTTGCGCGGCAGGTTCGAGAAGTCGGGGTTGCCGATGAAGCGGCGCTGGATCTCGTCGATGGCGGAGGAGCCGTCGATGATCTCGTTCTCGGCGACACCGGCGACGGGCGAGCCGAGGATGACGCGGGGGGTGTCACCGCAGGCCTCGGTCGTGGAGAGGCCCACGGCCTCCAGCCGCTCCCAGATCGCGGGAACGTCCTCGATGCGGATCCAGTGGTACTGCACGTTCTGCCGGTCGGTGAGGTCGGCGGTGCCGCGCGCGAACTCCTGCGAGATCTCGCCGATGACGCGCAGCTGCTCGGTGGTGAGCCGGCCGCCGTCGATGCGCACCCGCAGCATGAAGTACTCGTCGTCCAGCTCTTCGGGCTCCAGGATGGCGGTCTTGCCGCCGTCGATTCCCTGGCGGCGCTGGGTGTAGAGCCCCCACCAGCGCATACGTCCACGAAGATCGTTCGGGTCGATCGAGTCGAAGCCACGCTTGGAGTAGATCGTCTCAATGCGTGTCCGCACATTGAGACCGTCGTCGTCCTTCTTGAACTGTTCGTTCCCATTGAGCGGCGTGAAGTGGCCAACGGCCCACTGGCCCTCACCACGGTGACGGCTCGCCTTGCGCCGGGGCGCGGCAGTCGTGGGTTTTTCAGGGGTGGCAGCCATGGCTATACGTCCTTCAAGGCGGGCTGAGGGCGGCTCTGACCTGCACACTTCGCGCAAGGGGCGCGGCGGTGCGCAGATAGGTGGTCAAGCGGAGAGAGTCGTCGGCGCTGGTGCTGTCAGCTCGCCGGACACATGGCGCTGGACATGCGGCAGAGATCGACGTGACGTCGACTCACCAAGGCAATTCCAGTGCGATCCATGACGGAAGCGTGTCATGGGACTTTCGGCCCAGTCCACCATTATCCAGAATGTGGACGTGTGAGTCTTACCATGTGAGATGGTGTGGCGTCGGTCACTCGCCACGGCCCCGTCAGGGGCGCGGTGAACCGCGCGACCGGCCACGACGGCCGTGCGGCCGAGAACGCGCCCCCGCGCGGAGCGCTAGGCGCCGGGCCACGGTCCGGGCGTGGCCACCTCCGGCTCCTGCTCCACCTTCGTGTCGAACAGCTTGAAGCCGCGCCGCAGGTAATTGTCCATGGCGTGCTCGCCGTCCTTGGAGCAGGTGTGCAGCCACACCCGCTTGGTCGGGGTGAGGTCCGGCCAGCGCTCGGCGAGGTCCCAGGCGCGACGGACGCCCTGGGAGAGCAGGTGGCCGCCGATCCGCCGCCCCCGGAAGGCCGGGATGAGCCCGAAGTAGACGATCTCGACGACACCGCCCTCCTGCGCCGCCAGCTCGACGTATCCGGCCGGTGTCCCCTTCTCGTACGCGACCCAGGTCTCGACGCCCGGCTTGCCGAGCTCCTCCTGCCACTGGTCGTAAGAGAGGGAGAGCCGGTCCGTCCAGCGGATGTCGCCGCCGACGGAGGCGTAGAGGAAGCGGCTGAACTCGGGGGAGGGGATCTCGGCCCGCACGATGCGCACGTCGTCGCCCTCGGGCGCGGCGGCGGCCAGCAGATCGGTGGGAGCGGTCTGCTCCAGGGACCAAGTGGTGACAGTGAGGCTCATGCGGGTCAGCGAACCATGTGCCACGCACCCTGGCCAAAGGTGCCCGGGATGCGGGAAGATCCCGCAGCGCCTGCCACCCCCCGCATTCTTCGAGCTGGAGGATGTCCCATGGCCCGCCGCACCCCCCGCGGCCTGCTCGCCGCGGCCACCGTCACCGTGGCCCTCGCGACGCTTGCCGCACCCGCCTCGGCCTCCGCGGACCCGCAGGCCCGCGTCTTCATGGTCAACCCCGTCCAGTCGTCGGGGGACCAGACCCTCGTCGACGCGAAGGACTCCGCGACGTCCGTTCCCGCCGGTGCCTATGCCACCGCCGCCCTGCGCAATCTCGACTCCAGCGGTGGACTCTTTGGCAAGTGGGCGTACATCAGATCCGACACCGGCGCCTCCGCCAAGGTCGCGGACGCGGGCGGCTACGCCCGCGACGACGACCAGTTCGAGCAGGTCATGGCGTACTTCTGGGTCAATGAGTCGCAGGAGTATCTGCAGAGCCTCGGCTTCGGCAGCGAACTGCCGGGGGCGAACGACCGGGCCCAGCCGGTCCGCATCAACCAGTGGGGCGCGGACAACTCGTTCTTCACCGACAAGAAGGCCGAGATCCGGTTCGGCAAGGGGGGTGTCGACGACGCCGAGGACGCCGAGGTCGTCGTCCACGAGTACGGGCACGCCGTGCACCACGCCCAGGTGCCCGGCTTCGGCACGTCGCCGGAGGCGGGCTCGATCGGTGAGGCCTGGGGCGACTACCTGGCGGTGTCGGTCGGCGCGTACGCCGACGCCAAGTACGGCTGGCCCGCCAAGGCCGACCTCGCCTGCGTCGCCGACTGGGACGCCGTCTCGTACTCGGACGCCCCGCACTGTCTGCGCCGGGTCGACAGCGACAAGACGTACGCCGACAAGGTGGGGGAGGTGCACGCGGACGGGGAGATCTGGTCCCGGGCGCTCTTCGACATCCGCGGCTCGCTCGGTGCGCGTACCGCCGACCGGATCATCGTCAACGCCCAGTTCGGCTTCGCGCCCGACACCAGCTTCGAGGACGCGGCCCTGACGACGATCGCGACCGCCCAGAAGATGTACGGCAAGAGCGCGGCGGACGCCGTGCGCGAGGCGTTCCAGGCGCGGGAGATACCCGGCGTGTGAGGGGCCCGTACGTCCAGCCGCCGGGTGGTCACCGGGCCGCCCGGCGGCCCGGCGGGAGAGAAGGAGAGACAGAGGGAGAAGAAGGAGGGGGCCGCGGCACTCAAGGCTCCGGCACCCTCCGCGCCTCGCGCACCGCGGGCGCCGTCGAGTGCGGCAGCAGGTTCGCCGGGTGCTCGGGCAGGATCACCTGCACGTCCACGTCCTCGGGGAAGCGGTAGGGGCGGTGGGCCAGGAGCCCGCCCAAGTAGCGGCGGACCCGGGAGAGTTCGGCGCGGACCGTCACCGTGCGTGCCGGGTCGCCGAACATGTCCTCGGCCAGGCCCGAGGCGCTGCGGCCCTTGCGGTGGGTGGAGAGGAGGTAGAGCAGCTCGGCGTGGCGCGGGCTCAGCTCGTGCGTCCAGCCGCCCGCGCCGCCGCCCTCGACGGTGACCGACCAGCGGCGCGGCCCGCTCACGTCCAGGACGACACGGGTCGCGGCCAGCGGCTGCGGGTCCTCCTCGACGCGCAGCAGCCAGCCGCCGGGCAGCGGCTCCACCGCGCAGGTGCCCAGCGAGGGCAGCCAGGTGTGGCCCGCGGACAGGGACTTGGGCAGGGGGAGCCGGTCCGTGTGCGGCATTCCCGTGACCGCCGCCGTCCAGCCGTGCGAGTCCACCGCGACGGCGCGCCCTTCGAGGCGGGCGAGGACCGGCGCCGCCACCGAACGCAGCCGGTCGAGCGTCGTCCCGTGGCTCTCGCGCAGCCGGGCCTCGGCGAGCTTGGCCACCGAGTCGACCAGGGCGAGCGTCGCCGGATGCATCGTGTTCAGCGGACCGCTGATGTCGACCACGCCGAGGAGGCGGCCGTCACGGGGATCGGTGATGGGCGCGCCCGTGCACGTCCACGCGTGATGCGTCTCCACGAAGTGCTCGGCGGAGAAGACCTGCACGGGCCTGCGCACGACGAGCGGTGTCCCTATGCCGTTCGTGCCGACGACGCTCTCGGCCCAGTCGGCGCCCAGTTCGAAGCCGAGCGAGTCCGCCTTGCGCAGCACCGCGGAGCTGCCCTCGCGCCACAGGACCCGGCCGTCCGCGTCGCAGACGACCATGATGTGGTGCGCCGCGTCCGCCACCGAGACGAGCGCGTCCCGGAGGACCGGCATGATCTCCGTCAGCCGTGAGGCGCGGCGCCGCTCCTCCAGCTCCTCGAAGCTGAGCAGCCGGGAGCGGAAGTCGTGGTCCGGATCGACCCCGTCGAGCAGCATGCGCCCCCAGGACTCCTCGATCACCGGACGCGGCAGCACACGCGGCTGCTCTCCGGCGAGCGCCGCGTGGCGGACCCCCGCGAGCAGCCGCGCGGCCTGCGTGCAGTCCATGGTGGAGATCCTCGCGAGGTTGATCGTCGAAGTCGCGTTCATCACCGGGTCCTTCCCGAGCAGAGCCAGTGCGTCGGGGGGCGTGCGTCCATCGTGCCCCCTCGGCGCCCGCAAGGGTATTGGTTCAGTAATGAACCGATGTGGTTCGGCGTTGAACCGACGACTTGCAACGGTCTGCAACCCTCGCGAACAGCAGTCTGGTGGCCGAAGGTGATGTCGACGCCGCTCAGGCGGTGTTCACGCTCCTGGACGGGGCCGGGAAGCGGGGGTGGTGCCGTGTCGGCGCAGCACCACCCCCGCGACTCCCGCCGGTTGCCGCAGGGAGCCGTCCGCCGTTAGTTGCCGCCGGGAGCGGCCCGCTCCACCACGGCCGCCAGATCGAGGGTGTGCGGCAGCGTCCCGAACGCCGAGCCCCAGTCCCCGCCGAGCCGCGAGGCGCAGAACGCGTCGGCCACCTCCGGGGGCGCGTACCGCACGAGCAGCGAGCCCTGGAGCACCAGCGCCATCCGCTCCACGAGCCGGCGGCCCCGCGCCTCGATGCCGTCCAGATCGGCCAGTTCGGTGAGCAGCCCCTTGATCGCGCCGTCCAGGCGGTGATCGGCGCCGCGCGCCAGGCCGACCTCCTGGAGGAAGGCGTTCAGCGCCTGCGGCTCGCGCTGAAGCGCCCGCAGCACGTCCAGGGCCTGTACGTTCCCCGAGCCCTCCCAGATCGAGTTCAGCGGCGACTCGCGAAGGAGCCGCGGCATCCCCGACTCCTCGACGTATCCATTGCCGCCGAGCACCTCAAGGGCCTCCACCACGAGCGGTGTGCAGCGCTTGGTCACCCAGTACTTCGCGGCCGGCACCGCGATCCGCAGGAACGCGCGCTCCTGCTCGCTCCCGTCGTCGTACGCCGCCGCGAGCCGCAGCGCGAGCGTCGTGGCCGCCTCCGACTCCAGGGCCAGGTCCGCCAGTACGTTGCGCATCAGCGGCTTGTCGATGAGCTTGCCGCCGAACGCCTCGCGGTACGTGGCGTGGTGCACGGCCTGCGCGACGGCCTGCCGCATGATCGCCGCCGAGCCCACCACGCAGTCGAGCCGCGTCGCCGCCACCATCTCGATGATGGTGCGCACCCCGCGTCCCTCGTCCCCGACCCGGCGCGCCCACGTCCCGTCGAACTCGACCTCGCTGGACGCGTTCGACTTGTTGCCCAGTTTGTCCTTCAGCCGCTGAATGGCGAAGGCGTTCCGTGTTCCGTCGTCGAGCACCCGAGGCACCAGAAAACACGTAAGTCCCGCATCCGTCTGCCCGAGCACGAGAAAGCCGTCGGACATGGGTGCGGAACAGAACCACTTGTGCCCCGTGAGTTCATACGTGCCGTCTTCCGCGAGAGCACGCGCACGCGTCGTATTCGCGCGTACGTCGCTGCCGCCCTGTTTCTCCGTCATGCCCATCCCGAAGAGCACTCCGGCCTTCTGGGACGCGGGCCGAAGCCCTTCGTCGTAGACGAGGGAAGTCAGCCGGGGCTCCCACTCGGCGGCGAGCGCGGGATCGGCCCGCAGCGCGGGCACCGCCGCGTGCGTCATCGACAGCGGGCAGGCGTGCCCCGCCTCGACCTGCGTCCACACCAGGAACGCGGCCGCGCGCCGCAGATGGCCGCCGGGCCGCGACCAGGCGGTGGTCAGACCCGACGAAACGGCCTTGCCGAGCAGCCGGTGCCACGCGGGATGGAAGGCGACTTCGTCGATGCGATTCCCATAGCGGTCATGGGTGTGCAGAACGGGCGGATTCTCATTGGCCAGAAAGCCCCATTCCCGCGCCTGGGCCGATCCTGCGGTGCGCCCGAGTTCGGAGAGTTGCTCGCGCGCGGTACTGAGAAGGGCGGGATCGAGATGCCGTTCGACTCCCTCTGTGAGCGCGCGGTCGGACGTAAAGACGTCATATCCCACCAGGGGCGGAGCCTGGTTGGTCACTGTGTGGGTGCTGGCTGCCATGCCGCTACGGTAAGGAGGTGCACCAGGCAAAAGAAACACCCGGGAGGCCGTCGGGCCGCTGGAACCGGGCCCGCGCTCTCTACAGCAACGTCTCCAAGCGCAGGACTGCCTGGCTGCTGCTCAAAGACACGGTCAACTCGTGCGTGGAATACCGGATCCTGGGGCTCGCGGCCGAGGCGGCGTTCTTCACCCTGCTGTCCGTGCCGCCGCTGCTCCTGAGCCTGATCGGCCTGCTCGCGTACGTGGACCGGTGGACCGGCGCGAACACGATCGCCAGCGTCGAGAACAACATCCTGGAGGCGTCCCGCACGGTCCTCTCCGACAAGGGCGTCAGCCAGATCGCGCAGCCGATACTGGAGGACGTGATGCGGGTCGGCCGGCCCGACGTCATCTCCATCGGTTTCCTCTTCGCCCTGTGGTCGGGCTCGCGCGCCGTGAACGTCTTCATCGACACGATCACGGTCATGTACGGCCTGGACGGCGCACGCGGCATCGTCAAGACCCGGCTGCTCGCGTTCGGCCTGTTCATCGTGGCGCTGCTGATCGGTTCGGTGGCGCTGCCGCTGATGGTGGCGGGGCCCGACGCGGTGGTGAAGCTGGTGCCCGGCTCCACGACGGTGGTGCAGATCCTGTACTGGCCGGTGGTGACGCTGTTGTCGGTGGTGTTCCTGACGACGCTGTACCACGTGTCGGTGCCGGTGCGCTCGCCCTGGGTGGAGGACATGCCGGGCGCGCTGATCGCCCTGGGGATGTGGGTCCTGGGCAGCTTCCTGCTGCGGATCTACCTGACGAGCACGGTCGAAGGGCCCACGATCTACGGTTCGTTGGCGGCGCCGGTGGCCGTGCTGCTGTGGATAGGGGTGTCGGCGTTCGCGGTCCTGGTGGGGGCCGCGGTGAACGCGGCGATCGACCGGGTGTGGCCCTCCGTCGCCACGGCTGCCGCGCGTGCCGCCAACGACCGGATACGGGAGGCGCGGGCGGTGGAGGTGGTGGCGCGGGCGGCTGCGGCGCGCGAAGCGTCCGCGGACCCGGACGACCCGGACATGCCGTCCGAGTTCCCCGAGCGCTGGTCACGCTTCCTGCCCCCGGACGACGTCTCCTCCCGCCTGCGGACGCACGTCAAGAAGAACGGCGGGGGAAGCGGCGAGCAGCCACCGCCGGAGTAGGAACGTCCCTGCGGGGCTTTTCCCCGACCCCGCCCCTTCCCGAAAACCGTGCCTGCGCCCCGGACCTACCCGGGGCTCCGCCCCAGGCCCCGCTCCTCAAACGCCGGAGGGGCTGATCTTCCAGCCGTCCGGCGTTTGAGGACGCCCCCGCGCAGCGGGTTTTGGGGAAGGGGCGGGGTCCGGGAGAACTACGCCTTCCAGACGCCCGCCTCCGCCTGCTCCCGGGCGAAATCGGCGAAGTCACGCGGCTCCCGTCCCAGGACCTCCCGCACCCCCGCGGACAGATGCGCGTTGCGGCCGTCCAGATTCGTCTCGAAGAGCTCGATCAGGAACTCCGCCTCCTCCTCCGGCACCCCGTACTCCGCGAGAGCACCCCCGTACTCCCTCGCGGAGACCGGGACGTACCGGATCTCCCGGCCCGTGGCCGCCGACACCTCGGCCACCGCGTCGCGGAACGACAGCAGGCGCGGGCCCGATATCTCCACCACCCGCCCCGCGTGGCCCGAGTCGGGGCGAAGGACCGCCACCACCACATCGGCGATGTCCCGCGCGTCGATGAACGGTTCGAGGACCTCCCCGGCAGGGAACACCAGTTCCCCCGCCCGCATGCCGTCGAGCAGCGGACCCTCGCTCAGGTTCTGGGCGAACCAACTCGCCCGCACCACGGTCCACTCCGCCCCGGACTCCCGCACCGCACGCTCGGCCGGCTCCGCCTGGTCCTCGCCCCGTGCGGACAGCAGCACGAGCCGCCGCACGCCGAGCGACACCGCTTGCCGGGCCAGCGCGCCCACCGCGTCGCCCGCGCCGGGCGCGCCGACGTCCGGCATGTAGGCGAGGTACGCGGCGTCCGCGCCCCGCAGCGCCTCCTCCCACGTCGAAGGGTCGTACCAGTCGAACCGCACCGCGCCCGAGCGGGAAGCGGCCCGCACCGTGAACCCCGCCGCCTCGGCGGCCTCCGCGACCCGGCGTCCCGTCTTGCCCGAAGCGCCCGTGACCAGCACCGTCATGGTCCGCGTGCCCTGCGTGTCCTGCGAGTTCATCGCGTTCTCCGTCATGCCTCCAGTGAACTGGGCCGCGCCACGAGGAACCATCCGTCAGGGGCTCGCCCCCATACGCGTGCGTCTACGCTTTCGGCATGGACGTACTCGCAGGCTTGCTGGAGGGCCCGCGCGCGCGAGGAGCCTTCATGATCCGCGCGTGCTTCGACCCGCCCTGGTCCGTCCGGATCGCGGACGAGGCGCCGCTCTCCGTCATGATCATGGTCCGCGGCACCGCCTGGATCGTGCCCGACCGCGGCGAACCCCAGCGCATCCGCCCCGGAGACGTCGCCGTCGCGCGCGGCCCCGACCACTACACCGTCGCGGACACCCCGGACACGCCGCCCCGCGCCGAAATCCTGCCCGGCGAACGCTGCGTGCCCCTCGGCGGTACCCCGATCGGGCAGTACCAGGACCTCGGCCTGCGCACCTGGGGCGAATCGCTCGACGGCGCGGCGGAGATGCTGATCGGCACCTACCAGGCGCGCGGCGAGATCACCGGGCGGCTCCTCGACGCGCTGCCCCCGCTCCTGATCCTGCCCACCGAGGTGTGGGACTGCCCGCTCACCCCGCTGCTCGCCGACGAGATCGCCAAGGACGAGCCGGGACAGGAGGTCGTGCTCGACCGGCTGCTCGACCTGCTGATGATCGCCACGCTGAGGGCTTGGTTCTCGCGGCCGGAGGCCGAGGCCCCCGCCTGGTACCGGGCGATGGGGGACCCGGTCGTCGGGCAGGCGATCCGGCTGCTCCAGGACGACCCCGCGCACCCCTGGACGATCGCCGCGCTCGCCGCGAAGGCGGGGGTGTCGCGGGCCGCGCTCGCCCGGCGGTTCACCGAACTCGTGGGCGAGCCGCCGATGGCGTACCTGACGGGCTGGCGGCTCGCGCTCGCCGCCGACCTGCTGCGGGACAGCGAGCAGACCATCGCCGCGATCGCCCGCCGCGTCGGGTACGGCAGCGCGTTCGCGCTCTCCAGCGCCTTCAAGCGGGTGTACGGGGTCAGCCCGCAGGAGCACCGCTCACGGGCCGCGTAGCCCCTGAGCGGCGTAACCTTGACCGCGTGTCGTACGAGACCGTCGAGTACGCGGAGCGGCCGTCCCGTGTCCCGGGCGCGGTCCTGTGGACGCGCACCAGCGGCGGTGCGGCCGGCCCCGTGTACCCCGTACTTCCCGATGGCTGCATGGACCTGTTGTGGGCCGGGGGCAGGCTCATGGTGGCGGGACCGGACACCCGCGCGCACCGCCCCGCACCGGATGTCGCCGCCCGGTACGTGGGCATCCGTTTCTACCCCGGCACCGCCCCGGCCTTCCTCGGCGTGCCCGCGCACGAGCTGCGCGACCGGCGGGTCGACCTGGCCGACCTGTGGCCGTCCGCCGACGCGCGCCGCCTGACCGAGCGCATGGACGCGGCCCGCGACCCGGCGGCCGTCCTGGAGTCCTTCGCGCTGGCGCGGGCGGGAGAGACGGAGCCGCCCGACCCGCTGCTCACGCACGTCGTCAAGGCACTGGACGCGGGACGGTCCATCGCGGCGACCGCCGACGAGGCGGGCATCAACGCCCGCCTGCTGCACCGGCGTTCACTGGCCGCGTTCGGCTACGGACCCAAGACGCTGGCCCGCGTCCTGCGGCTGCAGCGCGCCCTCGCCCTGGCCAGGGGCGGCCTGGCCTACGCGGAGACCGCGATCGTCGCGGGCTTCGCCGACCAGGCCCATCTGGCCCGTGACGTCAAGGAGTTGGCGGGCATGCCGCTGAGCGAACTGCTCAGTCGGCGGCCGGGCTAGACAGCGGCGCGAACAGGTCCACGCCGTTGCCGTCCGGGTCGAGCACGGAGGCGTACCGCTGCCCCCAGAAGGCGTCCCACGGCTTGAGCTCACCGTGGTGGCCGGCGCCGACCAGCTCCTCGTAGGCGGCGTCGACGCCCTCGGGGGTCTCGCAGTGGAACGCGAGCCCGATGCGGCCCGCGCTCTGCGGCGGCTCCCAGTTCTTGTCGAAGGAGCGGATGGTCTCCTCCGTGTCGAACGCGATGCGCAGACCGCCCGGGAGCGCCGCCTCGACGTGCGGCTGACCCTCGGAACCCTCGGGAAACTCCAGGCCGAGACGGCGGTAGAAGGCGAGTGTCGCGGCCATGTCGGAGACGACCAGGCCGACCAGATCGAAGCGGGGTGTGATGTTCGTGTTCATGCTTCGCAGCCTAGGCAGCCGCCCTTGGCCCGTCTTGAAGAAAACGGACGCCGCGCCACTCCTTGCCGCGGCCCGCGCCCAGCCGTACATGTGGGCAGGACGTGCACAGCACGGGACGCGAACCGCCCAGAGAACCGCCCAGAGAACCGCACAGCACGGGACGAGGGGAGTTGACCGTCATGTCCGCCATGCCCACGGCGACGACCGCGCTCGGCAAGCACCCGGTCAGTCCGGTCAGTCTGGAGGTGCGGGACGACGACGTGGTGCTGTCCCGCTGGCTCTGGCTGGTGAAGTGGCTGCTCGTGATCCCGCACCACGTGGTCCTGTTCTTCCTGTGGATCGGCCTCTTCCTCGTCACCGTGGTCGCCTTCTTCGCGATCCTGATCACCGGCGGCTATCCACGGGCGCTGTTCGACTTCAACGTCGGTGTGATGCGCTGGACCTGGCGCGTCGAGTACTACGCGTACGGATCACTCGGCACCGATCGCTACCCTCCCTTCGCCCTGCGCGAGGTCGCCGACTACCCGGCCCACTTCGACATCGCCTACCCCGAGCACCTCTCCAGGGGGCTCGTCCTCGTCAAGAGCTGGCTCCTGATCCTGCCGCAGCTCCTGGTGGTCGGTCTGTTCACGGGCGGCTTCCGCGTCAGCTTCGGTCTCGCCGCGATCATCGCCTTCTACGCGGGCGTGTCCCTGCTCTTCACGGGCCGCTACCCCCGTGGCATGCACGACCTCAACATCGGCCTGCACCGCTGGGCCGCGCGCGTCCTGGCCTACGGCCTGCTGCTCACGGACGTGTATCCGCCCTACCGCCTCGACCTGGGTGAGCGGGAGCCCATGGGCTGACTGCGCGGGCCTCCCGGTGGGAGAAGGTGAACGTGAACTCCGCCGGAGCGGCGTGGAGTTCGTGGCGTGGCAGCACCCCGGGCCCGCACGACTGCGATCCGATGCCGTGCTGCCCGTGGTCGAGATGGACCCACACCGTGTCGCCGGGGACGAGGTCCGTGCGGTGCGCGGCCGCGTCCAGCTGCTCGGTGGTCCAGCGGCGCGCCGTGAACCAGAAGGCGGGATCACCGACCACCCGTACCCCTTCGCCGTCGAAGCCCGCCCGCAGCTCGGCCCACCGGACTTCCGCACGGGCGCCGTTCTCCTGGGGGCGGACGTACGGGGTCTGCATCCGGTCGACGTGCAGGAACCAGGTGCCGATGTCGGATGCCGCCGCCGTGTCCGGATACCCCTCACCGGGTCCGCCGCCGAACCAGTACGCGTGCCCGTACGCGGCAGGCAGACCGAGCCGGACGCCGAGCCGGGGCAGCGGCACCGTCCACTCGCCCTCCGGTGCCACGGACACCGCCAGGCGCAACTGGGTCCCGTCGGCGGTCCAGCGGTAGACGGTGCGCAGGCCGATGTCCTGCGCGGCGGGCGCCACGCGGGTGCGGACGGTGAGCGCGTCGTCCGTCAACTCGACCGCGTCCAGGCGGTGTCGCATGCGATGCAGGCCGAGCTCGCGCCACACGAGGCCGTTGCGCTGCCCGCCCTGCCAGGAAGCGCCGTTGTCGTTGTCGGTGGGAGCCCGCCAGATGTCCAGGCGCGGGGCGCTGGACAGGGGGATGTCGTGCAGGGTGCGCAGTTCGCCGGTGCGGGCGTCGAAGACGCCGGGGCCGAGCGTGATGAAGTCCCCCTCCCGCAGCGGCCGTTCACCGACGGCGGCGCGGACGGCCGGGCGTGGCGAGATGCGGAACTCGGCCCGCGCGACGCCGTGGTCCAGCTTCGCCCAGTTCGTCTCGGCGCCCACCAGCGCCGTGAGATGCAGGAAGGTCTCGGCGGCGCGGCTCGCGGGCGGCGCGTCCGGCAGCTTCAGTTCGACGGACTCGCCGGGCCCGAGCTCCGGCGGCACGGCAAGCTCCCCGCCCTCGCGGAGCGCGTCGTCGTCACTGATGTACGTCCACTCGAAGGACAGGTGCGACAGGTCCGCGAAGTCGTGCAGATTGGTGACCCTGACCGTCCCCGCGTCCTCGTCGTACGCGAACCGCACCGGCTGGACGACCCGCTTGTACGCGTCGAGCCCCGGCGACGGCATCCGGTCGGGGAAGACCAGGCCGTCGCAGACGAAGTTCCCGTCGTGCAGCTCCTCGCCGAAGTCGCCGCCGTAGGCGTAGCCGAACTCCGGGTGGCTGAGGCCGTGGTCGATCCACTCCCAGATGAAGCCGCCCTGGTTGCGCTCATGCGCGTCGAACAGCTCCTGATACTCGCTCAGGCCGCCGGGGCCGTTGCCCATCGCGTGCCCGTACTCGCAGAGGATGAAGGGGAGTTGGCGACGCGACGGGGGTCCGTCCCTGTCCGCGCGCCGTCCGATGCGCTCGACCTCGGCATGGTCGGCGTACATGCGCGAGTACATGTCGGTGTCCGCGCAGGACGCGTCGCCCTCGTAGTGGATGAGGCGGTCCGCGTCCCGTGCGCGGATCCAGCGGGCCATGGCGGTCAGGCCGCGGCCCGTGCCGCACTCGTTGCCCAGGGACCAGATGATCACCGAGGCGTGGTTCTTGTCGCGCTCGACCATGCGGGCCGCGCGGTCCAGGAGCGCGGGCGTCCAGCGGTCGTCGTCGACGGGGTTGCCGCGCCACCCCTGCTCGGTGAAGCCGTGGGTCTCCAGGTCGCACTCGTCGATGACCCACAGGCCCAGCTCGTCGCAGAGGTCGAGGAAGGCGGGGTGCGGCGGATAGTGGCTGGTGCGGACCGCGTTGATGTTGTGCTGCTTCATCAGCAGGACGTCGGTGCGCATGGTCGTGAGGTCGAGCGCGCGGCCCGTCTCCGGGTGGAACTCGTGCCGGTTCACGCCGCGGAACAGGATCCGGCGGCCGTTGACCTTGATGACCCCGTCCTCGACGGCGACCGTGCGGAAGCCGATCCGCAGCGGGACGCGCTCGCCCGCCGTGGCCAGGACCCCGTCGTAGAGCCGGGGCGTCTCGGCGGTCCAGGGCTCGACGGCCACCGTCACGGGCTCGCCCGTGGCGACGTCGATCCCCAGCTCGGGCACGGTGACCCGGCCCTTGACGTCCGAGTCGACCCGCAGCGTCCCCGTCCCCGCCCCGTGGTCGTACGAGGCATGGGTGAAGAAGTCGAGCGCGCAGCCCTCGGGGCGGTGCAGCAGGGTCACGTCGCGGAAGATGCCCGGCAGCCACCACTGGTCCTGGTCCTCCAGGTAGGACCCGGAGGACCACTGGTGGACGCGGACCGCGAGGACGTTGCCCGACGGCTTCAGGAGGTGGCCGACCGCGAACTCGTGCGGCAGCCGGGAGCCCTTGAACTCGCCGAGCTCCGTGCCGTTCAGCCAGACGCGGGCGCAGGACTCGACGCCGTCGAAGCGCAGGGTGCCGCCGCCGGCCGTGGGCCAGTCGGCCGGCAGGTCGAAGGTGCGCAGGTGGTCGCCGGTCGGGTTCTCGGTGGGCACGCGGGGCGGGTCGACCGGGAAGGGGTAGACCATGTTGGTGTAGATGGGCGCGCCGTGGCCCTGCAGCACCCAGTGGCCGGGCACCGCCACGGTGTCCCAGGTCCCGGAGTCGTAGCCGTCCGATGCGAAGGAGTCGTCGGCGGTGTCGGCGGCCGGGGAGAGTCGGAAGCGCCAACTGCCGTTCAGTGGGAGGGAGATGGCATCCGAGCGCGCGTTCCACGCGCGAGGCGGGAGGCTGCCGGTGCCGGGGGACACGTCCTCAAGATAGGGGAGCTCCATGACCTCCATCAGACAGCGGTGAGGTGGGACGTCACAACACTCACGCGGTGGGGGTTGTTGGATTCTCGGCGGCGGAGTTGGACGAATGACACGCGAGGTGCGGATTTCGTCGTTCATTGCAGATCACCGGATGTAATCCGTTGAGGCATGGCATTTTGGCGGCGATATCGGTAGCTTGCGGAGGCGTGACCACCAGCCAGCAGCAGAGCAACCAGCACACGCCGCCCTCCCGGCCCCTGTCCGGCACGCTCCCGCAGACCGACCGCACCCGCCACGGCCGCCTGCGCGAGCAGGGCAGCCTGGACCGCGCCGACCTCGAAGCGATCCTCGACGCGGGGTTCCTCTGCCACCTGGGTGTCGTCGTCGACGGGCACCCCATGGTGGTGCCGACCGTCTACGGCCGCGACGACACCCAGCTCTATCTGCACGGCTCGGTCGCGAGCCGCAGCCTGGCCGCCGACCCCGGCGCGACGGTCTGCGTCACCGTCACCCACGTGGACGGCCTGATCCTGGCCCGCTCGGTCTTCGAGCACGGCGTCAACTACCGCAGCGCGATGATCTACGGCGTCCCGCGCAAGGTCACCGACCCGGACGAGAAGCTGACCGGCCTGCGCCTGCTCACCGAACACGCGGCCCCCGGCCAGTGGGACTACGCCCGCGGCCCCAGCCGCAAGGAGCTCGCCGCGACCACGCTGCTCGCCCTCTCCCTGGAGGAGGCGTCGGTCAAGACGAGCGTGGGCCCGCCGGACGACGGCGAGGGACCGGACGCCGGGCTCGGCGTCTGGGCCGGGAACCTTCCCCTGACGGCCAGTTGGGGCACCCCGGTCGCCGACCCGCTGCTCCCGCCGGGCATCGCGGTCCCGCCGCACATCGCCGGGCGCGGCGGGACACGGCACGGCTGACTCGGGTCCCGGCACGGCTGACCCGGGTCAGGGCACGGCCGACTCAGGTCAGGGCACGGCCGAGTCGGGTCAGGGCCGCACGGGGGCGGGCTTCCCGCAGCCGTGCGCCTTCGCCGAGCCTTCCGCGAACGCCTTGAGGGCGGCGCGCTGGTAGGCACGGTCGGCGGACGTGGGTTCGGCCTTCCCGTCCTGCTCGTACGAGGGCGAGTCGGACCCCGGCGGCTCGACGGTGAACAGGGCCCGCTCGCCGCCCTTCTCGCACGCCGCGCTCACCCAGTAGCCGCCATCGGGGAAGCGTCCCGAGGGCGACGCGCCGGGGACACGGCCCGGCGCCAGGTAGCTGAAGCGGTCCTGGAAGCGGTACCGCTCGTCCTGCGCGTACGGGCCGTAGGAGGCGCTCAGCCGATACCGCCCGCCCACGTCGTCGCTCGACCCGGCCACCGGAAGGCCGTCCCTGGACACGCTCCCGGGCCCCAGCACGCACACCTCGACCGGCGTCCCGCGCCGCGCGCCCTCCCACGCCAGCGCCGTCCCGGAGCCGCGCCCCGGAACGCCCCGGCAGGACGCGGCGGCCTCGGCGAGCGGCACGGACTCGTCCGTGTCCACCGGCAGCGGCACCGTGCGCGGGGCCTTGCCCAGGTCGGCGTCGCAGCCCCAGTGGCCGGATGCGTTGGCCGCCGTCGCGGTGGCGATCCGGGCGAAGGCGGTGCGCTGCCGGGGGTCGTCCAGGGACACGTCCTCGTCCTTGGTGTCGACGGTGACCAGAAGTCCGCCGCGGCCACGGGCGCAGTCGAGGAGGACCGCGGTGGTGGCCGACGCGTCGCCGCCCGACTCCCCGGTGGTGAACAGGCCGTTCCAGCCGGCGCCGACCGCGACCGGCGGCAGGGTGGGGTAGACGTCCGGGTACACCCCGCTGTACTGGCCGGCGAAGGCCTCGTCGCGCCGCTGCCGCGCGTCCGGGCCGTCGTCGTCCTTCGCCACCCGCTCCGGCACCGCGCGCACGCTCACCGAGACCGAGCCTTCGCGCGCGGAGCTGTCCTCGTCGTCGCGGGCGATCGTGCACTCCACGCGCAGCGAGGCGTCGCTCAGCTCGCCGTCCGCCCGGTCGCGCGTCTCGTCCTTGAAGGGCCCCTCGCCCAGTACGTCACGCACTTCGGTGGCCGGGAGCACCCCCGCGCAGGCCCCGCCCACCAGGCGCTGCGCCACCCACCGGTCGTAGCCACCGCCGAACCAGAAGTACCCGCCCGCCACCAGCGCCAGGGCGAGCACCGCCCCACCAGCCGTGGTGAGCTTCCGTCGGGCCCCGGACCGCAAGGTCAGCCCCGCCACTGCTCCACCTCTCCCATGATCTCGGTGTCCGCGCAGTGCGAGCGCCGCGGCCAGCCGTCGTCCGCCGCCAGATAGCGGTCGAGCACGGCCCGCGCGTCCGCGGAGACGCGCCGCTGGTCCTTCTTGTCCAGCACGACCTTGTCCTGGTTCTGGAAGTCGAGCGCGGGCGTCACGGTGACCCGGTGGAACGTCGGACCGCCGTCGCACACCGACCGCGCCCAGAGCGCGAGCAGCGGATCGTCGCCCGACCGCTCGACGGTCAGCCCGCCTGCGGAATCCGGCTTGTGCGGGTCGAGTTCGGACCCGGGGACGTCGCCGCTGCCGGCGAACCTCTCGTACGCGCCCGGCGCGAGGACACCGGACCAGCTCTGCGCGCTCGCCGCCTTGGTCGTCGGCTCGGCCGACCAGCGGTCTTCGTCGTCCGACCGCCCGCCGCACGACCCGGCGCGCCTGCTGTACGTCGTGTCGTTCTCGCGGAACTTCCATGTGCCCGGCGCGAACTTCAGCGCCTTGGGGGAGAGCCAGTCGCAGAGCGCGTCGGAGCCCTTCGGCTCCTTGGCATCGGCCAACGGCCGTCCACCGCACCCTTGTTCACGGCTGACCCAGTCGGCGACCCGGACCGCCGTGCTCGACGCCAGGAGCCGGTCGGCCTTCGGGACGGCGTACTCGCTGTCGGCGTGCGAGGGCAGCTCCACCGAGACGAGCAGATCCTTCGACGGCCGGACCCGCCCGCTCAGGCCCTTGGGGCATTCGGTGAGCAGGGTGGCCGACACCTGGCTGCCGTCCAGCCGCTCCTCGACGGATATGCCCCCCAAGGCACCGCTGGGCAGCGGCAGTTCGAAGCCGCCGCCCGGCGCGTCGGTCTTGCCGAGCACCGCCTGGGCCCGCACCCCCGCCTGCGCGTCCGGCTCCCCGCGGCCGCCGCCCCACGTCAGCGTGCAGTCGAGCAGCGCCCGGCTCTGCTGCCGCGGTGCGAGCAGCGAGCCGTACTCGTCCAGTACGCCCGCCGAGTCGTCCGGCACGAAGTCGCTCAGCTCACCGGGGAGCAGGCCCTCGCAGGCGCGGGCCAGCTGGTCGTGGTTGGCGGCGCGGAGGTCGTCGCGCTCCTGGGACCGCGACACGGCGATCACGGTACCGGCGACCATGAGCAGCAGCGCGGCCCCGCCGGTCAGCAGCAGCCACGTACGCCTTTGGACGTCACGCATCCCGGGCACGCGCTCCCCTTCCCCCGTAGAGCCGACAGCGAGATCACACATCAAGATCGGACGAGTGACGCTATCAACTGCGGCCGGGACGGCGGGGCGAGGGTCAGCGGAGGTCGAGTTCTCCGGAGATGACGCGCCGGGACACCGATTCGAGGGGCACCCCCAGGGCGAACGCCCGCGCCTTGATGAGCGCCAGGGCGTCACTGACCGAACTGCCCGCCTGCTCGGACAGCACACCGGCGGCCTGGTGGACCACGGCCCGCAGGTCCGCGCCGCCGTAGAGGCAGGGATCGGAGTCGGGGCCGATCAGGATGCCGTCCGCCAGCGCGTCGGCGACCTCGCGGAACTTGCCCGCCCTGGCGAGCGCCGATGAGGGATCGAAGACGGTGAGCGCTCCTATGCAGTCCGACGACACCTTCAGCGGCAGCGCGGCGACGGACGTCAGGCCCAGGGCGGCCAGCCCGGAGCCGTAACCGGGCCAGCGCCTTTCGAGCGCCTGGCCCGATGCGTACACCGCACGGCGGCCGCGGACCGCGTCGCGGCCGGGGCCCGCGGTCAGGACGTACTCCAGATCCTGGGCGCCGCGCGACGACCGGTCCGAAGCGGCGACCACGAGCTGGCTCAGGTCTGCTCCGACGAGGGTGAGGGCCGCGCTGTGTGTCCCGCAGGCCTCCGCGACCCCGGCCATGAAAAGAGGGCGCAGACCACCTCTGCCCTCCGCCTCCGTCAGCCTCCGTGCGTACGCCTGCTGGAGGCGGGCCGTGGTCTCGTGCCGCTCGGCGACCGCGCGGTGCCGCGTCGCCATCGCCGCGTGGAAGTCGCGCCCGCTCTCCGCGAACATTTCGTCGTACCGCTCGGCGTTCGCCGTTTCCTGCTCGGCTCGTTCAGCGGCCCGATGCGCTCTCTGCCAGGCGGCCTCTGCCTGACCGCCCGGCAGCCCGGAACTGCCTTGCCTGGAGCTCATCTTCACAGAATACGACGTACCGGTTCAGTTGCCGCCTTCGTTCGAGAGGTCTTCCATCAGGAGGACGACACCGCCGTTGTGGCCGTCGAACGGGGAACAGATGACCGAACAGTCGATGCGGCGTCCGATGCGGTTCACCGCCGGGATGACCACGGGACCGGACCGCTTGCCCGACGCGACGCACTCCTGGATGACGTTGCGCAGCTGGTCGGTGGGCAGCCCGAATTCCAGGGCGAAGAACGGCTCGCCGAGCACCTCGTCCGGGCGCAGCCCCCACAGGTCGACCGCGCCGCGGTTCCAGCTCCTGGCCCGCAGGTCGGCGGAGAGGACCACCACCCCCGCCGCGATACTGCTCACCACGCCCTCCAGGAAGGCCCTGGCCTCGTCCAGGTCCGTGGTGCGCAGCCGCATCTCGTCGTTCATCGTCTCGAGCTCTTCATTGCCCGACTGGAGCTCTTCGTTGGTGGTCTCCAGCTCCTCGTTCGTGGACTGGAGCTCCTCGTTGGTCGTCTCCAGTTCCTCGATGCTCGACTGGAGCTCTTCGTTGGTGGTCTCCAGCTCCTCGTTCGTCGACTGGAGCTCCTCGTAGGCCGTCTCCAGGTCCTCGCGGACCCGCTTGATCTCGGCCCTGAGCTTGGTGGCCTGGGTGACGTCGGTGAAGGTGACGTTGATGGCGACCGGCAGGCCGGGACCGCCCATGATCGGCTGGATGTCGATGTCGAAGTACTGCAGCTCGTTGCCCAGGCGCCGCTCGGCCCCGTGCACCTGGAGCGTCCGGCGCTCGTGCGTGGCCTGGTCGATCAGGGAGCGCAGCTCGGTGGGCCGGTAGGAGAGCTCCAGGTCCTGGAACGGGCGGCCCATGTCGTTCGAGGTCAGGCCGAACTGGGCGCGGGCGCCGTTGTTGATCAGCATGACGGTGCCGTTGCCGTCCAGGGCGATGCTCGCGCCCGGCGACGCGTCCAGGATCAGGTCCAGCAACTGACGTGTGCGGACGGCCTGTTGCTCCTCCTCCGCGTTGCCGGCCCGGGCCTTGACGGGGTGCGCGGGATAGGGCGGCGAGCTGCCTCCCGGGCGGCGCCGGAAGACGCGCTGGCGGATGCTGACCGCCTCGAACCGTTCTCCGTCGTTCAGGAGCATCTCGGCCTTGCCGAGGAAGAGGTAGCCGCCCTCGCGCAGGGCGAAGTGGTAGCGGTCCAGGATCTGGGTCTGCGCCTCGACGTTGAAGTACATCAGCGTGTTGCGGCAGACGAGCAGGTCCAGGCGGGAGATCGGGGCGTCGCGGGTGATGTCGTGGCGCCCGAAGATGACCCGGCGCCGCAGATCGGTCCGGAAGACGTACTGCGTGCCGTACCGCTCGAAGTACTTGTCCCGCAGCTCCTTGGCGAGCGGCGCCAGCGTCCTGGCGGGGTAGTGGCCAAGGCGTGCGTCGCGCAGCGCCTCCTCGTCGACGTCCGTGGCGTAGATCTTGACGCGGCGCACGCACTCCTCGATGCCGAGCTGTTCCGCGAAGAGGATGGCCAGCGAGTACGCCTCCTCGCCGCTGGAGCAGCCCGCGCTCCACACCCGGATCTCGTCGTCGGGCCCGGCCTCCGCGATCAGCGCGGGCAGCACGTCGCGCTTGAGGAGCCCCCAGGCCTCCGGGTCGCGGAAGACCGACGTGACGTTGATCAGGATCGTGTTGAACAGCGCACGGAACTCGTCCGTGTCGGTCTCCAGGAGATCGCGGTAGTCGCTGTAGTCCGGCAGACCGACGTCGCCCATCCGCTTGCGGATGCGGCGGCCCAGCGTGGACCGCTTGTACCCGGTGAAGTCGAAGCCGCGCGCGTCCCGGATGAACCGCAGGAGATCCTCCAGACCCTGGTCGACGAGCCCGTCGGCCTGCGCCCCGCGCGGCGGCCGACCCGTCTCCTGGTCCGTCTCCTGGCCGCTCTCCTGCGCCCGCTCCGTCTGACGCTCCTGTTCCGCCTCACTCACCCGCTCGGCCTCACGCACCTGGTCGGACTCGCTCGCCTGCTCCGGCCGTTCCTGCGCCCCCTGTTCGGCGCCCTGCTCTGTCCCGGCGCCGGGCGACTCGCTCATCACTGCCTCTTGTCCTCGACCAGTCCGCGGATGGCCGCGGCGATTTCCTCGATACGGAGTACGAAGTCCACGGAGCCGGTGTCGACCGCCGCCTTCGGCATCCCCGTGAACTGCGCGGTCCGCGGGTCCTCGGCGATCACGGTGCCGCCGCGCGACTTGACCGCCTCCACGCCCATCGAGCCGTCCACGCCGGTACCGGTGATCACACAGGCGATGGCCCCCGGTCCGTACGCCCCGGCCACCGACTCGAAGAGCAGGTCGGCCGAGGGCCGCACGAAGTGCACGAGCTCGCTGTTCGACAGCGTGAGCACCCCGTCCGGGCCCACCAGGAGGTGCCGGTCGGGCGGTGCCAGATACACGGTCCCCGGATTAACGGGCTCCTGGTCCTCCGCCAGCTTCACATAGAGCTCGGTGCGCCGGGAGAGAACCTCCGCGAGGAGGGTGCGGTGGCGCGGATCAAGGTGCTGGACCACGAGCACCGGCACCGGCAGATCGGGCCCGAGCCCGCCCAGAAGCTCGCCCAGGCCCTGAATGCCTCCGGCGGACGACGCGACAGCCACGATGGCGTACGGCCCTGATGCGTGCTGTTCCGACCTCACACCGTCGAGCCTATCGGCTGCCGGTCCGATCGGTGCCGTGCCGCCGAGCGGCGGAGCACACCCTTGTCGCCGACCGGGGCATCTGCTTGACTCCGCCCGCCAGAACGCCAGAGCGCCTACTCACCGGCGGAGGTCGCCATGGACATCACCCGCAGACGCCTGCTGTCCGCCCTGTCGGCCGCCGGACTCCTGGCGGTGGTCCCCGCGCTGCCCGTGTCCGCCGCACAGGCCGCGGCGGACAGCGCGCGCCTCCTGGCCAACACCGTGGGGATCTTCGCGGGGACCGCCGAGTCCAACGCGCGCCCCGAGACGGCCGCCAAGCTCGCCGCCGTGGACAGGACCGCGCGGACGAACCTGAAGTCGATGGACGACGCGGGCGAGGGCGAGCTCTTCGCCGGCCTGGCGCTCGGCACGGACGACGCCAACCTCAACACGGCCTTCAGGCGGCTGTACGAGATCGCCCTCGCCACCCGCACCCCGGGCACCCCCTCCGACCTCTACGGGAACACCGCCGTGCAGCGCCGGGTGATCGACGCCCTCGTCTGGCTGCACGAACGTTTCTACGGCGACCAGTCCAAGGGCTACTACGGCAACTGGTTCAACTGGGAGATCGGCATCTCCCAGCACGTCAGCAAGGCTCTGGCCCTCCTCGTCGACGAGGTGCGGACCTATCGGCCCGACCTCATCGCCACGTACGTCGCCTCGATGGACGCCTATCTGCGCAACGGCACCGACGGGGACGTGAACCTCGACTCGCGCTTCCACACCGGCGCCAACCTCGCCGACATCACCACCAACCGCATCCTGCAGGGCGCGCTCCTGGGCGCGGGCGGCGAGGCCCGCATCCGCAAGGCCCTCACCGACCAGCTGACGGTCTTCGTCACCATCGACCCCTACCACCTCGACCACGGGGTGACGGACGGCCATTACGCGGACGGCTCCTTCATCCAGCACGCCTCCGTCGCCTATACGGGCTCGTACGGAAAGGGCCTGCTCACGCGGGTCGTGCAGACCCTCAAGATCCTCGACGGCACGGGCTTCGCGCACGGCGAGGAGCTGGTGCCGACCGTCAACAAGTGGGTGCGCGACGGCTTCGCGCCGCTCATCTTCGAGGGCTGGATGATGGAGATCGTCAAGGGGCGCGCGGTGTCGCGGCCGGACGGCGGCTACGTGGACGTCGCGGTCGTCGTCGAGGCCGTCGTCGACCTCTCCTCCCTCTCCACCGGCGCCGACGCCACCGCCCTGAAGAGCTATGTGAAGCACATCCGGGCGACCTCGCGCGCCGCCCTCAACCCGACCAGCTTCGTCTCACCGATCAGCATCGTGCGCTACACGGACATCATCGGCGACGCCTCAATCCCGCCCGCCGACCTCAACCCCGTCTCGCGCAGCGTCGCCTTCAACGCCATGGACAAGAACGTCCACCGCAGAGCGGGCTACGCCTTCGCGCTGGCGCGCAGCTCCGACCGGATCAGCAAGTACGAGTACATGAGCGGCGAGAACCTCATGCCGTGGTTCCAGGGCGACGGCGCGTACTACCTCTACCTCTCCGGCCAGGACCAGACCCAGGCGTACGGAGTCGACTACTTCACCACGGTCTCGCCGTACGGCCTCGCGGGGGTCACCGCGCCCGTCGAGCGGCGCGGGACGGTCCCCGAGCTCTACGGCAAGCCGTACTACGACAACCCCGGCCACCCCCTGAACTTCACTTCCTCCTCCGAGTCGCAGAACAAGTACGTCTACTTCCCGCGCGGCACCAACCGGCACTCGGGTGGCGCCGTCCTCGGGGCGTACGGCGCGGCCGGGGCCGTGCAGTCCAGTGATGCCGCCTTCCGCGACCGGGAGTTGCTGCCGGACGACTTCGTGGTCCACCGCAACGCCACGGCGACCAAGTCGTGGTTCCTGCTCGACGAGGAGATCGTGGTGCTCGCGGCGGGCGTGGGCGACGCGGCAGGGCGGGCCGTGACGACGACGGTCGACGCGCGGACCGCGGCCCCCGGCGACCAGGTCTCCGTGACGGGGGAGCGGCGCGACGGCCGCCCGTGGAGCGGCGCGGGCACGGCCGACCTCCGGTGGCTGCGCTACGCCAACGCCACGCAGCGCACCTCCGTCGGCTACGTCTTCCTGGACACCCCGAAGGTGCGGATCGCCCTGGACACGGTGACCCGCAGCCGCCGCGTCGTCCGCACCGCGAACCCCGACACCGCGGTGACGCGCACGGTCCTCGGCGTGAGCGTGGACCGCGAGGCCGGGGCGAGGCCGGTCTCCCTGGCCTACGCGCTGGTGCCGAACGCGGGCGAGGCGGGGCTGCGGTCCTACCGGGGCGGGCAGCCGCTGAAGGTCGTCGCGAACACGGTGCGCCTGCAGGCCGTCAGCCACGCGGGCCTGGGCCTGACCGCCGCGAACAGCTTCACGGCGGGCCGCCATGAGGCCGCCGGGGTCCGGATCGAGGGGCCCGCGTCGGTGCTCGTGCGGCGCGAGCGGCGCGGCCCGACCACCGTGGCGGTGTCCGATCCGACGATGGACCGCGACAGGATCACGGTGCTGCTCCGCGGCCCCTTGCTGCGGGAGGTCACGGCCGACGAGGGGGTGCGCGTGAGCCGGGCCCGCGGCGGGACCCGGATCGACGTCGACACCCACCACGCCTACGGACGGAGCTTCACGGTGACGTTGCGCGGCTAGTTCCCGCGCACTTGGGGCGTTTGGGGTGTTGTCGCCGGAGTGGGGCATGATGCCGACATGAGTGATCTACGGGGGACGTACCAGCGGCACGGCCGGCAACTGGCGCCGCACGGAGGACAGATCCCGTACGGCGGGCAGTTGCTCTCCCGGCGGCTGCCGGGCCTGGCCGGGGACGCGCGCCGCTTTCTCGCGGTGATCGTCGACCTGGTCGTCGCGCTGTACGGCGCGGTGGGCATCGCCGGCCTTGCCCCGGAGACCAGCCCCTGGTGGACGCTCTACGCCCTCGTTCCGGTGGTGTCCTTCACCAACCAGTGCGTCCTGACGCTGCTGTTCCGGGGCAGTGTCGGCAAGCTGCTCCTCGGCGTACGGGTGATGCGCGCCGCCGACGCGGGCCGCCCCGGACCGGTCCGTCTCCTGCGCCGCTGGCTCGCCGGACTGTGCTGGCTGCCGCTTCAGCCCTGGTACTGGCTCCGGGAGAACTTCGGCGGCAGCACCCGGAACTCGGTGCGCGAGAGCTGGACGGGCGAGCTCTACGACACGGACATCGCAGGTGTGCGTTCCGTGCGCCGCAAGGACCTCGCCGTCTGGCAGCGTGACCACTGAGCCAGCCCGGCCCGTTCAGGACGCTCAGGACTTTCAGGGCTCTGAGGACTCCTCGACGGTGACGGCCCGCACCGGGCAGGACCGCACCGCCTCGCGCACCCGGGGATCGCCGCCGCCGTCCTCGCGGCCGGGGAGCACCTCGCTGAAGCCGTCGTCGTCCTGGGTGAAGACGCTCGGCGCGTTGAGCGCGCACATCCCGGCGCCCACGCACCGCTCCTTTTCCACATGGACCCGCACGTTCATCTCCTACCAGATGACGGGGAGTTCGAGCATCCCCTGGATCGTGTCGCCCGGTTTGAACGGGATCTCCCGCGCGGGCACCGCGAGGCGCAGGTCCGGCATCCGCTGGAAGAGCGTCCGCAGGGCGATCTCGATCTCGGCGCGGGCGAGGTTCTGCCCGAGGCACTGGTGGATGCCGAACCCGAAGGCCAGGTGGTGGCGGTTGGCGCGGTGGAAGTCCAGCTCCTCCGGCGCCTCGTAGGCCGTGCCGTCGCGGTTGATGAGGGAGGTGGAGAAGATGACGCCGTCGTCCGCGCGAATGGTGCTTCCCGCGACGTCGATGTCCTCCTTCGCCACCCGCAGCATGCCGTCCGCGATGGACAGGAAGCGCAGCAGCTCCTCGACTGCCGCGGGCATCAGCGTCTGCTCGGCGCGCAGTTCGGCGAGCTGCTCCGGATGCTGGAGGAGTGTGAACGTCCCCAGGGAGATCATGTTCGCCGTGGTCTCGTGCCCCGCCACCAGCAGGATCGTCGCCAGGCTGACCAGTTCCTCGCGGTCGAGCGCACCCTCGGAGAGCTGGCGGTGGATGAGCTCGTCCAGGAGCCCGTCGCCCGGCTGCCTCCGCTTGCCGTCGATCAACGCGTGGAAATACGCGTCCAGTTCGTCCCGGGCGCGCTCGGTGTCCTCGGCGCGCGGACCGCGCAGCAGCCGGCGCGACTGCTCCTCGAAGAACTCGTGGTCGGCGTAGGGGACGCCGAGGAGGGCGCAGATCACCATGGAGGGCACCGGCAGCGCGAACGCGTTCACCAGCTCGGCCGGTGAACCCTGTGCGGCCATGGCGTCGATGAGCCGGTCGACCGTCTCCTGGATGCGGGGGCGCAGGGCGGCGATCCGCTTGACGGAGAAGCTGGGGATCAGCATGCGGCGCTGCGTGTTGTGCACGGGGTCGTCGACGCCGAGCAGGGCGACTCGGCGGTTGCTCACCTTCGCGAAGCGCTCGGTCGGCGCGGGGAACGCCTCGTTCTCGCGGTCGGTGGACAGGCGTGCGTCGATGAGCAGGTCACGGGCCGTTCCCTGTCCGGTGACCACCCAGACGGAACGGCCGTCGAACAGCCGGACCCGGGAGAGCGGCCGGGCTTCGCGGAGTGGTTCGTACGAAGTGGGCGGGTGGTAGGGACACGTGCGGTCCTGCGGGAAGGCGACTGGTTCGGACGCGACTGATTCCGTCATGGACGTACCTCACAAGCGGAGGGGCTCCTTTTACCTCTCTCATTGGATGCCTGGGGCATCTACTTGGTCCACGACAAGACAAGCCAGATAGCGGCCCGTTCGGCGGACGATTCTGGCCGGAATCACACCCTCCGCTCAACCTTCCCGCGTCCATGGCCGCAGGCCGGGGCGACCGGCGGGCGAAGCCGCGCCGTACGGTGATCCCGTACGACAACATCCTGTGCCGGACGCCGAGTTGGAGGCTGTGATCCGTGGCTGACCACGACCTGACGGGATTCACCCGGAGCCGGTTCACGCACGAGGGCACCACCCGCAAGATCCTGCGGCGCGGTGAAGGCCCCGCCGTCGTCGTGATGGCGGAGATCCCTGGCATCACCCCCAAGGTCCTCGCCTTCGCCGAGAAGGTCGCCGCCATCGGCTGCACGGCGGTGCTCCCCGTCCTGTTCGGCACGCCGGGCCGGGACGCCCACCCCACGGCCCACGGTTCGCTGCGGTCGGGGCTCTACACGGCGTCGTCCGTCCTGAAGGTGTGCGTGAGCCGGGAATTCAACCTGCTGGCCACCGGCCGCAGTTCGCGCGTGGTGACCTGGCTGCGCGCCCTGGCCGCGCACGAGCACGAGCGCTGCGGCGGCCCGGGTGTCGGGGCCGTCGGCATGTGCCTCACCGGCGGCTTCGCCCTGGCGATGGCCACCGACGACCGGCTCCTCGCGCCGGTCCTCTCCCAGCCCTCGCTGCCGCTGGCCGTCACCGGCCGCCGTGCGTGCGCCATCGACATCTCCGACGAGGAACTCGCCGTGGTGAAGGGCCGTTGCGAGCAGGACGGGCTGCGGGTCCTCGGGGCGCGGTTCCGGGGCGACCGGCTGGTTCCCGGCGACCGGTTCGCCTTCCTGCGCCGCGAGCTCGGCGATGCGTTCACCGCCGTCGAGCTCGACGACGGCGACGCCAACCCCGAGGGCGTCCTGCCGCCGCACTCCGTCCTGACCGAGCACCTCGTCGACGCGCCGGGGCAGCCGACGCGGGCCGCGCTCGACGAGGTCCTCGACCTCTTCCGTACGCGACTGCTTCAGGAGGCCGACGGCTCGGCGGCTCCGTAGCCGCGCGCCCGCACCGCTCGCGGCGTCACGCCCCACCAGCGCCGGCAGCAGCGGTTCAGGGCCGACTGCTCGGAGAGGCCGAGGAGCAGGGCGACCTGGCCCAGCGGCAGGTCGGTCTCCACGAGATAGCGGCGGGCGGCGCCGCGGCGTTCCTCGTCCAGCACCGCGGCGAAGGTAGTGCCCGCGGCGCGCAGCCGGCGCTGCAGGGTCCGCGGATGGACGTTCAGCAGGCGCGCGACGGTGTCGATCTCCGGCGGTGAGGTGCCCAGCGAGCGCTCGACGACGGCGCGGACGCCGCTGACGACGTCCGTCCGCTCCTTGGGCAGTTGCTCGTCCAGGTGCGCGAGCGCGAGGCGGCGCAGATGGGCGTTGCCGCCGTCGAGCGGCCGGTCGGCCAGGCTGAGCGGGACCCGCAGCAGGGCCGCGGGGCGGTTTGTCTTCACGGGTACGCCGAAGAAGTCCTCGTACACCGACAGCGGGGCGAGCAGCGGATGCGGCAGTTCGACGGAGCCGAGGCCGTACGGGCCGACCAAGTAGACGATGGCCCGGTGCATGAAGCCCAGGGAGAGGTCGATGCCCTGGGGCGGCGCCTCGACGCCCTCACGCACGCCGTAGCGCAGCGCGGCGACCCCCGGCGTGCCGTACGGATCGGGCTCCAGGCTGAGGCTCAGCGAGCGCGCGTGGACGAACAGATAGCGCGTGGTGCACTCCAGGGCGTCCCCGAGCGTCGCGGAGTTCTGGATGGCGAGCGCCAGGGCGCCGAGCATGCCCAGGTCCTGCCGGGCCGCCATGCGCAGACCGAGATCAGGACAGCCGAGATCCTCGGCGGCCAGTTCGAGTACGGCGGCCATCGCCTCCTCGGGCACCAGGAGGTCGTCACCGTCGAGCGCGGCGACGGGGCAGCCCGCCTGCCGGGCGTAGAACTCGGCGTCACCGCCGAGCTCCGCCACCGTGGCGCGGAAGCCGCGCAGCCCCGCCGATCTGATCACGGACATGTCGTCCAGGGTCAAAGATCTGTCGTCCCGGGTCAATTCCTGCCGGGTGTGCTTCCGGACACTGAAGGAATGACGCACTCCGTAGACTCAAGCACCGCCGGTACCGGCAGCACCGACGCCCCGGGCGAGCACGACGGCATCGAGCACATCGACGTGGTGATCGTGGGCGCCGGTCTCTCCGGCGTCGGCGCCGCCTACCGGCTGCAGACCGAGTGCCCCGAGCGTTCGTACGCGATCATCGAGGCGCGGCAGTCCATGGGCGGTACGTGGGACCTGTTCCGCTACCCCGGGGTGCGCTCGGACTCCGACATGTTCACCCTGGGCTACGCCTTCAAGCCCTGGCGCGAGTCGAAGGTGCTCGCCGACGGAGAGTCCATCCTGAGCTACATCAAGGAGACCGCCGCGGAGTTCGGCATCGACCGCCGGATCCGCTACGGGACCAAGGTCGTCGGCGCCGACTGGTCCACCGCGACGGCGCGCTGGACGGTGACCCTGGAACGCACCGGGGAGGACGGCAGCCGCACCCTGACCACCGTCACCTGCGACTTCCTCTACTCCTGCGCGGGCTACTACGACTACGACCAGGGACACGCCCCCGAGTTCGCGGGCGTCGACTCCTTCGCCGGCACGGTCGTGCACCCGCAGTTCTGGCCCGAGGACCTGGACCACGCGGGCAAGCGCGTGGTCGTCATCGGTAGCGGCGCCACCGCCGTCACGCTGGTGCCCGCGATGGCGCGGAGCGCCGCGCACGTCACCATGTTGCAGCGCACCCCGACCTGGATCGGCTCGCTGCCCTCGCGGGACATCCTGGCCGACGGCATCCGCGCCGTACTGCCCGCGAACGCGGCCCACCGGGTCGTGCGGACGAAGAACATCCTCTTCGCCATCGGCCTCTACCAGTTCTGCCGCCGCAGCCCGAAGGCCGCGCGGCGGGTGCTCACCGGCCTCAACAAGCGCATCGTCAAGGACGACCAACTGGTCGCCGACCACCTCACGCCGTCGTACGACCCGTGGGACCAGCGGCTGTGCGCGGTGCCCGACGCCGATCTGTTCCAGGTCCTGAAGACGGGCGAGGCCGAGATAGTCACCGACCACATCGACCGCTTCGTCCCCGAGGGCATCCGGCTGAAGTCCGGCCGCGTCCTGGAGGCCGACGTGGTCGTGACCGCCACCGGACTCCAACTGCTCGCCTTCGGCGGCATCGCGCCGCACGTCGACGGCGAACCCGTTGAGCTGAACCGGCAGTTCGTGTGGCGCGGCGCGATGATGACGGGCGTCCCGAACTTCGCCGTCTGCATCGGCTACACCAATGCGTCCTGGACCCTGCGCGCCGATCTCACGTCGCGCCTCGTGTGCAAGGTGCTCAACCACATGCGCGAGAACGACTACGCGGCGGTGGAGCCGAGGCCCACCAGCACCCTCAACGAACGCCCGCTGCTCGACCTGGCCTCCGGATACGTCCAGCGCTCCATCGACGCCTTCCCCCGGCAGGGCGACCGCGGCCCCTGGAAGGTCCGGCAGAACTACGTGCTCGACGCGGCGTCGACGATGCGCACCAACCTGCGCAAGACGCTCGCGCCCACACCGCTCTCCGCCGTGCGCGGGGCCCGTACGGCGGTCTCCGAGCAGCCCGCGGTGGGCGCGGCAGCAGCTGCCGGGCCCGGCCCCGAAAAGAGCTGGCGCTCCGCCTGAGCCCGGGGCTAGGGTTCCTTCTGTTCGCCCGGCGGCCTCTCTGGCTGCCGGTGCCGGTTGAGTGTGTACCAGGAGGTGTGACCGATGGCTGTCGTTGAGATGGGCGCTGCCCGCATCGAGAAGTCCGTTCATTCCACCTCCGTGGTCACCGGCTGACCTTCCTCTTTTCCGCGCCAGTGTGCGCGTGCGCCGGGGCCACCCCTGTGAAGGGTCCCCCCTTGTCTTCCTCTGCATCCCAGCAGCCTTCTTCTTCCTCTTCTTCTCCGACTTCGCACCCTCTCGCGCCCTACGGCTGGGACGAGAACTGGGAAGCCGACTTCACCCCGTACGCGGCGCAGGGCCTGCTGCCCGGCCGGGTCCTGCGGGTCGACCGCGGTCAGTGCGACGTGGTCACCCCCGACGGCACCGTGCGGGCCGACACCGAGTTCGTCGTGCCCCGCGACCCGATGAAGGTCGTGTGCACGGGCGACTGGGTCGCGCTCGACCCCGAGGGCGGCGACCCGCGGTACGTCCGTACGCTGCTGCCGCGCCGCACCGCCTTCGTGCGCTCCACCTCGTCCAAGCGGTCCGAGGGGCAGATCCTCGCGGCCAACGTCGACCACGCGATCATCGCGGTCTCGCTCGCCGTCGAGCTCGACCTCGGCCGGATCGAACGGTTCCTGGCCCTGGCCTGGGAGTCCGGGGCCCAGCCCCTGGTCGTCCTCACCAAGGCCGACCTGGTCCCGGACGCCACGGGCCTGTCCTACCTGGTCGAGGACGTGGAGACGTCGGCACCCGGCGTGCAGGTGCTCCCGGTCAGCGCCACGACGGGAGAAGGAGTCGACATCCTCTGTGCCGTCGTCTCCGGCGGCACGTCCGTCCTGCTCGGCCAGTCCGGAGCGGGCAAGTCGACCCTGGCCAACGCCCTGGTCGGCGAGGACGTCATGCACGTCAACGCCGCCCGTGACGTGGACGGCAAGGGCCGCCACACCACGACGACCCGCAACCTCCTGGTGCTCCCCGCAGGTGGCGTCCTCATCGATACGCCGGGCCTGCGAGGTGTCGGCCTCTTCGACGCGGGGTCGGGCGTCGGCCAGGTCTTCTCCGAGATCGAGGAGCTCGCGGCCGACTGCCGCTTCCACGACTGCGCCCACACCGCCGAGCCCGGCTGCGCGGTCCTCGCGGCCGTGGAGGACGGCACGCTCCCGGGCCGCCGCCTCGACAGCTACCGCAAGCTGATCCGCGAGAACCAGCGCATCGTCGCCAAGACGGACGCGAAGCTCCGGGCGGACATGCGCCGCATGTGGAAACTGCGGGGCGCGGAGGGCAAGGCGGCCATGGAGGCGAAGCGGGGGCGCATCCGCTAGGGGGCGGCATCGCGGTGCGGGGTGGTGAGAGCGCCCCGCACCGCACCGGCGGGGGTCGGCTGGGCGTGGCCCCGGGAGCGCCCGGTGGCGGCGCGGGATGCTGGCTGCTTGGCTCCTGGGCTTTGTGTATCTGCCTCCGGGGGAGAGTCTGTGCCTCGCCGGCTGGGGCTTGGCGGGGCGTGGCCCGGGAGTACCGGGTGACGGCGCGGGGTGTTGGCTGCTTGGCTCTCGGGTCCTTGCGCACCTGCCTCCGGTGGCGGAGAGGCTGGTGCCTGTCGGAGGGGGCTTGGCGGGGTGCGGCCCCGGGAGCGCCCCGGGACGGCGCAGGGCGCGGGCCGCTTCGCCCCTGGTTCCTTCGTCGTGTGCCCGGCCTGCCCCGTTCCGTCCAGCGTGGCGTCCGAATTCCGCCAGCCGAAGCGTCGGCGGCGTCGCACACTGGGAGACGTGATCGATGAAGAGACCAGGTACGAGGCGGTTCGCAGCCGCGACGCGCGCTTCGACGGGGAGTTCTTCTTCGCCGTCGAGACCACCGGCATCTACTGCCGGCCCAGCTGCCCCGCCGTCACCCCGAAGCGCAAGAACGTCCGCTACTACACCACCGCGGCAGCCGCCCAGGGCTCCGGATTCCGGGCCTGCCGCCGCTGCCGCCCGGACGCCGTGCCGGGGTCCGCGGAGTGGAACGTACGCGCGGACGTCGTAGGCCGCGCCATGCGCATGATCGGTGACGGCGTCGTCGACCGCGAGGGCGTCTCCGGTCTCGCCGTGCGGCTCGGCTACAGCGCCCGGCAGGTGCAGCGCCAGCTCACCGCCGAGCTGGGCGCGGGGCCCGTCGCACTCGCCCGGGCCCAACGCGCCCACACCGCACGGGTATTGCTGCAGACCACGGATCTGCCGATCACGGAGATCGCGTTCGCCGCGGGGTTCGCCAGCGTGCGGCAGTTCAACGACACGATCCGGGTGGTGTACGCCCTGACGCCCACCGCGCTGCGGGCCGCTGCGCCGCGTGGCGGGGGCGCGGGGCGGGCGACCCCGGCGGCCGGGGTGCCGCTGCGGCTCGCCTACCGGGGGGCCTACCAGGCCGGTGCGGTCTTCGACCTGCTCTCCGACGAGGCCGTCGCAGGCGTCGAGCAGGTGAGCGGGGAGCGGGGCGGTCGGACGTACCGGCGTACGTTGCGGCTGCCGTACGGCACGGGGATCGTGGCCGTCGAGGAGAGCGACCACGGGCCGGGCGGCTGGCTGGACGCCAGGCTCCACCTGACCGATCTGCGGGACCTCACGACCGCCGTGCAGCGGCTGAGGCGGCTCCTCGACCTCGACGCGGACCCGTACGCGGTGGACGAGCGGCTCGGCGCGGACGCGCGGCTCGCTCCGCTGGTCGCGGCGCGCCCCGGCCTCCGCTCGCCGGGCGCGGCGGATCCGGAGGAGTTCGCGGTGCGGGCGCTGGTGGGGCGGGGGGAGGCCTCGGTGCTGGTGGAGCGGTACGGGAAGGCGCTGGACGCGCCGTGCGGAGAGCTGACGCACGTCTTCCCGGAGCCGGGCGCACTGGCCGGGGAACCGGGGCCGCTGGGGGAGTTGGCCACTGCCCTTGCCGATGGGCGGGTGCGGCTGGACGCGGGGGCGGATCGGGAGGATGCGGAGGCGGGCCTCTTGGCCTTGGAGGGGGTGGGTGCGGGGGTTGCGGCGGTTGTTCGGATGCGGGCTCTGGGGGATCCGGATGTGGGTTTGCCGGGGGTGGATGTGCGTGAGGGGTGGCGGCCTTGGCGGTCCTATGGGGTCCGGCACTTGCTGGCGGCAGGGTAGGGAATTCTCCCCAACCCCGCCTTGGCTGCCGTCATCACCGGCTTCGCCGAGTTCGTCCTCACACGCCGGACGGGCTGGAAATCCAGCCCGTCCGGCGTGTGAGGACATCTTGTCCGGGGTCTGGGGCGGAGCCCCAGGTAGGCCCGGGGCGCAGGCACGGTTTTCGGGAAGGGGCGGGGTCGGGGGGACTCCTCACTCCTCCAGCCCCCAGCTGTGGATCCGCCGAGGATGAATCCGAATCAGCTCCTCACTGAAGTGAGGGCCCAACTCGTGCGGCCCCGTGAGGAGTTCCGCATCGCCCCGGATGTCCACCCCCCGCACCTTCCACGGCCTCTCGCTCACCACGTCGTCCACCACCAGCGACACCTTCGGATTCCCCTGTAGGTTCCGCCACTTCTTGGTGGTCCCCAGCGCATAACCACCGATCAAGATCGTCCCGTCGTCCTGCGGGAAGAACCCGACAGGATTCGCCTGCGGCTGCCCCGTCGCGTCGACGCTGGCCATCCGGCCCAGACGCTGGGACTTGAGGTACGCCCGCTCGGCCTCGCTGAATTCGGTCATGGCGCGAGCCTAAGCCGCGGGCAGGCCCCACCGCGGCGCCTCCCCGTTCGGTTCGACCGGCGCGATCCGCAGATCCGGCCGGTCGCCCCTGGCCGTGATCAGCGCCGACTCGCCCCGCCCGATGGCCACCTTGACGGCGCCCCCTCCCACGTCCTCGTACGACAGCCGGCGCCCCCGCCCGTCCCGCACCTCGATCGCCCCCGCGATCCCGTGCCGCACCACGCACGGTGCCCCCGCCTCGCTCACGAGCCGTACCCACCGGGTCGTCCCGCCCTTCCGCACCGCGCTGAGCAGGAACGCCCCCTGCGTACGGAAGTTGTGCACCGTGAGGTCCGCCCACGCCGCAGGCAGGGCGGGGAAGACGCGGATGACGTCGCCCCAGGACTGGCAGACCATGTCGTGCAGGGACTGCGCGGCGGAGAGCGGGGTCTCGATGACCGGGCCCGACTCCTTGTACATGGTGTTGGGCTGGATGAAGCGCGACATCAGCTGCCCGAGGTACTTCAGCGCGTCCTCGCCCTTGCCGAGCAGCGCCGACATGGACGCGGCGCCCGTGAACGTATAGCCCTGCAGGGCCCCCTCGAAGCCCACCCAGTGGGCCAAGGACCGTTCGATCAGGGCGCGTTCGTCCGCCGTGCGGCCCGTCACCTCGTACAGCGGGTACACCGCGAGCATGTGGGAGTAGTGGCGGTGCGACTTCGCGAAGGGGATGTCCGCGCCGATCATGTAGCCGTTCGCGTCGGCCGGGTACGCGGCCAGCCTGCTGCCCACCTCCCTCCAGCGCGGCACCAGATCGTCTTCCACGCCCAGGATTTCAGAGGCCTCCAGCAGGGTGCGGCAGCCCCACCTCAGGAGCATCAAGTCGTAGTTGCAGTCGCGCGAATTGCCGCCGTACTCAGGCGAGTACGTCGCCGGGAGGTGCAACTTGCCGTCCGCGCCCGGCTCCAGGAAGTGCAGGTAGTAGTTGATCGCCTTGCGCAGGAGCGGGAAGAGCACGTCGCGCAGGATCGACTTGTCCATGGTGTGGCGGTAGCTCAGCCAGACGTTGTGCAGAGCCCACGTGAGGTTGCCCACCTCGGGAGTTGGGGGTCCCCCCTGCTCCTTGAGAGTTTGGGGGAGGGTCCTGGCCGGGGATGCCGACTCCGTACCCGCCGTCCGTGACCGATGCCCCGTTCACCAGGGACGGGTCCGTGGTGCGCGGGATGCCGAGCGAGTCGGCGCGGTAGGGGGCCGCCATCTCCTTGGTGAGGTTGGACCGGAACTCGCTCAACGCGCGCGTGACGGCGTCCAGTTCGAGGTGGTTGGAGCCGTGGATCAGCCAGTACTCCAGCTGCACGTTCAGGTTCCACCAGGTGTTGGGCCACGGCGTCGGCTCCAGCCAGGGACCGCAGGTCGCCATCACCGGCGCGTCGCGGCGGGCGGCGGCCGCCGTCTTGTAGAGCTGGATCCAGTAGAAGCGCTGCATCCGGGCGTCGGGCAGCGACAGGAAGCTCTTGCGGTAGTACGCGTGCCACCAGGCCCGGTGCGACGCCGCGAGACCGTCGTACGAGAGGCCCGCCGCACTCCGCACCGCCCGCACCGCACGGTCGCGCGCCGTCGTCCCGGGGTGCGAGTGCGCCACGTTCACGTACAGCGTCCTGGCCGCGCCCCGCGTCCGCTCCCGCCACGCGGTGACGTGCTGGCCGCCCGCGAGCAGCGGCTGCACGGCGGCCGTGACACCGTCGTACTCCTTGACCTCGGCGGGCGGGTTGCCCCCGTACCCCTCCGGCAGCGGCTTGAACGTGGCGCGCGGGCTGATCGCATCCGCCGGGTGGAACACCCACCGGAAGCCGCGCTCGCCCGCGCTCGGGGTGACCTCGACGGCGAGGACGGAGCGCGTGGTGTGCACCTGCGCGCGGAGCTCCAGGGTGCCCTTGTCCGTGGTGAGGGTGCCGGTCAGCTCGGCGTCACGCAGCCGCAGGCGCCAGTCGATGCCGGTGATCGCGCCGACGGGTTCGAGCGTGAAGTGGCCGATCGGCAGGCGGGCGAGCCCGAAGAGGGAGCCGAACTCGGGATGGGGGTCCCCCCTGCTCCTTAAGAGCTTGGGGGAGGTCCTGCACCTCGGAGTGCTGGACGTTGAAGCGCAGTGCCGTCGTCGCGCCGTCCTGCTGTGCGCCGGGCTGCGTGCTCGGCCGCGTGCTCGGCTCGGCGTAGATCCCCGAGCCGAGGAAGCCGTTGCCGAGGTAAGGGCCCTCGTACCAAGTCTTCGGCAGCTTTTGCCAGACCAGATCGGCGTCGTCGAGCACGGTGCGCCAGGGGTCGCCGGGCGCGCTCACCTCCGTGGGCTCATGTGACGCGGCGGCGGCCTGGGCGGGCAGGCCGCCCGCCATCAGTGCGCCGCCGACCGCGGTTCCGGTGGTGGCGAGCACGGTTCTTCTGGACGGGCTTGGCATCGCTTCTCCCGGAGTCATCGGCTGAGTCATCGGAGCTTTACCTCGCTGAAAGCTAGAGAGGGTGCGGCATCCAGTCAATGAGTCGGGATAGATCCGATGGGAAGACATGTACGTGAACGTGCGTGGGGGGTGTGTGGGCAAGTGGGCATGTGCGCGCGTGGCGAGTGGGTGGCCGGCGGGGCTGCTCAGCCCCAGATCACGGCCCCCAGCCACGCCCCCGCGATCAGCAGGCACGCGAACAGCTCGGTCAGCACGCTCCAGCCGCCCGCCCGCATGGCCGTCCGCGTCGCCGCCACCGCCTCCCCGTGCCTGCCGAGCCGCAGCCGCTCCGCCAGGTAGATCCCCCCGACGAACCCCGGGAGCGATCCGATCACCGGCACCACGCAGAACCCGACCAGGGCCCCGGCCCCCGCGTACACGGCCGTCCGGCGCGTGGCGCCGCTCTGCCGGAAGCGCCGGGGCGGCAGCAGCCATCGGATGCCCTGTGCCACGAGGAGTACGACGGACGCGCCGACCAGGACTCCCCAGGCGACCGGCTCCGGGTCCTGCAGCGCCCACCACAGAATGGCGGCCCACACCAGCCACGGTCCCGGCACCCCGGGCACAAGCACTCCGCCGATTCCCAGCAGCAGCACCACTGAGACCAGCAGGAGTTCCCACGCTCCCATCTGCCAAGCGTGCAGGAAACGGGAGAAAACCGCAGGTCGCGCGAGCCCCGTCGGCCCCGTTCCGGCCGACTACCGGGCCACCCAGCCCCGCTCGTACGCGTGCCAGCCCAGCTGGAGCCGTGTCGTCACGCCCGTCAGCTCCATCAGGCGCTTGACCCGGCGCTGCACCGTCCGAAGGCCCAGGTCGAGCTGTTTGGCGACGCTCGCGTCCGTCAGGCCCGCGAGCAGCAGCGACAGGATCTCCAGGTCCGCGCCGTCCGGCCCCTCGGGGGCGTCCTCGGTGACCGCGTGGCCGCCCTCGCCGAGCCGCAGCGGCAGCGCGTCCCGCCACACCGCCTCGAAGAGGCCCGTCAGGGATTCGAGCAGGCCGCTCGCGTGCACCACGAGCGCGGCGGGCTCCGCCCTGCGCGAGGTCAGCGGCACCATCGCGAGCGAGCCGTCGGCGATCACCAGCTTCGTCGGGACGCGGTCCACGACGCGCACCTGTTCGTCGCGGCCGATCGCCGTCGACAGTTCGACGAGGCCGGTGGGGAGCGCGAGGACGGAGCGTTCGACCACCACGCGGTAGGTGACGCCGCGGCCCGCGGCCTGCTCCTCCGCGTCGTTCTCCATGCCGGTGATCGCCACGGGGTTGCCGGTGACCAGGGCGCACACCTCGTCGCTCGCGCCCAGCTGGAGCTGGAGGAAGCGCTGTGCGACCGCGCCGGCGCCGGTGACCACCTCGACCAGGTCGTGCACCGCGGGCTCGGCGGCCTGGGCGCGGTACTCCTCGGCGAGCAGTTTCGCCGCAAGCTCGGCCTTCTCCAGTTCGTGCCGCTGCTGGGTCAGGAGCGCGCCGAGAGCGACACCCGGCGGGCCAGCCACCCACCGGCCCGCCTTGCCGGACGCCTGGGCCGCGAGGCCGTGCAGTTCCAGGTGGCGCAGCGCGCGCACCGTCTCCGGCTCGCCCAGCGAGAGCCGCCGCGCGAGATCGGGCACGTCGGCGGCGCCCACCGCCACCAGGGCGCGGTACGCCGTCTCGTGCGTCTCGTCCAGACCTATCGCAGCCAGCATGCGGCGACGTCCCTCCCCAAGGATGCGTTCCGACGGCGCCCTGGCGGAAAACAGCCACGGCGTAAACCCGCCCCGGGACATCATCCCCGCACCCCCCGCCTCTCTGCCAAGGTGACGCCACCGCAGCACCAACGGCAGCCGCGAATACGGCCATTGGTCCCGATTTCGGCTGTGGTTCCGCATGCCCGACAGCCTTCATGCCCGACAACCCGCATGCCCGACAACCCGCATGCCCGACAACCCTGGGGAGAGCGATGCGCCCGATATCGCGTACGGCCTTGGGGGCGGCGACCGCCGCCGTCCTCGCCGTCACCGCGGCCGTCCCGTCCGCGGCCGAGCCGCGCGCGGCCACGGCGGACACGAGTGCGCCGGTGGGAAGCGCGGGCGGCGCGGGGGGTGCCTCGCGCGGCGAGGGAAGCTCCCTCGTCACCCTCGTCACCGGCGACCGCATCCTGGTCACGTCCGACGGCAAGGACCGCGCGGGCGCGAGCGCGCTGCCCGGCGCCGACGGCACGGCGCCCCTGGTCCAGACCAGACAGTCCGGCAAGGACCTGTACGTCTACCCCGAGGGCGCCGTCCACGCGATCGCCGAGGGCAAGGTCGACGAGGAGCTCTTCAACGTCACCGGGCTGGTCCGCCAGGGCTACGACGACGCGCACGCCAAGAAGCTGCCGCTGATCGCCGTGTACGACACGTCCGTCGACGTCACGCGCTCGGTGCCCGCGACGCCGCGCGGCGCCGAACGCGGGACCGTCCTCGAACCCGTCGACGGCGTCGCGCTGAAGACCGACAAGAAGAAGGCCGCGGACTTCTGGGCGGACATCACGTCACCCACGTCCCGGTCCGCGTCCGACCTGAAGAAGCTCTGGCTCGACGCCAAGGTCGAGGCCACCCTCGACCGGTCGACGAAGCAGGTGCACGTCCCCGAGGCCTGGGCCGCGGGCTACGACGGCAAGGGCACCAAGGTCGCCGTCCTGGACACCGGCGCCGACGCCGGGCATCCCGATCTCAAGGGCCGTATCGGCGCCACCAAGAACTTCACCGACTCCCCGGACGGCGAGGACCGCCAGGGCCACGGCACCCACACCACCTCCACCGTCGGCGGCACCGGCGCGGCGAGCGACGGCAAGAAGAAGGGCGTCGCGCCCGGCACCGAGCTGCTGCACGGCAAGGTCCTCAACGACAGTGGCTCCGGCGCCACTTCGTGGATCATCGCGGGCATGCAGTGGGCCGTCGACGAGAAGGCCGACGTCGTCTCCATGAGCCTGGGCAACCCGGCGCGGACCGACTGCACGGACCCCATGAGCACGGCCGCGGAGGAGCTCGCGCAGGCGAGCAAGGACACGCTCTTCGTCCTCGCCGCGGGCAACACAGGACCGAGCCTCAACTCCGTGTCCTCGCCCGGCTGCGCGCCGAGCGTCCTGACCGTCGGCGCCGTCGACCGCGACGACTCGACGGCCTCCTTCTCCAGCCGGGGGCCCGCGTACGGCTCGCACACCCTCAAGCCGGAGATCGCCGCGCCCGGCGTCGACATCTCCGCCGCCGCCGCGGGCGGCAGGGGCGTCTACGCGTACCGGTCCATGAGCGGTACGTCGATGGCGGCCCCGCACGTCGCGGGCGCGGCCGCCCTGGTCAAGCAGCGCCACCCGGACTGGAGCGCGCAGCAGATCAAGTCGGCCCTCGTGTCGTCGGCGGACAGCGCCATCCCCGGAGACGTGACCGAGACGGGCGGTGGGCGCCTGGACGTGAAGGCGGCCGTCGACCAGAAGGTGCTCGGCTCACCCGCCGTGCAGGGCGGCAGCTTCGGCTGGCCCCAGGACGCCTCGGACCGCACCACGGTCGACGTCCCGTACACCAACACCACCGACAAGGAAGTGGAGTTGAAGCTGTCCGTGCAGGGCGTCACCGGCAACGACGGCTCCGCCGTGCGCTCGGACATCGCCAGGCTCGGCGAGCGCTCCGTGAAGGTTCCCGCCGGGGCCACGGTCGAGGTCCCGCTGAAACTGGACCCCGACGCGGACCTCAAGAACGCCCAGTACGGCGACGTCACCGGCCGCGTCCTGGCGAAGGCCGACGGGGGCGTCGCGGTCTCCACGCCCTTCTCCCTCTACGTGCAGCCCCAGACCGTCAGCCTCCGCGTGAAGCTCGTCGGCCGCGACGGAAAGCCCGCCGACGGGCCCTCGTCCGTCGACCTCATCGGCACCGACGACGCCACCGGCGAGCGCCGCTTCAACGAGGGCGCGAACGACCAGACGTACCAAGTCCGCCCCGGCTCCTACTTCCTGACCGGCTTCATCGCGACCCCGGACGCGGACGGCGGCACGCTCACCGACTCGCTCACGCACATCGCCCGGCCCCAGGTCGAGGTGAAGAAGGACATGACCGTCACGCTCGACGCCCGCAAGGCGCACCGCCTCACCGTCAGGACGGACAAGGAGTCCGAGGTGCGCGGCGCGACCCTCGGGTTCGCCCGCACCTGGGGCACCGACAACTGGCTGCACGCGGGCACCGCTTCGGGGCCGCGCTCCATCCGCGGCTTCTACCAGTCCGTCGAGGGCAAGGCGACCGACGGCACCTTCGAGTCCGGCAGCTACTGGCGCGCCGCGGCGCCCCTGCTCTCCGAACTCGCCGTGGTGGGCGGCAGGTCGCTGCACGCCGTGACCGCGTCCACCGGCTCGGCCAACCTCGACGGCACGGGCAGGGCGGCGCTCGTGGACGCCGGGTCCGGTACGCCGGCGGAGCTCGAGGCCGCCGGGGTCAAGGGCAGGATCGCCCTCGTCAAGGTCCCGGACGGCGGCAGCGCGAACGCCGCCGCGACGAACGCGAAGGCGGCCGGAGCGCTCGCCGTCGTCGCCCACCGCACGGCCCCGGGCCGCTGGTACCCCTCGGTCGGCCTCGGCGGCTCCCCGCTGCCGGTCCTCGGCATCGAGACCGGCGACGCGGCAGCGCTCCTCGACCAACTCTCCGACGGGCCCGTCGAGTTGAAATGGAAGGGAACGGCGAAGAGCCCCTACGTCTACAACCTCGCCTTCCCCGAGACCGGCCAGATCCGCGACGACCGCACCTACCGGGTGCGCGACAAGGACCTCGCCGCGAACGAGGCGACGTACCGCGCGATGGGCACCGCCACGGACTACGTGGACCTGCCGTCCGCCGTCCGCCCCTCGGGCCTCGAGGTCTACTTCGCCGACATCGAGTCGGTCCCGGCCCCCGGCAAGCGCACCGAGTACTACTCGGCGGGCACGACCGGCTGGGGCCACCAGGTGTCCAGCAGCTTCCCGTTCGGCGAGTTCATGATCGACCCGGTGCGGACGTACGAGAAGGGGGAGCGGCGCAGCGAGAAGTGGTACGAGGGAGTCCTCACGCCCGTCGCGCCGCGGGACGCCGACGGCGGGCTCGGCCTCGCGGGAGAGCGGCAGGGCAACCTGATCGGTGTCGCGCCCGGATTCTGGGGCGACGGTGAGCACATGGGAATCCAGGGCGGGTTCGGCGACATCGGCGGTGTGCAGCTGAAGCGGAACGGCGAGATCGTGGGCGAATCGGGCTGGCCGTTCGGGGTGTTCACGGTTCCGGCGGAGGACTCCGCGTACGAACTCACGCTCCACACCCAGAAGATCGGCTCGAAGGTCTGGAAGCGGTCCACGGGCACGCGGACCACCTGGGCGTTCCGCTCGCACCTCGACGAGGAGGTCCACTCCCAGGGCATCCCGATGCTGTTCCCGCGCTACCGGCTGCCGGAGGACGGCATGAAGACGCTGGCGGCGAAGGACGGCCAGAGGATTGGGATCACGGCGACAGGGCACTCGGGCTACAAGCCGGGGCCGATCAAGTCGGCGGCCCTGTCCTACTCGTACGACGAGGGCGAGACCTGGACCGAGGCAACGACGTCCGCGTCCGGTGGGAAGTGGACCGCGACCGTGGACCACGCGGGCGCCTCGGGCAAGCAGGTCTGGCTCAGGGCCGAACTGACGGATGCGAACGGAAGTTCCGTCACTCAGACGGTGGCCCGCGCCTACGACGTGCGCTAAACACACAGACACCGCCGGGCGGTCCTCCCGTGGGGGGTGGGCCCGCCCGGCGGCCCCCATCACTCTTCCGGTGGCCGGAATTTCCGGATGAACCGTTTTCGTGCGGCCTTCGCGGTGGACAATAGGGGCATGAGCCAGCAGGGGGAGAGGCACTCCGGGGCCTCCGGCCAGGAGGACGACTGGTGGGGTCAGCTGTACGACGACTCCGCTCATGACACGGGTCCGGCCGAGGCGGCCGACACCCTCGACGACAGGTTCGCCTCGGCGGTCAGCGCGTCCGCCGGCGAGGACGAGGGCGGGGGCGCGAGCGGCGACGCGGTGGCGGACGCGGTGCCGCCCGGAGCCCGCAGCGGCGAAGGAACACTTCCGCGGTCCCCGGAGCCCGCGCCCCCGCGCGAGCCCCCCGCTCCACCCCCCGCCCCGCCCCCGGCCCGCACCCCCGGCGCCGCCCCCTGGGAGCCGCCCGCCGCACCCACAGGACCGGTGACCTTCCCGCCGGGGCCCAGGCCGCCGAACCCCGAGCCGGAAGCACCGTCCAGCCGCACCACCGCCGTCCCCGCGCCCCGCCCGCCCGACGTGTCCGCGGTCGCGCCCAGCGGGCCTGCCCGGGAGGCCGCCGCCGTGTCGGCGCCCGCCGTGGACGCCGTCGCGTACGTGGGGGACGGACCGCCCACCTACGACGCCGAGCCCACGGTCCTGCCCGTCGCCGACCCGGACGACCTCGGCGATCTGGTCGCCGACACCGTGCTCGACGGCGCCCGCTACGGAAACTCCACGCTGCGCGCCGTCTCCGTGCGCGGCGACTCCGCGCGCTACCGGGGCGAGCCGCGGCGCGACTCACTGCTCACTGCGCGGTTCGGCACCGGGGAGAGCGCCCTGGTTCTGGTGGCCATGGCCACCGGCGCGCGGGCCACGCCGGGCGCCCACCGCGCCGCCGCCGAGGCCTGCGCCTGGATCGGGCGCGCAGTGGGCCGCAGCCACCAGCGGCTCTCCGAGGACATCAGGGCCGCCCGGCGCGGGGACCTCAAGAGCGGCCTGCACCGCCTGACGGACCGCAGCCTCGGCAAGCTCCGCGCGCACGCGGCCGACCTCGGCATCGAGCCCGAGGAGTACGCGGCGTCCCTGCGCTGCCTCCTGCTGCCCGCCGACCCCGAGTGCCGCACCCGCGTCTTCTTCGGCGTCGGCGGCGGCGGACTCTTCCGGCTGCGGGACGGAGCCTGGCAGGACATCGAGCCCCAGGTCAGCGAGTCCGCGAGTGACGCCGGGCCCCCTGTCGTCGGCTTCGGGTCCGTGCCTCCGGAGACCCCGGACGGCGATCGGCTCACCATGGACATGGGGATCATCACGCCCCCGAGTCCGTACGAGCCCGCCCCCGAGCCGCCGCCCCGCGAACCCTTCCGCTTCCGCGCCTCCGTAGCCCGCCCGGGTGACGCCCTGGTGCTCTGCAGCGGCGGCCTCGCGGAGCCCCTGCGCGGCGAGCCCGAGCTCGCCGCGCACCTCACCCAGCGGTGGGCCAAGAGCGGTCCGCCGGGTCTTGCGACCTTCCTCGCGGACGTCCAGGTCAGGGTCAAGGGGTACGCGGACGACCGAACGGCGGCCGCCGTTTGGGAGGCGTGAGCGCCCCAACCGTGAATTCATGGACCCAAGAGAGTCCAGGGGACTGAAGGGTTCGTGAAGCCATGGCCAAGCAGAACGTCGCCGAACAGTTCGTCGACATCCTCGTCAGCGCCGGCGTGCGCCGCATGTACGGAGTCGTGGGCGACAGCCTCAACCCGGTCGTGGACGCGATCAGGCGCACCAAGGGCATCGACTGGGTGCAGGTCAGGCACGAGGAGACCGCGGCCTTCGCGGCCGGTGCCGAGGCCCAGATCACCGGGAACCTCGCCGTCTGCGCCGGTTCCTGCGGGCCCGGCAACCTCCACCTGATCAACGGCCTCTTCGACGCCCACCGCTCCATGGCGCCCGTCCTCGCCCTGGCGTCGCACATCCCGTCGAGCGAGATCGGCCTCAGCTTCTTCCAGGAGACGCACCCCGACCGGCTCTTCCAGGAGTGCAGTCACTACAGCGAGATGATCTCCAGCCCGAAGCAGATGCCGCGGCTGCTCCAGACCGCCATCCAGCACGCGATCGGGCAGTCCGGCGTCAGCGTCGTCACCCTGCCCGGCGACATCGCCGACCAGGCGGCCCCGGACAAGTCCCCCGAGAGCGCCCTGGTCACCTCGCGCCCCTCCGTACGCCCCGGCGACGCGGAGATCGACAAGCTCGCCGCGATGATCGACGAGGCCGACAAGGTCACCCTCTTCTGCGGCAGCGGCACGGCCGGCGCGCACGCCGAGGTCATGGCGTTCGCCGAGAAGATCAAGTCCCCGGTGGGCCACGCCCTGCGGGGCAAGGAGTGGATCCAGTACGACAACCCGTACGACGTCGGCATGAGCGGGCTGCTCGGCTACGGCGCCGCCTACGAGGCCACCCACGAGTGCGACCTGCTCATCCTGCTCGGCACGGACTTCCCGTACAACGCCTTCCTGCCCGACGACGTCAAGATCGCCCAGGTCGACGTGCGTCCCGAACGCCTGGGCCGCCGCTCGAAGTTGGACCTCGCCGTCTGGGGCGACGTACGCGAGACCCTGCGCTGTCTCACCCCGCGCGTCACGCCCAAGACCAACCGCAAGTTCCTCGACAAGATGCTGAAGAAGCACGCGGACGCGCTCGAAGGCGTCATCAAGGCCTACACGCGCAAGGTCGAGAAGCACGTCCCGATCCACCCCGAGTACGTCGCGTCCGTGGTCGACGAACTCGCCGCCGACGACGCGGTGTTCACCGTCGACACGGGCATGTGCAACGTCTGGGCCGCGCGCTATCTCTCCCCGAACGGCAAGCGCCGCATCATCGGCTCCTTCAGCCACGGCTCGATGGCCAACGCGCTGCCGCAGGCGATCGGCGCCCAGTTCACCGACCGCGGGCGCCAGGTCATCTCCATGTCGGGCGACGGCGGCTTCTCCATGCTGATGGGCGACTTCCTCACCCTGGTCCAGTACGACCTGCCGGTGAAGATCGTGCTCTTCAACAACTCCTCGCTCGGCATGGTCGAGCTGGAGATGCTGGTGGCCGGGCTCCCTTCGTTCGGCACGGCCAACCACAACCCCGACTTCGCCGCCGTGGCCCGCGCCGCAGGTGCCTACGGCGTGCGGGTGGAGAAGCCCAAGCAGCTCGCGGGCGCCCTGAAGGACGCCTTCTCGCACAAGGGTCCCGCCCTCGTCGACATCGTCACGGACCCGAACGCCCTCTCCATCCCGCCCAAGATCAGCTCCGAGATGGTGACCGGCTTCGCGCTCTCCGCCAGCAAGATCGTCCTGGACGGCGGGGTCGGCCGCATGGTCCAGATGGCACGCTCCAACCTGCGGAACGTGCCGCGTCCCTGACGCTCCGTCGAGCGGCTCAGGCGGGCCGCAGCCGCAGCGTCACGATCTGGAACGGGCGCAGGGCGAGCACGAGCCCCGCGTCGTCGGTGTGGGCCGCCTCCAGCGGGCGCTCCAGGAGGTCGGTCACCTCGGCCGCGCTCACCGCGAACGACGTGGTGAGCGTGGCCGCCGCGCGCCCGCCCCGCGACTCGTAGAGCCGCACCACGACATCGCCGCTCCCGTCGTCCGCGAGCTTGACCGACTCCACGGTCACCGCCGGATTGTCGACGCTCACCAGGGAGGGCAGGACGGGCGCCGCGGCGACCCGCAGCGGCAGGTTCAGGGCGAGCCCCTCCTCGACCGCGTCGCCCGTCGTCGCGCCGGGCAGCAGGGCGTACGTGAACCGGTGCACGCCCAGGTCCGTCTCCGGGTCGGGGCTGTGCGGGGCGCGAAGGAGCGTGAGCCGCACGGTGGTGCCGAGCCCCTCGCCGTGCGGCGTCCGCGTCACGTCATGGCCGTACGTCGAGTCGTTGAGCACCGCCACTCCGTACGCCTCCTCGGCGACCCGTAGCCACCGGTGCGCGCAGATCTCGAAACGGGCCGCGTCCCAGCCGGTGTTGGCGTGCGTGGAGCGGTGCACGTGCCCGAACTGGATCTCGGCGGCGGACCGTTCGGCGTGCACGTCCAGCGGGAAGGCGGCCTTGAGCACCTTCTCCGACTCCCGCCAGTCGACCTCCGTGACGACGTCGATGCGACGGCTGCCCGCCGCGAGCCGGATCTCCTGGGTGATGCGTGACTTCCCGAAGGCCCGCACCACGCGCACGGCGACCCGCAGTGGCCCGTCCTCGACCAGCTCCACGGACTCGGCGTCCGTGAGGTCGGTGTGCGTGTTGCGGTAGTGCTTGTCGAGGTCCCACGCGTCGTAGTGCGTGGGGTGGTCGGGGTGCAGCTGGAGGAGGTTGCCGCGCGCGCCGGGGGAGAGGACCTCGCGGTGCGCGTCCACGTCGTGCACGGAGGTCAGCAGGCCGTCCGCGTCGATCGCGACGTGGAGGTGCTCGTTCAGGAGCCGGATCTCGCCGTCGGCGAGGAGAGCGGTCGCGCCGGTCTCCCGCGTGTACGAGGCGGCCTCATCGAGGCTCTTGCTCCCCAGGGCCGGGACGTTGACGTGCACCAGGGTGCCGTCTTCGGCCGTGACGACCTCACTGCGCGGGTACGGCGACGCGTTGAGCGCGGCGGGGCCTCCCGCGCCGAGGGAACGGACCGCCGACGCGGTGAGCTCGTCCAGCTCGGCGAGCACGCGCGCGTAGGTGTCGCGGGCCTCGCGGTGCACCCACGCGATCGACGACCCCGGCAGGATGTCGTGGAACTGGTGCAGGAGCACCGTCTTCCAGAGCCGGTCGAGGGTCGCGTAGGGATAGACGTACGCGGGCTCGCGCACCGCGGCGGCCGTGCACCACAACTCGGCCTCCCGCAAGGCATGTTCGGTGCGGCGATTGCCGCGCTTGGTCGCCGCCTGCGTCGTGTACGTCGCGCGGTGCAGCTCCAGATAGAGCTCGCCGGACCAGACCGGTGCCTTGGCCCCGTACTCCTCCTCGGCGGCGGCGAAGAACGCCGACGGCTTCTCGATCTCGACGCGCGGCGATCCCTCCAGGGAGCGCGTGCGCCGCGCCTTCTCCAGCATTTCGCGGGTCGGCCCGCCACCGCCGTCGCCCCAGCCGAACGGCACCAGGGAGCGCGAGGCGCGGCCCTTCTCGGTGAAGTTCTTCTCCGCGTGGGCGAGTTCGGCGCCGTGGATCTGGGAGTTGTAGGTGTCCACCGGAGGGAAGTGCGTGAAGACGCGGGTGCCGTCGATGCCCTCCCACCAGAAGGTGTGGTGCGGCATCTTGTTGGACTGGTTCCAGCTCAGCTTCTGGGTGAGGAACCAGCGCACGCCCGCGAGCTTGGCCAGCTGCGGGAACGCCGCCGTGTAGCCGAAGGAGTCCGGCAGCCAGATCTCCTCCGTCTCCACGCCCAGTTCCTCGCGGAAGAACCGCATCCCGTGCGTGATCTGCCGGGCCAGTGCCTCGCCGCCCGGCATGTTGGCGTCCGACTCGACCCACATGGAGCCCACCGGAGACCAGTTGCCGTCCGCGACGGCCTTCTTGATCCGCTCCCAGATGTGCGGCTGGTGCTCCTTGACCCAGGCGTACTGCTGGGCCTGCGAACAGGCGAAGACCAGCTCGGGATAGTCCTGTGCGAGAGCCGTCACATTGGCAAAGGTGCGGGACGCCTTGCGCACCGTCTCGCGCAGCGGCCACAGCCAGGCGGAGTCGATGTGGGCGTGCCCGGTCGCCGAGACCCGGTGTGCGCTGGCGTGGGCGGGACTCGCCAGGACCTCCGTCAGCTCGGCACGGGCGGCCGCGGCCGTGCCCGACACGTCGTGCAGATCCAGCGCGTCGAGCGACCTCTCCAGGGCGCGCAGAATCTCGTGGCGCCGCGGACGCGCGGCGTCCAGTTCGTACATCAGCTCGGAAAGGACCTCGATGTCCAGGGTCAACTGCCAAACGTCCTCGTCCAGTACGGCAAGGTCGGCAGACGCGAATCGGTAGATGGGGCCATCGCCCGCGGTCAGTACGTCGCCCAGGGGTGTTGGTTCGAAGTCATGCAGAACGGTCGGGTTGGCCGCGGCCTCCAGGAGGAGGTGCACCGGCTCACCGCCCTGTGCGGCAGCTGCCACGGGAATGTGCCGGTTGCGGGGGTGAATCCCCTTGATGGGGACGCCCGCCGCGTCGTACACCAGACCCTCCGCCTGGAAGCCGGGACCGTCACCGGTGAAGCCGGGGTCGACCACCACCTCGACGTGGCGCCCGCGCCATGTGTCGGGCACCTGACCGCGCAGCCGGAACCAACTGGTTGACCAGGGTTTTCCCCACGCGGTCCCCGTCTCGAAGGGCACGTACGAGGCGTCGAGGGCCTCGGCGACGGGGACCGGTTCGCCCGGCGCGTGCCAGACGGAGAGGGTGAGCGGCACACGGTCCGCGTACTGGGCGGGGCGGATGAACTGCCGCAGGGCGTGCTCCAGGCGTCCCTCCACCAGCAGTCGGTCGTCGTGCACGGCGGCTCCTCGGAATGCTCGGGCGGGCCCGGTGTGGCGCGTGCGGGCCCGGTCGGGATCAAGCAGAAACGGTCCACCGCTTCACTTCCCCGCCGGGCTCGGGTGCACCCACTCCAATGGTTGATAAATGGACATGAGTGCCGCCAACCGGGTGGGGCATGCATTCCGTGAGCGTGTTCGAGCGGGGAGGAACTGACTCGTTTGTGGGCGGGGATCATGACAAGGCAGGTAAGAGGGGGCGGTCCCATTCATCTTGGGGCCTCCTCGCCGAAAGCAAGGGACGAGCCGACCGACAACAAGCCGGTGGAGCTCCACAGAGCTCAACTCCGCCGCAGATTGGGGCGATCCGACCTGCGGGCGGTGCCCGAGGTGAGGGGCGCGCTGCGCGAACTGCTCCGGTCCTGGGGGAGGCCCGGACGATCCGAGATAGCCGAGCTGCTGACCAGCGAACTGGTCACCAACGCACTGGTGCACACCGACCGTGACGCCATCCTGACGGCGACCTTGCGGCCCGGCAGGCTGCGGGTCGAGGTCAGGGACTTCGTGGGGCGCCGCCCCAAGCTGTGCGTGCCGAACGCCGACGACAGCACGCACGGCCGGGGTCTCATGCTCGTGCAGTCCCTCGCCGACGCGTGGGGCGTGCGGGCGCACGGGGTCGGGAAGGTGGTGTGGTTCGAACTGGACGGCGGCCCGGCATGATCCGGACCGCCGCCCGATTCCCGTCGCGCGCTGCTGACATCAGCCGAACTGCTGCTCCAGATCCTTGAGCTTGCGCTCCAGGGAGTCGAGCCGTGGCAGCGCCTGGGTGTCGTCCTCGGCGGTGAGGTCGACGGTGACGGGTTCAGGGCCGTTCTGTACGGCCTGGAGGGAGGGACGGGAGCGCAGCGGCAACTGATCTTGCTCCTGCTGCGCTATGACAGGGTCCGCGCCGACCTGCGCGGACCCGGTGGCCGGTGCGACCGCCGGCAGGTCGACCTGGCGCCCGCCACCGCGACCGGGGAGGCTGCGATGGCCGCGGCTGATCGCCTTGAGCTGCGCGCGCTCCAGCTTCTCGCGGCCCCGCCTGGTGATCCGGGTGCGCTCCTTCTCGCGCCGGTCCTCGCGGACCTCCTCGACCGCCTCGTCCAGGGTGCGTACGCCTTCGAGGAGCATCAGCGACCAGGCGCCGAAGGTCTCCCGGGGCGCGCGCAGCCACCGCACGATCCGGATCTGCGGCAACGGCCGTGGCACCAGGCCCTGTTCACGCAGTGCCGCACGGCGGGTCTGCTTCAGGGCGCGGTCGAAGAGCACCGCTGCCGAGAGCGACATCCCGGCGAAGAACTGCGGGGCGCCCGCGTGGCCGAGTCCCCTGGGCGCGTGCACCCAGTTGAACCAGGCGGCCGCGCCCGCGAACGTCCACACCAGGAGCCGCGAGCCCAGGGCCGCGTCACCGTGGCTCGCCTCGCGCACGGCGAGTACGGAGCAGAACATCGCCGCGCCGTCGAGCCCGAACGGGACCAGGTACTCCCAGCCGCCGGTGAGGTTGAGGTTCTGCCGGCCGAAGCCGACCAGGCCGTGGAAGGAGAGTGCGGCGGCGACCGCCGCACAGCAGAACAGCAGAACGTACGAGGCCGTGCCGTAGACGGCTTCCTTGCGCCTGCGGCGCTCCTCGCTGCGTTCCCAGGAGTCGTCGTTGGAGGCGCCGGCGGCGGCCTTGTGGCCGGCGCGCTTGCCGCGTGCGAGTACCGCCACCGCCACCAGCATGCCCAGGAGCAGGACGCCGCCCGGAAGCAGCCAGTCCAGCGATATGTCGGTCAGTCTCATCTGGGGTCCCTTGCGTCGCGGTAGGGCGTTCGGGCGCCATAGTGACCCAATCCCGATGGCCCCCAGAGGGGTTTTCGGGCAAGAGAACGCCTAGGGGGGTGCAAAGGGGTGCGGCGCGCGCCGTTTTGCTCGAACTCAGGGCCCGGTCGGGGGAGTTCAGTTCGATTAAACGAACACGAAAGGGTGGTTCAAGGGGGAGGGGTTGCGATTTCGGTTCGGAGCGGGGCTCCGGTCAGGCCGCCGCGGCGGCGCTCAGGCGTGCGACACGCTCCGTGTCGCAGGTGCGCGGGCAGGTCACACAGGTGTCCTCGGGGCGCAGCGTGTAGAACATGCAGCAGCTCGCGCGGTCCCGCGTCGGCAGGGACTCGCCGTTCGGCCCCCTGAGCTCACGGAACCCCGCCGTCCCCACGTACGGCTTGGTGGCGCCCGGAAGCAGCCGCTCCAGCTCGGTCGTGGCGCGCTGCTCCTCGCCGAGCAGATGGGCGATGTACCAGAGCCCCTCGACGATCTCGTCCGTGGCGACGCTCCACAGGGCGCGCGAGCGGCGCCGCATCCGGGGCCCGAAGGCGTCCAGGAGCGGTCCCAGGTGCTCGGCGACGGCGGCCCGCACCTCCGCGCGCAGGGCCTCCTCGTCCGGCACGACGTGGGCGCCGGGCAGCGAGGCGGCCGGGTCGTCGGGCAGGCAGGCGAAGCCCGTGCTGCGGACGGCCAGGCGGCCCAGGGTGCGCTGGAAGGCGACGTTCTGTACGGGGAAGCGGGGCACGCGGCGGTGCAGGAACCACGGCATGGTGATCAGCAGGGTGGCCGGCCAGGCGTAGCGGTGCAGCGCGAAGCTCGCGATGACGTCCGGACGCCCCGCCTGTCCGTAGTCCTTCAGTACCTGCGCCTCGTCCCACGCGAGAAACGCGTCGAGGTCGGCCCCGCCCTCCGCGAGCCGGGAGGCGGTGACCCAGCCGCCACCCTGTGGGGCCTGTTCCTCGTCGCCGAGCTCGGTCACGCGCAGTCCGGGGAACACCTCGTTGAGGCGTGCGTAGGCGTCCGCGAGGGCGCTCGGGGCGCGCTTGGCCAGGGTGGGAACGGACATAGGGGGGACCACCGAATCGCGATCGATTGCAGGTAAGCCTAACCTTACCCGGAATGATCGAGGTTTCAACTGCGGGGCTGTCCGCCTATGGTGCCTCTCGTACCTTTCGGACCGAGCGGACTTTGGGGTGGACCTCGTGGAGCAGGCCGGAGCGCATGACGCGTACCGCCTCGCCGTCCGTGTGCCGGAGCAGGTGCGGGCCTCGTCGGCCCGGGGCGAGCACACGCACGGGGAAGCGGCGGGGCCCGACGTGCCGGTGGTGCCGACCGTGCCGGTGGTGCCCGCGCCCCGTAAGACGGTGCGGCGCAACTCGGTCCGCGGACAGGTCCTGGACGCCCTGCGGGCCGCGCTCGTCGGGGGCGACCTCGCGCCGGGCGAGGTGTACTCGGCGCCCGTGCTCGGCGAGCGCTTCGGGGTCTCGGCGACTCCCGTGCGCGAGGCCATGCAGCAGCTGGCGATCGAGGGAGCGGTGGAGGTCGTACCGAACCGCGGCTTCCGCGTCACCGAGCGGAGCGCGAGCGAGCTGGGGGAGCTGGCGGAGGTGCGGGCGCTGATCGAGGTGCCGGTGATGCTGCGGCTGGCCCGTACGGTGCCCGCGGCGCGGTGGTGCGAGCTGCGGCCGCTGGCCGAGGCGAGTGCGGTGGCGGCGGCCGGCGGGGACCTGGCCCGGTACGCGGAGGCGGACCGGGCCTTTCACGGGGCCGTGCTCGGCCTCTCGGGCAACCGGCAGCTGGTGCAGGTCGCGGACGACCTGCACCGCCGGTCGCAGTGGCCCCTCGTGAGCGGCCCCGTCGCCGGACGGCGCGCGGATCTCGTCGCCGACGCGGCGGAGCACATGGCGCTGCTGGAGGCGCTGGTGGCACAGGATTTCGGGGTCGTCCAGGTCTTGGTGCGGGAGCACTTCGCGGGGGCGGGGGACTAGGCTCGGGCGGTCCCGCGGGGGCTCCGCCCCTGGCCCGGTGCAAGATGTCCTCAAACGCCGGGCGGGCTGGAGATCCAGCCCGCCCGGCGTTTGAGGACGAACTCGGCGAAGCCGGTGATGACGGTACGCAAGGCCCTGCCTCAGGCCGCCGGCGCCGGCGGCGACAGATGCTGCGCCAGCCAGGACGGCACCCCGCCCATCAGGCGGAACAACCGCGCCGCCTCGGCCCGCAGACGCCCCGCCTCGGGCTCCGGCTCCGCGTCGGCGAGAGCCGCGAGCGCGGGCGCCGTGCCGATCAGGTACCCCAGCTCCTCCCGGATCCGCAGCGACTCCGCGAAACCGTGCCGCGCCTCCGCCAACTCCCCCTCCCGCAGGGCGAGTCCGGCCAAGTGGCGCCAGGTGAAGGACAGCAGCAGGGGATCGCCGTGCGCCGTCGCCCCCGCATGCGCCCGCCGGTAGGCGGCCCGCGCCGCCTGGGGCGAATCCGCGATGTGCTCGGCGATCAGGCCCCGGCGGAAGTCGAGGAGAGGGCGCCCCGAGGCGTTCGGGGCCAGCAGCGCCGCCGCCCGCCCCAGCGCCGTACGCGCCTCGTCCGCCCGGTCCCGCACGGCCAGCACCGTGGACGCGTACGCCAGCTGACCGCGCTCGCACGCCGCCGCCCCGCGGTCGTCGTCCGCCACGGCCTGCGCCTCGGCGCTGCGCAGGCCGTCCTCCGCCTCCGCCCAGCCCTCGCCCGTGAACAGGCAGCGCTCGACCAGGAGCGAGGTTCTCTGGAGCGCTGCCGCGGGCCCCTCGCGTGAGGCCAGCAGCGCGGCCGCGTCGGTCCAACAGCCGCGCGAGCGCAGCCGCCATACCGCGGTCTGGAGTGGATCGTCCCCTGCAGTCGTTCCGGAACCAGACATGGCGGTATGCGCCACGTTGCCCTCCCCGAGCACGCCATTGAGCTGTTGAGTCGTGGGCGCATCTCAGCACGGATCGGCGCACCCGGCCAAGGGGCTGGGTGAAAGAATTCACAAAGGGCTGGCCATGAAAGGTGTTTGACCGAGGTCGCCCGTGTCAGCTCATCCGCAGTGCCAGGAAGAAATCGAGCTTGTCCTCGAGCCGCGAAAGGTCACGACCCGTCAACTGCTCGATACGGCCCACCCGGTAGCGCAACGTGTTGACGTGCAGGTGCAGCCGCGCCGCGCAGCGCGTCCAGGAACCGTCGCAGTCGAGGAACGCCTCCAGGGTCGGGATGAGCTCCGCCCGGTGGCGCCGGTCGTAGTCCCGCAGCGGGTCCAGGAGGCGGGCCGTGAACGCCCGGCGCACGTCGTCCGGGACGAAGGGCAGCAGCAGGACGTGCGAGGCAAGCTCCTGGTGGCCCGCCGCGCAGACCCGCCCCGGGCGCGCCGCCGCGACCCGCCGGGCGTGCCGCGCCTCCTCCAGGGCGCCGCGCAGGCCCTCCGCCGAGTGCACGGACGCGCTGACGCCGAGCGTGAGGCGCCCGTCGCCGTCCAGGCCCGCCGACAGGGGGTCGCGGACGGACTCCAGGAGAGAATCGGCCAGCAGGCCCGTCTCCGAGCCGTCGTGCTCCGAGGAGACCGCGGGCAGCGGCACGAGGGCGATCGCCTCGTCACCCGTATGGGCCACCGCGATGCGGTCGGACGGTTCGGGGCCCGCGGAGAGCGGGTCCACGAGGATCTCCTCCAGGAGGGACTGGGCCACCGGGCCGCCCTCGATCTCGCCCCCGTCCCACTCGACGCGGGCCACCACGACCTGCCAGTGCGGTGCCGCGCCCAGGCCGGGCAGCAGCACGGGGGCGGCCACCCGCAGGCGCGCCGCGATCTCCGCGGGGGCCGCGCCCGTCTGGACCAGTTCGAGCACCTCCTGGGCCAGCCTGCGCCGCACGGTGCGGGCGGCGTCGCGCCGGTCGCGCTCCACCGAGATCAGCTGGGTGACGCCCTGCAGCAGGTCGAGCCGCTCCTCGGGCCAGTCGCCCGCGTCGGCCTCGACCGCGAGGAGCCAGTCCGAAAGGACCGTCTCGCGTACGTCGCGCAGGGCCGCCGTGCTCGCGGCGGCCGCGGCGGAAGTCGCACCGCGCCCACTGCTCCGGACGGGGAACAGGGAGTACGTCGCGCCCTCCACCTGGACCCGGTGCGGGCCCCGCCGCCCCGTCCTGGCCGCGGCCAGGTGTTCGGCTGCCAGGCGCGCGCACACCGCCGTGGGCAGGGCGGGGCCCGCCGCGCTCGACCCCGCGATGGCGCGGCCCGCGGAGGACAGGACCCAGGCCCGCAGGTCCAGGTCGGAGCCGAGCAGGTCGAGGACGACGTCGGGGCCGCCGCCGGTCGGGCCCGAGGTCATCAGGCGGCGGTGGCGGTCCACGACGGCGGCCAGGTCACCGGCCCGCTCGCCGGAGACCTGGCGGACGACGTGCTCGGTGATCGTGGCGAAGGCGACCGACTCGTTCACGGCGAACAGCGGCAGGCGGTGGCGTGCGCAGGCCTCGACGATGTCGTCCGGGATGTCGCCAAGCTCGGCCTCGCCCGCGGCGAGCGCGGCCACCCCGGCGCTCGCGAGAAGGCGTACGAAGGGCTCGGTGTCCGAGGCGTCGCGGCGCCAGGCGAGGCCGGTCAGGACCAGCTCGCCGCCCGCGAGGTACCGGCTGGGGTCGCGCAGGTCCGTGGTCATCACACCGCGCACGGTGCGGTCGAGCTCTTCCTCACCGCCGAGCAGCCGCAGGCCCAGCGCGTCGGTGTCAAGGAGTGCGCGCAGCCGCATGGTGGTCGCCGCCGATCTTGTCTCGAATGGGATGTACAGACAGTTCACGTCTGTCGACTCTGTGTCGCCGACAGTCGACCCGGGCCCCTCGTGTCCTGGGGTGCCTCCGGTTTCCAGGGGGAATCCGCGAGGTTACTGAGGCCCGTTCTTCATACGAATCTACAAGACGCGCGGCTTGGCCAGCCAACTCCTTCATGGTTTCGGTGACTGACCCCATCGGACGACGGGGCGGTGTACTTGGCCCACTCCGCGTTAACAGCACATGAACGAGCAGTCGAGGGACCTCCGGTCCGACTTGGCTGGATCTCTCGAACGAACGACCCTCGATATGAAGAAGAAGAGAGCCTCATGGACTTCCTTCGCCCCGCCAGCTGGGAGGAGGCGCTCGCCGCGAAGGCCGAGCACCCCACCGCTGTGCCGATTGCGGGTGGCACCGATGTGATGGTCGAGATCAACTTCGACCACCGTCGTCCCGAGTACCTGCTTGACCTCAACCGCGTCGCCGAGCTGAGCGAGTGGTCGGTGGGCGAGGAGACGGTCCAGCTGGGCGCCTCGGTTCCCTACACCACGATCATGGAGGAGCTGCGCACCGAGCTCCCCGGTCTCGCGCTGGCCTCGCACACGGTCGCATCCCCGCAGATCCGCAACCGCGGCGGCGTCGGCGGCAACCTCGGCACGGCGTCCCCGGCCGGTGACGCCCACCCGGCGCTGCTCGCCGCCGACTGCGAGGTGGAGGTGGAGTCCGTGCGGGGCTCGCGCCTCATCCCCATCGACGACTTCTACACCGGCGTGAAGCGCAACGCGCTCGCCCAGGACGAGCTCATCAAGTCCGTCCACATCAAGAAGGCGGACGGCCCGCAGCAGTACTCGAAGGTCGGCACCCGCAACGCGATGGTCATCGCGGTGTGCGCCTTCGGCATCGCGCTGCACCCCGAGACCCGGACCGTGCGGACCGGCATCGGCTCCGCGGCCCCGACGCCCATCCGGGCGAAGGCGGCCGAGGAATTCCTGAACGCCGCGCTCGACGAGGGCGGCTTCTGGGACAGCAAGAAGATCATCACCCCCTCGATCGCCAAGCAGTTCGCGGAGCTCGCCTCCGGTGCCGCCAACCCGATCGACGACGTCCGCGGCACGGCGAACTACCGCCGGCACGCCGTCGGCATCATGGCCCGCCGCACGCTCGGCTGGACCTGGGAGTCGTACCGCGGCAACGGCCGCAGCACTGAGGGAGTCGCATAATGCGCGTGAACTTCACGGTCAACGGCCGTCAGCAGGAAGCCGACGACGTCTGGGAGGGCGAGTCCCTTCTCTACGTCCTGCGCGAGCGCATGGGGCTTCCCGGTTCGAAGAACGCCTGCGAGCAGGGCGAGTGCGGATCCTGCACCGTCCGCCTCGACGGCGTACCGGTCTGCTCCTGCCTCGTCGCGGCCGGTCAGGTACAGGGCAGGGAGGTCGTCACCGTCGAGGGCCTGGCGGACTACGCCAAGCACCGCGACGACGCCCACCCGGGCGGCGCCTGCGGCTCCGTCTGCGGCGGCACCAGCCTCCAGGAGGCCCGCCAGTGGCAGGCCAAGGGCACCGACGGCCAGACGGGCGAGGGCGGCGAACTCTCCCAGATCCAGCAGGCGTTCATCGACGCCGGCGCCGTCCAGTGCGGTTTCTGCACCCCCGGTCTCCTCGTCGCGGCCGACGAGCTCCTGGAGCGCAACGCGTCGCCGTCGGACGCCGACATCCGTGAGGCGCTCTCCGGCAACCTCTGCCGCTGCACCGGTTACGAGAAGATCCTGGACGCGGTCCGCCTGGCGGCCGCCCGTCAGGAAGAGACGGTCTGATCATGGCTGGAACCAAGACCACCACGGGCGCGCCCACCGACGTCACCCAGAAGCACAACAAGGGCGGCATCGGCGAGTCCACGCTCCGTCCGGACGGCACCCTGAAGGTCACCGGCGAGTTCGCCTACTCCTCGGACATGTGGCACGAGGACATGCTCTGGGGCCAGACGCTCCGCAGCACCGTCGCGCACGCCGAGATCGTGTCGATCGACACCGTCGAGGCCCTCAAGACGCCCGGCGTCTACGCCGTCCTGACGTACGACGACCTGCCCGCCGCGATGAAGAACTACGGCCTGGAGATCCAGGACACCCCGGTGCTCGCGCACGGCAAGGTCCGTCACCACGGTGAGCCGGTCGCCCTCGTGGCCGCCGACCACCCGGAGACCGCACGCCGTGCCGCCGCGAAGATCGTGGTCGAGTACAAGGAACTGCCCGTCATCACCGACGAGGCGTCGGCGACCGCTCCGGACGCCGTCCTCGTGCACGAGGACCGCAGCGACGAGTACATCCAGCACGTCCCGCACCCGAACATCGTGCACAACCAGCCGATCGTCCGGGGCAACGCCGAAGAGGCCGCCAAGAAGGCCGACTTCATCGTCAGGGGCGAGTACACCTTCGGCATGCAGGACCAGGCCTTCCTCGGCCCGGAGTCCGGCCTCGCCGTACCGGCCGAGGACGGCGGCGTCGACCTGTACGTCGCCACCCAGTGGCTGCACTCGGACCTCGAACAGATCGCCCCCGTCCTCGGCCTGCCCGAGGAGAAGGTGCGTATGACGCTCTCCGGCGTCGGCGGCGCGTTCGGCGGCCGCGAGGACATCTCGATGCAGATCCACGCCTGCCTCCTGGCGCTGCGCACCGGCAAGCCGGTCAAGATCGTCTACAACCGCTTCGAGTCCTTCTTCGGCCACGTGCACCGCCACCCGGCGAAGCTCTACTACGAGCACGGCGCCACCAAGGACGGCAAGCTCACGCACATGAAGTGCCGGATCGTCCTGGACGGCGGCGCCTACGCGTCGGCGTCCCCGGCGGTCGTGGGCAACGCCTCGTCCCTGTCGGTCGGCCCGTACGTGGTCGATGACGTCGACATCGAGGCGATCGCCCTCTACTCCAACAACCCTCCGTGCGGCGCGATGCGCGGCTTCGGCGCCGTCCAGGCCTGCTTCGCCTACGAGGCCCAGATGGACAAGCTCGCCGACAAGGTGGGCATGGACCGGGTCGAGTTCCGCCAGCTCAACGCCATGTCGCAGGGCACGCTCCTGCCGACCGGACAGCCGGTCGACTCGCCGGCCCCGGTCGCCGAGATCCTGCGCCGCGTCAAGGCCCGCCCGCTGCCGCCCGAGCGCCAGTGGGAGTCCAGCGAGGGCGCGGACGTCCGCGCGCTGCCCGGCGGACTCTCCAACACCACGCACGGCGAGGGCGTCGTCCGCGGCGTCGGCTACGCGGTCGGCATCAAGAACGTCGGCTTCTCCGAGGGCTTCGACGACTACTCCACCGCCAAGGTGCGCATGGAGGTCATCAACGGCGAGCCGGTCGCGACCGTGCACACCGCGATGGCGGAGGTCGGCCAGGGCGGCATCACCGTCCACGCGCAGATCGCCCGCACCGAGCTCGGCGTCCAGCAGGTGACCATCCACCCCGCCGACACCCAGGTGGGCAGCGCCGGCTCGACGTCCGCGTCCCGTCAGACGTACGTCACCGGTGGCGCGGTCAAGAACTCCTGCGAGCTGGTGCGCGAGAAGGTCCTGGAGATCGGCCGCCGCAAGTTCGGCTCGTACCACCCGGCGTGGGCCACCGCCGAACTCCTCCTGGAGGGCGGCAAGGTCGTCACCGACGGCGGCGAGGCCCTCGCGGACCTGGCCGAGCTGCTCGAAGGCGAGAGCGTCGAGGTCGAGGCCGAGTGGCGGCACCGCCCGACCGTGGCCTTCGACAAGAAGACCGGTCAGGGCAACGGCCACGTCCAGTACTCGTTCGCCGCGCACCGCGCGGTCGTCGAGGTGGACACCGAGCTCGGCCTGGTCAAGGTCATCGAACTGGCCACCGCCCAGGACGTCGGCAAGGCGCTCAACCCGCTCTCCGTGGTCGGCCAGATCCAGGGTGGCACCACCCAGGGCCTGGGCGTCGCGGTGATGGAGGAGATCATCGTCGACCCGAAGACCGCGAAGGTGCGCAACCCCTCCTTCACGGACTACCTCATCCCGACCATCCTCGACACGCCGACCATCCCGGTGGACGTGCTCGAACTGGCCGACCCGAACGCGCCCTACGGCCTTCGCGGCATGGGCGAGGCCCCGACCCTCTCGTCCACCCCGGCCGTCCTCGCGGCGATCCGGAACGCGACGGGCCTGGAGCTGAACAAGACGCCGGTCCGTCCGGAACACCTCACGGGTACCTGACCGGCGCCTGGTCCCACGATCTCTCCGGGCGGCGCGTGCCTCCCACGGAACGTCACACTTCCCGTCGCCCGTGCCGCCCGGAGAACCCCAGTACCGCACCGCTCGCGGTCATCGCAGTACCTACGCAGCACCCATGCTCCTCGGAGCCCCAGTTCGTCTCGGGCCGTCCCCCGGGTCGTGCAGCCAAACGCACCATCCCAAATCCCGCAGTCTCCACAGGTCCCGGTAGGGAACAGCCTGTTGCGGGTGCCCCTTTGAACCTTGGGAGTTAGGCACCATGACCCAGCAGTCAACGGAGCCGAAGACCACGGCAGAGGACGCGGGCAACGGCTCACGCGTCCCGGCCGGCAGGTCCTGGCTCGACCGGTATTTCCACATAACGCACAGAGGATCGACGGTCGGTCGGGAGGTGCGTGGCGGCATCACCACCTTCATGGCGATGGCCTACATCATCCTTCTGAACCCGGTGATCCTCTCGGTGCCCGACGCCACGGGACACCGGCTCGACGGTGATCAGCTGACCACCGCCACCGTCTTCGCGGCGGCCGCCACCACCCTCGTCATGGGCATCCTCGGCAATGTGCCGCTGGCCCTGGCGGCGGGACTCGGTGTCTCCGCCGTGATGGCCTTCCAGGTCGCCCCGGAGATGACCTGGGGCAACGCGATGGCGATGTGCATCATCTACGGCGTCATCATCATCCTGCTGGTCCTGACCGGTCTGCGGACCCTGATCATGGACGCGATCCCGCTGGCCCTGAAGCACGCCATCACCATGGGCATCGGCATGTTCGTCACGCTGATCGGCCTGGTCCAGGCGGGCTTCGTCACCTCCATGCCGTCCAAGCACGGCGACATGGGCGCGAAGCCGATCCAGATGGGCATCGACGACAAGCTCATCGGCTGGCCCGTCCTGTGCTTCGCCGTCACCGTCCTGCTGATCTTCCTGCTCCAGGTCCGCAAGGTCCCGGGCGCGATCCTCATCGGCATCGTCGGCGGCACCGTCTTCGCCGCGATCGTCAACCAGGTCGCGGGCATGAGCCAGCAGGACTGGGGCCTCAACGCCCCGGAGCTCGACGGCTCCATCGTCTCGTCGCCCGACTTCGGCCTCTTCGGCGAGGTGTCCTTCAGCGGGATCGGCGACATCGGCGCCATCACCGTGGGCGTCATCGTCTTCACCCTGGTCCTCGCCGGCTTCTTCGACGCCATGGGCACCATCATCGGCATCGGCCAGCAGGCCAACCTGGCCGACAAGGACGGCAAGATGCCGGGCCTGAACAAGGCGCTGGCGATCGACGGTGCCGGTGGTGTCGTCGGCGGTTTCGCCGGTGCCTCCGGGCAGACCGTCTTCGTCGAGTCCACGGCGGGCGTCGGCGACGGCGCGCGCACCGGCTTCGCGAGCGTGATCACCGGTCTCGCCTTCACCCTGTGCCTCTTCTTCACCCCGCTGGCCCAGCTCATCCCGACGCAGGTCGCGGCCGCAGCGCTCGTGGTCATCGGCGCGATGATGCTGAGCAACGCCCGGCACATCGACTGGACCGACCAGGCCACCGCCATTCCGGTGTTCCTGACCACCGTCCTGATGCCGTTCACGTACTCCATCACGGTGGGTATCGCGGCCGGTGTCATCGCCCACGTCCTGATCAAGGCCGCCCAGGGCAAGGTCCGTGAGATCGGCTGGCTCATGTGGGTGCTGGCGCTCGTGTTCCTCGCCTTCTTCGCGCTCCACCCGATCGAGAACTGGATGGGCGTCAAGTAGCCCATCCTGGTCATCACACACCCGTTAGGAGACGGACATGCTGGACATCGCCGAAGAGCTGAACCGGTGGGTCGAGCAGGGACGCGACTTCGCGGTCGCCACCGTGGTGGCGGTCGGCGGCAGCGCGCCCCGGCAACCGGGCGCGGCCCTGGCCGTCGACGCCGACGGCACGGCCATCGGGTCCGTCTCCGGCGGGTGTGTGGAAGGCGCCGTCTACGACCTGTGCCGGCAGGCACTCGAAGACGGCGAGAGCATTCTTGAACGCTTCGGATACAGCGACGAGGACGCCTTCGCCGTGGGCCTGACCTGCGGCGGCATCATCGACATCCTCGTCACCCCGGTCCGCGCGGACTCCTCCGTGCGGCCGGTCATCGCCGCCGCGCTCGCCGCGGCCGCGTCGGGCGAGGCCGCGGCCGTCGCCCGCATCACCTCCGGCCCCGCCGAGCTGGTGGGCCGCGCTCTTCTCGTACGTTCCGACGCCGACGCCGGCTTCGAGGGCGGGCTCGGCGGCCATCCCGAGCTGGACCGCACCGTCGCGGGCGAGGCCCGCGCGATGCTGGACGCCGGGCGCACCGGCACGACCGAGATCGGCGAGGACGGCTCGCGCTGCGGGCAGCCCCTCACGGTCCTCGTCGAGTCGAGCGTCCCGCCGCCCCGCATGATCGTGTTCGGCGCGATCGACTTCGCGTCGGCGCTCGTCAGGATCGGCGCGTTCCTCGGCTACCGCGTGACCGTGTGCGACGCGCGGCCCGTCTTCGCGACGGCGGCGCGTTTCCCCGACGCCGACGAGATCGTCGTCGAGTGGCCGCACAAGTACCTGGAGCGCACCGAGGTCGACGGCCGCACCGTGCTGTGCGTGCTGACCCACGACGCCAAGTTCGACGTGCCCCTGCTCGAACTGGCCCTGCGGCTGCCGGTCGCCTACGTGGGCGCGATGGGATCGCGCCGCACGCACGAGGACCGCAACGAGCGCCTGCGTGAAGTCGGCGTCACCGAGCTGGAGTTGACCCGCCTGCGCTCACCCATCGGCCTCGACCTGGGTGCGCGCACCCCGGAGGAGACGGCCCTGTCGATCGCCGCGGAGATCGTCGCGAACCGCCGTGGCGGCAGCGGTGTCTCGCTGACGGGCGCGCACACGCCGATCCACCACGACGGCTCGCGGCGTCCCGCGGGGCGCATAGGGTCCGTGGCCTGACGTCCCGGCTCGGTCCGCCGCCCGCCCGAGATCCACGGGATCGACCGTCACCCCTGCTACGTTGCGTCACAAAATGACCACTTTGTGACGCAATGGGAGCACGTGTGAAGGTCGCCTGCGTCGGCGGCGGTCCAGCCGCCCTGTACCTCTCGATTCTGCTCAAGCGGCAGGACCCGTCCCACGACATCACCGTCCACGAGCGGAACCCAGCCGGATCGACCTACGGCTGGGGCGTCACCTACTGGGGCGGCCTGCTGGAGAAGCTCCGCGACGGCGACCCCGAGTCCGCGCGCGCCGTGGCCGAGCACTCGGTCCGCTGGAGCGACGGCGTCGCGCACGTCGGCGACCGCACCACGGTCCACCACGGCGACGAGGGCTTCGGCATCGGGCGCCACCGGCTGCTCGACATCCTGGCCACCCGGGCCCAATCCCTGGGCGTACGCGTCGAGTTCGAGCGGGAGATCACGGACGAGGCGCAGCTGCCCGACGCCGATCTGGTCGTCGCGGGCGACGGCGTCAGGAGCGCGCTGCGCGAGCGGCACAGCGGCCACTTCGGCGCGGAGGTCACGCTCGGGCGCAACAAATACATCTGGCTCGGCACCACCAAGGTCTTCGACTCCTTCACCTTCGCCTTCGTGGAGACCGCGCACGGCTGGATCTGGTGCTACGGCTACCGCTTCAGCGACGAGAAGAGCACCTGCGTCATCGAGTGCTCCCCGGAGACCTGGACGGGTCTCGGCCTGCACGAGGCGAGCGAGGCCGACGGGCTCGCCCTGCTGGAGCGGCTGTTCGCGGGGCCGCTCGACGGGCACCGCCTGATCGGCCGCGCGCAGTCCGACGGCAGCGCGCAGTGGCTCAACTTCCGTACGCTGACCAATCGCACCTGGCACCGCGGCAACGTGGTCCTGCTCGGCGACGCCGCGCACACCACGCACTACTCCATCGGCGCGGGCACGACGCTCGCCCTGGAGGACGCGATCGCCCTGGCGGGCGCACTGCGCAAAAGCCCGGAGCTGGGCCCCGCCCTGGCGGAATACGAGCGCGAGCGCAGGGCCGCCCTCCTCTCCGTGCAGAGCGCGGCCCGCTACAGCGCCCAGTGGTACGAGAACCTGCCGCGCTACATCGGCCTGGACCCGGCCCAGATGTTCGCGCTCCTGGGCCAGCGCCACTCGCCGCTCCTGCCGCACATCCCGCCGCAGCTGTACTACCGAATCGACCGCGCGGCCGAGCAGTTGGAGCCGCTGCGCAGGATGAAGCGGTGGCTGGGGCCGCGGGTGGCGCGGACGCTGCACGGCCGGTCGCAGGCTTCGCGGAACTGAGCCGAGGGCTTGCGCGGGGGAGGGTACGGACACCTGGGGTGATCTTGATCTCCGACGTCCCGACCCCGCGGGCCGCGATCTCCACGGGGAGGCGGACCGGCTGCGGCAGCACGGCCGTGCCGCCCTGGCCGAACTCCCCGACGGCATAGGGGCCTGGGCCCCGACGCGGTACGGCGTACGGACGCACCGCGGCCGCGCATCGAGGAGCTGACCGGGGGCGTCCCCGTCACGCGTAGGGGCGGGGCGGGGGAGAGGAGAGCAGGCCGTCCACCGCCCGGCCGAACATCCACCGCGCGGCGGCCAGGAGCACCCGGTCGAAGACCCGCGGCAGCCACCGCACCCGTAGGTCCTCCCGCCAGGCCACCGTCGACCCGGACCCGGACCCGGACCCGGACCCGGAGCCGGAGCCCGTCGCCCCGGGGGAGACCTCGATCTCCGCCCAGCCGGTCACGAACTGTCCCCGCTTCTCCAGGCGGCACAGGCCCCCGCCCCCGGCGGCCGGGCGCCACGTCACGACCTCCATCACGTCGTCGAAGCCCACCGGACCGATCCCGGTACGCGCGACGAACACCGTCCCCTCCCCGCTGGGCGGCGGCGTCCGGACGGTCACCCGCGTCAGCGGGACCACATCGGCATGCCGCTCCCACGCGGTGAGCCGGCGCCAGACCTCGTCGGCGGGCAGGGACGATTGCCGGTCGATACGGAAGAGAGCCACAGGGAGATCCTGCCAGGCCCCGGCGCGGAAACCCGCAGGCTAGGGCCGGTAGATCTTCCCCGGTTCCGCCTTGCCCGGCGCGAGCAGCTGGGGCACCGTCACGAAGACGTAGCCGCGCTTCTTCAGCTCGTCGATGATGCCCGGCACCGCGGGCACCGTCCCCTTGTAGATGTCGTGCAGCAGGATGATGCCGTCCCGCCGGGTCTGGTCGACGACGCGCTTCTGGATCAGGGCGGAGTCGTTGGTCGTGTAGTCCTTGGCGGTCACGCTCCACAGGACCTCCGAGAGGCCCTCCTCGCGCGAGATCTCGTTGACGTCGGGGTTGGTGCGCCCCTGCGGCGGGCGCATCAGCGTCGGCTTGTGGCCGATCAGCTTCTCTATCGCCTCGTTGGTCCTGCGCAGTTCCCGGCGTGCCTCGTCCGGCGTGATGTCGGTGAGGATCTTGTGCGACCAGGTGTGGCTCGCCACCTCGTGGCCCTCGTCCGCCATGCGCTTCACGAGGCCGGGGTGCTCGGCTATGTGGTTCTTGCCGAGCAGGAAGAAGGTGGCGGGCACCTTCTCCTCCTTGAGGATGTCGAGCAGTCGCGGCGAGTTCTCGCTCGGCCCCGCGTCGAAGGTCAGGGCCACGCACTTCGCCTTGCGGCAGTCGACCGTCCCCAGCTTCGCCTGGCTCTTGAGGCTCACGGCCGCCGCGTCCTTGCGGACGGAACTGGGTGCCGTGGTGTCCACCTTGGTGCATCCCGTCAGCGCGACGGCCATGGCCGCGGAGGCCATGGCCGTCAAAGAAGCGGCGCGACGGAACCCCTTGACGGATCTCTTCATCTTGCTTTTCGCAGCGGACATGCGAGCACTATACATAGCGCGTATACACACAGTGCATAGAGGGGTCGTCAAGTGTGCGCCGCCGCTGTGTGCGGCAGATGTACGCCGGAGGTGCGGGCCGCGGGTGCCCGCTCAGCGACCGCCCGCCAGGCCGCTCATCCAGGCCTCCACCGCCGCGGCGCCGCGCGGCAGACCCGCCGACAGGTTCTCGTTGCCGTCCGCCGTGACGAGGATGTCGTCCTCGATGCGGACCCCGATGCCCCGGTACTCCGCGGGCACGGTGAGGTCGTCCGGCTGGAAGTACAGGCCGGGCTCGACGGTGAGCACCATGCCCTCTTCGAGTACGCCGCCGACGTACTCCTCGGTGCGTGCCTGGGCGCAGTCGTGCACGTCGAGGCCGAGCATGTGGCCCGTGCCCGCCATGGTGAAGCGCCGTTGCAGGGCGAGCTCGAAGACCCGCTCCGGGTCGCCTTCAAGGAGGCCCCACTCGACGAGCTTGTGCGCGAGGTACCGCTGCGCCGCGTCGTGGAAGTCGCGGTACGCGGCGCCCGGCTTCACGGCGGCGATGCCGGCCTCCTGTGCCTCGTACACCGCGTCGTAGATCTTGCGCTGGAGCGGGGTGAAGGTGCCGTCGATGGGGAGGGTGCGGGTGACGTCGGCGGTGTAGAGGGTGTGGGTCTCCACGCCCGCGTCCAGGAGCAGGAGTTCGCCGGGGCGCACGGGGCCGTCGTTCTCCTGCCAGTGCATGATCGTGGCGTGCTCGCCGGCCGCGCAGATCGAGCCGTAGCCGATGTGGTTGCCCTCCAGGCGGGCGCGGCGGAAGAAGGTGCCCTCGATCCACCGCTCCGAGGTGGCGACGGCGGTGGCCAACTCCCGTACGACATCGGTGAATCCGCGGACCGTGGAGTCCACCGCCTTGCGCAGCTCGCCGATCTCCCAGTCGTCCTTGACCAGGCGCAGGCCGGAGAGTGCCTTCTCCAGCTCGGCGTCGCGCTCCTCGTCGGTCGTCAGGGCCTCCTCCAGCGCCGGGTCGTGGCCGCGCACGATGCGGGTCGGCACGGCGGGCGACGCGGCAAGCTCGGCCGGGGCGTCGCGCACGTCGCGGCAGGGCAGGCCCAGGAGCAGCTCGGACTCGGCGAGGCTGCGCCTGCGGCCCATCCACAGCTCGGCCGTCATGCCGATCCAGAACTCGTCGCTCTCCCGGCTGTCGCGCGGGAGTTGGTAGAGGTGCGCGTCGTGGCCCTCGCCTCCGGCGCGGGGTTCGAGGACCAGGGCGCAGTCCCGCGCCTGGTCGCCGGTCATGTGGACGTACGCGGAGTACGGGCGGAAGGGGTAATGGCTGTCGTTCGAGCGGATCTTGAGCTGCCCGGAGGGGATCACCAGGCGCTCGCCCGGGAACAGCGCGGACAGGGCGGCGCGGCGCCGCGCCGCGTGCGAGGACTGCTCGGCAGGGCGCAGGTCGCGCTGCTCGGTGTCGGCCCAGCCCGTCCTCATCAGGGCGGAGAGCTCGTCGGAGATCTCGGGGTACAGCCCGTTCTTGCGCACCGTGGACTTGCCGGCCTTGCTGGCCTTGCTGGCTTTGTCGGTCTCGGTGGCTGTGCTGACCTGGTTGGACTCGGCCATGGGGTTCACCTTTTCCTCCCCGTTCCGGGGCTCGTGGCGGAGTGCTCAGTGGCGGTTCCGCCAGCGTAGAGACCCTTGGCCCGTAAGGGAACATGTGACATAGTACTGGCGTGACAAAGCGGCTGACCTGCGATGTTGTGGTAGTCGGCGCCGGGATGGTGGGCGCCGCCTGTGCTCTGTACGCGGCGCGGGCCGGTCTTTCGGTCGCCTTGGTGGACCGCGGTCCCGTGGCCGGCGGCACGACCGGATCCGGCGAGGGAAACCTCCTCGTCTCCGACAAGGAACCCGGCCCCGAACTCGAACTCGCCCTCCTGTCCGGCCGACTGTGGACGGAGCTCGCCGCCGAGCCGGGCGTGGGCGCGAGCATCGAGTACGAGGCGAAGGGCGGCGTCGTCGTGGCGTCGTCCGGCGAAGGGCTCGCGGCGCTCGGGGAGTTCGCCGCCGGACAGCGCGAAGCCGGGGTCGACGCGCGGGCCGTCGCGGCCGACGAGCTGTACGAACTCGAACCCCACCTCGCTCCCGGCACGGCGGGCGGCGTCTTCTATCCGCAGGACAGCCAGGTGATGCCGTCCCTGGCCGCGGCCCAACTGGTGCGCCTGGCACGGTCGTCGGGTGCGGAGCTGCGCACCGGCTGGACCGTCACCGCCGTGCTGCGGACCGCGGGCGGCGAGGTGCGCGGGGTGCGCACCGACCGGGGCGAGATCCACGCCCCGTACGTCGTGAACGCGGCGGGCACCTGGGGCGGCGAGCTCGCCGCCCTCGCCGGAACCGACCTCCCCGTGCTGCCGCGGCGCGGCTTCGTCCTCGTGACCGAGCCACTGCCGCGCATGGTCCGGCACAAGGTGTACGCCGCCGACTACGTGGCCGACGTGGCCAGCGGATCCGCCGCGCTCCAGACGTCGCCGGTGGTCGAGGGAACGGCCGCGGGGCCCGTCCTGATCGGCGCGAGCCGCGAGCGGGTCGGCTTCGACCGCTCCTTCTCCCTGCCGGTGATGCGGGCCCTCGCGGCGGGGGCGACCCGGCTCTTCCCGTTCCTGGAGGGCGTCCGCGCGATGCGCGCGTACGTGGGCTTCCGCCCCTACATGCCGGACCACCTCCCCGCCGTCGGCCCCGACGCCCGGGTGCCGGGGCTCGTCCACGCCTGCGGGCACGAGGGCGCGGGGATCGGCCTCGCGGCGGGGACGGGCCACTTGATCGCCCAGGTGCTTACCGGGGTGAGCCCGGATCTCGCCCTTGCCCCCTTCCTCCCCGACCGTTTCGCCAACTGCCCGCCCCAGGAGGCTTCGTGAGCGACCGCACCCCCCTGAACCTGGTCCGCGCCCGCCCCGCCCCAGCGCACACCGTCACGTTCGACGGCCGCGAGATCCCGGCCCTGCCGGGGCAGACGGTGGCCGCCGCGCTCTGGTCGGCGGGCATCACGGCGTGGCGCACCACGCGGCGCGAGGGCGGGCCGAGGGGAGTCTTCTGCGGGATCGGCGTCTGCTTCGACTGTCTGGTGGAGGTCAACGGCCGCGCGAATCAACGGGCTTGCCTGGTCCCGGCCATCCCAGGCGCCGAGATCCGCACGCAGGACGGCAGCGGGCACGGCGGCGCCGCGGCTTGTGGCGGGCCGTCGACGGGAGGTGGCCGATGAGGACGGCTGAGGGTGCGGTTGCGGCCCCGGCCCGGAGGCCCACGCTCGCCGTGATCGGCGCAGGGCCCGCGGGCCTCGCGGCGGCGCTCGCCGCGGTGCGGCGCGGTGTGCACGTGACGGTGCTCGACTCGGCGCCGCAGGCGGGCGGCCAGTTCTACCGCCAGCCCGCCGAAGCGTTCCGCGCGCGGCGCCCGAAGGCACTGCACCACCAGTGGCGGACGTGGGAGCGGCTACGGTCCGGCCTCACGGAGGAGATCGCCGCGGGCCGCGTCACGTACTTGACGGAACATCACGTCTGGTTCGTGGAACGCCACGCCGGGGCGTCGCCGACCGGACGACCGCCGACGCCGGGGCCGGGCAGGGGAGCCGAAGCACGCCCTGACGCACTGGCTTCCGGCGCGTCGGGCGGCGCCTCTGCTTATGCGCCTGGCGGGCAGTTGCCTGCCGGGGTGTTGGGTGACGGGGTCGGGGCGGTGTCCCCCGGGGTGCCGGGTTCGTCCGTTGCGGGGCTCGTGGTTGATGCCGGGGGAGGTGGGTTTGTCGTGCATGCGCTGCTCGGGCCCGAGCAGGAAGAGTCCGTAGCCGTGCGTGCCGATGCCGTGCTGCTCGCCACGGGGGGATACGAGAAGGTCCTGCCGTTTCCCGGATGGACCCTGCCCGGGGTGGTCACCGCCGGTGGTGCGCAGGCCATGCTCAAGGGGGGTCTCGTGCTGCCGGGGCGCACCGTCGTCGTGGCGGGGACCGGGCCGCTGCTCATGCCCGTCGCCGCCGGGCTCGCGACCGCAGGTGCCGACGTGGCCGCCTTGGTCGAGTCCGCCGGCCCGAAGGCCTTCGCGCGGCACACGGCCACCCTCGCCGCCCATCCGGACAAGCTCGCCGAGGGGGCGCAGTACGCCGCCCGGCTCGCCCGGCACCGCATCCCGTTGGTCTCCCGGCACACCGTCGTCGAAGCGCACGGCAAGGACGCCGTCGAGGCGGTGACCATCGCCGCGCTCGACCCGGCGGGACGCGTCAGGCCCGGCACCGGGCGGCGCATCCCCTGCGACACCCTCGCCGTCGGTCACGGCATGCTGCCGCACACCGATCTCGCCGAGGGACTCGGCTGCCGCGTAGACGGCCTGAACGTCGCCGTCGACGCCGAGCAGCGCACCGACGTCCCCGGCGTCTGGGCCGCCGGAGAGGCCACCGGCATCGGCGGCGCCGCCCTCTCGCTCGCCGAGGGCCACATCGCCGGACGCTCCGCCGCCGCCCGGCTCCGGGGGATCACCCCCGACCCGCGCGCATGGGCCGCCGCCGCCAAGTCCCGTACGAGGATGCGGGAGTTCGCCGCGGTGCTCGCCTCCGTCTACACACCGCCCGCGCACTGGGCCGAACAGCTCCACGACGACACCCTCGTCTGCCGCTGCGAGGAGGTCCCCGCATCAGCGGTCCGCGAGGCCGTCGACGAGCTGGGGGCCACGGACGCGCGGACCGTGAAACTCCTGACCCGCGCCGGCATGGGCTGGTGCCAGGGCCGGATGTGCTCGGCGGCCGTCGCCGGGCTCGCGGGCTGCGCGGAGCGTTCCGCGCGGCGGCCGTTCGCCCGGCCCGTCCCGCTCGGCGTACTCGCACGGGCCGCCGACGACCGGCCGGACCCCGACCCCTCCTAGCCGCCGCACCCAGCCGCACCCAGCCGCACCGCACCGAAGGGAACACGCCCATGAACGCGCCCATGAACAGCCCTCACCCCCGCCCCTGGCACGGCGTCCTCGTCGCCACCGCGCTCCCGCTGAACGACGACCTGTCCGTCGACTACGGCCGGTTCGCCGAGCACTGCGCCTGGCTCGTCGAGAACGGCTGCGACGGCGTCGTGCCCAACGGATCGCTCGGCGAGTACCAGGTGCTCACCCCCGAGGAGCGCGCCAAGGTCGTGGAGACCGCCGTCGAGGCGGTCGGCGGGCAGCGGGTGCTGCCCGGCGTCGCCGCCTACGGCTCCGCCGAGGCCCGCCGCTGGGCCGAGCAGGCCAAGGACGCGGGCTGCGCCTCCGTGATGCTCCTTCCGCCGAACGCCTACCGCGCCGACGAGCGCTCCGTCCTCGCCCACTACGCCGAGGTCGCGAAGGCGGGCATCCCGGTCGTGGCGTACAACAACCCCATCGACACCAAGGTCGACCTGGTGCCGGAACTCCTCGCGAAGCTGCACGCCGAGGGGTACGTGCACGCCGTCAAGGAGTTCTCCGGAGACGTCCGCCGTGCCTACCGCATAGCCGAACTCGCCCCCGAGCTGGACCTGTTGATCGGCGCCGACGACGTCCTGCTCGAACTCGCCGTCGCGGGCGCCAAGGGCTGGATCGCCGGCTATCCCAACATGCTGCCCGCCGCGTGCGTCGAGCTCTACCGCGCCGCCGTGGCGGGCGACCTGGACACGGCGACCAAGCTCTACCGGCAGCTGCACCCGCTGCTGCGCTGGGACTCCCAGCCCGAGTTCGTCCAGGCCATCAAGCTCTCCATGGACATCGCCGGACGCCACGGCGGCCCCTGCCGGCCGCCCCGAGTGCCGCTGCTTCCCGAGCAGGAGCAGGCGGTGCGCACCGCCACCGAGCGGGCCGTCGCCGCCGGGCTCGCCTAGCCGCGTCCCCCGCCCCGCCCTCGTAGGACTCGTACGAAAGGCACCGCCCATGCGCAGCAAACTCGTCCTGCACGCGGTCGACTCGCACACCGAAGGGATGCCGACGCGGGTGATCACCGGCGGCATCGGCACCGTCCCCGGCGCGACGATGAACGAACGCAGGCTGTACTTCCGCGAGCACCGCGACGACATCAAGCAGCTCCTGATGAACGAACCGCGCGGCCACGCGGCGATGAGCGGCGCGATCCTCCAGCCGCCCACCCGGCCCGACTGCGACTACGGCGTGATCTACATCGAGGTCTCGGGCTATCTGCCGATGTGCGGGCACGGCACCATCGGCGTCGCCACCGTCCTCGTCGAGACCGGCATGGTCGAGGTCGTCGAGCCGGTCACCACGATCCGCCTGGACACCCCGGCGGGCCTCGTCGTCGCCGAGGTGGCCGTCCAGGACGGCGCGGCGAAGGCGGTCACGCTCAAGAACGTGCCGTCCTTCGCCGTCGCCCTGGACCGCAAGATCACCCTGCCCGACGGCCGCTCGGTGACGTACGACCTGGCCTACGGCGGCAACTTCTACGCGATCCTGCCCCTGGAGCAGTTCGGCCTCCCCTTCGAGCGCGACCGCAAGGACGACATCCTCGCGGCGGGCCTCTCGCTGATGGCGGCGATCAACGCCGAGGAGGAGCCGGTGCACCCGCAGGACCCGTCCATCCGCGGCTGCCACCACGTCCACCTCTACGCGCCCGGCGCCACCGCCCGCCACTCCCGGCACGCGATGGCCATCCACCCCGGCTGGTTCGACCGCTCGCCGTGCGGCACCGGGACGAGCGCGCGCATGGCCCAGCTGCACGCGCGCGGCGAGCTGCCGCTGGACACCGAGTTCGTCAACGAGTCCTTCATCGGTACGAAGTTCAGCGGGCGGCTGCTGGGCACCACCGAGGTCGCGGGCACCCCCGCCGTGCTGCCCAGCTTCACCGGGCGCGCCTGGGTGACCGGCACCGCGCAGTACCTCCTCGACCCGGACGACCCCTTCCCCGCGGGGTTCGTCCTCTAGGGGCCCGCCCGGCCCGGCGGGCTGGGATACTCGTGGCACGTGACATTGCACCAAGGAGGAACCGCCCCCATGGCCGCCCAGCGCAACCGCGCGCCGTCCGCCCCCGCCGGTCCCGCCCTGCCCAACCTGGGCGGGACCCGCAGCAGCTACCGCGAGCGGGTCGCGGACGCGCTCCGCGCCGCCCTCATCGCGGGCGAACTGCGCGCGGGCGAGGTCTACTCGGCGCCCACCCTCGCGGTGCGCTTCGGCGTCTCCGCGACTCCGGTGCGCGAGGCCATGCTGGACCTCGCCAAGGAGGGGCTGGTCGACACGGTGCCGAACAAGGGCTTCCGGGTCACCGCGGTCTCCGGGAAGCAGCTCGACGAGTACAAGCACGTCCGCGCGCTGATCGAGATCCCCACCACGGCGGAGCTCGCCACGTCGGCGGACCCCGCCGAGCTGGAGGCGCTGCGCCCGGCCGCGCGGGAGATCGTCACCGCGGCGGCGGACGGCGACCTCATCGCGTACGTCGAGGCCGACATCCGCTTCCACCTCGGTCTGCTCGCGCTCTCGGGCAACGACCACCTGGTCGAGGTGGTCGGCGACCTGCGCAAGCGCTCACGTCTGTACGGACTTCAGGCGCTCGTCGACGCGGGCCGTCTGGAGGCGTCGGCCGAGGAGCACCTGGAGATCCTGGACGCGCTGCTCGCCCGTGACGAGGAGGCGGTGCGCGCGGTGATGACCCGCCACCTCGGTCACGTGCGCGGCCTGTGGGCGGCCGACTAGCTCGGCCGGCGCGCCCGGCGGGCGTCAGATGTTGTTGCCCGGGATCAGGAACAGGTGGACCGACTGGTCCTTCTCGCGGAACCGGGAGTTCTCCGCGCCCTTCTTCGCCCGGTCGGACACGATCACCACATGGTCGGCCGAGACCCAGGACACGCCCTCCGGGTTGCCGTAGACCGTGCGGCCCTTGCCGTCGGTGGGCAGGCGGTAGACCGTGCCCTCGTCGACCTGCCACTTCTTGGTGGAGATGCGACCCACCCAGAGCGCGGACGACGCCTGGGACAGGACGGCGATCCGTCCGTCGCGCACGGACACACTGGCGTAGTCCTCGAAGGGCAGCGACTTGGGCAGCTGGATCGTGCCCGTGTTGATCCAGCGTTTGCCGCCCTTGCGGAAGACCTGGATGCGGCCGCCGCCCGGCGTCCTGCCCTTCTTGCCGCCCTCGCACCGGTTTCCCTCGCACAGGGCGAGGAGGTGGCCCGTGCCCGAGCGCTCGACCCACTCCAGGCCTTCCATGCCCTTGTTGGCGTCCGCCAGGTCGAAGTCCAGCTGCGCCGATCCGATGGGGCGCAGCTTCTCGTCGTACTCGTGGACGCGGGCGCGGAAGCCCTTGGGCTTGACCGGCTCGGCCTCGCTCAGCGTGAAGTAGTGGTCGTGCAGCTCGTCGTGGGCGAGATCCTCGTACCCGACGTTCGCCTCCGAACCGCCCGCCTTCTTGGCCTTGTTGTGGGTCAGGACGCCGTTCTCGGGAGCCTTGGGCGAGAGTTCGCTGCTGACCCGGATGAGAGAGGGCAGGTTGTCGCAGACGATCAGGAACGCGCCGTCGCGGTAGAGGACGCCGCTCGCCTCCAGGCGGGTGCCCGCGTCGTCGCCGATCAGATCCTGGATCTTGGCTTCCTTGACCAGGCGCAGCTCCCTCGGCTCCTTGGCCTTGGTCCTGGACTTGTCCGACTTCTTCGTTGCGGTCATGAGGGCAGTACCTCCATCGCACCGGGGAACGCCGCCCCACTGGCGCCGTTGGGATAGGTCTTGCGCAGTTCGGCAAGCTGCTGACGTGCGTGGTCGTAGCGCATGCGCGTGTAGTGGAAGATCCCGTACGTGAACTGCGAGCCCCGGCTCAGCTCCCACTGCCGGTACGCGGCGCGGTACACCTCGTCGTTGGTGAACTGCCGCCCGGTGAAGGGCTGTCCGTGCGGGCTGGTCGACTCGCCGTACGCGGCGGACGAGATGAGCTGCCACAGGCCGTCGGACCGCCCCGAACCCTCCGAGCCGAGCAGCGCGGCGACCCGCTCGGGGCCGAACTCCGTGTCCAGGAGGTATTCGAGGTGGTCGAGGTAGTACTGGCAGAAGTCGTGGTGCCGCAGCAGATTGGTGAACAGCGGCAGGTGTGACACCTCGTGCGGCGCGTGCGTGATCCGGCAGTAGTTGCGGCTCATCGCGGGCCAGTCGAGCAGGTCCGTGTACTGCCACTGCGTCGAGAAGAAGTCGATGCCCGAGCTGTTGTCGTAGTCCCAGGGGATGAACGTGAAGTACGGGCGCACCATGAAGCCCGTCGGGTCGCCGAGCCGGCCCGAGTTGTAGAGGTAGTAGTTCGACGGCGTCGCGAAGTAGTTGTCCCAGCTGCCCAGGAGGACGTTGGCGCCCGCCCAGCGCAGGAACGCGGGGACGTTCAGGACCTGCTCGACCGAGTCACGGAAGGCGTCGGTCGCGAACTTCCCCTCGCCGCCGCCCAGTTGGACGCCGTTGATGGTCCGCACGAGCGTGGCGAGGTCGTCGTAGGTGTTGGCCGACGGGTTGTCCTCGTTCGTCTTCAGGCGGTACGTACGGTCGTCCTCCAGGCTGCCCGCCGTGAAGTACTGCCGCCCGCTGTCGACGCCGTCCGTGCCGGTACGGTGCTCCAGGGTCGCGCAGCCGACGTCGCCGCAGTACGCCTTGTAGAGGTTGCCCTCGGAGTTCTTGCCGAAGTGGTCCTTCAGGAACTTCTTGTCGACCTGCTCGATGACCGAGAAGAGACCCATGTAGCGGTCGTTGATCGAGAACGTCGCGTACGTGTGCTGCGCCGCCGGGATGCCCGCGCGCTCCAGGAGCCGCCAGGCGACGGCCTCGCGCATCTGCGAGGGGTCGTTGTACATCGCCTTGAGGTTGATCCGCTCCATGCCGTAGAGCCGGTCCTCGCTCTCGCCGACCTCGAAGTCGATCTTCCAGGAGCGCTTGGGCGCGTGCGCCGTCAGATTGCCGCTGTTGACCATCGAGAACGAGGGCGTCGAGAGCAGTGTGTCGTCCGGGGCGTTGCTCCTCGCCAGGGTCAGCCGGGCGCCCTGTGGCGCCTGGATCACCTCGTCGGCCGTCAGGACGCCGGGCGGCCAGCCGGTGACCTTGACCTGATACATGTCCTGAGCGAAGAACTCCGCTTTGTTCTCGGCCGAGTTGAGGTACTCGTCGACGATCCGGCCGATCGCGGTCAGCTGCCCGTCCGCGTCGAGGAGTACGAGACTGGCCTCGGCCGATGTGCCCGACGCGCCTGCCTGCTCGGCGAGCAGCAGGTCGTACAACGTGTTGAACTCGGCTTTGGTCCGCAGCGAGGCATCGGTCGGTCCGGCCGCCGCGTTGGCCCGCTCGGCGAGCCGCCGCCCCGTGCCCGGCGCCAGCGCGGAGAGCGCGATGACCTGGTTCTTGAACGCGTCCCGGAACGTGCCCTTGCCGATGGTCCTGTCCACGAACGGCCTCCCTGGGGTTCCTGGGGTGAACCTTTCTCTCTACGCCCGGCGCCGCATGACCGCCAGACCGAGAATCGGCCTGGCGGTCATGCGGTCCGGCAGGGCTCGCACCCGGTCCGTCAGACCCCGAGGATCCTGATCGACGGGTGGATGGCCGTGTTCAGGTACAGCTTCTCCTTCTTGCGGTCCTGCTCCAGCTCCATCACGAGCCGGTACCGGTGCACGCCCGGCTTGGCGGTGCTCAGGACCGTGCCGGCCCAGTAGTAGTAGACCGGCGTCAACGGCGACCGCATGCGGTCCGGCATCCCGTAGATCTTCAGCTCGGTGAAGATCTTCCGCTCGGCCACGTCCTCCTCGTCACCCAGTTCGGTGTCCAGGAAAGTGATGTTGTTGATCTTCGGCATGGGGGGCCAGGTGCCGTCCGGGCGCTTCTCCATGTCGATCGGGCGCACGATCCAGTTCAGGACCTGGCCCTGCTTGCAGACCGTCTCCAGGGACGAGGTGCCCTGTCCTTTGCCGCCGATGCTGTTGTCCATCATGTACATCGAGTCGCTCAGGGAGCCCGTCTCCACCGCTCGCTCCATGTTGATGAGCGTCACGATGTTCAGCTGGACCGAGTTCAGCTGTCCGGGGTTCTGCTTCTGATGCACGCCGCTTGCCGACTTCTCCTGCACGCTGCTGCTCAACGCTCCTCCTTCGCGTACGCCGTCATGCCCGGCCCTAGCCGACGAGGGACGACGACAGAGTGGTGGCGATCGGTTCGTCCCTCGTGCCGAGCTTGAACTTGATCTGGTACGTGACGTTGGCCGCGTCCTTCTTCACCGTGCCGATCCAGTAGGCGACGTCGGTGCCCGGGTAGACCTTCCGCTCCGGCACGCAGATGGAGCTGTCGATCACGATGCCGTCGATGGCGACGTACGCCTCGCACTCCAACGCGAGTGCGTTCCAGAGGAGTTGGTCGCCCTTGCGCACGTGCGTCTGGAGCTCCTCGGTGCCGAAGCCGGTGGATCCCGCGGACTTGTTCGTGTCGTACATGTACAGGTGGCCCTGCATGTTGCCGGCTGCCAGGGCGCCCACACAGTCCACAACGGCGGTGATGGAGACGGGCCGCTTCGCGGCACTGTTCTCCCGCCGCCTGGGCGTGGTGGTCATCTGCTCCTCCTTCTGACTGAAGTCCGTGCGGGATCAGGGGGTGCCGGGGTGTGACGCCGCGTCCGGGGGGATGGGCAGCATGCCCATGCCCGCCTTGGTGAAGGCGTTCCGCCGGGGCTCCGAGGTGATCTTGAGGGCCGAGGGGCAGACCAGGTTGACCGCCTCCCACCGCAGTTCGCCGTTGAGCCCCACCAGCTTGTGCAGCTGGATCCGCATCACGTACGAGTAGGTGCCCGGCCGCGAGGTGTCGACGGTCGCGGACCAGTACCAGCCGTCGGTGACCAGGTCGGGGGAGCCGTACTCCGCCGGATACATGATCTTCGAGTCGACGGCCTCGCCGTAGATGTCGGTGATCACCGGCGCGGGGTAGGTGTAGGCCGCCGTGTTGTCCTCGGTGAGGACCTTGCCGGTGACGTCCAGGATCTTCTGCCCGGAAAGACGGCCGCGCGTGCGCCGCGTGGTCTTGACGCGGGCGCCGACGGTCTTGCGGACCTGGCTCAGCTGCTCGGTCTGGTCGGTGCCGGCGACCGAGGACTTGCTCGCGAGGTCCTGGAGCTCGGCCAGGGCCTGCTCGTCGGTCTGCCGCGCCCGGTCGAACTCGTAACCGCGCGGCACGGTGGGCGGGATGGAACCGAGGCTGTACGGAAGCCAGTTGAGCACCTGCTCGCTGGCCTGCGATCCGTCCCTCCAGTAGGAGCCGTTGATCGCGGTGACGAGCTCACCGGTTCCCTGATTCGTGGAGCCCTGGAGCTTCATGTTGTCGAAGAGGTAGGTGTTGCCTTCGAGTGACTCGGACTCCAGCGCACTGCCGACGTCCACGAGCACGATGATCGCCAATTGTTGGGGCATGATTCCGCCTTTGTCGCCGCTACTTGATTCCCGGCCCTTGCCGTCGCGCTCCGGCTGCTACTGACACATCAACGCGGGTGTGTCGACGTGCATGACGCTGTTCTCGCCCTCGTACATCTGGAGTTCCAGGCGGTACTGGTAGGCCACTCCGGGCGTCAGCCAGTTGGGCACCACGCCGGTCCAGACGTCGAGGTCGAGCTTGTCGCCCTCGGAGTGGTTGCCGCCCTGGGCGCCTTGGGTGCCCTGCGGGTGGGCCTGGCCCTGGGGTTGCTGGCCGTGGGGTTGCTGGCCGTGGGGTTGGCCGGGCTGCTGGCCCGGCTGCTGGTCGGGCTGCCGGCCCGGCGTCCGGCTCTGCGTCTGACCCCCGTTCGCGGGCACGAACGAGATGTTCTTGATCTCGACCGGCGTCTGCAGGTCCACGGCGAGCGCGGTCCACGACACGACCTGGCCGGGCCTGACCACGGTGCACAGGTTCGGCGTCCCCTGATGGGCGCTGTTGTGGCCGCCGTCGTCCATCATGCAGAGGTTGCCGTCGAGCAGTGTGCTGCCCGAGAGCGCTCCGATGACGTCGACGACCGCGATGATGTTGACTTGATGCTTCATCCTCACTCCTCCTTTAGGCGCGGTGGTGCCTGGCGCTGAGGCGCTAGCCCCGGTCCCGCACCAGCGGGACCTTGCCGACGGCCGTCCGCTCGATCTCGGCCGAGAGCCGGGGCACGAACTTGAGCTGGAAGCTGTAACCGGTCTTCTCGATCGACGCGGGGTTCGCCTCCCCGTGGTTGAACAGCGAGAGGGAACGCGGCAGGGCGTTCACGAACACCTGCTGGACGCCGTAGGGGCCGAGGGCCGTGTCCGTCCGGTACGTCATGCCGAGCACGTCGTCGACCGAGACGAACAGCGTGATGGTCCTGCCCTCGCGGTTGTTCACGAACTGGACCTCGTGGGCCACCGCGTCCAGGTCCACCGCCTCGACCGCCTTCAGCTCGTCGCGCAGCGCGGCGTAGGCGCGGGCGGCTGAGTACTGGCTGTCGTTGATGTGCAGCACGTCACCGGTACGGCCGGCGAACTCGAACCGCTGCGTCTTCAGGCCGGGGCCCTCGGTCCGGGGCCGCCGGATCATCCGGTCGCCCAGCTTGAGCCGCAGGAGGGGCGCCTCGTGGGCGTGCAGCCGGGTGACGACGAGCTCGCCCTCCTCGCCCTCGGCCACCCAGCGGCCGTTCTCGTCCACGATCTCGATGAAGTGCAGGCCGGGCACCGCCGACAGGTCGGGTGACCCGGGGTCCAGCTGGAGGCCGATGGTCTCCGCCTGGGTGGCGGCGAAGTAGCTGAGGATCGCCAGGTTCGGGTACAGCGCCTGCAGCTCCACCCGCTTGCGCTGCGAGAGTACCCCGCTGCCGTACAGGGCGACACGGAAGCTCTCCCTGGACTCCCTGCGCATGCCCGCGCCGAGCTCGCTCAGGATGGCGATGCCGGCGGAGATCCCCATCAGGGCCTTGGGGCCCTTGTAGGAGAACATGTGCTCCAGGACGGGGGCCGTGACGGGGCCCGCGCCGACGTAGTTGACGCCGGGCACGTGCTGGAGCACGCCGCCCACCATCGTGCCGCTGCTCCACATCTGGTAGTCGGCCAGCGTGGTGAACAGCCACTTGGGGTCGGTGCCCGCGAGGTACCGGTCGAGCTGATAGGTGCCCATGAAGCGTCCGGCGATCTCGTACGTGTCCTTCAACTCTCGCAGCGAGTAGACGACTTCGAGCGGGCGCCCGCCGCTGGTGCCGCCGCTGGCCACGACCTCGAACGCGCCGCGCGTCAGGGGCACGACCATGCCGGGGCGCGACTCCATGAAGAAGTCGCGCTGGATGTCCTTGTCCGAAAGGGGGATGCGCTGCCACGCCTCGTACGTCTCGGGGGCGTGCACGGTCCCCGCGTTGCGCAGGCGGTCGCGCCACAGCGGATTGAGCATCGCCGTGTTCACCATCTGCTGCAGCCGGCGCAGGACGACGGCTTCCTGAACCTCATGGGCAATCTCGCTGTACGGTGTCTGGCAGACGCGTTCGCATTCCCGCAACTTGTCGGCGAACGAGGGGAGCGCGGTTACGGCTTCGACTGCTTCCGGCAACAACTCCCAGTCCGGGATGAGCCAGTTGGCCAGTTCGCGGGCGCCACCGGGCGACAGTGCGGTCGGCGGAACGTGGTCGGCCTGTGGAACATGCGATGTACTCAACATCCGTCCCCTCTAAGCTGTTTCTGTTCCCGTTTTACTGCTGAGCAGGTCCTGGCCTGTCCTTCTGATTTCGGAGATCAGCATCCGGAAGTGTTCGCCGGTGATCTGATGGTTCATCATGACCACGCGCAGTGCGGCCACCCCATCGACGTTCACCTTTGAGATGAAGAAGTTTCCCCGGAGCTTCACGCTGTTGCGAATGGCGATCTGGAGGCGGTGGACATCCTCTTTCCTGATCCCGGCCGGGTGATATCGGAAGCACAGGATGTTCGCCTCCGGACGGTGCACTGCCTCGAAGTCGGGCTCGGCCCGTACGATGCCGTGGGCCTCCTCCGTCAATTGGCAGAGATACTCGATCTTCTCCGCGAACAAGGCAGGTCCGTACATGGCCCAGAGCGACCACAGGGTCATGATCATCGGCCTTTTCGTGCACTCGAAGTTCTTGCCCCCGCTGTCGTAGGCGGTGTATATGTCCGGCTCCTCGTCGAACACATAACTGGCCTTCTGCCGGAACGCGGTGAGGCTCGCCTCCTTGTCCCGGTAGAAGAGCATCGTGCACGGGGCGGGCACGAACATCATTTTGTGCGCGTCCCAGGTCAGGGAATCCGCCTTGTCGATTCCCCGCAATTTCTCGCGGAGGGTTTCCGACACCAGGAGGCTCGCTCCGTGGGCGCCGTCGACATGCAGCCAGAGATTCCTCTCCCGGGCCAGGTCGGCGAGTTCGTCGATGGGGTCGAAGGCGCCCACCGATGTGCTGCCGGCCGACGCGACGAGACAGAACACCTTCAGGTTCTGCCGCTCGGCCGCCTCCAGGGCGGGCCGGGCGTCCGCCACGGAGATCTGACCCCGGCTGTTCAGCGGCAGCCGCACGAGCTGTGCCTCGCCGATGCCCATCACACCGGCCGCCCGCGCGACGCTGTAGTGCACGTCCGAGCCCACCGCGATGGCGGGCCGCGGCTGCCCGCGCAGGCCGGAGCCGCCCTCCGACCAGTAGCCGGGCAGCTTCTGGTTGCGGGCCGCCAGGAGCGCGGTGAGGTTGGCCAGGGACCCGCCGGACGTGGTCACCATGGTGAACCGGGCCGGATCCCAGCCGATGAACCGGTTCAGTTCGTCAGCCATGATCCGCTCCACCGCGTTCGGCAACTGGGCCGCCTCGTAGAACGAGGCCGGCTGGTTGACCACCGAGCTGACGAAGTCGATGACGCCGGCGAGCGGCACGACGCCCGAGAACTGGCGGCCCATGTACCCGGGCGAGTGCACCTGGATGCCGGTCCTGATGTACAGGTCGATGATCCCCGCGAGCTTCTCCTCGTCGAACGCCGCGACCCGCTCGCGCTCCGTCGTCATCAGGGCTTTCGCCGCCTCCGACAACCGGGCAGGATCGGTCAGTTCGAGACCCCTGATGGAGAGATCGGAAAGGTGCTTCTCCAGCTTCGCAAGAGCCGTTTCGGAGGTTTCCCGGAACAGTTGAGCGTCGAACGCCTCGAGCAGTAATCCGCTCCCGTCGGAGGCGGGATTGTGCGGCCGAGATTCCGTCACGGGGGTCTCCTTCGGAAAGTCCCTGTGTTGCCCGACATGTAGGTGTGGGGCGGACGCGACCTGCGCAGAGTCCGGTGTTTCGAGCATGCCGACGGGCAGAAGGACTTCGAATACCGATTCGATTTCGATGGGTCGGCCCGGCTGGTCAAGCCGGACGGCACCATCTGCTCCGGCGGCGCCCGGTCGGTGGCAGCCGCACAGAACCCCCTGGAAAGAACAGCCTTTGGTGTTACAGGGCGGCGCGGACCCCCCGGTTCTCGCGCCACACCCACACGATCGGCTTCTCCCCCCTCGTACCCCTCGTGTTTCCCCCCACGTGAAGCAACCGTAGAGCCATATGTTTCGAAGAGGTGACTCTCTTCAATGGTCTGTCCAAAAAACAGCGCGGACCGCCTGACGGGCCGTCAATGGCGCTTGGCCACATCCGTATTCACAAGTACCTCGGCCGTCGAGCGGCGTCCGCACCTTTCGGACAGGGGCCCGGTGTTCTGATTCCAGGTCACGCAAGGCGCGAAGGGTGGATTCGCCGACGGGATCCGGTCAGGGGCGTCGGCTTCTTGCCATTGTCATGTGTCCGACGAGTTCGACGTGTTCCGGGCGGGGGGAGCGTCTCATTCCGTCCGGGTGAAATTCTGGCCATGGTCGTCCGTGTGAATTGATCGCCCTTTCACTTGAACGGGAAAGGAAAAGGGTGGCGGTCCATGGGACCGCCACCCTGTGCCCGCCGGCCGTTCCGGCGATGGTCTGTCGCGTCAGTCGTCGACGGCGTCGAGCACGTCGCCCAGGTCCACGAACTTGAAGTCGGTGGAGGGCCGTTCGGCGTCACCGGGCGCGTCGTGACCGTCCTGCACGACGAGCAGGCCGTTCGGGTACCTGTCGCCGAGCGGCTCGTTGAGCACCGCGGCGCCGTCGCACTCCTCGGAGCCGTCGAGCACGGAAGAGGCGGCCGTGACGCGGAAGCCACCCTCGTACTCGTTCTGGTCGGACACCTCGCGGTCGTAGGCGGCGAAGGTGTTGTCGCCCTGGCTGGAGGCCAGCAGGTAGCCGTCGCCGCTGCCGTCGCCCTCGTCGAGCAGCGTCAGACCCTCGACGTCGGCCTTGAGGCGCTTGCCGCCGTAGCCGGGGTCGGTGCCCGCGGTGCACTCCTCGGTGGCGGGGTCGTACGTCCCGGGGACGCCGTACTCCCGCACCTTGTCGACCAGTTGGGGCTTGCCGGTCAGGTCGGCGCGGAGCCGCCAGATGCCGACGTCCTCCTGGCCCGCGTACAGCGTGCCGTTGGCCGGATCCACGACCATGCCCTCCACCTGGGGCAGCTCGCCGGGCTCACCGCACGGTGCCCACGAAGTGCCGTTCGGCAGACGGAAGTTGGCGGGCAGGTCGAGGGTGCGGACCTTGCGGTAGCCGACCGTGCCGTCGCTCTTCGGGGTCAGTTCGAGGAGCGCGACGCGGGTCCGCTCCCGCTGGCTGACCACCGCGTACGACCGGCCCGACGCCGGGTCCGTCCACGTCGCGAGGCCGTACGCGGTGCGCTGCTCGTTGATCTCCTCCTGCGAGGACGAGAAGACGGGCGCGGCGGACGGGTCGGTGACGTCGGTGAGCGGACCGCCGGAGCGGTCGCGGTCGATGCGGTAGACGCGCAGCCGGTCGCTGCCGCGGTCGCTGGTGACGGCGAGGTCCGCGCGGCCCGACGGCAGGCGCAGACCGTGCACCAGGTCAACGTTGTTGAAGCGGCCGGGTGCGTCGTCAGGACCGGGCGCCGCGGGCGCCGGAACGGACTGCACCTCGCGCGCCGCGAGATCGTACACGCGCAGCCCGCCCTGCTTGGCGGTGGCGACCACCAGGCTGCGGTCCGGGTCGGCGGAGTTGCGCCAGATCGCCGGGTCGTCGGCGTCGGCGTCGCCGCCCGCGGCGTCGTCGTGCAGGGCGGGGGTCTCGGCGCGCGGCTGGACGGCGGGCAGCGCGGTGGCCGCGAGGGCGCCGGAGCTCAGGGGCACGGTCGCGGCGACCGACACGAGGGCCGCGACGAGGGCGAGCCGGCCGTAAGCGGGCCGGTGTCTGCGGGACTTGGCCATGAAGGGGAATCCTCTCTGTCATGGGCACTCCATGACAGCCTCCACCCTGTGATCTTGCCGTGAAGGCTTTCCGGCAGATATGCCGTCGGGCAGCGGACCACGAGGTGAACGGACGGTGCGGCACCGTCCGTTCGAGGTTCCTCGCTCCGCGGGTCAAGGCTCCCGGCCTCCGCGAGCTTCCCTCCATGGCGCAGGGTGCGTGCACCCAGCGCCATCTCCAGCGCAGCCGGCTCTTCGGGGAGGCGTTGCTCACTACCCGGATGACCACCGCCGTCCGCCCGAGTAGGGTCGGGGGCTGCGTGACGGCCGATGGCCGCAGCCTGGCCTGCCTGCCCTTGTGAGGGCACATGCGTACGTGGCCCTTCCCGGCCCCACCCGGGAAGGGCACCGGGATGCGGCTCCTGACGTCTCACGTGCAGTGCGGCGGGCCCCCGGGCCCGTACCCCCCACACAAAGAGTCGCGCGTGCGCGGCCGCAGATCAGGAGCACCAGTGCAGGGCACCCCCCACATAGCCAGCACACCGCATCACGGGCGATGGTCGTCCGTGCACCCGGACGTCGCGCAGCGCATGTCGGACCGGGCCGCGGTGGCACCTCGCGCGACCCCGGCCACGCGGCGTCCCGACGATGCCGATCCCCAACTTCCCGTCTTCATCGACCAGTCGGGCTGGCGTCGGCGGGCGCTGCAAGGCCTGGCGCTGATGGTGGGCTGCGCCTGCGTCGGGTACCTGCTGTTCGTCGGCGCGCTGATCAGCGGCCTCCGGCAGCCCGTCGGCACCCACCCGCCGAGTACGAACGCACCGGCGCCCTCGGGCCCGGACACCGGCAGATCGGCCCCGCCGGCCGGAGGCCTGAGGCAGTGAGGCGGGGTTCCGCCGTCCGCCGCCCACCGCGCGGACACTGGATCGTCCTCCTGCTGGTCCTCCTCGTGGTCACCGTCGCCCTCCTCTTCGAGGGCTGGACCACCCATCAGGTCGACGCCGCCCGCACCAAGCCGCCGTGCACCCGGCCGATCCCGCGCGAGGCGGACGACGGCAAGCCGCTGCTGCGGTTCGGCCCGAACGGGGTCGCCACCGCGGCCATGCCGCCCAGGACCGTCGCGCTCACCTTCGACGGCGGGCCCGACCCGGTGTGGACGCCGCGCCTGCTCGACCTGCTGCGCAGGCACCACGCGCGGGCGACCTTCTTCGTCTACGGGAAGGACGCGGCCCGGCACCCCGGGCTGCTGCGGCGGATCGTGCGCGAGGGCCACGAGATCGGCTCGTACACCTACAGCGGCGGTGACCTCGGTGTCGCGTCGCCGCTGCGCGCGCGCCTCGAACTGTCGCTCACCCAGACCGCTCTCGCGGGCGCGGCGGGCGTCAACACCAGCCTGCTGCGGCTGCCGCACACCACGGCCGCGGACACGCTCTGCGGCGTGCAGTGGCCGGCCGCGAAGCGCGCGGCGGATCAGGGATACCTGGTGGTCGCCTCGGACCGCAAGGACCGCGATCCGGCGCGGGGAGTGGTGACGCAGCACAGCCAGACCGACCTCGGCTTCCGCGAGGCCGAGGACCTGCTGCGGGACCGCGACGTGAAGTGGTTCACCACCGTCAGCGGGGGACTGGGCCGCCCCTCGTTCCTCGAAGAGGTCCCGGTCGCCGAGGAGGTCAAGGGCGAGGGCCTGATCTGGTCGCAGCGGCTCGGGCACGGCCTCCTCACCGTGATGGTGTGGACGCTGACCCTCACCGGCGTGCTCGGCGTCCTGCGGATGCTCCTGTTCGCGCTGTTCGCCCGCCTCCACGTGCGCAGGCTGCACCGTTACCGGCCCGGCGCGCCACGGCTGCGCGAGGTGCGGGACCCGGTGACGGTGCTGGTTCCCGCGTACAACGAAGAGGCCGGCATCGCCTCCACCGTGTACTCGCTGCTCGCCTCCACCCACCCGCACTTCCAGATCATCGTGATCGACGACGGCTCGACCGACGCCACCGCCGACATCGCCGAGGACATCGACGACCCCCGGGTGACGGTGATCCGGCAGCCCAACGGCGGCAAGCCCAGCGCCCTCAACACCGGCCTGGCGCACGCCCGGTACGACATCGTGGTGATGGTCGACGCGGACACCATCTTCGAACCCGAGGCGCTTGCCCGCCTCGTCCAGCCGCTCGCCCACCCGGCGGTCGGCGCGGTCAGCGGCAACACCAAGGTCGGCAACCGGCGCCGCCTGCTCGGCAAGTGGCAGCACCTGGAGTACGTGCTCGGCTTCAACCTCGACCGGCGGATGTTCGAGGTCCTGGAGTGCATGCCGACGGTGCCGGGAGCGATCGGGGCCTTCCGCAGGGACGCGCTGATGGGCGTCGGCGGCGTCAGCGACGAGACCCTGGCCGAGGACACCGACCTGACGATGGCGCTCTGGCGGGCGGGATGGCGCGTCGTCTACGAGGAGTCGGCGGTCGCGTGGACCGAAGTGCCCAGCACCGTGCGGCAGCTGTGGCGCCAGCGCTACCGCTGGTGCTACGGCACCCTCCAGTCGATGTGGAAACACCGGCGGGCGGTGACGGAGGTCGGCCCCGGCGGACGCTTCGGGCGTCGCGTGCTGGTCTACGTCACCCTGTTCCAGATCGTGCTGCCGCTGTGCGCGCCGGTCGTGGACATGTTCGCCCTGTTCGGGGTGCTGTTCCGCGACCCCGTGGAGGCGGGACTCGTCTGGTTCGGCTTCCTGGCCGTGCAGGTGTTCACCGCCGCGTACGCGCTGCGGCTCGACCGCGAACGGCTGCGCGTGCTGTGGGTGCTGCCGCTCCAGCAGTTCGTCTACCGGCAGTTGATGTACCTGGTGGTCATCCACTCCGTGACCACGGCGCTGCTCGGCACCCGTCTGAAGTGGCACAGCATGAAACGGACTGGGACCGCCGATCCGTATCTGCTGGAAACGCCGCCCGCGGAGGCGTCCGCCAGGGCTTTTGGAGCTCCGCCGGACGAGCTGCCTTCGCGTGAGCGCGCGTCGGACCTGGAACATGACCGAGGGAGTCGACCATGAGGGACCCGCTCGACCAGCGGGCCGGACGCACCATGCCTGCGGGAGATGTCCCGGAACCCGCGGGGGATGTCCCGGAACCCGCGGGGGAGGCCCAGGACGCGACCCCGGGGGGCGGCACCGAAGCGCGTGTGCCGTTCGCCGACCGCCCCAGCTCCCGCTACGGGCCCCGGCGCGCCCACGCCCGGACGTCGAAGAAGCGCAGGAGGCTGCGGCGGGCGGTCCTCGTGCTGCTGGTCGTCGTGGTCGCCGGGGCGGGCGGTACGTACGGCTGGGCCGAGACCCGGCTCCAGCGCGACGTCGACCTGGGCGCGTACGGGGACCGTCCGCCGCCCGGCGAGGGCACCAACTACCTCATCGTGGGCTCGGACAGCCGCGACGGGCTCTCGCCGGACGCCGTGCAGGACCTGCGCGCGGGCGGGGGCGGCGGGCGGCGCACCGACTCGATGATGCTGCTGCACACCGGGGCCAACGGCACCAGCATGGTCAGCCTGCCGCGCGACTCCTGGGTCACCCTGCCCGGCCGCCTCGACACGACGACGGGCAAGACGAAGCGGCCCGAGGGCGACAAGCTGAACGCCGCCTTCGCCTACGGCGGCCCCGAACTCCTGGTGCACACCGTCGAGAAGAACACCGGGCTGCGCATCGACCACTACGCGGAGATCGGTTTCGCCGGGTTCGTGAACATCGTCGACGCCATCGGTGGCGTACGGATGTGCCTGGACCGGGACATCAAGGACAAGCAGTCGGGCGCCGACCTGCGCAAGGGATGTCAGACCCTGAGCGGCAAGCAGGCGCTCGCCTTCGTCCGCCAGCGCCACCAGGAGCGGGAGGGCGACCTGGGCCGGTCGAGGAACCAGCAGAAGTTTCTGTCGACCCTCGCCCACCAGGCCGCCAGGCCCGACACTCTCCTCGACCCGCGGGAGATCGCTCCGGCCGTGGAGGCCGGGCTCGACACGCTCATCGTCGACAAGGACATGAGCCTGCGCGATCTGAGCGGGATGTTCCGCGCCGTGCAGAGCGTCGCGGGCGGCCGGGGCAAGCAGATCAACGTGCCCGTGTCCGGCTTCGGCGTCCCCACGTCCAAGGGCAACGTACTGAAGTGGGACGCCAAGAGGTCGGCCCGGCTCTTCGACGACCTGCGGCAGGACCGGCGGGTGACGGAGACGGGGAAGACGTCCCGCCGGTGAGCGTGGCATGAGCACTCGGGAACGGCTGGTGGGCGGCGCGGTGACGCATGCGCGCCCTTCCGGGGACGGCCCCGATGGTTTGAGCTGGGAGATCGTGGTTGTGGGTGATGGCGGCGTGGTCGGGTCTCTACCGGGTGGGTGGAGGAGGCGACGCTGATGGGGTCGTTGATCGGGGAGTTGGAGGCGCGGGAGGCGGCGGCCCGGGTGCGGTCGCCGCCGTCGTCGACGAGTGACGGAACCGCCGGGGCCGCACCGTGCCGGGGGTCGAGCGGGGCGGGCCGCCCACCGACTAGCATCGCCGAGTTCGTGCCACCCACCGGCCCGGGCATCGCGGCACGGCGTACAGGGGAGCTGACACGGCATGAGAACGAAGAGCGCAGCGGCGTGGGCGGTAGCGGTGCTGATGCTCGGCGCAGCCGTCGGCGGCTGCGCCGAGCAATCGGTCAGGGGACCGTCCGGCAGCAGCGCGAAGCACACGAAGTCCCACCGCGAACCGGAGGACAAGCCTGATTCACGGGTCGTCGAGGACGACGACGACCACACCGTCCTCGAACTGTCCGACGGCCGGCAGGTGTCCCTCCGCTTCACTCGCCGCGGCCTGGAGGCACAGCATCGCGACACCTCTGACGACGCCTGGTCCGCCCGGAAGACGGTCTATGAGACCGGCACCGAACCGTGCCACGGCATCAGGGCAAAGGCGTACCGGGACACCGTGTGGCTCGCGGCCGGCTTCGGCGTGTACTGCAGGGACGGCGAAGAACCGCAAGAGGTGATCGCGGCCGTCGCCACCGGGGACCTCTCCTCCTGGACCACCGACCCGACCAAAAACACCATCGCCTGGCCGAAGGCCCGCATCCGCGACGGTGGCGCCCGAGTGGACTTCGTCGATCCCAGCATGCTGGAAACCACCACGCTGACCTGGCGCAAAGGCTCCGGATTCGCCGAGGTGGCCACGGAGTACAAGCCCATCCACCCCTGGTTCGTGGGCCGGTGGCGAGCCAGGGACGGCAGCCAGCAGCTGACCCTCCACCAGGTCGAGTCGGGCAGACGCGCACGCGTGGTCATCGAGTCCCGCACCGGCCCGCGATGCAAGGGCAGCGCCACTGTCTCCGGCATCGACCAGCACGATCTGTCCATGAGCAACTTCAAGCTCGATCAGGGCACCAGGACCGTCAACTGCCCGCCGGAGGAGACCGAGTACTCCTTCGACGTGAAGTCCTCGGACGGCCCGCTGCGCCTACGCAAGATCGGCAACCACCCGAAGACCGTCCTTACCTATGAGCGGGCGGGCTGACGTACGACTGCGCATGAGGGGCGGCGGCGTGGTCGGGTCTCTACCGGGTGGGTGGAGGAGGCGACGCTGATGGGGTCGTTGATCGGGGAGTTGGAGGCGCGGGAGGCGGCGGCCCAGGCCCGCGACCGCGACCACGTGCGGACCTGGGGCGTCCTGGTCGACGGCGCCCGCCACCAACTCGACCCGATCCGCGCCGAAGCCGACCGGCGCGGGATCACCGTGTAGGTCCTGCTCGACATCGTGCACGTCAGCGAGTACGTCTGGGCTGCCGCGCACAGCTTCCACCGGTCCGGCACCCCGGCAGCCGAAGCCTGGGTCGCCGGGCATCTGACCACGATCCTCCACGGCCGGGCCAGCCGCGGAGATCACCGCGCAGGCGGAGCGGGCCGGCCACCTGCGTCCGGTACCTGGGCGGCCACCTTGACCAACTCTGCCACGAGACCGCGTTGGCCGAGGGCCGGCCGATCGCCACCGGCCCGATCGAGGGCGCATGCAGGCATCTCATCGGCGACCGTCTGGAGATCACCGGGGCAAGGTGGGGGCTGAGCGGCGCCGAGGCCGTCCTCAAACTCCGGGCGGTGAAGGACAACGGTGACCTCGACGCCTACTTCGCCTTCCATCTCGCCCGCGAGCACGAACGGCTCTATTCCACCTCTGACCAGCACGACTACGACCTCACGGTCTGAACCGCAGGCGTCTCCCGGGGAGAGCTACACCCAACGGCGAATGACGTGCGGCGGGTGATGGCCCGCTCCCCAGCGCCGCGCATTCTCCCCAGATTCTCCCCAGGGGGCCGGGAGAGCCCTTCTGAACCCTTCGCGTACGCGAAGTCGAGCAAGCCTACTGGCTCCCCGCTACAGCCAGTCCCGCCGCTTGAAGATGAAGTACAGGCTCACGCAGACCACTGCCATCAGCCCGATCGCGAACGGATAGCCGAAGGCCCAGTGCAGCTCCGGCATCTCGTCGAAGTTCATCCCGTAAATCGTCCCCACCAGCGTGGGTGCAAACAGAATGGCCGCCCACGACGAGATCTTCTTGATCTCCTCGTTCTGTTCGAAACCCGCCTCCGCCAGCGCCCGCATCTCCGCGTTCTGCTGCTGCGTGACGAGTGTGGAGTTGACCGTGAGGATGTCCGTCAGGGCCTGGCGGAAGCCGTCTACTCGCTCGCTGGTGTGGGTGACGTGGTCGGCGACGTCGCGCAGGTAGCGCTGGAGTTCCTCGTCGGTGCCGTACTTGGCGAAGCCCGCCATGAGGGAGTGCAGCATCGCCACCAGGGGGCGGGTCGCGCGCTGGAACTCGACCATTTCCCGGGAGAGTTCGTAGATGCGCCGCGAGACCTCCGGGTCGCCCCCGAAGACCTCGGTCTCGATCTCGTCGATGTCGTTCTGGACGCCGGCCACGACGGGGGCGTACCCGTCGACCACCGCGTCCAGGATCGCGTACAGGACCGCCTCCGGGCCGAGCTTGAGGAGCTCCGGGCTCTCCTCCATGCGGCGGCGTACGGCGGTCAGGTCCGGGGCGGCGCCGTGGCGCACCGTGATGACGAAGTCGGGCCCCACGAACACGTGCAGCTCACCGAAGTCGACCTCCTCCGAGGCGTCCAGGTAGCGGGCCGCGCGCAGGACGACGAAGAGGGTCTCCCCGTACCGCTCCAGCTTCGGGCGCTGGTGGGCCTCCATCGCGTCCTCGACGGCGAGCTCGTGCAGGTCGAACTCGGCTGCCAGGGAGAGGAGTTCCGCCTCCGTCGGCCGGGCGAGGCCGATCCACGCCATGCCTTCCCGCTGCTCGCGCAGCTCCCGGAAGGTGTCGGCGAGGGAGGAGGGCGTCGCGACGCGGACTCCGTCCCGGTAGAGCGCGGCCTGCACGACGCTCGGGGCGTCCGCGGGTGCGGGGGAGGGAGAGGGGGACGCGGGCGTCGCCTCGGGGATTCCAGCGTTCCCGTTCCCTGCGGCCGAGGCAGCCTTGGCGGGGATGGTGCGCCGCCAGCCGTGCCTCTTCGCGCTCGGTGCGGGCCGGGGCCGGCGCTCCGCCATGTTGGCTGCCTCCGATGTCGGGTGAGGTCGGTTGGTGTCAGTTGGTGTCGGACGAAGTCGAACGTCTGTCTTGACGGCTTCTGCGCAGGATATACGTCCCAAAAGGCGCGACCGTGGCGACATCTCGACACGTTTGCGGACAGCGGGTGTCCGCAAGTCCCGCTAGCGTGCGGAGCATGACGAAGACGCAGGGAACAGCGGGTGCGGCGGGTTCGGCGAGTACGCAGGGGACGGTGAGTGCGGCGGGTTCGGCGAGTACGCGGGGAGCTACGCAGGGGACAAAGAGCGCCAAGCCGAAGGCTGCTCGCGCGAGTACCCAGTCGCGCCCCGCCCCCGCCCCCGTACTCAGTACCCGCGCCCTCAACCGCGCCACCCTCGACCGTCAGCTCCTCCTGCGCCGCTCGGCTGGCCTCTCCGTCGAGGGCGCCGTCACCCACCTCCTCGGCCTTCAGGCGCAGAACGTGAAGCCGCCCTACTACGCGCTCGCCGCCCGGCTCGAAGGGTTCGACCCGGAGGATCTGTCGGGGCTGCTGGCCTCGCGCGATCTCGTACGCATCGTCACGATGCGGTCCACCATCCATCTGCACACCGCCGACGACGCCCTCACCCTGCGCCCGTTGGTGCAGGCGGCGCGCGACCGTGAGCTGCACGCCTTCCGCAAGGGGCTGGTCGGCGTCGACCTGGGGGAGCTCGCCTCGATCGCCCGCGCCGCCGTCGAGGAGGAGCCCCGGACCATGCAGCAGCTGCGGGAGATCCTCCTGCCCCGCTGGCCCGACGCCGACCCGCAGTCGCTCGCCGTCGCCGCCCGCTGCTCACTGCCGCTGGTCCAGGTCACCCCGCGCGGTCTGTGGCGGCGCAGCGGGCAGGTCGCGCTCACCACCGCCGAGCACTGGACCGGCCGCCCGAGCGAGCCGGTGCCCGCGCCCGACGCCACCGTTCTGCGCTACCTCGCCGCCTTCGGGCCCGCGTCCGTCAAGGACATGCAGATCTGGGCGGGCCTGACGCGGCTGAAGGAGGCGTTCGAGCGGCTGCGGCCCCAACTGCGTACGTTCCGCGACGAGAGCGGCGTCGAGCTCTTCGACCTCCCCGACGCGCCCCGCCCCGACGCGGACACCCCGGCTCCGGCGCGCCTCCTGCCCGAGTTCGACAACCTCCTCCTGTCGCACGCCGACCGCAGCCGCGTCGTACCTCCCGAGTACAAGGGCCGCACCTGGAAGGGGAACTTCTCCTACAACACCTTCCTGGTGGACGGCTTCCTCGCGGGCGTGTGGCGCGTCGAGGAGAGCAAGAGCACGGGCAAAGTCACGGGTACGGGCAAGAGCGCGGGCAAGGGCTCGGGCAAGAGTGCGGGAGAGGCCAAGGGTCTCGCCGTCCTCACCATCGAGCCCTTCGGTACCCTGACCAAGGCGCAACGGCACGAACTGACGGACGAAGCAGCGCGGTTGCTGAGCGGCCCCATGAGCGGCCCCATGAGCGGGTCGAGCGCGTACGACATTCGCTTCGGCACGGTTATCGAGCGCTGACCGGCGGAGGCAGGCCTCAGTCCGCCCGCCCCGTAGCCGCCACCGTCACGCCCAGCCCGATCATCGTGACGCCCCCGGCTCCGCCGATCAGGGAAAGGCGGCGGTCCGAGCGGGCGAACCAGGAGCGGGCCGCTGAGGCGGTCAGGCCCCACAGGGTGTCCGTGATCAGACCGATGCAGATCGGGACGAGCCCGAGGAGAAGCATCTGCGCGGGCAGATGGCCCGCCGAGCGGTCGACGAACTGGGGCAGCACCGCCGCGAAGAACACGATGCCCTTCGGGTTCGTCACGCCGACGAGAGCGCCGTCCATGAGCGTCCGCAGGTCGGTGCGCGCCTCTGCGGGGGAAGCCGTCCCGATGGACTGCGCCCGCATCTCCTTGCGGTGCCGGAAAGCCTGCACGCCGAGGAAGACCAGGTACGCGGCCCCCGCCAGCTTCACCGCCATGAACACCGCGGCCGACCGCTCGACGAGCGACCCGACGCCGAACGCGACCGCGAGCACCAGGACGTACGACCCGACGACATTGCCGAGTGCCGTCGCCACCGCGGTGCGCCGGCCGTGGGCGAGCGCCCGGCCGATCACGAACAGGACGCTCGGTCCCGGGATCACGATCACCAGCAGTGACATCGCCGCAAAGGCGAGAAAACGGTCAGTGGACACCATGCCCATCACCCCCTCCAGGCCCATTCAATCCGTCGCGGGCCCGCGACGTAAGGCGCTCGCCAAAGCGCTCGCCAAAGCGCTCGCCAAAGCGCCCGCCATGGAGCCGTCATGGAATGGCGCTCCGGGGATCACGGCAGCAGTCCCGCCCGCCGCGCCGCCACCACCGCCTCCAGCCTCGTGTGCGCCCCCAACTTCCGCATGGCCGCCCGCAGATACCCCTTCACCGTCTCCGGCCGCAGCCCCAGCCGCTCCGCCGCCACCGCGTTCGTCGCACCCCCGGCCACGCACGCGAGGACGTCCACCTCGCGCGGAGCGAGGGACACCGACCGCTCACGGCCCGGCGGCAGCGTGGCCGCCGACGCCAGTCGGCCGCAGACCGCCAGCATCTCCGCCCGCAGCACCGGGTCGGCGATCCGTGGGGCCAGACCCCGGAGCGCACGGTGCGCCTCGCGGACCTGCTCCCAGGCGGGCCCGGCACCCGGCTGCGGCTCCCGCGCCGCCACGATGAGCGCCTGCACCTCGTCACGTACGACCAGGGCCTGCTCCACGTCCCGCGCCGCCGCCACCGCCGCCGACAGCGTGCGGTCGCCCAGCGGCTGGGCCGAGCGCAGGGCCCCGTACAGGACGCCTCGCACCTTGCGGCGCACCACCACCGGCACCGCGAGGACCGAGCGCAGGCCCTCCGCGGCCACGGCGGAGTCGTACTCGTGGCTGATGTGGCGCGAGTCGTGGTAATCCGTGACCGCGCACGGGCGCGAGAGCGCGACCGCCTTGCCACCCAGGCCGTTGCCGGACGAGACCGCGAGCCCGCACAGCGCACGCGTCCCCGTGCCCGTCAGCTCGCCGATCCGCACGTGCCGCTGCCCCTCGACGAGGCCCCCGAAGGCCACCGGCAGGCCCGTGCCGCGCCGCAGCCGCAGCAGCGCGGCCCGCATCTCGACCGCATCGCCTCCGTCAGCCGTCACGCGCACGCCCTTTCACCTCGGGACACCCCCGTCCGGGGGTGGTGAGATCCGCATCACGAATTACACGATGCTACGTAGCGTCCGGCAATGACTCCGGCGAAGAGCCCGGCACGGTGCCGGGCACCGGACCGGCGACGAGGAGAGCGCGATGACGACGACGGCCACCAGCGGCACGGAACAGTTCCGGGCGGCGCGGGACTTCCTGCTGAAGCACCGCGAGGACTACGAGGCGGCGTACGAGGGTTTCGCCTGGCCGCGGCCCGAGCGGTTCAACTGGGCGCTGGACTGGTTCGACGTCATCGCCGCTGGAAACGACCGCACGGCCCTCCACATCACCGAGGAGGGCGGGGGCGAACAGCGTTTCAGCTACGCCGAGCTGTCGGCGCGCTCGAACCAGGTGGCCAACTGGCTGCGGGCGCACGGCGTCGTGGCCGGTGACCGGATTCTGGTGATGCTCGGCAACCAGGTGGAGCTGTGGGAGACCGCGCTCGCCGCGATGAAGCTGCGCGCGGTGATGATCCCGGCGACGCCGCTGCTCGGAACGGTCGATCTGCGGGACCGGATCGAGCGGGGCAAGGCACGGCATGTGATCACCCGCGGCGAGGACGTGGAGAAGTTCGACGGTGTGCCGGGTACGTACACGAGGATCGTGGTCGGGGAGGGGTCCCCGCGCGAGGGCTGGCTGGCGTACGCGGACACGGCATCGGCCGCTCCGGACTTCGAGCCGGACGGCGTCACGGCAGCCGACGACCCGCTGATGCTGTACTTCACGTCGGGCACGACGTCGCAGCCGAAGCTGGTGGAGCACACTCATGTGTCGTATCCGGTGGGCCACTTGGCGACGATGTACTGGATCGGGCTGAAGCCCGGCGACGTACACCTGAACATCTCCTCGCCGGGCTGGGCCAAGCACGCCTGGTCGAATCTCTTCGCCCCGTGGAACGCCGAGGCGACGGTCTTCATCTACAACTACACGCGCTTCGACGCGGGCAGCCTGATGGCGGAGATGGATCGCGTGGGCGTCACCAGCTTCTGCGCGCCGCCCACGGTGTGGCGCATGCTGATCCAGGCGGACCTGGGCCAACTGCGCACGCCGCCGCGGGAGATCGTGGCGGCCGGCGAGCCGCTGAACCCCGAGGTGATCGATGCGGTGAACCGCGCCTGGGGCGTGACGATCCGGGACGGCTTCGGCCAGACGGAGACCGCGGTCCAGGTGGCCAACTCCCCGGGCCAGCGCCTGATCCCCGGCTCCATGGGCCGCCCGAGCCCCGGCTACCGGGTCACGCTCCTCGATCCGGTCACGGGCGAGCCGGGCGTGTCGGAGGGCGAGATCTCCCTGGACCTGTCGGCGCGGCCGGTCGGCCTGATGACCGGCTACCACGGGGATGCGGAGCGTACGGCCGAGGCGATGGCTGACGGCTACTACCGCACGGGTGACATCGGCTCGCTCGACGCCGAGGGCTACCTCACCTATGTGGGGCGGAGCGACGACGTCTTCAAGTCCTCCGACTACAAGGTGTCCCCCTTCGAGCTGGAGAGCGCGCTGCTGGAGCACGAGGCCGTGGTGGAGGCCGCGGTCGTGCCCGCGCCGGACGCGCTGCGGCTCGCCGTCCCGAAGGCGTACGTCGTGCTGGCCAAGGGCTGGTCGCCGGGCGACGAGACGGCGCAGGCGATCTTCGAGTACACCCGGTCGGTGCTGGCTCCCTACAAGCGCGTCCGGCGCATCGAGTTCACGGAGGAACTCCCCAAGACCATCTCCGGCAAGATCCGGCGGGTCGACCTGCGGGAGCGGACGGCTGAGGGCTCGTCGGAGGAGTGGCTGGAGCGCGGCAAGAGCTGACTCCTCGGTGCGCCCTCCTGACTCCCCGCTTCCCCCTGCTACTCCTCTACCCCTCCTGACTCCCTGCTGAGCTGCTGCTGACGTCCTGTCAGTGCAACGCCGGACGCTGACGGTTGCTGACCCCTGTCCCCCGGGTTCGGAGCCAAGTACAGTAATATTCGTACGCGTACGAAAGGGGAGTGATGAACGCGATCGGTTCGGTCGGGGCGGGTACGGATGCGGGGGAGCGGTCCACGGCATCCTCAAGTTCCAAATCCGTCGGGGAGCAGAGCCTGTCGAGGCTGCTGCGTCCTCATATCCGGAGTCTCGCGGCCGTCGCGATCCTTCAGGTGATCGGCGCTCTCGCGGGTCTGATGCCCCTGCTCGCGGTCGTCGAACTGGGCCGCACCCTGCTGGCACCGGGACCGATCGACGAAGGCCACGTCTGGGTGGTCGTGTTCGCGGGTGCGGCCGGCCTGTTCGTCCGGCTGCTGTTCACGGCCGCGTCCTCGGGGCTAGGGCACGTGCTCGACGGCCGGGCGCAGCTGACCTTCCGCCGACAACTGGCCGCGCGGCTGGGACGCGTGCCGATCGGCTGGTTCTCCCGGCGCAGGACCGGCGAGCTGGCCAAGGTGGTGGGGGAGGACGTGAGTGCCGTGCACCCCCTCGTCGCCCACGCGCCCGGGGAGCTCGTCTCCGCGTTCGTGGTGCCCCTGGTGTCGCTGGTCTATCTGTTCACCGTCGACTGGCGGCTGACGCTGATCACGCTGATCCCGGTGGTGATGGCCATCGCGCTGGTGCCGCTGCTGATGCTCCCCGCCAGGACGCGCGAGCAGGAGGAGTTCGACGCGGCCATGGGGCGGATCGCGAGCTCCGTCGTCGAGTTCGTGCAGGGCATCTCGGTGGTGAAGGCGTTCGGCGGATCCGAGCGCGCCCACGGGAAGTTCCTCACCGCCGTGGACGATTTCGTCGGCACCTTCTTCCGGTGGGTGCGCGGCATGTCCCTCGTCGCCGCCGGGATGCAGCTGGCGCTGTCGCCGCCGTTCGTGCTGCTGGTCGTCCTGATCGGCGGTACGTCCCTGATCACGTCCGGAAGCATGGCCCCGACCGACCTGCTGCCCTTCCTGCTGCTCGGCCTCGGACTGACCGCTCCGGTGGCGGCACTGGGCCACGGCTTCGACGACATGCAGGCCGCGGGCCGTGCGGTCGGCCGGATCAAGGAAGTGCTCGAGGTCGAGCCGCTGCCGGAGCCCGCGCGCCCGGTGGCGCCCCAGGGGCACCGGATGGAACTGCGTGACGTCCGCTTCGGCTACGAAGAGGATCGCGAGGTGCTGCGCGGGATCGACCTGGTGCTGGAGCCGGGGACCTGCACGGCGGTCGTCGGGCCGTCGGGCAGCGGCAAGTCCACCCTCGTGCAGCTGCTGCCGCGCTTCTTCGACCCGACCCACGGCTCGGTCGTCCTCGGCGGTGTCGATCTGCGCGAGATCGGCAGCCGACAGCTCTACCGCATGGTCTCCTTCGTCTTCCAGGACGTCCGCCTGCTGCGCGCGTCGGTCGCGGACAACATCGCGCTCGCGGTGCCGCACGCCGAGCGAGACGACGTGGTGCGCGCCGCCCGGCTCGCGAACATTCACGACCGGATCCTCGAACTGCCGCACGGGTACGAGACGGTGATCGGCGAGGGCGTCGAGCTGTCGGGCGGCGAGGCCCAGCGGATCTCGCTCGCCCGCGCGCTGCTGGCCGACACACCCGTCCTGGTGCTCGACGAGGCGACCGCCTTCGCCGACCCGCAGACCGAACAGGCGATTCGCCAGGCCCTGGCGACGCTGGGCGGCGAGCGGACGATCATGGTGATCGCCCATCGCCTGGAGACGGTCTTGGACGCCGACACCGTCGTGATGCTGGAGAACGGGTCGGTCGTCGAGCGCGGCGCACCCGCCGAACTGCTCACGCGGGACGGGAAGTTCACCGCGTTCTGGCGATCCCAAGGAGGTGATCCCGGATGATCCGGACGCTGCTGCGCGTGCTCGGACCCGAGTACGCCCGGGCGATGCGCCGCACCGTGGCCCTGATGACGATCACCGCGGTGGCCGAGGGCCTTTCCTACGCGCTGCTGGTTCCGGTGCTGCGGGAACTGTTCGGCGGCACGCCCGACGACGCCGTGCCGTGGCTCGTCGCGTTCGGGGCGGCGGTCGCGGTATACGCCGTGCTGCGCTACGTCAGCGATCTGTCCGGCATGCGCGTGGGGACCACGATGCTGCACGGCATGTACTACCGCCTTGGCGAGCATCTGGCCCGGCTGCCCATCGGCTGGTACAACGCCGGACGGGTCGGCGAGGTGTCCGTCATGGCGAGCCGCGGCCTGCTCCAGGCGATGGGCGTGGCCGCGCACCTGCTGGCACCGTTCGTCTCCGCCCTGGTGACCCCCCTGACGATCGTCGCCGTGATGATCGCCTTCAACTGGCAGCTGGGATTGGCCGCGTTGGCCGCCGCTCCCGTCGTGGCCGCGATCCAGGTGTGGACCGCACGCTCGATGGCCGGCACCGACACGGAGCGCCACGAGCGGGACAAGGAGGCCTCGGGCCGCGTCATCGAGTTCCTCCAGGCCCAGCCGGTGCTGCGGGCCGGTGGCCGGACCGGGGAACGCTTCGAACTCCTCGACGACTCGTTGCGGGAGGTCGAGCGCGCGTCCCGCCGTACCGTCCTCGCGATGCTGCCCGGCGCGGTGGGCCTGACGCTCACGGTCCAGGTGAGCTTCACCGCGCTGCTGGCCCTGAGCGCCTCGCTCGCGCTCGGCGGGAACATCGGTGCGGCGGAGGTCCTGACGATCCTGGTGCTCGCGGCCCGCTGCGCCGATCCGCTGCTTTCGCTGTCGGACATCGGCGGCAAACTCCGCGGCGCGCGGTCCGAGTTGGAGCGGCTCGACAAGGTCCTGCGCACCGAGCCGCTGCCGGAACCCCGCGAACCGGTCGAGCCGGTCCACCATGACCTGGCGTTCGAGTCCGTCACCTTCCGGCACGGCGACCGCACGGTGTTCGACGACGTGTCGTTCTCCGTGCCCCAGGGACAGCGGCTGGCCGTCGTCGGCCTGTCGGGTGCGGGCAAGAGCACGCTGCTCCAGTTGCTCGCGCGGTTCTACGACGTGGACACGGGCGCGGTACGCGTGGGCGGTGTGGACGTGCGGGAGATCGACACGGCGGAGCTGATGGCGCGGATCGCCATCGTCTTCCAGGACGTCCACCTCTTCGACGGCACCATCGAGGAGAACGTGCGCCTGGGCCGTCCCGACGCCGACGAAGCCGACGTCCGGGCGGCGGCGACCGCGGCCCGGCTCGACGAGGTGATCGAGCGACTGCCCGGCGGATGGGCGGCGAACGTCGGCGAGGGCGGCGCACTGCTGTCGGGCGGTGAACGCCAGCGCGTCTCGATCGCGCGGGCACTGCTGAAGAACGTGCCCGTCGTACTGCTGGACGAGGTGACCTCCGCCCTCGACCCGGTGAACGAGACAGCCGTCCACGAGGGCATCGAGCGCCTGATGGCGGGGCGGACCGTGGTGATGGTCGCGCACCGGATGCGGACCGTGCAACGTGCCGACCGCGTCCTTTTCCTGGAAGGCGGCCACATCGTGGAGGAGGGAAGCCACGACGAGCTTGTGGGCCGAAGCGGCCGCTATGCCGACTTCTGGAACATTTCCATGGCGCCGGTGGCCAGTGATTGAGTTGATTGAGTGGGCACGCTGATCGGTCCTTTGCCGTGGGGTCAGCCACGTATTTCCAGCCGCGTATTTATCGGTCTTCCGTGGTCTCGTCCGACCGCAGCAGTCCGTCGATGATCGCCGTAAGGCCCTGCCGATGCGTGTCACGGGCGTTGAGTTCGGCCCATCGACCGGCGACCGTCGCCAGATGGGGGTGCGTGCCGCTCGTCAGGCCGGCGACGACCTCGTCCTCATGGCTCGGTCCGGTCGTCTTGCCGCGTCGGCGCTCTCCGTTCACACGGATGACCAGGTCGCCGACGATGGAGAACCAGATCGTGCGGTAGATGTATACGGCCTGTTCCGGAGTGTGGCCGTAGTCCACCGCGGCGCCGATCATCTCCTCGACGAACCAGAGGGCCGAGGGGGCGACGAGGTCGGCGCCGGTCAGCACCTGGACGATCCACAGCCGGTCGGACAGCAGCTCGTAGAGCAGGATCGACACCGTGATCAGCCGCTCACGGGGATCCTCCGGAAGCTCCGGGCGGGGAACGCTCTTCGCCTGATTCTCCATCAGGAGCAGAAGCAGTTCATCCTTGTCGCGCACGTGATAGTAAAGCGCCATGGGTGCGCTGTTCAATTCGTTCGCCAGGCGCCGCATCGAAATCTTTTCCGCGCCCTCGGTCTGAAGAATGCGATCCGCCGCGGCGATGATGGCATCGAGAGACAAATGAGGCGGCCGGCCGACGGCCTTTGTGCGGGGCTTTCCTGCGGGCATCTGGTCCTCCGTGCTGGTCGGCAGATTCTAACATTCCGCACCTGTGGACAATCCGCGCCGGATATTCGTGCGTTCTTGCTCTATTTGAAAAGGTGTCATGAAAAGAGGTCGTGAGATGTGCGGGATCGCGCGTAAGGGTCGACGCGGCGCTGACCTGCGGGTCACACTTGACGCCGTGCTTCGCAAGGCCCGCTCAGGGAGCAGCTCATGGATGTGGTGACAGGTGTGCCGGAAACGCGAATTCCGGTGACCGAACCGTCGTATGCGCACGGTGTCAGTACGACGCCGCTGCTCGGTGACACCATCGGACGCAACCTCGACCGGGCGGTCGAGGCCTGGCCGGAGCGGGACGCGCTGGTGGACGTGGCGGCGGGGACACGCTGGACGTACGCCGAATTCGGCGCCGCCGTCGCGCAGTTGGCGCGGGGCTTCATGGGGGCCGGAGTCGCCAAGGGGGACCGGGTCGGCATCTGGGCGGTGAACTGTGCCGAGTGGGTGCTCGTGCAGTACGCCACCGCGCGGATCGGCGCGATCATGGTGAACATCAACCCCGCTTATCGGGCACATGAGTTGGAGTACGTGCTCAAGCAGGCCGGGGTGACGGTCCTGGTCGCATCGCAGTCGCACAAGACGAGCGACTACCGGGCACTGGTGGACCAGGTGCGGCCCGCCTGCCCGGAGCTGCGGTCCGTCCACTACATCGGGGACGGCTCGTGGGACGAGCTGCTGGACGCGGCGGGGAGGGTGAAGGTCGGTGAACTCGCCGCCCGCGAGGCGCAGTTGAGCTGTGATGACCCCGTCAACATCCAGTACACCTCGGGCACGACCGGCTTCCCCAAGGGGGCCACGCTCTCCCACCACAACATCCTCAACAACGGCTACTGGGTGGGCCGGACGGTCGGCTACACGGAACAGGACCGGGTCTGCCTGCCCGTGCCCTTTTATCACTGCTTCGGCATGGTGATGGGGAACCTGGGCGCCACGTCCCACGGCGCCTGCATCGTCATTCCGGCCCCGTCCTTCGACCCGGTCGCCACGCTGCACGCGGTGGAGCGCGAGCGCTGTACGTCGCTGTACGGGGTGCCGACGATGTTCATCGCGGAACTGAACCTCTCCGACTTCGGTACGTACGACCTGAGTTCGCTGCGCACCGGCATCATGGCGGGCTCGCCCTGTCCGGTCGAGGTGATGAAGCGGGTGGTCGCCGAGATGCACATGGAGGAGGTCTCCATCTGCTACGGCATGACCGAGACCTCCCCTGTCTCGACGCAGACCCGGCGCACGGACGATCTGGAGCGGCGGACCGGCACGGTGGGGCGCGCGCTGCCGCACATCGAGGTCAAGGTCGTCGACCCGGCCAGCGGCGTGACGCTGCCGCGGGGCACCTCCGGCGAGCTGTGCACGCGGGGCTACAGCGTGATGCTCGGCTACTGGAACGAGCCGTCGCGTACGACGGAGGTGATCGACGCGGGGCGCTGGGTGCACACGGGTGACCTGGCGGTGATGCGTGACGACGGCTACGTCCAGATCGTCGGCCGCATCAAGGACATGATCATCCGGGGTGGCGAGAACATCTACCCGCGCGAGATCGAGGAGTTCCTCTACGGACACCCGAAGATCGCGGACGTCCAAGTGGTGGGGGTGCCGGACGAGCGGTACGGAGAGGTCCCGCTGGCCTGCGTGATCCTGCGGGACGCGGAGGGTCCGGAGGGTCCGGAAGGCCCGCTGACACTGGAGGAGCTGCGGGCCTTCTGCGAAGGGCAGTTGGCGCACTACAAGATCCCGGCCGGGCTGCGGATTCTGGAGAGCTTCCCCATGACGGTGTCGGGGAAGGTGCGGAAGATCGAACTCAGGGAGCGGTACGGGGCGTAGTGCCGGCGGGGGCGAGGTCGCGGCGCATGGCCACGCGGGGCCAGCGGTCGAGTCCGAGCTCGGCCTCGTGGGCGCGGATCTTGCGTAGGCCCGGGGTGAGTTCGGCTTCGGCGAGCACGCGGAATCCGATGCGGGCGTAGTACGGGGCGTTCCAGGGGACGTCCGCGAAGGTGGTCAGGGTGAGGGCTTCCCTGCCCTCTTCGCGGGCGCGGTCCGCGGTGTGCTCGATCAGGGCCTGGCCGATGCGGTGGCGCGCCGCTCGGGGGTGGACGGAGATCTGCTCGATGTGCTCCGCGGTGTCCACGGGTTCGCTGATGAGGTACGCGATGGGGGTGCCGCCGCTCTCGCCGTCCTCGCCAGTGCGGTCTTCGCCAGCGTCGCCTGTGCCTGTGCCTGGGCCTGCGTCTTCGCCTGTGCCGGTGGCCACCCAGGCTCGGCCTGCGCGGCGGAACTCCTCCAGGAGGTCGATGCCGGGCGGCTCGTCATCGGCGATGGCCTCCATGCCCAGGGCGCGGAAGGGTTCGCCTGCGGCGCGTTCGATGTCCTGGAGCGTGGGGAGGTCGGCGGGGGTGGCCCGGCGGATGCGCATCCGCCGAGTATGCGGCTTGCCGGCCGGCGGCTGCGGGTATTTCTGTCCCGCCGCTTCGCGACGGATCTTTCCCACCCACCCGATCACCCCGCAGCGAGGAGGTCACCCGACGCCCGTGGGGGCAGGGGCCCGCAGCGGCCAGATCGGTCGTACCGGTGGGACGAGTTCCCTGCAGCGGCCAGCTCGCCCGTGTGGGTTGGGGGCCTGTAGTGACAGCTCGCTCGCGGCGGATCACCTGTGCTGGTGGGGGCCTTTGCCTCGCGGAGGCTGGGTGGCCTGTGCCGGGTGGGGGCCCGCGGCGGCCGGATGGCCTGTGGTGGTGGGGTGGGTTCTCTGGAGCGGTCGGATCGGGTGTGCCGGTGAGGGGGATTCGCTGCAGTGGCCGGGTGGCCGGGTGGCCGGGTGGCCGGGTGGCCGGGTGGCCGGGCGGCCTGTGCCGGGTGGGGTATCCCCGCGGCGGCCGGATGGCTTGTGCTGGTGGGATGGGGTCTCTTGAGCGGTGGGTTCGGGTGTGCGGGTGGGGGGATCCCTGCGGCGGCCGGATGGCTTGTGCTGGTGGGATGGAGTCTCTGGATCGGTCGATTCGGGTGTGCCGGTGGGGGGGGGCTCCCCGCAGCCGTCGGATTGTCTGCGTCGGTGGGAGGGGGTTTCCTGCCGTGGGTGCCGTGGGTGCCGTGGGTGCCGTGGGTGTGTTGGTTGGGTCCGCAGTCGGGGGTGCCCGTGTCGGGGAAGTGGCTTCTCGTCGCCGGTGGCTTCGGTGGGCGCTAGGTGCCCGTGGCGATCAGTTCGTCCGCTGCGTTGTTCACCGGCTGGGGTGTGCCCGTCAGGTCGATGACGAACAACGGGATGGACAGGGCGTCCGCGCGGGTGCGGGCCGGTTCCTCGTACCCTGCGAGGGAGAAGCAGACGCAGCTCACGGACTCGGTCATCGCGGTCAGCCATACGCACTCCACGTCACGGAGCGTCGTCGGCTGCACGGACGGCTCGATCAGCGCGATCATGCCCCGCGCCGCGACCCGCACCCCGGAAGGCGCCCGCTTGACCGCTCCCCGGATGTCCCCGTACCCCAGCCACCGCAGGTACAGCGCCGCCACCGTCACCGCGTCCCGCGCCGTGCGGACCGGCACCGGCTGGAAGGCGGGCCGAGGCGTCGGAGCCGTCCGGGGCAGGGAGATGTGCGCCGGGGCTTCCCGGGCTTCCGGGGATTCGGGGGCGTCCCTGGTCTCCGGGGCCTCCGGAGGCTTCGGTGTTTCCGGGGTCTCCCGAGCCGGAGTCTGCGGTGTCGCCGACGGCGCCTGCACCGCTCGGACCGGGATGCGCAGCACCGCCCCGCACCCGCACCCGCACCCCAGCTCCGGCTGCGGCCACTGGTCCCGGCGCCCGCACGTCCGGCACCGCACGGTCACCCACTCCTCCGCCCACGTCCGGTCCGTCACCGGTGTCACCGTCGCGCCGCGCGCCACCGGCGGTACCACGGGGGCGCCGCACGCGCAGGGGTAGGAGGGAGGGGCGTACACATGCTCGCGCCGGCAGATCGGACACCGTACCGGGACGCCGCTGTCCGTCATCACCCTCACCCGTCACCGTAACCGTCACCGCTCGCCGGTTCGTGACCTCCATCGTCCACCAAGTGGGCCTGCCACGGCAGGCAGTTGAGCCAAGAACAGCGTGCCCGCCAGAGTCAGGGCCCGGCGGCGGCTGCCCGGCAGGGGAAGGCCCGCCATGCGCGCGACGGTGCGTGGGGCGGGCCTGGCCGTGGGGTGCCGGGCGAGGCAGGCGGTGATGAGGGGCCGCAGCTCCCTCGGTACGTCCGTGAGGGCGGGGCCGCCATCGCCCTCGCCGCCGCCTTCGCCCCCTGCGGCGGCAGGAGCGTGTCCCGTCGCCGCGAAGGCGAGGACCGCGCCGAGCGCGAAGACGTCCGCGGGGGGCTTGGCCGCCGCGTCCGTCGCCAAGAGCTCGGGTGCCGTGTATTCGCGGCCTCCCCTGTACCCCGTGTACGCCACGCACCCACCCGTTCCGAAGTCGACGACGCGGGGTCCCTCGGCGGCCAGGAGCACGTTCGACGGGCGGAGGCCCCCGTGCACGAGGCCCGCCCGGTGGACGTCGTCCAGCGCCCCGGCGAGCGCGCTCGCCAGGGCCCGCAGTTCCGCCGTACCCAGTGGTCCGCCCATGTCCCGCACCCGTGCGGCGAGCGTCGGCCCGGGGACGTACTCCGTGGCGAGCCAGGGCGTCGCGCCGTGCGGATCGGCGTCGAGGAGGGCCGCGATGTGGCGGCCCCGCACCGCGCCGATCGCGTGCACCTCGCGGGCGAAGCGCCTGCGAAACTCCTGGTCACGGGCGAGGGAGGCGTGCACCACCCGCAGGGCGGCCGCGCGCCCCGTTCCGTCGTGCGCGAGGAAGACCCGCCCGAGAGTCCCCTGCCCCAGCAGCGGCCCGGCCGTCCAGCGGCCGTACCTCTGCCGGTCCTGCCCGGACATCTGGTCCTGACGGGCCGGCCGGTCCTGCCTGCCCGGCCCGGCGGGCGACGCGTCCGGTGAACTGGCCACGGGTGACCCCCCGATGGTGTGGCCCGAATTCAATGCGAATTCAACGACTGGGACGCGCCCCTCGGCCAGCCCGGTTCCCGGACATCCCTTGACGGTCTCCACCGCACCCGCCTACATTGCTTCCATATAGCAGAACATACTTTCCACAATGCGGAAACAGAAGCTCACCGCGGGGCGCGACGGGAGCCGGATCCGCCAGCCGTATCCGTCAGCCGAATAGCTGATGAAGCTGTCGAAGCTGTTGTCGAAGCAGGAGAACCCCATGGCCCGTATGACCGCTGTCCGTGCGGCAGTTGAGATCCTCAAGCGCGAAGGCGTCACCAACGCGTTCGGTGTGCCCGGCGCGGCGATCAACCCGTTCTACAAGGCGCTCCAGGAGGGCGGTGGCATCGACCACACGCTCGCCCGGCACGTCGAGGGTGCCTCGCACATGGCCGAGGGCTACACCCGCGCCAACCCCGGCAACATCGGCGTCTGCATCGGTACGTCGGGCCCGGCGGGCACCGACATGATCACCGGTCTGTACTCCGCGACCGGCGACTCGATCCCGATCCTCTGCATCACGGGCCAGGCGCCGACGCACCTGCTCCACAAGGAGGACTTCCAGGCCGTCGACATCGCGTCGATCGCCACGCCGGTCACCAAGATGGCCGTCACGGTCCTGGAGGCCGCGCAGGTCCCCGGCATCTTCCAGCAGGCGTTCCACCTGATGCGCTCGGGCCGCCCGGGTCCGGTCCTCATCGACCTGCCGATCGACGTCCAGCAGACCGAGATCGAGTTCGACATCGACACGTACGAGCCGCTGCCGGTCTACAAGCCGTCCGCGACCCGCGCCCAGATCGAGAAGGCGATCACGTACCTGGTCGAGTCCGAGCGTCCGCTGATCGTCGCCGGCGGCGGCATCATCAACGCCGACGCCTCCGACCTCCTGGTCGAGTTCGCCGAGATCACCGACACCCCGGTCGTCCCGACCCTGATGGGCTGGGGCACGATCCCCGACGACCACGACCTGAACGCGGGCATGGTCGGCCAGCAGACCGGCCACCGCTACGGCAACGCCACGTTCCTGGAGTCGGACTTCGTCCTGGGCATCGGCAACCGCTGGGCCAACCGTCACACCGGCTACAAGCTGGACGTGTACACCCAGGGCCGCAAGTTCGTGCACGTCGACATCGAGCCGACCCAGATCGGCAAGATCTTCGCGCCGGACTACGGAATCGCCTCCGACGCCAAGGTTGCCCTCGAACTCTTCGTCGAGGTGGCCAAGGAGCTCAAGGCCGCTGGCAAGCTGCCCGACCGTTCCGCGTGGGTCGCATCCCACCTGGAGCGCAAGGAGACCCTCCAGCGCCGCACGCACTTCGACAACATCCCCATGAAGCCGCAGCGCGTCTACGAGGAGATGAACAAGGCCTTCGGCCCGGACACGCGCTACGTCACCACCATCGGCCTCTCGCAGATCGCGGGCGCCCAGATGCTGCACGTCTACAAGCCGCGCCACTGGATCAACTGCGGCCAGGCGGGCCCGCTCGGCTGGACGATCCCGGCCGCGCTCGGCGTCGCCACCGCGGACCGCGACACCCCGGTCGTCGCCCTGTCCGGCGACTACGACTTCCAGTTCATGATCGAGGAGCTGGCGGTCGGCGCGCAGCACCGCATCCCGTACGTCCACGTCCTGGTGAACAACGCCTACCTGGGCCTGATCCGCCAGGCCCAGATCGGCCTGGACATCAACTTCCAGGTCAACCTGGAGTTCGAGAACCAGAACAGCCCCGAGCTGGGCGTCTACGGCGTCGACCACGTCAAGGTCGCCGAGGGCCTGGGCTGCAAGGCCATCCGCGTCACCGACCCGAACGAACTGGGCGCCGCCTTCGAGCAGGCCAAGAAGCTGGCCCAGGAGCACCAGGTCCCGGTCGTCGTCGAGGCCATCCTGGAGCGCATCACCAACATCTCCATGAGCCCCACGGCCGACATCAGCGCGGTCAAGGAGTTCGAGGAGATCGCCACGGAGCCGGGCCACGCGCCCACGGCCATCCGGCCGTTGAAGGTGTGACGCCGCGCTGAGCGTCTGAAGGGGCGGTCCACCCGTGGGGGGTGGACCGCCCCTTTATCTTGGGCGGATGGAATCGCTCGCTGATCTGAAGGTCATGACCTGCGCGGGCCGGGCCGAGTTGGAGGCCTGGCTGGACGAACACCACGACAGCTCACCGGGCGTCTGGGTGAAGCTCGCCAAGAAGGGTTCGGGGGTGCCCTCGGTGACGGCCGCGGAGGTCAACGACACGGCGCTCTGCTACGGCTGGATCACCGGCCACCGCAAGGCGTACGACGACGTCTTCTACCTGCAGAAGATCACCCCTCGCCGCCCGCGCAGCCTGTGGTCGAAGGTGAACATCGACCGCGTCGAGGAGCTGACCGAGGAGGGCCGCATGCGCGAGCCGGGCCTCACGGAGGTGGCCGCGGCGCGGGCTGACGGACGCTGGGCGGCGGCCTACGAGTCGCAGCGCAACGCCACGGTCCCGGACGACCTGGCGGCGGCGCTCGCGGTGAGCCCGGCGGCTCGCGAGACCTTCGAGGCCCTGGGCAAGTCCGACCAGTACGTGGTGTTGCACAGGCTGATGACGGCGAAGACCCCCGCCACGCGAGCCGCCCGCCTGGAGCGGATGGTGGCGAAGCTGGCTTCGGGCGAGAGGGTGCGCTGAGGCCAGTCTGCCCCTGCGGGTGCGTCGCGGTCGCTCGCGCAGTTCCCCGCGCCCCTGAAGGGGCTGCCGGTGGGCGCCCCTTCAGGGGCGCGGGGAACCGCGCGCTCAGCCAAGACGCAGTCGCAGACAACAAAGAACGCCGAGCACGGGACCGTCCGTACTCGGCGTTCTGGTTGTTGCCGTCCGACCGCGCGCGACTGGCGGAACATGCATACGCGCTGCCGGACGGAGTCATAGGGGTCCAAGGCCCAGGGGCCAGGAAACGGCTGGGACCGCGGCGGCTGCGAATGGACCGGCGGAGTTCTCCTCCCTCAGGTCGAGAGGAGAGCCGTCTGACCTTTACCACCGCACTGGCTCGCAGAGCCGCCGCGGTCCTCATCCGGCCCGGTTCACCACGGGACCACCCCTCATCCGGGTCCGTGATGGTGCGGGCGCAGCACCGGGAAACTGACCTCCCGTCAATTCCCCGGCGCAGTCAGGGGGTTCTAGTCCTCGCGCAGGGCGCGGACGGCTTCCTCGACGCGCTTGCCGTACTCGGCGTCGGCGGCGTGGAAGTGGGCGAGGTTCTTCTCGATGACGTCGTCACGCGTGACCTGCGAGAGGCCACCCGCGATGTTCGCCACCAGACGGGCCTGCTCGTCGGCCGACATCAGGCGGTAGAGCTCACCCGCCTGGAAGAAGTGGTCGTCCTTGGTGTGCAGCGGCGCCTCGTGCGTGCCCGTGTGACCGCTGACGGCCAGCGGGGCGGACAGCGGCTGACCGGTCTCGGCCGGGCCGTCGTACGAGTTGGGCTCGTAGTTCTTGCGGTCGCGGCCGTACGCGTTGGACGCCATCAGGCCGTCACGGCCGTAGTTGTCGGCGGTGGTCGCCTTCGGCGCGTTCACCGCGAGCAGCGTGTGGTTGACGCCCAGGCGGTAGCGGTGCGCGTCCGCGTAGGCGAACAGGCGGCCCTGGAGCATCTTGTCGGGGGAGGGGCCGATGCCCGGAACGAAGTTGTTCGGGGAGAAGGCGGCCTGCTCGACCTCGGCGAAGACGTTGTCGGGGTTGCGGTCCAGGACCAGGCGGCCCACGCGCTGCAGCGGGTAGTCGCTGTGCGGCCACACCTTCGTCAGGTCGAACGGGTTGAAGCGGTAGTCGGCCGCCTCGGCCGCCGGCATGATCTGCACGTGCAGCGTCCAGGACGGGTTCACGCCGCGCTCGATGGCCTGGAGCAGGTCCGTCTGGTGCGAGTTGGCGTCCTTGCCCGCGAGCTCGGCGGCCTGGTCCGACGAAAGGCTGCGTACGCCCTGGTTCGTCTTGAAGTGGTACTTCACGAAGAAGGCCTCGCCCGCCTCGTTCGTCCACTGGTAGGTGTGCGAGCCGTAGCCGTTCATGTGGCGGTAGGACGCGGGGATGCCGCGGTCGCCCATGAGCCACGTCACCTGGTGGGTCGCCTCGGGGGAGTGCGCCCAGAAGTCCCAGACGTTGTCCGGCTCCTGCTTGCCCGTGAAGGGGTCGCGCTTCTGGGAGTGGATGAAGTCGGGGAACTTGATCGGGTCCTTGATGAAGAACACCGGGGTGTTGTTGCCGACGAGGTCGTAGTTCCCCTCCTCGGTGTAGAACTTCAGCGCGAAGCCGCGCGGGTCACGGACCGCGTCCGCGCCGCCGAGGCTGTCGGCCACCGTGGAGAAGCGCAGAAACGTCTCGGTGCGCTTGCCGACGGTGTTCAGGAAGTCGGCCGAGGTGTACGCGGTGACGTCGTCGGTCACCTCGAAGTAGCCGTACGCGCCGGAACCACGCGCGTGCACCACACGCTCCGGGATGCGCTCGCGGTTGAAGCGGGCGAGCTTCTCGAGGAGGTGCTGGTCCTGGAGGAGAAGCGGGCCACCGACGCCGGCGGTGGCGGAGTTCTGATTGTCGGCGACGGGAGCGCCGGACTCGGTCGTGAGCACACGCTTCGACATGGTGGCGAGGGTGACCTTCCGTACGGACTGCTGAAACTGCTGAGGTGACGCGAGCGTAAGTACGCCCGAACAGCTACGTCAACAGTTTGTTGAAGTTTTGGGTGGGGCTTGTTCGCTTGCTCTTGCTGGGGCTTGAGTTCCGGACCGCGGCGACGCCTGGGCGCGACAGGACAGGTGTCAGCGCCGCCGCGGCCCGGAAGTTGAGGGAGCTCTTGAAGCCCTTGGGGCTTCTTAGAGCTCGGCGCCCGAGAGGCGCTCCACGCCGCGAAGGAGCGCGGAGTGGTCGAGGCCGCCGTCACCCTGCGTGCGCAGCGAGGCGACGAGCTGGGCCACCACGGCGCCGACCGGGAGCGAGGCACCGACATTGCGGGCGGCGTCGGTGACGATGCCCATGTCCTTGTGGTGCAGGTCGATCCGGAAGCCGGGCTTGAAGTCGCGGTTGAGGAAGTTGTCCTTCTTGCGGGTCAGGACGGTCGAGCCCGCGAGCCCGCCGTTCAGGACGTCGAGGGCGGCGGTCAGGTCCACCCCGGACTTCTCCAGGAAGACGACGGCCTCGGCGCACGCCTGGATGTTCACGGCGACGATGAGCTGGTTGGCGGCCTTCACGGTCTGACCCGAGCCGTGCGGACCGCACAGCACGATGGTCTTGCCGAGGGCGTCCAGGAGCGGCTTGGCCTCGTCGAAGTCGGCCTGCTCGCCGCCGACCATGATGGAGAGCACGGCCTCGATCGCGCCGGCCTCGCCGCCCGACACGGGGGCGTCCAGGACGCGGATGCCCTTGGCCTTGGCGGCCTTGGCCAGGTCCACGGAGGTCTGCGGGGTGATCGAGGACATGTCGACGATCAGCGCGCCGGACTTCGCGTTCTCCAGGATGCCGTCCTCGCCGTAGGCGATGGCCTCGACCTGCGGAGAGGCGGGCACCATCGTGACGATGACGTCGGCGTCCTTGACGGCCTCGGCGATCGACTTCGCGACGGTGCCACCGGCGGCGGCGAGGCGGTCCAGCTTGTCCTGCTCGAGGGTGAAGCCGGTGACGGAGTAACCAGCCTTGATCAGGTTCTCGGACATGGGGGACCCCATGATGCCGAGTCCGATCCACGCGATCTTGGGAAGGTTGCTCATGGTGGAGCCTTTCTGCAAAAACTACGGAGTTTCGGGTGGGTGGGCGGGAAAAGATCCGCCGCGAAGCGGTGGTCTAGTCCGAGCCGGGCAGCCAGCCGAAGGCCTCAGCGCTGGGCCGGTCGCCGGCCTTGTACTCCAGCCCGACGAACCCCTCGTAACCCGCCTTGCGGAGCTGATCGAGCAGCTCCTCCAGAGGCAACGACCCCGTTCCGGGGGCCCCGCGGCCAGGATTGTCGGCGATCTGTACGTGCGCGGTCTGGGCGACGTACCGATCGATGACGGCCGGCAGGTCCTCACCGTTCATGGACAGGTGGTACAGGTCCATGAGGAACTTCGCGTTGCCGAGCCCGGTGGCGGAGTTCACCTTGTCCACCACGGCGATCGCGGCGTCCGCGCTGACGATCGGGCAGCGCGGCGACTCCGGCTTGTTCAGGGCCTCGATCAGCAGCACCGCACCCACGCGGTCGGCCTCGCGGGCGGCCAACACCAGGTTCTCCAGGGCGAGTTCGTCCTGGACGGCGGGGGCGACCCCCTCCACCCGGTTGCCGTACAGCGCGTTCAGCGCCTTGCAGCCGAGGGATTCGGCGAAGTCCGCGGCGACCGAGAGGTTCGCACGGAACTTCTCGCTCTCCTCGCCCGGAATCGACAGGGCGCCGCGGTCCGGACCGGGCAGCTGCCCCGCGTAGAAGTTCAGGCCCACCAGCTGTACGCCGGCGTCCTCGATCGCCGCCCGCAGGGCGTCGAGCTCGGACTGCTCGGGGGTGGGGGCGTCGACCCAGGGCCACCACAGCTCGACCGCCGTGAAGCCCGCCGCGGCGGCAGCCGCGGGGCGCTCCAGGAGCGGGAGTTCCGTGAAGAGGATCGACAGGTTCACATTGAAGCGCTGGTCGGAGTATCCCATGGGGCTTCCGCGCTCCTTCCGTATTGCGGAAGTTAATTTCTGTCTGATGGAAGATTGCCGTCGAGGATCGGCCCTTGTCAAGAGGGGGCTGCCGGAAAATCACCACGCGGCAGTAGGTTGTGCGCGTGCGATTGAGAGTGGAGTTCACGACCGAACCCTTCGACCTGGACGAGGCGCCCGCCCATGCGGTGGTGGCCCGTGACGTCATCCAGGGGGCCGAGCTCGACGCCGTTGACGTCGGCCCCTTCGGCAATACCGCGGAAGGCGGTGCGGACGAGGTCCTGACCGCCGTCGACGCGCTGCTGCGCAAGGCCCTGGAGGCGGGCGCCACGCGCGTCTCGCTCCAGGTGAACGTGCTCGGAGAGTCGGGGGAGGCCATCGAATGACCGGTTCCAGAGACGACCGCGACCCCTTCGTGGCCGCCGTCAAGCCGCTCGTGGACGCCATGGGCGGCGAAATCGTGGCCCCCGACCAGGCGGGCCCCGACGACGTCGTCCTGGCCTGGCAGGGCGAGGACGTGCTCGCCGTACGGCTTCCGCAGCTCGCGGACTCCCTCGACCACATCCTGCTGGCCCTGGAGCGCAAGCGCGGGGTGCCCCTGTCGGACCTTGACCGCAAGGCCAAGCAGGAGGTCGTACGGATACTCGAGGCGCGAGGCGCCTTCGCCGTGCGGCATGGTGTGGAGACGGTCGCCGGCGCGCTCGGCGTCAGCCGCTTCACCGTCTACAACTATCTGAACCGCTCCACCTGACGGCCCAGGCCCCCCAAGGGGCCGGGGCCCCCGAAAGGCCGTCGTCCGTTAACCGGGCGGCGGCCTTTGTTACTCGAAGTTTTCAACAAAGTGTTGACGTGGTGTTTCGGCTGGCGTTAGCTATCCGCAGCCCGTCCAGCACAAGGCCCTATGGCCACGGAGGCACCCGTGACTTCGAGCTCGACGCCGGGCCTTGCCCGGTTCAACGCCTCGCCGGAGAGTGCGGCCACCGCCGCCCTCCACGAGGCCTGCGCCTCATCGGCCTGGGGAAGCAAACTGCTCTCCCAGCGCCCTTTCCCCACCGTCGAAGCCCTCTTCGCCGCCAGTGACGCCGCCACGGCCGAGCTGACCGACGAGGATCTGGCCGAGGCGATGGCCGGGCACCCGCCGATCGGCCGCCCGAAGCCCGGGGACCCCACGTCGTCGCGTGAACAGCGCGGCATGGCGGGGGCCTCCGAGGAGCTCAAGGAAGAGATGCTCGAACTGAACCTGGCCTACCAGGAGAAGTTCGGTCACGTCTTCCTGATCTGCGCCACCGGCGCGACCGGTGAGCAGATGCGCGATGCGGTGAAGACCCGGATCGGCAACACCGCCGAGCAGGAGCGCGCCAACGTGCGCACCGAACTCGGGAAGATCAACCGAATCCGGCTGGCCCGTCTCGTAGAAGAGGACAAGGACTGATGAGCACTGACACCACCGCCTCGGTGTCCACGCACATCCTGGACACCAGCGTCGGACGCCCCGCCGAGGGCGTCGCCATCTCGCTCACCGCCCGCAGCGGCCGTGACGCCGAGTGGGTGGCGCTCGGTGGCTCCGCGACCGACGCGGACGGGCGCTGCAAGGACCTCCCGGCCCTGCCGGAGGGCACGACCCACGTACGGCTCGACTTCGAGGTCGAGCAGTACTTCATGAAGAAGCAAGCCGAGGCGCAGCAGGACGCCCCCCGCGTAAGGGACAGCGGTGCGTTCTTCCCGGAGGTGGCGATCACGTTCGCCGTCGATCCGGGCGAGCACTATCACGTACCGCTGCTGCTCAACCCGTTCGGCTACTCCGTTTACCGAGGGAGCTAGCAGACATGCCCACGATTCTCGGCCAGAACCAGTACGGCAAAGCAGAGAACCGCGTCGTCAAGATCACGCGGGACGGCGACACCCACCACATCAAGGACCTGAACGTCTCGGTCGCGCTCTCCGGCGACATGGAGGACGTCCACTACTCCGGCTCGAACGCCAACGTCCTGCCGACGGACACCACCAAGAACACGGTGTACGCGTTCGCCAAGGAGTACGGCATCGAGTCCGCCGAGCAGTTCGGCATCCACCTGGCCCGCCACTTCGTGACGTCCCAGGAGCCGATCAAGGTCGCGCGGATCCGCATCCAGGAGTACACCTGGGAGCGCATCGCGACCTCGGACAACAACTCCCGGTTCATCGGCTCGGACGAGGTCAACCACTCCTTCGCCCGCAAGGGCCAGGAGCTGCGCACCACGCAGATCACCTTCGACGGCGAGAACTGGGAGATCATCTCCGGGCTCAAGGACCTCACGGTCATGAACTCCACCAACTCGGAGTTCTGGGGCTACGTCAAGGACAAGTACACGACGCTGAAGGAGGCGTACGACCGCATCCTGTGCACCGACGTCTCCGCCGCCTGGCGTTACAACTGGACCAGCGACGCGGACCGGATGCCCAACTGGGAGAAGTCGTACGAGCAGGCCAAGAAGCACATCCTCCAGGCCTTCGCCGAGACGTACTCCCTCTCGCTCCAGCAGACCCTCTACCAAATGGGTTCGCGCGTCATCAACAGCCGGAGCGAGATCGACGAGATCCGCTTCTCGCTGCCGAACAACCACCACTTCCTGGTGGACCTCGAGCCCTTCGGTCTCAAGAACGACAACGAGGTCTACTTCGCGGCCGACCGCCCCTACGGCCTCATCGAGGCCACGGTTCTCAGGGACGGGATCGAGCCGAAGATCCCGGTCGACATGACCAACCTCTGACGCGGGATGCGCGCCCCCAACCGTCCGCAGCGGACGGGGGCGCGCCACACCGGAGGGAACAGCAGCAATGGCACAGCCTGCAAAGGGGCCGGCTAAAGGCCCGTGTTCCACCCCATCGGACATAGCCGGCGGCGAATCAACTCCCGCCTGTCACCCGGTGGATGAGAAGCTCCACCCCTCGCGGCTCGTCCCCGCCGCGCTCCAGCACATCGCCGCCATGTACGCGGGCGTCGTCACTCCGCCGCTGATCATCGGCCAGGCCGTCGGCCTGGACACGGTCGCTCAGACGCGCCTCATCGCCGCGAGCCTGCTGATCGCCGGACTCGCCACGATCCTGCAGACGCTCGGCGTCAAGGGCTTCGTCGGCAACCGGCTCCCCTTCGTGAACGCCGCATCGTCGGCCGGCATCGCACCCATCCTCGCCATCGCCGAGAACAGCGCCACAGGTCATCAACTCCCGGCCATCTACGGCGCGGTGATGGTCGCGGGCGTCTTCTGCCTCGCCGTCGGCCCCTTCTTCGGGCGCCTCCTGCGCTTCTTCCCGCCGCTGGTCACCGGCGTCGTCATCACCCTCATCGGCGTGACGCTGATGCCCGTGCCCGTCACCTGGGCACAGGGCGGCGACAAGGCCGCCGCCGACTTCGGCGCCATGAAGTACCTCGCGCTCGCCGCCTTCACGCTCGTGGTGATCCTGCTCTTCCAGCGGTTCGGACGCGGCTTTCTCAAGCAAGTAGCCCTGCTTCTGGGCATGTTCGTCGGCACGCTCGCCGCGATCCCGTTCGGGATGGCCGACTTCAGCGCCATCAGGTCCGCTCCGGTGGCCGCGCTTCCGACGCCGTTCGCCTTCGGCGCCCCGGAGTTCCAGCCCGCTGCGATCCTCTCGCTCTGCATCGTGATGCTGGTCCTGATGACCGAGTCGTCGGCCGGCATGCTCGCCCTGGGCGAGATCTGCGAGCGCAAGACCGACGGGAGGACCATCACGCGCGGCCTGCGCACCGACGGCATCGCGACCCTGGTGGGACCGGTCTTCGGCGGCTTCCCGACCTCGGCCTTCGCGCAGAACGTCGGCGTCGTCTCCCTGACACGTGTCCGCAGCCGCTATGTCGTGGCCGTCGCGGGCGGCGCCCTCATCGTGCTCGGCGCCTTCCCGATGCTCGGCGCGGTCGTCAGCCTCGTACCGATGCCGGTCCTCGGCGGCGCGGGCATCGTCCTCTTCGGCTCCATCGCGGTGAGCGGCATCCGTACGCTCTCCGAGGCGGGCCTGGACGACAGCTCCAACATCATCCTGGTGGCCGTCGCGCTCGGAGCGGGCATCATCCCGCTCGCCGCGCCCACCTTCTACGCCGAATTCCCGGCCTGGGCGCAGACCGTCCTCGGCTCCGGAATCAGTGCGGGAGCGCTGACCGCGGTCCTGCTCAACCTGTTCTTCAACCATCTCGGCACCCGCGGCCCCGCGGCCGCGGCACTCAAATCTTCCTAGGGTCATGCCGTGCCCACATCGCCACAACAAAGAGAAGGAAGAAGCACCATGGCAGCACCGGCAGACCTGCAGCGCATCGTCATCGAGAACTGTGCCATCGCGACCGTCGACGCGAACGACACCGAGTACGCGTCGGGACACGTCGTCGTCGCGGGCAACAAGATCGAGTCCATCGGAGCGGGGAAGGCTCCCGAGGGTCTTCAGAACGTCGTACGCCGCGTGGACGGGACCGGTCACCTGGTGACCCCCGGCCTGGTCAACACCCACCACCACTTCTACCAGTGGATCACCCGTGGCCTGGCCACCGACCACAACCTCTTCAACTGGCTCGTCGCGCTGTACCCGACCTGGGCGCGCATCGACGAGCGGATGGTGACGGCGGCCGCGCAGGGCTCGCTCGGCATGATGGCCCGCGGCGGTGTCACCACCGCGATGGACCACCACTACGTCTTCCCGAAGAACTCGGGTGACCTCTCCGGCGCCATCATCGGCGCCGCGAGCGACATGGGCGTGCGCTTCACCCTGGCCCGCGGTTCCATGGACCGCAGCGAGAAGGACGGCGGCCTGCCGCCGGACTTCGCCGTCGAGACGCTCGAAGGCGCGCTCGCCGCGACCGCCGAGACCGTCGACAAGCACCACGACGCCTCCTTCGACGCGATGACGCAGGTCGCCGTCGCCCCTTGCTCGCCGTTCTCGGTCTCCACCGAACTCATGAAGCAGGGCGCGGAGTTGGCGCGCGCCAAGGGTGTACGCCTGCACACCCACGGCAGCGAGACCGTGGAGGAGGAGCAGTTCTGCAAGGAGCTGTTCGGCATGGGCCCGACCGACTACTTCGAGTCGACGGGCTGGCTCGGTGACGACGTGTGGATGGCGCACTGCGTCCACATGAACGACTCCGACATCGCCGCGTTCGCCCGTACCGGTACGGGCGTCGCGCACTGCCCCTCCTCCAACGCGCGTCTGGCCGCGGGCATCGCCCGCGTCCCCGACATGCTCAAGGCGGGCGTCCCGGTCGGCCTCGGTGTCGACGGCACGGCGTCCAACGAGTCCGGCGAACTCCACACCGAGCTGCGCAACGCGCTGCTCATCAACCGCCTCGGCGCCCACCGCGAGGCCGCCCTGAACGCGCGTCAGGCCCTGCGCCTTGGCACCTTCGGCGGCGCCCAGGTCCTGGGCCGTTCCACGCAGATCGGGTCGCTCGAGCCGGGCAAGCTCGCCGACCTGGTCCTCTGGAAGATCGACGGCATCGGGCACTCCTCGATCGCCGACCCGGTGACCGCCATCGTCTTCGGCGCGGCGGCCCCGGTCACGCTCTCCCTCGTCAACGGCCGGCCGATCGTCGAGAACGGCTCCCTGCTGCACGTCGACGAGGACGCCATCGCCCGCTCTGCGCGGGAGGAGGCGCAGCGCCTCGCGCGGATCGCCGCCGAGGCCTGACCCACGAACTCCGGTCAGGGGGGACGGCCCTTGACCGGACTTGAGCAGCCGAGCGGGTTGCTCAAGTGCCGCCCCGGAACGTGGCCCAAAGCTTCACGTTCCCGGGGCGGTCAGTACTACCTGGGCGCACCACCCACAACTTCATACCGAGCAAGTCCTTGCACCACGCACCACCTCCCAGAAGCGAAAAGTGCCGGCACGGCCCGTACTGGAAAACAACCGGAGGAGCCACAGTGGCCACTCAGCCCAGGTTCACCAAGCAAGGCACCACCCCAGACCCATCCGAAGTCGACGGCGAGAGCGCCATACGAGACGTACATCCCGTCGACCAGAAGCTCCCCCCGCTCAAGATGGCGACGACCGGCCTCCAGCACGTGGCGGCCATGTACGCCGGTGTCGTCGCCCCGCCGCTCATCGTGGGCGCGGCGATCGGCCTCTCCGCGAAGGAACTCACCTTCCTGACCGGCGCCTGTCTGTTCACCGCGGGCCTGGCCACCTTCCTCCAGACGCTCGGCATCTGGAAGATCGGCGCCCGGCTGCCCTTCGTCAACGGCGTCACCTTCGCCGGTGTCGCCCCCATGCTCGCGGTCGTCGACTCGACCAAGGACAAGGACGACGCGCTCCCGATCATCTTCGGGGCGGTGATCGTCGCGGGCATCCTCGGCTTCGTCGCGGCGCCCTTCTTCTCGAAGCTGGTCCGCTTCTTCCCTCCGGTGGTGACCGGCACGGTCATCACGCTCATCGGCATCTCGCTCATGCCGGTAGCCTTCGGCTGGGCGCAGGGACCCGTCCCGGGAGCCGACGACTACGGCTCGATGAAGAACCTCGGTCTCGCGGGCATCACCCTCGTGATCGTGCTGCTCCTGCGCCGGTTCACCACCGGTTTCGTCAAGCAGATCGCCGTGCTCCTGGGCCTCGTCGTCGGCACGGTCATCGCGATCCCGTTCGGCGTCACGGACTTCAGCCCGGTCGGCGACGCGGACATCGTTGGCTTCCCGACGCCGTTCCACTTCGGCGCCCCGCAGTTCGCGGCGGCGGCGATCGTCTCCCTCTGTGTCGTCATGGTCGTCTCGATGACCGAGTCCACGGCCGACATGCTGGCGCTCGGCGAGATCGTGGACCGTCCCGCCGACGAGAAGACCATCGCGGCCGGACTGCGCGCCGACTGCCTCGGCTCGGCGGTCAGCCCGCTCTTCAACGGCTTCATGTGCAGCGCGTTCGCGCAGAACATCGGCCTGGTCGCGATGACGAAGATCCGCAGCCGGTACGTGGTCGCCGTGGGCGGCGGCTTCCTGGTCCTGATGGGCCTGTGCCCGATGGCCGCCTCGCTCATCGCCGTCGTACCGCGCCCGGTGCTCGGCGGCGCGGGCGTCGTCCTCTTCGGCTCGGTCGCGGCGAGCGGCATCCAGACGCTGGTCAAGGCGAACCTGGAGCGTGACAACAACGTCCTGATCGTGGCCGTCTCACTGGCCGTCGGCCTGATCCCGATCGCGGCGCCGGAGTTCTACCACGCGTTCCCGGAGACGGCGAACATCATCCTCGACTCGGGCATCTCCACGGGCTGTGTCGCGGCCGTGCTGCTCAACCTCGTCTTCAACCACATCGGCAAGCGGGGCGAGGACGACGAAGTGACCAATCCGATGGAGCCCGGGGGAGAGATCGCTGAACAGAGGGTGCACGAAGGGTCTTCCCCGGCGGGGGCCCACTGACGTAACGTGCGTGACGCCGCCCGCATCGCGGAAGTTACTTTCCAGTCGGATTGATGGTCGGTCCCGCCGCGCGCCTCGTGAACTCCCGCGCGGCGGGCCCGACTTCCGGCGTCTCGCACACGGAAGAAGCGCCACCCATGAGTTCTCAGCCACGCCCCGCCGACCCGGCCGCACCCGCCGAAGCGGCTCCTGAGGTCCATCCGGTCGACGAGATCCTGCCGCCGGGCCGGATGCTCGTCGCAAGTCTCCAGCACGTCGCCTCCATGTACGCGGGCGCGGTCTCGGTCCCGCTCGTCGTGGCCGTCGCAGCCAAGATGTCGCCGGGGGACACCGCCGTACTCATGGGCGGCAGCCTCCTGATGGCGGGCATCGCGACGCTGCTCCAGACCCTTGGCATAGGCAATTTCATCGGCTCCCGCCTGCCCTTCGTCAACGGAGTCTCGTTCGCGGGCGTCGGCGTGATGCTGACGATCATCACGACGCAGGGCGGCGTCGAGGCGGGGATGCCGGTGGTCTTCGGGGCGATCATCGTCTCCAGCGTCTTCGGCTTCCTGGTCAGTTCCTACTTCTCACGCCTGGTCCGCTTCTTCCCGCCGGTGGTGACGGGATCGGTCATCACCCTGATCGGCGTCTCCCTCATCCCCGTCGCGTACGACTGGATCGTGGACGACTCGCCGACGGGCACGCCGGAGCCGGCCAGCATCGGCCTGGCAGGGGCCACCGTCCTGGTGATGCTGCTGCTCCAGCGCTTCACGCGCGGCTTCCTCAAGCAGATCAGCATGCTCTTCGCGATGATCTTCGGTACGTTGCTCGCGATCCCGATGGGCCTCGCCGACTTCTCCAAGCTGGACGACGCCGCCCTGGTCGGCATCCCCTCCCCGCTGCACTTCGGCGCACCGGAGTTCAACATCCCGGCGATCATCTCCATGTGCGTCGTGATGCTGGTGATCCTCACCGAGTCGACCGCCGACATGATCGCCCTGGGCAGGATCGTCGACAAGGAGGTCGACGAGAAGACCATCGCCCGCGGCCTGCGCGCCGACGCGCTCGGTTCGGCACTCAGCCCGCTCTTCAACGCCTTCCACGCGAGCGCCTTCGCGCAGAACATCGGCCTGGTCGTCATCTCCAAGGTGCGCAGCCGCTTCGTGGTGGCGCTCAGCGGCGCGATCCTCGTCCTGATCGGCCTCAGCCCGGCAGCGGCGGCACTGATCTCGGTCGTTCCCATGCCGGTCCTGGCCGCCGTCAGCCTCTTCCTCTTCGGCTCCATCGCGGTCAGCGGCATCCAGACGCTGCTCCAGGCGGACCTGCACCGGGGCGACAACGCCCTGATCGTCGTGGTCACCCTCGGCGCGGGCCTGGCGCCCGCGCTCTCGGACGGCTTCTACGACGCGTTCCCGGCCTGGGCCCAGATCGTCCTCGGATCGGGGATCTCCACGGGCTGCCTGCTGGCGGTGGCGCTGAACCTGGTCTTCAACCACCTGGGCGGCAAGGCGGGTTCGGCGGGCGCCGAACAGCCCAAGCCCGCGATCACGCACTGAGCCGAGCGGCCGGCCGGCGGGGGCGCCGCGCGGGAATCCGACGTCACCCTCGCCGCGGCACATTGATGTCGCATACGTGCCAGACCCGGTCCGTACGGCACTGCTGAACTCGGCAGCATGCCAGCACCCGCCACGTCACCTCCGTTCACCGAGACCTCCTCCGCCCGCCTCCGGCGGGGCGGCTGGCCGGCCGTCATCGCCGTGACGCTGGGGATCTTCTCCATCGTCACCACCGAGATCCTGCCGATCGGCCTGCTGACCCCCATCGGCGACACCTTCGGCATCTCGGACGGCACGTCCGGCCTGATGATGACCCTGCCCGGCCTGCTCGCCGCCGTCGCCGCACCGACCGTGACCGTCACCACCGGACGCGTCGACCGGCGCCACATGCTCTGCGCCCTGATGCTGCTGCTGGCTCTCGCGAACTTCCTCGCCGCGATCGCGCCCGGCTACTGGCTGATGATGGTCTCCCGGGTCCTCGTCGGACTCGTCATCGGTGCCTTCTGGTCCATCGGCGCGAGCCTGGCCTCCCGTCTGGTCCCCGAGGCCCAGGCCGGCCGGGCGACCGCCGTGATCTTCTCCGCGGTCCCGCTGGGCTCGGTGCTCGGGGTCCCCGCGGGCACCTTGCTCGGTCAACTGGCGGGCTGGCGCTCGGTGTTCGTGGCGATGGGCGTCCTGACCCTGGCGGTGCTCGGCGCGCTCGTGGTGTCCGTGCCGCCCCTGCCGCCGCAGCAGGTCACCCGGCTCACGGTGCTGCGCGAGCTGCTCGGTACCTCCCGCGTCCGGGTCGGCCTCCTCGCGACCTTCCTCATCGTGATGGCCCACTTCGGCACCTACACCTACGTCACGCCGTTCCTGGCGGACGTGACGCACGCGGGCCCGCGGCTCATCACCGTCTTCCTGCTCGCGTACGGCGCCGCGGGCATCGTCGGCAACTTCCTCGCGGGCGCGTGGGTGCGGCGCCGGCCGCGCGGCACGTTCGCGGTGGCCGCGTGCCTGCTCGCCGCCGCGACGCTGCTGCTGCCCGTGCTCGGTACGGGGAAGACCGGCGCGCTCGTGCTGCTCCTGGTCTGGGGCGCCGCGTACGGCGCGGTGCCGGTCTGCTCCCAGACGTGGTTCGTGACGGCGGCACCGCGCGCGCCCGAGGCGGCGTCCGTGCTGTTCACGTCGTCGTTCCAGGCGACGCTCTCGCTGGGCGCGCTGGCGGGCGGCGCGGTGGTGGACGCGGCGTCCACCACCGTGGTCATGACGCTCGGCGGGATCGTCGCGACCCTGGCGGTGGCGGCGGTGCTCAGGTCGCCGCGGCGGGCGCCCGGTCCGTCGCGAGCTTGACCGCCAGGGCGCCGAGCACCGTACCCATCACGTACCGCTGGACCCGCAGCCACGTCGGGCGGCGGGCCAGGAACACCGCGATGGTGCCTGCCGCCATGACGATGGCGAGGTTCACGACCAGGCTGATCGAGATCTGGACGCCGCCCAGGAGGAAGCCCTGCACCAGCGTGTGCCCGGCCGCCGGGTCGATGAACTGGGGGATGAGCGAGACGTACATGATGGCGACCTTCGGGTTCAGGAGGTTCGTCAACACCCCCATGGAGAACAGGCGTCGGGGCGAGTCGGGGGCCAACTCCTGGTGGGAGAAGACCGATACGCCGCCCGGCTTCAGCGCCTTCCAGGCCAGCCACGCCAGGTAGGCCGCCCCGGCCAGCTTCACGGCCACGTACAGCTGGGGGACCGCGAGGAAGACCAGGGACAGGCCCAGGTTGGCGGCCGTCAGATAGACGATGAAGCCGACGGCGACCCCGGCCAGCGAGATCGCTCCGGCCCGCCTGCCCTGGGTGATGCTCCGCGAGACGAGGTACATCATGTTGGGGCCCGGCGTGAGCACCATGCCCAGGGACACCACTGCGACGCCGAGTACCGCGTTCATTCCGATCATCCAGCAAGGATCGGACCCCTCCGCCGTCGAGCACCAGCGAAGAATTCTTCACACAACACGTAAGCACCGCTACATCGGCAGCACCGCTGCATCGGCGCGGGGTGCCGGTGCCCCGCGCCGACGCGGACGACGGATCAGCCGATGCGGTACGGGTCCCCGTACACCTTCCACTCCAGCGGAGTGTTCAGGTTGAGGTTGCCCTTCTTCAGGAACACCCGCTGTGCCGTGTCGACGCGGCTGGTGTCCTCGTGCGCCTCCTCCTGCCTCATCGCCCAGACGCGCGCGTCCAGGAAGGCGTTGAGGTACGTCACCTCGTCACCGCCCTGGGCCGGCGGCTTGGCCGAACGCAGCGCGCGCTTGCGGATGTTGCCGAAGCTGGTGCTGTCGCCGCCATTGCCGTGCATGACGATCGCGTCGTAGTACGCGAACTGCCCGAGGACGCCGATGCCGTCCGCCTTGCCCTGCTTGACGGACGGGTTGAAGTAGACGCGGTCCCGCTCGTCGTTCTGCGCCTTCTGGAACGCCGGGTCCTCGGCGGCCCGCTCCCAGTCGCGCGTGTAGTTGGGGTCGAGGCCCTCGTGGGAGTCGGTGCCGTCCACCTCGCGCAGCGCGGGCAGGTACTTGGCGAGGACGTTGCCCGGCTTGCGCTGGGTGTAGAGCTCGACGAGGTCGAGCATGTCGCCGGTGCCGGAACAGAAGCCGATGATCCCGGCGGTGTAGCCGCGGCCGTCGCCGATGTCCTCGCAGTAGCGGTAGTACTCCTTCCAGTTGAGGTCGGAGTTCTCGGCGCTGCACACGATCTTCATGGCGATCTCCTTCTTCGCCGGATCGTCGAGCCCGACCGCCTTCGCGGCCGGGGCCGCGCCCGCCGTCTGGGAGGCGATGACCGGTCCTGCGACGAGCGAGGCGCCGATGAAGGCGAGCAGAGTTCGGCGTGAGGTGTGGATGCGGGGCGTGGGGGCGCGATGGGGGGTGGGCACGGGACCTCCAAGGTGGGGGAGTTCGTCGATCCGATGACGCTTGGGCTCTTCCACGTACTGTTAGGAAGGTTTCCTACCAGAGTTCGAGGGTGACGTATACCCGTCAAGGGAGGGCGAGTTGATGATCTTGGAGACCGTGCCCCGCCGGTTATCGCGTCCCGGTCAGCCGTTCGCGCACCTGAACAGCGACTTTGTACGTGTCTCCGGTCGGCCGGACGGCGAGCTGCCCCGGGTCACGAATCCACCCGTCTTCGAGCGTGAACCAGTCGATGGCCTTCGGGGCCCGCCCTTCGTCGAGCGCCGCACGCAGCTCCTTGAAGTACGTTCCCCAGCGCAGCCGGTAGAGCCCGCCGACCAGTCCGGCCCACTCCCGGTTGGCGTAGTCGCGCAGCCCCGCGTCCGCCCCGGACCGCGTGCCCCACACGGTGAGCAGCGACAGCTGGTCGTACGCGAGCCGGTCCCGTTCGGTCGCGTCGGCGCCCCACGAGCGGGCGTCGGCGACCCAACGCCCCAGGAGGTGGCGGGAGTCGGTGGCCACCAGCTTGTCGAGCAGATCCATGTGTCCGAGCCAGGTCCGGGTCAGCTCGTCGAAGCGGGCCGTGTCCTTGTCGTCGTACGCCTTCTTGATGTCGGGGAGGAGCACCCGGCTGCGGTTGGAGAGGGCCTGGCGCGCCACGTCCAGGAGGTCGCGGCGGTAGGCGGAGGAGCGGCGCAACTCGCGGCGCACGTGCAGGAGTTCAATGAGGGCGGGTTCGAAATCCGCGGGCTCGTACCGCATCGCCTTCGGCGACCAGGCCGCCGCCGACTTCGCCGACAGGTCGGGCCGCGCGCCGAAGAGGCCGTCCGCGCCCTCGGACCACTCGTCGGCTCGGGTCGTGCCGTACGCGGTGCGGCGCAGGACGTCCCAGGCCGCCGCCGCGTGCGGGTCGGCGGCTCCGTAGCGGGAAACGGACCAGTCGGCGAACCAGGCGTCCAGGTCCAAGTCGCCTGTACGCCAGGCCAGTTCGGAGAAGAGCTCGAAGGCGGCCGGGTTGTTGTCGGCGGCCTCCGGCATCAGGGAGATGCCGCGCTGCGTGCTGCCCTCCTTGGTGCGCCACTTCTCGTAGAGTGCGGCCCAGTCGGGGGTGTTGGCGCCGAGGGCCGTGTGGCCGCCGAAGTTCCAGATCGAGCCGAAGGTGTACGGGGTCGCGTTCCAGTCGGCCTCGCGGTCGGTGACCTTCGGGAAGCGGTCGGAGAGGCCGTCGACCACCAGCATCATCGACTTGTCGACGGCGTCGACGATGGCCTCGGGAGGGTTGCTCTGCCAGCCGAGGATCACCCAGGTGGCGCCGGGATGCGCGGTCTGGAGGGCCTTCTCGACGGCCTTCGCCGCGTCCGGGACCGGGACGTCGCCCGGCTTACCGCCCTCGTGCAGGAGGTCCATCTTGTACATCGTCGAGGCGCCGAAAAGATCGTCCTGGGCGCGGTAGAAGGCGGCGGCCACCCGGCCGAAGTGCTCGGTGCGCGGATCGAGCCAGTCGGGCCGCGCGAAGCCGACCCAGTCGCCCTGCGGCACGGTCCTCGCGCCGGGATTCCTCGCCGTGAAGCCGGGCGGGACCGTGCCGAAGTAGCCGGGGAACACCGGCGTCATGCCGAGGTCCCGCAGCCGGTCGGCGATGCGACGGCCCAACGCGGCCCTTCGGTCGAGAAGTTGGCGCGAGACGGGGTACGGGAAGGCGGACATGTTCTGGAGCAGCCACCACGGCTGGTGCGCCGGGGCCGGGATCCACTCGCGCAACTCCTGGTCGGAGTAGCCGAACTCCTGGAACACGCGGTGGTAGAGCGCGTCGGCGCCGACGTACACGAGCACTTCGTTGTAGCCGTGCAGCGCGAGCACGTCGATCTCGCGCTCCCAGTACGACCAGTCGTGGTACGCCCCCGTGTAGCCGTCGTTCGTGTCGTTGAGCACGAAGCGGTGCGGGGCGTTGGCGCGGCCGGTGACCGGCTCGTCCAGGCCGGGCAGCCGGTCGGGCAGGTCCAGCTGGTCACCGGCCCAGGTGATGTTCGCGTGCGCGGTGTGCTTCAAGTAGTGGCGCAGGCCGGTCAGTTGAACGGCCGGGGTCGATCCGGTGACGGTGATGTTCCCGCGCCGCCCGGATATCCGGAAGGCGTCGTCGGGACCCGCGGTTCTGAACGTCAGCTGCTTCCAGTGCCGGGGCAGCAGCCGTCGGGCGGCCTTGACCGCGGGCGAGGCGGAGGCCGGGGCACCGTCGGCGGTGGAGCCGGAACAGGCGACGGCGGCGCCGGTCGTTCCGGCGAGTGCGGTGAGGAAGGTGCGGCGGGCCAGGGGCATGACGTAGGGATACCCTCCCGGGTCGGCGATGCTCGGGCGGGCGCCCGAGCGGTGCTGGACGGCGCACCACGATGAACCGCGCGCGGACCATGGTCAAGATGCCCTCGCGCGGCGGCCCTGCCCGTGCGCCGCGCCGCCGCACCGCCCGCGGCCCCGGTGCTAGCGTCGGCGGATGACCGCACCGCTGCCCGGCAGGCCGACCCGCGCCTCCACCACGGGCCGTCCCCTGATGGCCGCCCTCGACCTGTTCGGGCGGCGCTGGAGCCTGCGGATCGTCTGGGAGCTGCGCGCCGAGCCGCTGGGGTTCCGCGCGCTCCAGGAGCGGTGCGACGCGATGTCGTCCAGCGTGCTGCGCCAGCGCCTGACCGAACTGCTCGAAGCCGGCTTGGTGCGGCAACTGCCCGACAGCTCCTACGCCCTGACCGAGCTCGGGAGCGACGCCCACCAAGCCCTGCGCCCCCTGGACGCGTGGGCCGAGCGCTGGGCCACGGAGGTCAGCGCCGACTCGGCAGAGGGTCGGCGCTGAGCGCCTCCCGCATCTGCGAGACGGCGGCCTTCAGCGAGCCGAGCGGCCGGAGCAGCAGGGTCGCCTCCGTCAACTGACCCTGGGCGTCGACCTGTTGCACGAAGACGCCGTACGCGGCGGACTCCTCGCCGACGCTACAGGTGAAGGTCGTCACGCTGTGGTGCTCCTGCCCGCGCTTCTCGCCTTCCCCGCCTTCCCTGCCCTCCCCGTCCGCCCCGGGTCCGGAGAACTCCCGCAGCGGCTCGACCCCGTGCAGGCACTGCCCGATCTTCGTGAACAGGTGCGCCACGTCGTCCCGCCCGCCGTAGTCCGCGACAGGGCTGTGGAAGACGACGTCCCGCGCGAGCAGGAGCCGGGTCTGTCCGGGTGCGCCGGGTGCCAGTACGTCACGTACGTCGAGGCTCATCGGTCTCGCTCCTCCTGGCTCTGACTGCCGTCTGCCGACTGCTTCGGTTTCCGAAGCGCTGTCGCGAGCGTAGCCCGGACGCCGGGACTTTGTCCCACCCCCGTGGGCCGACATCCCGTCCGAGTCCGGCTCCATGTCCCGACGTCAGCGGCGGTCTATGCCCATAGATGAGCCCGCCGCCGCTGACTTACGTTCGATTGCAGATTCGGATCCATCCGGATTCCGTCCCCGACCCCATCCCGAGAAGGGCAGCAGATGAAGCGCGTGCACAGGACCGCGGTCAAGGCCGAGATAGTCCGCGAACCGGGAGCGAAGGAGACCACCCACCGGAAACTCATCGACACACCGGACGGCGCCGACCGCTTCGTCCTCACCGAATTCGAGGTCGCGCCGAACGGCTCCACTCCGCCGCACTACCACGAGTGGGAACACGAGATCTATGTGCTCGAAGGCTCGATGGGGCTCGTCATGCCCGAGCTCGGCAAGACCGAGGAAGTCGGCCCCGGCGACGCCATCTTCATCCCCCGCAACGAGCCCCACGGCTTCGTCACCGGCCCGGACCAGACCTGCCGGTTCCTGGTCGTCGCGCCCTGCGAGCGGCCCCCGGTACGGAACGTGTTCCTCTCCGAGGACCCCTACGAGTACACGCAGAACCCCGAGTACGTGAGCCTCCTGGGGGGCGGCAAGTGAGTGCACCGACGGCCGCGGCACCCAGCCGCGCCCTCGCTCCGTACGAGGACGCACCGGACCCCGGTCCGCTCCTCGCCCTGAACTTCGGCTTCGCCCGCGCCAGGGTGCTCGGCACGGCCCTGGAACTGGGCGTGTTCACCGGCCTCGTCCGGGGCCCGCGCGGCGCCCGGGGCCTCGCAGCCGAGCTGGGCTGCGACCCCGACGGGCTGCGCGCCCTGCTCGCCGCCCTGGAGGAGCTGGGCCTGGTCGCGGGCGGTGACGGCAGCGGCGAGGACAGCTGGGCGCTCACCGACGCCTCCCGGGCCTACCTGGTCGAGGGCGGCCGCGGCTACCTCGGCGAGCACTTCGCCGACGTACTCGCGGAGTGGGACCAGTGGACCGGCCTCACCGAACTGGTGCGGACCGGCGGGCACGGCGGCGGAGAGCTCGGCGCCCCCGAGAACCGGGACCTCTACCCGGGGATGTTCGCCGGGATCTTCCCGGTGGGGGTGCGCACCGCCTTCCGCGTGGTGCGGGAGCTCGCCCTGCCGGAGGCGGGCCGCGTCCTGGACTTCGCGTCGGGCGCCGGCGAGTGGGGCATCGCCCTGGCCGCCGCCGACCCGGAGGCACGCGTGGTGGCCCACGACGCCCCGGAGCTGCTCGGCGTCGCACGCGAGCGGGCGGCGGAGTTCGGCGTGGCGGAGCGGTTCCGCTTCGTCCCCGCCGACTTCACCAGGGACTACGCGGGCGACCTGCCCAAGGCGCCCTTCCCCGGCGGCTGTTTCGACACCGTCGTCCTCGCGCACCTGAGCCGCTTCGCGGGCCCGGACGCCACGGAGCGCCTCGTCCAGGAGTGCGCACGGCTGCTGCGACCCGGCGGCACCCTGCTGATGGTCGACGTCATGCGCCAGGAGCCGGGGCGGCCCGCCCTGCACCGTCCGATGATCGCGCTCAGCCTCCTGGTGAACACCGAGGCGGGCGGGGTCCAGGAGGAATCCGTGTACCGGGCGGTCATGGAGAAATACGGGGTGACGGCGAAGGAGTCCGTCACACCCGGCGTCATCACTGTTCTGACAGGAGAAAGGCGTTAGTGGTTCACGTGCGAGAAGTGGTGGTCACCGGGTTAGGAGTGGTCAGCCCGGCCGGAATAGGAACAGAAGCACTATGGGAAACGATCTCCGCGGGAAAGAGCGTCACGAAGCCCCTTTCCGACATCACGAGTTCGGCGCTCTTCGGAGACTTCGACTTCGTGTCGGACTCGATCGCTGAGGTCTCCGGATTCGAGGAGCAGATACCGGGCCTGCCGCCCGAGGTGCGACGGCTCGACCGGTACACGCAGTTCGCCGTGGCGGCCGCCTACCAGGCCGTACGGGACGCGGGGCTCACCCAGGGCACCTACGACCCCGTACGCGCCGGACTCTCGCTGTCCACGGCGGTCTGCGGCACCCCGAAGATGGAGGAGGAGTTCCTGCGGGTCACCGACGAGGGCCGGGGGCCCATCGACCCGGCCAAGGCGGGCCGCGACCTGTACCTCGCGTCCATGTCGAACACCCCGGGCACGATCCTCTCGGCGCTGCTCGGCATGCAGGGCCCGTGCGTGACCCTGTCGACGGGCTGCATCGGCGGCGTCGACGCGATCGGCCACGCCTACGAGGCGATCCGCCACGGGGAGGCGGACGTGATGATCGCGGGGGCCACAGAGGCGCCCATCACCCCGGTGACGGTGGCGTCCTTCGAGATCATCAACTGTCTCTCGCGCTCCCACGCCGACCGTCCCGAGGCCGCGTCCCGTCCGTACGACGCGGGCCGCGACGGCTTCGTGCTCGGCGAGGGCTGCGGCATCGTCGTCCTGGAGTCGCGCGAGCACGCGGAGCGCAGGGGGGCCGCGCCCTACCTGACGGTGGACGGCTTCTCGCACACCTCCAACGCGGCGCACATGACCGACCTGCTCTCCGACGGCGAGGACCTGACCCGCGCCATGACCCAGGCCGTGGCGGAGGCCGGCCTGCGTCCGCGGGACATCGACCACGTCAGCTCGCACGGCAGCTCGACCCCGCAGAACGACACCTGCGAGACCAGCGCCCTCAAGCTCGCCCTCGGCGAGCGCGCCCGGGAGATCCCGGTGAACTCGGCGAAGTCGATGGTCGGCCACGCGCTGGCCGCCGCGAGCGCCATGGAGATCGTGCTCTGCGCCCTCGCGGGCAAGCACTCCTTCGTCCACCCGACCGCCAACTACGAGAACCCGGACCCCACCTGCGACCTCGACTACGTACCGGGCGAGGGCCGCCCGTGGCACGGCAAGGCGATCCTCAAGGGCGCCAGCGGGTTCGCGGGGCTGCACGCCGCGCTCGTCACACGGGCCGTGCGGGAAGGAGCGCACCGATGAGCGTCGTCGTCACCGGGATCGGGGCGGTCACGCCCGCGGGCACCGGCATCGATCCCCTCTGGGACAGCGCACGCGCGGGCATCCCGCAGATCGCCGCCATCGACCGCTTCGACGCCTCGGAGTACGCCACGTCGGCGGCGGGCCAGGCGGACTTCGACGCCGGCGCAGAGCTGCCCTCCCGCTTCGTCAAGCGCACCGACCGCTTCACGCACCTGTCCGTGCACGCCGTACGGCAGGCGCTCGCCGACGCCCGCGTCACCGTGGGCGAAGAGGCGTCCGCCGAGCGCACCGGCGTCATGGTCGGCAACATCCTGGGCGGCTGGGAGTTCGCCGAGCGCGAGCTGCGCCACCTGTGGACCGACGGGCCGCGCGCGGTCAGCCCCTACCAGGCGACCGCCTGGTTCCCCGCCGCGCCGCAGGGCAACATCTGCATCGACCAGGGGATCAAGGGCCCGGCGCGCACGTTCGTCGCCGACCGGGCCAGCGGTGCGTACGCGTTGATCGGCGGGGCGGAGGCGCTCCTGCGCGACCGCGCCGACGTCGTGATCGCGGGCGGCGTGGAGGCGCCCCTTTCGCCGTACGGCTGGCTCTGCATGGAGACCAGCGGCCTCGGCGCCAAGTCCCGCGGCTCGCTCGGCCCGCACGAGTTGTACCGCCCGTTCGACGCGGGCCACGGCGGCAGCGTCTTCGGCGAGGGCGCGGTGTTCCTGGTCATGGAGCGGCGCGAGCACGCCGAGCGGCGCGGGGCGCGCATCCTGGGTGAACTGGCCGGCTGGGGCGTGACCACCGACGGCTACATGCCCTACTACACGGTCGAGCCGACCGGGCAGGTCCTCGGCCGCGCCATGCGGACCGCGACGCGGCGCGCCGGGATCTCCGGCGGTGACATCGGAGCGGTCTTCGCGCACGGCTCGGGCGTCCCGTTCGAGGACGTGACGGAGGGATACGCGCTGCACGAGGCGTTCGGCTCCGCCACCGCGCGCCAGCTTCCCGTCACCGCACCCAAGTCGGGCTTCGGCCACCTCCTGGGGGCGGCGGCGCCCGCCGACGCGGCGCTCGCGCTGCGGGCGATGCGCGACGGGGTGGTGCCGCCGACCGTGAACCTGGACCGGCAGGCCCCCGGGATCGACCTCGACCTGGTCGCGGGGCAGTCGCGCCCCGTGGCCGACTGCGAGCACACGCTGGTGGTCTCGCGCGGCCTGGGAGGTGTCAACGCATGTCTGTTGCTGAGGCGTTGACCTCCCAGGAAGTGCTTCCCCGGTCGGCCGGCATCCGCGCGGTGGGCATCGACATCGTCGACGTCGAGCGTCTTCGCGCCATGGTCGAGCGCCGTGGGCAGCGGATGGTCGAGCGGCTCTTCACGGTCAATGAGCAGGCCCAGTGCGAGGGCACGTCGCCCCGCCACCGGGCGTACTGCATGGCCGGTCGTGTCGCCGCCAAGGAGGCCGTGCGCAAAGCGCTCGGCGGCTACGGCGAAGGCCTGGGCTGGCGGGACGTCGAGATCGGCCGCGACGCGTCCGGCGCACCGGTGCCCCGCCTGACCGGCCGGGCCGACGAGGCGATGCGGCGTGCCGGATACAGCGGGCTGCACATGAGCATCTCGCACGAGGCGGGCGTGGCCGTGGCGATCGCGGTCGCCGACTGACCTTTCACCTCATCAAGACCGACCACCTGAATTACCCGAAGGAGTACGTGAGTTCCATGGACATCCGCGAGAACGTGGTCACCGTCATGCGCGGTGCCGGCTTCGAGAGCGAGGCGCTGACCGACGACCAGCGCCTGGCCGAGGACCTCGACATCGACTCGACCGAGCTGGTCGAGGTGATCGTCGCCCTGGAGCAGCACTTCGGCGTCAGCATCGACGCCGACGCCGAGGGGGGCTTTCGCACCTTCGGTGACCTCGTCGACTGTGTGGGGCGCCTGCTGTCGGCCGACGTCGCCGCGGTGGGGAGCTGAGACGATGCCCAGGATCGAGAACAGCGTCGTCATCGAGGCGGACGCACAGCGCGTCTTCGAGATCACGAACGACATCGGCCGCTGGCCCGACCTCTTCGACGAGTACAACCACGCCAAGGTGGTCTCGGAGGAGCGGGACGGCCGCTGGACCGAGATCCTCTTCGAGCTGACCAACCCCGAGGGCTCGACCTGGAGTTCCTGGCGGCTCCTGGACCACCGCGAGCTCACGGCGGTCGCCGAGCGGCGCGATCCGCTCTTCCCGTTCCGCTACATGCACCTCAAGTGGAGCTACCGGCAGGTGCCCGAGGGGACCCTCATGACCTGGGTCCAGGACTTCGAGGTCGACGACGCCTTCGATGTCCCGCTGCCGACCGTCGTGGAGCGCATGCAGCTGCACACCCGGCAGAACCAGGCGGGCATCAAGCGGAAGATCGAGTCCGGGGTCTGAGTTCTCCGTGCCCATCGCCATCACGGGGGTCATCGCGATGGACCACCTCATGACCTTCCCGGGCCGTTTTCCGGAGCGGTTGGTGGGGGACCGGCCGCACGTCGCGTCCCTCGCCTTCCTCGCCTCGCGGCTCGAGATGCGCCGGGGCGGCGCCGCGGCCAACGTCGCCTTCGGCCTCGGCCGGCTCGGTCTCGATCCGGTCCTGGTCGGCGCGGTCGGTTCCGACTTCGCCGACTACCAGGTGTGGCTCAAGCAGCACGGGGTCGACACCGAGTCCGTACTCGTCGTGCCGGGCGAGCACACCGCGCGGCACGTGTGCACGACCGACCTGGAGGGGGAGCGGGTCAGCACCTTCAGGCCGGGCGCCCTGTGGGCCTCCTCCACCCTCTCGCTGCGTTCCGTCGCGGCGAGCACGGGCGGCCTCGGCCTGGTGGTGGTCGAGCCGGGCGATCCGGCCGCGATGCTCCGGCACACCGAGGAGTGCCGCGCACTGGGGCTGCCGTTCGTGGCCCACCCTTCGTGGCAGATCGAAGGGATGGGCCGCGCGGACATCAAGCACCTGATATCCGGGGCGAGTTGCCTCATCACCAATGAGGGCGAGTCGGAGCGGCTGAGGGAGGCCACCGGCTGGAGCGGCCCGCGCGTCCTCGAACGGGTCGGGGCGTGGGTGACCACGCTCGGCGCCGCCGGGGCGCGCATCGAGCGTCCCGGCCGTGAGCCCTGCCTCGTCCCCGCCCTCGGCTCGGTCACCGTGGCCGAGCCGAGCGGGGCGGGAGACGCGTTCCGGGCGGGCCTCGTCGCCGGGATCATCCAGGGAGCGCCGCCCGAACGAGCCGCCCAACTGGGCTGCGCACTGGCCTCGTTCGCCCTGGAGACGACCGGCACACAGGAGTACGCGATGGACGTACGCCGCCTCCTCGACCGGGTCAGAGAGGCGTACGGCCATACGGCGGCGGCCGCGATCCGCCGCCTGCTCACCTACGCCGCGTGAGGCGTGCCGCATCAGGCGTGAGTGAAGACCGACGTCCCGTCACCGACAGAGAAAGAGTCAGGAGCATCCGATCCATGTACGTAGACCTGAGCATCCCCATCAGCCGCCGGGCGCCCGGCGTGGAGTTCGAGCAGTGGCTCCACCGCGACGGCATCCGCCACCTCTCGCGCAGGATCAGGGCGCTGCCGGGGGACAGTCGCAAGGACCGGCGGCGCAACTACTGGCGCTGGCTGACCGGCGCCCGCCGGCTGCGCGCACGCGATCTGCCCGACGGCTGCTTCCTCTCCAACGAGTTCTACCGGATGTCCGTCCACCAGGGCACGCACGTGGACGCGCCCTTCCACTACGGCCCCGAGTGCGCGGGAGAGCCCGCGAAGAAGGTCCTCGACCTGCCGCTGGAGTGGTTCTGCGGGCCCGGCGTCGTCCTGGACGTACGGGAGTGCGGGGGGAGTGTCACGGCGTCCGACGTCAAGGAGGCGCTGCACGCGGCCGGTTCGGAGGCCGGGCCGGGGACGGTGGTGCTCTTCCGCACCGACTCGGACCTGCGCCTGGGCACCCCCGCGTACTACACGCGGTCCACCGCGATCACGCCCGAGGCCGTCGACCATCTGCTGGACCTGGGCGTGAAGGTGCTCGGTACGGACTGCTGGAGTTTCGACGGCCCCGCCCGCGCGATGGTGGAGTCCTTCTACGGGACGCGCGACCCCGCCGCTCTCTGGCCCACGCATCTTCATGGCAGGAAGCGGGAGTTCATACAGATTGAGGGCCTTGCCCGGTTGCGGGATCTCCCGCAGCGCGGCGCGTTCACCTTCATGGCCTTCCCCATCGCGCTCGCGGATGCGGGCGCGGCATGGTGCAGGGCGGTTGCCGAAGTTTCGGAACGAGTATCGGATCGAGTACCGGAACGAGTGCAGGAACCGATTTGAACGGGTCAATTGCTCGGGCAATTGAGACGCGTTCCGTTGCGCTGTCAGGGAGATGGCCGTCCAGTGCGTCACGGGTCCGTCACGAGTCCTCCTTGGCGACCCAGGGAGCGTTTCGCGTACAGGACGGTCTGTACACGGTTGGGGGTGCCCAATTTGGCGTAGATACGGCTCAGATAGTTGCGCACGGTCTTAGGCCGAATGCCCAGCGCGGTGGCGATGCACTCGGTCTCGCGCTCGTCGGCGATCAGGGACAGGATCTGCCGCTCGCGCTCGGTCAGCGTCGACAGGGCCGTGTCGTCGCCGCGGTGGCGGCCCGACATGAGCTGCAGGATCGGCCCCGCGGTGGCCGCGGTGAACGCGGCGCCGTCGCGGTGCACGGCGAGGAGCGTGCCCCGCAGCTCGTCCGCGTCGATGCTACGGGAGAGGTACGCGTTGGCGCCGGCCACGAAGGCCTCGCGCATATAGACCGGCTGCTGGTTGGAGGAGAGGATGACGATGCGCACGTGCCCGGACTCCCGGCGAATGGCCCGGATCGCGTCCACGCCGCCCGTTCCGGGCACGCCGAGTCCCATCACGACGATCTGTGGGCGGCGCCTGCGTAAGTGCTCGACCGCCGCTGCGGCGTCATGGGCGATGGACACCACTGAGAATTCCGTAAACCCGTCGAGAAGCTTTCGGAAACCTTCGAGCACGAGTTGTTCGCTGTCGACGAGCAGGACCTTTATCGATGACATTGATCTCCCCCTGGGTTCCGCATTCACGACTGTGAAAGATCAGAACATGGGGGCATCAAGTGATGTTCTCCTTGCCCCCGTTGGCTGATTTTCATCGTCGACGAATTATCTGCCTGATCCGATGCTACACCACCTTCACAAATCCCCTTCCGGTAAATAATCAATAGTGAGGTCGACGTCACGCGGCGATTTATCGGAGTCACAGATTCCTTTCGCGTGCTGATCGGAATTCGCTTGAAATCTTTATGGAAACGCGGGATGGGGGGGCGGCGTGGCACCGCCTCGGTGGCACCCCCGAGGCGGTGTGGCCGCAGTGCGCCTCCAGTCATCGGAGCGATGGCGGGCGATCGTGCCAACATCGGCCCTGTCGAGGTCAGTTGGACGCATTGACATCCGATGTATTCGACCCTACGTTCCCGAGCGACCCGTCAACCTCAGGGAGCCGCCCCCATGCGCACCCAGTTCAGCCGCACCCGGCGAAGAGTCGCCGGGATCGCCCTGCTCCTCGCCTCGGCCCTCGCCGCGACCGCCGTCCCCGCCGCGGTCGCGGCACCGACGGAACCCCCGGCCGCCGCCGCCCCCGAGGCTCCGGGCCCGGGCACCGACCACGCCACCGACGACCCCTTCACCGCGGACCGCACCAACTGGTTCCGGCAGGACCGCTTCGGCATGTTCATCCACTTCGGCACGTACTCCAACCTCGAGGGCGAGTACAAGAAGGCCGACGGCTCCGTCTGCCGCGACGCCGAGTGGATCCAGCGCCAGTGCGACATCCCGAAGGCGGAGTACGAGAAGCAGGCCGCCACGTTCAACCCGGCCGAGTTCGACGCCAAGGCCGTGGTCAAGGCGGCCAAGGACGCCGGAATGCGCTACATCGTCATCACCTCGAAGCACCACGAGGGATACGCGATGTGGCCCACGAAGGTCAACGACTGGAACCTGCGCGACCACTCCTCCTTCGACAAGAAGCGCGACATCCTGGCCGAACTGAAGAAGGCCTCGGACGACGCGGGCATCAAGCTCGGCTTCTACTACTCGATCTGGGACTGGCACGACCCGGACTTCCCGGACCCGGCGACCTTCCCCCGGTACGAGAAGCGGATGCGCGCCCAGCTCAAGGAGCTGGTCGACACCTACGATCCGGCGCTGCTGTGGTTCGACGGCGAGTGGGACACGGACAAGCCCAACAACCCCTGGACGGCGAGGGACGGCGAGAAGCTGGAGGCCTACCTCCGCGACCTCGACCCGGACCTGATCATCAACAACCGCGTCGGCAAGCGCCGCGTGGTCGACGGGGACTACGGCACCCCCGAGCAGGAGATCCCCGGCGCCCCGGTCGACGGCCAGCTCTGGGAATCGTGCATGACCCTCAACGGCCACTGGGGCTTCGCGCGCTACGACACCGACTGGAAGTCGTCGTCCACCCTGGTCCGCAACCTCCTCTCCACGACCTCCCGCAGCGGCAACTACCTCCTGAACGTCGGCCCCGACGCCCGAGGACGCGTCCCGCAGCCCTCCGTCGACCGCCTGAAGCAGATGGGCGACTGGCTGCGCACGGCGGGTCAGGGCAAGGCGGTGTTCGGCGCCCGCTACGGCGGACTCGTCGAGGAGCCGTCCTGGGGCTCGGTCAGCCGCAAGGGCGACAAGCTCTACGCGGCCGTCACCCAGTGGCCCGCGTCCGGCGCCGCCCTGCACCTGAAGGCGCGTACGGACTTCGACGTCACGGCGGCGCGAGTGCTGGGCAGCGACCAGAAGGTGACGGCCACCAAGGCCGGTGACGGCATCGACGTGAAGCCGTCCGGAGCCGCGACCAACGACACGGCGACGGTCGTCGAGCTGACGGTGGACGCAGGGCCGACGGCCCGCCCCGACCACGGCAAGGGCCTGAAGCAGGAGATCTTCGACAACGCCGTTCTGAGCGGCACCCCGAAGATCACCCGCACCGACCGCACCCTCAACCACGCCTGGAAGTACGAGGGTTCACCGGCGGCGAGCATCCCCTCCGACAAGTTCAGCATCCGCTGGACCGGCACACTGGAGCCGCGCCGCTCGGAGACGTACACCCTGACGACCGTGTCGGACGACATGGCGCGGGTGTGGATCGACGGCAAGCTGGTCATCGACTCCTGGTCGCCGCACGAGCCGAGGATCGACAAGGGCCAGGTCGCCCTCACCGCGGGCAAGCGGCACTCGATCAAGGTCGAGTACGCGGAGCAGACGGGCGAGGCGCACATGAAGCTGCTCTGGTCCAGCCCCGGCCAGGAGCAGCAGATCGTGCCGGCGACGCAGTTGTCCGCGCGCTGAGCGGACCCACGGTCCTCCGCCGCCGCGCGCGTCGGGCCCCAAGTCCCGCGGAATGCGGGACTTGGGGCCCGCGTGGTGAGGACCAATGGCGGGCATTTTCCGCTCTCCGGAATTGGGAGTGTTGATCGTCGCCCAGCAGGGCATACGACCAAATGTCGATGTACCGGCCACCCAGGTCGGGCCGTCGGTGCACGCCCATCGCCGACCGAGAGAGTGACTGCCCCGTGAGCGCCCCCGAAGCACCCGAAACACCGGCACCCGCTCCGGAGGCCCTGGCCCGGCACCGCGCGCTCTTCCGTGCGATCCACCGCCGCAAGAACCCGCGCCTGCGTCAGTCGGACATCACCGTCACCGAAGAGGCCCAGGTCAAGCGCGCGGTGAAGGCGACCGCGCTGGGCAATGCCATGGAGTGGTACGACTTCGGCGTCTACGCCTACCTCGCGGTGATCATCGGCAAGGAGTTCTTCCCCTCCGGCAACGACACCGCGCAGACCCTCTCCTCGCTCGCCACCTTCGCCGCCGCCTTCCTGGTGCGTCCCATCGGCGGCATGTTCTTCGGGCCGCTCGGCGACCGGGTCGGCCGCAAGAAGATCCTCGCGCTGACCATGATCATGATGTCGACGGCGACCCTGGCGATCGGCCTGATCCCCAGCTACACCAGCATCGGCGTCTGGGCCCCCATCCTCCTCGTCCTGTGCCGCATGGTGCAGGGCTTCTCCACGGGCGGCGAGTACGGCGGCGCGGCGACCTTCATCGCCGAGTACGCGCCCGACAAGCGCCGCGGGTTCTGGGGCTCCTTCCTGGAGTTCGGCACCCTGATCGGCTACACCGTCGCCGCGGTCCTCGTCACCTCCCTCACCCTGTGGCTCAGCGACGACGCCATGCAGTCCTGGGGCTGGCGCATCCCGTTCCTGGTGGCGGCGCCGCTCGGTCTCATCGGCCTCTACCTGCGGCTGAAGCTCGACGAGTCGCCCGCCTTCCAGAAGATGGCGGAGGCGGAGAGCGGACCGGCCGCCGAACGCCAGAAGAAGTCCTTCAAGGACTCCTTCTTCGGCCAGTGGCGCGCGATGCTGCTCTGCATCGCGCTGGTGGCCGCGTTCAACATCACCGACTACATGCTGCTGTCCTACATGCCGACGTACCTGACGCAGCTCGGCTTCGGCGAGACCGGCGGCCTGATGTCCATCGTGCTCGTCATGCTGATCCTGATGGCGCTCATCAACTCCGTCGGCCGCCTCTCCGACCACATCGGCCGCAAGCCGGTCCTGATGGCGGGCTCGGTGGGCTTCTTCGTCCTGGCCCTTCCGGCCTTCCTGCTCATCAAGCAGGGCGGCACGGTCGCGGTCTTCACCGGCCTGCTCATCCTCGGCCTGGCCCTGGTCTGCTACTTGGGCGCCATGTCGTCGTCGCTGCCGGCCCTCTTCCCCACGGACGTCCGCTACGGCTCGCTGTCCATCGGCTTCAACATCTCGGTCTCGCTCTTCGGCGGTACGACCCCGCTGGTGGTCGCGGCGCTGATCGGCGCGACCGGCAACGACCTGATGCCCGCGTTCTACACGATGCTGGCGGGCCTGGTCGGCATCATCGCGGTGGCCGCGATGAAGGAGACGGCCCGCAAGCCCCTGGAGGGTTCCCCGCCGTCGGTCGCGACGGACGAGGAGGCCCGGGAACTGGTGGCGGCGCAGCGGCCCTGACCCCTCAACCGCGCCCGCCCTCCAGGGTGCTGATGGCCTCGGTCAGCCACTTCTTCTCCTCCGTGCCGGTGGCGCGGGCGATCCGGAGCATGCCCTGGCGGAAGAGGTCGGGCGCCTCCTCCGCCGACACCGGCTTCCCGTCGCGGTAGAAGAAGCTCGCCGGTGTGTCCAGGAAGACCTGGCGGCGGCGGAGCACGGCGGCCTGCTCGGCCGGGTCGGGGAGGTGGCGCAGGAACGCGAGCAGGGTGAAGAAGCGCTGCCCGTCGGTGATGTCGGCGTCCTTGGGGTCCCGCAGGCGGGCAAGGAGTTCGGTGCGTCCGGCCTCGGTGAGGGAGAGGATCCGACGGGGCGCCGCGCTCCTGCCCGGCTCGGTGCGCTGCTCGACCAGGCCCGCCTTCACCAGGCGGGTGATCGCCGGATAGAGCGCGCCGTCGCTCACGGGGCGGATGTGACCGCTGAGGCCCTGGATACGGGTCTTGAGGTCGTAGCCGTGCAGGGGCTCCTCGCGGAGGAAGCCCAGGATCGACAGCTCCAGCATGTGAGTTGAGCCCCTTCGTCGCGCGTTCCTGAGCGGCGCACCCTTGCGTAACCTCGCGCACCCTTGTCCACCCCGTGCGGTTGATGCTATCTCTTTCCGCTGTACCTCGAATCGAGGTACAGCGGAAAGAGGGGGGATGGGCCATGGGTCCGTCATCAGGATCAGGATCAGGATCAGGATCAGGAAAGGCATCGCCATCGGCAGAGCACCGGCGGCGACTTGTCTCGCTCGCGTACCCGGTCTACTTCGAGCTGCTCGCCGGAGTCACGGCCGGGATCATCAACATGGTCTGGGTGGCGCGCCTGGGCGGGGACGCGGTCGCCGCGGTGGCCGTCGCCACGAACGTCGAGAACCTGCTGCTCGGCGTCATCCTCATGGCCGGTTCCGGTACGACGGTCCTGGTCGCACGGGCCCGGGGAGCGCGGGACCGGGCCGCGGTGCGGTCGGCGGTGCGCGGCGGCTGGGCCCTGTGGGTGCTGATCACGCCGGTCGTGGCCGTCGGCGGCTACCTGTGCAGGGAGCCGCTGGCCCGGCTGGTCCTAGGCGGGGAGAGCGACGCGCTGGCCCTCACGACCGGCTACTTCGCGATCGCGCTGCCGGGCATGGCCGTGTACTTCGCCACGAACGTCGTCGACGGCATCCTCAAGGGCGCGGGCGACACCCGCACCCCGATGCGGCTCGCCCTGCTGGCCAACGGCCTGATCCTCGTCCTGGATCCACTCTTCATCGTGGGCTTCGGACTCGGTGTGCGCGGGGCGGCGATCGCCACGGTCCTCGGCCGGGCGGCCGCGTTGCTCTGCGGTCTCGTCGCGCTGCACCGCAACGCGCTGCTGCGGGCAGCGCGCCGCGAAGGGGGCGAGAGGCGGCTGGGCGCCGACGCGCGCAGGACGGCGGCCACCGGTCTGCCGATGTCGGCCGACTTCGTCGTACGGATGGCGGGCGCGCTCGCGCTGGTGGCGGTCGTCGCCAGGATCGGCGTCGGGGAGGTCGCCGCGTACGGCATCGCGACCAAGGCGATGTATCTGGCGACCATGGCCTTCTACTCCGTACGCCAGGCCGCCGCCATCCACACCGCCCACCTGCTGGGCACCGGCCGCGACGAGCGGCGGGCCGTCGGGTGCCAGGCCCTGCTCATCGCCGGGGCGCTGGGCCTGGCGGCCGCGCTGCTGCTGCTCGCCGCCGGTCCGTGGATCATGCGGGGCTTCGGCGCCGAGGGCGAGGTGGCCGACGCGGGGGCGCTCTATCTGCGTTGCCTTGGGCCGTACTTGGTGCTGCTCGCCTGCTTCATCGCGCTGGGCGGCGTCTTCGAGGGCAGCGGCGGCAGCCCGGCCCTCGCCCGCATCACGGCGTGCGGGGTGGCGGTCCAACTTGCGCTCGCCCACGCCCTGTTGGGCCTGGGGCTGCCCGGCGTCTGCCTGGCCATGGCGGGGTCCATGGCCCTGCAGTGCCTTGCGGTCGCCCGCCTCTACCGGCGTGCGGGGCGGGCGGATCCGCTACGCCCCGCACGCCGGAAGAGGCGGGCGGGCGGCTCCGGCATCAGCCGCACAGACGGCGCCGGGGTCAGTCGCAGAGACGGTGCATGGTGACGGCGCCGCCCGCGTTCTCGTCGTCCGTGCCGAGGGCCGCGACGCGGGAGCCGGGCACGCAGTGCAGCGCCTCGATCTTGTGGCCCTTGAACTTCGTCAGGAGCTCGGGCGTCTTGTCGACGGACAGCCGCACCCTCCCCGCTGAGGTGACGGACACCCTGCCCGCGTCGCTCACGGCGGAGTCGAACGGCCCGTCGTCACCGGCGTCGGAGGCGGAACTGACCAGCAGGCGCCCCGACCTGGTCACCTCCATGTCCGATGCGTGGCGGACGTCCCCCTTCGGGTACGGCGCTCGGAACGTCGCCGTCTTCACCGCGCCGAACTTCGACTCACCGTAGGAATTGATCGAGAACGGCGCCGCGTACAGCGTCGCGGGACGGTCCTTGCCCTCGCCCCGGTCCGCCCAGACCGCCACCGTCTTCCCGTGCCGCGACGTCAGCGTGAAGCTCTCGAAGTCGTCGCCCGTGCCGATCGCGGGCAGCGGCGCGATGTCCAGGACCCGCACGGCCTCCCCGGCGTCGGTCAGCTCGAGGTGGTAGGCGAGCCCCCGGCTGGCCACGGCCACGTACTCGTCGGACGTCCCCGGCACCGCGTCGAGCGCCTCCAGGTCGACGGGCTCGGCACCGCCCAGCCAGGTCAGCGGCGTGGCCACGGCCGCCTGGCCGTGGCGGTAGGTGACCTCGGCGACGCGGTTCTCGCCGGGCCGCTTGTTGTCGCGTACGACGAGGGCGTGCAGATTGCCACCCGAACGGTAGGTGACGGCGAGGCCGCTGATGCCGGACTTCACGTCGCTCCCGACCTGCTGCCACGGGGCTGCCTTCGGCTGTGCCGTGGACAGGCCGGTGCCGAGCGCCACGGCAACTCCCGCGCCGATGGCGGTCATTGCGGTCAGAAGGGTCTTACGCATGGTCAGGGACCTCTCGCTCGGTGCGCGACGCGCGTAGATTCACGGCTGGCCGGACCGTAGTGGCCCGGCCGCCGTGAGGCAAGTGCAGTACCTGGACTGGTCTAACACGCGGTTCGCGCCTCTAGCGGGCGGTGCGCGCGGCCACGGGTTCCGGGTGCTCCTGCTCTCGCTCCTGCTCTCGCTCCTGCTCCATCTCGGGGGCGGCGGCGCTGTCGGAAGCGGTCGTCCCGCGCTCCGGCCGCAGCAGCGTCGCCGCGAGGGCGAAGCCCGCCGCCGCGATGCCCGTGGCCACCGAGAAGGCGAGGCGGTAGCCGTCCGCCGTGGCCGCCACGGTCTGCCCGCCGTCCGCGAGCACACCCTCCGTACGGCTCGCCGCCAGCGTGGTCAGGACGGCGAGACCCAGGGAACCGCCCACCACCTGCGTGGTGTTGAAGAGCCCGGAGGCCAGGCCTGCGTCCTCCTCGCGCGCCCCGGCCATCGCCAGCCCCGTCACCGCGGGCATCGCGGCGGCGAACCCGGCGCCGAGCAGCAGCATGGCGGGGAGCACATCCACGACGTACGAACCGTCCGCGGGCAGGCGGCCGAGGAGAGCGAGGCCGACCGTGATGAGGGCAAGCCCCGCGAGCACCGAACGGTAGGGGCCGAAGCGGCCGATCAGCCGGGCGGACAGGCCCACCATCAGGACGCCGATGACGATCGGTGCGGGCAGGAAGGCGAAGCCCGTCTTCAACTCGCCGTAACCCAGGACCCGTTGGAAGTAGAGCGCGCCGATGTACTGGAAGCCGAACATGCCGGCGATCATCAGGATCTGCACGACGTTGGCGCCGGTCAGCGTGCGGGAGCGGAAGACGCGCAGGCGCAGCAGCGGGCGGGCCGCGCGGGTCTGGCGGACGGCGAAGGCGGCGTACAGGGCGAGGGAGAGCGCGGCGAGCGCGACCGTGGCGGGCGTCCCGTGCTCGGCGGAGCCCACGATCGTGTAGACGGTGAGCATCAGCGCGCCGGTGATGAGCGCCGCGCCCGGGTAGTCCGCGCCTCCGGCGAGGCCCGTGCCGCGGTCGTTCGCCAGGACGCGGACCGCGGCGACGAGCGCGACGGCCCCGATCGGCAGGTTGATCAGGAAGATCCAGTGCCAGTTGAGGGCCTCGGTGAGCGCGCCGCCAAGGAACGTGCCGAGCGCGCCGCCCGCCGCGCCGACCGCGCTGAACACCGCGATGGCCTTGGCCTGTTCGCGCGGCTCGGGGAAGAGCGCCACCAGCATGCCGAGGACGACCGCCGATGTCATCGCCCCGCCGACACCCTGCACGGCGCGTGCCGCGATCAGCAGGCCCTGGTCGGTGGCGACTCCGCACAGCACGGACGCCGCGGTGAACACGGCGAGACCCGAGACGAACATCCGCTTGCGGCCGATGAGATCGCCGAGCCGGCCCGCGAGGAGGAGCAGGCCGCCGAACGCGATGAGGTAGGAGTTCACGACCCAGGCGAGGCCCGGCGCCGAGAATCCGAGGTCGTTCTGGATGGCGGGCATCGCGACGGTCACGATGTTGCCGTCGATGATCGTCATCAGGAGGCCCGAGGACAGAACGGCGAGCGATGCCCGGCGGGAGCGCGGTGCGAGGGTTCGATCCTTGACATCGGACACGATGGGAACCTCCATGAGCTGCATAGGTGCACGACTTGTAACGGGGCTCATCGTGCGTGACCATGGAGTCCGGGAGAAGGAGGAACTTCGATGTCCCAAGGGAACACCGGTGTAACGGCGCAGGTGGTGAACGCGCAGGCGTGCCCGCTGCGGGAAGTTCTTGACAGGGTGGTGGGAAAATGGAGCATCCCGATCCTGGTCGCCGCGGCCCACGGCCCCATCCGCTTCACGGAGTTGGAGCGCAGCATCGAGGGCATCAGCCGCCGCATGCTGACGCTGACGCTGCGGAACCTGGAGCGCGACGGTCTGCTCACGCGCACGGTGTACCCGACGGTGCCACCGAAGGTCGAGTACGACCTGACGCCGGTCGCCCAGGAGTTGCACGGCACGCTGCTGACCCTGACGGGGTGGGCGGAGCGGCACCGGGTGACGATCGCGCAGTCGCGTGCGGACTATGACGAGAAGCGGGGGCTGGTCGACGCCTAGCCCCCGCCGCTCCGTGTGCGCGGGGTGCGCGGGGCCGGTTACGGCTTGCGGGCCACAGCTCCGTAGGCGTCGACCGGCGTCGCGTCCTCGGATTCGGGGCGCCACCGGGTGACTTGGGAGACGCCGGGCTCCACCAGCTCCAGGCCGTCGAAGAAGCCGCCGATCTCCTCGACGCTGCGTACGTGATAGGGGATCGCGCCGCTCTTGTTGTACGCGTCCGACGCCGCGATCATGCCCTGGCTGGTGGCGGTGCTGTCGCTGATCACCAGGTAGCTGCCGGACGGCAGGCCCGCCATGAGCTGCGACACCAGGTCGCGTGCCTGCTGGTAATCGCCCACGTGGCCCAGGGTGTTGAGGATCATCAGGGCGACGGGCCGCGAGAGATCCAGGGTCTCGCTCGCGGACTTCAGGATCGCCTTGGGGTCGTAGAGGTCGGCGTCGATGTACGCGGTGACGCCCTCGGGCGTGCTGGTGAGCAGCGCGCGGGCATGGGCCAGGACGAGCGGGTCGTTGTCGACGTACACGATGCGGGAGTCCGGGGCGACGCGCTGGGCGACCTCGTGCGTGTTGTCGGCGGTCGGCAGGCCGGTGCCGATGTCCAGGAACTGGCGGACGCCCTGCTCCGTCGCCAGATGGCGGACCGCGCGGCCCAGGAACTGCCGGCTCAGCCGCGCCACGTCGACGAGACCGGGGTGGATCCCCTTGATGTGGTCGCCGAGTTCACGGTCCTTCTCGTAGTTGTCCTTGCCGCCCACGAAGTAGTTCCAGAACCGCGCGGAGTGCGGCGTGCTGGTGTCGATGCGCGCGCGTATCTCCGCGGCGGCTTCGGCTTGGGGGTCGCGGTCCGACACGAGAGGGCCTCCGGTGGGTGAGCGGGCCTGCTTGCTGCCTGTTGGAACGATCAACCACCAATCTAGCCGTCAGAGGCCGATCACGGTCGGGTCGTCGGCCATCGCGCGGAAGTACTCGCGCGGATCGCCCACCATCTGCCGTGCGTTGAGGTCCAGGAGGCCACCGATGGAGTGCACCTCGGCGGCCTTGGTGCCGTCCGTCTTGCGGATCAACTGCTCGATGCGGAACGTCTTGCGCTCACCCCACACGAACTCGCAGGTCACCTCCACCTCGTCGCCCGCGCGCAGTTCGCTGAAGTAGCGGATGGTGTTCTCCAGGGCGACGGGGCCCACCCCCTTGGCGAGCAGACCGGCCTGCTCGATGCCCGCGGCGCGCAGCACCGACCAGCGGGCGTGCTCGGCGTACTGCAGGTAGACGGCCTGGTTGAGGTGGCCCTGCGAGTCCGTCTCGTACCCACGGACACCGATGCTCACGTAGAACTGCTCCGACACGACATTCCCTTCAACGGTTCGACATGGTCACTTCTTCAGCGCCGCGTGCGCCTAGCCCCTGCGGGGCGAGGCAAGCAGGTAGCGCACGCCGTGCGGCCGCTCGGCGTGTTCGCCGACCTGCCATCCCGCGGCCTCCAGCGCGGTCGCGCACGCCCGCAGCCGGTCCGGCGCCGCCTCGCGCACGGCGACGGCCTCGGGCTGCGGGGTCTCGCCCACCCGATACCCCTCGGGCCCCGGCGGGCAGCCCGCCGCCTCCAGGGCCAGCGCGGCGGCCTGCACCAGATGCGTCCGCTCCCAGGAGCAGGGGCGGTCCCGCGCACCGTCCGGATTGGTCATGCGGCGCATCTCCAGGAGGCCTTCCCAGGCGCTGCGCACGTCACGGGCGCGGGCCGGGCCTTCGGCACCGGGCGGCGGTGCGGGCTCGGTGCCCGTGCGGGCGGCGAAGAGGCCGGAGGGGGCGGGGGCGACCGGGGGAGGGGCGGGGGCATCGGCAGCGGGGCCGAGCTCGGTGCCCTCCCGTATCCGATGACCCGTGGGCGTCAGGAAGTAGGCGTGTGGCGGCCGGGGGTGCCGGAAGGCGAGGCGGTGGCGCACGAGTCCCGCCAGCTGTGTCTCGCTCCCGGTGAGACGGCCCGTCGCCGGGTCGGCGGCCTCGATGATCCGCCGCTGAGCGGCCGTCACAGGCTTCGTCATGAGCCCACCTCTTCCCCAGGTCCTCTTCCGCCTGGTTCCGATAGTGCCTCGTGCCACTGACAACGGCCGCGGGACCTCGGCTGTCGGCGGCCCGCCGGCTCAGCGAACGGTTCCCGCGGCGAGGTCGACGACCTTCTCGGCGACGAGTTCCAGCGTGCGCCGGTCGTCGTCGGCGGTGCCGCGCTCGGCGGGCGTACCGGGGTAGGTGTCGAGCAGGACGTCCGTGGCGCCGAGCTCGGCCAGCGCCTCCAGGTCGGCGCGGAGCTGGTCGACGCTGCCGTGGCCGAGGGGGCGTTCCGCCGTGTCGGGCTGCGGTGCGAGCCGGAGCTGGAGGCGGGGCACGAGGTCCGGCGCGGGGCGCCCGGCGGCCTCGGCCTCGGCGGCGATCCGGGGCAGTGCCGTGCGCACGGCGTCGAGCGTCGGCATGAACGGGTGCCAGCCCTCGCCGAGGCGGGCCGCGCGGCGCTGGGCCGCGGGGGAGTTGCCGCCGACCCAGACGGGCAGGGGCGTCGCCGGGGCGGGGGCGTTGCGGATGTCCTCGTACGCGGCGTACCGGCCCTGGAAGGAGGTCGTCTCCGCACGCCACGCGGCGCGGATCGCGGTGAGGTACTCGTCCGTGATGGCGCCGCGCTCCTCGAAGGGGACGCCCAGCGCCTCGTACTCGGCGCGGGACCAGCCGACACCGGCGCCGAGGATGAAGCCCGCTTCGTTCAGCTGGTCGATGTTGGCGGCCAGGCGGGCCGTCTGGAGCGGGTGGCGGTAGGGGATCACGGTGATCGTCGTGCCGAGCCGCAGCCCCGGTACGCGGCCGGCGAGATGCGCGGCGAGCACGAACTGGTCGTAGAACGGGGCCGGATAGACCGCGTGCACGTCGGGGGTGACCGTTATGTGGTCGGAGATCATCGCAAGGCCGAACCCGAGGTCACGGGCGTCGGTCGCCTGACGGACGAGGGAGTCGGGGGTGGTGCCGGAGCCGAAGTTGAGGAGGTTCACGCCGTATCGCATGGCGGCAAGTCTTGATGATCTTGGGGGTGCGTGTCGAACCGGCCCTCGCACCGCGCGACGGCCGCACCGCGCGACGGCCCCACCGCCCCATGACCGCCACCGGGCCGGCCGGGGAGACCGGCCGGCCCGGACGTCCGCCCGCTACTTGCTCATCGCGAAGCGCATCAGGGCCTGCTCGTCGCCCTGCTTGATCTTCCCGGTCTCGTTGATGACCTGGAGCTTCCAGGCACCGCCTTCCCGGATCGCCTTGGCCACGGCGCAGCCGTTGTCATTGGTGAGCAGGCTCGGCCAGATGTCGGCGACCTGCTGGGTGCTGCCGCCCGTGGCGTCGTACACCTTGAAGCTGATGTTGCGCGCGTTCTGGAAGGCGCTGCGCTTCTTGTACGCGGCGGCGACGAACACGATGGACGTGATGTTGTCCGGCACGCGCTCGAACTCGACGGTCACCGTCTCGTCGTCGCCGTCACCCTTGCCGGTCTGGTTGTCCCCGCTGTGCACCAGCGAGCCGTTGCCCAGCGGGTCGAGGGAGTCGAGACCGGCGAGGCGCACCGGGTCCGCCCCGGCCATCGCGATGGCGATCAGGTCGAGGTCGGTGCCCGCCTTCTGGCGGAGCTTCCCCAGCACCCCACCGCTGCTGCCGACGGTCGGGTCCCAGGACACCCCTATGGACAGACGGGTCACTCCGCCGAGATCAGCCGGTCCGTCTTCCTTCTTGAGCGTGATCATTCGCGATCCTTCTTGGTGGTGAGAGAGCTATATGGGACAGAGTGTGCCTGGTTTTACGGACGGATGTTCCAGCTCGCCACGACAGGTCGGCCGTGTTCGGTGCTGAGGCGGCAGACCGTCCCCGTCGCCAGTTGGAACAACGACCCTCCCGACACCGGCAGTCCGAGGCGCCGCGCCGTCAGGACCCGCAGGAAGTGGGAGTGGGCGAAGAGGACCACGCTGCCCTCGTAGTTGGCGAGCGCCGCGTCGACCTTGGCCAGCATCCGGTCGGCCCGCTCGCCGACCTGCTCCGGGCTCTCGCCGGGGTGCTCGGCGGGGCCCGCGGCCACCCCGTCCGTGAACAGATACCAGTCGGGGCGGGTGCGGTGGATCTCCACCGTCGTGACCCCCTCGTACGCCCCGTAGTCCCACTCGCCAAGGTCGGGGTCGACCCGGGCCTCCGGGAAGCCCGCGAGCTCCGCCGTGTCCCGGGCCCGCTGCCGGGGGCTCACGAACGCCGCGCCGATCCGGAACCTGCCGATCAGCGGTGCGAGCCCGCGCGCCTGCTCCCTGCCGTTCTCGGTCAGCGGGATGTCCGTCCAGCTGGTGTGCTGCCCGGTCAGGGACCACTGGGTCTCGCCGTGCCGGACGAGGAGCAGGTCACCCATGGTGCACAACTTCCTGTTCTGTCGGTGGTGGCCGGACCGGAAGGCCCGGTCCGGCCACCACCGAGGTTAGATCCCCGCAGGTACGCGCGCCGGGCGGCCCGAGCCGCGCGTCAGGCAGTAGCCCCCGATGCCCGCGAGCGCGCCGAGCACGCCACCGGCCCCGGTCCACAGCCAGCGGGACGACCACCACCCCGACGCCCAGCCGTCCTCCGGCTCGCTGGAGGCCGCCGCCGTCTTCGTGCCGACCCCCGGCACCAACGGCTCCGCGAGGGCGCCGTCCACCGCCTGCGCACCGCCCGCGTCGCTGGTCGTGACCAACGCCTCGGCCCGCATCGGCAGGCCCAGGTCGTCCGCCTTGAGTCCGGTGACCGTCAGCCGGGCGTAGTACGTGCCCGGCAGCGGGTCGTTGGCCCACGGCTCGGCCCACCCGCGCACCGTGCGCAGCGTGCAGGACAGTTCGACCGTGGCGGCGTCCTGCGCCGCCGTCCTGCTCTGCGCGCCGAACCGGCACGCCTGGTGGCGCCGCAGTCCGTCGTACACGTCGACCCGCCAGGTGGATGCGCCGTGCCGGGCGGTGTCCTCGGGCAGCTTCACCGTGGCGTGCACGGTGGCGCGCTGCCCGACGTCCGCGGGGAACGACCAGTACAGGTAGTCGCCGGTGGACGCCTCCGCGGTGGCCTCCTGGTCCGGCTGGATCGCGGTCGCCGTACGGAAGGACGTACCGGCCTCGGTCGGAGCGTCGGACGTGTCGGAACCACCTGAACCGTCAGAACCGTCCGAGCCGGCGGCGAAGGCCGCTCCGGCCGTGCCGGTCAGGGCGAGCAGCGCGGCGCCGGCCAGCAGGCCGGCCCGGCTCAACACACGTGTCGTACGCATCAGTTGGTCCTCCAGACCGCGAAGCGCCAGCGCGAGACCCAGCCCCAGACCAGACCGGCGAGGAAGCCGGTGAGGACCAGGGCGCCGAGCAGCCACCAGCCGTTGCCCAGACCGAAGGACGCCACGTCCGAGGCCTCGTCGGGCGCGTCCACCAGGTCGACGGCCAGCTCGACGGGCAGACCCGGGGTCGTCTTCACGGAGGAAGGCGCCGAGAAGGAGTTGCTGACCTGGAGGCACACGGTCTCGGCGGCGGGCTCGCCCCCGTCGCTGCCCTCGTCGTCGCCGTCCTCCTCCGGCTTCGGGTAGCGCAGCCCGGTCGAGATCACGTCCGTACGTCCGTCACCCGCCTCGGAGCCCCGCACGATCTCGCGTCCGCGCTCGGTCGAGGCGCGCAGCAGCACGCCGTAGTCCTGGTTCACCGCGCGGTCGGCGCCGACGCTGACGGAGGCGCGCAGCTCCTGGCCGGGCTTCACGTCGACGCGGTACCAGCGGTGCTCGCCGAACTTCTCCCGGTCGGTGTAGACGCCCGCCTTCAGCTGCGGGGCCTCGGAGCACTGGGTGGCGCCCTCGGTGGCCACCGGGGTGGCGACGGGGTCCGCGGCGCGGTCGACCAACTGCTTGACGCGCCCGGAGAGTTCGTCGGTGTGCCGCACCGAGGTGTACGTACCGCCGGTGGCCTCGGCGATGCAGCTCAGCTGGTCGCGGGTCTTGGCGTCCGGCACCAGGCCGAGCGTGTCGACCGTGAGGTGGATGCCCTCGGCGGCGATCTTGCGGGCCACCTCGCAGGGGTCGAGCGGCTGGCAGGTGTCCTCGCCGTCGGAGATGAGGACGATGCGGCGGCTGCGCCCGGTGTCGTCGTCCTTGAGGTCGTCGGCGGCCTTCAGGAGCGTGGGGCCGATCGGCGTCCACCCGGTGGGCGCGAGCGTGGCCACCGCGGCCTTCGCGTCGGTGCGTCCCGCGCGGTCGAGCTCGGCGACGGGGTAGAGCAGCTCGGTGTCCTTGCAGCCCGTCTTGCGGGCGTCGCCGCGGTAGTTGGCGCCCAGCGTGCGTATGCCGAGCTGGACCTCGTCGGGCGTGGCGTCGAGCACCTCGTTGAACGCCTGCTTCGCCGCCGCCATCCGGGACTTGCCGTCGATGTCGCGGGCCCGCATCGAACCGCTGACGTCGAGGACGAGCTCGACCTTGGGCGAGGGCTGCGCCGGTTCGTCTGCTTCGGCGGCGGCGGGGCCCGCCGTGCCGAGTCCGGCGGTCAAGGCGGCGAGCAGGGTGAAGGCCCCGGCCGCCAGCCGTTTTCTTGTGATCATCGCCGGATCTTATTGATCTTGACGTGCATACCCAAACCGACGGATGGGTATCAGCCGCCGCCCGCGTCAGCCCGCCCCCACCTCAGCCGCTCCCGCCTCATCTCACCGTCGAAGCTCCCGCCCCCCGAACGCCCCGCTCCCGTCGGCCTGCTTCCACCACGTCTCCAGCGCCGTCTGGTCCATCGACCGCCACGGCGGCGTCTCCTCGACGAGCGCACGGCCCAGGCGCCGCCCGAGATCGACCATCGCGGCACCGGCCACGGTGCGGTCGGTGTCGTACGTGTCGAGGGCGTCCGGCCAGGTCGTGGCCGTGGCGAAGGCGGACTCCAGGACCGTCGCGTCCTGGAGCGCCTTGACCGCGCCCGCCCCGGTGTGCGGCCGGGCCACGGTGGCGGCGTCGCCCATCAGGAGCACCCGGCCCGTGGTGTAGCGGGGCGCGGTGAAGTCGTACATCGGCTGGAGGAAGAGCTCGTCCGGGGTGGTCGTACGGACGAGGTCGCCCCAGTAGGGCGGCAGCAACGCGTCGCACACGTAGGTCAGGTGGGAGGAGAGGGCCTCCGTGAGGCCGCCCGGCGGCAGGCTGGTGGGCGCGGTGAGCCGCAGGTCGAGGCCGAGCCCCAGGTCGAGGTCCGGCGGCGGCGCGGTGTACAGGACCCAGTTGACGCGGTGGCCGCCGATGCCGTCCGGGATGCGGTAGACGATGAGGTGGCCGCCGGGGAAGACGACGTACACGCAGTCCTCCTCGGCCCACAGCTCCGGGTCCGGCAGCCGGACGGCGGGAAAGGCGCCGCGCCAGGCCAGATAGCCGGCGTACACGGGACGCACGGTCGCGAACGCCGCCGCACGGACCACGGAACGGTAGCCGTCTGCGCCGACGACGAGGTCGGCGCGCTCGGTGCCGTCGGCGGTGACCACCTCGGCGTCCTCGCGGCCGGTGCGCACCTCCTCCACCGCCACGCCCGTCCGGAAGACCACGGACTCGGGCACCCGGCCGCGCAACTCACGCCACAGAGGTCCCCAGTTGTACGTACGGAAAGGGAACGCCATCGCCCCGATCTCGTGGCCGAGCGGCCCCGCCGCCGACCCGTCCCGCACGTACCAGCGGCGCCGCTCCAGCTGCACCCACGGCATGTCCGCGTCCAGATACCCGGCGGAATCCAGCTCCGCGTAACGGGAGTTGTGCACCGCGAGTCCGACACCGCGGTCGGCGAGGTGACCCGCGGCCCGCTCGTACACCGTGATCTCATCGGCGCCACCGCGGTACGCGGCGAGTGCGGCGGCGCATCCGGCGATGCTCCCACCCACGATGGCGACCCTGCCTCCACGCATCATCGCGCCATCCTGGCAGGAAGGATGACCCTCTGTCAGCGCAGGGACACCCCGCGTCCGGCGAAGAACGGTTCGAAGTCCGAAAGTGCCATGTCCGCCGTCCGCGTCCCCGCGTCGATCCCGGACGGATTGTGCAGGTGCAGCCCGCCGTCCGCGGAACGCCCGGTGACCAGCACCAGGTGGCCGCCCCGGCCGGGCGAAGGCAGGTGCGGACGGCGGATCTCGTAGTGCACCGAGACCATCACCGAGCGGCCCTCGTCGAGCAGGCCGGTGACCTCCTCGACCGTGAGGTGCCGGTGCACCGTGGCGTTGACGCCGTGCACATCACGTACGTACTCCGCGAACGGGGCGTAGATCAGCCCGTGGATCGTGCCGTCGGCGTCCTCCGTGTAGGCGCCGTACTTCAGCGCGCCGTCCCGCAGCTCGAAGAGCGAGGGCGCGGAGGGGCCGAGCGCCATCCGCAGGCACGTCAGACCGCACAGATGGCCGCACCAGCGCGCGTAGTCGTCGAGGGTGACGGCGCCCGACTCCGCCCAGGCCGGGTCGGCCGCGCGGTCGAGCCCGCCGTACACGATGGCCTCGACCAGGCCGGGCGAGGCGAACTGGGTGAGGGAAGGAACCCGGCAGGTGGAACAGAGAGACACACGACCCCCGTCGTCCGGTGACGTCACTGGCGGTAGCCGCTGAGGAAGCGGCCGATGCGGCTGATCGCCGCGTCGAGGTCGTCAGCGTAAGGGAGGGTCAGGATGCGGAAGTGGTCGGGGCGCGGCCAGTTGAAGCCCGTGCCCTGGACGACCTGGATCTTCTCCTGGAGCAGCAGGTCGAGGACGAACTTCTCGTCGTCGTGGATGGGGTGGACCTTGGGGTCCAGGCGCGCGAAGGCGTAGAGCGCGCCCTTCGGCTTCACGCACGAGACGCCGGGGATCTCGTTCAGCTTCCGCCACGCCATGTCGCGCTGCTCGTGCAGCCTGCCGCCCGGAGCGGTCAGCTCGCGGATGGACTGGCGGCCGCCGAGCGCGGCCTGGATGGCGTACTGGGCGGGGGCGTTCGGGCACAGGCGCATGGAGGCGAGCATGGTCAGCCCCTCCAGGTAGCTCTTCGCGTGCTGCTGGGGGCCCGTGACGACCAGCCAGCCCGAGCGGAAGCCCGCCACGCGGTACGTCTTGGAGAGGCCGCAGAAGGTCAGGACGACGAGATCGGGGGCGAGGGCGGCGACGCTGTGGTGCACGGCGTCGTCGTACAGGATCTGGTCGTAGATCTCGTCGGCGAAGACCATCAGGCCGTGGCGGCGCGCGAGGTCGAGGATGCCCTCCAGGATCTCCTTCGGGTAGACGGCGCCCGTGGGGTTGTTCGGGTTGATGATCACGACGGCCTTCGTGCGGTCGGTGATCTTCGACGCCATGTCGTCCAGATCCGGGTACCAGTCCGCGGACTCGTCGCACACGTAGTGGACGGCCTTGCCTCCGGAGAGGGTCGTCACGGCGGTCCACAGCGGGAAGTCCGGGGCCGGGACGAGGACTTCGTCGCCGTCCTCCAGGAGGGCCTGGACGGCCATGGTGACCAGCTCGGACACGCCGTTGCCGAGGAAGACGTCGTCCACCGAGACCTCGTCCAGGCCAAGGGCCTGGTAGCGCTGGGCGACGGCGCGGCGGGCGGAGAGGACGCCGCGCGAGTCCGTGTAGCCGTGCGCCTGGGGGAGCATCCGGATCATGTCCTGGACGATCTCCTCGGGCGCCTCGAAGCCGAAGAGCGCGGGGTTGCCGGTGTTGAGGCGCAGGACGCTGTGGCCCGCCTCCTCCAGGGCGTTGGCGTGCTCGATGACCGGGCCCCGGATCTCGTAACAGACCTCGCTGAGCTTGCTGGACTGCCGGAACTCCATGCGCTGTGCCTCCCGTGACGTGAGTTACTTGGTTTTACCAAGTTGGAGCTTGGAAAGTCCAACAACTTGCATAGACTGAGTCGCATGCCACCCGCCGCCAGGTCCCGCCGAAGCTATGACCAGTACTGCGCCGCAGCCCGCGCCCTCGACGCCGTGGGCGACCGCTGGACCCTGCTGATCGTCCGGGAGCTCCTGGTCGGCCCCCGGCGCTACACCGACCTGCACGCCGATCTGCCGGGCGTGAGCACGGACGTCCTGGCCTCCCGGCTCAAGGACATGGAGCGCGAAGGCCTGACGACGCGCCGCCGCCTGCCCCCGCCCTCGGCCGCGTACGTCTACGAACTGACCGAGCGGGGTCGCACGTTGCTCCCGGTGCTCCAGGCGCTCGCCACCTGGGGCGCGCCCGCCCTCCAGGAGCGCAGGCCGACGGACGCGGTCCGCGCCCACTGGTTCGCGCTGCCGCTGCTCCGGGCCCTGGCGGCGCTCGGAGTGGAAGGGGTCCTGGAAGTCCACCTGGACGAAGGGGAGTTCCACGTCAGCCTGGGAGGCGGGCGGGAGTCGTACGGCGACGGACCGGCCCCCGCGGAACCGGACGCCCGTATGGCCCTGGACGCCGAGACGTGCGTGGAGGTCGGCCGGGGCGCATCGACGGTGGGGGAGGGCGTGCGGGCGGGCCGTATCGAGCTGACGGGCGAGGGAGTCCTCGCGAAGGCCCTGCGCGCGTCCTGACCGGCTCCGCGCCGGCGATCGGGCCGCCGGGTAGCCGCCGGTTCGGCGACCGTCACCGCGCCGTGCCCGGATACCGGTGTGTGCATCTTCCCGGCCTCTGGAATTCTTGGCGTCGCACAGATCTACTGACCAGAGGGGAAGTCATGAGCACCGAGACGTTGGAGTTCCAGGCCGAGGCCCGGCAGCTGCTGGAGTTGATGGTCCATTCGATCTACTCGAACAAGGACATCTTCCTGCGCGAACTCATCTCCAATGCCTCTGACGCCCTGGACAAGCGGCGCCTGGCCGGCCTCAAGGACGAGAAGCTCGGTGCGGACGACCTGCACATCGCCATCGAGGCCGACAAGGAGGCCCGCACCCTGACCGTGCGGGACAACGGGATCGGCATGACGCGCGACGAGGTGGTGGCACTGATCGGCACCATCGCCCGGTCCGGTACGGCCGAGATGCTGCGCCGCCTCAAGGAGAACAAGGAGTCGGCGGAGCTGATCGGCCAGTTCGGCGTCGGCTTCTACTCCGTGTTCATGGTCGCCGACAGGACCACGCTGCTCACCCGCAAGGCCGGTGAGACGACCGGTGTGCGCTGGGAGTCGACGGGCGACGGCACGTACACGATCGAGACCGTGGAGGACGCGCCGGAGGGCACGTCGGTCTGCGTGCACCTGCGGCCCGCCGACGAGGAGGACGCGCTCTACGACTACGCCGACGAGGGGAAGATCCGGGAGATCGTCAAGCGGTACTCGGACTTCATCTCCTTCCCGGTCCGGCTCGGGGACGAGACCCTCAACTCGATGAAGGCGCTCTGGGCCCGCCCGCGCTCCGAGGTGAGCGAGGAGGAGTACCAGGAGTTCTACCGGCACGTCAGCCACGACTGGGCCGACCCGCTCGAGGTCATCCAGATGCGGGCGGAGGGCACCTTCGAGTACGAGGCGCTGCTGTTCCTGCCCTCGCGGGCCCCGCACGACCTCTACCAGCGCGACGCCCGCCACGGCCTCCAGCTGTACGTCAAGCGCGTCTTCATCCTGGACGACAGCCGCGAGCTCCTGCCCGACCACCTGCGCTTCGTCAAGGGCGTCGTGGACGCGGCCGACCTGTCGCTGAACATCTCCCGCGAGATCCTCCAGCAGGACCGGCACATCCAGCTGATCCGCCGCCGCCTGGCGAAGAAGGTCCTGGCCTCCGTCAAGGACCTGATGAACAAGGAAGCCGACAAGTACCGCACGTTCTGGCGCGAGTTCGGACCCGTCGTCAAGGAGGGCCTCCTCGACGGGGCCGAGGACCACAAGGCGATCCTCGACATCGCCTCCTTCGCCTCCACGGCAGGCGACGAGCCCACCACCCTGGCCGACTACCTCACCCGGATGCCGGAGGGCCAGGACAAGATCTACTTCATGACCGGCGACAGCCGCGCACAGATCGCCAACTCCCCGCACATGGAGGCCTTCCGGGCCAAGGGGTACGAGGTCCTGCTGCTCACCGACCGGGTGGACGAGATCTGGGTCGAGGGAGTGGGGGGCTACGCGGGCACGGAGTTCCAGTCCATCACCCGCGGCGCGCACGACCTGCCCTCCGACGAGGAGCCCTCCGCGGAGCAGGCCGACGCCTACGCGGCGGTCCTGACCTGGCTCAACGAAACCCTGGACGACGTCAAGGACGTACGCCTGACGACCCGCCTCACCAGCTCACCGGCGTGCCTGGTCAGCGACACCGACGGCCTGACACCGGCCCTGGAGAAGATGTACAAGGCGATGGGCCAGGAGCTCCCGCCGGTCAAGCGCATCCTCGAACTCAACCCGGGGCACCCGCTGGTCAGCGGCCTCCAGACGGCCTACGACCAGCGAGCGGGCGACCCGGCGCTGACCGAGACGGCCGAGCTGCTGTACGGCACCGCCCTGCTCGCGGAGGGCGGGGAGCTGACCGACCCGGCACGCTTCGCGTCCCTGCTCGCCGACCGTCTGAGCAAGACGCTCTGACTCCGTGAGAACGAAGGAAGCTGGAGAGCGGGACCCTTGAAGACACTGAGACAGGTCGTTGCCACCCGCTACATCGAACCCCTGCGGACCGGCGGATCGGTGCCCGGCATCGTCGAGGCCGACGACCTGGGTACGTACGTCGTGAAGTTCACCGGATCGGCGCAGGGCCGCAAGGCCCTGGTCGCCGAGATCATCGTCGGCGAACTGGCCCGCCACCTCGGGCTGCGCTTCCCCGAGCTCGTCCTGGTCGACTTCGACCCGGCCGTCGCGGCGGACGAGCCGCACCAGGAGGTGCGGGACCTGCTGGAGGCGAGTGCCGGGCTCAACCTCGGCATGGACCTCCTGCCGGGGGCGGTGGACTTCACGCCCGAGGCGCTCGACGTGGACCCGCTGGAGGCGGGCAAGGTGGTGTGGCTCGACGCCCTCACGGCGAACGTCGACCGCACGGTGCACAGCTCGAACCTGATGGTCTGGCCCACGTTCGGCACCCACGAGCCGCACCTGTGGCTGATCGACCACGGCGCGGCCCTGGTCTTCCACCACCGCTGGGGCGCGTCCGCGCCGGACAAGGTGTACGACTTCCGCCATCACGCCCTCGGGGGGTACGCCCCCGATACGGCCGCAGCCGACGCGGAGCTCGCTCCGCTGGTGACGGAGGCCGCTCTCCGCGAGATCGTCGCCCTGGTGCCGGACGCGTGGCTGGCATCTGAACCGGGGTTCTCGTCCCCCGGGGAGGTGCGGGAGGCGTACGTCGGCTTCCTGCTGGCCAGAGCGCGTTCCTCTGCGGCTTGGCTGCCGAGGGACTTTCCCAGTCGGGGGGAGCTGGCTGCCGCCGACGCCCGGCGCGCTGCCGCTACGGAGAGGGGGCGGCCTGCCTGGCTGAAGCGGGTGCCCGACTTGCACGGGAAGCCCGCGGCTGAGCAGGACTGGTCCTCGCATCTCGGTTAGCCGCGGGCGGTCCCTGGCTGAGTGCGCAGTTCCCCGCGCCCCTTACGGGGCATGACTTGGCCCCCGGCGCTGTGCGGTGCCGGGGGCCAAGTCATGAATTCCGCAGGGGAATCAGCGCAGCTGCTCGTACGCCGGGAGGGTCAGGAAGTCCGCGTAGTCCGCGTCCAGGGAGACCTGGAGGAGGAGGTCGTGGGCCTGCTGCCACTTGCCGGCCGCGAAGGCCTCCTCGCCGATCTCGGCGCGGATGGCGGCCAGTTCACCGGCGGCGACCTCGCGGGCCAGGTCGGCGGTGGCCGTCCGGCCGTTCTCGAAGACGACGCCCGCGTTGATCCACTGCCAGATCTGCGAGCGCGAGATCTCGGCGGTGGCCGCGTCCTCCATGAGGTTGAAGATGGCGACGGCGCCCAGGCCCCGCAGCCACGCCTCGATGTAACGGATGCCGACCTGGACGGCGTTGACCAGGCCGTCGTACGTGGGCTTCGCGTCGAGGGAGTCGATGGCGATCAGGTCACCGGGGGCGACCTTCACGTCCTCGCGCAGACGGTCCTTCTGGTTGGGCTTGTCGCCCAGGACCGCGTCGAACGACTTCATCGCGATCGGGACCAGGTCCGGGTGCGCGACCCAGGAGCCGTCGAAGCCGTCGCCGGCCTCGCGGTCCTTGTCGTTCTTGACCTTCTCGAACGCGACCTTGTTGACCTCCGCGTCCTTGCGGGACGGGATGAACGCGGCCATGCCGCCGATCGCGTGCGCGCCGCGCTTGTGGCAGGTGCGGACGAGGAGTTCGGTGTACGCCCGCATGAAGGGGGCGGTCATCGTCACGAGGTTGCGGTCCGGCAGGACGAACTTCGAGCCGCCGTCACGGAAGTTCTTGACGATGGAGAAGAGGTAGTCCCAGCGGCCCGCGTTCAGGCCCGACGCGTGGTCGCGCAGCTCGTAGAGGATCTCCTCCATCTCGTACGCGGCCGTGATCGTCTCGATGAGGACGGTGGCGCGGACGGTGCCCTGCGGGACGCCGACGTAGTCCTGCGCGAAGACGAAGATGTCGTTCCAGAGGCGGGCCTCCAGGTACGACTCCGTCTTCGGGAGGTAGAAGTACGGGCCCTTGCCGAGCTCGATGAGGCGCTTGGCGTTGTGGAAGAAGTACAGGCCGAAGTCGACCAGCGCGCCGGGCACCGGGCGGCCCTCGAGCTGGAGGTGACGCTCGTCCAGGTGCCAGCCGCGCGGGCGCATGACGACGGTGGCGAGCTCGCCCGCGTCCTTGAGGGCGTACGACTTGCCGCTGCGGTCGTCGGTGAAGTCGATGCGGCGCTCGTAGGCGTCGGTGAGGTTGAGCTGGCCCAGGACCACGTTCTCCCAGGTGGGCGCCGATGCGTCCTCGAAGTCCGCGAGCCAGACCTTGGCGCCCGAGTTCAGGGCGTTGATGGTCATCTTGCGGTCCGTCGGCCCGGTGATCTCGACGCGGCGGTCGTTCAGGGCCTCCGGGGCCGGCGCCACCTTCCAGGAGTCGTCCGCGCGGATCGCCGCGGTCTCGGGAAGGAAGTCGAGCGTGGAGGTGCTTGCGATCTCGGCGCGGCGCTCGGAGCGGCGGGTGAGGAGCTCGTCACGCCGGGGCGTGAAGAGCCGGTGCAGCTCGGCCACAAAGGCGAGGGCCGCGTCGGTGAGGACCTCCTCCTGCCGCGGCAGAGGCTCCGCGTCGACGATGGCCAGCGGGGACTGCGCTGGTGCGGACATGAGCTGTCACTTCCTTCAGCGAGCTTCACAGGTGGCGCCTTGGCGACCGCCGGGCATTCGCAGTGACACTCAGTGCCACCGGAGCCGAGATACGGCCGTGGGCCCCACTTGAGGGAACGGGTGCTTCTGAACAGTGGATACTAGTTTCCTCATAGTGGAAGTTCAATCGTCTGTTGACGTCGAGATTCTTCTCATCGACAGAACGTGTCGCTGAGTGCCATGCCGGTCACTCAAGGTGGATCAGGTCGGCGGGGGTGTCGATGTCGTACGCCCGGGCCACGTCGCCGCACTCGACGAGTGAGATTTCTCCGGCGTGTTCCTTCAGATAGGAGCGAGCCCCGCGATCACCCACCGCGCTCGCCGCGATGCCCGCCCAGTGGTCGGCGCCGAAGAGCACCGGGTGGCCGCGCTCCCCGTCGTACGCGGCCGCCGCGAGGGTGGCGGGCGAGCGGTAGGCGGCGTGCACGCGGGCCACCGCGGCCGGGCCGATGCCCGGCTGGTCGACGAGCGAGACGAGCGCGGCCTCGGCGTCGGCGGCGTCCTCGCGCAGGGATGCGAGGCCCGCCCGCAGCGACGACCCCATCCCCTCCGCCCACTCCGGGTTGTCGATCAGTACGCAGCCGGGGAGCGAGGCCTTCGCGCGTACGACGTCGGCGTCCGCCCCGAGCACCACGTGCACGCGCGTGCACCCGCCCTCGCGCAGGACGTGGACCGCGTGCTCCACGAGGGGCCGCCCCCGGTGGTCGAGGAGCGCCTTCGGCCGGCCTCCCAGGCGCCGCCCGCCGCCCGCGGCGAGGAGGAGCCCGGCGATCATCGGATTCGTCATGGCTCCTGCATACCGCACCACGGCCGCCCGGTCGCGGCGGTCGAAGTGGCCTTCCGCGGTCGTTGTGCGGTCGATCAGCGGTCGACGCGGTGTCTTCAGGCCATAAAGTGGCGCGTCCTGCTTCCCGTGGCGTTTACTGACCCGCGTCCCCCTGGTGTCTGACCAACGCCGCGCGGGGGTCGCAAGATCTGCACGAGAAGATGCGCGCGACGTCGTGCGAGGGGGAGAGCTGTGTTGCGGAGCGTGGGGCAGAGGCAAGTGACCGGCAGCGATGAGGATCCGCGAGTCGCGGAGTTGGGCACCGCGGTGTCGCGGCTGCGCCGTGAGCTCGCCGCGCATCCGGCCGAGTTCCCCGACCGGGGCATTGCCGAGGACGAGCTCGCGGCACTGGCCGCGATGGCGCTGAGCGGTGCCCCGGAGGTGCCGAGGCTGCGGCGGTCGCTGCTGCTCGTCGCGGGAGCGATCGGCTCCGTCAGCGCGCTGGCCGCGGGCCTCGCGGCGGTCCGGGGAGCGGTGGAGCTGTTCGGGGAGCCGGGGCCGCGGTAGAGCGCGGCGCCCTTCTCCGAGCGTTCTCGTGAAGCGGCCTGGTGAAGCGCCCTGATGGAGCGGCCTGATGGAGCGCCGTGCCGTCAGGCGACCCAGTGGCGTGGTCCTCCGGTGGCCGAGCGGTCCAGGCCCGTGCCGAGCGCCGCGGCCAGCCGCCGGACCGCTTCCTCGCCGGAGGCGGCAGGCAGGGTGTAGGGAATGCGCAGCCGGTGCTCGTGCGTGCCGGGGTCCGCGCCGAAGCGGGCGCCGCCCTCGATGCGTACGCCGTGGGCGAGCGCCGTGCGGGCCAGGGCCGAGGCGATCGGCTGCCCCAGGTCGACCCAGAGCGACAGGCCGCCCGGCGGGGTCCGCCAGCGCCACTCGGGCAGGTGGTGGGCGAGCGAGGCGGCGAGCGCGTCCCGCTGGGCCCGGATGCGCGGCAGCCGGTCACGCAGTACGTCGTCCATGCCGGACAGCAGATGCAGCGCGACGAGCTGCTCGATCACCGGGGTCGCCATGTCGGAGGGGACGCGCGCGGTCGCCAGCTCCGTGATGAGCCGTGAGCCCGCCCGCACCCAACCGATGCGCAGCCCGCCCCAGTGCGTCTTGCTCAACGAGCCGACGGTGACGACCTGTTCGCCCACGCCGTGCGGGGCCAGCGAGGCGAAGGGCGCGGCCGGCGGCCCGTCGAGCGCGATGTCGGCGATCGTCTCGTCGATCAGGAGCCAGCTGCCGGTGGAGCGGGCCGCCTCCAGGATGCGTACGCGCTGCTCCCTGGGCATCAGACCGCCCGTCGGATTCTGGAAGTCGGGCACCAAGTAGGCCATGCGGGGCGCCGCCTGACGGAGCGTCGACTCGACGAGGCCGGTGTCCCAGCCGGTGTCGGTGACGGGTACGGGCGTGGCGCGCAGTCCCGCGCGGCGGATCGCGTCGAGAGCGTTCGGGTACGAGGGGTTCTCGACCAGGATGCGGTCGCCGGGTCTGCCGAGCAGGGAGAGCGTGAGGGACAGGGCGTGCTGGGCGCCGGTGGTGATCAGGATCTGGTCGGGCAGGGTGGGCAGACCGCGCCGCGTGAAGCGGTCGGCGACGGCCTCCCTCAACTCCGGTAGTCCGTACGGGTGGTAGCCCGGCGTCGAGGCATGCGGGGGGAGGGCGGCGGCCGCGGCGGCGAGCGCCTCGGTCAGCTCGGCCTCGGGTGCGCCGGGTGCGGCCACCGCGAGGTCGAGCACGCCGTCGCCCGCGGGGAACGCGGCCACGCTGGAGGGGCGGCTCCCGTCGGGCAGCTCGGTCCAGGTGCCCGCGCCGCGCCTGCTGCGGGCGTAGCCGCCCTCGCGCAGGAGGTCGTACGCGGCGGTGACGGTGGCCCGGCTGACACCGAGTGCCGTGGCCAGCTCGCGTTCCGCGGGAAGCCGGGTGCGTAGGGGGATGCGGCCGTCCAGGAGGAGGGTGCGGATGCCGTGGGCGAGCGCGCGGTAGCCGGGGTGGGCCCCGGCCGTACCGGTCACCAGCTGCGACAACTGCCGGCTGCCGAGCTTCCGGTCCACATCGTGGATCACACGTACGTCTGCCATGCCACCTCCCGCTGATTGGCCCTGCTGGCCAGGCCAATCAGCGTACAGACTCCGGTGGAGCGGGCCGGATTGGCCTGTTGCTACTAGGCGCTGGTGCGACGAGGCGCGACGAGGTGCGACGAGGGAGGGGGCTGGCCGTGGAGGCAAGGGTCGTGGTGGGGGTGAGCGGTTCACCGGCGAGTCTCGCGGCGCTGCGGGTGGCGGCGGAAGAGGCGCGAAGGGCCGGTCGCACCCTGGTCGCGCTGATCGCGTGGGAGCCGCCGGAAGGGGAGGGGCTGTACGCGCGGCGCCCGGACCGGGCGTGGGCCAAGCACTGGGAGTCGGCGGCCCGGGAGCGACTGGACCGGGCGTTCGACGAGGTGTTCGGCGGGGCGCCGGAGGGGGTCGCGGTGGAACGGTGGGTGGTGCGGGGCGCGGTGGGCCGGGCGGTGTGTGACCTGGCCGCCGCCTCGACGGATGACCTCGTGATCCTCGGCACGCGGAGGGGCTGGGGGAGGGCACGACGCTACGTACAGAGGCATGCCCGGTGCCGGGTCATGACGGTGCCGGGGCCTGCGGTGCCGCGAGGGGTGCGCCGAACGCTGCGGAGGATCACCCCGGAAGACTTCTCCCAGCCCTCGCCCCCGCCCCGCCCCGAACTCCCGGCTCCCCCGGCCAGGGACCCTCACTGACGACTGCCCCGGCCGAGGTCCCCCTCGGCCGCAGAGCGGGCTGGATTCCAGCGCTTTCCGGCGGCGAGATCCGTCCCCTTGGCGGGTTGTTGATCACCGGCTGCGCCCAGTTGGCCCTCGGCCGGGGGGTGGACTCGGACCTCTTCCCCGGGGCGGTGAGGGCTCCGGGACGGGGCGGGGCTCCGGGGGTGGGGTGTTACGGGAAGGAGCTCTCCGCCGGGGCCCCCACCCTTCCGTCCACCAGTTCCACCACCCGGTCGGCGACAGCCAGCCGGGCTCGGTCGTGGGTGACCAGGACCGTTGCCGTGCCCCACTCCCGGGTGAGGCGTCCCAGCAGATCGAGGACCGCCGCGCCCCGTTCGTGATCCAGGGCGCTGGTCGGCTCGTCCACCAGGAGCACCGCGGGTGCGTTCATCAACGCCCGTGCGATGCCGACCCGTTGGCGCTGGCCGCCCGACAGTTGGTGCGGGCGTCGATGCGCGAGACCGTCGAGGCCCACCGTGGCGAGCAGCTCCCGTGCCCGCGCCCGGGCCTCGCCGGAGCGTCGGCGTCCGCGACCGTCGATGCGCGCCATCAGCTCCACCTGTTCCAGCGCGGTCAGCGAGGCCGGCAGATTCGGCTGCTGGAAGATGATCCCCATCCTCCGCCGCCGCAACTCCGTGCGTTCCGCCGCGGACAGCGCACCTGTCTCCGTACCTCCGACCAGTACCCGCCCCGCGTCGGGCGTCGCCAGCGTCGCCGCCACCGCGAGGAGGCTGGACTTCCCCGAGCCGGACGGGCCGACGATCGCCGTCAGCGTTCCGGCGGGGACGTCGAGGTCGACCCCGTCGAGCGCCGTGAGGCGGCCCTCACCGTCCGGGTACGTCAGCGTGATGTCTTCGAGGGACAGACTCATCGGGCACTCCCCAGCGCGGTCAGCGGGTCGACGGCGGTGATCCGCCGGACGGACAGGCCCGCGCCCAACGCCCCGAGGGCGATCATCACGGCGGCGGGCCACAGCACGGTCGGAGCGTCGAGGACGAAGGGGACGTCGCCGCCGCCGATCGCGGAGCCGACCACCGCGGCGATCCCCGTCCCCAGGGCCGTCCCGGCGGCGAGCATCAGCACGGCCTGGCCGAGGGCGTCCCTCAGCAGGTACGGAGTGGACGCGCCCAGTGCCTTCAACACCGCGATGTCACCGGCGCGCTGGATCGTCCACACCGTGAAGAACGCCCCTATGACGAGCGCGGAGATGACGAAGAGGAAGCCGCGCATGAGCTGCAGCGAACCGTTCTCCGCCTGGTAGGAGCCGATGGCCGTGAGCGCGCCGTCGAGGGACTTCGTCTCCGTGCCCGCCGCCTCGTCCCCGGCGGCGAGATCGACTCCGCCGCCGGTCCGCAGCGCGACGACCGTGGCCTGCTCGTCCAGCGACGTACCCCGGTGGCCGAGCCCCTGCCAGTCGTCGAGCGCGGTCCAGACGACAGGGGTATGGCTGTACGAGGCGTCCGACGCGACCCGCGCGACGCTCTCCTCGACTCCGCTGCCCCCGAGCCGCACCGTGTCCCCGGGGCCGACTCCGAGGTCCGCCGCGGCCTTCTCCGAGAGCACGGCCCTGCCCGGCGCGACGCCGGCCGGCGCGATCCCGGAGTCCGGCTCGACCCCGAAGGCGGACACGGCGGCCGAGCGGTCACCGGCGGTGGCGTTCAGGGTGCTGATGCCGATGGGCTCGGCGGACCGTACGCCCGGCTGCTTCGCCCAGGTCTCCCAGGCGCGCTGTTGCACCTGGGAGCCGGTGAAGGAGGCGGACTGGCCGGGCGGTGGCGCGGCGAAGGCGAGGTGGTCGGCGGGGAGGCCGGTGATCGCGGAGGTGTTCTCCCTCGCGAGCCCGGCCGTGAGCCCGGAGAGCAGCCCCACGAGCAGAGTGATGAGTACGACGACGGCTCCCATCAGGGCGAACCGCCCCTTGGCGAACCGAAGGTCTCTCCATGCGACGAACATGGCCCCACCCTCCGTCCGCGCCCACCCGCGCGGCATCGCGCCGCAGCACGCTTCCCCCGGATCGAAGGAGGGAGCCCGCGATCAACCTTTCGGTTGACGGAAGCGGGGGCGGCTGCGCCTACGCTGGAGGGTCCGATGAACAACTCCCCGAGTGCCGAGCCCGGACTTGCGCCGGGAATCCAGTCCCGCTCGAAGCCACGGGGCGGACCCCGGCCCGCGAATCGCACCGGACCCCCGACTCTGCCCTCGCCCCCATTTCCGACCGAGACCAGCTCCGGAAGCACCCGCACCCACCCCCGACCGAAACCGGCACCGGGCGCCGCCCCGCTGCCGCCCTCAGCCTGGGCCGAGACCGGCACCGGGCGGGCGCCTCCGACCGAGATCAGCTCCGGGCCCCCGCCCCGCTCCCGCCTCCGGCCGAGAACCGGTTCCGGGAGCCACCGCTCCCGCCCTCGCCCTCACCCCCGACCGAGACCGCCCCGGAGCGCCCCCGGACCGAAACCGGCCCCCGACCCTGCTCCCGCCTCCGCCTGAGATCAGCTCTGGGGGCATCCGCCCTCGCCCCCCTCCGACCGAGACCGCCTCCGGGCACCCGCCCCCGCACCCTCCCCGCTCGCACCCTCACCCCCGACCGAGGCCCCGATGCTCCCCGACGACTCCCTGGCCCCCTCATCCCCCTCGCGGACCACCCCCGTCACCCTCGCCCTGCGCCTCTGCCTGCACGCGCTGCTCGTGGGGCTGCTCGCGCTTGCTGCCGTGCGGGCCGTGGCCGACGGTGCGGCGCGTGGCGGTGTCGTCGTGGCGGTGGTGGTCGTCATGGGAGGCGTCTACGCGGCGGGGACGTTCAGTCCGGCCGTGGCCCGGTCGCAGCGGGCGGCGGCCGTGTGGCTCGCGGTGCTCGGCGCCTGCTGGGTGGCGCTGCTCGTCCTGTCGCCGGACGGGCTGTGGGCGGCCTTCCCCCTCTACTTCCTCCAGCTGCATCTGCTGCCTCTGCGCTGGGGCCTGCCCGCCGTCGCGCTGACCGCCGCTGCCGCCATCGCCAGCTTCCTGCTGCACGGCTCTCCCGTGTCGCCCGGCAGCTTCATCGGGCCGCTGCTCGGCGCGGCCGTGGCGGTCGCCACCGTCCTCGGGTACCAGGCCTTGTACCGGGAGAGCGAGCGGCGCCGTGAACTGATCGACGAGCTCATGGCCACCCGGGCCGAGCTCGCCGCCGCCGAGCGGACCGCGGGCACCCTCGCCGAGCGCGAACGCCTCGCCCGCGAGATCCACGACACGCTCGCGCAGGGCCTGTCCTCCATCCAGCTCCTGCTGCGCGCCGCGCAACGCGCGCTGCCCGCGGGATCGCCCGCCGCCCCGCACATCGAGCAGGCCCGCGCCGCCGCGCAGGACAACCTCGCGGAGGCACGGCGTTTCGTGCGCGCCCTCAGCCCGCCCGACCTGGAGCACGGCTCGCTGGCCGGAGCGCTGGAAAGGCTCTCCGCATCGGCAAGCGCATCGGCAAGCGCGTCCGCATCGCCCGCCTCGGACGTCCAGGTCCAGTTCACGGTGAGCGGTACACCCACCGAGCTGCCGACCCCGTACGAAGTCGCCCTGCTCCGCACCGCCCAGTCCGCCCTCGCGAACACCGTCCGGCACGCGGGCGCGAGGCGCGCCGAGATCACGCTCAGTTTCATGGACACCTCGGTGTCCCTGGACGTGGTCGACGACGGGCGGGGCTTCGACCCGGCGTCCGCGCCCCACGACAACGGGCAGGACGGAGGGTTCGGTCTGCCCGCGATGCGGGCCCGGGCCCGATCGCTCGGCGGGACGCTGAGCGTGGAGTCGGCGCCGGGGCAGGGAACGGCCGTCGCGGTCACCCTGCCGCTCCCGACGGGGGCCGTTCCGACCGCAGCCGTTCCGACCGCAGCCGTTCCGACGGGGACTGCTCCGGTGGGAGCCGGTCCGATGGAGGCCGCACTGTGAGCGCCGAGGCGCCGGAGCCCATCCGGCTGCTCCTCGCCGACGATCACCCCGTCGTGCGCGCCGGGCTGCGCGCGGTACTCGACACCGAGCCCGGCTTCGTCGTCGTGGGGGAGGCGGCGACGGCCGAGGCCGCGGTGTCGCTGGCCGCCACCGGCGGGTTCGACGTCGTCCTGATGGATCTTCAGTTCGGGGCGGGGATGCACGGGGCGCAGGCCACGGCCGCGATCACCGCCGTGCCGGGGGCGCCGCGGGTGCTCGTCCTGACGACGTACGACACGGACGCCGACATCCTCGCCGCGGTCGAGGCGGGCGCGGCGGGATATCTCCTGAAGGACGCGCCGCCGGAGGAGCTGGCGGCGGCGGTGCGGACCGCCGCGGCGGGGCAGTCCGCCCTCGCGCCGGCGATCGCGCATCGGCTGATGGACCGGATGCGGACGCCCGGGGAGGCGTTGACCGGGCGCGAGCTGGAGGTGCTGCGGCTGGTGCGGGAGGGATTGTCCAACCTGCAGATCAGCAAGCGGCTCTTCCTGAGCCAGGCCACGGTCAAGTCCCACCTGGTGCACATCTACGCGAAGCTGGGCGTCGATTCGCGTACGGCGGCGGTCGCGGTGGCGACGGGGCGTGGGCTGATCCGGGGCGGCGCCGGGCAGCGGCCTTCGCGTTGAGACATCGGCGAGGAGGGGACCGAGCCGCTGCCTACGCCAGACATCCTCGTGGCGTCAGGACGCGCCGACATCGACGAGCGCGGTGGTGAGCACGGCGGCCAGGGTGAGGGTGGCGGCGAATGCCACGGCGGCGCGCGTCAGTGCGGCCGGGTAGGTCGCCTGATCGCGACGGGCGAGGTACCCGGCACCTGCCGCGACCAGGACAGCGATCACGATGGTCACGGCCAGGGCGAGCGCGATCATGACGGTGTGGTCGGACACAGCGTTCTTCTCCTTCGACGCCGACTGATGGGTAAAGCGGGGTCGAATCTGCCGAAGTGACTGTTCGCCATGGTGCGCCTGGACAAAGATGAACACCGGTGAACAGGACAGCAAGGTGAGGGGCGGGGAGGGTGGCGGCACACGGATCGCAGGTTCCGGCGGACGCATTGGACGCGTTGAGGGAGCTGCGCGCGCGCCTCGAGGCCGGGCGAGTGGCCGCAGGCTTGAACAAGACCGAACTCGCTCGCCGCGCCGATCGGGCACGCACGTCGGTCAGCGCCGCACTCAACCCCGGCCACGACGTCCCTACGGCCGACACGGTGGGGGCGCTGGCCCGCGCTCTCAAGCTCGATCTCCAAGCCCTGCTGCGTCTGCGGGCCGCGGCTGACGCCGACCGGCGCGACATTGCGGTGCCGGACCAGGACGGCCCCTCGCGATCCCCACTCGGCGTGACCATCGATGAGATCGATGACACGTACGCGGTGGACCACCTAGGGGTTCACCACAGCATCGACCCCGTACTGCCGCCGCTCACCTCATTGACTCCCTATGTCCGTCGGCCGCATGACCTTCGCCTTGAAACGGCCGGTCGAGCGGCGCAGGTGTCCAGCCAGATGACGGTGCTGGTAGGAGACTCGTCGACCGGCAAGACGCGCGCCTTGCAGGCCTTGGTCCTCCTCCGCGAGCTCGCGGAATGGCGGTTGTGGCAGCCGCATTCGCCCGAGCAGTTCCTTGAGGCGTACCGGCGGCAGCGCATCGCCCCGCACACCGTGCTGTGGCTGAACGAGACACAGCGCCATCTCATCGGGCCCCTGGGGGAGGAAACCGCCTGCGCACTACGGACGTTGCTGGCGGACCCGCTGTGTTCGCCCGTCTTGGTCCTGGGGACGCTGTGGCGTGAGCACCATTCCCTCTTGACGGTTCGGCCCCGTCCGACGGAGCAGGACCCGCACGCGCACGCCCGCGACCTCCTGGACGGAAGGTGCATCACGGTCCCTGACTCCTTCACCGACGACGAACTGGACCACCTGGCGCGGATCGCGCCAAAGGACCGGCGGCTGGCCCTCGCCGTCGAGCACGGGGGGCGTCATGTCACTCAGTTCCTTGCCGGTGCTCACGAGCTTGTACGGCGCTTCGAGGCCGCCCCGGCCGAGGCACGAGCTGTGATCCTTGCGGCCATGGACGCCCGCCGCCTGGGACACGGTCCGTCATTGAGTCCAGAGCTGCTGCGGGCAGCTGCTCCCGGATACCTGAGTGACCAGCAGTGGCAGTTGATGGACGACAACTGGTTCGAGAAGGGGCTCGACTACGCGCGCCGGCCCTGCAAGGGCGTTCCCGGTCCGCTGACGGCATGGCGGCCCCGCCCCGGAGAGACCGCCCCGGCAGCGACGGTTCTCCGGCTCGCCGATTACCTGGAGCAACATGCACGGGACACGCGTCGCTTCACCGTGCCCCCGGCCGCTTTCTGGGATGCCGCCGCCCACCACGCGGGATCGGCCGCCGATCTGATGGCGCTGGCGGGCGCGGCCGACGACCGGTGGCTGCGCCGCCAGGCTTCACTGCTCTACCGGGCCGCCGCCGACCACGGCCTGCCACGCGCGTGGGTCGCCCTGGGGAGCCTGCACGAAGGGGTCGGTCATCGCTCCACAGCTGTCCGCTGCTTCCAGGCCGCAGCCGATGCCGGTGAAGTCGACGGCCTTGTCCGCCTCGCCCAGATGCGCAGCGGAAGCGGAGACGCCGCAGAGGCCCTGCGGCTCTACCGGGCGGCAGCACGGCTGGTCGAGGACGCTGCCGAGCCCGTGCCCGATGTTGCGAGATTCGTCGGCATGCTGGCCATGCCACTGGCGGACGCGGGTGACACGGATGGCGCAGAGCGTCTGTGCCTGGCATTGGCCGAGGCGGGCAACGACCATCAGTGGCTCTGGGCCTATCTGGCCAAGCTCCGCCTGCGCGCCACGGACCTGGAGGGCGCTGAAGCTCCCGCGCGTGAGGCTGCTCGCCATGGCGACTGCACAGGGATGCTCGACCTGGTCGGGACGTGGCGAGCGGCCGGTGACGAAGACCGCGCCGACCGTCTGTTCGGGCAACTGATGGACGTCGGCCCGACGATGGCACTGGGGGAGCTCGCTCTCTCGTCGTCGCGGCTCGGGCCAGGGGAGGCGGAACGCCTCCACCGGGTCCTCGAAGGGCGTGAGGGCGCCGAGGCCCTGTGGGTCAAGGCCGCACGGCTGCACGAGGCCGGAGACCTCGCCGGAGCCGAACCGCTCTACCAAGCGTGTGTCGCGGCCGGCGATCACTTGGCTTACGGCGATCTGGCCGCGCTGCGGATGGAAGCCGGTGACTTCGACGGTGCCGAGCGGTATGTCCTGCGTGGTGCCACTGAGGCCAGTACCCGGCACAGCGGGGACGAATTGGCCATGACCTACCGCAAGAACGGCCAACTCGCCAGACTGCGTTCCTTCTGTCAGGACGCCGCTGACCAAGGATTCACCTGGGGTCTCGTCCACCTGGCACGGCTCTTGGACGAGGCCGGTGAGCACGTCGAAGCCGAAAGCCTCGCCCTCAGAGCCGTGGCGTCCGGGGATTCCTCTGGCCTGTGGCTCTTGGGGAAGGACGGCGACGACCCCCGCCGTCGGCAACTGCTCCGGTACGGACTCGAACCGGACGGCCGTGTCGCTGATCCCTGGAGCTGACCTAGCGTCGGGACCACCACTCGAAGAGGCCCAGCAGCGCAGGCATGACCACTCCTGCCGCCCCGAGTGCGATGCGGCGCCGCACTTCCTGCCACAGCGGTGGGGACGTGACTTCCCGTGCTTCCTTGGGTGGGGCCGGTACGCGGTCGGGCTCGGGCTTATCGAAGTGACGGCACACGTGAACCTCTTGGGGTCTGAGCGGGCGGATGACCACTGCGCCGGGACCGTGGCCCGGTACGGGAGCCACTCTGACTCCACGTGTTCGTGCAACCTCCGACATCCGGGCGAACCGGGCAGCGGGCGAACTATCCTGCTGGTCAACGCCACCGAGGGAAGTGCCCGAAGCGCCTGTCGCGGGTGGCCCGGGCAGGGGGAGGCGCATTCGGATGGGGACGGCCGGACAGCGCGTGTGGGAGATCCTGAGCGGATTGCGTGAGCGGGCCGAGGCGCGCCGGAGGGCTCAAGGGCTCTCCTTCAGCCAGACCGTGGTGGAGACGACGCTCAGGACATCCGCCGCTGCTCCAGGTGCTCGGGGCTTCTCACGGAAGCGGATCAGCGACTGGGCTCCCCGGGACGTGGCCGGGTTCAAGCTGCCCCAAGCGGCCAGTGACGACAGAGTCCTGGCCTTGGCCGCGCTTTGGGCCGACTGGGCACAGGAACCGCCGCCAGGACGCGAGTTGCGCGACCTGTTGGGGAAGGCTCGCGACGAGCAAGGGGCCGAGCGCCGCACGCCGCCGGAGGAACGGTCCGAAGCCGAATCGCTCTCCGATCTGACCGCTGAACAACTGGAGGTGCACGAGGCACCCTTGCCCAGGCCCCGGCGCCGGACACTGCCCACCCTGTCCCCGTACCTGAGCCGTGAGCTGGACGGAGAGCTGCGCAGGCGGCTGGAGAAGGCGCTCGCCGGTGGATCTTCGGCCCTCCTGGTACTGACCGGGGAGTCCTCGACCGGCAAGACTCGCGCCCTGTACGAGGCCGTGCGTGAACTGGCCCCCGACCAGCCGCTCCTGCGGCCCGCGACCGCACAGGACCTGCTGTCGCTCCTGGCCGACGGGGCGGCACGTCCCGGCACCGTGCTGTGGCTGAACGAGTTCCAGCGGATCCTGTACGACAGCGAGGGCGAACAGGTCGCCGCGCAGCTGCGGTTGTTCCTCGAACGGCACCAAGGGGTGGCGGCCGTCGCCACCTTGTGGCAGAACCCGTACTGGCAGGAGCTGACCAGGCAGGGAAAGCCCCGGGACCCCTATCCGCATGCGCGGGCCCTGCTCGTCGGCGCCCACACGCACCGGATCCGGGTCCCGGCCGAGCTGACCCCTGAGGAGCGGGAGCAGTGGCGGGAGCTCGCCGCGCACCATGGGGACGACCGCCTGGCGTACGCCGAGCGGGCGGGAGCGCGGGACGGGCGCATGGTGCAGCATCTCAGCGGCGGCCCCGAACTGCTCGATGCCTATCTGAGCGGCCCCGACGACCACTTCACGCGCCATGAGCACGCGTTGATCACCGCGGCGCTCGACGCCCACCGCCTGGGCCACTCATCGCCGCTGTCCTCGGCCCTCCTGGCGGACGCAGCCGACGGCACGCTCGCCCCGCACCACCGGGCCCCGAGCGCGGACTGGGCGGCACTCGTCCTCGACGCGCTGACGACCGGCGAACGGCTCGACGGCACCCGCACCGACATCCGCTGCACCCTGACGCCTCTGAGGGCGCGACGGGACACCGCGGGAGCCCCGCCTCTGTACGAGCCCACGGTCTACCTCCGTCAGCACATCCCCCCTGTCCGCGCCGACCAGGCCGGTTCGGCGTCCCTGTGGGAAGCCCTCTGCCGCCACACGGAGGAGACCGCGGACCTCGTTTCATTGCAGGAAGCCGCCTGGCGGCGCGGGCTGTTCCGGTACGCCGTCGACCTGGACCGCAGGGCCGCGAAGGCGGGCAGCGGCGAAGCCTTGATCCGTCTTCTCAAACGCACCGCGACACATCCGGACGCCCACCGGATCGCACACTGGGCGGCAGCGCAGGCCCATCCGTCCCGGACGCGCCAGACTGACGAGATCCTGGACCTCCTGGCCGCGGCGCAAGCCCAGGAAGCCGTCGACGAGCTCGCACGTCGGCTCGTGGATCGGACCGACCCGGCGGATGTCGTGACCGGCGGAGCACTCGCCGTACGCCTGACGGACAAGGGTGCCTCTCCGGAGGTCGTCCAAGCCCTCGTGGACTCACTGCTGCAGCACACCGATCAGCTCGCCCCACGTGCCCTGGTACGAGTGCTGCCCGATCTCCGGCGGGTCTGCACCGAGCGTTCCTTCCGGTCTCTGGCCCGGCGTGCGGCCGACGAGCTCGACCTGGTGGACACGTGGGCGACCGTGATGCTGATCCGGTCCTTGAACACGGCCGAGGCTCCCGACCTCCTGGCTGCCTTCGCCACCAGGATCACCACCGAGGCTTCGCGCCTGGACCCCGATGAACTTCCTGGCCTGATGGCGGAGCTGTGGCATGCCGGGGCCGAGCAAGCCGTGCACTCGCTGCTCGCCCTCGACCCGGCGGCAAGGGTCGGGCTGACCGATGCCGCAACCGTCGGGTGCCTGCTGGGAGTTCTTCGCCTTGCCGGGGCCGACGATGCGGTACGGACGCTGCTGAGCTGCGGACCGGCCCGGCATGTCGGTCTCGTGCCGGGTCCGGACGATGTCGAGAGGGCGGTCTGCGGACTTCTCGGCGCCTTGCGGGAGTACGGGGCCATGGACGAGTTCGCCGTTCTCGCCGACCGCGCCGTGTCCGAGCTGGATCTGACCGACCCCGAAACAGTCACCGCTCTCCTGGACTCGCTGTGCTCGGCCGGCCGCGAGGAAGCCCTGGCGACGCTGTTGCGGCGGGAGGTTGCCGGGCACGTGTGGTACGAGGATCCGCACGAGATCCAGCCCTTGCTCAGCGCGCTGCGAAGGGCCGGAGCCTGCGAGGTCTTTGAAGCCACGGCAACGGTGCTCGTCAACGAAGTGGACCTCCACGTCTCCGAGTTCATCGCGGAAGTCGTCGAGGTTCTGCTGGCGGTCGACGCCGAGCGGGCCATCGACCACCTCGTGACACGCGCCGAGGCGGACGTGGGAACGGGGCACGGACTGCTCGCCGTGCTCGCTCTGTCGGAAGCAGGTGCCCACGGAGCCGCGCGACGGCTGGCGCTCCACCACGTCGCCAACACCACCAGCACGGATCTGGACGAGGTCAGCATCCTCGCGTGGTTCTGCCACGCGGCCCACGTTCCGGACGCGGTGCGGAAGTTGATCGATCAAGGCCTGGTGGACCGAGTCGCCGTGGACTTCTCCACGAACCTCGATGCGCACGAGACGCTCCTGGACGTCCTCGTCCTAGCGGGGGCCGACGAGACCGCACGGTCCTTCGCCGACCGGGCCGCCGCCGGCATCGACCTGGACGACACGATGGGCATCGCCGCCCTGCTGAAGGCCATGAACGCCGCGGGGTTCTCCGGAGCGTGCGAGGTCCTGGTCCGGCGTGCCGCCCCGGGCGCGAGCCTCGGGCACATGAACAGCGTCGCCAGGCTTCTCGAGGCGTTCATGGAGCTCGAAGCCGAGGAGGCGCTCCAGCACCTCCTGCGACGAGCCCCGGCATCCCAGGTCGACCTCAACCGAGCGACCACCAGCTGCGGTGAGGCCCTCTTGGCGGCACTCCGGAAGGCCGACGCTCCCGAAGCGGACGAGTTCGCCCGGCGGGCGCGGGCCGCGGGATGTCTGCCCACGGCCCCCCTCCTGCCGTACGGAGTCGAGGTCGACGGCCGTCCGGCAGGCCCGTGGTCATGGGACCGGTAGACCCGGCCGGGTAGGCCGGCGGGTATCGACCCTTCAGGCCGCAGGCCCCGAACTCGCCAGCGCGGCGGACAGCTCCACCGCCACCTGTTGCAGTACCGGCACGATCTTCTCCACCGCGGCCTCGGTCACGCGGCCCGCCGGGCCCGAGATCGAGATGGCCGCCGCCGTGGGGGAGTTCGGGACCGACACCGCAAGGCAGCGCACCCCGATCTCCTGTTCGTTGTCGTCGACCGCGAAGCCCGCCCTGCGGACCTCCTCCAGCGCGTCGAGGAACCCCTCCGGCGTGGTGATCGTCTTCTCCGTGGCCGCGGGCATGCCGGTGCGGGCGAGGAGGGCCCGTACCTCCTCCGGTGGCGTGTGGGCCAAAAGAGCCTTGCCGACGCCCGTGGAGTGGGGCAGGACCCGGCGGCCCACCTCGGTGAACATGCGCATGGAGTGCTTGGAGGGCACCTGTGCGACGTACACGATCTCGTCCCCGTCGAGCAGGGCCATGTTCGCGGTCTCGCCGGTCTCCTCGACCAGGCGCGCGAGGTAGGGGCGCGCCCAGGTGCCGAGGAGGCGCGAGGCCGATTCGCCGAGGCGGATCAGGCGCGGGCCCAGGGAGTAGCGGCGGTTGGGCTGCTGGCGTACGTAGCCGCAGGCGACCAGGGTGCGCATCAGGCGGTGGATCGTGGGGAGCGGAAGGCCGCTGCTGGCGGAGAGCTCGCTCAGGCCGACCTCGCCTCCGGCGTCCGCCATCCGTTCGAGGAGGTCGAAGGCGCGCTCAAGGGACTGGACACCACCGCTGGCAGCGGGCGGCTTGGAGGCGGCGACTTCGGTGGAGGCGTCGCTGGCGCTTGACGTCGGCACGGCGCAGTCCTTTCGGGGCTGACGGGCAAGGCAGCAGCCTACCGGGCGGTTCCCCGCCGGGGCTCTGACCGGCCCTGGCGTCTTTGCCGGTCAGGGCCGGTCAGGGACCGGTCGGGGCGCCTTTGTCCGCTTACCCGCCGTCGCGCCTGGTGATCGTTTGACGGCCCGGTTGTGCATAGCTACGTTCTGGTCTGCGGAATTCTAATTCCACTTTGTGGAAACGTCCAGGGCGTGCCAGGTGGCCTCTTGACGGTTCGGGGTCGGCCGTGAAGACTCATTCAACAGAACGTTGAATTCCGTTTAGCGGAAACGAATGGTCTGTGTAGCGGAAAAGAACGAACAGGCGAGCAACACGGCAAGCGACGGCGAACAGCCGAGCGACAGCGAAGAAGCGAAGAAAGGGCGTTGAGGACGTGGACGTAGAACTGGTGCTGCGCTCGACCCGCGTGATCACACCGCAGGGAACCCGCGCCGCGTCGGTCACGGTCTCCGGAGGGAAGATCGCGGCCGTCCTGGCGCACGACGCCGACGTACCGGCGGGGGCCAGGATCGAGGACCTCGGCGACGACGTCCTGCTGCCCGGCATCGTCGACACGCACGTCCATGTGAACGACCCGGGCCGCACGGAGTGGGAGGGCTTCTGGACCGCCACCCGCGCCGCGGCAGCCGGCGGCATCACCACCCTCGTCGACATGCCGCTCAACTCCCTGCCGCCGACCACCACCGTCGACAACCTGCGCACGAAGCAGGACGTCGCACGGACCAAGGCGCACATCGACGTCGGCTTCTGGGGCGGCGCCCTGCCCGACAACGTCGGCGACCTCAAGCCCCTGCACGACGCCGGTGTCTACGGCTTCAAGTGCTTCCTCTCGCCGTCCGGCGTGGACGAGTTCCCGCACCTGGACCAGGACCACCTCGCCACCTCCATGGCCGAGATCGCGGGCTTGGGTGCTCACGGGGGCCTGCTCATCGTGCACGCCGAGGACCCGCACGAGCTGGACGCGGCCCCGCACAAGAGCGGCCCCAAGTACACGGACTACCTGGACACCCGGCCGCGCGTCTCCGAGGACGCCGCCATCGAGGGCCTCATCGGGCTCGCCAAGCGGCTCGGCGCCCGTGTCCACGTACTGCACCTGTCGTCGTCGAACGCGCTGCCCCTGATCGCCGCCGCCAAGCGCGATGGCGTCAAGCTCACCGTCGAGACCTGCCCGCACTACCTCACGCTCACCGCGGAGGAAGTCCCGGACGGGGCGAGCGAGTTCAAGTGCTGCCCGCCCATCCGCGAGGCCGCCAACCAGGATCTGCTCTGGGAAGCGCTCGCCGACGGCACCATCGACTGCGTCGTGACGGACCACTCGCCGTCCACCGCCGAGCTCAAGACCGACGACTTCGCGACCGCGTGGGGCGGCATCTCCGGGCTCCAGCTCAGCCTCCCCGCGGTCTGGACCGAGGCCCGCAAGCGCGGCCACAGCCTCGAGGACGTGGTGCGCTGGATGTCGACGCGCACCGCCGAACTGGTCGGACTCGACCAGAAGGGCGCCATCGAGGCCGGCCGCGACGCCGACTTCGCGGTCCTCGCGCCCGACGAGACCTTCACCGTGGACCCCGCGGAGCTGCAGCACCGGAACCGAGTCACGGCGTACGCGGGCAAGACCCTCAGCGGCGTCGTGAAGTCCACCTGGCTGCGCGGCGAACGCATCCTGCACGGCGGCGAGTTCAGCGAACCCGCAGGCCGACTTCTGGAAAGGAAGAACTGATCACCGTGACGGCGATACCCAGTTTCACCGGCGACGCGAGCCCTTACGGCGGCGGCGACCCGTACGCGGACTACCGCACCGCCGACTTCCCCTTCACCCAGTACGCGAACCTCGCGGACCGGCAGCTCGGCGCGGGCGTCATCGCCGCCAACGACGAGTTCTTCGCGATGCGCGAGAACCTCCTCCTCGCGCACGACGCCGTCTTCGACCCGGAGCACTTCGGGCACAAGGGCAAGGTCATGGACGGCTGGGAGACCCGCCGCCGCCGCGGCGTCTCCGCCGGGCAGCCGTGGCCCACCGCCGACGACCACGACTGGGCCCTCGTCCGCCTCGGTGCCCCCGGCGTCGTACGCGGTCTTGTCATCGACACCGCCCACTTCCGCGGCAACTACCCGCAGGCCGTCTCGGTCGAGGGCGCCAACGTCGAGGGTTCGCCGACCCCCGAGGAGCTCCTCGCGGACGACGTGAAGTGGACGACGCTCGTGCCCCGCACGGCGGTCGGCGGCCACGCGGCCAACGGCTTCGCCGTCGACGTCGAGCAGCGCTTCACGCACCTGCGCGTCAATCAGCACCCGGACGGCGGCATCGCGCGCCTGCGGGTGTACGGCGAGGTCGTCGCCGACCCCAAGTGGCTCGCCACGCTCGGCACGTTCGACGTGCTCGCCCTGGAGAACGGCGGCCAGGTCGAGGACGCGTCCGACCGCTTCTACTCCCCGGCCACCAACACCATCCAGCCGGGCCGCTCCCGCAAGATGGACGACGGCTGGGAGACCCGCCGCCGCCGCGACAACGGCAACGACTGGATCCGCTACCAGCTGGTCGCCCAGTCCGAGATCCGCGCCGTCGAGATCGACACCGCGTACCTCAAGGGCAATTCGGCCGGCTGGGCCGCGCTTTCGGTACGGGACGGCGAGAGCGGCGAGTGGGTCGAGGCGCTGCCCCGCACCCGCCTGCAGCCCGACACCAACCACCGCTTCGTCCTGGACGCCCCGGTCGTCGGCACGCACGTGCGCATCGACATCTTCCCGGACGGCGGCATCTCCCGCCTGCACCTCTTCGGTTCGCTGACCGAGGCGGGCGCGAGCCGTCTGACGGCACGTCACCAGGAGCTGGGCGGCTGATCGGGCCCGCCGAAGCCCGCTGAAGAACGTGGGGCGCACCGGGTGGACAGCCCCGGTGCGCCCCATCACCATGCCCGCGCACGGTTACGCGGCATGCCCGCCGTCGACCACGAGCTCCGAGCCGGTGATGAACGCGGCGTCCTCACCGGCGAGATAGGCGACGAGGGAGGCCACCTCGTCGGGCGCACCGAAGCGGGTCAGCGCGTTCGCCGCCTTCTGGGGCTCGGCGAACGGCCCGTCGGCGGGGTTCATGTCCGTGTCGACCGCACCCGGGTGCACCACGTTCACCGTGATCCTCCGGTCGGCGAGCTCCCGTGCCAGGGGCTTCGTCATGCCGATGAGCGCCGCCTTGCTCATCGCGTAGAGCGAACTGCCGGTCCCGCCCGCGTAGCGCGTGAGCGCCGTCCCGACGGAGATGATCCGGCCCCCGTCGGCCAGCCGCCCGGCCGCCGCCTGCGAGGCCAGGAAGACCGAACGCACGTTGACGGCGAGCACCCGGTCGATGTCGGAGAGCGCCAGGTCCCCGATGGGGCCGAGGACCCCGATGCCCGCGTTGTTCACCAGGATGTCCAGGCGGCCCAGGTCGTCGGCCGCGCGCTCCACCGCGCCCGCGGCGTCCCCGGCGTCGGCCGCGTCCGCCCGGATGGCGAAGCCGCGCTGCCCCGCCGCCTCGATCTTGGCGGCCACCTCACGCGCGGCGGCCTCCCCGTTGACGTACGTGATCGCGACATCGGCGCCTTCTCGCGCGAGCCGCAGCGCGATCGCCGCGCCGATGCCGCGGCTGCCGCCGGTGACCAGAGCCGTCCTGCCGGTGAGAGTAGACATGTTCATAACCTCATTCGCGTGGGTGTCTGCCGATATGCGTGAGAAGTGCTTGCGGTTTCAATGAAAGCGGGCGGCGTGCCCCATGGCTGGCGGTAAATGGACGCCGCGCTCCGCGGTCCCATCTCCGCGGTCCCTTCCCGGCGCGATCTTTGCCGGATACGGTGATCGACCCACGTGAGAGCCGCCGAAGTCTCCACACCGCCGCATCCGTTGGAGATCGCGCCCCGTGTCGACGCTCGCCGCTCCCGCCGCGCCCGCAGTGCGCCGCGCCTGGCTCACCGATCTGCCCGTCCTGCTCGTGGCCGTGGTCTGGGGCGCCAGTTATCTGGCGGCGAAGGGCATCACGACGACGCACACGGTCGTCGCCGTCCTGGTGCTGCGGTTCGCCGTCGTGCTGCCCGCGCTCGTGGTGGCCGGATGGCGCGGCCTGCGGGCGCTGACGGCGCCGCAGTGGCGCGGGGCGGGGGTGCTCGGGCTGATCCTGAGCGGGATCTTCCTCCTGGAGACGTACGGGGTCGTCCACACCTCGGCGACCAACGCGGGCCTCATCATCAGCCTCACCATGATCTTCACTCCGCTCGCCGAGGCCGCGGTGACCCGCAAGAGCCCGCCGCGCGCCTTCCTCGCGGCGGCCGGGCTCTCCGTGCTCGGCGTGATCCTGCTGACCCAGGGCGGCGGCTTCACGCGACCCTCACTGGGGGACGGTCTGATCCTCCTCGCGGCGCTCGCGCGCACGGTGCACGTTCTGGCGATGTCCCGGATCAAGGCGGTCCAGGACGCGGACGCGCTCTCGCTCACCACCGTCCAACTGGGGTCCGCCGTGGCCGTGTTCGCGGTGCTCGCCGCCGCGGGCACGGGAGCGTCGCCCTGGTCCGTCGCCGTGGACTTCGGCGCGCGCGAATGGGCCGGGCTGCTCTTCCTCTCCGTGTTCTGCACGCTCTTCGCCTTCTTCGTGCAGATGTGGGCGGTACGCAGGACGTCCCCTTCCCGGGTGAGCCTGCTGCTCGGCACGGAGCCGTTGTGGGCGGCGGCGGTGGGGATCGCGCTCGGCGGGGAGCGGCTGGGTGTGGTGGGTCTGGTGGGAGGTGTGCTGGTTCTGGTGGGGACCAGCTGGGGGCGCCGGGCACGGTGATACCTTCCGTGGTCGATCAAGCAGGGGGAGCCCATGAACGAGTACTTCGAGCAGGAATTCGCCGCGAGCGCGCAGAAGCGCCGTGCTTGGGGCGCCGCGCTGTTCCTGGCCGCGGGCATCATCTGGGCCGTGCTCGCGTACCAGCTGATGGCGCCGTTCAGCGACGGGGACGACGAGTACTCCAGCAGCAGCCGCACGTGCCAGTCGGTGCTGTTCTACGAGGGTGACGCCCCGACGTGGGCAGATGCCACGTGGGACGACTGCCGCGCAGAGCGCAGGTGGCCCGAGATGCTGGGCTGGCTGGGGCTCTCGGTGCCGCTGTCGGTTGCGGGCGCGGTGCTCTTCACCGGCGGGTCCACCAGTCTGCGGATGCGGGAGTACATGGCGGAACACCGCATCGCCGCTGCTGCCGCCGCGAAGACCGCTGCCGCGAAGACCGGCGCCGAGAAGGCCGTTGCCGAGAAGGACTGACGGCGGCGAACCGGTTGCGCCGGGTTAACTCCCGGAAAATTCACCGCACTTGACGTTGACACGACAACCTCTACGCGCGTCACACTGGTCGCATGCGAATCCCCCCACGAATCGTGAGCATCACCGCCCTCGCCGCCGCCCTGCTCATCGGCGGCCCCGTCGCCGCCTCCGCGAGCGCGGCCCCGGCCCACCACGCCCCCGCGTCGACGGCGTACTCCGTCGCCGCCGTCGGCGACATCTGCTACTCCGCGCTGCCCGCCCAGGCGCACGACACCCTGGACCTGATCGAGGCGGGCGGCCCCTACCCGTATCCGCAGGACGGCACCGTCTTCCAGAACAGGGAAGGCATCCTGCCCTCGCAAGGATCCGGCTACTACCACGAGTTCACCGTGGTGACGCCGGGCTCACCGGACCGCGGCGCGCGCCGCATCGTGACCGGTGAGGAGAACCAGGAGGACTACTACACGGCCGACCACTACGAGTCCTTCGACCTGGTCGACTACGCCTGCTGAGCCGCCGGGCGCGCCCGAGCCCGCCGCGGCACGGTGCTAGCGGGCCTTTCGGCTCTCCGCGACGGCGAACAGCGCGAGCGCGAGCACGATCAGCGTGACGCCCGCGTAGATCTCGTAGCCGTCGAGGAACCCGATCCGCTGTACGACGCCCCAGCCGCGCAGCCGGCCGGTCAGCTCGTGCACCAGGGCGGCCACGCCCTGGATCAGGAGAAGGACGCCGGAGACCTCGAGTACCTGCTTCATGCCGAAGAGCCTCGCCCCGCGGACCCCCCACGCACATCGGCCACGGGGCGAGGCCTCTTCCCCCCGGGCCCCTCCGAAAGTCTGCGCGTGTACGACTTTGGTAGACGATCACGACCGGACGACGCTCCATGACCCCGGCAGTGCGTAGATTTGTCGACCATGAGCGGCAATGAGCCCCGGCCTGTTCCCTCGGCGCCCCCGGCCCCCTTGGCCAGGCGTCCCTGGGCGCTGCCCTCGGCCGTCGCCGCCGAGCTCGATCCGGACCACGCGGGACGCGAGAACAAGGGCGACCGCAGGCCCCGGCGGACCGTACGGGACTGGCTCGTCGACTTCGCCTGCTTCTTCGTGGCCGTCGCCATCGGCATGGTGGGCGCGGACGCGGTCGGCAACAACCCGAACGTCTCGCCCGGCTTCGCCGAGGCCGACCAGGTGATCGGCGCGCTCGCCTGCGCCGCCGTCTGGCTGCGCAGGCGCTGGCCGGTCGGTCTGGCCATCGCCATGGTGCCGGTCAGCGTGCTCTCGGACACCGCGGGCGGGGCGACCGCGGTCGCCCTGTTCACCCTCGCGGTGCACCGGCCCTTCCGGTACGTCGGCTGGATCGGCGGGGTCTCGATCGCCGTGGTGCCGTTCATCTACTGGCTGCGGCCCGACGCCGATCTGCCCTTCCTGGTCGTTGTCCTCATCAGCATGCTGATCAACGCCTCCGTCATCGGCTGGGGCATGTTCGTCCGCTCGCGCCGCCAGCTCCTGATGAGCCTGCGCGAGCGCGCGGTCCGCGCCGAGAACGAGGCCGCGCTCCGCGCCGAACAGGCCCAGCGCATGGCCCGCGAGTCCATCGCCCGCGAGATGCACGACGTGCTCGCCCACCGCCTCACCCTGCTCAGCGTGCACGCGGGCGCCCTGGAGTTCCGCCCCGACGCGCCCCGCGAGGAGATCGCCCGCGCGGCCGGTGTCATCCGGGAGAGCGCGCACGAAGCGCTGCAGGACCTGCGCGAGGTGATCGGCGTCCTGCGCGGGGGCGGCGACGGCGAGGCCTCCGGCCGCCCGCAGCCGACCCTCGCCGCCCTGGAGACCCTGGTCGCCGAGTCCCGCGACGCGGGCATGAAGGTGGCGCTCGACCACCGCGTCGCCGACCAGGACGCGGTGCCCGCCGCCGTCGGCCGCACCGCCTACCGCATCGCCCAGGAGGGCCTGACCAATGCCCGCAAGCACGCCCCGGGCGCCGAGGTGAGCGTCCTGGTCTCCGGCGCCCCCGGCGACGGCCTCACCCTTTCGGTACGCAATCCACCGCCGCCCGGCGACGTGCCGGACGTCCCCGGCTCCGGCCAGGGCCTGATCGGCCTCACGGAGCGGGCCACGCTGGCGGGCGGCCGCTTCGAGCACGGGATGGCGCGGGACGGCGGGTTCAGCATCGACGCCTGGCTGCCGTGGGACGCGCCCTCCGGCCGCGGGGACGAGCCGAAGCAGACGTGATGGGGTCAACAGACGTGACGGGGGCGGCGGACGTGACCGGCTTGTCCGAGAGGGGATCTCGTTAATGTGGAGCCCATGAACCCCATCCGCGTCCTTCTCGTCGACGACGACCCGCTGGTCCGAGCCGGTCTGTCCTTCATGATGGGCGGCGCGGACGACATCGAGATCGTCGGCGAGGCGGCGGACGGCTCCCAAGTCGCCCCGCTGGTCGCCGAAGTGCGCCCGCACGTCGTCCTGATGGACATCCGCATGCCCACCATGGACGGCCTCGCGGCGACGGAGGCCCTGCGCAAGCGCCCGGACGCCCCCGAGGTCATCGTCCTCACCACCTTCCACGCCGACGAACAGGTGCTGCGGGCCCTGCGGGCGGGGGCGGCCGGGTTCGTCCTCAAGGACACCCCGCCCGCCGAAATCGTCGCGGCGGTACGGGCGGTGGCGGCGGGGGAGCCCGTGCTCTCGCCCTCGGTGACACAGCAGCTGATCACACAGGTGACGGGCGTCGACCCCCAACTGGGGCGCAGGGAAAGGGCGTTGCAGCGCCTGGCCCTGCTGGGGGAGCGGGAGAGGGAGGTGGCGGTCGCGGTGGGCCGGGGCGCGTCGAACGCGGACATCGCGGCGGAGCTCTACCTGAGCGTGGCCACCGTCAAGGCCCACGTCTCCCGCGTCCTGACGAAGCTGGACCTCAACAACCGGGTGCAGATCGCGCTGTTGACGCATGACGCGGGGCTGCTGGACGGCGTGGAGTAGCGCCCGGACCCGAGCCGGGCTCTACGAGGAAGGTGATGGGCTCACCCCCCGGCGATCTCCGTCATCCGAACCAACCGGCCTTCCCGCCGCGACAGTTCACACGCCTCGGCGATGCGCAGCGCCTGCAGCGCCTCCCGCCCGTCACAGGGGTTCTCCCGTTCTCCCCGTACGACATCCACGAACGCCGCCAGCTCCGCCTCGTACGCGGGAGTGAACCGCTCCAGGAAGCCCGGCCACGGCTTCTCGGGCGGCGGCGGGCCCGAGGGTTCCACGGACGACAGGGGCATGCGGTCGTCGAAGCCGACCGCGATCTGGTCGTCCTCTCCGGCCAGTTCCATCCGTACGTCGTAGCCCGCGCCGTTGACCCGCGTGGCCGTCGCCGTGGCGAGCGTGCCGTCGTCGAGGGTGAGGACCGCCGCGGCCGTGTCGACGTCGCCCGCGTCGCGGAACATCGAGGGCCCGGCGTCCGACCCGGTCGCGTACACCTCGGTCACCTCACGGCCCGTCACCCAGCGCAGCATGTCGAAGTCGTGGACCAGGCAGTCGCGGTAGAGACCGCCGGAGAGCGGGAGATAGGCGGCCGGCGGCGGCGCGGGGTCGGAGGTGATCGCGCGGACCGTGTGCAGCCGCCCGAGCCGCCCCGACCGCACGGCCTCGCGCGCCGCCATGTACCCCGCGTCGAACCGCCGCTGGAAGCCCAGCTGGAGCACCGTGCCCGCGGCCTCGACCTCCTGGAGCGCGGCGAGCGTGCCGGGCAGGTCGAGGGCGATGGGCTTCTCGCAGAAGACCGGAAGCCCCGCACGCGCCGCCTTGCCGATCAGCTCGGCGTGCGCGGAGGTCGCCGCGGTGATCACCACCGCGTCCACGGCACCCGACCGGGCGCTGCCCGTGAAGACGTCGTCCACCGAGGGCGCCGACGAGGCGCCGATCCGTGCCGCGAGCCCGGCCGCGCGCCCGACATCGGCGTCGGCGACGACCAGCGCACCCACGTCGGGATGCCGCTGGAGAGCCGCGGAGTGAAATGTGCCGATACGGCCCGTTCCGATCAGTCCGATGCGCATGGACCCACCCTCACCACGCCCCGCGATCCTGTCAATCCTTTGTCCGGACAACAGAACTTCAGAACTTCCCGTCATCATTTCCTGCGACTACGCTCGCCACGTGCCCAAATCTGCCGCCAAATCAGCCGTGGACCCGACCGTCTCCCTCCAGCTCGGCGTCGACCGCAGCAGCCCGGTCCCGCTGTACTTCCAGCTGTCCCAGCAGCTGGAGGCGGCGATCGAGCGAGGCGCCCTGACGCCGGGCACCCTGCTCGGCAACGAGATCGAGCTCGCGGGCCGCCTCGGCCTGTCCCGGCCGACCGTCCGCCAGGCCATCCAGTCGCTCGTCGACAAGGGGCTGCTCGTGCGCCGCAGGGGCGTCGGCACCCAGGTCGTGCACAGCCAGGTCAAGCGCCCCCTCGAACTCAGCAGCCTCTACGACGACCTGGAGGCGGCGGGCCAGCGCCCCGAGACCCGCGTCCTGCGCAACACCGTCGAGCCCGCGTCCGCCGAGGTCGCAGCCAGGCTCGGCGTCGCGGAAGGCGACGAGGTGCACCTGGTCGAGCGGCTCCGCCTGGCCCACGGCGAACCGATGGCCTGCCTCCGCAACCACATCCCGTCCGGCCTGCTCGGCCTGGACACCGCACGCCTGGAGGCCACCGGCCTCTACCGCATGATGCGCGCCGCGGGCATCACCCTGCACAGCGCGCGCCAGTCCGTGGGCGCCCGCGCCGCCACCGCCGACGAGGGCGAGCGGCTCGGCGAGCCCGCAGGGGCCCCGCTGCTCACGATGCAGCGCACGACCTTCGACGACACGGGCCGCGCGGTCGAGTTCGGCTCGCACATCTACCGGGCCTCGCGCTACTCCTTCGAGTTCCAGCTCCTCGTACGGCCGTAGCCCTCCGGCACATCACCGTCGTAAGAATGTTCTGACAAAGCCATTGACGCTGCCGCGCGCCCGCCGCTAGAACTCCCCCAGCCGCACTAGGGCGGCCGGGAGAAGAGGTGGCCCCACCATGCGTACAGCCCGCACGGCAGCAGCTCTCATAGCGGTGATCGCGCTCACGGCCGGGTGCAGCGGCTCCGGCGGCAAGGACGACGAGGACAAGTCGGGCGACGACGGGGGAGGCGGCAAGGGCGTGAACACGCCGCGCCTCAAGATCGCGATGGTCACGCACTCCGGCGAGGGCGACACCTTCTGGGACATCGTCCAGAGCGGCGCCAAGCAGGCGGCCCGCAAGGACAACGTCGACTTCCTCTACTCGAACGACAAAGAGGCCAAGGGACAGGCCGAGCTCGTCCAGTCGGCGATCGACAAGAAGGTCGACGGCATCGTCGTGACCCTGGCCAAGCCCGAGGCGATGAAGACGGTCCTCGGCAAGGCGGAGGCCGCCGGGATACCCGTCGTCACGATCAACTCCGGCGGCGAGTTCTCCGCCGACTTCGGCGCGCTGAGCCACATCGGGCAGGACGAGTCCGTGGCGGGCGAGGCCGTCGGCGACGAGCTCAACAAGCGCGGCAAGAAGAAGGTGCTCTGCGTCATCCACGAACAGGGCAACGTCTCCCTGGAGCAGCGCTGCGACGGCGTCAAGAAGACCCTCAAGGGTTCGGTCGAGAACCTGAACGTCGAGGGCACCAACGCGCCGAACGCCCAGTCATCCATCAGTGCGAAACTCCAGGCGACCAAGGACATCGACGCGGTCGTCACCCTCGGCGCGCCCATCGCCGCCCTCTCGGTGAAGGCCAAGGAAGACGCCGGAGACGCGGCCAGCAAGGCCGAGGTCGCCACCTTCGACCTGAACGCCGAGGTCGTCAAGCGCCTGAAGGCCAAGGAGGTCGGCTTCGCCGTCGACCAGCAGCCCTACCTCCAGGGCTACCTCGCCATCGACGAACTGTGGCTCTACAAGACCAACGCGAACGTCCTCGGGGGCGGCAAGCCCGTCCTCACCGGACCCGCGATCGTCACCGAGAAGGACGTGCCGAAGCTCGAGAAGTACACCGCCCGCGGTACCCGATGAACACATGCGTGATCCGCGTGGTCGATACTTGGGCGGCCGGGGCCGGGCATCCGGACCGGCCACACCGAGGAGCAGAGCTAGAAGGGCACGGCGTCGTGGCAAGGGTTCAGACAGGGGTACGTGCGGTGGGCGCCGTGCTGGTCGCGGTGCTCGGGGTGTCCCTCGCGGGGTGCAGCAGCACCGGTGGCAAGCGCGCCGAGGACGCACGCAAGGCGGCGACGGCACAGGGCAAGGCCGCGGTGAACACGCCGAACTGGACGTTCGGCATGGTGACCCACTCGGGTGACGGCGACACGTTCTGGGACATCGTCCAGAGCGGCGCCAAGCAGGCCGCCGTCAAGGACAACATCAACTTCCTGTACGCCCACAATGCCGAGGCCCAGCAGCAGGCCCAGCTCGTGGACTCGTACATCGACAAGCGGGTCGACGGCATCATCGTCACGCTCGCCAAGCCCGCCGCCATGAAGGGCGCCCTGGCCCGCGCCAAGAAGGCCGGCATCCCGGTGATCACGGTGAACTCCGGCTCCGCGGAGTCCAAGGAGTTCGGCGCGCTCACCCACATCGGCCAGGACGAGACGATCGCGGGCGAGGCCGTCGGCGAGGAGCTCAACAAGCGCGGCAAGAAGAAGGCGCTCTGCATCCTGCACGAGCAGGGCAACGTCGGCCACGAGCAGCGCTGCGAGGGCGCCAAGAAGACCTTCGACGGCAAGATGCAGAACCTGTACGTGACCGGCACGAACATGCCCGACGTGCAGTCCTCCATCGAGGCCAGGCTCCAGTCCGACAAGGCCATCGACTCGGTGGTCACGCTCGGCGCGCCCTTCGCGGACACCGCGGTGAAGGCCGCCGACAGCGCGGGCAGCAAGGCCGAGGTCGACACCTTCGACCTGAACGAGAAGGTCGCTGCGGGCCTGAAGGACGGCACGCTCGGCTTCGCCGTCGACCAGCAGCCCTACCTCCAGGGCTACGAGGCCGTGGACCTGCTCTGGCTCTACAAGTACAACGCCGACGTCCTCGGCGGCGGCAAGCCGGTCCTCACCGGACCGCAGATCGTCACCAAGGACCAGGCCGCCAAGCTGGAGGAATACGCGAAGCGAGGGACGCGATGACAGCGACCGCACCGGCGCCGGCGCCTTCGCCGGACACCAAGGCCGACGAGCGCCTCCTGAAGGCATCGCCGCTGAAGAAGCTGATGGGCCGCCCCGAGCTCGGCTCGGTCGTCGGCGCCGTCGCCGTCTTCGTCTTCTTCGCGGTCGCCGCGGACAGCTTCCTGCAGACCAACAGCCTCGCCACGGTGCTCTACGCGGCATCGACGCTCGGCATCATGGCGGTGCCGGTGGCCCTGCTGATGATCGGCGGCGAGTTCGACCTGTCGGCGGGCGTCATGGTGACGACCTCCGCGCTGATCTCGTCGATGTTCAGCTACCAGATGACGGCCAACGTCTGGGTCGGCGTCCTCGTCTCGCTCGTCGCCACCCTCGGGGTCGGCGTCTTCAACGGCGTGATGCTGACACGCACCGACCCGCCGAGCTTCATCATCACGCTCGGTACGTTCCTGATGCTGACCGGCATGAACCTCGGCTTCACCAAGCTGATCAGCGGCACGGTCTCCACGAAGTCGATCGCCGACATGGAGGGCTTCTCCTCCGCCAAGGACGTCTTCGCCTCGACGATCACCATCGGCGGCGTCGACTTCAAGATCACGATCCTCTGGTGGCTCGGCCTGATCGCGGTCGCCACCTGGATCCTGCTCCGCACCCGCGTCGGCAACTGGATCTTCGCGGTCGGCGGCGGCGAGGACGCGGCCCGCGCGGTCGGTGTCCCGGTCGCGGCGACCAAGATCGGCCTCTACATGGGCGTCGCCTTCGGCGCCTGGATCTCGGGCCAGCACCTGCTCTTCTCGTACGACGTCGTCCAGTCGGGCGAAGGCGTCGGCAACGAACTGATCTACATCATCGCGGCCGTCATCGGCGGCTGTCTGATCACCGGCGGATACGGCTCTGCGGTCGGCGCGGCCGTCGGCGCCCTCATCTTCGGCATGGTCAGCAAGGGCATCGTGTTCGCCGAGTGGAACCCGGACTGGTTCAAGTTCTTCCTCGGAGTGATGCTGCTCCTGGCGACCCTGCTCAACCACTGGGTCCGCAAGCGCGCGGAGGCGACGAAGTGACCGACACGACCGATGTCACCGACGCGGTGCCGGCGGCGGAAGGCACTCCGCTCGTCGAGCTCGACGACGTCAGTAAGTACTACGGCAACATCCGCGCCCTCGAAGGCGTCTCCCTGGAGGTCCACGCGGGCGAGATCTCCTGCGTCCTCGGCGACAACGGCGCGGGCAAGTCGACCCTCATCAAGATCATCGCGGGTCTGCACCGGCACGACGCGGGAGAGTTCCGCATCGACGGCGAGGACGCGAAGCTGGGCTCGCCGCGCGAGGCCCTGGACCGCGGTATCGCCACGGTCTACCAGGACCTCGCCGTGGTCCCGCTGATGCCGGTCTGGCGCAACTTCTTCCTCGGCTCCGAGCCGACGAAGGGCGTGGGCCCCTTCAAGCGCCTCGACGTCGACCTCATGCGCGAGACGACCCGCGCGGAGCTGCTGCGCATGGGCATCGACCTGCGCGACGTCGACCAGCCCATCGGCACCCTGTCGGGCGGCGAGCGCCAGTGCGTGGCGATCGCCCGCGCGGTCTACTTCGGCGCCAAGGTCCTGGTCCTCGACGAGCCGACCGCAGCCCTTGGCGTCAAGCAGTCGGGCGTCGTCCTGAAGTACGTGGCGGCGGCGCGGGACGCGGGCCTCGGAGTGGTCTTGATCACCCACAACCCGCACCACGCGTACCTGGTCGGCAACCGCTTCGTCCTCCTCAAGCGCGGCACCATGTTCGGCAGCTACGCGCGTGACGAGGTCACCCTGGACGAGCTCACCCGCCAGATGGCGGGCGGCAGCGAACTGGACGACCTCCGTCACGAACTGGAGAAGCGCTGAGCAGCGCCCCGTAAGGGGCGCGGGGAACTGCGCGCTCAGCCCAGGAAAAGCCGCAGTCGCGACTGCTCTGTGACCCAGCAGACGCGTCTGCGGCTTCTTCGTGGTTGCTCGCGCAGTTCCCCGCGCCCCTGACGGGGCGCACCCCGGAGCTACGGGGGCACCCCGGGTCCGTTGTGCGCGCCCCCGCGAGAGTGAGGCAGAATCGCCGCAATGAGCACCTACCGCGATCTCGCGCACCGCGGCTCCGCACGAGCCACCGTTCTGCGGACCGTGGGCACGCGTGAGCGCCGATCCCATCTGACGGCGCCCCGCGTCCCCACCGTCGGCATCGACATCGGCGGCACGAAGGTGATGGCGGGCGTCGTCGACGCCGACGGCAACATCCTGGAGACGCTCCGCACGGAGACCCCGGACAAGTCCAAGAGCCCCAAGGTCGTCGAGGACACCATCGTCGAGCTGGTCCTGGACCTCTCCGACCGGCACGACGTGCACGCCGTGGGCATCGGCGCGGCGGGCTGGGTCGACGCGGACCGCAACCGCGTCCTGTTCGCCCCGCACCTCTCCTGGCGCAACGAACCCCTCCGCGACCGCATCTCGGGCCGCCTCGCGGTCCCCGTGCTCGTCGACAACGACGCGAACACCGCCGCGTGGGCGGAGTGGCGCTTCGGCGCGGCCCGCGGCGAGGACCACCTGGTCATGATCACGCTCGGCACCGGCATCGGCGGCGCGATCCTGGAGGACGGCCAGGTCAAGCGCGGCAAGTTCGGCGTGGCCGGAGAGTTCGGCCATATGCAGGTCGTCCCCGGCGGCCACCGCTGCCCGTGCGGCAACCGCGGCTGCTGGGAGCAGTACAGCTCCGGGAACGCGCTGGTCAGGGAGGCCCGCGAGCTCGCCGCGGCCGACTCCCCGGTGGCGTACGGGATCATCGAGCGGGTCAAGGGCAACATCCCCGACATCACGGGCCCCCTGATCACGGAGCTGGCCCGCGACGGCGACGCGATGTGCGTGGAGCTGCTCCAGGACATCGGCCAGTGGCTGGGCGTCGGCATCGCGAACCTCGCGGCGGCCCTCGACCCGTCCTGCTTCGTGATCGGCGGCGGCGTCTCGGCCGCCGACGACCTCCTGATCGGCCCGGCCCGCGACGCCTTCCGCCGCCAGCTGACGGGCCGCGGCTACCGCCCCGAGGCCCGTATCGCCCGCGCCCAGCTGGGCCCCGAGGCGGGCATGGTGGGCGCCGCCGATCTGGCGCGCCTGGTGGCCCGCCGCTTCCGCAGGGCCAACCGCCGCCGGGTGGAGCGCTACGAACGCTACGAGCGTTACGCGGAGGCGCGCCGCACCAATGACCGCACCTCTCAGGGAACTCTGTAAGTGATGACCGTGCCCCGCCAACCCTCGTCCCCGGACTCCGCGGGCTCCCCGGATCATGCCGACGAGGGGAGCGGCCCCCGCGAGGACCGCCGCCACATGATCCGCCGCCGCTGGCTGACGGCCACGATCATCGTGCTCCTGATCGGCGTACCGGCCGGCTATCTGGTGATCTCCGCGAACCAGAGCCGCAACAGCGGCCGCGACAAGGAGGCCAAGTACTCCGCGACCGGCCTCACCGCGGGCTGGCCCTCCCGGGTGCAGCGCCGACTCTACGACGTGCCGATCCCCCCGTACTCCCGGGAAGTCGCCTACTACGAGACGAACAACTGGCGCACCAGCCGCCTCTACGCCCAGTTCCTGACGAGCAACAAGGGCCTGGACAAGTTCCTCAAGCAGATCGGCACGAGCACCAAGACGCTGAAGAAGAACGACATCACCATCAGCAAGCGCGACCGCAAGGTGGTCGGCTGGGAGTTCACGGACCCGGGCCCCTGGCTCGGCCTCACCCACGTGAAGAAGGACCCGGCGCCGACCCTGGACGTGGTGGTGAACCGCGTCAACTCGGAGCACCCGATGGTCTATGTAGTGTCTACGACAACCCCGTAACTGGCGTGTTTCATCGGTGAGTTGCCCGCGGGGCGGCTCGTACGATGACGCCCATGATCTCTGAAGAGGCGTACGACGGACGTCGGCGTGCCCAGTGGCTCGCGGGGGAGGCGCGGGCGGACGGCGTGGCCCGCAGGGACATGCTGCGGCTGCTGGCCGCGGCCGGGGCGGTGGCGACGCTGCCGGTGACGCTGGGAGCGCCCCGGGCGCAGGCGGCGACCGGCACAGGGGCAACCGGCACAGCGGCAACTGGCACAGCTGCGACCGGCACAGCGGCAGCCGGGATCGTGGCAGCCGGGATCGTGAAACCGCTCCCCGCGGACCGCTTCACGATCCGCGGCACGAACGCGGAAACGAAATTCGAGGCGCTCGCCGGCACCCCCTTCCACACCCCCGTGTCCCACTTCTTCGTACGCAACCACACGGCGACGCCCCGCCTGGACGCGAAGACCTGGACGCTGCGCGTCTGGGGCGACGGACTGACCGGAGGCGAGAGGGAGTTCACGCTCGCGGACCTCAAGAGCCTCCCGTCGGTGACGCGCACCGCCTTCGTCGAGTGCGCGGGCAACGGCAGGAGCTTCTTCACGACCCAGCAGGGCCAACCGGCATCGGGCACGGCCTGGACCCTGGGAGCGATCGGCAACGCCCGCTGGCGCGGCGTACGCCTCTCCGAAGTCCTGCACAGGGCAGGCGTGTCGCGCCACGCGGTGGACGTGATGCCGAGCGGTCTGGACGCGGAGTACGTCACGGACGACGGCACGAACCTGGGCCGGGTCCGCCGCCCGCTGCCACTGACCAAGGCGCTGGACGACGTGATCCTGGCCTACGAGATGAACGGCGCCCCACTGCCTCCGGACCACGGCTACCCGGTGAGGGTCCTGGTCCCGGCGTGGGTGGGCATCGCGTCGATCAAGTGGGTGGGCGACATCGAGGTCTCGTCCAAACCCCTCTTCTCCCCCTGGAACACGCAGTTCTACCGCCTGTTCGGCGAGGCGTACCCACCGGAGGGCAGCGCCCCCCTGACCCGCCAGACCCTGAAGTCGGCCTTCGAACTCCCGCGGGACGCAAGCTTCGAGGCGGCCACGACCCACCACCTCACCGGCCGCTCCTGGTCGGCGACGGGCGCGATCACCCGGGTGGACATCAGCACGGACGGGGGCACGACATGGCGCCGGGCCCACCTCAAGGACACCCCGCACCGCGCCACTTGGACCCGCTGGACCACCCCCTGGCACCCCAGAACCCCCGGCCCCACCACACTCCTGGCCCGAGCCACAGACACCACGGGCCACACCCAGCCGGAGACGACGGTGCACAATACGCAGGGGTATCTGTTCGATGCGGTGGTGCGGCATGAGGTGCGGGTGGTGTGAGGCCGGAGTGGGTCCCTAGGCGGGAGCCGTGATGGCGGTTCCGGTACCGACGAGTTCGCGCAGCTTGTCACGCGTCTCGGCGTCGGTGGAGTAGATCACCGTGCCGATCATGCCGCGGGTCAGCAGCACCTTGTACGTGTTGCGGACAAGGCGGTCGACATCGGCGTTCGGTGTGGCTTTGGTGAACACCGGGTCCTTTGACGCCCTGCGGTCGACGACCCACCTGTCCCCGCGCCACACCAGATCGGGGCCGATGATGACGCCGCTCCAGTCGTACTCGAATCCCTGCGCCGTGTAGACGCAACCCACCTGCCCGAAGCCGGCCGGGTCCGTGGCCCACAGAGCGGCGGGGGGAGCGCCCAGTACAGCGCGGTCGCCAAAGACGTTCCATGGCCGGGCCCAGTCCCCGATCGCCACATCCGCAGGAAGCGCCTGCCCCGGCGGAATCTTGGTGGTCCATTTCCAGCAGTATCCGGCGGACATCCTCGCACCGTACCCATGGGCGCGACGGTCGACGAGAAAGGCCTCCAACTCCTCCGGGCTGTCGACGACTTCGAGACCGACCTTCCCGTCCGGCTCCCATGCCACCGGCTGATCGCCGTCGAGTCCGAGCAGCCGCACCACCCACCTCAGATACGCGTCACTGCCTCCGCACCGGAACTGACTGTCCAGCGACACCACCCGGCAGTCCAGCTTCTTCTCCGCGGCGGCCTGCTGAATCTGCCCGACCGTACCCATCTCGCCCGGCCGTACCACCTGATGCTGATCAAGCAGGAACACCGGAACACGGGCCGCGTCGATCAGCTCCTCGATCTGTGCCTTGTCGGTGCGCAGCTCGGCCTTGGTGTACCGATTGGCGGATGTCTTGCGAATCCGATGTGCCTCGTCGCAGATGAGTACGCCGAGCCCGTTGCGCTCGGCGGTCATGAAGCTGTTGAAGTACTTGAAAAGGTCCTGCACTTCACGCTTTCGGGCCCCGGCCACCTTCCGCATCGTCTTCGTGAACGACTGCGACCCGGTGGCGTGCAGCGCTGACACGCCCCGCCGATACAGTTCGCCGAGTAGCGAGAGCGCGATCACACTCTTCCCTGAACCCGGCCCACCCGTCACCACAATCACTTCCTTGTGGTCGGCCTGCTGTGCTTTCCGTACGGCGCCGAGCACCATTTCGTACGCGATTCGCTGCTCATCGAGCAATACGAACTGTTCGCGCTCACGTACCTCTTGTGCGGCCACGGACATCAACTGCACCGAGGGCTGAATCTTGCCGGCGATCAGTTCATCAGCGGCGGCGGCCCCCGGCCGAGGCGCGAGCCGAGCCTGGAGATATCCGATGAAGTCACCACGCCTGTCGGCGGTGAACAGCCTCCCGCGCTCGGTTTGTTCGACCTCGTCCAATCCGCTCACACCGAACTCCGTGGCGTTGTGCAGGAAGGCCGCACCGGAGATCCGCTCCGGGTGTTCGGCCAACGCCCCGTTGAAGGACACCAGGTAGTCGCAGTATCCCCGTACCTGCTCAATCGGATTCAGCACGGGTCGCCCGTACGCCTCGACGCGACACAGCAGTGGCTCGCCGTCCTCGGGATGCGCATCGCTCCACTGCTTGAGTTCCACGACGACGTACGAGGGCGCACCGGTCAGCGGATGCACTCCGGCCAACACCGCGTCCGCACGCTTGCTGGTGAGTGGCAGGGCGTACTCCAGCATCACCTCGACCTGCCCGAGCCCGGCGTCGAGCAGGGCCCCGGTGAGCGCGGGGATGCTCCGCTCCCAGGAGCGCACTTCGGAGGGACCGGGCTTGTAGCCATGTGCATGCACGAACTGCTCTGTCAGATGCAGGAACAGCGAACCCTCAAGGGCTCGCGCGGCGACCGACTCGGCGGACTCGCGGAACAGCAAGGAATGCCCCCAGGCAGCACGAAGTTGCTCGTGCGGGTGGGGGCATGTCCTTCGAGACTCCACCGGAGCGGAGCGGAAGCCCGTCGGGCCGCGATGACGATTGATCGCAGAATATCGCGGGCCGTGAGCCGGACCGGCCTAGGTCCCTGGCGGGCGGAGCCCCTGGATGGGGAAGACAGGAGCCATCGACTGAAGAAAGCGCTGAGTCTCTGGGTCCACGGAGTGCAGAACGACACCTCGTCTGGCCCGGGTGAGCAGTACGTGATAGGCGTTACGCACGCACTCGTCGAATCGTGGGTTCGTCTGTGCCTTGACCTTCGCGTCGTACGAGCCGTCACGTCGAGCCACCCATGTGTCCCCGCGCCTGACGTAGTCCATACCGAGAATGACACCGCACCAGTCCCACTCCATGCCCTGCGCCGTATAGACACAGCCGACTTGGTGTACGCCTTCAGGGCGGATGGACCAGAGGTTCTTGGGAGGGGCGTCGTTCTCATAGCGCTTGCGGGTGCCGTTGACGTTCCAAGGGCGTTTCCAGTCGCCAATCTTGACGTCCGGGACAAGAGTGCCGTCAGATCGTGGTTTGCTCCATGGCCAGCAGTAGCCGGCCACCATGCGCGCGGTGGAGTGCGCGTGGTGCTCATCAAGGATGACACCCTCCAAATCAGCCGGAGAGTCCGCTACTTGGACATGGATCATCCCGTCGGGCACCCATTCCCAGGGGGCGCTGGGACCGATTCCCAGAAGGCTGTGAACCCACTCGACGTAGAGGTCGCTGCCACCACACCGCCATTGGCGCCGAAGGTCGTACTCGACGGCTTTGAGACCTCGCGCCTTGGCGGCCTTGCGGATCGTGCTGACCGTGCCTACCTCGTTGCTGCGGACGGACTGCTTCTCGTCGAGGAGGAAGACGGAGACCTTGGCGGCATCGATCAGTTCGTCCACCTGGGGTCGAGTACCACGACGGTCACGCCGGTACTGGTCGTCCGACTTCATTCGCAGCCGATGGGCTTCGTCGCAGATGAGGAGAGCCAGTTCGTCAGGCTCCGCGTGTACGAACTCGTTGAAGAAGGCGAGGTATTCATAGAGGACACGGTCGTTGCGCCCCACATGCTCCTTCAGCATGGCCATGAAAGCCTCGGCCCCGTTGGCGAGTCTGGCGGGGGTGGACGGATCGATGTCGCGCAGCAACTCGATGGAGATTGCCGTCTTGCCTGTGCCGGCGCCGCCGTTGACGATGAAGACGGCCTTCTCGCCTTGCTTCTTCGCGCGCTCCACGGCAGCGAGAACGTCGTCCTTGGCGGTCAGCTGCACGCCACGGAGGGTGAAGACATGGTCCACGCCGTGCGGTTGGAAAAGAACGTCGGCCAGCGGGTTGTTCACCATCATGTCGACCAACGGCTGGTCACGCATGCCCATCCGCTCGAAGAGTCGCTCCACCGCCGACTCTCCCGATGCTTTGGAGAACTGCGTCATGAGGAGCTGCCGAAGGCTCTCCCTGCGGTCACCGGTGAAATGGACTGTGCGAATCGTCCTTGTCGACTTGTGGTTGAGGATGTCCGCGACGTCGTGCTGCTTGGCGTTGTGCAGGTACACGGCACCGGCCAGCTCGACGCGGAGGCCGTTCAACGGTCCTTGCTCACCCACCAGGAAGTCGCAGAACGGCTTGATCTGCTGACTCGGGTGCTTCGTCGGGGTGGGGTATCCGACTTGGTAACTCTCCTGCTTGTGTGGATCTGTGGTGGCTTTGGTCCAACGCTTCAGTTCCACGGGTAGGTATGAGTCGCGACCGCTGTCGGGGTGAATGCCCACAAGGACCGCGTCCATGGCCCCCTGCCTCCCGCCAGGGGGCTTGAACTCGATGAGGACCCGCACTTCACCGCGGTCCACTTCGATGAGGTCGCGAGCGAGTTCAATCAGACTGGTGGCCCATGCCTCTTGCTCGCTCTCGCCGATGCCCTTTTGGTACATCTTGATGCGCTCGACGAGGTGGGATTTGAGGACGCCACGATCATGCAGCGCAATGAGGGCACGGGCAGGCGCCTGAAGCAGGAGCACGGAAGGGATCCCCCGGACACACGAGAAGTCTCGTGCGGGTGGGGGCATTTCCTCAGCCGGAAGCCCGTCGGGCCGCAATTACCCGTTGAACGGTAGCGCAGCCCTGCTGGAGGGAGGAGCCAGGTTCGGAGGGGGATGAACAGCAGTGACGGTGCTGTTCTCTCATTGCCTACGCGGTATCGGTGTAGGGAGGGGTCAGCCGAGGCCCGTCCACCGTTCGTACGCGGCCGCTCCCACCCCCAGATCCTCCCAGGCCATCCCCGCCGACTTGAACAACCGCGGGCGGTTCGCGGGGATGTCGATCTCGCCTCGTACCAGCTCACCCAGCGTCCGCAGCCGGGTCATGTCGAAGGCGCCCGCCTCCACCGCCAGTGCGATGTCGCCGCACTCCCGCAGCGCCACCCCGTGCGACTCCGCCACCACCAGGCCGCGCCTGAGCAGACCCTCGTCCACCTCGCGGGCGTCCGGTTCGTGCGAGCCCACCGCCGCGACCGTCGCGTGGGGCGGGAGCAGTGCGCTGTCGAAGAGCGGTTCGCGCGCTGTCGTGCAGCAGCAGACCACGTCGGCGGTCGCGACGTCCGCCGGGGCCGCGGGCGCCGCTGAGAGACCTGCCTCGCGGCAACGGACGACGAAGGCCGCCACCCGCTCCGGGTTCCGGGCCACGACGTCCACGTGGGCCAGGGTCGGGCGTACCGCGCGGACCGCCTCCACGTGGCCCCAGGCCTGGGGGCCGGTGCCGAAGACCAGGAGGCGGCCGGCCTCCGGGACCGCGAGGTGCTTGATCGCGGCTCCCGAGACCGCCGGAGTGCGCAGCGAGGTGAGGGCGATGCCGTCCAGCAGGGCCAGGGGAGTGTGCGTCTCGCCGTCGAGGAGGAGGTACACGCCCTGGACGCGGGGGAGGTCGCGGGACGCGTTCTCGGGCGTGACCGTGGCGATCTTCACTCCGGTGTACGACGTCGTGGCGGACGGCATCAGGAGGAGCTGGCCGCCCGGTACGTCCACGATTCCCCGCGGAGGTTCCGTCTCCGGGTCCAGGCCCGTCTTGAGGACGGCCTCCACCGCCTCGACGGCCGTGGCCATCGGGACGAGCCGGGCCATCGCGTCGGCGTCGATGTAGGGCGGGGCCTCGCTCATGCCTGGTTCCTTTCGGGCTGTTTGCCGGGGGATGTCCGGTCGCGTCGCGTCACGCTCATGATCACCCCCATCGAGCCTTCTCCACCAGGACGCCTTCAGCGTGTGGGCGGGGCTGCGTCGTCGGGGCGAAGTGAACAGGGCGCTTGGCGGCGGGAGTTGAGAACGCCTTCCGCGCGGAATTCCGGCGCCGGACCAGTCCTCCCGATGAGAGCTTCGGCACCCTCTTACTCACGCGTCAGCTCCGCCCGTTAGCGTAGAGCGGTGAGCGAGACGACTACCCCTGCCCTCCAGTACCGATTCGACGGACCCGAAGACGCCCCCGTGCTGATCCTCGGGCCTTCGCTCGGCACCACCTGGCACAAGTCATAGAACCCTTCCATGGGGTTCCGCACAGTCCAGACAGTGCCGTGAAGTTGCAGGTGAGCGGCCGTCGTTCCGCCTCACTCCGCAGAGACTGTGACACCTCGTGACACGACGAAGCCCCGGCCGGTGACCAGCACCGCGCCGGGGCTTCTGGCGTATCTACAGCCGGTCTTGTCTCCGCTCGCGAGGCGTCACCGCGGTCAGCCGCTCAGGGTGTTCCGAAGTCCACTCTCTGCCCCCGGCCTCCGGCCGCAGGACCCACACCCCAGCGCTCCGCACGTCCGTGACGACCCCGCGCCGGTTGGCTTCCTCGTCGTGGATCAGGTCGCCCACCCAGGGCTTCCGCTCGCCGCTCACGCTCGTTCCTTCCCAAGCAGTTCCGCCCACACCCGTTTGCCCCACGGGAGCGGCTCGCTGCCCCAGTGGTCGGCCAGCTCCGCCACGAGCGCGAGGCCGCGTCCGCCTTCGCTCTCGCCGTCCGGCACCCGGGGCGCGGGTGGCACCTTCGAGAAGTCCACGACGCCGATGCACACCCGGACCGCTTCGGGTCTGTCCACGCTGACCCGGATGGACTCTCTCCGGGCGTGCTGGACGGCGTTGGACACCAACTCGGACACGATCAGGACGCCGTCGTCGGCCAGGTCGTCCAGCCCCCAGACGGCAAGTGCTACGCGTACCAGACGCCGGGCGGTGCCCGCACTCCCGGACTGGCGCGGCAGCGTCTCGCTGTACCCGGGGTAGCCGGTCGGCCGGGCCCGCGTTGTAGGTTGCGGCATGTCGGCGCTCCTCGAAGCGTTGGCCATGCCCCCGGCCGTTCGCGTGGTGCGGGGGTCTGTCATGCCAAGGCTTGTGGTCCCCGTCACGCCGCTACAGGGACGAGGCGTCCTACTTTCGCCACGCTATTCGGCGACGCCTAGGAATTCCGCCAACGGCCGCAGTCCCGCTGGGTGGTTGGGGAGCGCCCACAGGTCGCGCACGATGGCCACGGCCAACGTGTGGTGCTGCATCCACGTCGGTGCCACCCGGCGCAGGGACTCCAGCGCCTTCACCGCTCCAGTGGCATCCCCGGTGTCCGTGTGCGCTCGGGCCACGTCCAGCAGCAGCCACGTGCGCCACGATGGCGGGGTGTCTTTGCTCAGCCGCATCCCCTTGGCGAGCGCCAAGGCGTCATGAGGGTGCCCGTACTGCACGGCCAGGCGGACGCGTTCGATACGGACCGACGACGGGCTAAAAACGCTCACCATGCGGTTGTCGCTGCCTGCAGGGAGCTTCGCAACGCGGGCAGCTTCCTTCTCAGCCCCCGCCATCAGCTCTGCTGCACGCTCGTAGTCGCCGCTCCGCGCGGCAGAGGTGGCAGCGCTCATGGTCAGGGCGCCCCACACCTTCAGGCCGTCGGCGGTGTCTGTGTGCCCGCCGCTCTCGATTGCTTCAGCCGAGCGCAGGGCGATCCCCAGGGCGTCTTCCAGACGGCCTTGCCGCTGGTAGGTCCAGGCGACAGAGTTCACCACCATGGGGACCAAGAGCGGGTCTGCGGACTGCTCGGCCGCGCTTATGGCCCGCTCCAGGCTCGTCAGGGCAAGGTCTGTCTTGCCCATGCGCACGGCGACGTGCCCGGCGAGCTGGAGTGCCTTGCCCAGGGCTGCGAAACCGGCCCTGCGGTAGTCGTCGCTCCCGGACACCGTGGCGGAACGCGCGTCGGTGATCAGGTCGGGGAGGCCCTTCATCACGGAGTCGAATTCGGCTGCGTGATACTGCGACCACCCGTCTGCGATCTGCTCGCGCAGCCGCTCCATGGAGAAGTCCGGGCCGGTCGGTTCCGGCTGCGGCCCCCAGAGCGCGGGCATGACGGCACGGCGTACGGCGACGAAGCGCGGCCCGTCGCTCTCTCCGCCTGCCGTGACCGCCGGAGGATCGCCCAGCAGAGTGGTCAGCTCCACGCCCAAACCGTTGGCGAGAGCGTGAAGTGTGGGGAGGCGTGCCGAGTGCTTCCGCTGCTGTTCAAGCTGACGGATCACGTCGACGGACACGCCGGAGCGCTCGGCCAGCTCTTCTTGCGTCAGGGAGGCCAGACGACGCAGACGGCGCAGGGTCTTCCCCAGGTCTTCGTTTGCCACGCTGCCACGGTACGCCCGGCCTGCGTTTACACGACAGGAAGCCGCAGCTCTCACAGGCTGCGGCTTCCTGGTGTTCAGGTGGCGGGCAGTTCGGGCCGCCCTTCGGTGGCCATGCCCCGCAGGAGACCGGCCATCACGTCCGGCACCCGGCGCCGCTGCTCCGCCGTCAGCTCCAGGGCGTCCAGCGCCCGGTTCATCGCCTCGAACATGATCTTCGTCTGGACCTCAGCCAGCGTCACCAGGCGCTCGTCCACGCCCATGCGCGCGGCCACCTCGCACATACGCACGAGGCGGTCCCGCTCGGCGCTGTAGAGCTTCAGCCACCCGTGCGTCTGCGCCTGGTACGTCTCGTCCACGCCGGGGAACTCCGTGGCCCCCTTCTCCGTACGGGACGCCAGACCCCAGATCAGCGCCTCGCCCTCGGTCTCCTGCACCCGCTCCAGCAGCCACGCCACATGGCCGGACGCCTGCTGAATGAGCCGGGCCATCACCACGGCGGGGTCCTCGGCCGGGCCGATCTCCCCGAAGGTGGTGCCCCATTCGGCCATCGCCAGGCGGCGCGCGGCGGCGGCCTTGGACCGGGGCGTGGCCCCACCGTGGTTGCGGCATCGGGTCGCCCCCTCCACGGGCCACTTCTGGCAGCGCCCGCCGTTCCGGGTCTTGGCCCCGCACCGGCCGTCACCGCCCGTCTGCGGCCCGGTCCCGCCACCACCGGAGGCACGGACCGTTCCACGGGATGCGGACGCCTGACGGCCCTTCATGGGATTGCTCGCATTCATGTGATCTTGCTCCTTCGAGTCTCTGTGTCGGTCACTTCTGCCGGGGCCGGGCTACCTCTTCCCCCGGGGCCCTTACAGGCCCCCGGGGAGTGGGAAGAGGTGGGGATGCCCCTCTTCCGGGAAGAGGTGGGAAGAGGTGGGAAGAGGTAACGCCCAAAACGCTCTGACCTGGTCAGATTCCCGTCTTCACCTCTTCCCGGATCTTGGGAAGAGGTAGGCCGTGCGGGGGCCTCTCCACCTCTTCCCGCACCTCTTCCCGGATCTTGGTCGCGGGAAGAGGTGAAACGGCCCCCATCACGGCCCCTCGGGGAAGACCTGCTGCCCTTCCGCGAGGACCAGGTTCGGCCGGTTCTTCGGCACGCCTTCCAGCTCCGCCAGCGCCCCGGACTCCAGCAGGTTGCGCACCGCCACACCCACCGTGGCGTCCTTCTTGTTGATCGCCTTGGCGATCGTGGACCGGGACCACGGCCCCGGGTCCTTCTGGAGCAGTGCCAGGATCAGCCGCTCCGTGGCGCCGGTCGCCTGCTTCAGCGCCGGGTCCTTCGGCTCCCGAGTGATGGCCGTCTCCACCGGGCCGGGCTTCCCGGCGCCCTGCGGCACGTACGTCACGTACGCGGTCACCGAGCCGACCGCACCGGCACCGGCCGGGTTGTCCTTCCGGAGCCACAGCTCCGAGACGCCGGTCTCTTCCACGGACAGCTTCGTGCGGCACTTGATCTCGTACAGCGCGCCCTGCGTGGCGAGGAACTTCCGCTTCGATCCGGCTTGCCGCTCAGTGTTCTCGTGGCCTACGTGGTCGATGTAGACCCCGCATGCCCCGTGCACTGTGAACGGCGCGAAGTACGCGGCGAACGCGGCGTCCACGCCCTCGGAATCGTTCACCTTCTGCCCGAGAGCGCCGATGGACGGCGTGAGTGCGTCCAGCGTCACCAGGGCCGCCGACGACACCAGGTCGGGGGCCAACTGCTCGCCCTGCTGCCGGGTGCGCAGCACCACGAAGCGGTCCCGGATGGCGTCGGGCTTGGCCCCGGCCCACAGGAGGCGCTGGACCAGGGCCCGCTGCGCGTTCTGGTCGAACTCCCAGTGGATGACCAGGCCCCCGGCGTTCAGGACGCGCGCCTGAACACTCACCATGAGCACGGACTTACCGGCGGAGCCGTCGCCGTAGACCCCGTTCACGGAGCCCTCGTAGAACAGGCCCCGGTCGGCGTCCGCGAACTCCCCGACGGTCGGCCGGACCTCCCAGTCACCGGCCAGCACGGCGTCCAGGGCGTCCGCCACGGACTCCACGGCCGTGGCCTGCTCCCGCTCCTGCGTGAACCGGTACCGGGCTTCCTGCTCGGCACGCAGAGCCAGCAGCCGCTTCTGGACGAGCGCTTCGTGAGCCTCCGCCTCGTCCTGCGGGTGCTTGGCGGCCTCCGTCTCCCACACGGACCGGAGGGTCTTCGCCAGCCGGTCTTCCGGGTGCGGCTCGGCGGACGTGGTGTTGGCGGCGCGCACCATGTCCGAGTACCAGGACCAGCCGCGCGGCGGGGCGAACTTCCAGGCGTCGCCCGCGTAGTGCCCGGCCACGGTCGCCACCCAGTCGTTCGAGCTGCGGTAGGGGTCATCGGCCGGAAGAGACAGCAGGTCGGAGAGCTGAGACCCCGGTGGCCGGCCAGCTACCACGCTGCCATCCGTACCGGGCCGCGCCGTGCGGGCCAGATTCGCCACCCAGCCAGGCAACGGCGCCGGTTCGGCGTCGTGGACGACCGTGTAAACGCCGTCCGTCTTGGACCCCGGGACCATGACGTATGCGCCCGGCCCGGTCTTGAAGTCGACCGCCTCACCGAGGGTGTTCGAGTAGCCGTCCGCCTTCCCGCCGGACTCCCCGAAGGGGAGCCGGAAGACCATCTGGCGGCCCCCGCGCCCCGTCCGGTACGTCAGGGTGCCCGGGGTGTCCTGATCGGCGCTCAGCGCCGCCCAGGTGGCCTCCCCGGGCTTGCCCTCGGCCACGTCCACATCCACCACCGCGCGGCTGGTGAGCGTCTGCCCCAGGTTCAGCCGGTCGTGCTGGCCCCACTTGATCCACCACGTGTGGATCTCGTCCGGGTCGGTGGTGGCGCCCTTCGAGCCGTGGTCGTTGCGCGGGTGCTTGCCCGGCGACTTGCAGCCGTAGTTGCCGCAGGTGCACCCGTCCACGGTGACACGGTGACACGGGAAGACCTTGACGCCCTCGGCCGCGAGCGCCAGGGCCGCCGCCAGCAGGCCGTCCGGGTCCGCCAGGACGCCGTTCCCGGCGTCGGTGGACTCCGTTTCCACCGGCGGGAGTTCGGGGCGCTCAGTGCCATTGAAGAGCTTCACGACGGCATCCCCTCGGTGGTGGGACGCACGGCGATGACCACGGTCAGATGGGTCACGGTCTGGCCGGTCGCGGAGGCGACCGCGCGGAAGGCGTCAAGGTTGGCCCGCAGGGCGTCCCGCTCCAGCTCATCATCCGTCTTGGACGGTTTCCAGTGGCGCCCCTCATGAGCGCTGGACTTGATCATTTCGATCCCCTTGAAATTCCCAGATTTGATCTTGAGCGCCGCGTCGGTGGGGATCGTCGGGAGTTCCGGGACCAGGCGAGAGGGGCGTTACCCTGGAAGGGCAGCACCGGTCTCTTAGCGGCGGTCCGGTCAGCGCTTTGTCAGTCGGAGCGGTGCCCCCTTGGGTTGGGCACCGCTTCGGCGTTTCTCGGGTCAGGACAGCGGCAGGATTGCGCAGTGCTGCGCGTGTTCCTGAGCCACCTCCAGGGCGCCTTCTTCAGCGCGGCCGTGGCCGCACCCCGAGCAGTGCCAGCGCGGGCCCTCCGCGCCCTCGGTGACGGTGACCCGGGCGTTCGTGTGGACGGCGCGGAACTCCGTCGGGTGCAGGGTGGTCTGATGCTCCGTCATGCTGCTGCATCTCCGGGTGCGTTGAAGGAGACGGCCAGGCACTCCCGGCCGCCCTGGACGGCCACACGGCCCCCGTAGCGAGTCCCGTAGCCGTTCGGGTCCTCGGGCTGCTTGGGGCCGCTCACGGAGCCGTCCACGGGTATGAAGGTCACTGCGCACCCCCGGCCGCGCGGCACTCGCCCGCGTGCTTATTGGCGTGCTCGCGGGCGCGGTCGTCCCAGCCGTAGCCGAACTCGCGCCGCTCACCGCAGCCGTAGCAGTAGGTGTACGACTCCTCGCCCTCGGCCGTGCGAGCGGTCGTCACCAGAGAGCCGCCCACGGTGCAGTACTGCTTGCCGATGTGGTCGCCGCGCTCCGGCTTCAGGGAGACCTCGCGGTCATCGGCCGCGTTGGACAGGTCCACCTGCCAATCGGCGTCGATCGCGTCGTACATCTCGGCGTCCGTGATGTTCGCCAGGGGGCCCTGCTGTGCGGGGGCCGCTACGATCCGGCCGTCGCCATCAGTCGCGTAGTTCATGTTCAGCTCCAGTGTTCGTGCGGCAGGTTGCCGCCGGTTGTGGTGGAACGGCACTGCGCCGCGTGGGTGCGTGCCGCGTCTTCGCCGTCGCCCCGTGCGGTGCAGGCGGAGCACGCCCAGACGCGTTCGCGGGTGTCCGGGTGCGTGCTGCTCTCCACCCGGCCGCCGCCGTCGGCGGTCAGGTAGTGCCGGGAGGTCAGGGCCGCCACGTCAGGCCGCCACGAGCGCGGACGGGGCGGGTGGCTGCGGGTCGGGCTCGCCACGCAGGACACGAACGAGCGACGCGGTGACAACCACGACACGGCCCTTGCCGAAGCGGATTACCTTCGCAGGGAATTCATGGCGCTTGATCATTGCGTATGCCTGCGAAGTCGAGCACCCGAGAACGAGGGCGGCGTCAGGCACGTTGGTGTGCGGCGGCCAGGTTCCCTCAATCTCCGCGAGGGTCGGAATCTTCTGGGTCTCCGAAGTGATCGGCATTTTTCGTCCTTGGGGTCGAAGTGAATCCGTTTCGTTCGCCTAGGTCTATATGGTGGCATGGCCTGAGGGATGCTCGCAGGCTTCTGACCTGCGCGAATGCTACTATGCTGCCAGGCATTAGGGGTCATAACGGGCGTTGGTAGCTTGGTAGCTCATCATTGATCTGCGGCTTTTCCGGGGCCTGTATGAACGCACGAACTTTTCTTGGGTGCGGATTTGCGGCGAGCGTTTAAACAGCGTCTATGCTCAGTCGGCATAAGTCGTTACATTGCTACCATGCAACCAACACGACAGCCCCTCGGGGACACCACGCAGCACGTAGCCCGCATAGTCCGCGACCTGCGGGAACGCCAGGGCATCAGCACCACGGTTATGGCGGAGCGCCTGAGCACGCTCGGGCGTCGCATCTCGCAGTCCGGCGTGACCCGCCTGGAGACCGGCCAACGGCAGATCACTGTGGACGACTTGACCGCGCTCGCGGCGATCCTCGGAGTCCGGCCCGCCTCACTGCTGCCGTCCGGCGCTCCGGCGGACCCGTGCGCGGACGGCGAGCACGCCTACGACTCCCGCGAGATCAGCGGCCCCGGTCCCCGCGTCTGCAACGACTGCGGCCACATCGAGGACCTGGAGGTCTGACCATGCCCGACCCGATCAAGAAACTGCCACCCAACGCGAAAGGGCAGACCCGCTATCGCTTCGTGGTGGACGCAGGTATGGACCCCGCCACGGGGAAGCGCAAGCAACTCCGGCGCACGTTCGACACCTTGAAGGAGGCGAAGGCGGAGTATGCCCGCATCACCAGCAAGCGTCACGAGGGGACGTTCGTCGCGCCCAACAAGATCACCGTGGACGAGTGGCTGGACCAGTGGCTCACGATGAAGGCTGAAGACCTGGAGTCCACGACCGTCTACAACTACCGCGTGACCCTGGACCGCGTGCGCGGGAGGCTCGGGTACATCCGGCTTCAGGAACTCACCGAGGATCACGTAGACGAATGGATGCGGTGGGCGCTCCAGGAAGGCCGGGCGCGCGGTGGTAAGGCCGGTACGGGCCTTGGGGTGACCTCCGTGGACATGAGCCTGGCGCGGCTGAAGGACGCCCTGAACCGGGCCGTGACGCGCCGTCTGGTGACCGTGAACGTGGCCAGCGAGGTGCACATCCCGCTGAAGGCCAGGAAGGCGGAGCGCAAGACGAAGGCGGTCGTGCAGCCGTGGAACGCCACGGAGGTGGGCGCGTTCATCGGCGCGATGAAGGGGGATCGCCTGTACGCGCCCCTGCTGCTCTCCCTGATGGGTCTGCGCCCTGCGGAGGTGTGCGGGCTGCGGTGGTCGGACATCGACCTGGAAGCGGCCACGCTCAGCATCGCCAACACGCGGACCCTGATGGGCAATCGCACGGTGGTGGAGAAAGACACAAAGAGTATGGCTGGCGAACGCGTGCTGCCGCTCCCGGCGCTTGTGCGTGAGGCACTGAAGGCGTTCAGGGCGCGGCAAGCGAAGGAGCGCCTGGCGGCAGGTGAAGGCTACGAGGGGACGGGCTACGTGCTCGTAGATGAACTCGGTGCGGCACTGAACGGTCGGCAGCTCCGGGTGCGGGCTTACAAGATTATGGACGAAAACGGCCTTCGCAGGGTCCGTCTGTACGATGCTCGGGCGTCGTGCTTGACCTACCTAGCGAACAATGGGGTGCCGGATCACCTACTCGCCCTGTGGGCCGGGCACACCAACGTGAAGACGACCAAGAAGTGGTACGTGAAGCCAGACGTGGCGGACCTGCTTCCAGCAGCGGAGGCATGGGGAGGTCTCGCGGGGGGTGTGTGACAGTTCGTGACAGATGAAGGTGTGGACCCGTGACCGAAGCCATGATCAATACGCTGCAATATCGCTTTGACGGGCCAGAAGACGCCCCAGTCCTGATCTTGGGACCATCCCTCGGTACTACATGGCACATGTGGGACCGGCAGGTTCCCGAGCTGGTCAAGCAGTGGCGGGTGTTCCGCTTCGACATGCCCGGACACGGCGGTTCCCCCGCGCACCCCTGCGGCTCCGTCGGCGAGCTCTCCGAGCGGCTTCTCGCCACGCTCGACGAGGTCGGCGTGCAGCGCTTCGGGTACGCGGGCTGCGCCTTCGGCGGCGCGATCGGCGCCGAGCTCGCCCTGCGGCACCCGCAGCGCGTGGCGTCCCTGGCGCTGATATCCGCGTCGCCCCGCTTCGGCAGCGCCGACGAGTTCCGCCAGCGCGGGGTGATCGTGCGGAGCAACGGTCTCGATCCCATCGCGCGCACGTCCCCCGAGCGCTGGTTCACGCCCGGCTTCGCCGCCGCGCAGCCCGCCATCACCGACTGGGCCGTACAGATGGTGCGGACGACCGACCCGGGCTGCTACATCGCCGCCTGCGAGGCCCTCGCCGCCTTCGACGTGCGCGCCGAGCTGAACCGGATCGGCGTGCCCACCCTCGTCCTGGTCGGCTCGGAGGACCAGGTCACCGGGCAGGGCGAGGCCCGCACCCTCGTCGCGGGGATACCGGACGCCCGCCTGGCCGTGGTGCCTGGCGCGTCCCACCTCGCTCCCGTCGAGCAGCCCGCGGCCGTCACGGACCTTCTCGTACGCCACTTCTCCACCGCCTGGCAGATCGCGCCCGACGCCACCGGCACGCACGCCGCGATCAGCGCGGTGCCCGTCAAGCCGGTGCTCGCCCCGCCGCCGCCCGTCTTCCCCGTCGCGGAGATCGGGCCCATGGAGCAGCCCGAGGCGGTGGGCGGCGGACGCCCCGACCCGTACGAAGCGGGGATCAAGGTCCGCCGCGAGGTGCTCGGCGACGCGCACGTGGACCGCGCGCTCGCCGCGGCCGACGACTTCTCGGGGGACTTCCAGGAGCTCATCACGCGCTACGCGTGGGGCGAGGTCTGGAACCGCCCCGGCCTCGACCGGCGCTCCCGCAGCTGCGTCACCCTCACCGCGCTCGTCGCCGGCGGCCACCTCGACGAGCTGGCCTTCCACACCCGAGCGGCCCTGCGCAACGGCCTCACCCCGCAGGAGATCAAGGAAGTGCTCCTCCAGGCGGCCGTCTACTGCGGCGTGCCCGCGGCGAACTCCGCCTTCAAGGTGGCCCAGGCCGTGATCCGTGAGGAAACCACGCCCCAGGAGTAGCAGGATGGGGGCATGACGACTGCCGCGAAGCGCATCAAGCTCACGAAGAAGACACACGCCTGTGTCCGCCTGGAGCGGGACGGCCTCAGTCTCGTCATCGACCCCGGCGCCTTCAGCGAACAGGACGCGGCGCTCGGCGCCGACGCGATCCTCGTCACGCACGAGCACCCCGACCACTTCAGCGAGGACCGGCTGCGCGCCGGCATGGAGGCCAACCCGGCCGCCGAGATCTGGACCCTGCGCTCCGTCGCGGAGAAGATCTCGGCCGCCTTCCCGGGGCGGGTGCACACCGTCGGGCACGGCGACACGTTCACGGCCGCCGGGTTCGACGTACAGGTGCACGGCGAGCTGCACGCCGTGATCCACCCGGACATCCCGCGGATCACCAACGTCGGCTATCTGGTGGACGGTTCCGTCTTCCACCCGGGCGACGCGCTGACCGTGCCCGAGCAGCCGGTGGACACGCTGATGCTGCCGGTGATGGCGCCCTGGAGCAAGATCTCCGAGGTCATCGACTACGTACGCGAGATCAAGCCGCAGCGTGCCTACGACATCCACGACGCGCTGCTCACGGACCTGGCCCGGCCGATCTACGACGCGCAGATCGGGGCGCTCGGCGGCGCCGAGCACCTGCGGCTCACCCCGGGAGAGTCCGCCGACCTCTGACCGGCGGGCCGGGCACTGTCAGTGGCGCCCGGTAGGTTGTGAAGCATGCGCATTGCCACCTGGAACGTGAACTCGATCACCGCTCGGCTGCCGAGGCTCCTCGCCTGGCTGGAGAGCAGCGGTACGGATGTGCTGTGCATCCAGGAGACCAAGACCACCGCCGAGGGCTTCCCCGCGGCCGAGCTGCGCGAGCTGGGCTACGAGTCGGCGGTGAACGCGACGGGCCGGTGGAACGGCGTCGCGCTGGTCTCCCGCGTAGGCCTCGAAGACGTGACGGTCGGCCTGCCCGGCGGCCCCGAGTACGACGGCGTCCAGGAGCCCCGCGCGATCTCCGCGACCTGCGGCTCCGCGCGCGTCTGGTCGGTGTACGTGCCCAACGGCCGCGAGGTGGACCACGCGCACTTCGCGTACAAGCTGCAGTGGTTCGAGGCGCTGAAGGCTTCCGTCGCCGCCGACGCGGCGGGCGCCCGGCCCTTCGCGGTCCTCGGTGACTTCAATGTGGCCCCGACCGACGCGGACGTGTGGGACCCCGCCCTGTTCGAGGGCGCCACGCACGTGACCCCCGCCGAGCGCGCGGCGCTGGCCGCGCTGCGCGAGGCGGGCCTCTCGGACGTCGTGCCCCGCCCCCTGAAGTACGACCACCCGTTCACGTACTGGGACTACCGCCAGCTCGGCTTCCCCAAGAACAAGGGCATGCGGATCGACTTGGTGTACGGGAACGAGGCTTTCACGAAGGCGGTGACGGACTCGTACGTCGACCGCGAGGAGCGCAAGGGCAAGGGCGCGTCCGACCACGCGCCGGTCGTGGTGGACCTGGAGCTGTAGCGCTCCGCCGGGTGCGGGGTGATGGACCTGCGGGCCGGTGGGGGCCGGCCGCGCAGTTCCCCGCGCCCCTTACGGGCCCCTCAGGAATCACTCCGGGACCAGCGCCCCCAGATCCACCGAGTCCGCGATCGCGGCGAGCCCCGCGTCCCCCGGATGCAGATGGTCCCCGCTGTCGTACGCGGCCAGCATCCGCGCCGGATCGGCCGGATCCCGCAGCACCGCGTCGAAGTCCAGGACGGCGTCGAAGTCGCCGCCCGCCCGCAGGTAGTCGTTGACCTTCATCCGCTCGGCATCCGCCGCGGCCGTGCACAGGGTCTCGCCCCGGCAGGGCGCGATCGTCGCGGCCACCACGCGCAGGCCTCGCGCGTGCGCCCGCTCGGCGATCTCCCGCATACCGGCGATCACTTGATCCGCCGACGCGCCCCAGCGGACGTCGTTGACGCCTTCGAAGAGCACGACCGTACGGGCCGACGTCTGGGCGAACACGTCACGGTCCAGGCGGTGCAGCGCGCTCACGCCGCCCGTGTCGGTGGAGACCCCGTCGCCGGGATAGCGGTCCGCGATCACGCGGTTCGCCGAGATCCCCTGGTTCAGCACCCCGAAGCGCGGCACCTCGTCCTGCCGGAGCAGCCGCGTCGCGAGGACGTTGGGCCAGCGGTGGTTCGCGTCCTGCGTCGACTTCACGCCGTCCGTGATGGAGTCGCCGAGCAGCACCACGGAGCCGGGACCGCCGCCCACGTCGACCCCGGTGAGCAGCGGCCAGGTCGTGATCGTCGAGGTGTACGCCGCCGGGGAGCCGTCTGCCGCGTGGTCGCCGGGGCCGCTCACGTACGAGCGCTGTATGGCCTGGCTGTGGACGGGCGCGGTCGTCACCGTCTCGGGGAGGTGGAAGCTCACCAGGAGGTTCGTGTCCTCGGGCACGTCGAAGTCCAGCGGGTCACTGAACGCCTGGGTACCCGCCGGGACTTGGGTGCCGGTCTTGCCCCGGAACGACAGCCGCCGCGGCTCGCCCCGCGCCCCCGCGCCGGACTCCTGCACCGCCACCGTCGCGCTGCCGATCCGCACCGGCGCGGAGGCGAAGGTGTTGTCGAGCCGGATCCGCACCCGCGGCCCGCCCGTGCTCGTGTGGACGACGAGCCGCACCGTCCGGTCGGCCCACGGGCCCACCGCCGTGTACCCGGCCGTCGACGCCGACCAGCTGCCGGTCCACCCCTTCGCGGGCTGCCGCACGGAGAGCGCGAAGACGTGCAGATCCGGGGCGCCCGGGTCCTTGGGCAGGGTCACCGAAGCGATCTCGCGCCCGCGCGCCACCGGCACGGTCACCACGTACAGCCGTGTCTTCTCGGCGAGTTGGCCGCCGGGGGTGTTCAGATGCGGCAGCGCGACCGCCTTCGTGGCGAGCGGACCAGAGCGCCAGTCCGGTGCCGTCAGGCGGTACGTCCCCTTCGATCCGTCCCGGTAGCGCACCGTGCCCGCGCCGCTGGCCTCGCCGCCCGTGCCCGCGACCAGGAACGCCAGCGCGTCCCCGCGCCCGCGCACCCGCACGGACTGCCCGTCGGCCCGGACGTTGTCCGCCTCGCCCGCGCCCGTGCGGGGCAGCGTGAGCCGCGCCCCGTCCACGGCGAGCGAGCGGCCCGGGGTCCAGCCCGCCGCCGTCAGGTCCTGGGCCGAGAGCGAGCCGCCCGAGGCGTCGAAGTCCGCGTCGCCGGGGCGCGCGTCGTCACTGACCGCCCTGTTGTCGAAGAGCCGCTCCAGGGGGAGCGGCTCGGGTCTGTGCGGGGCGGCCTGCGCCGTCGCCACGGGGGCGACGCCGGCGAGTACCGCGAGTACGGCGGCCGATCCCCAGATACGTGAGATACGCGAGGCACGCGAGCTGCGTGGGCGCACACCAGACCCCTCCCCTTGGCTGAAGCTGACGTGACGACAGGTGCGCCATGAAGCTAAGGAGGTCAGGGGGAAGCGTCAATGAGGTGCGCGTGAACACGACCCGAACTCGCCGGGATGCCGGAATCCGCCGGGTGGCGCCCCGTCAGATGTCCGTGCGGACGCCGATGCCGTCGAGCACACAGTCCAGGCCCGACTGGAGCTTGGCCCGCGGGTCGCCGAAGATGCCGCCGGCGCCGGAGCTGCGCCGGAACGTGGGGTAGCGGCCGGTGTTCATCAGTCAGGTGCACTCCGGGGCACCTCGGTGCAGGCGCGGCCGTACATAGGCGTTGACCGATCCGCGAAGTGCCGCTGCGGACAGCCGAAGAGACCGTCGGCGATTCACCGACGCGTATCGCCGGTTCGCCGACGCGTCGGGCGCACTCGGATGATTCCGTGATCAACTGACGCAAGTTACATTCGTTGGACCGGGGAGCAGAGGCACCCTCACGGAGAGGCCGATCATGAACATCTCCTTCTTCGGCAAGTGGCGCAAGCAGCAGGCCGCCGACCGAAGCCCAGGACTCGCCTCGGCGTTCGACGCGGATCCGGCCGGGGTGGCCGAACTCCTCGCCGAATGCGAGCTGCTGCGCTCCCAGGCAGCCACCGCGGGGCTCGAACTCGACGACTCCCCGGCCTCGTTGACCGCACTCGACCAGCTCCTGCCGCGCTGGCGCGACGACCCCGAGATGCTGCCGTGGCTGGGCAACGACGCGGGCCTGTACCTGGGTTCGGTCATCGTCCGTACGGTGCCCGGCGCCACCTGGCACGTCCTGCCCGGCGGCAGCCCCGTCGTGCAGCTCGCGTCGGGGCGCGAGATCCAGGTGGTGGAGGCGGGGCTCGACTGGGCGGTGACGGGTGCTCCCGAGCTGTCCCAGGTCTACGCGGAGGCGTCGGAAGCGTAGCCGCGGGATGACGTAACTGGAAATACGGTTAATGCCCATACGTGCGTGTCGTCCAGTAAGTCCCGTTTTCGCGTAGATAGTTTGCGCGGACCGAGACCGCCGAGAGTGGGCAGGGCAGGGCATGGCCGTCGATCCGCTGATCGAGCTGCGTGATGTGAACAAGTACTACGGGGAGCTGCATGTCCTCCAGGACATCAACCTCACCGTCGGCAAGGGGGAGGTGGTCGTGGTCATCGGCCCGTCAGGGTCGGGGAAATCAACGCTCTGCAGGACGATCAACCGGCTGGAGACGATCCAGTCGGGAGCCATCGCACTGGACGGGCAGCCGCTTCCGGAAGAGGGCAAGGCGCTGGCCACACTCCGTGCCGACGTGGGCATGGTGTTCCAGTCCTTCAACCTCTTCGCCCACAAGACCGTGCTGCAGAACGTCTCCCTCGCGCCGGTGAAGGTGCGGGGCAAGAAGAAGGACGACGCCACGCGGCGCTCCCGCGAGCTCCTGGAGCGGGTGGGCCTCTCGACCCAGGCCGACAAGTACCCGGCGCAGCTCTCGGGCGGCCAGCAGCAGCGTGTGGCCATCGCACGCGCGCTCGCCATGGAGCCCAAGGTGATGCTCTTCGACGAGCCGACCTCGGCCCTCGACCCCGAGATGATCAATGAAGTGCTCGAGGTCATGCAGGGCCTCGCCCGCGACGGCATGACCATGGTCGTCGTCACCCATGAGATGGGCTTCGCCCGTTCGGCCGCCAACCGTGTCGTCTTCATGGACGCCGGCCGCATCGTCGAGGACCGCGCCCCGGAGGACTTCTTCAGCAACCCGGAGAGCGACCGGGCCAAGGACTTCCTCTCCAAGATCCTCAAGCACTGACGGGGGGACAGCCATGATGCGTACGACACGTCTGCTCGCGGCGCTCGTCCTCGCCGCCTGCGCCGCCACCGCCTGCGGCAAGGAGGGCAGCCCCCCGGTGAAGGGGCCGCAGCCCGACGAACTGCCCAAGTACCAGGTGGCGAAGGGTTTCACGCTGCCGGGCTCCGGCACCTGGAAGAAGGCCAAGAGGCGCGGTCACCTCGTCGTCGGGGCCAAGGAGGACCAGCCCTTCCTCGGCGAGAAGAACCCCGCCACCGGGACGTACTCCGGCTTCGACATCGAGATCGCCAAGATGGTCTCGGCCTCGCTCGGCTTCGAACCGAAGTCGATCCGGTTCAAGACGATCGCCTCGGCGAACCGCGAGACCGCCCTGCAGAACGGGCAGATCGACTACTACGTCGGCACCTACACCATCAACGACCTCCGCAAGAAGCTCGTCGGCTTCGGCGGCCCCTACTACATGGCGGGCCAGGGCCTGCTGGTGCGCTCCGACGAGGACGACATCAAGGGGCCGCGGGACCTGGACGGCAAGAAGGTCTGCTCGGCCGCCGGGTCGACCCCCTACCAGCGCATCCAGAAGGACTACCCGAAGGCGACGCTCGTCGCGTACGACACGTACTCGGTCTGCGTCGACAACCTGCTGACCTATCAGGTCGACGCCGTCACCACCGACGACGCCATCCTCATCGGGTACGCGGCCAAGGTGCCCGACGAGCTCAAGGTGGTCGGCAAGCCGTTCTCGAAGGAGCCCTACGGCATCGGCGTCCCCAAGGGCGACAACACCCTGCGGTTCGCCGTCGACGACGCGCTCGCCGCCCGGGAGAAGAACGGCGACTGGAAGAAGGCCTACGACGCCACCCTGGGCCTCTCCGGAGTCCCGGCGCCGAAGCCGCCCGCCATCGACCGCTACCCGGCGAGCTGAGGAGGCGTCGTGGACGTACTGACAGACAACTTCTCCACCTTCGGCAAAGGGTTCGTCGGCACCGTCGAACTCACCGTCTACGCCTCGATCCTGGCCCTCGTACTCGGCTTCGTCATGGCGTCGTTCCGGGTGGCGCCGGTCGGCTCCTTCCGGGCGTTCGGCACCGCCTGGGTGACCGTCCTGCGCAACACCCCGCTCACGCTGCTCTTCTTCGCGGTGCTGCTGGGACTCCCGCGCTTCGGACTCGTCCTGCCCTTCAAGGTGTTCGCCGTCCTCGCGCTCGGCTGCTACACCTCCGCCTTCATCTGCGAGGCACTGCGCTCGGGCATCAACACCGTCCCCAAGGGCCAGGGCGAGGCCGCCCGCAGCCTGGGGATGACCTTCGGACAGACCCTGTCCATGGTCGTGCTCCCGCAGGCCTTCCGGTCCGTCATCCCGCCGGTCGGCTCCACCCTCATCGCCCTCGCCAAGAACTCGGCCATCGCGGGCGCGTTCAGCGTCACCGAGCTGCTCGGCACGTACAAGACGCTCAGTGAGCTCGGCTACAACATCATCTGGACGTTCGTCTGGATCGCCGTCGGCTACCTGATCATCACCCTCGCCATCAGCGCCGTCTTCAATGTCCTCGAGAAGCGCTGGGGAGTCGCCCGATGAAAGCCCTCTCCCACGAATCAACCGCCCTCTACGACGTACCGGGCCCCAGGACCGAGCGCAGGCACAAGCTCTACGGGCTGCTCTCCACCGTGATCCTGCTCGCCCTGGTCGGCTGGATCATCTATCTGCTCTTCGACACCGACCAGTTCACCGCGACGAAGTGGACGCCCTTCGAGTACACGGGCATCCAGGAACTGCTCCTGAAGGGCCTGGGGAACACCCTCAAGGCCTTCGCCATCTCCGCGGTGCTCGCGCTCGCCCTCGGCGGCCTGCTCGCCATGGGGCGGCTCTCCGACCACCGTCCCGTGCGCTGGCTGGCCACGCTCCTCGTGGAGTTCTTCCGCGCGATGCCGGTCCTGGTGATGATCTTCTTCGTCTTCGTGGCGCTGAAGGTCCAGCCGCTGCCGGCCCTGGTCACCGGGCTCACGCTCTACAACGGCTCGGTGCTCGCCGAGGTCTTCCGCTCGGGCGTGAACTCCGTGGAGCGCGGGCAGCGGGAGGCGGCGTACGCGCTCGGGATGCGCAAGACGCAGGTGATGACGCACGTCCTCGTACCGCAGGCCGTGCGCGCCATGCTGCCCGCCATCATCAGCCAGTTGGTGGTCGCCCTCAAGGACACCTCGCTCGGCTATCTGATCACCTATGAGGAGTTCCTCCACGCCGGGAAGCTGATCGCGTCGAACCTCGACTACGATCTACCTTTCATCCCCGTGGTTCTGGTGATCTCGCCGATCTACATCGGGATGTGCATGCTGCTCTCGTGGTTCGCCCAGTGGGTGTCCAAGCGACAGCGGCGCAATCCCAAGACCGAGGCCGCGGAAGTGGCACCGGCCGAACCAGGGACGCTGCTGCCGGGTGCGCAGTAGCTAAAGGGGCCAGGGCCCGACCCGGCAGCAGCCGGTGATCACTGTTCGCGCAGCGGGACCGACACGTACGACGGGTCGGACGCGGGCGAGGAGAAGGTCAGCTGCGCGCCGGACGGGTTGTGCTCGATGTAGAGCGGGTCGACCGTGTCGACCACCAGGGCGAGCCTGTGTCCTGCCGGAACGTCGTAGGCCGTGGAGAACAACTCCAGGTCCACGCCGAACGGCCGGCCGGGGGTCTTGCCGTGGAAGGTGTACGGCGCGTTGCTGACCAGCTTGCCGAGGCCGAGCGGGCCCACGTCGTAGAGGTACGCGACGAGGGTGCCGCTCTCCTTGGTGCTGGTGAGCGTGGTGTGCAGCTTCGCCGTCCCGCGCACCCGCTGCTCCGCGGCGTACTTCTCGGACTGCCACACGCTCGCGTAGCGCCGCGGCAGCAGCGGCACCGATGCCATCGGCGGGATCTTGAGGAACTGGTCCAGGGCGTTCGAGAGCAGCACGGTGCCGCCGTTGGCGCCCGAGTCGACGTTCGCGCGGATCGTGGTGGAGCCCGCCAGGTCGATCTTCTTCTTCGTCGCGCCGACGGACTTCCAGTCGGGGTAGCCCTCGTAGCCGCCCGTGGAGCGGGACTTGAGCTGGACGGGCTGCTCGCCGTCGACGCCGTTCTTCTCGCCCTTGAGGTAGCGGTCGAACCAGCGCTGGGTGGAGGTCCAGGTGTCGTTGGGCAGCCCGAGCAGGCCGGTCGCCTCGGCCGTGGCGTGGTCGCCCGGACGGAACTCCAGGCGCTTGGGGCCCGTCAACTGCTCGTAGAACTCGGCGTACTGGTTGGGCGGGAAGATCGTGTCGCCCCAGGCGTTGCCCATCATGATGGCCGCGCCGTTCTTGTTGATCCGGTCGATGTAGGTCGCGGGGGAGCGCTTGGCGCCCCACGCGATCATCTCGTCCTCCTTGTCCAGGTTGGAGGCGAGGAAGTCCTTGAGGGTCTGCTGGAGTTCGGGGCTCGGGCGGCCCGTGAGGATGCCGGCGCCGCCGAGGAGCCCGGCGGCCTGCTGGTGCTGGGTGCGGCCGCTGTAGATCGAGTCGATCAGGTCGGCCCAGCCGCTGAGCGCGGCCACCGCCTTGATCCGCTTGTCGTGCGCGGCGGCGAGCAGGCTGATGCCCGCGCCGTACGAGACGCCGCCCATGCCGACCTTCTCCGGGTCGGCCGGGGTGTTCTCCAGGGTCCAGTCGATGACCTTGGAGGCGTCCGCGATGTCCTCGGGGCCGCCGGTCTCGATCTCGCCGCCGGACTGCCAGAAGCCGCGCGAGTTGTAACTGACCACGACGTAGCCGGAGTTCGCGAGCTTCTGGGCCTGCGCGACGTACTCGATCTGCGGCATGGCCCAGCTGGTGGGCAGCACGATGGCGGGGTACTTCGTGCCGGCGGCGCCGGCCTGCGCGCCCTTGGGCGTGAAGACGTTGGCCTTGAGGATCGTGCCGCCGTCGCCGGGTATGTCGACGAAGCGCACGTCCGCCGAGCTCGCCGCCCGCGGAGCGGCCGCCGGAGCCGCCTGGGCGGCCGGGGCGAGGCCGAAGGCGGCGCCGGCGACGAGAGTCGCCGAGACGGCGCCCACGGTGGTCGTACGCAGAGCCTTGCGCGGTTGTCCCACGGGTCACTCCTTACTCGTGCAAGCAAAGTGACCCGACGGTAACCTCGGCGTCTTACCGGGGGTAACCCATCGGTAAGTTACGCCCCGGTAACGATTGTTGAGCGCTTGATCAGGCGAGCGCGCTCTTCGTCTGCCAGTCGGTCCAGGAGATGTTCCACTCGCCGTAGCCGTTGCCCGGGTCCGGGACGCCCTTCGAGCCGCTGCCGGATACCTCGAAGGGGTCGCCGACCTGCACCTGGCCGTAGAGCCAGGAGGCGTCGCCGTCGCTCATGCCGATGCAGCCCGAGCTGTGGTTGGTGTTGCCGAAGTACGAGGCGTTCCAGGGAGCCGCGTGCGCGTACATGCCCGACCAGGTCAGACGCATCGAGTTGTCGACCATCTTGTCGTAGGCGTCGCCCAGGCCGACCGTCTCGGAGCGCATGTTGATCGTGCCCTCCTTGGCCATCAGGACGGACGTGCCGCCCCAGGACGCCTTGTCGCCGCCGGGGGTGCCCGCCGACATCGGGACGGTCCTGACGCTCTTCCCGTCGCGCACGAGCGTCGCCTGCTTGCTGTCGAGGTCGACCTTGACCTTCTGGCTCTTGCCGACGGTGAAGCCGGTCGCGTAGTCGCGGACGAACCAGCCGCCGCCGCTGCCCGAGTCGACGCCGTTGAGCTGGGCGTCGAGCTTCACCTTCGTGCCCGACTTCCAGTACTCCTTGGGGCGCCAGTCGATGCGGTCCTTGCCGTCGTAGTTCTTGATCCAGCCCCAGGACCCGGTGGTGTCGTTCGAGGTCGTCACCTTCAGGTGCTTCTCGACGTCGGCCTTGTTCTTCACCGGGTGGTCGAAGACGACCGACAGAGGCTGCGCGACGCCGACCGTGGTGCCCTTGCCGGGCGTCAGGGACAGCTTGTTCACCTGCTCCGGGGCGGCCGTCCTGAAGGAAGTGCGGGCGCTGCCGCCCTCGTCCGTCGTCGCCGTGACCTTGTACGAGGTGCCGGGCGCCGCCTTGCGGTCCGAGGTCCAGGTGGTGCCGTTCGCGGCGACCTTGCCGGTGAGCTTCTCGCCCTTCGCGTCCGCGACCGTGACCTGCTTCAGCTTGCCGTCGGCCAGCTTCACCTCGACCGGGGAGCCCGCCTTGGCCTTCTTGCCCTGCAAGTTGACGGATATGTCCGGCTTGTCCGCAGCAGTGTCGGCGGACGCGGGAGTGCTGCCCGAACAGGCGGTCAGTGCGGCGGCCAGGGTCGCCAGGCCGGCGGCCGTGACCGCGGCTCCGGTGCGGCGGGTGCGTGCGGGGCGTCGGCGACTCGGCGAGCTCAGGGGCCTCAAGGGAACGTACCTCCGTGCGAATGTGGAACTGCACGGAGAGAGGGTCAAAGGTCCCGGTGGGTTGCCTGTTGCCCCGAATTGCCGAATAGGTCACAGAGGCGGGATATGAGCCGGGCGTGACCGTCGGCGCTCGGTGACCGACCGCCTACTTGGCGCGATGGGACGTGCGCGGCGGCGTGACCGCCGGGGCCGGGGCCTGGGCGGCGCGGGTGACGTCCCCGACCAGCTCGACGACGTCGGGACCGTACGCCTGGGAGTTGACGACCTTCAGGAGCAGGACGAACGTGTTGGCGCCGTGCTTGCGGGCGAGGCGCTCGTGGTGCCGGGCGAGATAGCGGGTCGCCGCCTGGTTGGTGATCGCGCGCTGGCCGCAGAAGAGGAAGACGGGTCTCGCCTCCTGGCCCTGGCCCGCGGTGAGCCGCGCGAGGATCACGTACTCCGCGATGCCGCCCTCCATGCGGTACCGCTCACTGCCGATCTGGAACGCCCCGCGGTCGGGACCCGGCTCCGGGTCGGTGTTGATCCGTACGCCCGGCAGCAGCGAGTGCATGTGCGCGGCCATGCGGCGGTTGGCCGTCGGGGAGCCGACGCAGAACTCCGTGCGTTCGCCGAAGCTCTGCTGGGCGGCGTCGTGCGCGACGAGCTGGGCGTGCGCCCCGCAGTCCTTGATCACCGCGGCCAGCTCCAGGAGCGCGAACACGTCGTGGCGTACGACGGTGAGCTCGGGCCCGCCCGCCTCGCGGTTCACCACGAGCAGCGACTCGGAGTTGTCGGGCAGCCCGAAGAAGGCCTGCTTGCGGCGGAGCTTGCGCCGCCACAGGTAGGTACGGGCGAGCCAGCCCAGCACGGCGCCGAGGCCGGCCGCGATCAGGCCGAGGACGACAGTGCGCACGTCTTCAGTCATGGGGGCGCATGCTAGCGGGCTCTAGGACCCGTGTTCGAGGGGGTCCTGACGTGGCGGGGGAACCGAAGTTACGCTGCGCAGACGGTTGTTGACTGGAGGTACGAATGCGTCGTGCTGTCGTACGGAATCTGACGCTATTGGCGGTCGGAGGGGTTTTGGTGTCGGTCGGAGCGGCCGTGCCCCCTTCGTCTCCGCGCTCAGCTGAACCGGCCTCGCGGACCCCGGCGAAGGTGCCGGTGGCCGTCGGTCACGGAGGCGCCGTCTCCAGCGTCGACGCGGACGCGTCGGCCGCGGGGATCGAGGTCCTCAAGAAGGGCGGCAACGCGGTGGACGCGGCGGTCGCCACGGCGGCGGCCCTCGGCGTCACCGAGCCCTACTCGGCGGGTGTCGGGGGCGGCGGCTACTTCGTCCACTACGACGCCAAGAGCCGCAAGGTGAGCACGATCGACGGCCGCGAGACGGCCCCGCGCACCGCCGACTCCGGCCTCTTCCTGGAGAACGGCAAACCGATCCCCTTCGCGGACGCCGTCACCAGCGGCCTGGGCGTGGGCACGCCCGGCACCCCCGCGACCTGGCAGTCCGCGCTGGACGCATGGGGCAGCAAGCGGCTCGGCACGCTCCTGAAGCCCGCCGAGCGCCTCGCGCGCGACGGCTTCACGGTGGACGGGACCTTCCGCTCGCAGACCGAGGCGAACCAGGCGCGGTTCGCCGACTTCCCGGACACGGCGAAGCTGTTCCTGCCCGGGGGCGCGCTGCCCGTGGTCGGCTCGACGTTCAAGAACCCCGATCTCGCCCGCACCTACGAGGAGTTGGGGCGCAAGGGCATCGGGGCGCTGTACCGGGGCGGCATCGGCAAGGACGTCGTACGGACGGTGAACAAGCCGCCCGTGGACCCGGCGTCCGGGCGCGTCGCCCGGCCCGGCGACCTGTCCGCGAAGGACCTGAAGGCCTACGCGGTGAAGCGGCAGGCGCCGACGAAGACCTCCTACCGGGGCCTCGACGTCTACTCGATGGCCCCCTCCTCCTCCGGCGGCACGACCGTCGGAGAGGCGCTCAACATCCTGGAGCGCACCGACCTCTCGAAGGCCTCGAAGAAGAAGTACCTGCACCGCTACATCGAGGCCAGCCGTGTCGCCTTCGCCGACCGCGGGCGCTGGGTGGGGGACCCCGCCTTCGAGGACGTACCGACGAAGGAACTGCTCTCGCAGAAGTTCGCCGACTCGCGGGAGTGCCTGATCCGCGACGACGCGGTCCTCAAGAGCCCGCTCGCGCCGGGCGACCCGCGGAATCCGGCGGCGTGCGGGTCCGGCGACAAGGCCGCCCCGACCACGTTCGAGGGGGAGAACACGACGCACCTCACGGCCGCCGACAAGTGGGGCAACGTCGTCGCCTACACCCTGACCATCGAGTCGACCGGCGGCAGCGGGATCACCGTGCCGGGGCGCGGCTTCCTGCTCAACAACGAACTGACCGACTTCTCCTTCGCGCCCGCCGACCCGGCCGTCCATGACCCGAACCTGCCGGGCCCGGGGAAGCGTCCGCGCTCCTCCATCGCCCCGACGATCGTCCTGGAGAAGGGGAAGCCGGTGGTCGCGCTCGGCTCGCCGGGCGGTGCCACGATCATCACGACCGTCCTGCAGACCCTCACGGGCTTCGTCGACCGGGGGCTGCCGCTGGTGGACGCGATCGCGGCGCCGCGCGCGAGCCAACGCAACGCCGCGCAGACCGAGTTGGAGCCGGGCCTGTGGGAGAGCCCGGTGCGGGCCGACCTCGAGGCGATCGGGCACTCCTTCAAGCGGAACCCCGAGATCGGGGCGGCCACCGCGGTGCAGCGGCTGCCGGGCGGGAAGTGGCTCGCCGCGGCGGAGAAGGTGCGTCGTGGCGGCGGGTCGGCGATGGTCGTTCGGCCGGAGTGAGACGGGGCCGGGCGGGTCTGTGAGGGCCCGCCCGGCACTTTCACCGGGCCGCGCGGTTCCGCCCATGCGTTCAGCGCCAGGAGGACGGGCAGGTCCCAGCCCATGCCGTGCTCCCCAGTGGGGCCAATTACTATACCGGTATGAGAATGGGATTCTCGACTAGGGTGGGTGCATGGTTCGAACTCCCCTGACCCTTGAAGAGCGCGAGCGCGGCGAGCGGCTCGGCCGGCTGCTGCGTTCGGCGCGTGGCGAGCGGAGCATGGTGGAGGTGGCCGCGGCCGCCGGGCTCTCGGCGGAGACGCTCCGCAAGATCGAGACGGGGCGGGCCCCGACGCCCGCGTTCTTCACCGTGTCGGCGCTCGCGACGGCGCTCGGCCTCTCGCTGGACGAGGTGGCCCAGGCGTGCGAGCTGGTGCCGCTCGCCCCGGCGTGAGGGGCTGCGGCGGGCGGTGAGGCCAAGTCGCGGGGCGTGAGGCCTTGCGCGGGTGGCCGCGGTCAGGCCGTCCGGGCCCACGCGGCTGCGTTCTCGGCGGCGAAGTCCGCGAAGCCGCGGGCCGGACGGCCGGTGATCCGCTCGACCGCCGGGTCCACGCGGTCCTCCGATCCGTGCGCGATGCCCTCGTCCATGGCGGCGAGGGCGCGGGCGAACGCCTCGGGCATCCCGGAGGCGACGAGCCGCTCGCGGAAGTCCGCCGCCGGGACGGAGCGATGGCGGATCTCCCGCCCCGAGACCTTGGAGACCGCCTCCGCGACATCCGCGTAGCCGAGCGCCTGCGGCCCGGTGATCAGGTGCGCCGCGTTGTGCGGCCGCTCGTCCGTCAGGGCCCGTACGGCGACGGCCGCGATGTCGCCCGCGTCGACGAACCCCACCCGGCCCTCCCCGGTGGCCGTCACGATCTCATCCGTGGCGCGGATGCTCTCCACGTGGAGATGGCCCGGCGTGACGAAGTTCTGCATGAACCATGAAGGGCGCAACACCGCCCACTCCGGGGCCAGTTGGCGCATCGCACGATGCACCTCGCCCGCTCCCGGATCGCCCTCGGCGATGGCGGAGGAACTCAGCAGCACGAAGCGGCGCACGCCCGCGTCCAGGGCGCGCTCCAGGAACGGCACCATCGGCCGGGCGGGCTCGGCGTCGCCGATGGGCGGCACCAGATAGACGCCGTCCGTGCCGGTGAGGGCGGGGCCGTGCGTGGTGGGGTCGTTCCAGTCGAAGCGGACCTGGCCGGTGCCCGGCGCCGGGGTGCGGCTTCCGACGCGTACGGACATGCCCTCGGCGGCCAGTGCGGTCGCCACGCGGCTGCCGGTGGTGCCGGTGCCGCCGGTGATCAGGAAGCGCATGGTCATCGGGTCTCTCCGGAACGGGTGGCGCCGACGGGGATCTCGCCGTCGAAGGCGTCGGCGACCAGCGCGCCGTTCCAGTAGTCGCGAAAGCGCGTGATCCGGCCCTCGTGGACGGTGATGACCTGGATGTACGGCATGTCGAAGGGGCGCCCGGTGGCGACCGCCCGGCCGGTGCCGCGCAGCTCCGCCACGATCGTCCCGGGGGCCTCGGTGCGGTGGACGGTCAGGTCCTCGAAGCTCCGCAGGTCGATGTGGTCGGGGTAGTCGGCCATGTAGGCGCGCACGGCGTCGCGGCCGACGAGCCGGTGTGGGGCGCCGGGGAGCGCGAAGGGGAACTCGAAGACTCCGTCCGGCGCCCAGAGACCGACCCAGCCGTCGATGTCCTTGGCGAGGAGGAGGTCCAGGGAGCGCATGAATACGTCGGTCGCTGAATGGGGCGTTGCGGGGTGTGCAGCGGGGTGTGTTGCCCCAGGTGTCGCGGGGTGCGTCGTCATGGTGCCGACGTTAACCTGACCCCGGGTCCGTTTACAAGTACCGGACCCGGGGTCGACTTATGCTGGGATCTGTTCGCCGTGCTCGTCCCGCTCGACCCGCCCCCACCGAGGAGGAACCATCACCGCCCGCAAGGAGAGAGCCGACTCCGTCCGCAACAGGGCCGCGCTGCTGGCCGCGGCCGCCCGGCTGTTCAAGGACGCCGACGACCCCGACAGCGTCAAGATGGCCGACATCGCCCAGGCCGCCGGGGCCGGCAAAGGCACGGTCTTCCGGCACTTCTCCGACCGCATCGGCCTGGTCAGGGCGCTGGTCGTCGAGGAGACGCAGCAACTGCGCGAGCAAGTCGTCGACGGACCGCCGCCCCTGGGCCCCGGCGCACCGGTCGCCGAGCGGGTGCCCGCGCTCATGGCCGCACTCCTGGACCTCAAGCTGAACCAGCGCGCCCTGATGCTCGCCCTGGAGCGCGCGGGGGCCGGCAGTCCCTACCTCAATCCCGCCTACGATCTGTGGCACTCCGAAGTCGCCGGGATGCTGACCGGCGTACACGGACGCGAGGACGCCGACTATCTCGCACACGCCCTGCTCGCCGCCGTCCGCAGCGACCTGGTCGAGCACCTGACCAGCCAGGGCGCGAGCCCCGGGCAGCTGCACGCGGGGCTGCGGAGGCTGTGCGCCTCCGTGCTCGCTCACGGCGCGGAGAGTGAGGTGTGAGGCTCCGTGGGGCGGCCGGAAAGCCGCGTGTAGCCGCCCCGTAACACGACTGGTGTTATGTTCCGGACCGGAAGACTCCAGGCTCCATGGGGCGGTGCTGGCTCGGATGGCAGTAGGACAACTCCCGGATCAGGTCCGGGAGTTCGCGAGGTACCTCAGGGACATCCTGGCGCGGCTCGACCCGGGCGCCGGGTGGTGCGGTGTGTTCTGGTCCCGCGACCCCGAGGGAATGCAGGCCTGCCTGGATGGCTCGGAAGTGCCCCCCTGGGACGTGGTGGAGGCACTGCTGCACGACCTGGCCGCCGGGTACGGGGCGCAGGCCGCCGAGCGGGAGACGCAGCGGGCGCGGGCGCTGCACGGTGCGTCGCTGGCCGCGTACGACGCGCGGCCCGGTGGCCGTGAACTGCTCGGCGAGCGGCTCGACATGATGCTCACCGAGCAGCGGTTCGCCGTGGAACGGCAGGCGGACCTGGGCCGCTCGCTCGCGGCGGCGGCCACGCGGGACGAGGTGGAGCGGCTCAACCGCGACCTGGCCTGGGTCCGTGACGACCACGAGCGGGCGACCGCGCGGTGCGCGGAGCTCCGGGAGCGCATCGAGCGGCTGGACCGGGCGGATCGCCCGCAGTGGGTCGACTTCGGGACGCCGGTGTCGGACGATTTCGCGGGTGAGGGTGCTGACGACTTCGGGGTCGAGGGATCCGGCGACTTCGGGCTCGGGAGTTCCGGCGGCTTCGGGGCCGATGGGTCCGGCGCTTTCCGGGCCGCGCAGTTCGACGGCTTCGATGAGCAGGGGGCGACCGCTTTCGGGGCCCGGCCCGCGGACGGCTTCGGAGCCGTCGCCGGTGGCCGCGAAGCCGCGTCGCCCGAACTCGACACCCGCACAAGGGAGTTCGGCGCCTTCACGGCGGATCAGGGCGGCCCGACCCCCGACTCCCGCACCCTCTCCGTCGATCCGGCCCAGGACTCGGAGTCGGCCCTGGAGCCGGACTCGGGACCGCCCGACACCCAGCCGGCCCCCGACCCCTCCCGCGTCCCCAAGCAGAACCGCAAGTCGCGCGACACGTCCCGCCGTCCGCGCCGCCCCCGAGGCGCCCGTTTCGCGGGGTTCGCCGGGCCGGACGAGGGCGAGGGTGGCGAGGGTGAGGCCGGTGGTGCGGTCGCCGTACCCGAGACCGCCCCGCAGCGGCCCGCCGCGAACGGCCCGCGCGGTGCGCGGTTCGCGCACACCGCCGAAGGGGCGCACACCGCCGAAGGGGCGGACGGCGCCGCCGGAACCGGGCGCCGCGAGGCCGCGAGGCCGGACCGTGACGCCGAGCGGGCCACCACCGAAGCCGTCGCCGCCCTGGTGAGGCTCCGTGGCCAGGGCCGCAGCGGCGAGGCGCACGGCGTACTCGTCGAGGCGGCGGGCTGGCCCGCGGCGCGCCTGCCCGTGTTCGCCGGTGAGCTGCACCGCGCGGGCCTCGGTGCCGACTGGTCGACGCTGCTCTGGGAGGCCGCTTCGCTGCCGCCCGACCGGCTCGTCGCGCTGGCCGACGCCCTCGCCGGGTCCGGCCGCGGCGACGACTGCCGCAAGCTGCTGCGGCAGGGCGTCTCCCGGCCCGCACCGGAGATCGCCGAGGCGGTGCTCGCGCTGATCGACGCGGGCCGCGAGCGCGAGGCCCGTGCGCTGCTCGACGCCTACATCCGCGTCCGTACCCCCGAGGACGCGGCCGGCTGCGCCCACACCGATCCGTACCGCCTCATCCCGCTGCTGCTCCAGGCGGCCCAAGGGGTGTCGGACGAGCGCCACTGGGATCTCGTGCACGCGTTGCGTGTTGCCGGATTCAGTGCCTGACGCGCCCGTTTCATTTGTGCGTTCTCGTCCGCTTGGGTGCGAAACATGATCGACTCCGCCGGTTAACGGCGATGGTCTTGCCCAGCCCGTCGGGGAGGCTTACGTTTTCCTGTCTACGCATCAAGTCTACGGGCGTAGAAGCTCTCTGACGTCCCGTCGAAGGAGCAGCTCATGGTCAACGTCGTACGCGCCGCACTGGTCCAGGCGACCTGGACAGGCGACACCGAATCCATGATTGCCAAGCACGAGGAGCACGCCCGCGAGGCGGCCCGCCAGGGTGCGAAGATCATCGGCTTCCAGGAAGTGTTCAACGCCCCCTACTTCTGCCAGGTGCAGGAGCCGGAGCACTACCGATGGGCCGAACCCGTGCCGGACGGACCCACCGTCACGCGGATGCGGGAACTGGCCCGCGAGACCGGCATGGTCGTCGTCGTCCCGGTCTTCGAGGTCGAGCAGTCCGGGTTCTACTTCAACACCGCCGCCGTGATCGACTCCGACGGTACGTATCTCGGCAAGTACCGCAAGCACCACATCCCCCAGGTCAAGGGCTTCTGGGAGAAGTACTACTTCAAGCCGGGGAACGCGGGCTGGCCCGTCTTCGACACGGCCGTCGGCAAGGTCGGCGTCTACATCTGCTACGACCGCCACTTCCCCGAGGGCTGGCGCCAGCTGGGCCTGAACGGCGCCCAGATCGTCTACAACCCCTCCGCCACGTCGCGCGGACTCTCCGCCTACCTCTGGCAGCTGGAACAGCCCGCGGCGGCCGTCGCCAACGAGTACTTCATCGCCGCGATCAACCGCGTGGGCGTCGAGGAGTACGGCGACAACGACTTCTACGGAACGTCGTACTTCGTCGACCCGCGCGGCCAGTTCGTCGGCGAGACCGCGAGCGACAAGGCCGAGGAACTCGTCGTCAGGGACCTGGACTTGGGGCTGATCGAGGAAGTACGCCAGCAGTGGGCGTTCTACCGTGACCGCCGCCCCGACGCGTACGAAGGACTGGTACAGCCGTGAAGGACCTCCATACCCGCCACCAGGCCGTCCTGCCCGCGTGGCTCGCGCTCTACTACGCCGACCCGCTGGAGATCACCCACGGCGAGGGCCGCCACGTCTGGGACGCGGACGGCAAGCGGTACCTCGACTTCTTCGGCGGCATCCTCACCACCATGACCGCCCACGCACTGCCCGAGGTCACCAAGGCGGTCAGCGAACAGGCCGGGCGGATCATCCACTCGTCCACGCTCTACCTCAACCGGCCGATGATCGACCTCGCCGAGCGGGTCGCGGGCCTCTCCGGCATCCCGGACGCCCGCGTCTTCTTCACCACGTCGGGCACCGAGGCCAACGACACGGCCCTGCTCCTGGCCACCGCGCACCGCCGCTCGAACCAGATCCTGGCGATGCGCAACAGCTACCACGGCCGCTCCTTCACGGCCGTCGGCATCACCGGCAACAACGCCTGGTCGCCGACCAGCCTCTCGCCGCTCCAGACGCTGTACGTCCACGGGGGCGTCCGCAGCCGAGGACCGTACGCCGCGCTGAGCGACGCCGAGTTCATCGAGGCCTGCGTCGCCGACCTGAAGGACATGCTCGGGCAGGCGCGCGGGGGAGTGGCGGCGCTGATCGCCGAGCCGATCCAGGGGGTCGGCGGCTTCACCTCGCCGCCGGACGGGCTCTACGCGGCCTTCCGCGAAGTCCTCTGGGAGCACGGCGTCCTGTGGATCTCGGACGAGGTGCAGACCGGCTGGGGCCGCACCGGCGACCACTTCTGGGGCTGGCAGGCGCACGCCGCCAGCGGCCCGCCGGACATCCTCACCTTCGCCAAGGGCATCGGCAACGGCATGTCCATCGGCGGCGTCGTCGCGAGCGCCGAGGTCATGAACTCCCTCGACTCCAACTCCATCTCGACCTTCGGCGGCTCCCCGGTCACCATGGCGGCCGGCCTCGCCAACCTCACGTACCTCCTGGAGCACGATCTCCAGGGCAACGCGCGCCGCGTCGGCGGGCTGCTCATCGAGCGGATGCGCGCCATCTGCGCCCAGCTGCCCGTCGTACGCGAAGTGCGCGGCCGCGGCCTGATGATCGGCATCGAACTGGTCGACCCCGAGACGGGCGAGGCCGATCCGCAGGCGGCATCCGCCGTGCTGGAGGCGGCCCGCGACGGCGGCCTCCTGATCGGCAAGGGCGGCGGCCACGACACCAGCGTCCTGCGCATCGCCCCGCCGCTCTCGCTGACCGTCGCGGAGGCGGAAGAAGGGGCCTCGATCCTCGAACGGGCCCTGCGGAGCGTCTAGTCCAGTGCCTTCCGGCAGGAACGTACGAGCATGAAAGGGAGCGCACCATCATGAGTACCCGCACCCTGATCCGCGGCGGACTCGTCATCACCGCCGCCGAAGAGATCCACGCCGATGTGCTGATCGAGGACGGCCGGATCGCCGCGCTCGCCGCACACGGCTCGGGCGCCGCCGCTGCGTGGACCGCGGACCACGTCATCGACGCCTCCCACAAGTACGTGATTCCGGGGGGAGTCGACGCGCACACGCACATGGACTTCCCGTTCGGCGGCACGTTCTCCTCCGACGACTTCGAGACGGGCACCCGGGCCGCGGCCTGGGGCGGCACCACCACCATCGTGGACTTCGCGGTGCAGACCAAGGGGCAGGCGCTGCGCGCGGGCCTGGACGCCTGGTACGCGAAGGCGGACGGCAAGTGCGCGATCGATTACGGCTTCCACATGATCCTCTCGGACGTCAACGAGAAGTCCCTGCGGGAGATGGACCTGCTGATCGAGGAAGGGGTCAGTTCGTTCAAGCTCTTCACCGCCTACCCCGGCGTCTTCTTCAGCGACGACGGGCAGATCCTGCGGGCGATGCAGAAGGCCGCCGTGAACGGCGGCCTCATCATGACGCACGCGGAGAACGGCCTGGCCATCGACGTCCTGGTGGAGCAGGCCCTCGCCCGGGGCGAGACCGATCCGCGCTACCACGGCGAGGTGCGCAAGGCGCTCCTTGAGGCGGAGGCCACGCACCGGGTGATCAAGCTGGCCCAGGTGGCCGGAGCCCCGGTCTACGTCGTGCACGTCTCGGCCCAGGAGGCGGTGGCCGAGCTGGCCAGGGCCCGCGACGAGGGTCTGCCGGTGTTCGGGGAGACCTGTCCGCAGTATCTGTTCCTGTCCACGGACAACCTCGCCGAGCCCGACTTCGAGGGTTCCAAGTACGTCTGCTCGACCCCGCTGCGGCCCCGCGAGCACCAGGCCGCGCTCTGGCGCGGGCTGCGCACGAACGACCTCCAGGTGGTGTCGACCGACCACTGCCCCTTCTGCTTCGTCGGGCAGAAGGAGCTGGGCCGCGGCGACTTCTCCAAGATCCCGAACGGTCTGCCGGGCGTCGAGAACCGCATGGACCTCCTCCACCAGGCCGTCGTGGACGGGCACATCAGCCGCCGCCGTTGGATCGAGATCGCCTGCGCGAGCCCGGCCCGGATGTTCGGCCTGTACGGCAAGAAGGGCACGATCGCGCCGGGCGCCGACGCGGACGTCGTCATCTACGACCCGGCCGCCGAGCAGATCATGTCGGCGGAAACACACCACATGAACGTGGACTACTCCGCGTACGAGGGCAAGCACGTCACCGGCCAGGTGGAGACGGTCCTGTCCCGCGGCGAAGTCGTCATCGACCAGCGGAAGTTCACCGGCCGCGCCGGACACGGCGCGTACGTGCCGCGCGGCACCACCCAGTACCTCGGCTAGGAGAGGCGACGCACCATGGACTTCGGACTCGTCCTGCAGACCGATCCGCCGGCCGGGCAGGTCGTCAGCCTCATGAAGCGCGCCGAGCGCAACGGCTTCAGCCACGGCTGGACCTTCGACTCGGCGGTCCTGTGGCAGGAACCCTTCGTCATCTACAGCCAGATCCTGGCGAACACGGACCGGCTGATCGTCGGCCCGATGGTCACCAACCCGGGCACGCGCACCTGGGAGGTGACGGCCTCCACGTTCGCGACCCTGAACGACATGTACGGCAACCGCACGGTGTGCGGCATCGGGCGCGGCGACAGCGCGATGCGGGTGGCGGGCCGTACGCCGAACACCCTGGCCCGGATCAGCGAGGCGATGAAGGTCATCCGCTCGCTGGCCTCGGGCGGGGAGGCGGACCTGGGCGGCACCACGATCCGCTTCCCCTGGATCAAGCCGGATGCCGAACTCCCGGTCTGGATGGCCGCGTACGGCCCCAAGGCCCTGAAGATGGCGGGCGAGGAGGCGGACGGCTTCATCCTCCAGCTGGCCGACCCATATCTGACGGAGACGATGGTGAAGGCGGTCAGGGACGCGGCCACGGCGGCGGGCCGCGATCCTTCCTCGGTCACGATCTGCGTCGCGGCCCCCGCGTACCTGACGCAGGACGACTCACCGGCGTCCTTGGCACACGCCCGTGAGCAGTGCCGCTGGTTCGGCGGGATGGTCGGCAACCACGTCGCCGACCTGGTGTCCAAGTACGGCGAACACTCCGACCTGGTCCCCGAGGCCCTCACCGAGTACATCAAGGCCCGCGAGGGCTACGACTACTCCCACCACGGCCGCGCCGACAACCCCGACACGGCCTTCGTCCCGGACGACATCGTGGACCGCTTCTGCGTGATCGGCACGGCCGAGCAACACATCGCGAAACTAAGGGAGTTGGAGCGGCTGGGAGTGGATCAGTTCGCGCTGTACGCGATGCACGACGCCCGCGAGGGAGTCATCGACGGGTACGGCGACACGGTCATTCCCGCGCTGTCGTGAGCAGCCCCACCTCCAGGTCGGCGACGACACCGTAGTGATCGCTGGCCCATACGCCGTCGACCGGTTCGTCGAAGGCGAGGCCGGCGCCGCGCACGCGGGCGAAGGCGCCCGGGTGCGCGTGCGGTGAGCCGACGAAGACGTAGTCGATCCGGCGGCGGTGTCCGGGCTGGCGCACCAGGAGTTCGATGTCCTCGGCCGCGCGGGGGTTGTCGGCGCTCCAGGTGTGCCCCGGACCGGAGCCCGCGACCTCCCACGCGTCGTGGAAGTGGGTGCTGCGCCCCGACAGCGACTGCCGGCCGGTGAGATAGCGGATGCCGGCCGATTCGGGCTCCGCGTTGAAGTCACCGGCCATGACCGTCGGCAGGGCAGTGCGGTGCCGGGCGTCCAGGTCGCTCAAGGCCAGCACCTGGCGCTCCCGTTGCGCTTCCGCGTCCAGCCGGAACGACGTCGTGGGCGCGATGAACAGCACATCACCCAGCGCGGGCAGCGGCACGAGGGCGGCCAGGGTGAGCCACGGGACGTCGGGCGCGTCCGTGCCGCGCTGATCGAGGACTTCGGCGATGCGGTGCGGCCACCGCGTCGCGATCGCCGTCCCGCCGTACCGGTCCGCGTGGGGCGGATCCGTCGCCGTGGTCCGCGCCTGGTGGGTGCCGTGCAGCCCGGTCCCGTCGAGCAGACCGGGCAGCTGGTCCGGCAGGACCTCCTGGAAGGCGACGAGATCCGGGTCCAGCCGCCGCAGCCCGGCATTGACCATCGCCATCCGTGCCGCGGCGTCGCCCCGGCTGTTCCACACGTTCAATGTCACGACGCGCACTCTCGTCGTCATCAGGTTCCTTTCCCTGGCTCAGGCCCCCGGACGGCCCGGTCGCCCGAGCCGTCCGGTCGTCCCGGCCGTCCGGTCATCCGGACGGTCCCGTCATCCGAACTGGCCGACCTTGTAGTCGCCCGCGGGCCGCTGCGTGAGGACGTTCAGGCGGTTGAAGGCGTTGATGAGGGCGATGACCGACACCAGGGCGGCCAACTGGTCCTCGTCGTAGTGCTTGGCGGCGTTCGCCCACGCCTCGTCGGTGACGCCACCGGCCGCGTCCGCGATGCGGGTGCCCTGTTCCGCCAGTTCCAGCGCGGCCCGCTCGGCCTCGGTGAACACGGTGGCCTCGCGCCAGCCGGCGACCAGGTGCAGGCGTATCTGGCTCTCCCCGGCGTGCGTGGCCTCCTTGGTGTGGATGTCGATGCAGGAACCGCAGCCGTTGATCTGGCTCGCGCGCAGCGCGACCAGTTCGCGTGTCGCGGCAGGCAGCGCCGACTCGGCGAGCGACCGGCCCGCGGCGGCGATGTGCTTGACGGCCTGGGCCGAGACCGGATTGCCGAGGAAGTCGAGTCGGGGGGTGAGCATGGTGATCTCCCTTGCGTGTCGGGCCGGTCCGCCCCGGGACGGAGCGGCCGTTGGCGGGGACCGTGTCGTCCCAGCAGACCGACGAGACAGCCCGCCGGAATGTGAGGCCACGCGCCGACATCACATTCCGGCGGGCTGTCTCGTCGTACGGGTGACGGCACATGCGGCAAGAGGAGCGGCGAGACAGTGACGACCCAGTCCAGCACCGGAGACGGCCCGCTCGACCCGAGCCTGAGCGCGATCATGAGCGAGCGGCGTCAGCTCATCAATCTCGCCTACCGGCTCCTGGGCTCCCTGGCCGACGCCGAGGACGTCGTACAAGAGGCATACGTCCGCTGGTACGCCATGTCCCCGCGGCAGCAGCAGGCCATCGCGTCCCCCGGCGGCTGGCTGACGAAGGTCGCCGGCCGCATCTGCCTCGACCAGCTCCGCTCGGCACGGGCCCGGCGCGAGAGTTACGTGGGCGAGTGGATTCCGGAGCCGCTGCCCGACCGCGCGGAGTGGGCCGACGGGCGGCCGGGCGGTACGACCGCCGACCCGGCCGACCGCGTCACGCTCGACGAGTCGGTCAACATGGCGTTCCTGGTCGTGCTCGAATCGATGACCCCGGCCGAGCGGGTGGCGTTCATCCTGCACGACGTCTTCCGCTACTCCTTCGCCGAAGTGGCCGAGATCGTCGGCCGCAGCCCGGCGGCCTGCCGTCAGCTGGCCTCATCGGCGCGCCGCCGCATGCGCACCCCGCAGGCCCCGGCGACCCCGGCGGTCCGGCGCGCCGTCATCGTCAGGGACTTCAAGCGGGCCTGGGAGAGCAGGGACATCGCCGCGCTCATCGGCCTCCTCGATCCCGACGCCACGGCACTCGCCGACGGCGGTGGACGGGTCGACGCGGCGCCCCACCCCATCACGGGAGGCGAGCGGATCGCGCGCTACCTGGTCGCCGTCGCCGACCACGTGCCGCCCGGCCAGACGATCCTGGAACGCACGGTCAACGGCCAGCCCGGTCTGGTGGTCCAGCACGGTGGCGTCACCACGTCGGTGCTCGCGTTCGACATCGAAGGCGAAAGGATCAAGCGCTGCTGGGCGGTACGGAACCCCGAGAAGCTGCGGTCCTGGACGACGAACTGACGAGCCCGCCCGGCCTTCCCGCGGGTTTCATCGCTTATGCCGGGTGGGTGTCGGCTTGCGGTCTATGTCGTACGGTAAACTAACAAACCGAGCCAAGGTGCTCCATTGAGCCGTCAGTTGCTCAATTTTCAAGCGGCGACGTCGATCGCCGACGGTCGGAGGGTTGGGGGCAGGGCATGGGTCGCAGTGGTCGCGCCGCCCGGCTCCCCGTGGACGGTGTCTTCCGTGACCGCGCCGGGGTGCGCGCTCCCAGGGTCGTACGCATCGACAACTCCGCCCGTGACAGCGTGCCTGATATCGACGGCACCATGACGAGCGGCCCGCGCCCCTGACGTTGCCGGAGTGTCGACTCCCGCCCGTCCGCGCCCAGTTGCTCTCATCCACCTGTCCCGACGGCATGAGCCGTGCGCCCGTGCCGCGCTGCCGTGCACCCACCGGCCATCGACCCGACCAGGGAGAGCAGATGACCACCCAGGAGATTCCCGAGCGGCTGCTCGACGGATACGCCGACATCCTCACCCGGGCCGCCGCCACCGGCCGCCGCCTCACCCGTGAGGAGCTGACATCGCGCAGGGCGCTCGGCGCGCAGGCCGCCCACGCCGGATACGCGTGGCGCGTCCTCATCCGCGAACACCTCGCCGCCACCCGCGTCCACCGTCCCGCGACCGGCGATCCGGACCACCTGCTCGCGACCGCCGAGCAGGCCATCGACGCCTTCGCCGAGGGCTATGAACACGCGCAACGCCTTGTCGTACGTCAGGAGGAGGCGGCCCGGCGCGAATTGATCGACGACCTGCTGTACGGGCGAGGGGACCTGGGGCGTCTCGCCGCGCGTGCCGAGCGATTCGGGCTGCGGCTGTCCCACGCGCACGCGGTGGCCGTGGCGGAAGGGCCGGCCGCCTATGACGAGACCGATCCCGTGTCGCGGGACGTGGAGAGCGAACTGGTCGGCCGCTTCGGCGACCGGCACATCCTGCTCACCACCAAGGACGGCCGCCTCGTGTGCATCGCCCCCGCCCACCAGGACGAGGTCCTCGACCACTTCGCCAAGCGGGCGTACGCAGCCACCGACGGCGGCCGCATCGCCATCGGCAGGCCCCAGCCCGGCGCGGCGGGCATCGCCCACAGCTACGAAGAAGCCGTCAGCACCCTGGAGCTCGCGACACGCATGGGCTTCGACGAGCCCGTCCTGCGCGCCGCCGACCTCCTGGTCTTCCCCGTACTCGCCCGCGACCGGCAGGCCCTGGTGGACCTGGTGCTCACCACGCTCGGCCCGCTGGAAGAGGCGCGCGGCGGGGCCGTGCCCCTGCTGGAGACCCTGTTCGCCTACTTCGACACCGGGTGCGTGGCGGCCCAGGCGGCGCGGGAGCTGTCGCTGAGCGTACGAGCCCTCACGTACCGCCTGGAGCGCATCCGCACCCTCACCGGATCCGACCCCTCCGACCCGCTGGACCGCTACACCCTCCAGACGGCGGTCATCGGAGCTCGGCTGCTCGGCTGGCCGGCCACCTCGCTGTGAGGTGACCGGCGGCGGCGTCGCGGGCGGGTCAGTCCGTGACGTCGATCTTGCCGTTGAGCTGGGTGGCAGCGGCGGTCGAAGCCGCGGTGGCGGCGGCGGCCGCGAGGGGCTTGCCGCCGGTGATGCCCTTGAGGAGCTCGGCCACGTCGACTCCCGTGGTGGAGCTGAGGAGTTCCATGCCCTGGGCGACGTTGTCGGCCACCGTGCGCGAGAGCCGGCTCGCCCCGTCCGTCGAGATCACCGTCATCTTGTCGATCGCGCCGAGCGGTTCCGCCGCCTTGGCCACCACGCTGGGCAGCACCTCGACGAGCATCTGCAGCACCGCCGCGTCGCCGTACTGCGCGAACGCGTCGGCCTTCTTGCGCATCGCCTCCGCCTCGGCGGCCCCCTTGGCGCCGATCGCGGCGGCGTCGGCCTCGCCCTCCAGGCGTACGGCGTCGGCGAGCGCGGCGCGCTGGGCCTTCTCGCCCTCACCGGTCAGGCGGGCCCGGTCGGCGTCCGCCTCGGCCTGCTTGACCAGGGAGACGCGGCGCGCCTCGGCCTCCTGCTCGGCCTGGTAGCGGGCGGCGTCGGCGGGCTTGCGGATCTTGGTGTCCAGCTCGCGGTCGGTCAGGGCGGCCTGCCGCTGGGCGACCTTCTCCTGCTCGGTGAGGACCTCCTGCCGACGGGCGGCCTCGGCGAGCGGTCCCGCCGCGCCGGCGCGGGCGGACGCCTCGTCGGTCTCGGCCTTGATCTCGGCCTGCTTGAGGGCGAACGTCCGCTGGGCGATCGCGATCTCCTCCTCGGCCTTCAGCCGGGCCTGCTCGGCGGCGCGGCGCGCCACGGCCTCGGCGATGTCCGCCTCCTGCTTGGCGCGGGCGGCCTCGGGACGGCCGAGGTCCTCCAGGTAGGAGCCCTCGGTGCTGATGTCCTGGATCTGGAAGGCGTCGAGCACCAGGCCCTGCCCGGACAGGCTCGCCTCGGCCTCCTCGGCGACCTGCCCGGCGAACGCGGCGCGGTCGCGGATGATGTCCTCCACCGACATCCGGCCCACGATGGAGCGCAGCGCGCCGGAGAGGACTTCCTGGGTGAAGCCGACGATGCCGCCCTGCTGGGCGAGGAACCGCTGGGCCGCGGCGCGTATCGAGTCCTCGGTGCCGCCGACCTTGACGATCGCGACGCCCTCCAGGTTGGCCTTCACCCCGCGCAGGGTGACCGCGCCGCGCACCGCGATCGGGATGTGCCGCGAGGAGAGGTCGAGCGTGAACTTCTGCTGGACGAACGGCACGACGAACACGCCGCCGCCCACCACGACCTTCTGGCCGCTGTTGTCGGTGAAGATGCGGCCGGTGTCGGGATCGGTGGACTTCTTGCCGCGCCGCCCGGTCACGATGAAGGCCTCGCTGGGCCCGGCGACCTTGTAGCGGGTCACGACGACGAGTGCGAGCAGTACGAGGAGTACGACGACGCCGATGACGGCGGTCAGGACTGGGCTCATGGTGAATTCCCCCCTGCCTCCCGGGGGCGGCAGATCGGTGATGTGGTGCGTGTACGTGGATGAGCTACGTGGGGCGGCGCGGGCGTGACGTGACGTGAGTGGTGCGGTGGTCAGCGCTGCACGGGGCGGACCGCGACCGAGGTCGGTGACAGGGCCGACTCGACCCAGATCTCGGTGCCGCGGGTGACGGCCACGGTGCTCCTGGCGGCGAACTTCACCGGCTGACCGGCCAGTTGGAGCAGCACCTCTCCATAGCCGTCGGCCGGGATTGCGGTGACCACGGCCCCCGCGGTGCCCACGAGATCCTCGCCCCGGGGTGTGGTCGCGGTCTGATCCCGCATCAGGGCACGGCTGAACTTCCAGGTCAGCCAGCCCGCTGCCACGCCGACGGCCGCTCCGGCAGCGGTGGCGCCGACGGCGCCGAGCCCGGTCGTACCGAGCACGATCGCACCGCCGAAGCCGAGCATGGACACGAATCCGGCGACGACGGGCAGGGACAGCAGCCCGTCGAGGAGCCCGTCGAAGAGCCCTTCAAGAACCCCGTCGAAGACGAGGGAGAGGATCAGCAGCACGATTCCCGCGATGCCAAGACCCAGAAAGAGAGTCACCGGAGCACCTCCCCACTTGCCACTTGCCACTTGCCGGATGTCTCGGTGAGGTGGGGATCGTCGCATGCGGGACAGATGGTGCACATTGCCGTGATCCGGCAATCATTACGGTTCTTTTATGCCGGTCTGCCTTTGTGCCGGTCTCCCTCTGTGCCTGTCTGTCTCTGTGCTGGTCTAGCCGTCGGCCGTGCCCGTCCTGGCCTGTGCGCGCCGACCGAGCAGTTCCGCCAGGCCCTGGCGGGTCGCGGCGAGCACGACGCGGTCCTGGGAGCGCAGTACGTAGCCCGGGTGCAGGTCCCAGACGAGACCGGCCGGATGCTCGGTGCCGTCGTCGGACCGGGCGGCGGTCAGGTCCGGGAGCCGCTCGTCCGGTGCGGTGGCGTCCAGGGCGATGACCCGCCAGACCCCGGGCCGGAACGACTCGGCGATGGTCCGACCCTCCAGCTGGCGGTGTCCCGCGACGTCGAGGGCGGCGAACAGCAGCACCCGCCGCTCGACGGGGATCGCGCCCAGGATCTGCCGCCCCATCATGGCCCCGGCGAACGCGGGCGCGGCGAGGGTGGAGACGCTGCGGCTGCGCGTGAGGGCCTGCGGGTGGGCGGCGCGCAGGGTGCGGTAGACGGCGGTGGCGAACGTGTCGTCGTACAGCCGAAGAGCCACGCGGACGTTGGGTTTGACCGAGCGGGCGTACAGGGCGGCTTCGAGGTTGGTGGTGTCGACACTGGTGAGGGCGAGCAGGGCGTGTGCGCGGTGGATCTTTGCGGCTTCCAGGACGCCTTCGTCCGTGACGTCGCCGATGACCGTGGGTACGCGCAGGCGGCGGGCGAGCGGGATGCCGCGCGCCTCGGGGTCCTCCTCCACGCACACGACGGGGATGCCGAGTTCGCGCAGGCGGGCCAGGACGCGGGTCCCGATCTTGCCGAGTCCGAGCAGGACCACGTGACCGGAGAGACCGCGTGGCGGGCGGCGCAGGGAGGACGCGGTGCGGAACGTGCCCAGCGCCTCCAGGACGGCGGCGAGGAGCACCGGCAGGAGGAGCAACCCCGCCAGTCCCGAAAGGAGTTGCAGGATCTGGCGGGCGGTGGATTCGCCGAGCGCGGGGTCGTCGATGGCGAACAGGTCGAGCAGGGTCAGATAGGCGGCGTGCAGCGGATGGTCGTCGCCGGTCAGCCAGTTCGCCACCGCCAGGCCGAGGACACAGGCCATGAGCCCGGCCACCGACCAGCGCAGGCGCGGCGAGAAGAGCGATCCGAGCGGAAGGCCGCGCCCGGTCAGGCGGCCGGGTGGCCGGTCGGGCCCGGCGTGCGAGACGGCCTTGAGGACCACGGTGCCCCTGCCGGTGGCGGAGGTGACGGTGCGGTCGTCGGGCAGCAGCAGGGGCCCGTCCTGGCCGCCGTCGTCCGAACCCTCCGCGCCCGCGGGGTCGTTGGTGGTCGACGAGAGCAGGGCGAGCGTGCACAGGCCGGGGTCGGCGACCTCTCCGCGGCGCGGCGGGTCGCGCTCCACGGCGCGCAGGAGGAGACCGTCGGCCTGGACGACCTTGCTGGTACCGGCGACGGCGGTGGCCGCGAGGGCGGGAGCCGCGGTGTCGGCGTCGGACAGGACGGTGGTGGAGGCGTTCACCTCGGCCGGGTCCAGGCCGGGCGACGCGACCGCGGCGGCCTGGTCGAGCAGCTCCTCCAGGTGCTGGCCCAGCTTGCGGTTGTAGAGCCGGATCACTATCCGCAGGCGGGGGTTGAGGCGCCGGGCGACGAGCGCGGCGTGGATGTTGGTCTCGTCGTCGTCGTACACCAGGGCCAGCGCGGCGGCGTCGTGGACGCCCGCCTCGACGAGGACGGCCTCGTCGGGCTCCGGTGCTTCCAGGACCCGGGGGACCTCGGGCCGCGTCGCTGCGTCCCCGCTGCCGCCGGGGGTTCCGGCCGCGCGTGCCATGACGGCCTGCATCCGGACCAGGAGGGCGGTGGCCCGCGCACGCCCGGCCGGTCCCGACCGCGGACCGTCCACCGGCAGCGCGGAAGGGACGACGACGGTCACCCGCTCGCGGTAGACCGAGCGCAGCTCGGCGGCGAGGCGTTCGGCGAGCGCGTCGTCACCGCAGACGATCATGTGGCCGCTGTGGGGCGGCTGTTGTGCCTGGCGGGGGAGCGGCCGACGGGGGTCCGCCTGCCGGGGGTCGGCCTGCCGGGGGTCGGCCTGCCGAGGGAGCGCGGGCCCGGTGTCCGGATGGCGGCGGACGGGCTGCGGGTTCCCCTGGCTCACGACTCGTCCTCTCCGGAGCGGCTGATCATGCGGGTCAGGGTAGTTGGGGTACGTGGCACGGGTACGCCGGTACGCCAGTACGCCGGGAGGCCGCTGTCGCGGTCAGTGCGACCGGGAGCGGACGGGAACAGGGTTGTCGGCGCCGTCAGTCGGGGAAACTCGCCAAGAGGCTGGATCTGAAGCCTCTCCCGCACCTGTAGGCAACAGCGCCACCGCCAGTACCTGAGCCGACTTGACCCGAGTCTTCGCGTCGACCCGAGTCCCACGTCGACCGGAGTCCCGCGTCGACCGGAGTCCCGCGTCGACCGGAGTCCCGCGTCGACCCGATCCCCGCGTCGACCCGATCCCCGCGTCGAAACCCGAGTAAGGAGCCTGGGCATGGATTTCGGACGTGTGCCGCCGATCGGACGTGTGCCGCAGACCGATCCGCTCGCCTCGTGACCGGCACCGTCCCCACGGGGCCGACCGCCGCGGACCCCGGCGCGACATCCCAGACCGTGGCCGACGACGGCCGCGTCGAACTGCGCCCCGGCGCCTTCCCGGAGCACAGCCGCTTCGCCAACGACGACCTCAGGCCCATCCCCCTCGCCGAACGCCACTGGAGCACCTACAACTTCGCCGCCCTGTGGATCGGCATGGCCCACAACATCCCTTCCTGGACGCTCGCTTCGGGTCTGGTCGCGCTCGGCATGGACTGGCGCCAGGCCGTCTTCACGATCGCGGCGGCCAACGTGATCGTGCTCCTGCCGATGCTTCTGACGGGACACGCGGGCCCGAAGTACGGCATCCCGTTCCCCGTCCTGGCCCGCGCCTCCTTCGGCCTGCGCGGGGCGAACCTGCCCGCGCTGATCCGGGCGGCCGTGGCCTGCGGCTGGTTCGGCATCCAGACCTGGATCGGCGGCCAGGGGATCTACGTCCTGCTCAACCAGGTCTTCGACGGAGCGTGGAGCGACGAGTCCCGGATCGGCGGCCACCCATGGCCGCTGTGGCTCTGCTTCGTCCTCTTCTGGGTCCTCCAACTGGCCATCATCTACCGGGGGATGGAGGCGCTGCGGCGCTTCGAGAACTGGGCGGCGCCCTTCGTGCTCGTCGGCGCCGTCGTGCTGCTCGTGTGGATCGCCGACAAGGCGGGCGGCTTCGGCCCGCTGCTCGACCAGCCGTCCACGCTGGGCTGGGGAGCCGACTTCTGGCCGGTGTTCTTCCCCGCGCTGATGGGCATGATCGGCTTCTGGTCGACGCTGTCCCTGAACATCCCCGACTTCACCCGGTTCGGTAAGGGGCAGCGGGCGCAGGTGTGGGGGCAGACGCTCGGCCTGCCGACCACCATGACCGCCTTCGCGCTCCTGTCGGTCCTGGTGACCTCCGGCTCGCAGGCGGTGTACGGGGAGCCGATCTGGGAGCCCGTCGACCTGGCCGCCAAGGCCGACAACGTCTTCGGGCTCCTCTACGCCCTGGTGACGGTCCTGGTCGCCACGGTCTCCGTGAACATCGCGGCGAACGTGGTCTCACCCGCGTACGACCTCGCGAACCTCGCCCCGAAGTTCATCAACTTCCGTACGGGCGCGCTGATCACCGGTGTCGTGGGCGTGGTCATCTTCCCGTGGAAGCTGATCGAGACGCCCGAGCTCTACATCTTCGTCTGGCTGGGCGTCGTGGGCGGACTGCTCGGCACGGTCGCCGGAATCCTGATTGCCGACTACTGGGTGGTGCGTCGGACGGTCCTGGACCTCGCCGACCTGTACCGCCCGGAAGGGCGCTACTGGTACACCGGCGGGTGGAACCTGCGCGCCGTCGCGGCCTTCGCGGTCGGGGGCGTGCTCGCCGTGGGCGGGTCGCACTCGGCGCCGGGGAAGGGACCGTTCCCCGAGGACGGGCTGATCCCCGTACTGAAGCCGCTCGCCGACTACGGCTGGGCGATCGGGCTCGCGTCGGCGCTGGTCGTCTACGTCGGGCTGATGGCGGTGGGCAGGGGCGGGCGCAAAAGGCAGGGGTAGGGGCAGGCGCGCGGGCTCCGGGGGAGGCCGATCGGCGGCCTAGACTGGACCCTCGCGTACGAGAGTCCGTACGCGTGAGTCCGGGCGCGGAGGGAGGACGACCGTGGCGACGAACGGCACCGGCTTCGACGATCCATCGGCCGAGGTCCTCGCCGACGCGGCGGCGGCCTTCGGGCTGCTCGCCTCCTCCGCGCGGCTGCACATCGTATGGGCGCTCGCGCAGGGCGAGAGCGACGTGACCGGGCTCGCGGAGCGGGTCGGCGGAGCGCTGCCCGCGGTCAGCCAGCATCTGACGAAACTGAAGCTGGCCGGGCTCGTGCGCTCCCGGCGCGAGGGCCGGCGCCAGGTCTACTTCGTCGACGACGCGGACGTGGTGACCGTGGTGCGGCTGATGGTCGGACAGCTGACTGACCGCGCCGACCGCTCGCACACTTCTGACCCTGCCGAGCGCTCACACACTTCTGCCCGCGCCGAACGCTCCGACATCGCCGACCGTGCCGACCGCTCCCACATCGCCGACCGTGCCGACCGCTCCAACCGTGACGGCAGTGCCGACCGTGCCGCGCGGTCACCGGCACGCCGGCTCCGCGGCCTTGGTGCCTGAGGCCGCAGCCGGTGGGCTCACCTCGCTGGAGGTGCTGCGCCGTGTGGAGAGCGGCCCGCGCGGCCTGACGGACGCGGAGGCCGAGCGGCGCGTCGCCCGGTTCGGCGAGAACACCCTTCCCGACCGGAGGGCGGTGTCGTGGCCGCGCCTCTTCGGCCGCAGCCTGCGGGATCCCTTCACGGCGGTGCTGCTCTGCCTCGGCCTGGTGTCGGCCACCGTCGCCTCCTGGGGCACCGCCTGCGTGATCCTGTGCCTGGTCGTCGTCAGTGGAGTGCTGAGGACGTCCGGTGAGTACCGCGCCGACCGGTCCATGGCCGCGCTCCGGGCCCTGGTGGCCACCACCGCGAGCGTGCTGCGCCGCGCGGAGCGTGACGACGGCCCCCGGGAGCGGGAGATCCCGGTCGAGGAACTGGTGCCGGGGGACGTGGTGCGGCTCGGCCCCGGCGATCTCGTCCCCGCCGACGTGCGGTTGCTGCGCGCGAGCGGGCTGAGCGTGCGCCAGGCGGCGCTGACGGGGGAGTCGGCGCCGGTGCCCAAGGCCGCGGCCGACGTGCCGGACACGCGGCGTCCCGAGGGGGTCTTCGAGCAGCCTCACCTCTGCTTCCAGGGCAGCAGCGTCGCCTCGGGCAGCGGCACCGCGGTGGTCGTCGCGACCGGGGCGCGGACCCGGTTCGCCGCCGCGCACGGCATGGCGGGGCGGCGCGGGCCGAGCGCCTTCGACCGCTCCGTGCACGGCATCTCCTGGGTCCTCATCCGGTTCATGCTGCTGACCCCGCCGCTCGTGCTGATGGCCAACGCCGCCCTGCGCGGGCGCGGCCTGGAGACCCTGCCGTTCGCGGTCGCCGTGGCGGTCGGTCTGACGCCGGAGATGCTGCCGGTCATCGTCACCACCTGCCTGGCGCGCGGGGCCTCGCTCCTGGCCCGTACGCACGGGGTGATCGTCAGACGGCTGCCCGCGCTGCACGACCTCGGCGCCGTCGACGTCCTGTGCCTGGACAAGACCGGCACGCTCACCGAGGACCGGCCGGTCCTCGACCGCACCCTGGGTGCCGACGGGCGGGCGGCGCCCGAAGCGCTGCACTGGGCGGCGGTCAACTCCTGGTGGACACTCCAGCTCGCCGAGCTGCCCGCCCCCGACCCGCTCGACGACGCGGTCCTCGATGCGGTCCTCGACGCGGTGCCCGACGCCGGGCGCGAGGACGAAGCGATGCGGTACGAAGCGATGCGGTACGGAGGGGCGCGGTCCGAGGGGCCGGGTTACCGAGGGGTGGGGTACGAGGCGCTGGAATACGAAGGGCTGGGATACGAAGGGCCGGGTTACGAAGGGCTGGGATACGAAGGGGTGGCGGCGCTGCCCTTCGACCCCGTACGCCGCCTCGCCACCGCGGTCGTACGCGGTCCCGTAGGCCTAGGCACCCACACGCTCGTGGTGAAGGGCGCCGTCGAGGCCGTGCTGGAACGCTGCGTGCTGGAGGACGGTGAACGGGAGAGGCTGCTGGACCTCGCCGCCCGTGAAGCGGACGGCGGCCTGCGTCTCCTCGCGGTCGCCACCGCCGAGCGGCCCGCCCGCACCCGCGCCTACACCCCGGCCGACGAACGCGGCCTGACCTTCCGCGGCTTCCTCACCCTGCGGGATGCCCTTGCCCCGACCGCCGCCACCGCCCTGCGGGACCTCGCGGAGAGCGGCATCACGGTCAAGATCCTCACCGGCGACCACTCGGGGACGGCGGCGCGGGCCTGCCGCGAGCTGGGGATCGGCGAGGCAGAGGGCGGCGGAGTTCTCACAGCCGACCGCGTCGACACCCTCACCGACGCCGAACTCGCCCAGACCGCCCGGCACACCACCGTCTTCGCCCGCTGTACCCCCGAGCACAAGGCCCGCATCACCGAGGCGCTGCGGGCGGGCGGGCACACCACCGGGTTCCTCGGCGACGGGGTCAACGACCTGCCCGCGCTGCGGGCCGCCGACGTCGGGATCGCGCCGCGGGCCGCCGTGGACGTCGTACGCGAGAGCGCCGACGTGGTGCTCGCCGACAAGGACCTCACCGCGATCGGCCACGCCGTCCGCGCGGGACGCCACAGCAGCGGCAACATCGCCACGTATCTGCGCGTCACCCTCTCCTCGAACCTCGGCAACGTCATCGCGATGCTCTCCGCGGGACTCCTGCTGCCGTTCCTGCCGATGCTCCCGGCGCAGGTCCTGGTGCAGAACCTGTGCTTCGACGCCGCGCAGCTCGCCTTCGCCTACGAGCGGCCTCATCCGGCGGTCCTTCGCCGCCCCACCGAGCTGCGGCCCCGCGCCTTCCTGCGCTTCATCACCGGCTTCGGCGCGCTCAACGCCCTCGCCGACCTCGCCACCTTCCTCGTCCTGGCGCTCGCCCTGCACGGGCCCGGCGCCGTGGACGACCAGGCGGTGTTCCACTCCGGTTGGTTCACCGAGAACCTGCTGACCCAGGCCCTGGTGATGCTGCTCCTGCGGACCGGCCGCCGCCGGGCCGAGGGCAGGACGCCGGGCCCGGTCGGCTGGTCGGTGGCCGCGCTCGCCGCCGTCGGCCTGCTCCTTCCGCTCTCCCCACTGGGCCCGCTCCTGGGCATGACGCCCCTGCCGGGCCTGTACTACCTGCTGCTCGCCGTGGTGCTCGGCCTCTACGCGGCGGCGCTCGGGGTGCTCCGGCGCCGGTGGGTCCCGCAGCCGTAGCCAGCTGTGGCCAGCCGCAGTGGCCAGCCGTGGTCAGCCGCAGTGAGCTGTGGTCATCCGTAGGAGAGGTCCGAGCAGGGGTTGTCGTCGGCGGAGCGGGCGTCGTCGGCGACCTTGGTGGGGACGGGCTCCGGCTCGCCCGACGGGGTGGCCGTGGGGGCGTCCGCGTACGACCGGCCCAGGGTGACGGTCACGCCCGGGGCGGTCGCGGACTTCACTTCCGCCCCCGGGAAGAGCCGGGCGACGGACTTCGCCCTGCCCTGCTCGCCGGGTCCGTACGCGATCACCGTGGTGGCGTGGTCCTGGGTGCCGGCGGTCGCGGTGCCGGTAACCGTGAAGTCGTGCTCGGTGAGGGTCTTCGCCGCGCGGGCGGCGAGACCGGTGACGTTAGTGCCGTTGTAGACGGCCACGGCGACGCCGTCCCCGGAGACAGGCGCGGCGGACTCTGCGCCGCCGGGCTTGTCTCGCTTGACGTTCTTGCCGCTGGCGTCCGCGCCGTCCAGCGTGCGGTCGTCCTTGAGCGAGGCCCACAGCGCGTCGGCATCCGGCTGGACCACCGCGACCCGCGAACCCTCGTACCGCCAGGGGATGGTGACGAACTTGGTGTTGCCCAGGTCGATGTCCTTCAGCGACATCGCGAACGAGATCAGCTTGTCGGCTGAGCCGAGCCCGGGGTCGACGGTCATGGACTGCGTGGCGGCGTCCGCGAGCGGCAGCAGCTTGGTGGGCGTCAGGCCGTCGCTCTTGACCTTCTTCAACAGGCTTGCCACGAAAGCCTGTTGGCGCTTGATGCGGCCTATGTCGGAGCCGTCGCCGATGCCGTGCCGGATGCGTACGTAGTCCAGGGCCTTCTGGCCCGACACCTCCTGTTCTCCCTTGGCGAAGAGACGCGCGCCACGGGTGGCGCGGTGGGGGTTGAGGTCACGCTGGTAGACGTCCTGCGGCAGGCACACCTCCACTCCGCCCACCACGTCCGTCAGCTCGGCGAACCCCTTGAAGTCGACGACGACGGTGTGGTCCACGCGCAGACCGGTGAGGTGCTCGACGGTGTTCTGGGTGCAGGCGGGGTTCCCCTTGGCGGTCTCGCCCACCGAGTACGCGGCGTTGAACATGGTGTTCGGCCGGGTCTTCGTCCAGCTGCCGTCCGGCAGCTTGCAGGGCGGGAGGTCCACGAGGGTGTCGCGGGGGATGGAGACGGCGACGGCATGCCGGTGGTCGGCGTACACGTGCAGCAGGAAGGCGGTGTCGGAGCGGCCGATGTCGTTCTTGTCGCCGCCGCCGAGCGCGCTGTTCCCCGCTGTGCGTGCGTCCGAGCCGATGACCAGGACGTTCTCACCCTTGGATGTGTCGGCGTCGGGCCGGTCACCGGAGACACCGTCCGCCGCGAAGGTGTCGATGTTGCCGCTCAGCCGGACGTACACCCACCCGGCGCCGGCCGCCACGAGCACCAGCAGGGACAGGACGATGCCCAGTGTGAGCCGCACACGGCCGCGCTTGCGCCGACGGCTGCGTACAGCTGCACGGTGGCTGGTTGTCATGGGTGCGCCCTATCCGTCCGAGTCGTTCCGCCTCACAGAGAGGGACCTCCCGGCCCGCCCCATGGTTGTACAGTTGCGCAATGTAGCAATCTTTCTTGAGGCTACCGACGCTGAATGACGGCTGAGACATCTGTGGAGAAGGGCGGGCGACGATGCTCCGTAACGGACTGGAACCCTGGCATCTGCTCATCGTGGCGATCGTGGTCATCGTGCTGTTTGGCTCGAAGAAGCTGCCGGACACGGCCCGCGCGGTGGGCAAGTCCCTGCGGATTCTCAAGAGCGAGACCCGGGCGATGCAGGACGACGGCGAGCGGGGGAAGGCGTAGGCCCTTGCGCGGGAAAGGGCTTGAGGCTGGTGCGAGGTGCGAGGTGCGAGGTGCGAGGTGCGAGGTGCGAGGTGCGAGGCGCGAGGCGCGAGGCGCGAGGCGTGGCTGGGGCCTGGTGCCGGATGCGGCTCGGGCCTGGCGTCCCTGAAGCCTCAGGTCCTAAGCATGTGGCGCACGTGTCGCATGTGAAGCCTCAGGCCTGGCGCGCCGCCGTCACGAGCCACACCCCCGCCCGCATCCGCACGCCGTACTCGGTCGCGTGGGGCCGGAACGCCGCCTCCAGGGAGGCCCGCGTCGCGGCGGTGACCGTCCGGCCCGGAGTGCGCGACAGGATGAAGTCGACCGCATCGGCTGGGGTTTGGCCCCACACGGCCTCGATGGGTATGGGCGTCACCCTCACGTCCTCGTAGGCGGTGAGCACCTCGTGGATGCGGGCCGGGTCCGAGAGCGAGGACATGGCGGTGCGGGCGGCGACGGCGTCGGCCGCGGCCTCGGGCGACACGTACTCCGGGCTCTCCGCGGGACCGTCCTCCTCCGCGAGGAGCTTGGCGAACCGGCTCAGCGTCCGGGACTCCTCGGTCTCCTGGTCGACGGGCTGCGGACAGACGAACACCAGGCGCCCGCCGGGACGCAGCGCGCGGGCGATGTTCGTGAACGCGGCGGCGTGGTCGGCGAAGAACATGACCCCGCCACGGCTGATCGCGACGTCGTACCCAGCTCGGGGGAAGGGGTGGATCTGGGCGTCGGCCCGCTCGTACGCCGCGTTCGTGATGCCTTCGGACGCCGTGCTCGCACGGGCCCGGTCGAGGAGCGGTGCCGAAATGTCGACGCCCACCGCATGGCCGTGCCCAGCGCGGCGGGCCGCGATGCGCGTGGTGACGCCGGCGCCGCAGCCGATGTCCAGGACACGGTCGCCCGCGCCGATCGCCGCGGCGTCGAACAGGGCGTCGTTCACGCCGGACAGCATCGCGTCGTAACGGTCGTGGTGCGTGGCCCAGTGGGTGCCCACCGGCCCGTTCCAGGCCTTCGCCTGGCGGGAGTTGGGGGTCGGCGTCGTCAGTGTCGCCGACGCAGTCGATGTCGCCGAAGCAGCCGACTCGGCTGACGCAGCCGACGCGTTCGATGCGGCCGATGTGTTCGATCCGGTCATGACGTCTCCTTGGCGTAGTGAGCCGAGTGGTGCGCCGCGAGGGAGCTCTCGATGCGGTCGACCGCCGTGAACGCGCCGTACGCGATCAGGTGCACGAGGCAGTGGTCGCTGAACGGCGGCTTCTTCCAGGCCGCCACGTCCTCGTCGGTGATGCGGTACGGCGCGAGTGCGGCGAGCAGCGCGAGCCGTGCCCCCGGGCGCGACGCGCGGTCGGGCAGGGCGCCCCAGGACAGCGGCGGATGCGCGCCGTCCCACTCCGCCACCACCGCCTGTACGAGGGCCTGGTCGGCCTCGTCGAGCAGGCCCGCGCCCGTCGTCGCCGCGGTGCGGAGCGCCGCGTACGCGGAGCCGATGGGTGTGCCCGCGGCCCAGGCCGGGCCTGGCTGCGGGTCGTCGAGCAGGGGCAGCGAGTCACCGGGCGTGACGGTGCGGCGGACCGACTTCTGCAGGGTGCGGCCGCCGATCGAGCGCACCGCCCGGAAGCGCTGCGCGTTGCACGGCAGCATGGCCTCGCCGATCAGTGACGACGCGACGCGGTTGATGAAGTGGAAGGTGAGCGCGGTGCCGATGTGGGCCGGGGCGTGGGCGCGCGGGAACGGCGGCGAGACGAGCTCCGGCGCCTGCGGCGTCCGCGTGGCCTGGCCCCAGGCGAGCAGTCGCGCCTGCGCCGGGTCCTCGGGCTGCTCGCCGCGCAGCACCCGCTCGGCGACGCGGTGCTCGCCGGTGGCGTGCAGCATCACCGTGTGCGCGCTCACGCAGAACGGGCAGCGGTTGGCGAGCGAGACGCCCACGGCGACCAGCTCCCGGTCGGTGCGGGTGGTGCCGCCGCTGCCGAAGGCGTCGCCGCCGCCGACCAGCAGGGACTCGCGGAGCAACGCCCAGGTGGCGGTGAACAGTTCGGGTGCGGGGGACAGGGCGACTAGGGGCGCGGGCTCGGAGATGCCGAAGTCCTCGGCCATCTGCGCGTAAGCCTCGGCGGTCCTGCCCGTCGCGGATTTCGGAAGTACGGAATCGGTGTATCGAAAGGTTGCCATGGCTCGATGGTCGGGGCGCCGGGTGTCTCGGGTCGTCGTCCGGCGGAAGGCAGTTGCGGGTACGCCGCCGGGGCCGGACGGGTCGGCGACTACTGCGTGGGGAGTAGTGCGGGAACGGTCTGCTGAGGTGACGCGGTTGTCAGTGACGGCCTCTATCGTTCTGAACACGGCGGGGGATGCGCCGAAACGGGGGATGCGAGGGACGCGGGGGCGGAGATGGCGGCGGACCGGACGGGGAGAGCGGCGGGGCAGGTGAACGTGCGCGATCGAGTGCGGGACCAGGTGCGGAATCAAGCGCGGCAGGCGTGGGTCGGCGACGCGATGCTCGCGGTCGTGGTGGGCGTGATCGTCGCACTCGCGGCGGGTCTGCGGGACGGCGGTGCGGGGTTCCTCGACTACGCATTGATCGGCGCCGGTTCGCTCGCACTCTCCGCCCATCGAGCGGCGCCGCGCGCCGTGCTCGCGGTCACCACGGCGTGCCTGCTCGGCGAGGTGGTGTACGCGGGCGCGAGCAGTGTCGCGGCGATTCCGGTGGTGGCGGCCGTTCATACGGCTGCGCGCGCAGGCCACCGGGGCGTGGCCGCCGGTGCCGCCGCGGTGTTCCTCGCGGGCTTCGCGGTGGCGGGGGAGGTCGGGGGAGCTGCGGGGGGCGTGGCGGCGGGAGAGGGATCGGACGACATCGTGCAGCGCACGCTGCTGCTGGCCGGCTGGTTCCTGTGCGCTCTCGTCACGGGCCTCGCCGACAAGAACTGGCAGGCGTATCTGCGCCAGACCGAGCAGCGGGCCCTGGAGGCCGAGCGGACCCGCGAGGAGGCGGCGCTGCGCAGGGCGGGCGAGGAGCGGCTGCGGATCGCGCGCGAACTGCACGACTCGCTGACGCACAGCATCTCGATCGTCAAGCTCCAGGCGGGAGTGGCCGTCCACCTCGCCCGGAAGCGGGGCGAGGAGATACCGCCCGCGCTGCTCGCCATCCAGGAGGCGAGCGGCGAGGCGATGCGTGAACTGCGGTCCACGCTCACGGTGTTGCGCACGGACGAGCCGACGGGGAGCCCGGCGCTGCTGGTCGAGCGCGCGCGGGCGGCGGGGCTCGCGGTGGAGCTTGCGGTGTGCGGCCGGGAGCGTGCCCTGGCCGGTGACCTGGAGCGGACCGCGTACAGGATCGTGCAGGAAGGCCTCACCAACGTGGCACGCCATGCGGGAGGCTCGGCCAAGGTAACGGTCGGACTCGACTACGGGGAGCGGGTGTTGGGGGTGCGGGTGGAGGACGACGGGGTAGCCGATGCGGGGCGGCCGCCGGTGGAGGGGACAGGGCTCACGGGCATGCGCGAGCGGGTCGCTTCCCTGGGTGGGACGCTGCTGGCGGGGCCGCGGGTCGAGGGGGGATTCCTGGTCCGGGCGGAACTTCCGCTGGAGGGCGGGGCGTTGCTGTCCGGGACAGCCGAGGGGACAGCCGATGAGGCATCCCTGGGGGTACCCATGGGCGCGGCGCTCTCCGGGGGAGCCGGAAAGGCCGCCGGGCGGGGCGGGTCGCCGGCGGAGGTCAGGGTGGCCGCTGATGTCGGGCGCCCCGGGGAGGGGACGTGATCCGGGTGGTGCTCATCGACGATCAGGCGTTGATGCGGGCCGGGTTCCGTGCGCTGCTCGAGGCCGAGGACGGTATCGAGGTGGTGGGGGAGGCCGCCGACGGGGAGCGCGGGGTCGCGCTGGTGCGGGAGTGCGTGCCGGACGTGGCGCTCATAGACGTACAGATGCCGGTGATGACCGGGATCGAGGCGACACGGCGGATCGCGGCAGATCCCCGCCTCCGCGACGTACGCGTCGTGATCCTCACCAACTACGGCCTTGATGAGTACGTGTTCGACGCCCTGAGGGCCGGTGCGAGCGGGTTTCTGCTCAAGGACACGGAGCCCGCCGACCTGTTGCACGGCATCGAGATCGTCGCGCGCGGGGACTCCCTGCTCTCGCCCTCCGTGACGAGCAGGCTGATCGGCGAGTTCGTCTCGCGGCCGCCGGACCGGGCCACCGCGCCGGGCCTGGAGAACCTCACGCGCCGGGAGCGGGAGGTCACCGCGCTGGCCGCACGGGGGCTGACGAACGAGGAGATCGCCACGCACATGGTGATCAGTCCGTTCACGGCGAAGACGCATGTGAGCCGGGCGATGACGAAGCTGGGCGCGCGCGACCGGGCCCAACTGGTCGTCTTCGCCTATGAGTCGGGGCTCGTAGCGGCCCGTAGCGTGACTCCGTAGACGCGGCCATGGTCGGGGAGGCGCGGCTGTGGGAGGCGGCAGATCGGCAGATAGGGGGAAACTGTGGCCATGGCATGATCTCCGCGTGACCGTCATACCGTTCAGACACGTCGCCGTCCTCTCCGCCGTGGTCGTGCTCGCCTCCGGATGCGGGCTCTCGGAGGAGGTGGAGCGGGAGAGGGATCCCGGGCGTACGGCGTCTGCCGAGGGTGGTCGGTCCGGTGCGGGCGATACGGGTGATGCGGGGGACGGTTGGCCGGACGGTGTGTCCGCCGAGCCCGGTCCTGACTCGCCGACGGGGATTCCCGTCGAGACGGCGCCGCCGGGGGTGTCCGACGCGCCCTCGTCCTCCTGCCCCGCGTCCGGTGTCCGTATCGAGGCGGGCATGGTCAACCCCGCCATGGGCCTGCGCGCGATGTCCGTGACCCTGACCAACTGCGGCAAGGACACCTACCGCCTGAACGGCTATCCGAAGCTGCGGGTCCTGGACGAGCACCGCGAACCCCTCGACGTACAGATCCTCGAAGGGCCCGCGCCCGTCACGCAGATGGACGACCCCGGGCCGCACCCCGTCTCGCTCAAGAAGGACGAGAGGGCCTACACCGTCCTCGTCTGGCGCAACACCGTCACCGACACGACCACGACCGCCGTCAGCGGCACCTATCTGAAGGTCACCCCGGCCCCGGGCACCCGGCCCGGGACCGTGATCCCGGAGGGCCGGATCGACCTCGGCAACACTGGTCGCATCGGCACCACCGCCTGGCAGCGCGAGCCCGGGGGCGACACGAAACCGTCCGGGGCTACGGCACCCGCGCCGTCCACTCCGGTGAGCTGAACTTGGTGCGGGCCAGTTCCCGCGCCCTGGCCATCTCCTCGTCCGTGGCCTTGCCCGCCGTCAGGCCGTACCGCGTGCGGAAGGAGTCGAGCATCCGCTCGATCACGGCCTCGCGCGGCAGTCCGGTCTGGCGGCGCAGCGGATCCACGCGCTTCTTCGCGCTCTTCGTGCCCTTGTCCGAGAGCTTCTCGCGGCCGATGCGGAGCACCTCGACCATCTTCTCCGCGTCGATGTCGTACGACATCGTCACGTGGTGCAGCACGGCGCCGTGCCCGCCGGCGACCCGCTTCTGGGCGGCGCCGGCGACCTTCCCGGCGTCGGTGGCGATGTCGTTGAGCGGTTGGTACCACGCCTTGATGCCCATGTCGCCGAGGGCGTCGAGCACCCAGTCGTCCAGGTAGGCGTAGCTGTCGGCGAAGGACAGGCCCTGCACGAGGGAGTCGGGGACGGAGAGTGAGTACGTGATGGCGTTGCCCGGCTCGCAGAACATGGCGCCGCCGCCACTGATCCGGCGCACCACCTGGATGCCGTGCCGCTCGGCGCCCTCCCGGTCCACTTCGTTGCGCAGCGACTGGAAGCTGCCGATGACGACCGCCGGGGACTCCCACTCCCACACGCGCAGCGTCGGCGGGCGGCGCCCGGCGGCGACCTCCTCGGTGAGCACCTCGTCCAGGGCCATGAGCAGGGCGGGGGACTGCGGGGCCTCGTGGATCAGCTGCCAGTCGTAGTCGGTCCAGTCGGTGGCGTGCGCGAGGGCGCGGCGCACCGCGACGCCCACCCCCTCCGACGTCAGCCCGTACATGACCGTGCCCTCCGGGAGCGCGGCGTCGACGCGGGCGGCGAGGCCCGCCGTGTCGGTGTCGGCCGGGGCGCCCTCCAACGAATGGCTCAGGGCGTCGAACGCCTCGTCGGGTTCGAGGAAGAAGTCTCCCGCCACCCGCACGTGCCGCAGCACCCCGTCCTCGACCTCCAGATCCACGACGACGAGCTTGCCGCCGGGGACCTTGTACTCACCGTGCACTGTGCTTCCTCCGGGCCTGGCTGAATCGCGAACACCGTCAGCCTGCGATTTCATATCAGGACAACTCGACCCACTAGGGATAGATTCCCGCACAGGGTGGTCAGTCGTCCCTAGGCGCCGGCCCCGACGGGAGCTGACGAGGAGCCCATGAGCCACGCTGAGACGAGTGACCAGGCCACAGCCGGGGCGTCACCGGCCGTCAAGCTGACCCTCACGACGCTGACGATGATGGTCGTCGGCTCGATGGTCGGCGCGGGCGTGTTCTCGCTGCCCCGCCGGTTCGCCCAGGAGACCGGTGTCGCGGGCGCGTTGATCGCCTGGGCCATCGCCGGCACGGGCATGCTGATGCTCGCGTTCGTCTTCCAGACCCTCGCCGTGCGCAGACCGGATCTGGACGCCGGTGTCTACGCCTACGCGAAGGCCGGGTTCGGCGAGTACCTCGGCTTCTTCTCCGCCTTCGGGTACTGGGCCAGCGCGTGCGTCGGCAACGTCACCTACTGGGTGCTCATCATGTCGACCGTCGGCGCCATCTGGCCCGGCCTCGGTGACGGCGACACCCTGCTGGCCGTCGTCCTCTCCTCGTTCGGCCTATGGGCGTTCTTCCTGCTCATCCGCCGCGGGGTCAAGGAAGCGGCGGCGATCAACAGGATCGTCACCGTCGCCAAGATCGTGCCCATCCTCGTCTTCGTGATCCTGGCGCTCTTCCTCTTCAAGCCGTCCGTCTTCGCGGAGAACTTCGGCGGCGCCGACTACGCGGGATCGCTCTTCAACCAGGTGCGCGGCACCATGCTGGCCACCGTCTTCGTCTTCCTGGGTGTCGAGGGCGCGAGCGTCTACTCCCGGCACGCCAAGCGCCGCGAGGACGTCGGCCGGGCCACGGTCCTGGGCTTCCTCAGCGTCTTCGCCGTCTTCGCCTCCGTCACCATCGTGTCGTACGGCATCATGCCGATGGCCGAGATCGCCGAGCTGCGCCAGCCCTCCATGGCCGGGGTCCTGGAGGAGGCCGTCGGCACCTGGGGCAAGGTCTTCGTCAGCGTCGGACTCATCATCTCCGTGCTCGGCGCCTACCTCGCCTGGACCCTGATGGCCGCGGAAGTGCTCTTCGTCGCAGCCAAGGACGACGACATGCCCCGCTTCCTGCGGAAGGCCACCGCCGAGGACGTGCCGGTCCCCGCGCTCCTGATGACCACCGCGCTGAGCCAGGTCGTCCTGGTCGTCACGATGTTCTCCGACGACGCGTTCAACTTCGCGCTCGACCTGACCAGTGCGCTGAGCCTCATCCCGTTCCTGCTCGCGGCCGCCTTCGCCGTCAAGATCGCCACCGGGGCGGGCCGCGAGGACGTGGCGGTCGAGGGGCAGAGCACCCGCAAGGAACTGGTGATCGCGGTGATCGCCACGCTGTACATGGCGTTCCTGCTGTACGCCGCCGGGCTCAAGTTCGTCCTGGTCTCCTTCATCATCTACGCCCCCGCGACCTTCCTGTTCATCAAGGCCCGGCGGGAACAGCGCCGGCGCCTGTTCTCGCCCCGCGAGGCCGTCATCTGCGCCGTCTCGATCGCGGGCGCCGTCGTGGGTGTGATCGCGCTCGCGGTCGGCTGGATCGAGCTCTGACCCGGCGCCCCCGGGACCGGCCTCCGCCCCTGTTGCCACCGACCGAAAGGCGCATCGTGACCAGCAACGACACCCCCGCCGCACCGACCTTCGGTGTCCACTCCGAGGTCGGCAGGCTGCGCAAGGTACTGGTCTGCGCGCCGGGGCTCGCCCACCGCAGGCTGACCCCCACCAACGCCGACGACCTGCTCTTCGACGACGTCATGTGGGTGGAGAACGCCCAGCGCGACCACGCGGACTTCGTCATCAAGCTCCAGCAGCGCGGCGTCGAGGTCGTCGAGCTGCACGACCTGCTCGCCCAGACCATGGCGGTCCCCGGGGCCAAGGACTGGCTCCTCGACCGGAAGATCACCGCGAACGAGGTCGGCCTCGGCCTCATCGACGGCACCCGTGCCTTCCTGGAGACGCTGGAGCCCCGGCAGCTCGCCGAGTACCTCATCGGGGGCCTGGCCACCGCGGACCTGCCGGACGAGTTCCGCTCCGGATACGTCGCCCTCGTGCGCGAATCCACCGGCGTACGCGAGTACTTGATGCCGCCGCTGCCGAACACCCTCTACACCCGCGACACGACGTGCTGGCTGTACGGAGGCGTCACGCTCAACCCGCTGTACTGGCCGGCCCGGCACGACGAGACGCTTCTGATGAAGGCCGTCTACCAGTTCCACCCCGACTTCAAGGGCGCCACGGTGTGGTGGGGCGACCCCGAACTCGACTGGGGACAGGCGACGTTCGAGGGCGGCGACATCATGCCCGTCGGCAACGGCGTCGTCCTGATGGGCATGAGCGAGCGCACCTCGCGCCAGGCCATCACCCAGGTCGCGTCCGCGCTGTTCGAGAACGGCGCGGCCGAGCAGGTCATCGTCGCCGGCATGCCCAAGCTGCGGGCCGCGATGCATCTGGACACCGTCTTCACCTTCGCCGACCGCGACATCGTCACGCTCTACCCGAAGATCATGGACGCCGTGCACTCCTTCACGCTGCGTCCCGGCGGCAGAACGGCCGGCGCCAAGGCGGCGGGCGGCAAGGCGGCGGGCGGCAAGGCGGCCGGCGTGGAGATCACGGACGAGGGCTCACGCGCGTTCGTCGACGTGGTCGCCAAGTCGCTCGGCCTGCCCGAGCTGCGCGTGATCGAGACGGGCGGGGACGTCTACGCCTCCGAGCGCCAGCAGTGGGACAGCGGCAACAACGCCGTCGCCCTGGAGCCGGGCGTGGTCTTTACATACGACCGCAACACCCAGACCAACACGCTGCTGCGCAAGGCGGGTGTCGAGGTCATCACCATCGTCGGCGCCGAACTCGGCCGGGGCCGCGGCGGCGGGCACTGCATGACGTGCCCGCTCGTCCGCGACGCCGTGGACTTCTGAAGCTCCTGAAGCTCCCTGGCGGTACGGGGGATCAGTACCGCTGGGCCTTGACCAGCTTCGCGGAGAGCTTCGGCTCCGGGGGCTCGTGGCTGATGGCGTACCGCTGGGCCCGCTTGCCCGGTTCGAGGTTCTCCGTGCCGACGTAGCGGGTCTCCACGGTCTTGCCCGAGGAGTCCACGAAGTCGACCTGCACGGCGAAGTCCGCCGTCTTGTCGGTCCTGTTGGTGAAGGTCACCACGGAGGCGAGCACACCGCCGGTCTCGGAGCGCGGCTTGCCCGTCATGGAGACGTCGGACATCGCGTTGCCCTTCCCGTCGACGTCCTGCAGAGCCTTCTCGGCGGCCTGGTTGGCGCGCTCCGTGTCGGCGGACACGGACGCCTCGAACTCGTCCGCGCGCTCCGACGCGGACGCCTCCGCCTTCGACGCCGACGCACGGGCGGACTCGGCGGCCTCCGAGGCCTGCGACTTCAGCGGGGACGCGGTCTTCTCCGAGAACGACGCCGAGTCGGGGGCGCTCGGCCGTTCACTGACCGTCCTGCTCTCCTCGGCCGACGGGGCGTCGCTGTCGGTGCTGCACGAGACGAGGGCGGCGGCCGTCAGGGTGGCGGCGAGCGTGAGGGCGGCGGACACCGCGGGCCTGCGGCGTGCGGGGCGCCGCTTCCCGCGGGGCGGCATGGGGTTCATTCGGTGCGGTCCTTTCCCTGCTGCTGGAGCTTGTCCGTGATGGGGGAGTCGTGGGGGAGTGGTGGGGGTGACGTCAGTACCGCAGGGCGCAGGCGATCCGGCCCCGGTCGGTGAGCGTGCCTTCGGGTACGAAGCGGACCTGCGCGCCGGTGTCCAGGGCCCGCTCGACGATGTCGTCGACGACGTCGTCCACCGCGTCGAGATCGTCGGACGCGGCCGGCACCAGATGTCCGCCGACGGCGCGCACGGTCGCCTGGTACGTGTCCTCCACGGCGACGAGGCGGGCCCGGTCCGTCGTCACGTTCTGCCAGACCTCGTCCAGACCGGCGGCGTACTGGTGGCGGCCCTGCGCCGCGTCCAACTCATGGAGTACGGAGTCGAGTTCGGTCTTCTCCTGGGTGGCGAGGAAGGGGCGTACCGCCTGCCACACCGCGTCCGCGGGTCCGTGCGCGAGGCCGCCGTGCGGCACCCGGGTGGCCTTCTTGGTGACCGTGCCGACGTCGTCGACGAGGGAGAGCGCCGCGGCCTCCCCGGCCACGAACAGGGGGCGCGGATGGGCGTGCAGCACGGCGGCCGCCGCGTGGTCCGCCTCGCGCAGGAACTTGCGGGTCTGCTCGTCGCGGAAGGTGCTCGGCAGGTCGCCGATCCGCTCCTGGCGCTCGGCGTCCGGGTCGTCGAGGCTGCGGGTCAGCGGGAACGAGTCCGCCTTGTGCTCGGTGACCCGCTCCGGGGTGCCGCTCCACAGCGTGACGCGGTCGGCCGACACCGCGAGGACCCAGTACGGGCGCTCGGCGGCCTGGGCCGCGACGACGTTGCGCGTCAGGAAGGTGTCCGAGAGCACCACGCGCGGCGGCACCGTCCTGGCGAGCGACCACACCTGGTGCTCCCCGGGGGCGGCGAAGACGGCGAGCCCGTCCTCGGCGTGCACGAGGTCGATCTCCGCCACCGCCCGGTCCAGCTGCGCGGCCACGTCGATCCGGTGCTCCCTGGCCACGGCGGGATCGGACTTCAGGCGCTCCTTGGCCTCGGCGACGAGGTTGCGCAGCCGCACGGGATCTTGGGCGTTGTCCGGTTCCCTGCGGTGGGTCGGCAGCAGGACCGTGACGGCGGGGTAGGTGCGCGGGCGGCGCAGCTCGGCCAGGGCGGCCGGGTTGAGGGAGGGGTGCATGGAGTGACCCTTTCGGGGCGGGGCGGCGGATGAGGGGCCTCCGGAGAGGGCATTACGCCATGAAATGCACCCTATGCCGGTTCCCTGGACGGGGCATTTCACCCGGGGCCGCTCCCCCCCCCGGCGGCGCGGCTCGGCTCACCTCAGCAGGAAGCCGAAGACGTACCCGAGGGCGTTCGTGGCCCAGTGCAGCCCCATGGGGGCGAGCAGGCTCCCGCTGCGGCGGCGCAGCTCGCAGAAGAGGCAGCCCGCCAGGGCGGTGAACAGGACCGCACCGGCGTCGACGACGACCACACCGAGGGCCGAATCCCCGAAGGCGCCGCCGAGCACGGGCTTGGCGTCGGCGAGGCCGAGCGACGGCAGGATGTGCCAGAGGCCGAAGAGCCCCGACGAGACCAGGGTCGCGGCGAGGGGCCCGCGGGAGCGCAGGAGCAGACCGAAGAGAACGCCCCGGAAGGCCACTTCCTCCAGCAGGACCGTGCCGAACGGAACCGTCACCAGGACCCGCAGGGCGACCTCACCCGCGCTCAGACCGCTCTGCCGCTGGTCCTCGAACAGGCCGCGGGTGACCGGCAGCGCGGCCGCGACCGCATACCCCGCGGCGACGACGCCGATCAGCGCCAGCCCCCACCACAGGCCGCGCGGGAGGGTGGCGCGCGCGAGCCCCAGGTCGGCCCACCGCCCGCCGGACCAGTACACGATCGCGAGCAGTACCGCCGTGGCCAGCAGGGAGAGGGGCAGGCTCCAGTTCTGGGCCCACCGGTTGTTCGCGAGGTTGCTGAGCACGAGGACGACGACGGTGGCGGTGACGGCGGTGGCCGTCGTGACCGGACGCCGCAAGAGCCGCGGAAGCCGCAGGAACCGAAGCCGCGGCTGCCGCGAGGAAGGCCGTCGGGCGTGCACGGGTCCATCGTGCGGGCGTCCTGCGCACGAGGCGACCGGAGGCGATCGGAGGCGACCCGAAGCGACCGGCAGGCCGAGTCGCCGCGCGCACCCGGTGGACTCAACCTGAAGGCATGGAAGAGCGCGCGCCCGGCCAGGCGCCCTCGCCCGCGACCGCGCCTGAGGCGGCTCCGGCCCGTCGCCCGGGTCGTGGCCGTGCTGTGCGTGGCGGTCCTCGCCACGACGGCCACGGCGCGCGGCACCGTCCTCAGCTCCGGCTTCCACCAAGGCGTACTGAAGGACCAGCACGCCTACGACCGCCTCTACCACGAGGTCCTCGTCGACCCGCGGAGCCTCCCGGTCGCCCGCGCCCTGCTGGGACGCCTGCCGGTCCCGGAAGCCGCGGTGACGTCCAACCTGAAGATCGTGCTTCCCCCGGAGACCCCGGTCCTCGACCGGGTGCACGACTGCGAGCGGCAGCGCGGGAGGCCGGTGAACTTCGTGGCCGTCGACTACCTGACGATCGGCGATGCGCGGGGCGCGGTCGATGCGCTGAACGCGGAGCGCTGAGCGTTAAGGGAAGGGGGGCGGGGCGCGGGGATGTGGAGTGGGGCGCTTACGTAGGGTTTGCGAGGTATGAGGGGCCGGGTGAGCATGAGGTGGCGGTGCCCCCGCGCGCCCCGCCCGGCGACATCCGTCACCGGAGGGCCGCGCCGGACCTCGGAGCTGAGGCGGTTGGCGAAGAGCATTCCCGGGCGAGCGGGCGGAGCGGAATCCGGCCGGGCGGGCGGTTGGCGGCGGACTCTGCGGGAGGGGGTGCGGCGCGGCGGGGCGATCGTCAGGAAGCCGTACTGGGAACGGCCCGGCCCCGCCTACCTCGTCAGACGCTGGCCGGACCTCACGGGCGCCTGCTTCGGCACGGTCTTCTTCTGGCTCTCCCTCACGCCCTCCCTCGTGCCCCGTCCCTGGCTGCTGCAGGGCGTAGTCGGCGGGATCACCGCGGCCATCGGCTACGGTCTCGGCTCGGTCGTCAGCACCCTGGTCCGCGCGCTGCTGCGATGGCGGCCGAGCGAGAAGGCACGGGCACATTTCTGGCAGGCGTACTGGGTCCTCGGTCTTGTCCTCACCGTGTGGCTGATCGCCGAGAGCGACCACGCGCAGCGCCGCCTGCGCGAGCTCCAGGGGCTGCCGCCGTCGATGGCCTGGCACACGCCGGTCATCATGCTGATCGCCGTCCTGCTCTGGGCCCTTTTCCTGCTGGCGGCCCGTGGCATCCGGCTGGGGGCGCGCAGGCTGATCCGCGCCCTGCACCGGTTCGTCCCGCTGCCCGTGGCCATCGGGCTCGGCGTCGCGCTCAGCGCGCTGCTCGTCACGATCGGGCTGCGTGACGTCGTCTTCCAGCGCGGTGTCATCGACCTCGCCGACCGCATCGCGTACGCGACGAACGGCGGCACCAAGGAGGGCATCCGCCGGCCGACCTCGCCGCTGGTGTCCGGGGGTCCCGGATCGCTGCTGCGCTGGCAGGACCTGGGGTTCCAGGGCCGTAACTTCGCGGGGTCCACGCCGACGAAGGAACAGATCACGCGGTACACGGGCAGGCCCGCGAAGGATCCCGTGCGGGTCTACGTCAGCGCGTCGGCGCCGGAGGCCTTCAGCAGCCGGGACCCGTTCGAGGCGAAGGCGCGGCTGGCGGTGGAGGAGCTGGAGCGGACGGGAGCCTTCGACCGGGACGTGCTGGCCATCGCGGGGACCACGGGGACGGGGTGGGTCAACGCCGACATCAGCGAACCCCTGGAGTACATGCACGACGGTGACACGGCCATCGTCGCCGTCCAGTACTCCTACCTGCCCAGCTGGGTCTCCTTCCTCGTCGACAAGGAGCGTGCGGCGCAGGCCACGCGCCGGCTCGTCGACGCCGTCCTGGCGAAGTGGTCCGCCCTGCCCGAGGACGACCGGCCCAAGCTGGTCGTGACCGGGGAGAGCCTGGGCGGATTCGCGATCGAGTCGTCGTTCGACGGTGTGGACGATCTGCTGGCCCGGACGGACGGGGCGCTGATCGTGGGCACGCCCAACTTCGCCCCGATGTCGCAGGAGATCCGCGATCACCGGGACGCGGGGAGCCCGGTCTGGCGCCCGCTGTACGAGGGGGGCCGGAACGTGCGGTTCGCGCAGTTCCCCGAGCGGGACCTGAAGCGGGCGGGGCCGGGGGTGGGGTGGGGGCATCCGCGGGTGGTCTATCTCCAGAACGCGTCCGACCCGGTGGTGTGGTGGTCGTCCGACCTGCTCCTGCACCGTCCGCAGTGGCTCCGGAGCCCCCTCGGCCCGGACGTCACCCCGGCGATCCGGTGGTTCCCCGTCGTCACCTTCTGGCAGACGTCGGTCGACATGGCGGTGTCGTACGGAGTCGAGGCCCCGCACGGCCACCGGTACGGGGCGGGGCCGGTGGACGGGTGGGCGGCGATTGTTCCCCGGGAGGGGTGGACGGGGGCGGACACGGAACGGTTGCGACGGCATGTGGAGGAGCGGGATGCGCCGTACTGAGGGGCGGGGCCGGGTCCGTCTGCGGGACGGGACGGTGCGCGTTCCCGGCTGCCGGGCGCCCGGCGTGCTGCGGGGCCCGTTCGGTGGTGGGTGTGGTGCCGTGCTGGTTTGTCCGTCCTTGCTGTCGTCGGGTGATCGGGGTGCGGGTTCTGTGGGGCTGGTCTGTGGGTGGGTGTGGTGCCGTGCTGGTTTGTCCGTGCTCGCTGTCGTCGGGTGATCGGGGTGCGGGTTCTGTGGGGCTGGTCTGTGGGTGGGTGTGGTGCCGTGCTGGTTTGTCCGTGCTCGCCGGCGTCGGGTGATCGGGGTGCGGGTCCTGCGGGGCCGGTCCGTGTGTGGGTGCGGGGCCGTGCCGGTATGTCCGTCCTCGCTATCGTCCGGTGGCCCCTTGGGTGCTGCGGCCCCGGAGTGCCGCGAACCGTGCTCCGGGCGGACATACCGGCACGTCCCCTCCCGAGCGCTGCCGACTGCGGACGCCGGGGTTGATCTCCCTGCCCACCCCCGGTCGGTACGCTCCCCCCCCCACCCCGCCCACCCATCCCTTGACACCGCGGGGCAATCGGGCGGGTGGGCGGGGAAGGTCTGTTCGTTGCGGGCAAGGCTGTGGGGGGAACGGTGGGTGGGTGGGAGAGGGCCGTTCTTGCAGGTGAGGCCGCGGGGGATGAGGTACGGGCGAGGCCCAGGGGCCAGGCCACGTGGGATTCATCTCGAATCCATCCCCCGTACCGCCGGGCCGTACGGATTGTCAGTCCGGCGTGCTCTCATGGATGCATGATCGAAGCGATCGAAGACTTTCTTGTACGTGGCGTCCCCGACGTCGAAGAAGCTCTCCGCAAGGCCGCCGCGGCCGAGGTCATGCCGCGGTTCCGGCAGCTCGCCGAGGGCGATGTCGTCCAGAAGAGCGGGCCGCACGACCTCGTGACGGTGGCCGACCGGCTCGCCGAGGAGCACCTGACCGCCGCCCTCACCACCCTGCTCCCGGGCTCCGTCGTCGTGGGCGAGGAAGCCGTGCACGCGGACCCCTCGACGTACGAGGCGATACGGGCCGACGCGCCGGTGTGGATCGTCGACCCGGTGGACGGCACCCGGCAGTTCGTGCACGGTGACCCCGGATTCTGCATGCTGATCGCGCTGGCGTGGCGCGGAGAGGTGCTCGCCTCCTGGACGTACGCCCCGGCGCTGGACGAGATGGCCGTGGCGGTGCGCGGCAAGGGCGCCTGGCTGGACGGGGAGCGGCTGGTGGCCGGCTCGCCCGGCGAGGTCATCGAAGTGGCGACGTCGCACCCGGACTTCACCACCCCCGAGCAGAAGCGCGCGCTCCTCGGCCTGCGGGTCGACGGCGTCGCGCCGCGGCCCTGCGGTTCGGCCGGGCTCGAGTATCTGGCCATCGCCAGGGGGGAGTTGGACGCGGTCGCGTTCTCCTGGGAGCTCGCCTGGGACCACGCGGCGGGGCTGCTGCTCGTGGCCGAGGCCGGAGGCGGCAATCTGACCGTCGCCGGAGAGCCCTTCCGGATCGAGGGCGGGAACGCGCTGCCGTTCACGGCCGCCCGGGACGCCGCCACGGTCGACCGGGTGGTGGCGTTGCTGTCGGCCGCAGCCTGATCTGCGGGGCACCGCGCGGCTCGAAGTTGAACCGCACGGTGGTGACCTCGAACTCCGTGACGGTCCCCACGCCCGGCCAGTCCGCAGGGGTGAGCGGCAGATGCCCCAGGTCCACGAAGCCGACGATCGGCAGCCCCAGATCGACGAAGAGCCCGGTCCGCCCCGGGCCCCACGGCAGCTCGCTGACCGTGCCGGTCAGCCGGGTGCCCTGCGGAAGTGGGCCATCCGTTTCCGCCGCCGTGGTGTGTCGGCTGTGGCGGGCGTGTCGCCACGCGGCATCGAACTCCGCTTCGGACACCGGCTCCCCACCGTCGACGGGGCCGTCCAAAAGTACGCCGTATCGCGCCTCGTAGAGTTGCGCCCCCAGCGGCTCGAACTCGTCGAGAGCCCAGGTCAGTTCGGTGCGCGAGGCCGCCACGGACGCCGCTCCGAGCGGGTCGGTGAAGGACGCCTGACGTACGGCGATCCCGTCGGAGCCCGTCTCGAACCAGTCGTCGGAGCCCGCGTCAGCGCGGCGGATCCAGTACGTCACCCGTCAGAGGCTACCCGCGCCCACGGCGCTGTCGGTGGCCCGGCCTATCCTGGGCGGCAGAGGCCATCGGCTGACAAAGGAGTCCGAAGGTGCCGTCGATGCTTGATGCCGTCATCGTGGGGGCGGGACCGAACGGTCTGACCGCTGCCGTCGAGCTGGCCCGCCGCGGCTTCTCGGTGGCCGTGTTCGAGGCCAAGGAGACCGTCGGCGGCGGGGCGAGGACCGAGGAGCTGACGCTTCCCGGGTTCCGGCACGACCCCTGTTCCGCCGCACATCCGCTGGGCGTCAACTCGCCCGTGTTCCGCACCATGCCCCTCGACCGATACGGCCTGGAGTGGCTCCAGCCGCAGCTGCCCATGGCGCACCCCTTCCCGGACGGAAGCGCCGCCGTGCTGTCCCGGTCCGTCGCCGAGACGGCCGCCTCGTTCGGGCCGCGCGACGCGGGGGCGTACCGCAGGCTCATCGAGCCCTTCGTGAGCAAGTGGGACACGCTCCTGCAGGACTTCATGGCGCTGCCGTCGACCGCCCTGCCGCGCGACCCCGTGACCCTCGCCCGCTTCGGCCTCGCGGGGCTCCCGCCCTCCACCTGGCTGATGCGGCGCTTCCGGGACGACCGGGCCCGCGCCCTGTTCTCCGGGCTCGTCGCCCATGTCATCGCGCCGCTCGGCGGACTCGCCACCGGCGCCGTCGGCATGGTCTTCGCGCTGGCCGCACACGCCCGCGGCTGGCCGGTGGCCCGGGGCGGCTCGCAGTCGATCTCGGACGCGCTCACCGCGTATCTGAAGGACCTCGGCGGCGCGGTCCACACGGACTACGAGGTCAAGCGGCTCGACGACCTGCCGCCCGCGCGCGCGTACATCTTCGACACCTCGCCCACCGCGCTGGCCCGGATCGCGGGTTTGGGGCGGAGCTACGAGAACTATCGCTACGGCGCCAGCGTCTTCAAGATCGACTACGCCCTGGACGGGCCCGTCCCGTGGACGGCGAAGGAGGCCCGCGAGGCGGGCACCGTGCAGATCGGGGGCAGCAGCGCGGAGATCGACGCCGCGCTGCACGCCGCGTCCCGCGAGAACCGCGCGCCGGACCCGCCGTTCTTGATCACCGTGCAGCCCAGCGTCGTCGACCCCTCCCGCGCGCCCGCGGGCAAGCAGGTCTTCTGGGCGTACGGCCATGTGCCCAACGGCTGGGACGGCGATCTCACCGACGCGATGGAGCGCCAGATCGAGCGCTTCGCGCCCGGCTTCCGCGACCGCGTCCTGGCCCGCGCCACCTCGGGCCCGCCGGAGCTGGCCGCGCGCAACGCCAATTACGTGGGCGGCGACATCGCCTGCGGCGCCGCCAGCGGAATCCAGCTGCTGCTCCGCCCCAAGATCTCCCTCTTCCCGTACGGCACCGCGCACCCGGCGGTCTTCATCTGCTCGTCCGCGACACCGCCAGGACCCGGCGTGCACGGCATGTCGGGCCACAACGCCGCCAAGGCCGTCTGGCGCAAACTCCGCACGCCCTGAGGGCCGGGCCCCACGCCCCCCCACGTCCATGTCGGATTCTCGCCAGCCACCCCCACCCGCCATGCCCGATCCTTGAGCCATGCCCACCGTCCCGCACGCCGCGGTCACCACCACCGGCACCACGACCCCGCCGCCCCCCTCGATGCACACCGACGCCGAGCGCTGCGTACGGGCCGTGCAGTCGAAGGACGCACGGTTCGACGGGTGGTTCTACACCGCCGTTCTGACCACCCGCATCTACTGCCGCCCCAGCTGCCCCGTCGTCCCCCCGAAGCCCGAGAACATGAGCTTCTACCCGAGCGCGGCAGCCTGTCAGCAGGAAGGGTTCCGGGCCTGCAAGCGGTGCCGACCGGACAGCAGCCCGGGCTCGCCCGAATGGAATCAGCGCGCCGACCTCGTGGCCCGCGCGATGCGCCTCATCGCGGACGGAGTCGTCGACCGCGACGGAGTCCCCGGCCTCGCCACCCGCCTCGGCTACAGCACCCGCCAGGTCGAGCGCCAGCTCCTCGCGGAGCTCGGCGCGGGCCCTCTCGCCCTGGCCAGGGCCCAGCGCGCCCAGACCGCCCGCCTCCTCATCGAGACGACCCCCCTGCCCATGGCGGAGATCGCCTTCGCCGCCGGCTTCTCCTCGATCCGCACCTTCAACGACACCGTCCGCGAAGTCTTCGCCCTGGCCCCCAGCGAACTACGGGACCGCGCTCCGAAGGCCACCAAGCAGACATCGGCTCCCGCCGTCCCCGGCACCTTCTCGCTCCGCCTCCCCTTCCGCGCCCCCCTCAACCCCGACAACCTCTTCGGCCACCTCATCGCCACCGCCGTACCCGGCGTCGAGGAGTGGCGCGACGGTGCCTACCGCCGCACACTCCGCCTCCCCTACGGCCACGGAGTCGTCGCCCTCACCCCCGCCCCCGATCACATCGCCTGCCGCCTCAGCCTCACCGACATGCGCGACCTCACGATCGCCATCAGCCGCTGCCGCCGCATGCTCGACCTGGACGCCGACCCGGTCGCCGTGGACGCCCAGCTGAGCGCCGACCCGCTGCTCGCGCCCCTGGTGGCCAAGGCGCCGGGCCGTCGCGTGCCGCGCACGGTCGACGAGGCGGAGTTCGCCGTACGCGCGGTACTGGGCCAGCAGGTCTCCACCGCCGCCGCCCGCACCCACGCCGCACGCCTGGTCACCGCACACGGCGAGCCGATCGACGACCCCGAGGGCGGCCTCACCCACCTCTTCCCCACGCCGGAAGCCCTCGCCGCGCTCGACCCGGAGGCACTCGCCCTGCCGCGCAGCCGCCGCACCACCCTGACCACGCTCGTACGTCACCTCGCCGACGGATCACTCCGGCTCGGCGTGGAGAGCGGCTGGGAGGAGGCCCGCGCCCGGCTCACCGAACTGCCCGGCTTCGGACCCTGGACGGTCGAGGTCATCGCGATGCGGGCGCTCGGCGACCCCGACGCCTTCCTCCCCACCGACCTCGGTATCCGGCGCGCCGCACAGGAGCTCGGCCTCCCGCACACCCCGGCGGCACTGACCGAACGGGCAGCGGCCTGGCGCCCCTGGCGGGCGTACGCGGTCCAGTACTTGTGGGCGATCGACGACCACCCCATCAACAGCATCCCGGCGTGACAGCCCCCACCGCGAAGGACAGCACCATGCACCGCCAACACACCCTCGTCGACAGCCCTTACGGCCCCCTGACCCTCGTCGCCACCGACGGCGTCCTCAGCGGCCTCTACATGACGGAGCAGCGCCACCGCCCACCCGAGGAGACCTTCGGCGACCGCGACGCGGGGCCGTTCGGGGAGACGATCAGCCAGCTGGAGGCGTACTTCGCGGGCGAGTTGACGGAGTTCGACCTGCCGATGCGCCTCGACGGCACGCCGTTCCAGCGCACCGTCTGGCAGCAGCTCCAGCTGATTCCGTACGGTGAGACCCGTTCGTACGGTCAGCTCGCGGCCCTGCTGGGCAAGCCCAACGCCTCACGCGCGGTCGGCCTGGCCAACGGCAAGAACCCGATCGGGGTCATCGTGCCCTGCCACCGGGTGATCGGTTCGGGCGGGTCGCTGACCGGCTACGGCGGCGGACTCGACCGCAAGCAGCGCCTGTTGGCCTTCGAGGGCGCAGCGACGAGGAGCGAGGATGCCCTCTTCTGAACCTCAGGGCGACGGGACGAGGGACCCAGGGGCCCAAAAAACGCGGGCAGTCAGCCCACCCGCACCCCGTTCTCCAGCTCCGCAGGACCCGTCCCCGCATCGAGCACCTCCAGCCCGGCCCGCACCCGCAGCCCCAGCTCGCCCGGCAGGAACTCCGCGAGGTCCTCGCGGGCCACGAGCCGCCAGGAGAGCAGCTCGGCCTCCTGGAGCCTGATCGACTTCAGCTGGTCGGCGTCGAGCACTCCGCCGTCGTACAGATAGGCGACCAGCGGCGGCCGCGTCGAACCCGGCACCCAGTCCACCGCGAGCAGCGCCCCCAGCCGGACGTCCAGGCCGATCTCCTCGGCGGTCTCGCGGCGCGCCCCCTGCCGCGGTGTCTCGCCCTCGTCCGACTCGATGGTGCCGCCGGGCAGGGCCCACCCCTCGCGGTAGTTGGGCTCGACGAGCAGCACACGGCCCTCGGCGTCCCGGAAGAGCGCGGCGGCCCCGGCGATGATGCGGGGGAGGCCCGCGATGTACGTGGCGTAGTCCTGAGTGGTCACGTGAAAAGGGTAGACGCGCCGCCGGACCGAGCCGGTGGCCCGAGCGGATCCGACCAGCGGGAGGAGCCCGCCCCGGCTACCCCTCCGCCAACTCCACGGTCCTTGCCGCGAGTTCGGAGATCCTGGACCCGTCGAAGCCGAACACCGCACTGCGCACCCGGTCTTCGAGGGGGTCCCGCCACTGCGCGGGAATCGCCTTGGCCCCGCACAGCACCCCCGCGACGGACCCCGCGGTCGCGCCGTTCGAGTCGGTGTCGAGGCCGCCGCGCACCGTCAGGGCGATGGTGCGGGTGAAGTCGCCTTCCCCGTACAGGAGTCCGGCGGTCAGGACGGCCGAGTTCGGAACCGCGTGGATCCAGCCGAGCCCGGAGGTCTCCGCCTCGGCGGTGGCCAGCGTCTCCTCCCAGCCGAGCCCGGCCTCGTGCAGGGTGACGACCCGGCGCACCGTACGGGCGAGCCGGCAGCTCGACGGGATCACGCCGAACGCCGCCTCCAGCGCGGCCCGCGGCGTGCCCGCGGTGAACGCGGCCGCGACGAGCGCCGCCGCCCACATCGCCCCGTAGACGCCGTTGCCGGTGTGCGAGAGCGCCGCGTCGCGGCGGGCGAGGGAGGCGGCGCGGCGCGGGGCGCCGGGGTTCGTCCAGCCGAAGATGTCGGCACGGATGAGGGCGCCGATCCACTCCTGACAGGCGTTCTCGTACGTCGCGGTGAGCGGCGGCTTGAGACCGTTCGCGAGATTCCGGTACGCGGCGCGCTCGGCGGTGAACGTCTGGAGATAGGGAAGGCGCAGCAGCCACAGCTCGCCGACCTGTTCGGTGCTGAACGCGAACCCGTGCGTCTCCAGGAGGTGCAGTCCCAGGATCGCGTAGTCGACGTCGTCGTCACGGCAGCTGCCGTGCACCCCGCCGCGCACGCACTGCTGCCACTCGGGCCTCAGCTGGAACTCCTCGACCCAGGAGGGTGGTTCGGGCAGATAGTCGGTGAGTGGCAGCGCGTCGGCCTGCCGCAGGTAGCGCTCGATGCGCTCACGTGTCCAGTAGTCGCCCCGCTCGATGGGCTTGCCGAGCATGTTGCCCGCGATCCGCCCGATCCAGCCGCCGAGGACGCGGTCGGCGAGTTCCGTATGTGCTGGGGTCATGCCTCCGGTCTACCGAATTCGGGGCGCTTGTGCGCGGTCAACGCGACCGGTTCGGCGCGGAGCGCGAGACGTTTGTCTGGTTTTCGATCAGATGCACATTCTTGGGGGTGTCCGTGACGCGGCATGCGGCCGTGACGGCTGGCGCGCGGCCGTGAGGGCCGTCGCGCGTCCGCGCCCCCTTCGCGGCCACTGATCGATCATTTCCGTGATCGCGGTGCGCCGCTATAGATGGTTTTACGCTGATTTAAAGGGGAGATCCGAGGCTCCGAAATGCGGGCGGCCATGGGCAGGCGGCCCCTCCTGCGGTTATGGTCGCAGCGGCGCGACTGCCTTGACGCGAGCAAGGCCCGGAAAGCAAGGGGATCCAAGGTGGCGGACGCTGCTGGGACGGCGGGGCATGTGCTCATCGCCGCGGACAAGTTCAAGGGCTCACTCACGGCCGTGCAGGTCGCGGAGCGGGTGACGGCCGGGCTTCGCCGCGTCGCCCCGCACGTGGAGGTCGAGGCCCTGCCGGTGGCCGACGGCGGGGACGGCACGGTCGCCGCGGCGGTCGCGGCCGGTTTCGAGCGCCGTGAGGTGCGGGTGACGGGACCGCTCGGTGACGAGGTCACCGCCGCGTACGCGCTGCGGGACGGGACCGCCGTGGTGGAGATGGCGGAGGCCTCCGGCCTCCAGCTGCTGCCCGAGGGAGTCTTCGCGCCGCTCACGTCCACGACGTACGGATCCGGGGAACTGCTGCTCGCCGCGCTCGACGCGGGCGCGCGGACGATCGTCTTCGGCGTCGGCGGCAGTGCGACGACGGACGGCGGGGCCGGAATGCTGGCCGCGCTGGGCGCGGTCTTCCTGGACGTGGCGGGGGAGCCGGTGGCGCCGGGAGGCGGCCCGCTGGCCTCGCTGGCCACGGCGGACCTGTCCGGGATCGACCGGCGGTTCGCCTCGGTGGACCTGGTCCTCGCCAGTGACGTGGACAACCCGCTGACCGGACCGAAGGGCGCTCCGGCGGTCTACGGCCCGCAGAAGGGGGCGACCCCGCAGGACGTGGCCGAGCTGGACGCGGCCCTCGCGCACTTCGCGAAGGTGCTCGCCGAGTCGGTCGGCCCCTCTGCGGCCGAGTACGCCGAGTCCCCGGGAGCCGGAGCGGCAGGCGGCATCGGGTACGGCGCTCTCGTCGGGCTCGGCGCGAGCTTCCGCCCCGGTATCGAGGTCATGCTGGACGTCCTCGGCTTCGCCCCCGCCCTCGCGCGGGCGTCGCTGGTGATCACGGGGGAGGGCTCGCTGGACGAGCAGACCCTGCACGGCAAGGCCCCCGCGGGCGTCGCGGCGGCGGCCCGCGAGGCGGGCGTCGAGGTCGTGGCGGTCTGCGGCCGCCTGGCCCTTCCGGCGGAGGAGCTGGGCAAGGCGGGCATCAGGCGGGCGTACGCGCTCACCGACGTGGAGCCGGACGTGGCCCGCTGCATCGCCGAGGCGGGGCCCATCCTGGAAACGGTGGCGGAGGGCATCGCCAGGGACTTCCTGAGCTAGACGTGGCCCGGGGGCGTGGATTCCCCCTCCTGGCCGGTGGGGGGCTGGCCGCGCAGTTCCCCGCGCCCCTGGGGGGCTTGGATGCTGGCCGGGCTTGGTTCGCATGCCCCGGCCGGTGGGGGTTGGTCGCGCAGTTCCCCGCGCCCCTTACGGGGCCCGGTGCTTGGCTGAGTTCAGCGATGCGCCGCGGGCCGGTGGTGGCTGGTCGTGCAGGTCCTCGCGCCCCTTACGGGGCCCGGTGCGATTCCCCCCGGCCGGTCTGGTCGTGCAGTTCCTCGTGTTCCTTACGGGAGCCGCCCCCCTCAACGCCGGACGGGATGGGATTTTCAGCCCGTCCGGCGTCTGAGGACGAACTCGGCGGAGCCGGTGATCGGCGGCGCGCAACGCCACCGGGGGCGGAAAAGACCCCGCCCTAGCCCGGCGCCAGCCGGTACGCGTCCAGGGCCAGCGTCATCTCCATCAGGTCCCGTGGACGCGCCAGCGACCGTGACGTCAGCTGTTCCAGGCGCCGCAGGCGGTTGAACACCGTGTTCCGGTGGCAGTACAGCCGCCCCGCGGCCCGCCCCGCCGACCCCTCGCACAGCAGCCACGCGTCCAGCGTCTCCAGGAGCACCGCCCGGTCGGCCGGCTCCAGGGCCAGGACCTCGCCGAAGACGTCCGACACCAGCCGCCCCGCCAGCTCCGGCTGGCTCACCACCAGAGCCGTCGGCATCCGCTGGTCGAGCCGCACGATCCCGGTCGCGTCCGGCGCACACGTACGCAGGGCCAGCTCGGCGAGGCGCCGCGCGTGCCCCAGCTCGGAGAGCCCCGCCACCACCGGGCTGATGCCGCCGGGCCCGGGGCACCGCCCGTCCAGCGCGGCGGCCAGCTCGTCCAGGCCCTCCTCCGCGCCGAGCGCCACCACCCCCACCTCCCGGTCCGTCCGCATCCGCCAGACGAAGCGGAACCCGGCCCGCTGGATCTGCCGGTGGAACGCGGCACGCCCGTCCCGCCGCTCGGCGCGCAGCACCACCACCGCGTACGGCCCGCGCTCCGGCAGATCGAGCCCCGCGGCCACCTGCGCGGCGAGCCCGGGGGCCGACTGGCCCTCCAGGAGCGCGTCGAGCAGCGCCTGCAGCTGCTCGTCGGTGCGGCGCCGCAGCTCCATCTCCGTCGCCCGGTAGGCGTCGGACGCCGCCGCGGCCTGCGCGTCGACCGCCGACCACACCATCGTCGCCGACCGCATCAGGACCGCCAGCTTCTCCGGGTCCTGCCCCACGGCGCCTTCGAGCAGCGAGTCCCAGACCAGATAGCCCGCGTTGCGGTACGAGTGCACCACCAGGTCGAGCGGAAGACCCTGCTGGGCCCTGCGCCGCCCGGCCTCCTCCGCGTACTCCAGATCGCGGCGCGGCGACGCGCGGGGCGCCGAGATCGTCTCGATGCCGATCCGCATCGCGTCCTCCGCCTCCCGCCACTGCTGGTCGTACGGCAGCACGCGTGCGTACACCGGCGAGTGCTCGAAGAGCTGGCGCAGATGTTCGTCCACCAGCTCGGGGATGCGGGGGAGCAGCGCCACGCACGCCTCCTCGAGCACCTTCCAGTCGTGGCCTGTCCGAGGCCTGCGTCCGCTCATGGATTTCTCCCCCGTCGCCGCTGCCCGCCGTGCCTCCGTGCTGCGGAGGATGCCACTGCTCGGCCACCCCTGGCAGGCCCCTGACACGGGGTGTTGTGCCCGTGCACAACGGGTGGCCGGTCCCGCTGGTCACCCGCAGCGATTCGGACACAGGCCGTGGACGGGCGGGCGCGGCGGTGCTGTTGTGAGCGCCACGCGGAGGGCCGTGCGGGGCGGGCGGCCGAGCGCCATGAGCAGGGCAGGCGGAGGACAGGGGGTCCCAGGTGGGTGGTTCCGGACTGGTCGTACAGGACGCGTCGGTCGGATACGGACCGGTGCGCGCACTGCGCCAGGTGTCGCTCGAAGTGCCGGACGGTGCCGTCGTCGCGGTGCTCGGCGGCAACGGCGCGGGCAAGTCGACGCTCCTGCGCGCCATTTCACGCACCCTCGCGTTTCACCGGGGTGCGCTCACCACCGGCTCCATCCACTTCGGCGGGCGGCGCATCGACGGGCTGCACGCGGACCGTGTGGTCGCCGCCGGAGTCTCCCAAGTGCCGGAAGGAAGAAGGGTGTTCGCCCGGATGACCGTCGCCGACAACCTGCGGGCGGGCGCGCTCGGCTCCGCGGGGAGCCGGGCCGCGAAGGCCAGGGCGCTGGACCGCGTCCACGAACTCTTCCCCGTGCTCGCCGAACGCGCGGGCCAGCGCGCCGGGCTCCTCTCGGGCGGCGAGCAGCAGATGCTGGCGGTCGCCAGGGCGCTGATGGCCTCGCCGAAGCTGCTGCTCCTGGACGAACCCTCCCTGGGACTGGCTCCGTTGATGGCGGCACGCATCGCCGACACCATCGAGGAGATCAACACCCAGGGCACCGCCGTCCTCCTCGTCGAACAGAACGCCGCCCTCGCGCTGCGCCTCGCATCACGTGCGTACGTCCTGGACGTGGGCGAAGTGGCACTCGCCGGAGCGGCGGACGAACTGTCCGCGTCCGACGAGGTGCGCCGCCGCTACCTCGGCGTGGTCGACGAGGCCGCCGCGGCCGACGCCTCGCGCGGCGTCAGCGCGCTGCCCGTGCTGCGGCGATGGGCGGGCCGACGGTGACCGAGGACCGCACGGCGCCCGACACGCCGCCCATGAACCCCGTCGACCCCGAGGACCTCGTGGGCCGGGGCGACGTACCCGCCCTGGAGGTGCGGGAGTTGACCGTCCGGTTCGCGGGGCTCACCGCGCTCGACGCCGTCAGCTTCACCGTCCGGCCCGGCACCGTGCATGCCGTCATCGGACCCAACGGCGCGGGGAAGTCCACCTGCTTCAACGTCCTGTCCGGCGTGTACCGCGCCTCCGGCGGCAGCGTCCGCTTCGGCGAGCACGAGCTGACGGCGATGCCTCCGCACCGCATCGCCGACCTCGGCGTCGCGCGGATCTTCCAGAACCTTGCCCTGCCGCCGCGCGCGACGGTCGCCGACAGTCTGATGCTCGGCCGGCACCGGCTGACCCGCACGGGGTTCGTCGCCGCGGGACTGCGCCTCCCGTCGGCCGCGCGCGAGGAGAGCCTGCACCGCGAACGGGTGCGCGAGATAGCGGCGTTCGTGGGGATAGAGCGCCAACTGCACGCTCCTGCGGGCTCCTTGCCGTACGGGCAGCAGAAACTCGCGGAACTGGCCCGCGCCTTGTGCATGGAGCCGCGGCTGCTCCTGCTCGACGAGCCGGTGGCGGGCATGACCGCGGACGAGCGCCGCCGCACGGCGGCCGTCATCGCGGGCGTCCGCGACAGCCTCGGAATCTCGATCGTCCTGGTGGAACACGACATGGGGGTGGTGATGCGGCTCGCGGACGCGGTGACCGTACTGGACTTCGGCCGGCGCATAGCGGACGGCGCACCGGCGGCCGTGCAGAACGACCCGGCGGTCGTGCGCGCGTACCTGGGAGAGGAGGCCACCTCATGACCACCTTCGTCGAGCTTCTTCTCAACGGGCTCTCGATGGGCTCCGTCTACGCCCTGATCGCCCTCGGCTTCGTCGTCATCTTCCGGGCCACCGAAGTCGTGAACTTCGCGCACGCCTCGCTGCTCCTGGCGGGCGGCTACATCACCGCGATCCTCCACGACGACATCGGCTTCTGGCCTGCGCTGCTCGTCGGCATCGCGGGCGCCGCCGTCGTCGGCGCGGCCATCGAGTTCCTCGTCATGCGGCGCTATCGCGGCTCCGACCACAGCGTCCTCGCCATCGTCACCATCGGCGTCGACATCCTGCTCACCACCGAGCTCACCCGCCGCCTGGGCACGGACGTGCTCTCGCTCGGCGACCCCTGGGGCGACTCCGTGCTCACCATCGGGTCGATCTCCATCGCGCACACGCGGATCGCCGCGTTCGTCGCCGCCGCTCTCCTGATCACCGTGTTCCTGCTCGCCTTCCGCTACACCTCTTGGGGCGTGGCGATGCGCGCCGCGGCGGAGAGCCCGGAGACCGCCGCCCTGATGGGTGTGCGCCTGGGCCGGGTCTCGCTCGGCGCCTGGGCGGTGGCGGGCGGACTCGCCGCCGTTGCGGCGCTCTTCCTCACCGTCTTCCCGACCCCGGGGCTCGAACGGGCCACCTCGCTGGCCGCGTTGAAGGCGTTCCCCGCCGCGATCCTCGGCGGCCTCGACTCCACCACGGGCGCGCTCGTCGGCGGGCTCGTGGTAGGCGTCACCGAGTCGCTCGCCACCGGCTACCAGAGCGAACTGACCTTCCTGGGAAGGGGGTTGGGCGATCTCGCGCCCTACCTCGTGATGACCGTCATCCTCCTCATCCGGCCCGCCGGACTCTTCGGCACGAAGGAGCTCGCCCGTGTCTGAAGTCCTGGCCCGCGGCCGGGAGCTGCGCTCCCGAGGCCGTACGAGGCTGACGCGCCCGCGGACGTACGTCTGGCTCGCGGGAGCCGTGGTCCTGCTCGCCCTGCCCTTCTACCTCGACCGCTTCTGGCTCCAGGCGGGCCTGTTCGCCATGGCGGCCGCCATCGGCGCGATCGGCATCAACCTCCTCACCGGCGCGACCGGCCAGCTCTCCATGGGGCACGCCTTCTTCCTCGCGATCGGCGCGTACGGATACTGCGTCTTCGCGGGGGACGGCGATGACGGCCTGACCGGACTCGGCCTGCCCACCTGGATCGCGGCCGCCCTCGCGGTCCTCGTCGCGGGGATCGCGGGCGGGCTCTTCAGCCCCATCGCGGGCCGGCTGCGCGGCGCGTACCTCGGCATCGCGACCCTCGCCCTCATCTTCATCGGGCAGCACGTGCTCTTCAACGCCCACGATCTGACCGGCGGTTCCAACGGACGCGACGTACCGCCCCTGAGCGTCTTCGGCATCACCTTCGACGAGAGCGAACTCGTCGTGGCGGCCGTGCCGTTCGGGGCGTCGGAGAAGCTCTGGTACGCGGGGCTCGTCCTCCTCCTCGGCTGCGGGCTCTTCGCCCGCGGCGTGCTGCGCGGCCGGCCCGGACGCGCGATGAACGCCATCCGCGACCACCGCATCGCCGCCGGCGTCATCGGGGTGCCCGTCGCCCGCTACCGCGCGGGCGTCTTCGTCCTGTCGTCGATGTACGCGGGCCTCGCAGGCGTCCTGCTCGCCCTGGTCTTCCAGCGCACCGTGCCGGACTACTTCGGCATCACGCTGTCCCTCGAATACCTCGCCATGATCGTCATCGGCGGCCTCGGCTCGGTGGCGGGCGCGGTGGCCGGTGCGGCCGTCGTGTCCCTGCTGCCGCAGCTCCTGACCCGGTACAGCGACGCGCTGCCCCTGGTCTCGGCCCCCGGCAGTGGCGGGATCACACCGGGCGAGGCGTCCCGGTATCTGTACGGCGCCGCCGTCGTGGCGGTGGTGCTGTTCCTGCCCGGCGGCCTGGCCAGCATCGCCGCCCGGCGCACCAGGCCGACGTCCGGCCCAACTCCAGGGGAGGAACGATGAGTTCACGCACATTGAAAAGGGCCACCGCGACGGCGACGGCGCTCGCCGCGCTGCTTGCGGTGGCGGGTTGCAGCTCCAAGGCGGAGGACGACAAGGGCGACAAGGAGGGGGCGGGCGGGGTCAAGACCGGTGTCGGGGTCTCCGCCGACGCGATCACGCTCGGCGTGCTCACCGACATGACCGGTGTCTACGCGACCCTGGGCAAGAGCGTCACCCAGGCCCAGCAGCTCTACGTGAAGCAGACCAACGCCGACGGCGGCATCTGCGGCCGCAAGCTGAAGCTGACCGTCCGCGACCACGGCTACGACCCCCAGAAGGCGGTCGCCGGGTACACCGAGCTGGAGCCGGACGTCCTCGGCTTCGCCCAGTTCATCGGCTCCCCGTTCGTCGCCGCGGTCAAGCAGCGGGTCGACGGCAACAAGGGGCTCGTGCTGCCGCAGGCCTGGTCGGCGAATCTCCTCGGCAGCCCCTACGTCCGGGTCGTGGGCTCGACGTACGACCTGGAGACGATCAATGCGATCGACTTCCTGATGAAGGAGAAGGGCCTCAAGAAAGGCGACAAGCTCGGCCATGTCTATTTCGAGGGCGATTACGGCGAAAACGCGCTGAAGGGCTCGCAGTACATGGCGAAGAAATCGGGCCTCACCGTCGTGGAGCAGAAGATAAAGGCGACCGACAACGACATGACGGCCCAGGTCGCGGCCCTGAAGAAGGCCGGAGTGAAGGGTGTGGTGATCAGCGCGGGTCCGCGGCAGGCGGCCTCGCTGGTGGGTGTCGCGGCGGCCGGCAAGTTCGACGTCCCGATCATCGGCAACAACTCCGCGTTCGCGCCCCAGCTCCTGGGCACACAGGCGGGCCCGGCGCTCGCGAAGAACTACTACGTGGCCTCGCCGACCCTCCCGATCGGCGCGGACACCCCCGCCGCGAAGAAGCTGGTCGCCGACTACAAGAAGGCCTACCCCAAGGACGCCCTGGACAACGGCGTGACGGCCGGCTGGACCGCGGCGTCCGTCTTCGGAGAGGCCCTGAAGAAGGCCTGCGAGAGCAAGGACCTCACCCGTGAGGGCGTCGACAAGGCGCTCCTGACGATCGACTCGTACGACACGGGCTTCGGCGTCTCCCAGGACTTCACCGACCCCAAGGCGCCCTCCTCGAAGGAGAGCGTCATCCTGCGCCCCGACAAGGGCGTGACGGGCGGCATGAAGGTGGTCAGGGAGCCGGGCGCCGCTGAGGCGGCCGAGGGCTACACACCGGGCGCCTGAGCCGCACACGGCGTCCGGCCGACCCGCTCCGAGCAAGCCGAAGGGGCCCGAACCAAGTGGTTCGGGCCCCTTCGGGCTACGTACGGGAGCCGCTACGGCAGCTGTGCCGCCCGCGCCTCACGCCGGTTGTCCCGGAAGTTGTTCACCCTGCGCGCCGTGGCGAAGAGGGGGATCACCGCACCGAGGACGACCTGGAGCGCGCAGCCGGTCTGCAGGAGCAGCAGGCCGCCGGGGGCGTCGAACGCCCAGGCCGCGAGCAGCCCCATGGCCGCGACGATCCACGAGAGCATGGCCACCGCGAGGGGACCGCGCGGCTTGGGGTACTCGACGCGGCTGACCATGAGCCAGGCCGTGCCGATGATCGCCATGAGCGTCGCCCAGAAGGGCAGCTCCAGGAGCACGATCGAGACGACCGTGAGGGCACCGAAGGGCGATGGCATGCCCTGGAAGGTGCCGTCCTTCACGGTCACGCAACTGAACCGCGCAAGCCGCAGCACCACCGCGAGCAGCACGACGATCGCTCCGACCGCGGCGACTCTCTGGTGCGCGTCGTCGGCGACCATGCCGTAGACGAGCACGAAGTACGCCGGGGCCAGACCGAAGCTGATCAGGTCCGACAGGTTGTCGAGCTCGGCGCCCATCGGCGAGGACCGCAGCTTGCGCGCCACGAGCCCGTCGAAGAGGTCGAAGACGGCCGCGCAGAGCATCAGGATCACGGCGGTCGCGGCGGAGTGCCGCGCCATGCCGCTCTCGTTGCTGCCCTGCAGGTGCGGGATGAGGATGCCGGTGGTGGTGAAGTACACCGCCATGAACCCGCACGTGGCGTTACCGAGCGTGAGGGTGTCCGCTATCGAGAGGCGGAGTGAGAGAGGCATCTCCTCGTCGGCCTCGTCCTCGGCCGCCTCGGGCACCCAGCCCGCCTGTGTCTCTGGATCAACCACGGTCAATTCGAGTCACCCCAGCCACGGTCTTCTGACCGACCTCGACGTCCACGTCGACACCCTCGGGGAGATAGATGTCGACACGGGAGCCGAAGCGGATCAGGCCGATCCGTTCGCCTTGCTCCACCTTCGTGCCCTGCGGCACGTAAGGAACGATGCGCCGCGCGACAGCGCCCGCGATCTGGATCATCTCGATGTCACCGAGCTCGGTGTCGAAGTGCCAGACGACGCGCTCGTTGTTCTCGCTCTCCTTGTTGAACGCCGGGACGAACCCGCCGGGGATGTGCTCCACGGACGTCACCGTGCCCGCGAGGGGCGCGCGGTTGACGTGGACGTTCAACGGGCTCATGAAGATCGCGACGCGGGTACGCCCGTCCTTCCACGGCATGATGCTCTGCACCACGCCGTCGGCCGGGGAGATGACCCGGCCCTGGGCGATGTCGCGCTCGGGGTCGCGGAAGAACCACAGCATGCCCGCCGCCAGAGCGGTGGCAGGCACGGCCACGGCCGCGGCGCCCTTGGAGCGACGCGCACGCACGAGGCTGAGTGCCGCGGTGGCGACAGTCGGCAGGAGCCACGGCGATGCTCCGCGCGCAAGGCGTACGCCAGCGAGGCTGTCGCGTGGTGCAGAGGTTTGGCTGTGGGGCATGGATGACCTTCGTAGCGGATGATGCCGCGCATGAACGGGGGACGGCGGCTTTTTCCGGATGGTATCGGTTGCGAGCCACAACTGGGCAAGCCAGGAAGCGGAGTCGACGGCCGAAGAGTGTTGACAGGGTGTGACCTTCTTCTCGATGAAAACACCCCAAATCGGGCATCTAGCCCTGGAATCGATACTCTTCGAGCAGTCGCCGCCCAATGATCATTTTCTGGATCTCGGCGGTACCTTCGCCGATCAGCAGCATGGGAGCCTCACGGTACAGGCGCTCGATCTCGTACTCCTTCGAGAAGCCGTAACCGCCATGAATCCGGAACGCGTCCTCTACGACTTCTTTGCAGTATTCGGACGCGAGGTACTTCGCCATCCCTGCTTCGAGGTCGTTTCGTTCCCCGGAGTCCTTTTTGCGTGCTGCATTCACCATCATCGCATGGGCGGCCTCGACCTTGGTAGCCATCTCGGCCAGCTTGAACTGAATCGCCTGATGCTGAGCGATCGCCTTGCCGAAAGTGTGGCGTTGCTGGGCATATGAGACACCGAGCTCAAATGCACGCTGAGCAACACCGCAGCCACGCGCCGCGACATTCACGCGGCCGACTTCGACGCCGTCCATCATTTGGTAAAAACCGCGCCCGGTGGTCCCGCCGAGCACGCGATTGGCCGGAATTCGCAGTCCGTCCATGATGAGTTCGGTCGTGTCGACGCCCTTGTAACCCATCTTGTCGATCTTGCCGGGGATGGTGAGGCCGGGGCGGACCTCTCCGAAGCCCGGCTCCTTCTCCACGAGGAAGGTCGTCATCGACTTGTGGGGCGCCGTGCCCTCGGGGTGTCCTTCGTCACTTCGGCACAGAACGGCCACCAGCGTCGACGTACCGCCGTTGGTCAGCCACATCTTCTGACCGTTCAGGACGTACTCGTCGCCGTCCCTGACGCCCTTGGACGTGATCGCCGACACGTCCGAGCCGAGCGCGGGCTCCGACATGGAGAACGCGCCGCGCACCTCGCCGGCCGCCATGCGCGGCAGGAAGGTGTCCTTCTGCTCCTGCGTCCCGTGCTGCTTGAGCATGTAGGCGACGATGAAGTGGGTGTTGATGATGCCGGAGACCGACATCCAGCCACGCGCGATCTCCTCGACGCACAGTGCGTACGTGAGCAGCGACTCGCCCAGACCGCCGTACTCCTCGGGGATCATGAGCCCGAAGAGGCCCAACTCCTTGAGACCGTCCACGATCTGCTGCGGGTACTCGTCACGGTGCTCGAGCTCCGTGGCGACCGGAATGATCTCCTTGTCGACGAAGTCCCGGACGGTGGACAGGATCTCCTGCTGGACGTCCGTGAGGCCAGCGGTCTGCGCGAGTCGGCTCATGGCTACTTCTCCTGCGTCTTCTTCGCGGTGTCCCGCAGCTCCGGGCGGCCGGGCTGTTCGCCGCCGCGCTCCTTGATGTACGTCTCGGTGGGGACCATCACCTTGCGGCGGAACACGCAGACCAGCGTGCCGTCCTGCTTGTAGCCCTTGGTCTCCACGTAGACGATCCCGCGGTCCGACTTGGACTTCGAGGGGGTCTTGTCCAGGACGGTGGTCTCGCCGTAGATCGTGTCGCCGTGGAAGGTCGGCGCCACGTGCTTGAGCGACTCGACCTCCAGGTTGGCGATCGCCTTGCCCGAGACGTCCGGCACGGACATGCCCAGAAGCAGCGAGTAGATGTAGTTGCCCACGACGACGTTCTTCCCGAAGTCGGTCGTCTTCTCCGCATAGTTGCTGTCCATGTGGAGGGGGTGGTGGTTCATGGTCAGGAGGCAGAAGAGGTGGTCGTCGTACTCGGTGACCGTCTTTCCGGGCCAGTGCTTGTAGACGTCCCCGACGGTGAACTCTTCGTAGGTGCGGCCGAACTGCATGTCAGGCCTCCGGGATCTCGAACTTGGAGGTGCGCGTCATGCCCGCGGCGCGCCCCTTGCCCGAGATGACCAGGGCCATCTTGCGGCTGGCCTCGTCGATCATCTCGTCGCCGAGCATCGCGGAGCCCTTCTTGCCGCCCGCCTCGGAGGTGCAGTAGTCGTACGCGTCCAGGATCAGCTCGGCGTGGTCGAAGTCCTCCTGGGAGGGCGAGAAGACCTCGTTGGCGGCGTCGACCTGGCCGGGGTGCAGGACCCACTTGCCGTCGAAGCCGAGCGCGGCGGCGCGGCCCGCGACCTCGCGGTAGCCGTCGACGTTCTTGATCTGGAGGTAGGGGCCGTCGATCGCCTGGAGGTTGTTGGCGCGGGCGGCCATCAGGATCTTCATCAGGATGAAGTGGTAGGCGTCGGCCGGGTAGCCGGGCGGCTGCTCGCCGACGACCAGGGACTTCATGTTGATGGAGGCCATGAAGTCGGCCGGGCCGAAGATGATCGTCTCGACGCGGGGCGACGCCTGCGCGATCGCGTTGACGTTGTTCAGGCCCTGCGCGTTCTCGATCTGCGCCTCGATGCCGATCTTGCCGACCTCGAAGCCCATCGTCTTCTCGATCTGGGTCAGCAGGAAGTCCAGCGCGACGACCTGGTCCGCGGTCTGCACCTTCGGCAGCATGATGCAGTCGAGGTTCTGGCCCGCGCCCTCGACGACCGTGACCACGTCGCGGTACGTCCACTCGGTCGTCCAGTCGTTGACGCGCACGACCCGCGTCTTGCCCGTCCAGTCGCCCTCGTTGAGGAACTTGACGATGGTGTGCCGGGCCTCCGGCTTGGCCAGCGGCGCACAGGCGTCCTCCAGGTCCAGGAAGACCTGGTCGGCGGGGAGGCCCTGGGCCTTCTCCAGGAAGCGCGGGTTGGAACCCGGCACCGCCAGACACGAACGGCGGGGACGAAGGCGGTTGATGGGCGCGGTCATGCGGGGACCTCCAGAGGGTCGAGCTTGTTCGCTTTCCGGATCTCGTCGACGATACGGCCGATGATCTCGGTGATGCCGAAGTCCTTGGGGGTGAAGACGGCGGCCACACCCGCCGCCTTCAGGTCCTCGGCGTCGCTGTTGGGGATGATGCCGCCGGCGATGACGGGGATGTCGGGCGCACCCGCCTCGCGCAGGCGCACCAGCACGTCGGGCACGAGCTGCGCGTGCGAGCCGGAGAGGATCGAGAGGCCCACCGCGTGCACGTCCTCGGCGAGCGCGGCGGCCACGATCTCCTCGGGCGTGAGCCTGATGCCCTGGTAGACCACCTCGAAGCCGGCGTCACGGGCGCGCACCGCGATCTGCTCGGCCCCGTTGGAGTGCCCGTCCAGGCCCGGCTTGCCGACCAGGAAGCGCAGCTTGCCGGTACCGAGGTCGGCGGCGGTCTTTGCGACCTTGTCGCGGACGAGGGCGAGCGGCGTGCCCGCCTCCGCGGTGACGGCCACCGGAGCGCTGGAGACGCCCGTGGGCGCCCTGAACTCCCCGAAGACCTCCCGCAGGGCGCCGGACCACTCCCCGGTCGTCACACCGGCGCGTGCGCACTCCAGGGTGGCCTCCATGAGGTTGCCCGTGCCCGCGGCGACCTCCTTGAGCTTCTCCAGGGCCTTGCAGGGGCGCGGGTGGTTGAACGGCGGCTGGTAGCGGGTGTCGCGCCAGTGCTGGAGGGCGTTCACGACGCGGTTCTCGACCGCGGGGTCGACCGTCATGATCGCGGTGTCCAGGTCCGCGGTGAGCGGGTTCGGCTCGGTCGACTCGTAGGCGTTGACGCCGACGATCTTCTCCTCGCCCGACTCGATGCGCGCCCTGCGCTCGGCGTGCGAGGAGACCAGCTGCGACTTCAGGTAGCCGGACTCGACGGCGGCCATCGCGCCGCCCATCTGCTCGATGCGGTCCATCTCGGCGAGCGACTCCTCGACGAGGGACTCCACCTTGGCCTCGATGACGTGCGAGCCCTCGAAGATGTCCTCGTACTCCAGGAGGTCGCTCTCCAGGGCGAGCACCTGCTGGATGCGCAGCGACCACTGCTGGTCCCACGGCCGGGGCAGCCCCAGGGCCTCGTTCCAGGCGGGAAGCTGCACGGCACGCGCGCGTGCGTCCTTGGAGAGCGTGACGGCCAGCATCTCCAGGACGATGCGCTGGACGTTGTTCTCGGGCTGCGCCTCGGTCAGGCCCAGCGAGTTGACCTGCACGCCGTAGCGGAAACGGCGCTGCTTGGGGTTGGTGATGCCGTACCGCTCGCGCGTGATGCGGTCCCAGATGCGGCCGAACGCCCGCATCTTGCACATCTCCTCGACGAAGCGGACGCCCGCGTTCACGAAGAAGGAGATGCGGGCGACGACGTCACCGAACTTCTCCTCGGGCACCTGCCCGGAGTCGCGCACGGCATCGAGGACGGCGACGGCGGTGGACATCGCGTACGCGATCTCCTGCACCGGAGTGGCACCGGCCTCCTGCAGGTGGTAGCTGCAGATGTTGATCGGGTTCCACTTGGGGATGTGCGCCACCGTGTACGTGATCATGTCGGTGGTGAGGCGGAGGGAGGGCACCGGCGGGAAGACGTGCGTCCCGCGCGAGAGGTACTCCTTGACGATGTCGTTCTGCGTCGTCCCCTGGAGCTGCGTGATGTCCACGCCCTGCTCCTCCGCCACCACCTGATAGAGCGCCAGGAGCCACATGGCCGTGGCGTTGATCGTCATCGAGGTGTTCATCTGGTCCAGGGGGATGTCCTGGAACAGCCGCCGCATGTCGCCCACGTGCGAGACGGGGACGCCGACCCGGCCGACCTCACCGCGGGCGAGGATGTGGTCCGGGTCGTAGCCGGTCTGCGTGGGCAGGTCGAACGCGACCGAGAGGCCCGTCTGACCCTTGGCGAGGTTGCGCCGGTACAGCTCGTTGGACGCCTCGGCCGTGGAGTGACCGGCATAGGTCCGCATGAGCCACGGCCGGTCCTTCTGACGCTCTGTCATGTGCGAACCCTCAGCCCTCAGACGTTCCGGAAGCGGTTGATCGCGTCGATGTGCTTGGCCCGCATCTCCGGGTCGCGCACCCCGAGGCCCTCCTGGGGCGCGAGGGCGAGGACGCCGACCTTGCCCTGGTGGAGGTTGCGGTGCACGTCGTAGGCGGCCTGGCCGGTCTCTTCGAGGGAGTAGACCCGGGAGAGGGTGGGGTGGATCTTGCCCTTGGAGATGAGGCGGTTGGCCTCCCAGGCCTCGCGGTAGTTCGCGAAGTGCGAGCCCACGATCTTCTTCAGGGACATCCACAGGTAGCGGTTGTCGTACTCGTGGTTGTAGCCCGAGGTCGAGGCGCAGGTGACGATGGTGCCGCCCTTGCGTGTGACGTACACGGAGGCTCCGAAGGTCTCGCGGCCCGGGTGCTCGAAGACGATGTCCACGTCCTCGCCGCCGGTCAGCTCGCGGATGCGCTTGCCGAAGCGCTTCCACTCCTTGGGGTCCTGGGTGTGCTCGTCCTTCCAGAACTTGTAGCCCTCGGCGTTGCGGTCGATGATCGCGTCGGCGCCCATCGCGCGGCAGATGTCCGCCTTCTGCTCGCTGGAGACGACACAGATGGGGTTGGCGCCGCCGGCCAGGGCGAACTGGGTGGCGTAGGAGCCGAGGCCGCCGCTCGCGCCCCAGATCAGGACGTTGTCGCCCTGCTTCATGCCCGCGCCGTTGCGCGAGACCAGCTGGCGGTAGGCGGTGGAGTTCACCAGGCCGGGGGAAGCGGCCTCCTCCCAGCTCAGGTGGTCCGGCTTGGGCATGAGCTGGTTGGACTTGACCAGGGCGATCTCCGCGAGGCCGCCGAAGTTGGTCTCGAAGCCCCAGATGCGCTGCTCGGGGTCGAGCATCGTGTCGTTGTGGCCGTCCGAGGACTCCAGCTCGACGCTCAGACAGTGCGCGACGACCTCGTCGCCCGGGTTCCAGGCGTTCACGCCGGGGCCGGTGCGCAGCACGACGCCCGCCAGGTCGGAGCCGATCACGTGGTACGGCAGGTCGTGGCGCTTGGTGAGCTCGCTCAGACGGCCGTAGCGCTCCAGGAAGCTGAAGGTGGAGACCGGCTCGAAGATCGAGGTCCACACGGAGTTGTAGTTGACCGAGGAGGCCATGACGGCCACCAGGGCCTCGCCCGGGCCGAGTTCGGGCACCGGCACGTCGTCCAGGTGCAGCGACTTGCGGGGGTCCTTGTCGCGGGTCGCGAGCCCGGCGAACATCTCCGCCTCGTCCTTGTGCACGGTGATCGCGCGGTACGAGTCGGGCAGGGGGAGAGCGGCGAAGTCGGCGGACGTGGAGTCCGGCGACTGGATCGCGTCCAGGATTTCCTTCACGGTGATGCCTCCGGCGGATGGGGTCTCCCCTGCTCGAGCGAAGCCGAGAGCTTGGGGAAGCGGGCCCTCTAAAAAAGGGGAGCACGCTCTTGAGGGTTACGTCGGGTGCTGCTGGTGCAGGTGGTGGAGGTGTGCCGTCGGTTCGGCGAAGGGTGATGCTCGGCAGCGCTTGGTGTGGCGCGGGAGGTTGCCTGTGACGCAGGCGTCCGGGCGCTCGAGCCGTGGCTTGAGGGGACAGCCGGCGTACGGAAGTTCTCTGCACGCCGGCCGCCCGGACAACATCAACGTATGACACCGCGTGCCAGTCGGCAAGACACTGAGTGCCATCAATTTTTGATGGATGATCGATCAGTGCAGGTCAGAGGGTGTGACGGCATGACGGAGGGGGCGCTACCGGTGGGTAGCGCCCCCTCAAAAGCCCAGGACGAAAGGGCGGAAAACGGAATCTATGACTCCCGCAGCGCCTTCTCGATCGTCCGCATGATCTCGTCAAGCGGTGCGTCCGTCCGGGCCACGGTGACCAGGACGTCGCCCCCGGTGCTCACCGAGGCCGCCGGAGCGGTGGTGGTGTCACGCCCCGCCCCGATGCCCGAACCGAACGTCCTGCGGACGATGGCGAAGGCGTGGTCCAGCTGGGTCTCCACGTCGCCCTGGCCGCCCGCACGCAGCCACCGGCGCAGGACGTGGTTGTGCGCGGTCACCACCGCGGAGGCCGCCACCTCCGCCAGCAGCGGGTCGTCGTTCCCGTCGTGGTGGGCCTGCTCGTCGAAGTGGCCCAGGAGATAGCGCGTGAACAGCCGTTCGTAGCGGGCCACCGAGGCGATCTCCCGCTCGCGCAGCGTGGGGACCTCGCGCGTCAGGCGGTACCGCTCGACGGAGACCGCCGGGGACGCCGCGTACATCTTCATGACTTCCTTGATGCCCCGGCACACCGTGTCCAGCGGGTGCTCGTGCGGCGGCGCCGCGTTCAGGACCGCCTCCGCCCGGATCAAGGTGTCGTCGTGGTCCGGGAAGATCGCCTCTTCCTTGGAGCGGAAGTGCCGGAAGAAGGTCCGGCGGGCGACCCCGGCCTGCGCGGCGATCTCGTCGACCGTCGTCGCCTCGTACCCCTTGGACGCGAAGAGCTCCATCGCCGCGGCCGCCAGCTCCCGGCGCATCTTGAGCCGTTGGGCGGCGGCCCGGCTGCCGGCCGCGCTCTCGGGAGCGTCGGGCGTAGCGGGCGTACGTGAGGACTTGGCGGCCTTGGGCATGACCCGAACGTACTGCATATGCGCAGCCGATCGCTCCTGCGGGACGGGGCCGCCCGAGGGTTCGAGCAGCCCGCCCCAGTCCGTGCGCGGTCTGTCGTCAGGCGCGCCCCCGTCCGATCCCGGCTTACCGTCGGGCATATTCGCGGAAGCCGCGGCCGGTCTTGCGGCCGAGGCAGCCCGCGGCCACCAGGTGTTCGAGCAGGGATGCGGGGGCCAGGCCCGGGTCGCGGAACTCGCGGTGCAGGACCTTCTCGATGGCGAGCGAGACGTCCAGGCCGACGACGTCCAGGAGCTCGAAGGGCCCCATGGGGTAACCGCCGCCGAGCTTCATCGCGGCGTCGATGTCGTCGAGCGTCGCGTAGTGCTCCTGGACCATCTTGATCGCGTTGTTGAGGTAGGGGAACAGGAGCGCGTTCACGATGAAGCCCGCGCGGTCGCCGCAGTCCACCGGGTGCTTCTTGATGGTCGCGCAGACCTGGCGGACCGTCGCGTGCACGTCGTCGTCCGTGAGGACCGTGCGGACCACCTCGACCAGCTTCATCGCCGGGGCCGGGTTGAAGAAGTGCATGCCGATCACGTCGCCGGGACGCGAGGTGGCGCGGGCGCAGGCGACGACGGGCAGGGACGAGGTGGTGGTCGCCAGGATCGCGCCCGGCTTGCAGACCTTGTCGAACGCCGCGAACAGCTGCTGCTTGATCTCCAGGTCCTCGGCGACCGCCTCCAGAGCCAGGTCGACGTCGGCGAACGCGTCGTACGTCCCGGCCGGAACGATCCGGTCCAGGGTCTTGGCCGCGGTCTCCGCCGTCATCCGCCCCTTGTCGACGGAGCGCGAAAGCGACTTGGCGATACGGGACTTGGCCTTCTCCGCCTTCTCCTCGCTGCGCGCGGCCAGCACCACGTCGTAGCCCGCCTTGGCGAAGACCTCGGCGATGCCGGACGCCATGGTCCCGGAGCCCGCGACGCCGACCGAGCGGATGGTGCGTCCGCCGCCCTGCCGCCCGCCCTCGGGCGGGGTCAGCGCGTCCCGCACGACGACCGAACTGCCGGGAGCCTCGTACGAGTAGAACCCGCGCCCCGCCTTGCGGCCGGTCAGGCCCGCCTCGCTGAGCTGCTTGAGGATCGGCGCGGGCGCGTGCAGCCGGTCGTGCGACTCGGAGTACATCGCGTCCAGGACCGTGCGGGCCGTGTCGACGCCGATCAGGTCGAGCAGCGCGAGGGGGCCCATCGGCAGGCCGCAGCCGAGCCGCATGGCGGCGTCGATGTCCTCGCGGGAGGCGTACTTCGCCTCGTACATCGCCGCTGCCTGGTTGAGGTAGCCGAAGAGCAGGCCGTCGGCGACGAATCCGGGCCGGTCGCCGACCGCGACGGGCTCCTTGCCCAGGGCGTACGCCAGGTCGGTGACGGAGGCGACGGCCGCCGGCGCGGTCAGCACGGAGGAGACCACCTCGACCAGCTTCATCGCCGGGGCCGGGTTGAAGAAGTGCAGGCCGAGCACCCGCTCGGGGCGCTGCGATTCGGCGGCCAGACGCGTCACGGACAGCGCGTTCGTGCCGGTCGCGATGATCGTCTCGGGGCGGACGACGCCGTCGAGCTCACGGATGAGCTGCTGCTTGATCTCGTACGACTCCGGGGCGACCTCGATCACCAGGTCGGCGTCGGACGCCGCCTGCAGATCGGTGAACGTGCGGATGCGGGCGAGGGCGTCCCGCCGCTCGTCCTCGGTGAGCTGCTCACGGCGCACGGCACGTGCGGTCGACGACTCGATGGCGGTGACGGCCTGGGCGCCCGCAGCCTCGCTGATGTCGATGCCGATGACCTCGCGTCCGGCGCGGGCCAGGACCTCGGCGATGCCGGTGCCCATGGTGCCGAGACCGATCACGGCGACGGTGTTCAAGGGAGTGTCCATGCGTGGACTCCAGGAAGTGAGTGACGACTGAGGGGCGCACGCGGTGCGCGCAACGGCGGCGCGGCGTACGGAGGGTGAGCTGCTGCGTGTCGTGACCGGGCGGCGAAGAGCGCACGCCCGTGAGGAGTCGACCGGCCCTGTCCCGGAGCCGCGTCGTGCTGGGTGGAGCTGAGGTGCTCAAGCACCGAACCGACATGCACCCGCAGTGGCTGCGTCACCAGGCCGCTGCGAGGTTGAGGAACTGCCAGCGAGGAGTGTGCCCCGCTCACATGAGATTAACCGGCGAGTAACGAGCGCGCCAGTCCCCGGGGTTTGTGATCTACATCGCGGATAGGCTCCCCGTCATGGACGTGGAGTTGCGGACGGTGACGGAACGCTTACGCCGTGAGGCGGGAGTCTCGGAGACCTACGAGAGGCTGGTCACGACCGGCGATGTGGAGGAACTCGCGGAGGTGCTCGCCGCGGCGGGCCAGCCCTTGTGGGCGCGGGAGCTGGCGGCGGTCCGGCTCGGCACGGCCGGGGACAACCGGGCCTTCGAGTCCCTGGTGCTGCTCCTGAACCACCGGGACCCCTCGCGGTGTGCCGCCGCCGCGTACGCCCTGGCCAGGCTGGGCGATCCGCGTACGGCACGGGCGGCAGCCGCCCTGGCCACCAATGAGCTGCGGGTCGCCTACGCCCTGCACCCGGTGCGTCTGCTCACCGAGCTGCGGGCGCCCGAGTCGGCGCCCGCCCTGATCACCACGCTGAAGCGCAGGCTCGCCCCGCACGATCCGTACGGCAAGATCGCGCTGGCCTGCGTCGAGGGCCTGGGAGCACTGGGGGACCCGCGGGCCCGGCCCGTCCTGACCCAGGCGTGCGGCTATCCACGCCTCGCGGCAGCGGCGTCGGCGGCCCTGGCACGCCTGCCGGCCTAGCTTCGCCGCCCGTCGGGCTACAGGACGGCGTACGCCTCGATCTCCATCAGGAACCGCGGCGAGACGAGACCGGCGACCTGCACGGCGGAGGACGCCGGGAGCCGCTCGGGGTCGATGTGTACGTCCCGCGCGGCCCGTATCGCGGGCATGTGTGCCATGTCCGTGACGAAATAGGTCAGCTTCACGACGTCCTCGAAGCCGCCGCCGGCGGCCAGCAGGCAGCGCCGCAGATTGTCGAAGACCTGCCGCGCCTGGGCCGCCGGATCGTCCTCGCCGACCAGCTCCCCGTTCTCGTCCAGGGGAAGCTGCCCGGAGATCGCGACGAAGCGGCCGGTGCCCATGACCACGTGGGTGTACGCGGTGGCGGGCAGGACGCCGTCGGGGGCGCTGATGCGGGTCAGTCGGCTCATGGAGCCATCCTGGACCATGGGTCTGACAACGCCCCCGACGGGCTTGGGTGTTGCTCGGTCACGCGGGAGCCGGTGCGCCGCTCAGCCGCGGTGGCCGAGCAATCCGTGCAGCGCGGTCCCGCGCGCCGCACCGCTCTTGGCGCTCATCGGTGCCGGGTCGGGCAGCGCCTCGCACACCGCGTCGACCTCGCCGCCGCTCCGCGGCACCGTGCCGTTCTCCAGGTACGTCGCCAAGTGCCGGTCCAGGCAGGCGTTTCCGGAGAGGGTGATGCCGTGGTTGCCGCCGCCCTGCTCGACCACCAGGCTCGAACCGCGCAGCTTGCGGTGCAGGGTGAGGCCGCCCTCGTAGGGCGTGGCCGCGTCGTCCGTCGCCTGGAACAGCAGCGTCGGCGGCAGCTGGGAGTTGGAGACGTCGGCCGGCCGGAGCGAGCCCGTGGGCCAGAAGGCGCACGGCGCGTTGTACCAGGCGTTGTTCCAGGTGGAGAACGGCGCCTTCTCGTGCACCCGCCAGTTGTCCTCGCGCCAGGTGCCCCAGTCGCGCGGCCAGGACGCGTCGCGGCACTGGACCGCCGCGTAGACGCTGTAGCCGTTGTCGCCCGCCGCGTCGACGGCGCCGAAGTTCTCGTACGCCTCGACGAGCGGGTCCGCGTCCTTGGCGTTCACGTACGACGCGAACGCTTCGGCCAGGAACGGCCAGTAGCCGTTGAAGTAGCCGCCCGGCAGGTAGGTGTCCTCCAGCTCGGCGGAGCCGACCTTCTCGCCCGCGGGCTTCTTGGCGAGGGCTTTGTGCATCGCGTACCACTTGGCCTCGACCTTCGCCGGGTCCGTGCCCAGCTTGTAGGCCTTGTCGTGTTTGGCGACCCAGGCCATGAACGCCTTGTGGCGGGTGTCGAAGGCGTAGTCCTGGTTGATGTTGCTGGCGTACCAGACGTCCGTCGGGTCGACCATCGAGTCGAGGGCCATGCGGCGCACGCGGTCCGGGTAGAGCTTTCCGTAGACGGCGCCGAGGTAGGTGCCGTACGAGTAGCCGAAGTAGTTGATCCTCTTGGCGCCGAGCGCGCCGCGGATCGCGTCCATGTCCTTGACCGCGCTCACCGTGTCGATGAACGGCAGGAGGTCGGCGTACTTCTCGGCGCAGGCCTTCGCGAAGGCCCGGGCGCGCGTGAGGTTCGCCTTCTCGACGCCGTGCGTGGCGGGCACGCTGGCGGGCCGCACCGGCGAGAAGTGGCCGGGGCGGCAGTCGAGGGCGGGCCTGCTCCTGCCGACGCCGCGCGGGTCGAAGCCGATGACGTCGTACTGCGCCGCCACCTTCTTCGGCAGTGTCCTGGCCACGAACCCGGCGAGCGTCAGGCCGCTGCCGCCGGGGCCGCCCGGGTTCACCAGGAGCGGGCCCTGGGACTTCTTCGCGGTGTGCGGGACGCGGGTCAGCGCGAGGGTGATCTGCCGGCCGTGCGGCCGGTCGTGGTCGAGCGGGACCTTGAGCGACGAGCACTGGAGCGTGGGGTAGTCCTTGGTCGCGCACTCCTTCCAGGTGAGCGGGGAAGTGCGCGGGGTGCTCGCGGTGTCGGCGCTCGCGGCGGGCACCGCGGCCGTGACCAACGAGGCCACCACCGCGGCGGCGCCGCACAGGGCGACGGCGCGTTTCTTCATCGGGCCTCCCAGAACGGGGGGTTCGGGGCCGTGGGCGCACGGCCCCCGCGGCATCGTCCCGGAAAGCCCGCCCTGAAGACGCCGCTCTGCCGATGAATGACCTGAAAGGCGCAGAGAAGGGAGCCGATGGGCTCAGAGGAAGGTGAGCTGGGTGCCGCCGGGCGTGACGGGTGCGGTCGCGGGCTCCTCCGGCACGCGGATCCGGCGGGCGGCGCCCGCCCGCGCGGGCCCGATGCCGAACTCCTCGGCCAGCTCGTGCACTTGCCGGGTGATCCGGCGCTGGTACCACTTGGGCGCGTAGGCACCCTCCGCGTACAGCCGCTCGTAGCGCCGCACGAGGTACGGATGGTGCCGCTGGAGCCACGCCATGAACCACTCGCGCGCTCCGGGCCGCAGATGCAGCACCAGTGGCGTCACGGAGGTGGCCCCCGACGCGGCGACGGCCCGCACGGTCGCCCGCAGCTGCTCGGGCCGGTCCCCGATGAACGGGATCACGGGCGCCATGAGCACGCCGCACCCGATGCCGTGCTCGGTCAGCGTCCGTACGACGTCGAGCCGCCGCTCCGGAGCGGGCGTGCCCGGCTCCACCGTGCGCCACAGCTCCTGGTCGACGAAGCCGACGGACACGGAGATGCCGACGTCCGTGACGGCGGCGGCCTGCCGCAGCAGGTCGAGGTCGCGCAGGATCAGCGTGCCCTTGGTGAGGATGGAGAAGGGGTTCGCGTGGTCGCGCAGGGCGGCGATGATCCCGGGCATGAGTCCGTAGCGCCCCTCGGCCCGCTGATAGCAGTCGACGTTCGTGCCCATCGCGATGTGCTCGCCGTGCCAGCGGGGCGACGCGAGCCGGCGGCGCAGCAGATCGGGGGCGTTGACCTTGACCACGATCTGGCTGTCGAAGCCGAGCCCCGTGTCCAGGTCCAGATAGCTGTGGGTCCTGCGCGCGAAGCAGTAGACGCACGCGTGCGTGCAGCCCCGGTACGGATTGACGGTCCACTCGAAGGGCATGCGGGACGCCCCCGGCACCCGGTTCACGATCGTTCTGGCCCGGATCTCGTGAAAGGTGATCCCACGGAACTCAGGGGTGTCGAAGGTCCTCGTGGTGACCGCGTCCGCGCCGAACAGCGCGGCATCCGCGACACCCCGTGACGGCCCGTCGGCGAGGTTCTCCCAGCGCATGACGCCTCCTCGGTAGCACTGACCACAGAATAGAACACATGTTCCCTTGATCGTGCGACCCGGTACCCCGGTGGTGCCGGGGCGACCCCGATTTGAGGGGCCGGTACGCAGGGTGGTTGGCTCTCCGTGAACACCCCGAGTGACAACCGAGTGCTGGAGGAAGTGCCATGGCGCAGGTCGAGGCGACCACGGAGCGGATCATCGCGGCGCAGCCGGAGGACGTCTTCGACGCGCTTGCCGACTACGAAGGCACGCGTTCGAAGATCCTGTCGGAGCACTTCAGCGAGTTCGAGGTGCGTGAGGGCGGCGACGGCGAGGGCACGCTCGTCCACTGGAAGCTGCAGGCCACCAGCAAGCGCATCCGGGACTGCCTCCTGGAGGTGACCGAGCCGACCGACGGGGAGCTCGTCGAGAAGGACCGCAACTCCTCCATGGTCACCACCTGGACCGTGACCCCGGCGGGGGAGGGCAAGGCGCGCGTGGTCGTCTCCACCGTCTGGAACGGCGCGGGCGGCATCGGCGGCTTCTTCGAGAAGACCTTCGCGCCCAAGGGCCTCGGGCGTATCTACGACGAGGTGCTCGGCAAGCTCGCCGCCGAGGTCGAGAAGTAGGCCGAGAAATAGGTCCGGAAGTCGGTCCAGAAGTAGGCCGGGGAGTGGGCCGACGCCTGACCGGTCCTCAACTCCGGTAGCCCATAAGGGTTGTTGTCACGCTCACCGTTTCGAGTGGTTTTCTGTTCGGGGCTGTTGTACGGCGTAGGGCTCCCACCGGCGCATACGTGCGCCGGACCCCACACAGGGGCGACTCGTCGCGCTTGCCCGCAGTTCTCGCGCAATGCGAGAAATGTGCGGCGCAGGCGTGACGAGGGGAGCAGGACGTGGGCGGCACAACGCTGGTGAAGGGCGCCGAGCAGGGGGACGTGGCGGTGGCCTCGGCGCCTCCGGGCGACGGGGCGCCACCGCCACCGCTCGCGGAGCACACATCGGCGACGGACGGGCTCAGCCCCGCACGCGTCCGGATGGTCTTCGTCGGGCTCATGCTCGCGCTGCTGCTCGCCGCCCTTGAGCAGATGATCGTCGCCACCGCGCTCCCGAAGATCGTCGGTGAGCTGCACGGCCTGGACAAGATGTCCTGGGCGATCACCGCCTACCTCCTGACGTCCACGATCGGGCTGCCCATCTACGGCAAGCTCGGGGACCTCTTCGGGCGCAAGGGCGTCTTCCAGTTCGCGATTCTCATCTTCATCATCGGCTCGGCGCTTGCCGGTTGGTCGCGGACGATGGACCAGCTCATCGCCTTCCGCGCCCTCCAGGGCGTCGGCGCGGGCGGTCTCATGATCGGCGTACAGGCGATCATCGCGGACATCGTGCCGCCCCGGGAGCGCGGCCGCTACATGGGCCTCATCGGTGCCGCGTTCGGCCTCGCGTCGGTCGCCGGACCGCTGCTCGGCGGTTTCTTCACCGACCACGCCACCTGGCGCTGGTGCTTCTACTTCAACGTGCCCTTCGGGCTCGTCACCCTCCTCGTCGTCAGCCTCGGCCTGAAGCTGCCCAAGCCCACCGCGAAGGCCCGACTCGACGTGCTCGGCGCGCTGTTGCTCGCCTCGGCCTCCACCTGCCTGGTGCTCCTGACCAGTTGGGGCGGCACCGAGTACGAGTGGGGCTCGCGCGTCATCCTGGGGCTCGCGGCCGGGGCCGTCGCCTCGGTCGTGCTCTTCGTCGTCGCCGAGCGCTTCGCCGCAGAACCGATCATCCCGCTGCGCCTGTTCCGCGACTCGGTCTTCAACGTCACCGGCCTGGTGGGCGTGGTCGTCGGCATCGCCCTCTTCGGAGCGGCCAGTTACCTGCCGACCTTCCTTCAGATGGTCGACGGCGCCAGCGCCACCGAGTCCGGACTGCTCATGCTGCCGATGATGGGCGGCATCGTCGGCGCCTCGATCCTCTCCGGACAGCTCATCAGCCACACCGGTCGCTACAAGGCCTACCCGGTCGTCGGCGGCATCCTCTCCGTCATCGGCATGTGGCTGCTCTCCCGGCTCGAGGCCGACACGCCCCGCCTGCACTACAGCATCTGGATGGCGGTGCTCGGCGCGGGCGTCGGCCTGGTCATGCCCGTGCTCATCCTCGCCGTGCAGAACGCGGTACGCCCCGCCGACCTCGGCACGGCCACCAGCGCCAACAACTACTTCCGGCAGATCGGCGGCAGCGTCGGCGCCGCGATCTTCGGCACGCTCTTCGCCGACCGGCTCGCGGACTCGCTCGCGGACCGCATCCCGGCCGGCGCCGGCCTCCCCGACCCCGAGGCCATCACCCCGCAGCTCGTCCACGCGATGCCCGCCCCGCTGCGCGAGGGCTACATCCAGGCGTACGCCGACGCGATGCCGCGCATCTTCCTCTACCTGGTGCCGGTCCTCGTCCTCGGCCTGCTGATCACCTTCTTCCTCAAGGAGTCACCCCTGTTGTCCAGCGCAGCGTCCCAGGACGCCCCCACGGCCGAGCCCACGCCCCTTCCCCAGGCCCGTACCCCGTACGCCGCCGGGGTGCCCGTCTGCGGCACCGTGCAGCACCCGGACGGCACCGTGGTGCCCCGCGCCGCCCTGACCCTCATCGACGTCGGGGGCCGGCAGATCGGCCGCGGCGCGAGCGGCGACGACGGGCGGTACGCGCTCTCCACGCCCGGCACGGGGTCGTTCGTCCTGATCGCGGCCGCGGGCGGCCACCAGCCGCAGGCGGTCACCGTCACCGTCGGCGAGCGCCCCGTGGAACTCGACGTGGTGCTCGGCGGCGCGGGACGCCTGGCAGGCAGCGTGCTCACCGCGGACGGCACCCCGGTCAGGGACGCCGCGGTGACCCTCACCGACGTACGCGGAGAGGTCGTCGCCACCACCCGCAGCGGACGCGAAGGCGGCTATGTCATCACGGAGCTGGTCGCCGGTGAGTACACCCTGGCCGCCAGCGCACCCGCCTTCCGCCCGGCGGCCCTGCCCGTCAGTGTGCAGGCCTCGCGCGAGACCCGCCAGGACGTCGAGCTCGCGGGCGGCGCCGTCCTGCGTGGCACCGTGCGGGCCAGCGGCGGGCGGCCCGTGGAGGACGCGCGCGTGACGCTGCTGGACGCGGCGGGCAACGTCGTGGACACCCTCACGACCGGCCAGGACGGCACCTTCCGGTTCATCGATCTGTCGTCCGGCGAGTACACGGTCATCGCCGCGGGCTACCCGCCGGTGGCCACCGTCCTCCAGGTCGCGGGCGGCGGCCGTACGGAGCGGGATCTCCAGCTGGGGCACGAGGACTAGGCCTGGCGCCCGGGGCGGCCCGAAATACCCGCCGGAGGCGCCCCCGTGCGGCCCAATTCCCCTATTGCACCGCACGGCAACCTGTGCCGGTCGTACGGTGGTTGGGGCGGCGCAGGCCTTCGCGGTGCCGCCGGAAGGAGCGTTGGCCATGGAATACGGCACCCCGGACGGGCCGGTGGCGCAGCACGCCGTGGCCGGCCGGATCCCGCTCGCCGTGGTCGTCGTGGACGGCGCGGGCCTCGTCTCGCACTGGAGCAGCGGCGCACGCAAGTTGTTCGGGTACTCCAAGGAGGAGGCCGTCGGAACCCCGGCGGCCGACCTGCTCCCGGTGGCCGGCGCGATCCCGGAGGAACGCGCGCACTTCGGGGAGTACGACGGCCTGGGGCCCGACCTGGGCACCTCCCTCGACGGACACATCTCGTACCCCGCCGCCGGGCGCGCGCGGCTCTCCGTACCCGGCGGCGAACAGCACCGCGTGGACGTCCTGTGGTGGGCGTACCCGCTCGTCGGCCCCGGACCCGAGCGGCTGCTCGTGCTCGCCGCGGACGCCGACCGTCTGGCCGACGAGGAGGGGCACGAGCCGGGCCAGGTGGAGCGGATAGCGCCGGGGTTCGCCCTGCACACGGACTTCCCCGGAGCGGACGAGCTGGCGCGCGGGCTGCCCGAGATCCTGCCCAGCATGAGCGTGGGCGAGAGCTCCCGCATCGTGGCGCAGATCCTCGAACTGGGCTATCCCGTCCTGGAGTTCAGCAAGCACGACCGCGTGCCCGTCACCCCGGACTGGGGCGTGCCGCGCCGCGCCGAGCGCAGGGCACGCAGGCTGCGCGCCCAGCGGGCCGCCGCCGAGGGGCTCGCGCCGGAGCCCGGCACGCCCGGTGAGACCGGGGACGCCGAGGACGCCGAGGATCTCGAGTACGCGGCGGTGCGCGAGCGCCTGGAGTTCCTGAACGAGGTCAGCGGGCGCATCGGCTCTTCGCTCGACCTCTCGCAGACGATCATCGAGGTCAGCCGGGCCGTCGTGCCGCGGTTCACGGACGTCGCGGGCACGTACCTGCGCGAACAGGTCGTCGCGGGTGAGGGCTTCCCCGAGGGCCCGCCGGACGAGACGACGATGTGGCACCGGGTCGCCGTCGAGCACACGGACGAGCCGGGCCGCTGGGACGACGTCGTGCCCGTCGGCGAGTCCATGCCGTTCCCGTCGCACACGCCGTTCTTCCAGTGCATGACCACCGGCGATCCGGTCCTCGTGCCGCGCATCACCGAGGAGATGGGCAACGCGATCGCCTCGCAGTTCGAGAAGCGCGACATCCGCCCGCTCATCAACCACCGCTCGATGCTCGTCGTACCGCTCAAGGCCCGCAACGTGGTGCTCGGATTCATGATCCTGCTGCGCCACCGGGAGCGGCCCGTCTTCAACGACATGGACCGCGTCACCGGCGCCGAACTCGCCGCCCGCGCGGGCCTCGTGCTCGACAACGCCCGCATGTACACCTACCAGGAGAGCGTCGCCGACACCCTCCAGGACAGCATGCTGCCGCACATCGAGCCGCGCATGACCGGCTGCGACATCGCCACCCGCTATCTGCCGGGCACGCTCCTCGGCCGGGTCGGCGGCGACTGGTTCGACTCCGTGAAGCTGCCGGGGTCGCGCACCGCGCTCGTCGTCGGCGACGTCATGGGCCACGGCCTCAACTCGGCCGCGATGATGGGCCAGTTGCGCACCGCCGTGCAGACCATGGCCGCCCTCGACCTGCCGCCCGCCCAGCTCCTGCGCAACCTGGACGACCTGGCCCAGCGGCTCGGCGAGCACTATCTCGCGACCTGCCTGTACGCGGTCTACGACCCCATCGCGAGCGAGCTGCGCCTCGCCAACGCGGGCCACATCCCGCCCGTCCTGGTCCGCGCCGACGACGGGCGCAGCGAACTCCTCGACCTGCCGACAGGGGCGCCCATCGGCGTCGGGGGCGTGCCCTTCGAGGCGGTCACCGTGCGCGTGGCGCCCGGCGACCGGCTCCTGATGTGCACCGACGGCCTCGTCGAGGTGCGCGGCGAGGACATCGGCGTCGGACTCGCCACGCTCACCGAGTCCGCGGCCCACCCGGCGGCCTCCATGGACGACGCCTGCGACACCATCATCCGCGCGCTCAACACCAGGGGCGGACGCAAGGACGACGTCGCCCTCCTGATGGCACGCCTGAACGGCGTCGCGGACGAGGACGTCGCGACCTGGCGGCTCGCGCTCGATCCCAGCGAGGTGAGCAGGGCGCGCGACCTGGTGCGTGAACAGCTGCACGCCTGGTCACGCGACGCCCTGTCCGAGACCGCCGAGCTCCTGGTCAGCGAGCTGGTCACCAACGCCGTACGGCACTCGCGCGGCCGCCGCGTGGAACTGCGCCTGGTGCGCTCCGGTGCCACGCTGATCTGCGAGGTCGAGGACGACGACCACACCCTGCCCACGCTCCTGAGCGCGGGCCCCGGCGACGAGTTCGGGCGCGGACTGCGGATCGTCAGCGTGCTCGCCAAGGAGTGGGGGACCAGCCGTACGGCCTCCGGCAAGACCGTGTGGTTCGAGCTGGTGCCGCCGCGCAGGTGAGACCCGGACACCCCTGGGGCGTGCGCCCGGGGGGAACGTGGAGAAGGCGCCGTGAATGATTGCGCCGGTGACTTGTCCGCGCACCCAGGGCGCGGTACACCGATCTCGCCGTCGGCTTCGGCGGTCGTCGTCGCATCCTGGGGAGCTGGGCATGAGCGTCACGAGTCGGTACAAGGAGGCGTGGGAGGGGTTCTGGCGGGAAGCCCCCGAGGAACCGGGGGCCGTCTTCTGGGACGCCGAACCCGTGCTCACCATCGGCATCCATCTCGCCCTCTTCGAACCGCACCTGGCGGCCGCCGGACTCCCCGTCGTGGACCTGGGCTGCGGCAACGGCACCCAGACCCGCTTCCTCGCCGACCGCTACCCGCGGGTCCTGGGCGCCGACCTGTCCGCGGCCGCACTGCGGCACGCACGGCGCGCCGACCCGGCGGGACAGGTCGAGTTCCGGCAGGTCGACGCCGCGGAGAAGGCCGAGGCCGAGCAACTGCACGCGGAGCTCGGCGACGTGAACGTCTATATGCGCGGGGTGCTCCACCAGTGCGACCCCGCCGACCGTCAGCCGCTCGTCGACGGCATCGCCGCGCTGCTCGGCGAGCGCGGCAGAGCCTTCGTCGTCGAGCTCGCCGAAGCCGCGGGGAGGGTCCTGAGAGGGCTCGCCCAGAGCCCCGAGGGCCCGCCGCCGAAGCTGGCGCCGGTGTTCGCGCACGGCATCGCGCCGGGCGAGGTCGCGGACGCCGCGGTGCCGGAGTACGTCAGGGCGGCGGGCCTCACGGTCCTCGCGCAGGGTGAACTGCCGCTGACCACCACGGAGTTCACGCCGGACGGCACGCGGATCGAGCTGCCGTCGAAGTGGCTGGTGGTGGGGCGGACGGGTCCGGCGTGACCGGCGTGATCGGCAAGCGTTTGCAGGTTCGCGTCAACCGTCCATAGGTTGACCCGATGGGTCTCTTCGACAAACTGACCGGCACCAGGCACCCCGACAGCGGTGTCGCACCGCGCACCGCCGATGAGGTCCGGGCCGCGCTGCTCGCCGTCAACGGGCCGGACGTGCCCTACCGCGTGCGCAACGGCACCCCGGCGGAGAGCGCCGACCTGGTGGCGGAGTGGCGGATCATGGAGCCGGCCTGGCACACGTTCTTCGTCCGGAGCCAGCTGGACAGGACCCTCAAGACCCGGATGCGCCTGGTGCCGGACAGCCACGAAGTGCGCACCGTGGACGAGTAGTTGGAGGTCACGTGGGTCGGTGACACGCCCAGGATCGCCGTGTCGGGCGAGTACGCGCGCGGTCAGGTGACCATGAAGACCCGGACCTGGACGTACGAGCGAGGGGCCGACGGCAAGCGGCACCGGACAGAGACGTTCCGTTTCGACCCCGCGGACATGAAGGACCCGCTGCGGGACGCGGTCCTGGGCGCCGGGTGGGTGTGGCGGGGAGTGGTCTTCAAGCTGTGAGCGGGCGCGGGGGCGCTCCGGCCACCGACATGCCGCGGGCGCCGGGCCGTGTCAGGATCACGGGCAGGGGCTCGTACGCCGATGGAGTCGCGCCATGCCGAGTGATGCGGCCAGCCCCCGCAGCCCCCGCAGCCCCGAAAGGCCCCGCAGCCCCCGCTGGACGGACTGGGCCGACGGTCTGCCGCCCGCCACGGGAGCCGTGGTCATGGCCACCGCCGTCCTCTCCGTCGGACTGCACCTGCTCGGCGTGGAGTGGGCGTCGCTGGCACTGCTCGTCGTCGCCCTGGTCGTCTGGCTGTTCCTCGCCGCCGTCTTCGCCCGGCACCTGCTGACCGAACGGGACCGCTGGCGCCACGAGATCGACACCCCGCCCGCCCTGACCGCCGTCGCCGCGACGGCGGTCCTCGGCACCCGTCTCTCGCTCCTCGGCCACCAGCCCGTGTCGGTGGCGCTGCTCTGTCTCAGCGTGCTGCTCTGGCCGTTGCTGATGTCCCACGTCATCCGCCACTGGCAGAGCAGGCTGCCGGGCGCCGCCTACCTGGTGTGCGTGGCCACGCAGGCGATCGTCGTCCTCGCCGCCACCGTGGCCACCGCCGACCGGCTGACGTGGCTGATGTGGCCCGCCCTGGTCCTCTTCGTCATCGGCCTCGTCCTGTACGCCGTGGTGCTGCGCCGCTTCGACTTCGGCCAACTCGTCACCGGCCGGGGCGACCACTGGATCATCGCCGGTGCCATGGCCATCTCCGCCCTCGCCGGATCGAAGTTGGTCGCCGCCTCGGCGCCGCACGGTCCGCTGCACTGGGCCACCTCGGCGCACGACGCCCTGCGCGTCGCCACCCTGGTGGCCCTGGGCCTCGCCTTCGCCTGGTACGCGGTGCTCGTGGTCTGCGAACTGATGCGGCCCCGCCCGCACTACGACGTACGCCGCTGGGCCACCGTCTTCCCCCTCGGCATGACCGCCGTCGCCGCGCTCTCCACCTCCACGGCCGCGGCCGTGCCGTGGCTCTGGACCTGCGGGAAGGTGCTGCTGTGGCCCGCACTCGCCGTCTGGACCGTGGTCGCGGTCGGCGCGCTGCGTGCGGCGGCGCGCGAACGCTCCGGGTCCCCGGCCCCCGCCGGGCTCAGCCCGCCGCGCTGACGGCCTGCGGCACCACGCTGCGGGGATCTCCCTGCGCCACGTCACGGGCCGCATCGCGGGCGGTGCGCGCGAAGGCCGCGACCGCGCCCGTGCCGTGGCCGGCCCGCCACACCAGGCCGTAGCCGACCGGCTCGGCGTCGGCGAAGGGGACGTACGCGACACCGGGACGGGTGAAGTAGGTCCCGGTGTGCGCGGGGGCGATGAACGCGCCCCTGCCGCCCGCGACCAGCATCAGCGCCTCCTGCATGTTGGTCACGCCAGGACCGCGGCCGATCGCCCTGCCGGTCGGGGTGCGCGAGGGGACGTGGTGCTCCAGCACGTAGTCCGGCACCTCGCCGTCGATCGTCAGGAGCGGCACGTCGGCCAGGTCCTCCAGCGACACCGAGTCCCGCGCGGCCAGCGGATGCGCCGAGGCGATCGCCAGGACGCGCTCCTCCGCGAGCAGCGCGGGACCGCCGCCCAGGTCCTCCTCGCGCACCGGGAACTCGGTGAGCTGCACGTCGAACTCGCCCTTGCGCAGCTGCCCGTACGGATCGCCCAGCGGCACCTCGCAGATCTCCACCGCGAGCCCCGGGTGGCTCACCCGCAGTGCCTCCGTCGCCCGCATCACGATCTCCCCGGCCAGCGGATTGGCGAAGCCGACGTGCAGCACGCTGTCGATGCCGCGCGCGGTGGCCGCGGCCCGCTCGACGGCGGCGTCGATCGCCCGGTGGTGCGGTTCCAGGTCGGCGCGGAGCTGGCGGCCGAGCGCGGTGAGGGCGACGCGGCGGCTCGTGCGGATGAACAGCGGTGCGCCGACCCGGCGTTCGGTGCGCTGGATCAGCTGGCTCACCCGGGCGCGGGACAGGCGCATGCGCTCGGCCGTCCGGCCGAAGTGCAGCTCTTCGGCCAGGAGCAGGAAGCACTCCAGTTCATCGCGTTCCATCGACGTCCCCCCAGGCAGCTCGGATCGGTAAGCCTGGTTGAACGAACGTTGCGATCTTCGCCGTTGTTCCGTCCGTGTGCCCCGATCGATGGTGGGTGGGCCGGGAAATCCCCCGCACCATCCATGAATTGGCGGAGAGCCGACATGAGTACGCAGAGAGAACCATCAGCGAAGGCGCCGAGCGCCTCCCCGGTCACCTTCGAGCGGCGCGAGTGGGGTGTCCTGCTCGTCCTGTGCGGCGCGATCTTCCTCGAAGGCATCGACGTGGCCATGCTCAACGTGGCCATGCCCTCCATCCGCGCCGACCTGGGCCTGTCCACCGGCTCCCTCCAGTGGGTCATGAGCGCCTACGTCCTGGGGTACGGCGGCTTCATGCTGCTCGGCGGCCGTGCGGCCGACCTCTTCGGGCGCCGCCAGATGTTCGTCTTCTGGCTCTCCGTCTTCCTGGTCTTCTCCGGCCTCGGCGGCTTCGCCACCGAGGGCTGGACACTGATCGTCGCCCGCTTCGTCACCGGCGTCGCCGCCGCCTTCATGACGCCCGCCGGACTCTCCATCATCACCACCGGCTTCGCGGAGGGCCCGCGCCGCAACAAGGCGCTGCTCTTCTACTCCGGCACCGCCGCGGGCGGCTTCTCCATCGGCCTGGTCGTGGGCGGTCTGCTCACCGCGGTCGGCTGGCGCTGGGTCTTCTTCGTGCCCGTGGTGCTCTCCGCCCTGATCCTGGCCGCCGCGCTCGCCTTCGTCCCGAAGTCCGCGCGCCCCGACCGCACCGGGCAGGGCGTCGACCTGGCGGGCGCCCTCACCGTCACCGCCGCGATCGTGCTGCTCGTCCTGGGCGTGGAGCGCGCCTCCCACGCGAGCGCCGCCGCCACGATCGGCACCCTCGGCGCGGGCCTGGCCCTGCTCGCCCTCTTCGTCGCCGTGGAGCGCCGCTCGGCATCCCCGCTCGTCCGCCTGGGGATCTTCCGCAGCGGCGCCCTGGTCCGCGCCAACCTCTCGGGGCTCTTCTTCGCGGGCGGCTTCTTCGGATTCCAGTTCCTGGTCGTCCTCTACCTCCAGGAGCTGCGCGACTGGTCCACGCTCCAGACCAGCCTCGCGATGATCGTCGTCGGTGCCGACGCGGTGCTCTCGCCGACCCTCACCCCCAAGCTGGTCGATCGGTTCGGCAACGCCCGGGTGATCTTCGGCGGTCTGCTGCTCGCCGCGCTCTCCTACGCCCTGTTCCTGCCGGTCGGCGCCGACTGGACGTACCTGGCGATGTTCCCCAGCTTGATCGTCCTCAGCCTCGGCTTCGCCCTCACCTACGGACCGCTCACCATCGTGGCCACCGAGGGCGTCAAGGAGGAGGAGCAGGGCCTGGCCGGCGGACTGCTCTACACCGCCTTCCAGTTCGGCGCCGCCCTCGGCCTCTCCGCGGTCACCGCGGTCAACGTCCGGGCCACCACGTCCGGTTCACCTTCCGCGCTCCTCGACGGCTACCGCGCGGCCCTGTGGGTCCCGCTCGCCGCGGCCCTGCTCGCCGCGCTGATCAGCGCCTTCGGGCTCCGCTCACGGCCGGGCACGGTGACGGCGTCCGGCGCACCGGTGGACGACCGCACCCCCGAGATCCCCGCCGCGCACTGAACCGGCACCCCACTCACCAAGGAGCACCCGCCATGCCCACCACCAAAGTCAGCGACTTCTCCGAGCTGCGGGACACGTTCTTCTCGTACGTACGCGACATCAAGTACGCCACGATGATCACCGTCGACCGCGCGAACCGCCCCCGGGCCCGTGTCCTGCTCCCCGTCTGGGAGATCGTCGACGGCCGCCCGCTCGGCTGGCTCGCCGCGTACAAGACCCCCGTCAAGACGGCCCACCTCGCCGACAACCCGCACACCACCTACTCCTACTGGAACCCCCGGCAGAACACCGTCCACGTCGACGCCCTCTCCGCCTGGGCCGACGACGAGGCGTCCAGACGCCACGCCTGGGACCTCTACACCAGGGGCGGCCCGCCCGGCGTGGGCTACGACCCCGTCCACTACTGGCGCGGCGGCCCGGAGGATCCCGAGTACCACGTGATCCGCATCGAGCCCTGGCGGATCCAGCTGGTCCGCGGATCGGATCTGCGCAGCACCCTCTGGCAGCCGGCCGCGATCACGGCCGCGATCACAGCCGGGGGGCCGCCGGGAAAGTGAGGCACGCGACGCGGTCGCCGACGGACCTGGCCCAGAAGTTGACGACCGCGTAGCGTGAGGCGGCATGAAGATCCTGATCAGCGCCGACATGGAGGGCGCCACGGGCGTGACCTGGCCGGCCGACGTGCTGCCCGGTACGCCGCAGTGGGAGCGGTGCCGCTCGATGTTCACATCGGACGTCAACGCGGCCGTGCTCGGCTTCCTCGACGGGGGCGCCGACGAGGTGCTCATCAACGAGGCGCACTGGACCATGCGCAACCTGCTCCTGGAGAAGCTCGACGAGCGGGCCCAGATGCTCACCGGGCGCCACAAGTCCCTCTCCATGGTCGAGGGCGTCCAGCACGACGACGTGGACGGCATCGCGTTCATCGGCTACCACGCGGGCGCCGGCATGGAGGGTGTGCTCGCGCACACCTACCTCGCCAACTCGATCACCGGGGTCTGGGTCAACGGCGTCCGGGCCAGCGAGGGGCTGCTCAACTCCCATGTCGTGGCCGAGTACGGAGTGCCCGTCGTCCTCGTCACCGGCGACGACCTGGCCTGCGAGGACGCGCTCGGCTACGCGCCCGGCGCGCTGAAGGTCGCCGTGAAGGACCACGTGTCGCGGTACGCGGCGGTCTGCCGCACCCCGCGGCGCACCGCCTCCGACATCCGGGCCGCGGCGAAGGAGGCGGCGGCGCTCGCCGTGCGGCACGAACCGGTCCAGGGCGGGCCGTTCACCGTGGAGCTCGAATTCGACGCCGAGCACCTGTCCATGGCGTCCACCGTCGTGCCAGGGGTGCGCCGCACCGGCGAACGCAAGATCGCTTACACCAGCGAGACCATGTACGAGGGCATTCGAACCTTCAAGGCGGTCACGACGATCGCCTCGGCGGCTGTGGAGGAGCAATATGGCTGAGGATCAGCCGGGCCATCAGGCCACCGGACACGTCGACGGGCAAGCGCTCGACGAGGTCGTCCGGTTCACCTCGGAGCTCATCCGCATCGACACCACGAACCGGGGCGGCGGCGACTGCCGCGAGCGCCCCGCCGCCGAGTACGCGGCCGAGCGCCTGGCCGGCGCCGGGCTCCAGCCCACGCTCCTGGAGCGCACACCGGGGCGGACGAACGTCGTCGCGCGGATCGAGGGCACGGACCCCTCCGCCGACGCGCTGCTCGTCCACGGCCACCTGGACGTCGTGCCCGCCGAGGCCGCCGACTGGAGCGTGGACCCGTTCTCCGGAGAGGTCCGCGACGGCGTCGTCTGGGGCCGTGGCGCCATCGACATGAAGAACATGGACGCGATGATCCTCTCCGTGGTGCGCGGCTGGGCGCGCGCGGGGGTGCGGCCCCGGCGGGACATCGTGATCGCGTTCACCGCCGACGAGGAGGCGAGCGCCGAGGACGGCTCCGGGTTCCTCGCCGACCAGCACGCGTCCCTCTTCGAGGGGTGCACGGAGGGCATCAGCGAGTCCGGCGCCTTCACCTTCCACGACGGGCGCGGCAATCAGCTCTACGCCATCGCCGCGGGGGAGCGCGGCACCGGCTGGCTCAAGCTGACCGCGCGCGGCAAGGCGGGCCACGGCTCCAAGGTGAATCACGCCAACGCCGTGAGCAATCTCGCCGCCGCGATCTCGCGCATCGGGGAGCACCGGTGGCCGGTGCGGATCACTCCGACGGTCCGCGCCGCCCTGACCGAACTGGCCGCGCTGTACGGGGAACAGGCCGACCTGGATGTGCCCGGCTTCGACGTGGACACGCTCCTGGAGAAGCTCGGCCCGGCCGCCGACCTGGTCGCGCCGACGGTGCGCAACAGCGCCAACCCGACGATGCTTCAGGCGGGTTACAAGGTGAACGTCATCCCGGGGGAGGCCGTCGCCTACGTGGACGGCCGCTTTCTGCCCGGTGGAGAGGAAGAGTTCGCCGCCACCCTTGACCGGCTCACCGGAGGGGACGTCGACTGGGAGTTCCACCACCGCGAGGTGGCGCTCCAGGCGCCGGTCCACTCGTCCACGTACGCGAAGATGCGGGCGGCCGTCGAGGAGTTCGCGCCCGAGGGGCATGTCGTGCCGTACTGCATGTCCGGCGGCACGGACGCCAAGCAGTTCTCACGGCTCGGCATCACCGGCTACGGCTTCTCGCCGCTGAAGACACCGGAGGGCTTCGACTACCAAGCGCTCTTCCACGGAGTCGACGAGCGCGTCCCGGTCGACGCACTGCACTTCGGCGTCCGTGTCCTCGACCGCTATCTGAGAACGGCCTAGGGAACACAACCGATCATGGGGGAAGAGAAGGACATGATGGAGACCCAGGCTTACGGATCATGGCCGTCGCCCATCGACGCGGCGCTCGCCGCCGCCCACGACGGCTCACCGGCCCACGTGGGTTTCGTCGGGGACGAGGCGTGGTGGACCGAGCCGAGGCCCGCCGAGGGCGGCAGGCGGGCCCTGGTGCGGCGGCGTCCGGGGGGCGCTGAGGAGTCCGTGCTGCCCGAGCCGTGGAACGTGCGCAGCCGGGTCCTGGAGTACGGCGGGCATTCCTGGGCCGGGGCCGAGGGACCGGACGGGCCGCTGGTGGTGTTCGCCAACTTCTCGGACCAGCGCCTGTACGCGTACGAGCCCGACACCCCCGGAGCCGCGCCGCGCCCGCTGACCCCGCTCTCCGACATCGGCGGCGGCCTGCGCTACGTCGACCCGTGCGTGCACCTGGACCGGGGCGAGGTGTGGTGCGTCCTGGAGGAGTTCACCGGTCAGGCGCCCACCGACGTGCGGCGGGTCGCCGTGGCCGTGCCGCTGGACGGCTCGGCGGCCGGCGACCGTGCGGCGGTGCGTGAACTCTCCGACGACCGGCACCGGTTCATCACCGCGCCCCGGCTCTCGCCGGACGGCGCCCGCGTGGCGTGGATCGTCTGGGACCACCCCCGGATGCCGTGGGACGGCACGGAACTCCTGGTCGCCGAGGTCCGCGCGGACGGCACGTTCGGTGCGCCGCGGGTGCTCGCGGGCGGCCCGGAAGAATCCATTCCGCAGGTGGAGTGGGCGCCCGACGGGCGGCTCCTGTACGCGAGCGACCGGACCGGATGGTGGAACCTCTACCGCGCGGACCCGGCGGACGGCGGGACCGGAACAGCCATCTGTCCCCGCCAGGAGGAGTTCGCGGGCCCGCTGTGGCAGGTCGGCTCCGGCTGGTTCGCGCCCCTGGACAGCGGCCTGGTCGCCGTCGTGCACGGCAAGGGCGCCACCGCGCTCGGCGTGCTCGACCCGGAGACCGGCGAGGTCGTCGACGCGGCAGGACCCTGGACGGAGTGGTCGGCGACCGTCGCGGTCAACGGCACCCGCGCCGTCGGCGTCGCGGCCAGCCCGCGCAGCGCGTACGAGGTCGTGGAGCTGGACACGAGCACCGGACGCGCCCGCGTGATCGGCGCCGCGCACGACGACCCGGTGGACACCGCGTACTACCCCGAGCCGCGCATCCGCACCTTCAGCGGCCCGGCTGGCCGCGAGATCCACGCGCACGTCTACCCTCCGCACCACCCGGCCCGCGTCGCCCCCGACGACGAACTCCCGCCGTACGTGGTGTGGGTGCACGGCGGCCCCACCGGCCGCTCCCCGCTCGTCCTCGACCTGGAGATCGCCTACTTCACCTCGCGCGGCATCGGCGTCGCCGAGGTCAACTACGGCGGCTCGACCGGCTACGGCCGCGCGTACCGCAACCGCCTGCGCGAGCAGTGGGGCATCGTCGACGTGGAGGACTGCGCGGCCGTCGCGCTCGCCCTGGCCGACGAGGGCACCGCCGACCGCGCCCGCCTCGCGATCCGCGGCGGCAGCGCGGGCGGCTGGACCACGGCCGCCTCGCTGACCACGACGGACGTGTACGCCTGCGGCACGATCATCTATCCGATCCTCGACCTCACGGAGTGGGCCGCCGGAGGGACCCACGACTTCGAGTCGCGGTACCTGGACTCGATGATCGGGCCCTTCGACGAGGTGCCGACGCGGTACGTGGAGCGCTCGCCCGCGGAGCACGTCGACCGGGTCAGCGTGCCCTTCCTGCTGCTCCAGGGGCTCGACGACGTGATCTGCCCGCCCGAGCAGGCCGAGCGGTTCGTCTCCGAGCTGGAGGGGCGCGGCGTGCCGTACGCCTACATCGCCTTCGAGGGAGAGGGGCACGGATTCCGCCGCGCGGACACGCTGATCCGCGCCCTGGAGGCCGAACTCGCCCTGTACGCCCAGGTGTTCCGGCTCAACCTGTCCGGCGGCGCGCCCACCCTGGAGCTCGCCAAGTGAATCCCCTGATACGTCCCGCGCGGCTGGCCCCCGGCGCGCGGGTCGCCGTCGTGGCGCCCAGCGGTCCTGTGCCGCCGGAGCAGCTCGACGCGGGGCTCGACATCCTGCGCGGCTGGGACCTGGACCCGGTCGTCGCACCCCATGTCCTGGACCGGCACCGGGAGTTCGACTACCTCGCGGGAGCGGACGCGGACCGGGCGCGCGACCTGGAGCGTGCGTGGTGCGACCCTTCCGTGGCCGCCGTGTTCTGCGCGCGCGGCGGGTACGGAGCCGCGCGCATGGTGGATCTTCTGGACTGGTCGGCGATGCGCGCGGCCGGGCCCAAGGTGTTCGTCGGCTACAGCGACATCACCACGCTGCACGAGGCGTTCGCCGCCCGCCTTGGGCTCGCCACCCTGCACGGGCCGATGGCGGCCGTCGTCGGCTTCCTGAAGAACGCGCGGGCCCAGGAGCACCTGCGCGCGACGCTCTTCGAGCCGGAGGCGGTGCGGGTGATCGCCTCGGAGGGGGCATCCGCGCTGGTTCCGGGCAGGGCCCGGGGCGTCACCTTCGGCGGGTGCGTGAGTCTCCTGGCGGCGGAGCTCGGGACACCGGGAGCGAGGGCGTCCGCGCGGGGCGGGCTGCTGTGCGTCGAGGACATCGGCGAGGAGGCCTACCGCCTGGACCGCATCCTCACGCAGCTGTCGCGGTCGGGATGGCTGGACGGCGTCGCCGGGATCGCCCTCGGGTCGTGGGTGGACTGCGACCCGCCCGCCATGGTGCGAGCTCTCCTCCTCGAGCGGCTCGGCGGCCTCGGGGTGCCCATCGTCGAGGAGTTCGGGTTCGGACACTGCGAGGGGGCCTTGACGATTCCCTTCGGGGCGGCGGCCGAACTGGACGCGGATGCCGGGACGCTGACGCTGGACGTGCCCGCGCTGGCGTGAGCCCGGGACTCACCCGTACGGCCCACACCCCCACTCCGGAGGGGCATCCACCGCGCGCAAACCCGCCCAGCTGCCCATGCTGGTCACCGGGGGGAGGCCGGTCGAAGCTCCGACGGAAGGTCCTACGTATGAGTCCCAACACCTCCTCGGGTGGCTCCAGGAGCGGCTCGGGCGGCGGCGGTGGCGTCATGACGCCCGGCAGGATCGCCGTCTTCGTGGTCGCCGTCCTCACCCTGGTCTTCATCTTCGAGAACACCCACCACACCAAGATCAGGCTGCTGATCCCCGAGGTGACCATGCCGCTGTGGGTGGCGCTGCTGTGCACCGCCCTGATCGGCGCGCTGTGCGGGGCCTACTTCATGCGGCGGCGCAAGTGAGGGCCCGGCTGCGGCGCGCGGGCGTCGTCGCGGGTGTCGCCGTCGCGTCCTGCGCCCTGACCGTCACGGCCGCGGCGGCGGCCGGGCCCCCGATGCCGGACTTCCGGGGAAAGGGCCTGATCCGGGTCTTCTCCGGCCTCGACCACCGCACCCGCGTGGACGTGAACGACGTGAGCGGCCACCGCCGGAACGTGCTGTGGCCGCCCAGCTGGAAGGTGTGCACGCAGTCCCCGGCCCCGGGCAGGCAGCTGAACGGTCAGCCGGTCACCATCGGCGTCGTGAAGAAGGCGGAGCGCTGCCCCGCCCGGTGAGCGGATAGCGTGGCGAGATGTCCGACAGCGCCGTTCATCTCGCCGAGGGACCCCGCGCGGCCCTGCGTCCCTTCACCTACGCCGACGGTCCCGAGTTCACCGCACGCGCGCGGGAGAGCCGGGAGCTGCACCGCCCCTGGCTGTTCCCGCCCGCCACGGACGAGGCGTACGCCGCGTACGCGGGCTCGCTCATCGAGGACCGGGCCAAGGCCGGGTTCCTGGTCTGCGAGCGCGCGGCCGGGGGCGCCATCGCCGGGTTCATCAACATCAACAACATCGTCGCGGGCGCCTTCCGGTGCGGGGCGCTGGGGTACGGGGCCTTCGCGCACGCGGCGGGCCGGGGCCTGATGAGCGAGGGGCTCGGACTCCTCACGCGGTACGCCTTCGACGTACTGGAGCTGCACCGCCTGGAGATCAACGTCCAGCCCGGCAACACCGCGTCGATCGCGCTCGCCCGCCGCGCCGGGTTCCGGCACGAGGGCTACTCGCCCGACTTCCTCTTCGTCGACGGGGCCTGGCGCGACCACGAACGGTGGGCGCTGACTGCCCCGGAATAGGCGTGCCGCGCGCCTTTGCGCAATCCTGACGTGGATAGCCCCTGGTCGCGGCGGCGCCGACCGTGTTCCATGGTGATCGTGACGACCACCGTGCGACGTGACGTACTGACGCTGCCCGCCGCCCCGTTGGGCCCCGAGAACCCGCTGCCACCGCTGCGGCCGCTCCGTGAAGTGCACACGCTGGACGAGCGCGGCAGACAGGGCCTGCCGCGCGACATGGCGCGCCAGCTCGGGTACGAGCCGCTGCGCGGCGTCCTGCCGACGCGGGTGCTCGACGGGTACGGACGCGAGCGGACCGACACGACGCTGGACACCCTGGTCATCGAGAACGACCGGCTCCGCGCCACCGTCCTGCCGGGGTTCGGCGGTCGCGTCCACTCCCTCTTCCACAAGCCCACCGGCCGTGAACTCCTCTACCGCAACCCGGTGTTGCAGCCCGCCGCCTTCGCCCTGAACGGCGCCTGGTTCTCCGGCGGCATCGAGTGGAACATCGGCGCCACCGGCCATACGACCCTGTCCTGCGCGCCGCTGCACGCCGCGCGGGTGACGGCGCCCGACGGCGGCGAGATGCTGCGGCTCTGGGAGTGGGAGCGGCTGCGGGACGTGCCGTTCCAGGTGGACCTGTGGCTGCCCGCAGGGTCCGACTTCCTCCATGTCGGCGTGCGGATCCGCAATCCGCACGAGAAGGCCGTGCCGGTCTACTGGTGGTCCAACATCGCGGTGCCGCAGGAGCGCAGGGTCATCGCGCCGGCCGACGAGGCCTGGCACTTCGGGTACGCGGGCGGCCTGCGCCGGGTGCCGGTGCCGGAGGCCGACGGCGTGGACCGCACCTACCCGCCCCGCAGCGAGTACGCCGCGGACTACTTCTACGACGTGCCGGACCGGGAGCGCCGCTGGATAGCCGCCCTCGACGACGACGGGCACGGCCTCGTCCAGACGTCGACCGACCTGCTGCGCGGCCGCAAGCTCTTCGTGTGGGGCTCGGGCACGGGCGGGCGGCGCTGGCAGGAGTGGCTGACCGAGCCGGGCACCGGCGGGTACGCGGAGATCCAGGCGGGCCTCGCGCGGACCCAACTGGAGCACGTACGGCTGGACGCCGAGGCCGAGTTCAGCTGGCTGGAGTCGTACGGCCCGCTGTCGGCGGACCCCGCCCTGGTGCACGGCCCCGACTGGCGGGCCGCGCGCGAGGAGACCCGGGCGCGGCTCGCGGACGCGCTGCCCCGCGGTGCGGTGGAGGAGGCGTACGACGCGTGGCGGCCGTGCGCGGACACCGAGCCGGGCGAGGTGCTCGCCACCGGGTCCGGGTGGGGCGCGCTCGAAGTCCTGCGCGCGCACTACAAGGTGCCGGGCACGCCGTTCGCCGAGTCCACGCTGGGCCCCGAACAGGAGCCGTGGCTGGAGCTGTTGCACTCCGGCGCCGTCCCCGAGCCGCGCCGGGTGGCGCCGCCGGGGCCGACCCTGGTCGCCCCGCACTGGCGGGACATGCTGGAGACGGCGCCCGCGCGGCCGGTCGCCGAGTACCACCTGGGCGTGGCCCAGTGGCACGCGGGCGACCGCGCGCAGGCGGTGCGCAGCTGGGAGCGCGGCCTCCAACTCGCCCCATCGCGCTGGCCGTTGCTGCGGTGCCTGGCGGTCGCCGACCAGGATTCGGGCCACATCGAGCGCGCCGCCGACCGGTACGCGGAAGCCTTCGACGACCTGTGCCAGGAGCGCCGCGACGACGGCGTCCTGTGGACCGCCGCGAGTGCCGCCCTCGGCAGGGAGGCGATCGGCGTGCTGCTCGCTGCCGGCCGTCCCGCGGTGGCGCGCGGCGTGTGGGACCGCCTGCAGGAGTCCACGCGGGCGGAGGGCCGCTTCCGCCTCGTCGAGATCCAACTGCTCGTCGCCGAGGGCAAGAAGGCGGCGGCGCGGGCGATATTCGACGAGGGCTTCGAGGTCGCCGACCTGCGCGAGGGCGCCGAGGTGCTCGGCGAGCTGTGGCACGCGGTGACCGACGAAAAGCTGCCCGCCCGGTACGACTACCGGATGCGGGCGGCTTCGGAGGAGTGAGGGTCCCGGGGAGCCTGGAGGGGGCGAGGGCAGTCGCCCCCTCCAGGGGGCCGGTTACGCCAACTCGCCGTTCCTGGCCACGACGCGGCCGCCGTGTACCACCATGTCCCGCTGCGGCATGTCCACCAGGACCTGCGGCAGGCACTCGCCGCGTACGAGGATGAAGTCGGCGGGTGCGCCGGGCTTCAGGTCCGCGTGGTCAAGGCCCAGCACGTCGGCGCCGCCGTGCGCGCCCACGTCGTAGCAGTCGGTCAGTTCGTCGTCGAGGCGGACGTCGGTGACCCAGCCCAGGATGTGCGCGCGGTGCAGCATGTCGGCGTTGCCGAACGGGCTCCACGCGTCGCGCACCCCGTCCGAGCCGAGCCCGACCCGCACCCCGTGCTCGCGCAGCTTCGCGATCGGCAGGACCAGCGACTCGTTCGGCGCGACCGTCGTCAGGGAGATGTCCTGCTCGCCCAAGTCGGCCGCCATCCTGCCCAGTTCGGTGTCGGACAGGTTCGGCAGGCAGAAGACGTGGCTGACCGTGACCTTGCCGCGCAGGGACAGTGCGCGGGTGCGGTCGATGATGGCCCGCAGGACCTTCGTACCCTTCTCGTCGCGGTCGTGCAGGTGGATGTCCACGCCGACCCCGTGCCGGTCCGCGAGGCCGAAGACCAGGTCCAGTTGCTCGTCCATCGCGTGGTCGAAGCTGATCGGGTCGATGCCGCCGATCAGGTCGATGGCGCCGGAGCGGGCCGCCTCCTCCAGGAGCTCCGCCGTGCCGGGGGTCCGGATCACGCCGTGCTGCGGGAAGGCCACGATCTGCACGTCGAGGGCGTGCCGCAGCCGCTCGCGGGCCGTGTTCACGCCCTCGACGCCCGCCAGGTCGTAGGCGGGCGCCACGTCCACATGGGCGCGCATCGCGCGCGTGCCGCGGGTCACGGCGTGCGCCATCAGGCCGTACGCGCGCTCGCCGACCGGCCGGTCCTGGCTCTTGAACAGCTCCACGTCCTGGGCGCAGTAGTCGGCGATGCCGCTCGCCGGCTTCCGCGTCACCCAGGAGCCGCCCCACGTCGTCTTGTCCGGGTGGATGTGGGCGTCCACGAGCGAGGGCAGGGCGACCCGGCCACCGCCGTCGATCACCTTGGCGCCCCTGGGTGCCTTGCCGTCCGTGATGCGGCCGTCGACCACCGTGAGGTCCACGGGCTTCTTCGCCCCGAAGGGCCGGACGTCGCGGAACACCACGGCCTCGGGGCGGTGGCCGCCGCCACGGGACGACGCGGTGGCCGGGGAGCCGGCCGACACGGCGGCTCCGGTACCGGCGAACGCTGCGGCGGCGCCGAGCACGCCGCGACGGGAGAGAGGCGTCACAGAGGTCTCCTTCGGGGATTCCGGGGATTCCGCGGATGTCGGGGATTCCGGGGCTGAGGTGGGGTTCAGAGCGCGATGCCCGAACGGACCACGCGTACGGGCTTCTTGAGGACCGTCACGTCGGACAGCGGGTCGCCGTCCACGATGAGCACGTCACCGGCGAAGCCGCGCGCGAGGCGGCCCGCCGTCCGGTCGAGGCCGAGCAGCTTCGCGGCGCCGGTGGTGGCCGTGCGGATCGCGTCGAGCGCGGAGAGCCCCGCCGCCCGCATCAGCTCCACCTCGCGGCCGATCGGCTTGATCTTGCCGCCGGAGGAGTCCGTGCCCGCCGCGAGCGGCACGCCCATCTCGTGCGCGGCGAGCACGGCCCGCTTCAGGACCGGCAGGTACTGACGGCCGCGCTCGGCGAGCACCGGGTCCGACGACTCGGCGAGACCGGCGATCGCGGTGAGCGTCGGCGTGAAGTACGTGCCCCTGCGCCGCATCTCGTGCAGCGTGCGCTCGCCGACGAACGCGCCGTGCTCCAGCGAGCGGATGCCCGCCATGACGGCGTCGTGGCAGCCCTTCTCGCTGTAGCTGTGGCAGAGCACGCCCTTGCCGCCGCGCCGGGCCGCCGCGACCACGGCGGAGAGCTGCTCGCGGTCGTACACCTGGGCCAGCGGGTCCTGCTCGGGAAGCCCCGCCCGCTCGTTGACCCGGGTCTTGATGACGTCGGCGCCACGGGCGAGGTTGACCTCGACGACGCGGCGCAGCGCCTCGGGCGACCGCACGCCGTCACGCAGCCTGGCCAGCGGGGTCAGATCCGGGTCGGCCAGGATCGTGTCGCCCAGGTCGGGCGTGACGAAGACTCCGGCGGCACGCAGCCGGGGCGCCTGCTTCGGGGCCTGGCGGGCCAGCTCCCGTACGGCGATGTCCTGGTAGAAGTTGGTCGAGCCGCTGCGGGCGCTGGTCGCGCCGAGCAGCACCGCGTCGCGCGCCTCGGCCGCCGTGTTGAGGTGGATGTGCGCCTCGACGAGGCCCGGCAGGACCCAGCGCCCGTGCGCGTCGAGCACCTCGGCCCCTTCGGGCACCTCGGTCCGCCCGCGCCTGCCCGCCGAGCGCACGACGCCGTCCACGATGACGACCACCGCGTCCTCGGTCACCTCGCCGGTCGCGGGGTCCAGGAGGGTGCCGCCCTCGATGACCAGATCACCGCCGGTCTGCCGGCCCTCGCGGGCGCCTTCGAGGGCGGCTTCGCGTGCGGTGGCGCTCGCCTCGGGAGCGGAGGCGGACAGCACCGCCGTGGTTCCGGCGAGTGCCGCCGCGCCCGCGAGGACGCCACGCCGGGTGAGCCGGGAGGAGGGCGGAGGGATGGACTCGACGCACATGGGGCTGCTCCAGGGCGGGATACGGAGGGGTCGCGTCCGCAGTTTGTATACCAACCTGGAATGGCCCGCAAGGAGGGGTGCGGGAATGGGCTGTTATGTGCAGGGTGATGAACAGAGCTGTGGCAGTCATGGAGGCTATTGGTATACAGAGTCCGTCGGCAGGGCTTTCGCCCTCAGACGTCGCTCTCTGCGGCGGCGCTCCCGCCCCCGCTCTCCTCGAAGAGCGACCGCAGCGCCACCACCTGGCTGTCCCGCACGTGCAGCAGCGTGCTCGCCGCCGCGGTCTCCTCGTCGCCCGCCGCGATCTGGCGGTAGATGAGGTCGTGCTGGGCCCGCATGTGGTCCGGCTCGGCGCGCATGCCGAACAGGAGCTGGAGCTGCCAGCTCAGCTGCTCCATCGTGCGGGCCAGCAGCGGATTGCCGGAGAGGGTCACGATGCCCTCGTGGAACGCCGTGTGCGCGGCGACCTCGCGCGGCCCGTCGTCCACGTCGGACGCCTGCTCGGCCTGGCCGAGCGTGGCCCGCAGCGCGGCGAGACCCGGCGGCTCGTCCGGCGCGCTCGCCGCCACCCGGCGCGCGGAGAGCCGGGATGCCTGGACCGCGAGCGGCTCCCACACCTCGTACAGATGGCGTACGTCGGCACGCTCCAGGCGGCGCACCCGCACCCCGCTGTGCGGCAGGAGTTCGAGCAGGCCCTCGGCGACCAGCGCGCGCATCGCCTCGCGCACGGGGACCCGCGACATCCGCAGCTCCTCGGCGACCTCGCGCTCCACCAGGCGCGCGCCCAGCGGATAGCGGCGGTCCACGATGCGCTGCCGGACCGCCTCGCGCGCCTGGGCGCTCAGCGACACCCGCTCCGTGCCGCCCGCCGTGCCGCCCGCCGATCCGTCCGCCGTACTGCCCGCCACGTGCACCGTCCTCCGATCACCCTGCCTGCCGTGGAGGATACGGGGCGCCCCTGCCGGGGCGGTCAGGTCGCGACGCGCCGGTCCACGTACTCGAAGACCGAGCCGTCCGGGTGCATCGCGATGAGGTTGCGGCCCGCCGGGGTCGCGACGGGACCGGCGACGACATGGGCGCCGGACGCGTTCAGGACGGCGTACGCCTCGTCGACGTTCTCCACCGCGATCGTCGCGGAGACCTTGCGGAGGATCTCCAGCTCCCGCTCGGGACCGCTCATCAGCAGGAAGCAGCCGACCGCGGCGACCGACACGCCCGCACGCTCGAAGCGCTGCGCGGGGCCGCCCGCGAGGCGTTCGTAGAAGGCGACCGAGGACTCCAGGTCCTCGACGCAGATACGCAGCGTGGTTCCCAGGATCTCCATACGGGCGAGCCTAGTTGGCCCGGCCCGGACGTGAGATCGTTTCCGGCGACTTCCGGGGGTTCCACCCCGTGGCGGCCACCACATCGGCCGCGATGTCCCCGATCCGCCGCCCGTCCGTCGCCACGCGATGGGTGCCGTCGGCCGCTTGCTCCTCCAGGCGGCGGGCCATGTACGCGCTGCGGCGCAGCTGCTGTTGGAGCTCCGAGCCCAGCTCGCGGCGCGTGAGACGCTCCTCGACGGTGGCGTCCGACGCCGTGAGCAAGACGCGGACGATGCGCGGGCCGCGCAGCGCGCCGGCGAACAGCCGCTCCTGGCTGCCCAGGACGCTCGCCGTGTTCGTGTAGACGACGCGGTGGCAGCCCAGGTCCGTGTAGTTCGCCCAGAGCGCCGCGAGGTTGCGCTCGGTGATCCGGGAGCGGTCGGGATCGCCGTCCGGTGCCGGGTGGACCGCGTCCAGGGTGTCGCCCTCGATGTACGCGTGTCCCACGTCCGCCGCCCGCAGCAGCGCCGCGACCTCCCACCCCACCGAGGACTTGCCGGCCCCGGAACGGCCCCCGATGAGCAGTGCCTCCGTCTTCCGCATGAGGCGAGCGTGGCAGGGCGGCGGGCCCTTATGCGACCCGATATTCCTCGACTTCCTCCGTGCGCCGCAGCTCCAGGCCGTGGCCGACGCCGCCGTCGGGGCGCACGAAGCCGCCCGTCGGGTCGAGGGCGCCGTCGAAGAACATCGACTCGATCCGCACGTGGTCGTGGAACCACTCGATGTGCCGCAGATTCGGTACGCACGCGGCGACCGCCGCATGCGCGTGCGGGGCGCAGCGTGCCGAGACCTCGATGCCGTGCGCCTGCGCCAGGGCCGCCGCGCGCAGCCACTCGGTCAGTCCGCCGCAGCGCGTCGCGTCCAGCTGCAGGCAGTCCACGGAGGGCACCATCCGCGCGAAGTAGGAGAGGTCGTAGCCGTACGCCCCGGCCGTCACGTCGCAGACCAGCGCGTCCCGCACCAGCGCGAGCCCCCGCAGGTCGTCCGACGGCACCGGTTCCTCGAACCAGCCGACGCCGTGCTCGGCGAGCACCCGGCCCACCCGGATCGCCTGCTTGCGGGTGTAGGCGCCGCTCGCGTCGACGTACAACTCGGCCTGCGAGCCGATGACATCACGCGCCGTGCGCACCCGCAGCACGTCCCGGGCCGCCGCGCGCCCCCACGCCTCGCCGACCTTGATCTTGACGCGGGGTATGCCCTGGCCGTGCACCCAGCCGTTCAACTGGGCCGCCAGATGCGTGTCGTGGTACGTCGTGAAGCCCCCGCTGCCGTAGACGGGGACCTCGTCGCGGGCCGCGCCGAGGAGGCGGACGAGCGGCATCTCCAGGAGGCGTGCCTTCAGGTCCCACAGGGCGATGTCGATCGCCGAGACGGCGCACGAAGCGGCGCCGGGGCGGCCGGTGTTGCGGACGGCCTTCGTCATCGCCGCGTGCGCCGCGGGGATGTCGAGCGCGTCGAGGCCCGTGACGGCAGGGGCGAGCTGCTCGGCGATCAGGGCGACGGTGGAGGCGGGGGCGTAGGTCCAGCCCGTGCCCGTCGCGTCGCCCGCGGTCACCTCGACGATCACGATGGTCGTGCTCTCCCAGGCGAAGGTGCCGTCCGCCTCCGGGGCGTCCGCGGGCACCAGGTAGGCGGACATGGCGGGGCTTTCGATGGGCACTGCGTCCTTCATCGGGACCGTCCTGGATCACGTGCGGGGGTGGGGGCCGCGGGGAGGCGCGGTATCGGCTCGCGCCCCGGCACCTGCGGCGGCGCCTCGTACGGGTAACCCGAAGCCCGCCGGGCAAACGGCGCACGGGCACGTCCGGGCCCCGGGTCCGGCGGAGTTTGGCGGCGGGCCGCCTGGGCAACCGACAGGTCCCGCGTGCCCGTGCCGCCGGGAGGTCGCGCGCGCCAGGAACCGGCGGCCGACGCGACCCGCGGACCGACGGCCGATGCGACCGGCGGACCGCCGGAACGGAAAGCCCCCCACTCAAGGAGGACCCGCCATGACCACCAGTGAACTCGCCCCGCTCGCACGGCAGTTGCGGGTCGACTCCGTCCGGGCCGCGGACGCCGCGGGATCGGGCCACCCCACCTCGTCGATGTCCGCCGCCGACCTGATGGCGGTGCTCCTGGGACGTCATCTGCACTACGACTTCGACCGGCCAGACCATCCGGGCAACGACCGCTTCATCCTCTCCAAGGGCCACGCTTCGCCCCTTCTGTACGCGGCGTACAAGGCGGCGGGCGTGGTCACCGACAGCGAGCTCCTCACCTTCCGCACCCAGGGCAGCCGCCTCGAAGGGCATCCGACACCGCGCCGCATTCCGTGGGTCGAGACCGCCACCGGCTCGCTCGGGCAGGGCCTTCCCGTCGGCGTCGGCATGGCGCTCTCGGGCAAGCGGCTCGACCGGATTCCCTACCGGGTCTGGGTGCTGTGCGGCGACAGCGAGCTCGCGGAGGGCTCGGTGTGGGAGGCCGTCGAGCACGCCGGGTACGAACACCTGGACAACCTGACGGCCATCATCGACGTCAACCGCCTCGGGCAGCGGGGCCCCACCCGTCACGCGTGGGACCTCGACGCCTACGCCCGCCGCCTGACCGCCTTCGGCTGGCACGTCGTCGAGGTCGACGGCCACGACCTGGACGACGTCGACCTCGCCTTCCAGGAGGCCCGCTCCACCACCCGGCAGCCCACGGCGATCCTCGCCCGCACCGTCAAGGGCAAGGGCGTCGCCTCCGCCGAGGACCGCGAGGGTCTGCACGGCAAGCCGCTGCCGGAGGCGGCAGCGGCCGTCGCGGAGCTGGGCGGCGTACAGGACGTGCGGGTCGAGGTGCGCAAGCCCGCCGCCGCACGGGCGCTGCACGCCACGCGCAGCGGCCATCTGGAGCTGCCGCGCCACGAGGTGGGCGACTCCGTCGCCACCCGCACCGCCTTCGGCCAGGCGCTCGCCGCGCTCGGCACCGCGCGCGGCGACATCGTGGCCCTCGACGGCGAGGTCGGCGACTCCACCCGGGCCGAGTACTTCGCCAAGGAACACCCCGACCGGTACTTCGAGTGCTACATCGCCGAGCAGCAACTCGTCGCCGCCGCCGTGGGGCTGGCGGCCCGCGGCTGGGTCCCGTACGCGTCGACGTTCGCCGCCTTCTTCACCCGCGCCCACGACTTCATCCGGATGGCGTCGATCAGCGGCGCCGGCATCAACCTGGTCGGCTCCCACGCGGGCGTCTCCATCGGCCAGGACGGCCCGTCCCAGATGGGCCTCGAAGACCTGGCGATGTTCCGCGCCGTGCACGGCTCGACGGTCCTGTATCCGTGCGACGGCAACCAGACGGGCAAGCTCGTCGCGCAGATGGCGGGCCTGGACGGCGTGCGGTACCTGCGTACGTCGCGGGGGGACACGCCCGTCATCTACGGCCCCGGGGAGGAGTTCCCCGTCGGCGGCTCCAAGGTCCTGCGCTCCTCCGACGCCGACCGGCTCACGCTGGTCGCGGCGGGCGTGACCGTCCACGAGGCGCTGACCGCGGCCGACTTCCTGGACCGCGAGGGCATCCAGGCGCGGGTCATCGACCTGTACTCGGTCAAGCCCGTCGACCGGGCCACCCTGCGCGAGGCCGCCGCCCGCACCGGATGTCTGCTCACCGTCGAGGACCACCGCCCGGAGGGCGGCATCGGCGACGCCGTCTTCGAGGCCTTCGGCGACGGAGGCCCGGTGCCGCGCCTGGTGCGGCTCGCGGTGAACACGATGCCGGGCTCGGCGACCCCTGCCGAGCAGCTGCACGCGGCGGGCATCGACGCCGAGTCCATCGCGGCGGCGGCGCGGCTGCTCGTGGAGCAGGCGGTCGTGCGGTGAGGCCGGTCAGTGCCGCGCGCGTTCCGCGGACCGCGCCCTGAACCAGGCGTTGGCCGTGGGCCGGAACATCAAGGCCGTCGCCGCGAGCACCGCGCTCAGATGCAGGACGCGGCTCGCGCCGAACAGGACGTCCACCGCCCCCAGATCCCGGAAGGCGTCCCCGAGCGGGTGGTCGGCCAGCCACCGGACGGGCTCGACCACCAGGGACAGCGTGCCGAGGACCCCGAGCCCCACGGCGAGTGTCAGGCGGGCCCAGTTCCTGCCCCGGCGCAGCTGGACGGCGACCAGGACGGCCGCCGAGAAGACGGCCATCCGCAGCAGCAGGCCGCCCGCGATCTCCCCGGCGGACGTGTCGCCGTCCGCCATCAGCCCGCCGACCATGAGCACGGTCTCGAAGAAGCCCGCCACGACCGCGGTGATCCAGAGCGCGAACGCGGCCAGGACGGGCGGGGGAGGGGCTGTCGGCTCCTCGGCAGGGCCGGGGGCTCCGGGTGCCGGGGACTTCTCTGCGTTCCGTTCGCCATGGCGCGCCTCGCTCACTGGGGTCCACCCTGAACCGTCTCCCTGAATCCTTCCGGTGCGCGCGGACCGCGGCACGCCCGCCGTCCCCCCTCTTCAGGTGTTGTCAACACCCCTACGCGACATGAAAGGAACCCCCTATGACCAGCGCACGAACCCTGCGGGCGGGCCGCCGCACCGTCCAGCTGCACCGGCCCGACAAGGTCCTCTTCCCGCCCGGCGGTGGAGGCGGCGACGGCGGTGACGGCGGCACGGAGGGGAGCGGCAAAGCGGGCTACACGAAAGGCGACCTCGCCGACTACTACCGGTCCGTCGCCCCGTTCATGCTGCCCCACCTGCGCGGCCGCCCCCTGATGCTGGAGCGGCACCCGGACGGCCTCGACGGGCCCCGCTTCATGCAGAAGGACACCCCCGACCACTACCCGGACTGGATCACCCGCGCCGAGGTGGCCAAGGAGGGCGGCACCGTCACGCACACCGTGTGCGACGACACCGCCACGCTCCTCTACCTCGCCGACCAGGCCTGTCTCACGCTGCACCGCTGGACGTCCCGCGTCGGCGGCATCGGCGGCGTCACCCATCCCGACCGGCTCGTCTTCGACCTCGACCCGGCCAAGGACGACTTCGGCCCCGTGCGCGACGCGGCGCGCCTCCTGGGCGAACTGCTCGACCACGTCGGGCTGCCGTCCGCCCTGATGACCACGGGCTCGCGCGGACTGCACGTCATCGTGCCCCTCAACGGCCGCCACGACTTCGACGACGTACGCGCCTTCGCCAAGGACGTCACCGAGACCCTCGCCCGGGCCCACCCCGAGCAGCTCACCACGGCCGCCCGCAAGAAGGACCGCGGCGACCGCCTCTACCTCGACGTGCAGCGCAACGCGTACGCGCAGACCGCCGTCGCTCCCTTCTCGGTCCGCGCGAGGCCCGGCGCCCCGGTGGCCGTGCCCGTCGCCTGGGACGCCATCGACGATCCCGCGCTGGGCGCCCGCCGCTGGACCATCGCGGACGCCGCCGAGCAGGCCCGCACCGACCCGTGGGCGGGCCTGCTGCGCTCGGGGCGCGCCCTGGGCCCGGCCCGCCGCAAGCTGCGCGCGCTGCGCGGCTGAGGTTTGGCCATGGAGCGCGGGGTCACCCGGACTCCGCGCGATGTGAGAGGTGAGGAGAGGGAGCAGTGAGCACGTACATCTACGGCATCGTCGGGAGCCCGCATCCGAGCCTGCCGGACGGCGTGAGAGACCTCAACGGCGGCGACAACGGCGGCAACGGGAACGGCGGCAACGGGAACGGCGTCAGCGGCATGGACGGCATCGGTGAACCTCCCCGCCCCGTCCGGATCGTGCGGCGCGGGCGGCTCGCCGCACTGGTCAGCGACGCTCCCGGAGACCTGAAGCCCAAGGAGCGCGACCTGGTCGCGCACCAGAACGTCCTGTCGGAGGCGGGTACACGGGGCGCCGTGCTCCCGATGCGCTTCGGCAGCCTCGCGCCCGACGACGAGGCGGTCCTGGCCGTCCTGGCGGAACGGGCCGACCACTACGCGGAGCGGCTGCGCGCGCTGGAGAGCAGGGTCGAGTACAACGTGAAGGTCTCCCACAACGAACGCGCCGTCCTGCACCAGGTCCTCGCCGAGAATCCCGAACTGCGGGCCATGGTCGAGGTCAACCAGCTTGCCGGGGGCGGCAGTCAGGAACAGAAGCTGCGGCTGGGCGAGAAGGTCGCCGCGACCGTGCGGGCACGGGAGGCGAGCGACGCCGACCATGTGTGGCGCGCGCTGGAACCGACCACCGAAGCGGTCTGTGCGGGGCCCCGGGAGACGGGCTGGCTGGCCGACCTCTCCTTCCTCGTGCACCGCGACGCGGCCGTCGGCTTCCTGTCCGCGGTCGCCGAACTCCGCGCGGACCAGCCGCACTTGGACCTGCGGGTGCGCGGCCCGCTGCCGCCGTACAGCTTCGTGGACCCGGGCCCGGTCGAGCCCGCGGGCTGAGGCCCGCGGGCTCGATGCGGTCAGGGACGTTCAGGGTTCCGAGTACGGCTGCCACCGGTGGCGGCTACCACCTGTACCAGCGGGACCGCGTCCCGGAGGCCGTGGTGCTGCGCATCAGGAAGCCGACCAGCCAGATGACGAGCACGGCGATGGCGATCCACCAGAGGATCTTCACGGCGAACCCCGCGCCGAAGAGAAGCAGGGCAAGCAGAAGGACGAGCAGAATAGGAACCATGATGTCTTACCTCCTGCTGCCCCGAGTATCCCCAACCCGCTGGTCTACGCGGGGAATCAGGAACCTGTGTGCGATGCCACGCGTTGCGGCGGACGCCACGCGTCACTTCCGGCAGAGGACCTCTCCGTGCAGGACGGCGAACCAGCCGTCGTCCCGCGCACCCCACTCCCGCCACGCGTCGGCGACGGCGCGCAGTTCACCGGCGTCGGCGTGCCCGCCCTCGACGGCGCGCCCGGCGTAGGCGGAGGCGACCGTGCGGTCCGCCCAGAGGCCGCTCCACCAGGCGCGCTCCGGTGCCGAGCTGTAGCACCAGGTGCTCGCGCTCGCGGTGACGTCCTCGAAGCCGGCCTCCAGGGCCCAGGACCTGAGGCGGCGCCCCGCGTCCGGCTCACCCCCGTTGGCACGGGCCACACGGCGGTACAGGTCGAGCCAGTCGTCCATGACGGGGGAGTTCGGGTACCAGGTCATCGCCGCGTAGTCCGCGTCGCGGGCGGCCACGATGCCGCCCGGCGCACAGACGCGCCGCATCTCGCTCAGGGCGCGCACCGGGTCGCCGACGTGCTGGAGCACCTGATGGGCGTGGACGACGCAGAACGAGTCGTCCGGGTAGTCCAGGGCGTGCACGTCGGCGACGGCGAACTCCACGTTCTCCAGGCCCCGTTCGGAGGCCGTCGCACGGGCGCGGTCCAGGATGCCGGGCGCGTGGTCGACGCCCGTGACGCGGCCGTCGGGGACGAGCGCGGCCAGGTCGGCGGTGATGGTGCCCGGACCGCAGCCGATGTCCAGGATGCGCATGTGCGGCTTGATCGAACCGATGAGGTAGGCGGCCGAGTTGGCGGCGGTCCGCCAGGTGTGGGAGCGCAGCACGGACTCGTGGTGTCCGTGCGTGTAGACGGCGGTCTCCTCCGGCATGACGGGAACTCCTTCACGTTCGCTGCCGCTCACTGCGGCTCACTGCGGTGGATCGAACGCTACGCCGCCATGTCGCATAATGAGACCCGCGTATCACCATGTGGTCAATGGGTGGATGGCAGGGGCCGGTAGACGGTCAACGCCTCGGGCAGCTTGTCGACGAGCAACTCGCCCTCGGTGACGGTCACTTCACCGTCGTACGCCACCACGGTCCCCGGCTCCAGAGCGTCCACCCGCAGCCGGGGAATCCGCACCGCGGCCTGCGCGGGCGAGCGCATCAGCGGCCCCGCGAGCGCCGCGGCGAGCAGCCGCGTGCCGGGCCTGCGCCCGCCGTGCACGATGCGTACGTCGAGCAGTCCGTCGGCCAGGTCGAGCCGGCGCCCGGGGGTGAACCCGAGCCGGTGGTAGGTGCAGTTGCCCGCGAAGAGCAGCCACAACGCCCGCTGCCTGCCGCGGAACTCGGCGCTCAGCGGCTGCCGGTCGGAGCGCAGCAGCCGGACGGCGGCGAGGACGGCCGCGGCCCGGCTGCCGATGCGATGGGCCCAGCGGTCGCGCAGCCGCACCAGCTCGGGGTAGACGCCGAGGCTGAAGGTGTTGAGGAAGTACCCCTGGAGGCCGCCCCCGGAGCTGAAGCGCCCCACGTCGACGGCGACCGCGTCGCCCGCCTCGACGGCACGGCACAGATCACGCGGATCCTCGACGCCGATGTCGTACGCGAAGTGGTTGAGCGTGCCGCCCGGCAGTACCGCGAGCGGCAGCCGGTGGCGCAGGGCGACGGGCACCGCGGCGTTGACGCTGCCGTCCCCGCCGCACACCCCGAGCACCCGCGCCCGCCCGGCGGCCCGCTCCAACTCCCCGCCCAGCCGCTTCGGTTCGCACTCCACGACCTCGGCGAGCGGCAGGGCATCGCGTAACGCCTGAGCACGCTCAGGGGCGCGGGCGGCGGAGTTGACCACGAGCACCAGGCCCTCGCCGCCGGCCAGCGCGGGGGCGTCGACGCGCGGCCTGCCCGGCGGGGGCAGCAGATCCCGGGTCGGCACCATGCCGCGCACCGCGAAGGCCGCGCCCGCGCCGAGCGCGGCCCCCGCGAGGACGTCGCTGGGAAAGTGCACTCCGGTGTAGACGCGGGACAGCGCGACGGCGCCCGCGACCGGCGCGACACCGGCGCCCCAGCCCCGCGACTCCAGCGCGACCCCGGTGGCGAAGGCGGCGGCCGACGCGGAGTGCCCCGAGGGGAAGGAGGTGGTGACCGGCTGCCGCTTCAGCTGCCGCATCAGCGGCACGCCGTCGAGCAGCGGCCTGGCCCGGCGCACCGAGCGCTTGCCGAGGGTGTTGATGGCGGCGGAGGCCAGCGAGAGCGACGCGGTCCCGCGCAGCGCGGCACGCCGTGCGCGGGGCGTACGGGTCGCCGCTATCCCGGCGGCCATCCCGAACCACAGCAGTCCGTGGTTCGCGCTGCGGCTCAGCCGGGGCAGGAAGCGGTCGCCGCCCGGCCAGTGCCGGGTGGCGACGGCGTCGAAGGTGCGGTGGTCCAGGGCGATGAGACGGGTTCGCAGAGGCATGGGGCGCGGGTACCCCGGCCGGGAGACGAAACGCATTTGCGACAACCGGTGCCCCCCACAGACAATCCCCGCATGGGACATCTAGAGGCCGCGCACATCGAGTACTACCTGCCGGACGGCCGAGCCCTGCTCGGCGATGTCTCCTTCCGCGTCGGAGAGGGCGCCATCGTCGCCCTCGTCGGGGCGAACGGCGCGGGCAAGACCACCCTGCTCCGGCTGATCTCGGGCGAGATCCAGCCGCACGGCGGCACCGTCACCGTCAGCGGCGGCCTCGGCGTCATGCCGCAGTTCGTGGGATCGGTGCGCGACGAGACGACCGTGCGCGACCTGCTCGTCTCCGTGTCCAACCCCCGCATCCGCGAGACCGCGAAGGCCGTGGACGTCGCCGAGCACCTGATCATGACCGTCGACGACGAGGCGGCCCAGCTCCAGTACGCCCAGGCGCTCTCCGACTGGGCCGAGGCGCACGGCTACGAGGCCGAGACCCTCTGGGACATGTGCACCACCGCCGCCCTCGGCATCCCGTACGACAAGGCGCAGTTCCGCGAGGTCCGCACCCTCTCCGGCGGCGAGCAGAAGCGTCTCGTGCTCGAAGCCCTGCTGCGCGGCGGCGACGAGGTGCTGCTCCTGGACGAGCCGGACAACTACCTCGACGTCCCCGGAAAGCGCTGGCTCGAGGAGCGGCTCAAGGAGACGCGCAAGACCGTCCTGTTCGTCTCGCACGACCGCGAGCTCCTCGCCCGCGCCGCCGAGAAGATCGTCAGCGTCGAGCCGGGGCCCGCGGGCGCCGACGCCTGGGTGCACGGCGGCGGCTTCGACACCTTCCACGAGGCACGGCGCGAGCGGTTCGCGCGCTTCGAGGAGCTGCGCAGGCGCTGGGACGAGAAGCACGCCCAGCTGAAGAAGCTGGTGCTCAGCCTGCGGCAGGCCGCCTCGATCAGCCATGAGCTGGCCTCGCGGTACGCAGCCGCGCAGACCCGCCTGCGCAAGTTCGAGGAGGCGGGACCGCCGCCCGAGCCGCCGCGCGAGCAGGACATCACCATGCGGCTGCACGGCGGGCGCACCGGCATCCGGGCCATCACCTGCAAGGGCCTTGAGCTGACCGGCCTGATGAAGCCCTTCGACATCGAGGTCTTCTACGGCGAGCGCGTGGCCGTCCTCGGCTCGAACGGCTCCGGCAAGTCGCACTTCCTGCGCCTGCTCGCCGGCGGCGACGTCAAGCACACCGGCGACTGGAAGCTCGGTGCGCGCGTCGTGGCGGGCCACTTCGCGCAGACCCACGCCCACCCGGAGCTCTTCGGCCGCACGCTCCTGGACATCCTGTGGCGCGAGCACGCCCAGGCCAAGGGCCCCGCCATGTCGCGCCTTCGCCGCTACGAGCTCACCGGACAGGCCGAACAGCGCTTCGAGCGGCTCTCGGGCGGCCAGCAGGCGCGCTTCCAGATCCTGCTCCTTGAGCTGGAGGGCTCCACCGCCCTGCTGCTCGACGAGCCCACCGACAACCTCGACCTGGAGTCGGCCGAGGCGCTCCAGGAGGGGCTTGAGGCGTACGAGGGGACGGTCCTCGCCGTGACGCACGACCGCTGGTTCGCCCGCTCCTTCGACCGCTATCTCGTCTTCGGCAGCGACGGTCTCGTGCGCGAGACGCCCGAGCCGGTGTGGGACGAGCGCCGGGTGGAGCGGAAGCGGTAGCGCCGCCTGCCGCCAGGAGGACAATGACGGGTATGGCAGACACGACTGGCACCGCGGACGCGTCCGACCGGACGGGCGACCTGCTCCTCGCCCGGCACTCGGCCGCCCTGGAACTGTTCACCGACCGCGTGCACGCGGTCGGGGCCGACCAGTGGGACGAGCCCACACCGTGCACCGACTGGTCCGTGCACGACCTCGTCAACCACCTCACCGCCGAGCAGCTCTGGGTGCCCTCGCTCCTGCGGGACGGCGCCACCGTCGAATCCGTCGGCGACGCCTTCGACGGCGACATGCTGGGCCCCGGCCCGGTCACCTCCTGGGACACGGCGGCCGCCGCCGCCCAGGAGGCCTTCGGTGAGCCCGGCGCGCTCTACCGCACGGTCCAGCTCTCCTTCGGCGAGACCGCCGCGGACTTCTACTGCGGGCAGATGATCACCGACCTCGTCGTGCACGCCTGGGACCTGTCCCGGGCGATCGGTGCGGACGAATCGCTTCCGGAGGATCTGGTCGCCTTTTCCGTACGGGAAATCACGCCGTACGCTGCGGACTTGACGAAGAGCGGGCTCTTCGCCCCCGCGGTGGAACCGCCGCAGGACGCCGACGAGCAGACGAGGCTGCTGAGTCTGCTGGGGCGTCGGGTGTAGCCGCGGGGGAGCGCGACGGATGTCGGGGGAGCGGGTGAGTCACGCGTGAGTGCGCAGACGCTGAGGACGTCCTTCAGGACAGCGGACGTGGACGAGGCACGGCAGATGATCGGTGCCACGTTCTACAGCAACTTCATGGACGTGATCGACGTACCGAGCGCCTTCAGGGCCGAGTTCGAGATCGGACGGCTCGGCGCGCTCACCCTCGGCGAACTCAGCTGCGGCGCCGACGTGCGCATGCGGCTCGGCGAACTGGGCGCCTACCACGTGAACATACTGCTCGGCGGGCACATGAGCTTCCGGCAGGGCGGCCGCTCCGCCGTCGCGACGGCGGAGCGGGCCGGGGTGTTCCAGCCCGTCGGCGACACGGTGGTGGAGCGGTGGACCGGCGACTGCCGCGTCCTCGCGGTGAAGATGGACCGCGAGGCGCTCGACCGGCGCCTGGAGGAGCTTCTTGGCCGGCCCGTCCGCGCACCGCTGGCCCTCGCCCGCGAACTGGACACCGCCCGTGGTCCGGGCCGCAGTTGGGCCCGGCTGGTCACGACGGTCATCGAGGATCTGCGCGAGGAGCCGGGGGCGCCACCGGGCCGGCCGCCGCTGTACACGTCGCCGCTGGTCGCTGCGCCCCTCCAGGAGGCGATCCTGAACGGGCTGCTGCTCTCCGTGGAGCATCCCTTCCGTGACGAACTGGCGGCTCCGGTAGCGAAGTTGCGCCCGGCGCCGGTGAAGCGGGCGATGGACGCCGTCCAGGAGCGGCCCGAGCATCCGTTCACCCCGGCCGGGCTCGCCGTCGAGGCGCGGGTCGGGGTGCGCTGGCTCCAGGAGGCCTTCCGCCGCTACGTGGGCATGTCGCCCATGGCGTACGTACGGGACGTACGGCTGACCCGCGTGCACGACGAGCTGCGGGCGGCGCAGCCCGGCGCGCTGAGCGTGAGCGAGGTGGCGCACCGATGGGGATTCAGCCACCTGGGAAGGTTCGCCGAGCAGTACCACGCCCGGTTCGGGGAGCTGCCGTCCCAGACGCTGCGGGGCTGAACTCGCGCGCACAATCCGGACCGCGTGTCATCCGGTCCGTGCGCCGTCCGGTCCGTGCGCCGTCCGGGCCGCGCGCCGTGCGGACCGTGCGTTATGCGGACAGTGGCCGCGCTCAGCGGATCGTGATCGTGAGGGTCGCTGATTTATCGTTTCACCTGTCACCGGCTGGGCCGGTCGCTGTCCACGGGTCCTTAACCCGCCCCAGGGGCACGACCGTGACGGACCACCGGGGATGTTCCGGCCCGGCCCCAGGCCGGGCCGGGCCCGCGCCGCGGGTCCGGTCGCTCCCCCCGCACCACCCGTGCAACCGGACCCGCTCCCTCCAGACCGGGCCAGGACCCCGCCCGGCCGAGGAACGGGTCAGTGGACCGCACTGTGGCGGGCGCACGCCGTGGCGGGAACGGCCGGGGAGTGTCCCGCCCCGGCTTCAGGCCGACGCGGCGAGATCCCTGAGGGTCACCATGCCCACCGGCTCTCCGTTCTCGACGACGGGCAGCCTGCGCACGGCGTTCTCGAGCATCAGGCTGACCGCCGACGACACCGCGTCGTCCGGAGCGACCATCACCGGGTTCGTGGTGCACACGGCCTGTGCGCTGACGGTCAGCGGATCGGCGCCGTCGGCGACGGCCCGCAGCGTGATGTCCCGGTCGGTGAGCACGCCGACCAGACGGCCCGCCGAGGCCACCAGGACATGGCCGATGTCCTGTGCGCGCATCAGCTGCGCCGCTTCCACCAGTGAGGCATCGGGACCTACCGCCATGACGCCCGGTGTCATGACGTCCCTTACGACAACAGTCATGGTTGGGGCCCTTCCTGCGGGGGTGAGTGGTCCCGCCGCAGTACCCCTGTGACGCCGGTCCATGCGGGTTTGCCCGGAAGCGGTGGGGAGACCCGGGAACAAGGCGACGCCCCGGCCCGCGGGTGCCGGCCCCGGGGCAGGCGTGTGTTTGTCCCCGAGACCTCGGGGCAGGCGAAGTGAACAGTGCTTCGGACCGGAGGCACGTCCGTGGGAGCGATCTCGTTCGCCCCGGGTGTGCCCCGTCCGCGACTGCGCGCATCCCACGGTGACTCTTCAACCCAAGGCACCGACAAGGGAGTTGCGACGCATCATGCGATCCGACGCGCGACAGACGAAGCGCCACCCGCACGACGACGCCCCTGACACCGCGGCCGCCTTCCGCAGGCTCACCGAGATGCCGCACGGTCCCGAACGCGACGCACTGCGCCAGGAGTTGGTCAAGGCCTGGCTGCCGATGGCCGAACGGCTCGCCGGCCGGTTCCGCAACCGCGGCGAAGCCCTGGACGACCTGCGTCAGGTCGCGGCCCTCGGCCTGGTCAAGGCCGTCGACCGGTACGACCCCGAGCGCGGCAGCGCCTTCGAGAGCTACGCCGTGCCGACCGTCACCGGTGAGATCAAGCGCCACTTCCGTGACCACATGTGGACCCTCCATGTGCCGCGCCGCGTACAGGACCTGCGCAACCGGGTGCGCTTCGCCCGCCAGGACCTGACCCAGACCATCCCCGGGCGCGCGCCGACCCTCGCCGAGATCGCCGAGAAGGCGCAGCTGTCCCTGGAGGACGCGGCCGCCGGACTGGAGGCGCTCGACAGCTTCACCGCGCTCTCCCTGGACGCCGAACTGCCGGGCAGCGAGGACGGATACGCGCTGCGCGACGCGCTCGGCGCGCCCGACCCCGCACTCGATGTCGTCATCGACCGCGAGGCCGTCAAACCGCGCATCGCCGCGCTGCCCGAGCGGGAGCGCGACATCCTCTACATGCGGTTCTTCGGCGACATGACGCAGAGCCGCATCGCGGAGCAGCTCGGCATCTCCCAGATGCACGTCTCGCGCCTGATCAGCCGCTGCTGCGACCGCCTGCGCGACCAGGTCATGCAGGACGCGGCCTGAGCCTTCCCGGCGGCCTAGGCCCTCTCGGCGGCCGTGCGGTTCGTGCGGCGGGTCATGGCCAGGGCGATGTGGCGTGACATCACGTCCACCGTCTGCGCCTCGGCCATCGAGAAGGCGAGCCGTGCCCCGCTCCTGAACAGCGTGAGGACACCCTCCACCGGGCCGTCCGAGCGTCCCCTCAGCGGCACGCACAGCAGGGACGTCACCTGCGCGCGCACGAGGACGGGGGCGCCGGACGCGTCCCGGCCGAAGGAGTCCGGGTCCTCCGGACGGACCTGCAGCATCGGCGCCCCGCCGCGCGCCGCCTCGGCGACGAGGGGGCACGCGGCGGGTGCCTGTGCGAGGACGTCCTCGACCGGTGCGTCCTTGGGCCCCAGGACGGTCGTGCGCCGCTGGCACGCGGCCCCTTCGTCGGCGATCACCCAGTCCGCGAACCGCGGGTGCAGGACGCCGGCCGCCCGTGCGAGTACGGCCGCGCGGTCCCCGGCGGGAGCGGAGAGCAGGGCGGTGGTCATGGCGTCGGCGAGGTCCATCCGGGCCGTGTGCCGCGTCGCCTCGCCGAGGTCGGGGGCGGGCGCGTGGAAGCTCTCCCGCGGCGCCGCGCGCGAGCCGGTGGGCCGCGCGCCCGGCTGGAGCACCACAAGGACCGCCGTGCGCGGCTCGGCGCCCGGCCGCAGCGCGGTGAGCGTCGCACGGACCGGGAGGTGCGGATCGCGCTGGAGGTGGACGGTGAGGCTGCGGTCGCCCTCGCCGCGAGCGACCGCCGCGGTCTGCGAGCGGAACGCCACCCGGTCCGCGTGCAGCAGCAATCCGGTCAGCGGTCTGCCGGTCGCGTAGCCCGCGCGTACGCCCGTGAAGCCGGTCGCCGCGAAGTTCATCCGCCGGACCACCGATTCACGGTCGACCAGGGCGACGGGCAGGGGCAGGCGCTGGAAGATGGCCCGCAGGAGCCGCTGCTCGTCCCGGTCGGGTGCGCCGCCGCCCAACTGGCCGTCGGCGGCCAGGCGTTCGTACAGCGGCCTCAACTGGTGCGCCACATGGTCGAGTTCGAAGATCGCCGCGTCCAGAACCGTACCGAGGTCGTCCGTCGGCACGGAGCGCGCCGACTTCAACTCGGCGACTCGGCGCACGAAATCCGCGACATCTTCACCGAACTCCTCCGCCTGGCCCATGGGTCGAACGTATCCGTTGCTGCCGTTTTCCGGAGGAACTCACGGTAAGGCGGAGGGAGTAGGAGGAGGAAACCACCATGCCCCTCATTCCCGAACCGGACCTGGCAGGACCGGAATCCGCTCTGCCGGGACGCAGGCTCTCGGAACTGGCCGAGCACGCGGTGCGCTGCACCACCGCCTGCTGCGGCGCCGGCACCACCGTGTCGGAGGGCGGCAGCGAACACCCCGCGTCGGTGACCCACCCCGACCTGGCCGGTCTCGTCGCCGTCCAGCTGCGCTCGGGCGACGGGCCCATCCCGGACGCGCAGGAGCGGGGCGCGCCCGTGGAGACCGAGGACCTGCTGCGGGACGAGCGGTGGCCCCAGTACCGCGCCTTGGCGCTCGACTCCGGCGTGCGCTCCAGCATCACGCTCCCCTTCCAGCGCTCGGGGCTCGCGGTCACCCTGACCCTGTTCAGCTTCCGCCCCGGCGCCCTGGACGACGTCCGGCACGGCCCCGCCCAGGCCCTCGGCGACCTCGCCACCACGGGCCTGGTGCGTGACCGCCGCTACCGCGCGGCCCTCGCCGAACTCGACCACCTCGGCACGGCCCTGCGCACCCGCCCCGTGGTCGACCAGGCCTGCGGCATCATCATGCACGTCCTGACCTGCGACGCGGACAAGGCCTTCACGATGCTGCGCCGCATCTCCCAGACCACCAACCGCAAGCTGGCCGATGTCGCGGCGGCCGTGGTGGAGACCCGGGGCAAGGGCCTGGAGCGGGAGCTGGCGGGGCTGGCCGCCGAAGACTGAAGGCGAAAGACCACTCGGCCGGAGGCCCCCGCGCGCGCCGAGCGCCCCGTCACGCTTCGATTGGTCCATGCGGACGGAACCCGAAGGCCGTGGCCCTGTCCGGTACGGACCTCCCCTGCCGGAGCCGGGCCTCCCGGTCCTGCCCGAACTGTCCGCCGTGCTCGCCGCCGCGGCGGGCCGCGCCCACGCCGAACCGCCCGGCGGCAGCCCCGCCCTCCTGGACGCCGCGAGCGGCTACTGGGGCCGCCGCGGCCTCCCGGTGGAGCGCGGCCAGGTCGTCGCCGCACCCGGAGCCGCGCCCCTGCTGCTCGCCCTGACCGCCGCGCTCGGCGGCGGCGACGTGCTGCTCCCGCGGCCCTGCCCCGCCTGGTGGGCGCCGCAGGTGCGGCTGCTCGGCCGGTCGGTCTACCACGTGCCGACGCCCGCCGAATGCGGTGGCGTCCCCGATCCGTACGCCCTCCTGGAGACCGTCCGCCGCATCCGTGCCGAGGGGGGCACCCCGCGCCTCCTCGTGCTCTCCGTCGCCGACGACCCGACCGCCACCGTGCCGCCGCCGGAGGTGCTGCACGAAGCCGTGGAGGCGGCAGCGGACGAGGGGCTGCACATCGTCAGCGACGAGACCTGGCGCGACACCCTGCACCGGCCGCACGACACCCTGCTCATCGGCCCCGCCGAGATGGCCCCCGAACGGGTGACCGTGCTGACCGATCTCTCCGGGGCGTTCCTGCCGCCGGGCTGGCCCGCCGCGGTCGCCCGCTTCCCGGCCGGTGCGCGCGGTGCCGCGCTGCGGGCCCGCACCCTGGACGTCCTCACCGCGCTGGGCGCGAGCGTCGCGGCGCCGGTCGGCGCGGTGGCGGCGTACGCCCTGGGAGAGCCGGACGAGGTGACCGACCGCCTCGCCCGCGCGACGCGCCTGCACGCGCGCGTGGCCGCCGCCGCACATCGCTCGGTGCTCGCGGCGGGCGCGCTCGCCCGCCCTCCACGGGCGGGCCGCCACTTCTACGTCGACCTCGGCCCCTTCCGCCCCGCCCTCGCGGCACGCGGCGTCGGCGACTCCCAGGACCTGGAGGACTTCCTCGGCGAGCGCCTGGGGATGCCCGCGCCCGGCGGTCACCGTTTCGGCGACGAGCTGGGGGCTTTGCGCGTACGTCTGTCCACGGGCCCGCTGCTCGGCTCAACCCGACAGGAGCGCCTGACGTCTCTCACCGCACCGGACGCGCTCGAATTGCCGCACGTGGAAAGGGCGTTGAGCATGCTCGGATCGGCCTTCGACGATCTGTGCGCAGCAGCACGGCGAATGGAGCCTCCTCGGTGACGCAACAGACGCAGACGCAACAGCCGCAGCCGCAGCCGCAGCCGCGGCAGGACGACCGCTCGGGCCGGGCGGACCGCCCGGCAGGCCCCGCGACCACGGGCCCCGCCGCCCCCCGGCGGTGGCCGAAGTCGTTCGCCGACCGGCTCACCGCGCCGTTGCCGGGGCTGCGGGCCTTCGCGCGGTTCGCCCGTGAAGGCGCCCTGCGGCCCACCCCCGAAGGGCTCGCGGACATTCAGCGGCTGCCCTTCGAGCCGGGGCCGCTGCCGTGCGTCGGGTCGGACACCGTCGCCGTCACCTGGGTCGGGCACGCCAGCTGGGTCGTGCGGATCGGCGGGCTCACCGTCCTCACCGATCCCGTCTGGTCCCGCAAGATCCTCGGCACCCCGGCCCGCGTCACGCCCCCGGGCGTGGCCTGGAGCGCGCTGCCGCGCGTCGACGCGGTCGTCATCAGCCACAACCACTACGACCACCTGGACGCCCCGACCCTCGCCAGACTCCCCAGGGACACCCCGGTGTTCGTGCCCGCCGGGCTCGGGCGGTGGTTCACGCGGCGCCGGTTCGGGCGGGTCACCGAGCTCGACTGGTGGGAGGCCGCCGAACTCGCGGGTCTGCGGCTGGACTTCGTGCCCGCCCACCACTGGTCCAAGCGGAGCCTCGTCGACACCTGCCGGACGCTGTGGGGCGGCTGGATCCTCACCGACGGCGACGGACGGCGCGTCTACTTCGCGGGCGACACCGGATACGGCCACTGGTTCGAGCGGATCGGCGCCCGCTACCCGGGCATCGACCTCGCGCTCCTGCCGATCGGCGCCTACCACCCGCGGTGGTGGCTCAGCGACGTCCACTGCGATCCGGAGGAGGCGGTGCGGGCCGCGGCCGACGTCGGCGCGCGGCGCCTCGCACCGATGCACTGGGGCACGTTCCTGCTCTCCGGCGAACCGGTCCTGGAACCGCTGACCCGGGTGCGCGAGGCCTGGCAGGAGGCGGGACTGCCCCGCGCGGACCTGTGGGACCTGCCCGTCGGCGCCTCCCGCGTGCTCGAGCAGGGCGACGGGGTCTAGGACGCCGTACGCCGGACCTTGCGCCACACCGTCGGCGCCGTGCTGATCAGCACCGTCAGACCGACCGCCACCACCACGCCCTCCCACGGCTCCTTGAAGAGGGAGCCGCCGAGAATGCCGATCAACTGGTACGTCACGGCCCAGGCGAGGCACGCGGGCACGTCACCGCGGGCGAACTCGCGCAGCGGCATCTTCGCCATCAGACAGGCCAGCATCACCGGAATCCGCCCGGCGGGCACGAGCCGGGACAGGACCAGGACCAGGACGCCGTGGTCCGCGAGCTTGTCCTGCGCCTGCGCGAGCCGGTCCTCGGGCGCCCGGTCGCGGATCGCCGCCAGCCACCGCGAGCCGTTCTTCGAGTGCATCCCGCGCCGGCCGAGCCAGTACAGCGCCATGTCCCCGAGGAACGCGGCGAACGCCGAGACGCCGAACACCAGGAGCAGAGCGAAGGGCGCCTCCTGGTGCACGGCCACCACGGCCGCCGAGCTGACCAGGGCGCCCGTGGGCACCACCGGCACGAGCGCGCCGAGCACGATGAGCAGGAACAGCGACGGATAGCCGAGCGCCTGCTGCGTCGACTCCGGCGGCACCTGGGCCGCCGCGGAGAGGATCACTGAGGGTCCCCCTTGGTGACCTCGGGCCGTACGCTCTCGCCGTGCCCGAGCCGGTGCACCGCCACCTGGGGCGCGAGCCGCGCCGCCTGGCGCACGAACTCCTCTCCCGGAGTGTGGAATTCATGCGGCCGCACGGCGTCCATCCCGATCGGCCAGTACGTCCCGTAGTGCACCGGCACCGCGCTGCGCGGCGCGATCCGCGCCAGGGCGACCGCGGCGCGCGCCGCGTCGAGATGACCATGGCCGAGATACGGCCCCCAGCCGCCGACCGGAAGCAGCGCCACGTCGACCTCTCCGACCTCCTCGGCCATCGCGTCGAAGAGCCCGGTGTCCCCGGCGAAGTACGTCCGCGCCTCGCCCCGCACCACGAAGCCGAGCGCGGGCGAGCCGTGCGGCCCGACGGGCAGCCGCCGCCCGTCGTGCGCCGCCGTCACCACGCGCACGACGAGATCGCCGATCCGCACCTCGTCGCCGGGCACGACCTCGGTGAGGCGCAGATGGGAGAGCCTGCGCGCGAGCCCCGGCACCTGCCGGCCGGCGCCGCGCGGGAGCAGCACGCGGGTGCCGGGGGCGATCCGCGCCAGGGAGGGCAGATGCAGATGGTCGGCGTGCAGATGGGAGAGGAGCACGGCGTCGGCGACGGCCGCGTCGGGGGGCGGGAGCGCGCCCCTGCGCCGGCGCAGATGGGCGAGGCGGCGGGCGAACAGCGGGTCGGTGAGCACCCGAAGCCCCGAATCCTCGACCGTGCAGGTGGCATGACCCCACCAGGTGATCTCCACCGGCACTCCGGTTCCTCCTTCGCGCGACTGTTTACGAGCCTACGGCCAGGAGTAGGGTCTTCGGCTGACGCCAGTGGTGAGGACGCCAGAGGTGAGGGGGACGCGATGGGAGATGCCGCGAGCGTGACCGTGGTGCGGGTCGCCTCGATCGCCAGCCTGACTCCGCTGGAGGAGCTGGACGCCGATCCGTTCCTGGTGGACTCCCGCAGCCAGCACGCGATGTGCGCGCGGTGGGCCGCCGCCCGGGGCTACGTCATCACCCGGGAGCTCGTCGTCCGGGGCCTTCCCGCCGACCACGCCGTGCTCTGGGCGGACGTCGACGAGGGCCTCGTGGACCTCTTCGTCGTGCCGAGCCGCCGGGTCCTGGACAGTGCGCTGCGCTCGCCGGAGGAGTTCGCCGCGGAGTGCGGGCGGCGCGGCGTGCGGATCGAGACGGCGGGCCTCGCGGAACCCTCGTACGACGCGGTGATGAAGGCCCATGTCCACCGGCGGCTCTCCATGCCGACGGCGGGGTACGACGGCCGCTGACCCGTGCCCGCCACCCACCTGTTCGCCCTGTGACACGCTGGTGTCCGGATCTGTCATGAAACGTGAGGCGGCGGGCGTGGGGCGAGGGCGATGGCGGGCGGTCGGCAGTGCGCTGTGGCGCTCCGTCGCGGTGTGGCTGGTCAGTACGCTCACCATGCTCGCGCTCGCCGGCATCCTGCCCGACTTCCAGCTGCAGTCCGACAACGGCGACAGCGCCACCCGCATCGCCGTCACGGCCGCCCTGGGCGCCGGTGCCTTCGGACTGCTCTCCTCGCTGGTGTGGCCCCTGCTCGTGCGGGCCCTGCTGCTCGTGCCCGCGCTGGTGCTCGGCCTGCTGGCCTTCTTCCTCAACGGGTCGCTGCTCCTGCTCGCCCTCAGTCTCATCCCGGACGGCCGCGGCGAGGCCAACGCCGAGACCGCCGTCGTCGTCGCCGCCGTGATGTCCGCCGTCGCCTCCGCCACCGGCGGCGCCCTGGCCGTCCGCGACGACGACGCCTACCGCCGCCGCCTCTACCGCCTGGCGGACCGCAGGCGCCGCCGCCGTGCCGAGGGCCAGACCGGTCCCGTACCGCCCGGCACGGTCTTCATCCAGCTCGACGGCGTCGGCCACGACGTGCTGCGCGCCGCCGCCGAGAAGGACCTGATGCCGACCGTCGCGGGCTGGCTCGGGCGCGGGGGCGAGCCCAGCCACCGCCTCACGCCCTGGCGCACCGACTGGTCGAGCCAGACCGGGGCGAGCCAGCTCGGCATCCTGCACGGCTCGAACCACGACGTGCCCGCCTTCCGCTGGTACGAGAAGGACACCGGCGAGGTCATGGTCTCCAACCGGCCCGCGTCGGCCGTCGAGCTCCAGCGCCGCGCCATCGAGCGCACCGGCGACGGCGGGCTGCTCACCCTCGACGGCGCGAGCCGCGGCAACCTCTTCAGCGGCGGCGCCGAGCAGCTCGCCCTCGTGCTCTCCATGGCCGCACGCCGCGGCAAGGAGAACCGCTCGCGCGCCGGGTATTTCGCCTACTTCTCCGACCCCGCCAACGCCGTCCGCACCGCCCTGTCCTTCATCGCCGAGGTCGGCCGGGAGATCGGCGAGTCGACCCGTGCCCGGGTCAGGAAGCGGCGCCCGCGCATCGGCCGCGGCGGGCTCTACCCCTTCATCCGCGCCTTCGCGACCGTCGTCGAGCGCGACGTGGTCGTCGCAGCGGTCATCGGTGACATGCTCGCCGGGCGCAGCGCGGTCTACGCCGACCTCGTCGCGTACGACGAGGTGGCCCACCACTCGGGGCCCGTCGGCAGCGACGTGGACAAGGTGCTCCAGCGCCTCGACCGGTCCCTCGCGCTGATCGCGAAGGTCGCCGAACACGCCCCCCGCGCCTACCGCATCGTGGTCCTCTCCGACCACGGCCAGAGCCCCGGCGAGACCTTCCGCGCCCGCTACGGCCTCACCCTCGGCGACCTCGTCAGGGCCGGCTGCGGCCTGCCCGTGCCGCGCAAGGCGCAGCGCACGCACAGCGGCGCCGAGGCCCGCTCGACGGTCCGCGCCGCTTTGCGCCGCCCCGTCGAGGAGGGCGCGGGCCAGCACCGCCCCGCCCGCCGCGCGGAGCCCATCGTGCTCGCGTCCGGCAACCTCGGCCTGGTCTCCTTCCCCGACGTCCCGCACCGCATGACCCGCGAGGAGATCGACCTGCGCCACCCGGCGCTGCTTCCCACCCTCGCCAACCACCCGGGCATCGGCTTCCTCCTCGTACGCAGTCAGGAGCGCGGCCCGGTCGTGCTCGGCGCGCGCGGCGGCGAGGTGTACCTCGACGAGGAGGACAGGGAGCCCGGCGACCTAGGGCCGCTCGCCGACTTCGGGCCAGGAGCGGCCGACGCCGTGCGCCGCACCGACGGCTTCCCGCACGTCGCCGACATCATGGTCAACTCCTGGTACGACCCCCAGGACGGCGAAGTCCTCGCCTTCGAGGAGCAGATCGGCTCGCACGGCGGACTCGGCGGCGCCCAGGCCCACCCCTTCCTCCTGTCGCCCCTCGTGCTCTCCGCGCCGCTGGACGACGGGCACGAACTCGTCGGCGCCGAGCGGGTCCACGACGTGCTCCGGCGCTGGCTCGGCGAGTACCAGGGACCGGAGATTCCGCTGGTGGGAGGGGGTGCCACCGCTGCGGACGATTCCCGGCAGGAGGGCCCCGGCGCATCAGCTTTTGCGGTCGCCGACCCTGCCGTGCAGGAGAAAGACCGCTGATTTTGCGCGGTCCGCGCCGTGCCCGACGATGTCTGACGCCCCGGCGATCCCGGGCGTCCGGCACGATGAGAGGCACCACCCCATGCACGACACCGGAACCGCGATCAAGACGGCTCCGGCCCCCGACCAGGAAGAACAGCGGACAGAGCAGTACCCGCAGCAGCCCGCGGAGCACAGCGACAGGCACGCCCGCCGCTTCGGACTGCCCATCGCCACCTGCCTCGTCATGGGCAACATCATCGGCGGCGGCATCTTCCTGCTTCCGGCCTCCGTCGCCCCCTTCGGGACCATCAGCCTCGTCGCGTTCGGCCTCCTGACCGCGGGCGCGATCGCCCTCGCCCTCGTCTTCGGGCGGCTCGCGCAGCGCGACCCGCGCACCGGCGGACCGTACGTCTACGCACGCGAGGCCTTCGGGGACTTCGCCGGGTTCCTCGCGGCCTGGTCCTACTGGGCCACCACCTGGGTGTCCAACGCAGCGCTCGCCGTCGCCGCCGTCGGCTATCTCGACGTCCTGATACCGGTCGGCGACCACAAGTGGACCGCCTGCCTGGCCGCCCTGGTCCTTCAGTTGCTGCCCGCGCTCGCGAACCTCGCGGGCACCCGCTACGTCGGCGCCGTCCAACTCGTCGCCACCGTACTGAAGTTCCTGCCCCTGCTCCTGGTCGCGATCGGCGGGCTCTTCTTCTTCGACAGCGCCAACCTCGGGCCCTTCCAGGCCGGCGACGACAGCCCGGTCGGTGCGATCTCCGCGTCCGCCGCGATCCTGCTCTTCTCCTACCTGGGAGTGGAGTCGGCCGCCGTCAGCGCCGGTGAGGTGCGCGACCCGCGCCGCAACGTCGGGCGCGCCACCATCCTGGGCACCCTCGGCGCCGCGCTCGTCTATCTGCTCGGCACCCTCGCGGTCTTCGGCACCGTCGCCCACGACAAGCTCGTCGGCTCCACCGCCCCGTTCTCGGACGCCGTCAACGCCATGTTCGGCGGCTCCTGGGGCGGCACGGCGGTGGCCCTCGCCGCGCTCGTCTCGATGGTCGGCGCCCTCAACGGCTGGACCCTGCTGAGCGCCCAGACGCCGTACGCCGCCGCCAAGGACGGGCTCTTCCCCGGCGCCTTCGGCACGAAGAGGCGCGGTGTGCCGGTCGTGGGCGTCCTGGTCACCGTCGTCCTCGCCTCGCTGCTCACCGTCTACAACTACGCGGCCGGATCGAGCGGCGTCTTCGAGTCCCTCGTCCTGATCACCACGTTCACCGCGACCGTGCCCTACCTGCTGGCCACCGCCGCGCAGATCTACTTCCTCGTCTCCGGGCAGGGCGAGCGCGTCAACCGCGCCCGCCTGGTGCGGGACGCCGTCCTCGCGGGCATCGCGTTCGGGTTCTCCATGTGGCTCGTCGCCGGGTCCGGGTACGCGGCCGTCTACCAGGGCGTCCTGTTCCTCTTCGTGGGCGTGCTCTGCTACGCGTGGATGGCGGCCCGCAAGGCGCGGACCGCCACCCACTGATTCCCCGGCCCCCGTCGGCCCGGGAACTCCCCGCTGTGCCGGACTACCGGGCCAGCGGCGCGACCACCCAGCGGCGGGTGGTGAACATGCCGTCGGGCGGGCCGATCTCGATCAGCTTGCGGGCGGCCGGGTAGGCCTCGTTGCCCTCGATCTCATAGCCGACGTCGAACGTGCCCGGCACGTCCCTGACCTGGGGCTCCTGCTGCGCCGCCGCGCCCTTGCCGCCGCCCTGCTCGTCCGCCGTGACGGCGGCGAGCTCGGCGAGCAGCCTCCGCTGGGCCGCGGCGAGCGCCTCGCGCGGGTCACGGGCCCGCGGCGCCGACGCTGCCGTCTGGCCGCCCGCGGGAGGCGGCGCGATGTCGGTGCTCGGCTCGCGCGTCGTGCCGGTGGCCTCGCGCGTGGAGATCTGCGCCTGGACGACGGTCCCGTCGTTGTCCAGGGCCACGCGGATGACACCGCGGTCGGGCGTGATGACCGGTACGCCGTCGAAGACCTGCCGGAACGTCACATGGGTCTCCAGGGACACCGGCTCCCCGAGCTCGGAGCCGTCCTTCGCCCCGGAGTTCTGCATCAGGTCGTGCACGCTGTCCACGACGAGCTCGGCGCCGTCGGCGTGCCGCTCGGCGAACGTGCGCGCCGCCTCGACGGCCTGCTCGGTGGGAAGCTGCCGCAGGTTGCGGTGGTTGGCCTCGGCGAGCTTGACCCAGCGGACGGCGTGCGGAGCCGTGGAGACGGTCCGGTCGCCCGAAGTCGCGCTGAGCACGCCTTGGCGCTCGACCTGCACCTCTTGCAGCGCCGCCGACGGGAAGTCGGCGATGCGGCCCGCCTTGGTGAGCTCCTCGCCCGGGTCGCGCGGCGCGAGCTGCACGATCTGCGGGCTGCTCGGCGCCTGCGTCAGTGGCTCCCTGAGGCTGTCGCGGGCGTAGTACCAGCGCCACGCGTACCAGTTGTCCGGCACGTGCTCGCGGTAGAGGGTGCGCTCGCCGTTGAGGCGCGCGGTGGCCTCGGCCTGGTTGGCGCCGACCGCGCAGACCGAGGGCGCCTGGCCCTTGTAGATGTCCCAGCTGGCGTTCAGCCACGCGTCGGTGAACGTCTGCCCGGCCCGCCACTTCTCCCAGAACTTCTTGCCGTAGTCCGGGCTGTCGATGCTGACGGTCTCGAACCCGAAGATCATGCGGAAGCCGATGTTGGGCCCCGCCCAGGTGCGGATCGGGGAGTGCCCGCCGAGGACCCGCAGGGAGGTGCAGGTCGACCAGAAGACGTAGTTCGCCTTCTCGTTGCCCAGCGCCATCCGGTTCGAGACCGCGTCGCTGCGGCCGTCCCAGACCGCGCCGAGCGGCGCGAAGAAGACGCCGTTGTTGTCCATGCCGCCGTGGCCCGAGTGGTACACGGCGACCACCGCGTCCATGCCGTACCGGTCCTGCCAGTTGTCGTACGTCTCTTCGTACGCCCAGACCTGCGCCCCGCCGTCCGCGAACCAGAAGTTGCGGTCGTAGAACTGCTGGAGGTACGCCAGCCACCCGGTGGCATCGGCGTGCGTGTGGAAGAGAGGCGACTGGTTGACGAACTTCTGGATGCTGAAGGCACCCCACCAGCCGAACGTCGAGTCGCGGGTGTCGGCGGCTCCGGGCTTCGCCCCTTCCAGTGGGGACGGACCGCGGTCCGTGTAGTTCATGCGCATGGCCAAACCCCCTGAGTGATCTCCTCGTCCCGTGCGAGGGGGCCTCAAAGTGTCACCGCGGACGCGCCTTGCACAGGCGGCATTTCGGCCATAGCGACCACGCACCGCAACTGACGTGCCGCCTCAGACACCCCGGGTTTACCGGCCGGAACGCCCGGATGTGATCGGATGGGCGCACGGACGTTCCGCGACGCATCACGGAACCGCACTGAAGGGATCTACATCGTGGCTACCACGCGCTCCGCGCACACGGTCTGGGAAGGCTCTCTGACGGAGGGCTCGGGAATCGTCGCCTTCGACTCCTCCGGGATCGGCGAGCAGGCCGTCTCCTGGCCGTCCCGCGCCGAGCAGGCCAACGGCAAGACCAGCCCCGAAGAGCTGATCGCCGCCGCGCACTCCAGCTGCTTCTCCATGGCGCTCTCGCACGGTCTGACGGGCGCGGGCACCCCGCCCACCCGCCTGACGACCTCCGCCGACGTGACGTTCCAGCCGGGCACCGGCATCACCGGCATCCACCTCACCGTCGAGGGCGCCGTGCCGGGCATCGACGAGGCCGCGTTCGTCGCCGCCGCCGAGGACGCCAAGGCGAACTGCCCCGTGAGCCAGGCGCTGTCGGGCACGACCATCACGCTGACGGCGAAGCTCGCCTGACGTACGGCCTTTCGGCCATTCTCCGACCGTGCCGCCGTCCCTCAGGGGCGGCGGCACCGTCATGGGCGGCATTGACAACGGGCCGCTCAAGTTTTGTGATGGAGGTCGAAGTACGCCGGGAAACGGGCTCGTGGTGGAAGGGGACTGGACATGGCACGTGCAGTCGGGATCGACCTCGGTACGACGAACTCGGTGGTGGCCGTCCTGGAGGGCGGTGATCCCACGGTCGTCGCCAACGCGGAGGGAGCGCGCACCACACCCTCGGTCATAGCCTTCGCGAAGAACGGCGACGTCCTCGTCGGAGAGGTCGCCAAGCGGCAGGCGGTCACCAATGTGGAGCGCACCGCGCGCTCCGTCAAACGGCACATGGGCGACGGGAGTTGGCGCTTCCCGGAGGGCGGGTCCGTGGACGGCACCCGGTACACCGCGCAGGAGCTCTCCGCCCGCGTCCTGCAGAAGCTCAAGCGCGACGCCGAGTCCTATCTGGGCGAGGACGTCACGGACGCGGTCGTCACCGTCCCCGCGTACTTCGACGACGCGCAGCGCCAGGCCACCAAGGAGGCCGGCGAGATCGCGGGCCTGAAGGTGCTCCGCATCATCAACGAACCGACGGCGGCGGCCCTGGCGTACGGCCTCGACAAGGGCGACGACCAGACGGTCCTCGTCTTCGACCTCGGCGGCGGCACCTTCGACGTCTCGCTCCTGGAGATGGGCGAGGGCGTCATCGAGGTGAAGGCCACCAACGGCGACACGAAGCTGGGCGGCGACGACTGGGACCAGCGCATCGTCGAGTACCTGGTGCGGCAGTTCAAGAACGCGCACGGCGTGGACCTCGGCAAGGACAAGATGGCGCTGCAACGGCTGCGCGAGGGCGCCGAGAAGGCGAAGATCGAGCTGTCGTCGTCGAGCGAGACCGACATCAATCTTCCGTACGTCACGGCGTCGGCGGACGGCCCCTTGCACCTGGCGGAGAAGCTGACCCGCGCCCAGTTCCAGGAGCTGACGGCGGACCTCCTTGAACGCTGCCGCGGCCCCTTCCACCAGGCGGTGAAGGACGCGGGCATCAAGCTCTCCGCCGTCGACCACGTGATCCTGGTGGGCGGTTCGACGCGGATGCCCGCGGTGACGGAACTGGTCAAGGAACTCACCGGCAGCGAGCCGCACAAGGGCGTCAACCCGGACGAGGTGGTGGCCCTCGGCGCGGCGCTCCAGGCCGGTGTGATCCGGGGCGACGTGAAGGACGTCCTGCTCCTGGACGTGACGCCGCTGTCCCTCGGGATCGAGACCAAGGGCGGCATCATGACCAAGCTCATCGAACGCAACACGACCATTCCCACCCGGCGTTCGGAGACCTTCTCGACCGCCGAGGACAACCAGCCATCGGTCGGCATCCAGGTCTTCCAGGGGGAGCGGGAGATCGCCGCGTACAACAAGAAGCTGGGTGTCTTCGACCTCACCGGGCTGCCCCCGGCGCCGCGCGGCGTCCCCAAGATCGAGGTCACCTTCGACATCGACGCCAACGGAATCATGCACGTCTCCGCGAAGGACGAGGCGACGGGGCGCGAGCAGCGCATGACGGTGACGGGCGGTTCCGCGCTGCCCAAGGACGACATCAACCGCATGGTGCGGGAGGCCGAGGAGCACGCGGAGGAGGACCGCAAGCGGCGCGACGCCGCGGAGACCCGCAACCAGGCGGAGCAGCTCGTCTACCAGACGGAACGGTTCCTGCGGGAGAACGAGGAGCGGGTGCCGGCCGACACCAAGGCCGAAGTGGAGGCCGCCGCGACGGAGCTGAAGGCCCTCCTGAAGGACAGGGCCGACGACACGGCGGCCCTGCGCGCGGGCGCCGAGAAGCTGGCCTCGGTCAGTCAGCGGATGGGCCAGGCGATGTACGCGGCGTCGTCGGGCGAGGGCGGCCAGGAGCAGCCGGCCCCGGAGCCCTCCGGCGAGGAGGGCGTGGTCGACGCGGAGATCGTGGACGACGAGAAGCCGGGGGAGAAGGGCAAGGGAACCGAGGGGTAGCCCCTGACGGGGTGGGAGCTAGGACCCCGTCTTCTCCCACCCCCGCCGCTCCGGACGGGCCCCGACCCTGCGCGGGTCCTTGCTCCGGTACACGACGTACGGCCGGAACAGGTACTGCACCGGCGCGCTGAACATGTGCACGAGGCGTGTGAACGGAATCAGCGCGAACAGCGCCAGGCCGACCACCGCATGGATCTGGTAGAGGACCGGCACCCCCGCCATCAGCTCCGTGTCCGGCTGAAGGGTGAACAGGCTGCGCGCCCAAGGGGCGATGGACTCGCGGTAGTTGTAGCCGTCGCCCGAGGCGTGCGTCAGTTTCGCCACCATGCCGAGCACGATCGCCGCGAACAGCACCAGATACATCAGCTTGTCGTTGGCGGTCGTCGCCCGGAACACCGGCGCGTTCGTGCGCCGCCGGTAGAGCAGCAGCAGGATGCCGAGGACCAGCAGGACGCCCGCCGCCGTGCCGCCGTACAGCGAGAACAGGTGGTACGTGTGCTCCTTCACGCCCACCTTCTCCGTCCACGACTCCGGGACGAAGAGGCCCACCAGGTGCCCGACCAGGACGAACAGAATCCCGTAGTGGAACATCGGCGATGCGATGTTCAGGAGCTTGGACTCGTAGACCTGCGAGGAGCGCGTCGTCCAGCCGAACTTGTCGTAGCGGTAGCGCCAGAAGAGGCCCGCCGCCAGGAGGACGACGGCCACGTACGGGATGACGCCCCACAGCAGCGTTCTCATCAGTGCTCCCCGATCAGTGCGAAGGGTTCAAGGCCGACGTCCTCCCGCGGCGGCCCCGACCGGGCGAGCGCCTGCGCCTCGGCCCGGTCCTTCGGCGAAGGCCCCGGCAGCGTCGCGCACACCGCTTCGAGCACGGGCGCGTACGGCGTGCCGAAATCGGTGAGGGCCAGCCGCAGCAGTTCCAGACCCGGCCGGTGCTCCTCCAGGAGGACCGGGCCCGCGTGCGCGGAGAACTCCAGGACCGCGGGCAGGAAGTCCGGCAGCTCCTCGCCGGTGAACTCCATGCCGTGCTCGCGGTAGACCTCCTTGAAGCGCACCAGGGCCATCCCGCGCCGCCGTGTGTCGCCGTCGCGCCACCAGCTGAGGTAGAGGCTGTGGCGGTTCTTGAAGTCGAAGACCTGGACGTAGTGCGCGGCGAGCTCGGACGGGTCGGCCGCCGCCGCGTGCGTCAGGAAGCTCTCCAACTGCGGTGCGGCGGCGCTCAGTTGGGGCAGCAGTGCGCGGAACTCGTCGTCCGGGTAGGACAGGCAGTGCGCGGCTGCCTGGTAGAGCACGGCATGGTCGCTCACAGGGTGTCCTTGTCGGTGGCGGAGGGCTGCTCGTCGGCGGTCTGCCGGTCCCGCAGTGCGTGGAAGTTCTCGATGGTCACCAGCGGCAGCTGCTTGCGGCCCGAGTCCTGACCGAACGGGCCGTCCCCGCCCATCCCCGGACCGTCCTCGAAGTCGAGGCTGCACGAGTCGGGCAGCGCCGACTCCTCCAGGCGCTGCGCGTCCCCGACGGCGGCGGTCGGGATGACGTAGCGGTCCTCGTACTTGGCGATGGCCAGCAGCCGGTACATCTCCTCGATCTCCTGGCCGGACATCCCCACGGCGTCGGCGACCGAACTGTCCGGCCGGTCACCGAGGTTGATGGCCCGCATGTGCGCCCGCATCGCCGCCAGCTTCTCCAGGGAGGAGCGCACCGGACCCACGTCACCGGCGGTGAAGATCTCCGCCAGGTACTCCAGGGGAATGCGCAGGGTGTCGATCGCGCCGAAGAGGTTGTCCAGGTCCTCGCCGTCGTGCCCGGTCTCGCTCAGCGCGTCCACGACCGGGGACAGCGGCGGGATGTACCAGACCATCGGCATCGTCCGGTACTCCGGATGCAGCGGGAGCGCCACCTTGTACTTGCTGATCAGCGCGTGCACGGGGGAGCGGCGCGCCGCCTCCACCCAGTCGTGCCCGATCCCGGCCCGCTCGGCCTCGCGCCGCACCTCGGGGTCCTCCGGATCGAGGAAGACGCCCAACTGGGCCTCGTACAGCGCCTTGTCGTCCGTGACCGACGCGGCCTCGGTCACCTTGTCGGCGTCGTAGAGGATCACGCCCAGATACCGCAGCCGCCCCACGCACGTCTCCGAGCAGACCGTGGGCAGGCCCACCTCAAGGCGCGGGTAGCACATCGTGCACTTCTCGGCCTTGCCGGTGCGGTGGTTGAAGTACACCTTCTTGTACGGGCAGCCCGTCACGCACTTGCGCCAGCCGCGGCAGCTGTCCTGGTCGACGAGGACGATGCCGTCCTCCTCGCGCTTGTACATCGCGCCGGACGGGCAGGACGCCACGCACGCCGGGTTCAGGCAGTGCTCGCAGATGCGCGGCAGATAGAACATGAAGGTCTGCTCGAAGGCGAACCTCACCTTCTCGGCCGCCTTCTCGCGGGTCTTGGCCACCATCGGGTCGAGATCGCCGTACTCGGTGGCGCCGCCCAGGTTGTCGTCCCAGTTCGACGACCACTCGATCTTCATGGGCTTGCCGCTGATCAGCGAGCGCGGCTCGGCGACCGGGTAGTCGTCGCCGAGGGGGGCGTCGGTGAGGTTCTTGTACTCGTACGTCCAGGGCTCGTAGTAGTCCTTGATCTCCGGCAGCTTCGGGTTGGAGAAGATCTCCAGGAGGGCTTTGATCCGCCCGCCGTTCTTGAGCTTCAGGGCGCCGCGCTTGTTCAGCTCCCAGCCGCCGCGCCACTTCTCCTGGTCCTCGTAGCGGCGCGGATAGCCCTGGCCCGGACGGGTCTCGACGTTGTTGAACCAGACGTACTCCATGCCGTCGCGGTTGGTCCACGCCTGCTTGCAGGTGACGGAGCAGGTGTGGCAGCCGATGCACTTGTCGAGGTTCATCACCATCGCGATCTGTGCCATGACGCGCATCAGTACGTGACCTCCTGGTTGCGACGGCGGATGACCGTCACCTCGTCGCGCTGGTTGCCCGTCGGCCCCAGGTAGTTGAAGGCCCACGACAACTGGGCGTAGCCGCCGATGAGATGGGACGGCTTGAGGATCAGGCGGGTCAGGGAGTTGTGGATGCCGCCGCGCTTGCCGGTGGTCTCCGCCTTGGGGACGTTCACCGTGCGCTCCTGCGCGTGGTGCATGTAGACCGTGCCGGCCGGCATCCGGTGCGAGACGACCGCCCGCGCGACGACCACGCCGTTGCGGTTGACCGCCTCGATCCAGTCGTTGTCCTTCACGCCGATCGCGTCCGCGTCCTGCGGCGCCATCCAGACGCACTGTCCGCCCCGGGAGAGCGACAGCATGAAGAGGTTGTCCTGGTACTCGGAGTGGATGGACCACTTGTTGTGCGGGGTGAGATAGCGGACCGTCACCTCCCTCTCGCCGTCAGGTCCCAGGCGCGGCTCCCCGAACAGGCGGTTCATGTCCAGGGGCGGCCGGTAGACGGGCATCGCCTCGCCCAGCTCGTGGATCCAGTCGTGGTCGAGGAAGAAGTGCTGGCGCCCGGTGAGCGTGTGCCAGGGCTTGAGGTGCTCGGTGTTGAGCGTGAACGCCGTGTAGCGGCGCCCGCCCGACTCGCTTCCCGACCACTCGGGCGAGGTGATCACGGGGACGGGCGCCGCCTGCGTGTCCGCGTACGTGATGCGCTTGCCCTCGTGCTCGGCGGCCAGGTGTGCCATCTCCTGGCCCGTGCGCGCCTCCAGGGTGTGGAAGCCCTGCGTGGCGAGGCGGCCGTTGGTCGTGCCGGACAGGGCGAGGATGGTGTTCGCCGCCTTGATCGCCGTGTCCAGGGCGGGGCGCCCGTCGGCGGGCCCGCCGCGTACGACGCCGTTGCGCTCGCGCAGCTCGTCGACCTCCTGGTCGGGCCGCAGGGCGATGCCCTTCGCGGGCAGGCCCAGCTTCTCCGCGAGGGGGCCGAGCGCCGCGAACTTCGCGCCGATCGCGGTGTAGTCCCGCTCGACCACCGTCAGGCCCGGCATGGTCTTGCCCGGGATCGCCTCGCACTCGCCCTTGCGCCAGTCCAGGACGACACCGCCGGGCTGCGCCGTCTCGCCGGGGGTGTCGTGCTGGAGCGCGGTGGCGACGAGGTCCTTGCGTACGCCGAGATGGTCCACGGCCAGCTCGCTGAGCCGCTCCGCGATGGCCTTGAACGCGTCGAAGTCGGTGCGGGCCTGCCAGGGGGGGTCGACGGCGGGCGTGAAGGAGTGGACGTAGGGGTGCATGTCCGTGGAGGACAGGTCGTGCTTCTCGTACCAGGTCGCGGCGGGCAGGACCACGTCCGAGAGCAGCGTCGACGAGGTCTGCCGGAAGTCCAGCGAGACGAGCAGGTCGAGCTTGCCCTCGGGGGCCTCCTCGCGCCACGTCACCGTCGAGGGCCGCTCACCGGGTGACGCCTCATCGGCCCGCAGCGAGGAGTGCGTGCCCAGCAGATGCTTGGTGAAGTACTCCGCACCCTTGGCCGACGAGCCGAGCAGATTGGCGCGCCACAGGGTCAGGACGCGCGGCCAGTTCTCCGGGGCGTCCGGGTCCTCGCAGGCGAAGTTGAGGGTGCCCGCCTTGAGTTCGTCGACGGCATTGGCGACCGGGTCGCCCGAAGCGCCCGAAGTCTCCCCCAGCTCAAGGGAGTTGCGGTCGAAGGTCGGATAGGAGGGCATCCAGCCGGTGCGCGCCGAGAGGGCGAGGCAGTCGGCGCCCGTCATCCCCGCGAACCGGCCCTCGCCCAGCGGCGACGCGAGCACGTCGGCGGCGAACTTGTCGTAGCGCCACTGGTCGGTGTTCAGGAACCAGTACGCGGTGCCGATCATCTGCCGCGGCGGCCTGCTCCAGTCGCCGGCACCGGCGAGCGTCGCCCAGCCGGTCACCGGACGGCACTTCTCCTGCCCGACGTAGTGCGCCCAGCCGCCGCCGTTGCGGCCCTGGCAGCCGGTCAGCTGGAGCAGCGCGAGGAAGGCGCGGTAGATCGTCTCGGAGTGGAACCAGTGGTTGGTCCCCGCCCCCATGAGGATCATGCAGCGGCCCCGCGACTGCTCGGCGGTCTTCGCGAACTCCCGCGCGATCTTCACCGCCTTCGCGGCCGGCACCGAGGTGTGCGCCTCCTGCCAGCCCGGGGTGCCGGGCGCGTCGGCATCCTCGTACGAGGCAGGCCACTCGCCCGGAAGCCCCTCGCGCCCGACGCCGTACTGCGCGAGCAGCAGGTCGAAGACCGTCGTGACGAGCGGCCCGTCCTGGCCGCCGAGCCGCGTGGCGGGCACCCCGCGGCGCACGATCTCGCCACGCCCCTGGCCGTGCGTGCCGCCCTCGGTGTCGAAGCGGGGGAGCAGCACCTCGACGCCCGTCGCCACGTCCGATTCGTGCAGGGAGAGCTGCGGCTCGATGTTGCCGAGCTCCAGGTTCCACTTGCCCTTGCCGGATTCGGTCCAGCGAAAGCCCAGCGAGCCGTTCGGGACGGCGGGATGCCCGGTGTTCTCGTCCAGGACGGCCGTCTTCCAGTCGCCGCCCTCGCCGCTCTGGCCCAGGTCGGTGGCGCGCAGGAACTTCGAGGGGACGTACGCGCCGTCGCGCTCGGTCAGTGTCACCAGGAAGGGCAGGTCGGTGAACTTGCGGACGTAGTCGGTGAAGAAGTCCGTCTGCCGGTCGACGAAGAACTCCTTGAGGATGACGTGCCCCATCGCGATGGCCAGGGCCCCGTCCGTGCCCGGGTGCGGGTGCAGCCACTCGTCGGCGAACTTGGCGTTGTCGGCGTAGTCGGGCGCGACGACCACGACCTTCTGGCCGCGGTAGCGCGCCTCGGCCATCCAGTGCGCGTCCGGCGTCCGCGTGACCGGGACGTTCGAGCCCCACATCATCAGATACGCGGCGTCCCACCAGTCGCCCGACTCCGGTACGTCGGTCTGGTCGCCGAAGACCTGCGGCGAGGCGACCGGCAGGTCCGCGTACCAGTCGTAGAAGGACAGCATGGGCGCGCCGATCAGGGACATGAAGCGGGCGCCCGCCGCGTGCGACACCATCGACATCGCGGGGATGGGGGAGAAGCCCGCGACCCGGTCCGGGCCGTGCGTCTTGATCGTGTGGACGTGCGCGGCCGCGATGATCTCGACGGCCTCGTCCCACGTCGCCCGCACCAACCCGCCCTTGCCGCGAGCCTGTTGGTAGGTCCGGCGCCGCTCCGGGTCGCCCTGGATGTCGGCCCAGGCCAGGACCGGGTCCTTCAGGCGCGACTTCGCCTCGCGGTACATCTCAAGGAGCACGCCGCGCAGGTAGGGGTAGCGCACCCGGGTCGGCGAGTAGGTGTACCAGGAGAAGGCGGCGCCTCGGGGGCAGCCGCGGGGCTCGTACTCGGGGCGGTCGGGGCCCACGGAGGGGTAGTCGGTCTGCTGGGTCTCCCAGGTGATGATGCCGTCCTTGACGTACACCTTCCAGCGGCAGGAGCCCGTGCAGTTCACGCCGTGCGTCGAGTTCACGACCTTGTCGTGGCTCCACCGGTCCCGGTAGAAGGCGTCCGCGTCCCGGCCGCCGACCAGGCCGATGCTGTGCAGGTCGGGGGCGGCGGTGCCCCGGCGGAAGAACTTCCCCGCGCGCAGCAGCGCGGCGCCGGGCTCGGTCGTCTCTGTCACCCTTGAGCTCCCTAAGTCTGCCTTTCGACGAACCTAGGCGCGGGGCGGCGGGGGCACACGGCGGCGACCGCCGTACGGGTTGCGGGGCGGGCCCCGGGCGGCAGCCTTACCCCTGAGGTAATCGACCCTCGCGCGGGCGCCCGGCAGGGTGGTCCCACCGGATCCGGTCCGGCGCACTCCGGCCCGGGTCCGGCCCCCTTTCCCTTCCGCTGATGGAGGCCGGTTCCTCATGTCGACGTACTCCGCACACCCGCTCACCGCCCTGGCCCGCACGAACGACCCGAAGACCATGCTGCGCCGCTTCCTCGCCCTCGACGCGGTCGTGACCACCGGAAACGGCCTCGCGTACGTTGCCGCCTCGGGCCCGCTCGGGCGCTTCCTCGGCGTCGACGCCGGCCTCCTGCTCGGCCTCGGCGTCTTCCTCACGGCGTACGGCGCGGGCGTCGGCTACCTCGCCTCGCGCAAGAGTCCGCCCACGCTGCCCGTCCGCGGAGTGATCGAGGCGAACGCGGCCTGGGCGGTGCTCAGTGTCGTCGCGCTGGTGGCCTGGCTCTCGCCCAGCACGGCGGGCGCGGTGTGGACCCTGCTCCAGGCCGTGACCGTCGGCGGATTCGCCGCCCTGCAGTACGCGGCGCTGCGGGCCCTGCGGCCCTAGGCCCGCGGGGGCGCGTCGGCGCCGCGCGCGTCGAAGCGGGTGCGGGCGGCCTCGATCTCCGCGAGGTACCGGTGCGTCCAGGCGCACATGCCGTCGACCGTGGCGAGCAGCCCTCGGCCCGCCTCGGTCAGGCGGTACTCGACGCGGGGCGGCACGGTGGCGTACACCGTCCGGTGCACGACGCCGTCGCGTTCGAGGCCGCGCAGGGTCTGCGTGAGCATCTTGTGGCTGATGCCGTCCACCGCGGTCCGCACCTCGGTGAAGCGCAGCGTCCGGTCGGCCAGGGCGTTGATGATCAGCAGCGCCCACTTGTTGGCCACGCCCGAGAAGATCTCCCGGGCCAGCGAGTCGGCGCGCGTCAGGTCCGCGTCGTCGTGACGGCCGCCGCTGAACTCCTCGGTCCGCATGATGTTCCCTTTCACCGGCCGCTAGGACGCCGACGACTGGAGGTACTTGACCGTCGCCGGGTCGGCCGGGAGCAGCGTCTCGATGGCCAGCTCGGCGACCGTGACGTCCATCGGGGTGTTGAAGGTCGAGATCGACGAGACGAAGGAGAGCAGGTGCCCGTCGTGCTCGATGCGCAGGGGCAGCGCGATGTACGGCACCTCGCTCTGCGCTCCCGCCGCCTCGAAGACGTCGACACCGGGGTCCTCCACCGGGTACGCCGCCACCTCCTCGTACACCGCGCGCAGCGCGTCGGACCGCTGCAGCGCGATCTGCCGCTCCATCTGGTGCAGCAGATGCCCCCGCCACTCGCGCAGATTGCGGATCTTCGGGGCGAGGCCCTCGGGGTGGAGCGTGAGCCGCATGGCGTTCAGGGGCGGTCGCAGGAGGTGCTCGGGGACGCCGTCGAGGATCATCGCGATGCCGCGGTTCGCCGCGATCACGTCGTACGTCGCGTCGACGACCAGGGCGGGATAGGGCTCGTAGCCGCGCAGCAGCTGTTCGAGGCCCTCCCGCAGGGCGCCCATCGAGGGGTCGTCCAGCGGGGTCTCCCGGAAGCGGGGCGCGTAACCGGCCGCCAGGAGCAGCGAGTTGCGCTCCCGCACGGGTACGTCGAGGTGCTCGGCCAGGCGCAGGACGATCTCCTCGCTCGGGCGTGACCTGCCGGTCTCGATGAAGCTGATGTGCCGTGCGGAGGAGTCGGCGCGCAGGGCCAGCTCCAGCTGGCTCACCCTGCGCCGCTCGCGCCAGCCGCGCAGGAGCGGGCCGACGCCGGTGCTTTCCTTGGTGGACACGGCAGTTGTCATACCCAGACAGTAATCGAAGGCGTTCGCGAACCGCCGGGTTCCGCGGCACCGTCCCAGGCGGCCGGTGGCCTGATCAGGGCCTTGCGGGAGGCGCTGTGGCAGGCTGAGGGATATACGTACACCCGTACGTTGTACGCACGCCGTACGAACGCCGTACACACGGGAAAGGGGCGCGGCCATGTCACTCGAACCGTTGTCACAGAAGGACGTCGAGGAGCGGCTCGCCGAGCTGCCCGGCTGGTCGCTCGACGGCGATCGGATCACCCGCTCCTTCCGGCTCGGCTCGCACTTCGCGGCGACCGCGATGGTCGTCCACGTCGCGCAGGTCCAGGAAGAGCTCGGCCACCACTCCGAGCTGACGCTCGGCTACAACACCGTCTCCCTGTCCGTGAACACGCACAGCGCGGGCGGCGCCGTCACCACCCTCGACTTCGACCTGGCCCGCAAGGTCGAGGAGCTGGCGGTCGCGCACGGGGCGGTCTGAGCGCCGATGCTGGACTACGGCAAGGAGGCCGACCGCTACGACGCGTCGCGCGGCGGCGAGCCCCGCGCCGACGCCGCTGCCGCCGCCGTCATCGGCCTGCTGCCGCCGCACGCCCGCACCCTCCTGGACGTGGCCTGCGGCACGGGCCTGGTCACCCGGCGGCTGGCCGACGCGGGCCTGCGGGTGACCGGGGTCGATTCGGCCCTCAACATGGCACGCATGGCGTCGGGACGGCTCCCGGGCGCCGTCGTGCTGGGCGACAGTCGCCAACTCCCGTTCCCGGACGCCTCGTTCGACGCCGTGAGCGCGGTGTGGCTGCTGCACCTGCTGTCCGGTGCCGAGGAAGCGGCGACGGTCGTCGCCGAATGTGCCCGGGTGCTGCGGCCCGGCGGCGTGTTCGTCACGACCGTCGACAAGGCCGCCGCGCACGACGTGGGCAGCGACATCGACACGGTGCTCGCCCCGCGCCCGGTGCGCCCGGCGGCCGACCGCGCCCAGGCGGTCGAGGCGTACGCGGCCGCGCGGGGCCTGACACCGGCGGGCGAGGCCCTGTTCCGCGGCCACGGCCAGGGCCGCACGCCCCGCTCCACGGTCGAGGACCTCCACCGGGGCTGGTTCACCCGGATACCGCCCGACGGCCCCCTGGCCGCACGGCTCGCGGCGGGCCTGGCGGCACTGCCGGACCAGGAAGTGCCGCGCCCCGACCCGCGGTTCACCCTCAGGTCGTTCCGGAGGCCGCCCACCGGTTGAGCCGCAGCCCACCCCATTTGCCGAAACCGCAAGGAAACTGGCGAGGAAGGGAGACGCGAAGCAGGCTGGGTACGGCTCCCGGAGATCCGCCCGGGGGACCCACTCCCGACATGCGAAGGCGGCGGCAGACGATGGCTCACGACCACGGGCACGGCCACAAGCACGGCCACCACCACGAGGACATCGACTGGGCCACCATGGGCCCGATGCTGGAGCGGCACGCACAGCTCGCCGCCCCGCAGAACCGCGAGATCGCCGCGTGGCTGCGCACCTGGCAGCCGGAACCGGCCCTGATCGCGGACGTGGGCAGCGGCTCGGGCAGCATCTCCTTCCTCCTCGCCGAGATCTTCCCCAAGGCCGAGGTGATCGCCGTGGACCCGGCGGAGCCGCTCCTGGAGCGCGCACGGGAGCGGGCGGCCCGGGAGGGCCTGACGGACAGGATCAGCACGCTCCAGGCGGAACTCCCGGAGGGAATCGGCACGTTGCCGCCCGCGGACCTCCTCTGGATCGGCCGGGCCCTGCACCACGTGGGCGACCAGGAGGCGGCCCTCGCCGCCCTCGCGGACCGCCTGGCGCCGGGCGGCGCGATCGCACTCCTGGAGGGCGGCCTCAGCCCCCGCAGCCTGCCCCGCGACATCGGCTTCGGCCGACCGGGACTCCAGACCCGCTTCGACCTGGCGGACGAGAAGTGGTTCACCCAGATGCGCGCGGAGCTGCCGGGCGCGAAGGAGGTCACGGAGGACTGGCCCCGGCTCCTGACCGAAGCGGGCCTGCGCCACGCGGGCACCCGCTCGTTCCTCCTGGACCTGCCGGCCCCGGTGTCCGACTCGGCCCGCGCCCACCTCGTCACCGAGCTCTCCCGCCGCCGCGAGATGCACGCGGACACACTCGACGCCGACGACCTGGCGACGGTGGACCGCCTCTTGGACGCGAACGACGAACAGAGCCTGCACCACCGGCCCGACGTGTTCCTGCTGTCGGTGCAGACGGTGCATGTGGGGGTCAAGGAGTAGGCGGGCTGCGGGCTCCCGCACGGACGGACTGAAGGGCGTCGCCCTCCGGCACAGGCCGGGGGCGACGCCCTTCAGGGTGCGTCTGACTACGTGCGTCCGACTGCGTGCGTCTGACGATGTGCGTCCGACAGACTCAGACCACGTCGAACGTCACCGGGTCGGGACCCAGCCGCCGGTCCTCGTTCAGCGCGCTGATCGCCGCCATGTCCTCGGGGTCGAGCTCGAAGCCGAAGACGTCGATGTTCTCCTTGATCCGCGACGGCGTCACGGACTTGGGGATCACCACGTTGCCCAGCTGGAGGTGCCAGCGCAGGACGACCTGGGCCGGCGTGCGGCCGTGCTTCTGGGCGATCGCGATGATCGCCGGGACCTCCAGGAGGCCCTTGCCCTGGCCGAGCGGGGACCAGGCCTCCGTGGCGATGCCCTGCTCCGCGTGGAACTCGCGGGAGGCGCGCTGCTGGAGGTGCGGGTGGAGTTCGATCTGGTTGACGGCGGGAATGACCGACGTCTCGGAGATCAGCTTCTCCAGGTGCTCGGGCAGGAAGTTCGAGACGCCGATGGACCTCGCGCGGCCGTCGGCCTGGATCTTCTCGAACGCCTTGTACGTGTCCACGGCCAGGCCCTTGGAAGGCAGCGGCCAGTGGATGAGATACAGGTCCACCTGGTCGAGCCCGAGCTTTTCCAGGGAGGCGTCGAAGGCGCGGAGCGTCGAGTCGTAACCCTGGTCGGCGTTCCAGAGCTTCGTCGTGACGAAGAGTTCCTCGCGGGCGATGCCGGATTCGGCGATGGCCTTTCCGGTGCCCTCTTCGTTGGCGTAGATGGCAGCGGTGTCGATGCTGCGGTACCCGGCCTCCAGCGCCGTCGCGACGGCCGACCGGGCCTCGTCGTCCGGTACCTGCCAGACGCCGAAGCCGAGCTGCGGCATCTCGACGCCATTGTTCAGGATGATCGGGGGGACCTTGCTCACGAGCTCTCGATCCTTGTGTCGTCGGTTGGTACTCCCATGGTCAACGATCAGGTGCGGTGCTGCATTCCTTGAACACTCCCGGGTGAAGTCCCGGCGTTTTTTGGTCCGCACCATTGACCGCGTTCCGTCATGCGGCAACTCTATTGCACGTCACTGAACGCAGAACACTCATGTGAACGCCTGGTGAACGCACCACCGCACCCGCTTTACCTCCATCACCCGGCCGCTCTGCGAACGGTGCGACTCCTGAACCCCCACTTTTCAGGAAGGCAGCCAGACGCCCATGAATGAAGACCAGAACCCCACCACGCCGGAAGTGGCGGAAGCCGTCACCGCATGGCAGACGCCCGAGTACGAGGTCGTGGAGACCGCGCTCGAAGTGACCGCGTACCGCAGCGCCGACCGGTAACCCCGCCGCCATGCTGCTGCAGGTGCTCGGCACCGCGGCGGGCGGCGGTCTTCCCCAGTGGAACTGCGCGTGTCCCGGGTGCACCGGGGCACGCGCCCACCCGGAGCGCCGCCGCCGGCACGCCTCGCTCGCCGTACGCGCGGGGGAGGGGCGCTGGTACGTCGTCAACGCCACCCCCGACATCGGTGCACAGATCGAGGACGCCCCGGAACTCCACCCCGGGCCCGGAGCCCGGCAGACCCCCGTCGCGGGCGTCGTCCTGACCGACGCCGAACTCGACCACACCCTCGGCATCGCCCGGCTCCGCGAGGCGCGGGGCGGCGTCGACGTCGTGGCGACCCCGCCCGTCCTCGACGCCGTGCGGGAGGGGCTGCGGCTCGATGCCGTCCTCGGTCCGTACACGCCGGTGCGCTGGCGCGAGCTGTCCCTTGGCGGCGACCGCCCGCTGGACGGGGAGTCCGGCATCAGCGTGAGCGCCGTGCCCCTTTCGGCCAAGAAGCCGCGGTACGCCGCCAACTCCCCGGACAGCACCGACAGTTGGTCCGTCGCTCTTCGGCTGCGCGATCCCGGCACCGGGCGGACCCTGCTCTACGCCCCCGCCCTCGCCGTCTGGTCCGACGCCTTCGACGCCGCCGCGCGCGACGCCGACTGCGTCTTCGTCGACGGCACCTTCTGGGACGACGAGGAACCCCTGCGTTCCGGCTTCTCCACCCGCACCGCCACCGGCATGGGCCACCTGCCCGTCACCGGGCCCGGCGGCACGGCGCACCGTCTCGCGCGGCTGCCGGGGCGCTGCCTCTACACCCACCTCAACAACACCAACCCGCTCGGGAACCCGCACGCAGAACAGCACAAGCTCCTCGCGGAGTGGGGAATCGAAGTCGCGGCGGAACGGATGGTGATCGAGCTGTGACGGCTCCGACGGCTCCCTGGACACCCGGCGAGTTCACCGAGCGGCTGCGCGCCGTCTCGGCCGAGCGCTATCACGACCGGCACCCCTTCAACGTACGCATGCATGAAGGCGCCCTCACCCGCGAGGAGTTGCGCCGCTGGATCGTCAACCGGTTCCACTACCAGCGCCACATCCCCGTCAAGGACGCCCTGATCCTCGCCAAGTTCGACGACCCGGCGCTGCGACGCGGCTGGGTGCGCAGGATCCAGGACCACGACGGGGAGAAGGACGGCGACGGCGGCATCGAGCGGTGGCTGCGGCTCGGCGAGGCCGCCGGGGTCGAGCGCGGCGAGCTCCTGGACGCATCGCGGGTGCTGCCCGGAGTGCGGCTCGCGGTCGACGGATACGTCAACTTTTGCCGTCTGCGGCCCGCGCTCGACGCCGTCGCCGCCTCGCTCACCGAGCTGTCGGCACCGGATCTGATGCGGACCAGGATCGAGGCCTTCGAGCGGCACTATCCCTGGATCGAGGTGGAGGGCCTCGCGTACTTCCGCACCCGCGTGGAGCAGGGCAGCCGCGACGGGCAAGAGGCGCTCGGCCTCGTCATGGAGTGGGCGCGCACCCGGGAGGAGCAGGAGCGGGCCGTCGCGGCACTCGGCTTCAAGTGCGACGTGCTGTGGACGCTGCTCGACGCGGTCGACAGAGGGCCGGGGCGGGGTGTGGCTGATGAGTGAGGCCGTATGGGTGAGGCCGTATGAGTGAGGACGTACGCCTCGACTGGCGGCCCGCGTTGGCCCGCTCCGTGATCCTGCGGCACGACCGGGTGCGCGGCGTCGACCTGCTGGTGCTGCCCGAGCGCGTGGTCGTGCTGCGCGGGTCCGCCGGAAGCATCCTGCGACTGTGCGACGGCGAGCGCGAAGTCACGGGGATCGTGGGGGAGTTGGAGCGGCGGCATCCTGGTGCCGCGGTGGCCGACGACGTGCCCCGATTCCTCGCCGCGCTGCGGACGGAGGGGTGGCTTCGGTGACGGAGTCCCTTCGCCCGGTGGAGCCGCCGTGGGCCCTGCTCGCCGAGCTCACGCACGGCTGTCCGCTGCGGTGCCTCTACTGCTCCAACCCGACGGAACTCGTCGCACGGACAGCTGAGTTGACCGCCGGGCAGTGGGGCGACGTCATGCGTCAGGCCGCCGACATCGGTGTCGTCCAGACGCATCTGTCCGGCGGTGAGCCCCTCCTGCGCCGCGACCTCGCCGAGATCGTCACGGCGGCCGACTCCGCCGGAATCCACACGCAGCTGGTGACCAGCGGTGTCGGCCTGCACGAAGCCCGTCTCGCCTCCCTCGTCGACGCGGGCCTGCGCAGTGTCCAGCTGTCCGTGCAGCACTCCGACCCGGAGATGGCCCAACTCATCTCGGGTGCGCGGGCGTTCACGGCGAAGGAGCGAGCGGCCGAACTCGTGCGGGCCGCGGATGTTCCGCTCGGGCTCAACGCCGTGCTGCACCGCGCCAATCTCGACGCCCTCGACGGGATCGTGGAGATGGGCCTCGCCTGGGGCGCCGACCGGATCGAGCTGGCCAACACGCAGTTCTACGGCTGGGCGCTGCGCAACCGGGACGCGCTGCTCCCGGACCGCGCCCAGGTCGCGCGGGCCCGTGAGCGCGTCGAGCGGTGGCGGGAGCGGCTCGCGGGGCGCATGGAGCTGGTGTGGGTGGCGCCCGACTACGTGGACGGCATCGCGAAGCCCTGCATGGGCGGCTGGGGTGCCATCTCGCTGACCGTCGCCCCGGACGGCACGGTGCTTCCGTGCCCGGCCGCCGGTGAACTCCTGGGACCCGACGCGCCGAACGTCAGGGACCACCGGCTGGGCTGGATCTGGCGGGATTCGGCGGCCTTCAACCGCTACCGCGGCGAGGGCTGGATGCGCGAGCCCTGCCGCAGCTGCGAACTGCGGACCGTGGACTTCGGCGGCTGCCGCTGCCAGGCGTACGCCCTGACCGGCGACGCGGCCCGAACGGACCCCGCCTGCCACCGCTCGCCGGACAACGGGGCGGTCCGCGCCCTCGTGGACGGCGCGGGAGGCGGGACGGAAGGCGGCACGGACAGCAGGACAGAAGGCAGGACGGACGGCAGGGCGGGCGACTTCGCCTACCGGGCCTCCCCGAAGACGTAACCCCACACAACCCCACCTCTCGCCGCGGGACGTGACCCCACTTCCGCGCCCAAAGATCGTTAGGAACCCTTCCTAACAGCGTCCTAACCACACACATCACGCAGAGGAGAACACACCCCCCATGTCTCACACCCCCCGCAGAACGGCCACCGCACTGGCCGCGGCTTGCGCCCTCGCGACGACGGCGTCGCTTGCCCTGGCCGCACAGTCCTCGGCCGCACAGTCCTCGGCCGCACCCCCGAAGGCGACGGCGAAGGCTCCGTCGGCCAAGGCGGCCGGCACCATCCACGCCGCCCCGTACGAGTACCTCGGCTGGGGCAGTCCGCAGAAGCCCACCGACGTGATGGCCGCGACCGGCGTCAAGTGGTTCACGCTCGCCTTCATCCTCTCCGACGGTGGCTGCAACCCGGCCTGGGACGGCAACCGCCCCCTGAAGGGCGGCTCCGACGAGTCCGCCATCAAGTCCATACGCGGCGCCGGCGGGGACATCGTCGTCTCCGTCGGCGGCTGGAGCGGCGCCAAGCTCGGCGAGAAGTGCGGCAGCGCCACCGCGCTCGCCGGGGCGTACCAGAAGGTCATCGACGCCTACAAGCTCAAGGCGTTCGACATCGACATCGAGAACACCGAGTTCGGCAACGCGACCGTGCGCCAGCGCGTCGTCGACGCCCTGAAGATCGTGAAGCAGAAGAACCCGGGGATCGTCACGTACGTGACCATCGGGACGACCCCGAGCGGCCCCGACGCCACCGGCAAGGACCTCATCAAGCGGGGCGCCGCGGCCGGTCTCGACAACAACGCCTGGGTGGTCATGCCGTTCGACTTCGGCAGCCACAGCGGCTCCATGGGCGATGCCTCGGTCGGCGCGATGGAGGGCCTGAAGAGCGCGGTCAAGAGCGCCTACGGCTACAGCGACGCCGAGGCGTACAAGCGCATCGGCGTCTCCTCGATGAACGGCAAGACCGACGTGGCGGGCGAGACCGTCACCACGAACGACTTCAAGCAGATCCTCGCCTACGCGAAGCAGCACCACATCGCGCGGTTCTCCTTCTGGGCCGTCAACCGCGACCGCGCCTGCTCGGGCGGCGGAAGCGCCGGGGACTCCTGCAGCGGCGTGTCGCAGGCCCCGTACGACTTCACCAAAATCGTCGCTCAGTACGGGGGTTGAGACATGGACAGCGGCAAGAAGAGGGTGGCCCTGCTCGGTGCCGCCGCCCTGGTCGTCGGCCTCACGCAGTACGTCACGTCGGCGTCCGCGGCTCCGGAGCGGCCGGATGCGGTGCTCGGTGAACCGAAGGGCATCGAGACGATATCCACCGGCTGGACGATCCCCTGGGGCACGTCCTGGACGCCCGACGGCGCGTCCGCCCTGGTCACCGAACGCGACGACTTCCGCGTCTGGCTGGTCTCCAAGGACGGCAGGGAAAAGAAGCAGATCGGCACCGTGCCGGAGTCTCAGACCACCGGCGGGGAAGGCGGGTTGATGGGCGTCGCCGTCGACCCGGACTGGGCCACGAACCACTACGTGTACCTCATGCACACCTCGTCCGAGGGCAATCGCATCGCACGGATGACGTACGACGGGACGAAGCTGACCGGCTACAAGGCGCTGCTCAAGGGGATCAAGAAGAACAAGTACCACAACGGGGGCCGCCTGGCCTTCGGCCCCGACGGTTACCTCTACGCCACCACCGGCGACGCCCAGAACGGCGCCCTCGCGCAGGACAAGAACTCCCTCAACGGCAAGATCCTGCGGCTCACCAAGGACGGCAAGGCGGCCCCCGGCAACCCCTTCGGCAACTACGCCTACAGCATGGGCCACCGCAACCCGCAAGGCATCGCCTTCGATGCCCAAGGGAGGCTGTGGGAAGCGGAGTTGGGTCAGAGCAAGAAGGACGAGCTGAACCTCATCAAGCCCGGCAAGAACTACGGCTGGCCCACCTGCGAAGGCACCTGCGACGTCTCCGGCATGACCAACCCCAAGAAGACCTGGGGCGTCGCGGAGGCCTCCCCGAGCGGTGTCGCCGTCGTCGACGGCGCGGTCTACATGGCGGCGTTGAAGGGCGAGCGGCTCTGGCGCATCCCGATCAACGCCGACAACGAGAACGTCGGGACGGCGAAGGCGTTCTACGTCGGCGAGTACGGGCGGCTGCGCGCGGTCACGGCCGTGCCGGGCGCCGACCAGCTGTGGCTCTCCACGACGAACGCCGACAACAACGGCGGGCAGCCGGACGGTTCGGACGAGATCTTCCGCGTGACCATCGGCTAGGCCTGGGCCGCGGTGGTCCCGAGGTACGCGTCCCGCACCTTCGGGTCCGCGCGCACCTCGGCCGCCGTGCCCTCGGCCAGGACGGCGCCCAGGTCGAGGACCACCACGCGGGCGCAGAGCTCCATCACGAAGGCCACGTTGTGCTCGACCAGGAGCACGGCGCAGCCCTCCGCGTCCGCGAGGTGCCGGATGACGGCCGACAGCTGGCCTCGCTCGTCGGCCGTCATGCCGGAGGCGGGCTCGTCCAGGAGCAGCACCCTGGGCGGGTCCGCCACCGCGCGCGCCAGCTCCACCATGCGGGCGCGGCCTACGGGCAGGGCGCCCGCGTAGTCGTCCGCGAGATGCTCAAGTCCGCAGTCACGCAGGACGGTTGACGCACGGGAGCGTCTCTCCCTCTCATGGGTACGCCGCGTGGGCGCCGCCAGCAGATCGGCGCCGAACCCGCCGCCTCCGCCGCGCCACTCCTGCGCGACGAGCAGATTGTCGGCGACCGTGAGCTGCCCGAAGAGCTGCTGGCGCTGGAAGGTGCGGCGCATGCCGTGGCGGGCGCGCCAGACGGGGGAGCGGCGGGTGACGTCCACGCCGTCGAGCAGGACGCGACCCCGGTCGGGGCGGCGGATGCCGGAGACGACGTCGAACAGCGTAGTCTTTCCTGCCCCGTTGGGCCCGATGAGGCCGCAGACCTCGCCGGGGCGCAGGGTCAGATCCACGCCCGTGAGGGCGTGGATGCCGCCGAAGCGGACGCCGATGCCGGAGGCTTCGAGGACGCGGTCGCTCATGGCTGTCCCACTCCTTCGGTGCGGTCCTGCGCGGCTATGCCCAGGTAGGCCTCGGTCAGCTGGTCCGCACGGACCTCGGAGCGCGGGCCGCACCAGGAGACCCGGCCCTGCGCGAGGTACGCGACGGTGTCGGCGATGCCGAGGATCTCGGCGGCCTTCTCCTCGACCAGGAGCAACCCCGTTCCGGCGTCGCGGAGTTCGGCCAGGAGGCGGAAGACCTCGTCGACCACGCGGGGTGCGAGGCCCAGGGACGGCTCGTCCGCGATCAGTACCTTGGGCGGCCGCTGGAGGAGGGGTGCGAGGGCGAGCATCTGCTGCTCTCCTCCGGAGAGGGAACCCGCGGTGACCTTCCGTCGCGCGGCGAGACCGGGGAAGCGGTCGTAGACGGCGTCGCGGGCGTCCCCCTCCGGGAGGTGCAGGGCGAGGTTCTCCTCGATGGTGAGGGAGGGGAAGATGCCGCGGCCTTCTGGGGCGAGGACGATGCCCGCTCGGGAGCGGTGGACGGGGCCGGCGCGGGTGGCGTCCGCCCCGGCGACGTGGATCTTCCCCTGGGTGGGGGCGATGAGACCTGCCGCGACTTTGCACGTCGTCGACTTGCCCGCCCCGTTGGGGCCGAGGAGGGCGAGGATCTCGCCCGGGTGGACGGCGAGGGTCACTCCGTGGAGCACGGGGGCGCCGTCGTATCCGGCGTGGACGTCATGAAGGTCCAGGGAGGGCGGGACCTTTTCCCCAAGCCCGCCCCTTCCCGAAGACCCGCTGACGCGGGAGCCTCGCGTGCCGCCATCACCGGCTTCGCCGAGTTCGTCCTCCAACGCCGGACGGGCTGAAAGCCCCGGCCCGGGAGCGGGGAGCGAACCGCCTGAGGCAGCCTCGCGCCCCGCCACCCGCCTCCGATGCAGCCGCACCGAGACCGCCGCGCAGTACCCGTCCGGATCATTGGCCAGCGCCAACCCCGCCAACCCGAACAGGATCACCGGCAGCTGCACGGACTCCGTCACGTAATCGGCGATCAAGTGCGGCACGATCGCGAAGACGAGCCCCGCCACCACCGCGAACTGCGGCCTGCGCACCCCCGCGGCCACCACCACCGCCAGCCACACGAGCCCCGTCATCGCGGTGAAGTCCGTGGCCGTGATCCGGGTGTTGAACGACGCGTACATCACACCGCCGAACCCCGCGAGCCCCGCCGACAACGTGAACACCAGCAGCTTCGTCCGCACCACCGAGACCCCGGAGGCCATCGCCGCCGCCGGCGCGGACCGCACGGCCAGCATCGCCCGCCCCGTCGCCGACCCCCGCAGCGCGCTCAGCGCGGCCACGGCCGCCGCCACCAGGACGACCATCGCCACGCCCATCGCGCGGTCGTCGCTCAGGTCGACCGGGCCGAAGACGGCGCGCGGTATCTCCCACCCGGTGTCTCCGTTCCGCAACCACCCCATCTGGAAGAGGACTTGATCGGCGAGGAAGGCGAGGGCGAGCGTGGCAAGCGCCAGCGACCGGCCGCCCAGACGCAGCGCGGGCAGCGCGACAAGGGCGCCGAGCACCGCCGCCCCGCACGTCCCCACGAGGGCCGCGGCGATGAACGGCCACCCGTGGCTCATGAGCAGGCCCGCCACCAGGGCCGCGCCCGTCACGAACGTCGCCTGTGCCAGGGAGACCATCGCGCCCAGGCCCGTCACCACGGTGAAGGAGATGAAGACCAGCGAGATCGCCAGGCCCTGCGCGAGGATGCCGCTCCAGAAGGGCGTGGTGACCGTGTAGAAGGACAGCGCGAGCAGCACGCCGCCACCCGTCCACGGCCCCCACCTGCGCAGCCACGACTTCCCGGCGAGATAGTCGATCGGCGGCGCGTCCACCGCCGCCATGCCCGCCGTCCGCTGCCGCCGCGTCATCAGGAGCAGTCCGGCGAAGAGGATCAGGAACGGCACCGCCGTGCGGAACCCGGTGATGTCCTCCGCGAAATCCGCGTACCCGGCGACCAGATTCTGCAGCACCCCGAGCCCGAGCCCGCCCGCGAACGCCAGCGGGATCGACATGAAGCGCCCGAGGACCGCGGCCGTGGCCGACACGAAGAGGAAGAGGGTGAAGTCGTGGGACGACAGGCCCAGCAAGGGAGTCGCCAGCACACCGGCCAACCCCGCGAGCCCCGACGACAGCATCCACGCCACCGACGAGAGCCGGTCCGCGCTCATGCCCCGCAGCTCCACCAGCGAGCGGTTGTCCACCGCGGCCCGCAGCCGCAGCCCAAGGGGTGTGTGCCGCATCAGGACCCACAGGCCGATCGCGACCACGGCCGTCGCGAGCCACGTGATCAGCTGGTCGGAGTCGATGCCGACGCCGTCCATCAGCTGCCAGCTCTCGGCGGGGCTCGGCCCGACGCCCGGCAGGCCGAACTGGTTCTCGGCCGGTTTGACGGACGCCCCCGCGTCCGCCAAGAGCTCCACCACCCACAGGCCGAGCGCGGGCAGCGCGACGAGCAGCCCGATCGTCGCCACGATCTGCGCGGTCTCGCCCACCCGCGCCAGCTTGCGGAACATCAGCCGGTCCAGTCCCCAGCCGAGGGCGGGCGCCACGACACAGACGAGGAGCAGCGCGGTCGGCACGGCGGGCCAGCCGAAGCCGGAGTGGAGTTCGTAGAAGGCGAGCGCGCAGAGGTAGGCGGTCGCGCCGTGCGCGAAGTTGAAGAGGCCGGAGGCGGAGTAGGACAGGACGAGGCCCGTCGCGAGCAGCGCGTACAGAGCGCCGGAGACGAGACCGCTCAGCACGAATCCCAGCAGGTCCGACATGGGTGTTGCCCTGCCCTTCTACTGGAAGGGGATGGGTTCGTAGCAGGTGAAGGGCGACGAAACCGAGTACTTCCCGCCCTTCAGCTGGACGAGGGCGCCGCAGCCGAACGACTCCTTCTGCCCCTTGGGCAGACTGCGGTCGCCGACCATCGTGTCCTTGTCGGAGAAGCCGTTCGCCGCCTGCTGGAAGGAGTCGACCGTCAGGTCTTTGCCCGCCTTCTCGGCGATCGAGAGGAAGAGGTCGGCCGACATGTAGCCGGTCATCATGTGCATGTTCAGCGGGACGTCCTTGCCCGCCGCCTTCCTGATGTCCGCCTTGAACTGCTTCATCGCCGGGGTGTTCTGCTCGAACGGCTGGAAGGCCAGCAGGATGTGCACGCCGTCGAGCGCCTTCTTCGTCGCGCTCTTGGTGAGCAGCCCCGGGTCGTAGTCGGTCGGGTCCGTGATGACGCCCTTGAATCCGGAGCGCTTGACGGCCGTGAACAGGCCGATGTTGTACGGGGTCTGCATCACGGAGACGACCACGTCCGGCGCATCGCCGCCGTCCGAGCGCAGGATCTCCTTCGTGTACGCCGACCAGTCGCTGGGCACGGAGGTCGCGGGCACGGTCGACTTGGCGTACGTCACCTTGTAGCCGGCCGCCGCGAAACTCTGCTTGTAGGTGCGGATGGCGAAGGTGCCCGCGTCGTTGTCGTTGGCGAGGATGGCCACGGACTTGCCCTTCGAGCCGTCCGTCACCTTCTTCAGGCCCTCGGGCCAGCTCTGCGTGATGGTGCCGCCCGGCATCGGCACCATGCAGCCTCCGTAGCCGTACATGTAACTCGGTCCGCAGAACGGCGGGATGGTGCCCCAGCCGAACGTCGGGACCTTCTGCTTCTGGAGGAAGTCGGCGCCGGAGAAGGTCACCGAGCTCATCGGCGCGACGGCGAACACCTTGTCCTGCTGGACGAGTTTGCGCGCCGCCGCGAGATTCTTGCCCGGGTCCTGGCCGTCGTCCTCCGCGCCCAGGTAGTCGATCTTCCGTCCGTGTACGCCGCCTGCGGCGTTCGCGCGGTCGAAGCGGGCCTTGGCGCCGAGGTCGGTGTCCTTCTTGCTGTAGCCGCTGGCGGTCGTCATGGAGACGATGCCGCCGACCTTGATGGAGTCGGCGCTCACGCCGCGTACGGAGCCGCCTGCCTTGTCGCCGCCGCTCGAATCGCTGCTGTTGGAGGCGGAGTTGCAGGCAGTGGCGAGCAGCAGTGCGGCCACGGTGGCGGTGATGGTGCGGATCGATCGCGACACGGTTCGAGCCCCCTCCGTCGAAGTGGGGCTGATTCTGTGCGGGACCTGATGAACCGTCAATAACAGACGCGTCGGTAATTGATGAACCGTCAGAAACCCGCTCGGCTCACCTCACGCCCGGTACAAGGCCTCCACCTCAGCGGAGTACGCCGTCTCGATGGCCTTGCGCTTGAGCTTCAGCGAGGGCGTGAGCAACCCGTGCTCCTCCGAGAACTGGTGGGCCAGTATCCGGAACGTACGGATCGACTCCGCCTGCGAGACAAGGGTGTTGGCGGCCACCACGGCCCGCCGCACCTCGGTCTCCAGATCCGGATCGCGCACCAGGTCCGTCGGGGACATTGGCGGCTTGCGCCGCATGGTCAGCCAGTGCTCGACGGCCTCGCCGTCCAGCGTGACGAGCGCCGCGATGTAGGGGCGGTCGTTGCCCACGACGATGCACTGCGCGACCAGCGGATGGTCGCGCACCCGCTCCTCCAGCTGCCCCGGCGAGACGCTCTTGCCGCCGGACGTCACCAGGATCTCCTTCTTGCGCCCGGTGATCGTGAGGTAGCCGTCCTCGTCGAGCGCGCCCAGGTCACCGGTGGCCAGCCAGCCGTCGTGCAGGGTCGCGTCGGTGGCCTTGGGGTCGTTCAGGTAGCCCTGGAAGACGTTGCCGCCGTTCAGCCAGACCTCGCCGTCCTCCGCGATGTACACGGTGGTGCCGGGGATGGCCTGGCCGACCGTGCCGTAGCGGGTGCGCTCGGGCGGGTTGGCGGTGGCGGCGGCCGTGGACTCGGTGAGGCCGTAGCCCTCGTAGATCTCGACGCCCGCGCCCGCGAAGAACAGGCCCAGGCGCCGGTCCATCCCGGAGCCGCCCGACATCGCGTGGCGCACGCGGCCGCCCATGGCGTCGCGCACCTTGGCGTAGACGAGCTTCTCGAAGAGCGAGTGCTGCATGCGCAGGGCCGCCGAAGGCCCGGGGCCGGTGCCGAACGCCCTGGCCTCCATGGCGTCCGCGTACCGCACGGCGCACTCCACGGCCTTGTCGAAAGGACCGGTCTTGCCGTCCTTCTCGGCCTTGCGCCGTGCCGCGTTGAAGACCTTCTCGAAGATGTACGGGACGGCCAGGATGAAGGAGGGGCGGAACGCGGCCAGGTCCGGGATGAGGGCCGCCGCGTTCAGGCTCGGCTGGTGGCCCAGCTTGACCCCGCCGCGCACCGCCGCGACCTGCACCATGCGCCCGAAGACGTGCGCGAGCGGCAGGAAGAGCAGCGTCGTCGCCTCGTCGCCGCGCCGGGAGTGGAACACCGGCTCCCAGCGCTGGATGACCGTCTCCGCCTCGAACATGAAGTTGGCGTGGGAGATCAGGCAGCCCTTGGGGCGGCCTGTGGTGCCCGAGGTGTAGATGATCGTGGCGATCGAGTCCGGGGTGACGGCGCGGCGGTGCCGGTTGACCACCTCGTCGTCGACGTCCTGGCCCGCACGGTGCAGCTCGTCCACGGCGTCGGCGTCCAGCTGCCACAGCCTGCGCAGCTGCGGCAGCCGGTCGATCACCGAGCCGATCGTCATCGCGTGGTCCTCGTGCTCGACCATGGCGGCCGACACCTGCGCGTCGTGCAGCATCCAGAAGACCTGCTCGGCCGACGAGGTGGGGTAGACGGGCACCACCTGGGCGCCGACCGTCCAGAGCGCGTAGTCGAAGAGCGTCCACTCGTAGCGCGTGCGGCACATGATGGCGACGCGGTCGCCGAAACGCACCCCTTGCGCGAGCAGACCCTTGGCGAGCGACATCACCTGGTCGCGGAACTCCGCCGATGTGACGTCGCGCCACACGCCGTCCGTCTTGCGGCCGAAGGCGATGTGGAGCGGATCCTCAAGGGCATGGTCGAACACGACGTCGGCAAGGCCACCCACCAGCGGCGCCGACGCCAACGGAGGGTTCGTGAACTCGCGCAATGATGCTCCTTGTGGCGCTCCGCACAGCGCCGGTGACGGTACCCCACCGCGGTGCCGGGCGGGAGAGGGGTGACCGACCCCTCGGTACGTACCATCCACGCTGGTCAGCCGCTGAAATCCGGCCACAAGGGGAGAGGCGGGACAGAATACTTACGGTTCAGTAAGTTTCGGTGGCGTAATCTCCACCGAATCTGTACGCGGCGGTTACGGCTGTGGCTGCCTCTCGGAGATCCGCTCGACGGGTGCCGGAATCTTCGCCTCCGGTGTGGTGCCCGGCGCCGTGCGCGCGGAGCGCACCATGACGAGGACCGCGGCCCCCGCCACCAGACCCACCACGCCCGCGACGACCGCCGCCGCGTTCAGGCCGGAGGCGAACGCCGTCCGCACGGCGTGCTCGGAGAGCGTCCCACGCACCGCCGACGCACCGCCGCCCGCGACGGTGTGAGCCGCGTCATGGCCGAGGGTGTCCTGCATGCGCGAGGTCAGCACCGTGCCGAAGACGGCGACCCCCAGTGCGTATCCGAGCTGCCGGAACGTGTTGACCGCGCCGCCCGCCATCCCCGAGTTCTCCGGCGGCACCGCCGCGAGGGCCGCGCCCCCCAGGGCCGGAGATACCAGGCCGGTGCCGATGCCCGCGAGCGTGAGCCCGGGGACGAGCGAGCCCCAGGACGACCCCGCGTCGAGCACCGCGAGGGCGACCCCGCCGCCCCCGATCAGGAGCAGCCCGATGCCGATGGTCAGCCGCGCGGGCACCCCGTGCAGCAGCCGTCCGCCGATCGCTGCCACGACGAACGAGGTCGCGGCCAGCGGCAGCATGACGAGGCTGCCGGTCACCGGGCTCATGCCGAGCACGGTCTGCAGCCAGATCGAGAGGTAGGGCATCAGGCCGAACGCGGCCGCGTTGTAGCCGATCGCGCCGACCAGTACGCCCGTGAAGGCGGGCATGCGCAGGAGCCTCAGGTCGAGCAGCGGGTGCGCGACGCGGCGTTCGACGGCCACGAAGGCGGCGAGCGCGAGCACCGACACCGCGAGGGTCGCCACGGTGGGCGCCGACGTCCAGCCCTCCGAACCCGCCCGCACCACTCCGTACGTCAGCGCCCCCGCGAAGAGCGCGAACGTCACCGTGCCCGCCCAGTCGACCTTGCGCCCCGCTTGTCCCTTCGACTCCGGCACCACGCGCAGCGTCAGCCACATCGAGGCGACGCTCACCGGCAGGTTCACGAAGAAGATCCACCGCCAGCCCGGCCCCTCGGTGAGCAGCCCGCCGACGATCGGCCCCATCGCCGCCGCGGCCCCGCTGACCGCTCCCCAGACGCCGAGCGCGACCGACCGGTCCCGCCCCTGGTAGGCGGCGCCGAGCAGCGGCAGGGTCGTCGCGAACATCGCGGCGGCGCCGAGCCCCTGCAGGGCGCGGGCGGCCACCAAAAGCTCCGCGTTCGTGGCGAGCCCGCAGCCGAGCGAGGCGAGCGCGAAGAGCGCGGTGCCCGCCACGTTCAGCCGCCGCCTGCCGAGCACGTCCGCCGCGGCCCCGACCCCGAGCAGCAGCGCGGCGAGCGCGAGGGCGTAACCGTCGATCACCCATTGCAGATCACTCAGCGAGGCGTTCAGCGCTCTCGCCATGTCGGGCAGTGCCACGACCACGATGGTCACGTCCAGCAGCAGCATGAACGTCCCCAGGCACACCGCTGTGAGCGGCCCCCATGTACGCATTGTCAGCTCTCCTCGTACGACTCTTACGACGCGTTTCACGACGCGTGTGCGTGCCTCGTACGATGGAGTCCGCCCGGACGATCCAAGTCGCCAGCCAGGGAAGATCGAAGGAATCCGACACCGATGAGCACCGCATCAACGGAATCCGCCACTTCATCCGTGCGGGACTCGCTCGACGTCAGGCTCCTCCAGGCCCTGGAGATCGACGGACGCGCGCCCTTCAGCAAGATCGCCGCCGTCCTGGGCGTCTCCGACCAGACCGTCGCCCGCCGCTACCGCAGGCTGGTCTCCGACGGCAGCCTGCGGATCGTCGCCGTCCGGGACCACGAGAAGCTCGGCCAGGACCAGTGGATGCTGCGGCTGCGCTGCGCCCCCGAGGGCGCCGACGCCATCGCCACCGCCCTGGCGCGCCGCCCCGACACGTCATGGATCGGCCTCACCTCCGGCGGCACCGAAGTCGTCTGCTGCACCCGGCCCCGCACCCGCACCGACCAGGACGAGCTGCTGCTCGCCAAGCTGCCGCGCACCCCGCACATCGTCGACATCCGCGCCCAGCAGATGCTGCACCGCTTCTTCGGCGGCCCGGACGGCTGGCTGATGAAGCACGGGCCGCTCGGCGATGACCAGATCGCGGCCCTGCGCGGCGCGGCTGCCCCGGCCGCCGCCCGCGCAGCCGATCTGCCCCTGCGGATCGAGCCCGAGGACGAACCGCTGGTGGCCGCGCTCGAAGAGGACGGCCGCGCGACCTATCCGGAGCTCCAGCGGGCCACCGGGCGTTCGGAGTCGGCCGTCAAACGCCGGCTCGGCGCGCTGGTCGCGTCCGGCGCGATCTACATCGACATCGAGTACGCCAACGCACTCATCGGCCTGCACGTCGGGGCGATGCTCTGGATCACCACCGCGCCCTGGGCCATGGACTCGGTGGGCAGGGCCCTCGCCTCCCACGCCGAGATCGCCCACGCCACCGCCGTGGCAGGCCCCTCGAACATCATGGCCACCGCCGTGGCCCGCGACATCCCCGCGCTCTACGCCTACCTCAGCGGGAAACTGGGCCAGCTGGACGGCGTCCAGCACGTCGAGACGGCGCCGTTCATGCGCCGGGTCAAGCAGCTCACGTACCGGCCCTACCCGCGCTGAACGGCCTGTCCCCGCTGAACGCCCTATCCTCGCTGACGCCGCCGGTGCAGCCGGTCGCCGCCCGCCAGGATCGACGCGGCGAGCGCGTCCGCAGCGCCCTGCGCCGAGGCCCGCCGCTCCCCGTGCAGGAGCACGAAGTCGACCGCGCCCAGCTCCGGGAGGCCCGCCCGCTCCGGGACGCGGACCAGGCCCGGCGGGATCAGGCCGTGGGAGTGCGCCATCACGCCGAGTCCCGCGCGGGCCGCGGCGACCAGGCCGTTCAGGCTGCCGCTGGTGCACGCGATCCGCCAGGCACGGCCGCGCCGCTCCAGGGCTTCCAGGGCGAGCGCGCGGCTGATGCCGGGGGGTGGGAACACGACGAGCGGCACCGGCTGGTCGGGGTCGAGGCGCAGCCGCGCGGCACCGATCCAGACCAGCTCGTCGTGCCAGACCAGCTCGCCGCGCGGGTCCTCGGGGCGCCGCTTGGCCAGGACCAGGTCGAGCATGCCCGCGTCCAGCTTCTCGTGCAGCGTGCCGGACAGTTCGACCGTCAGCTCCAGGTCGACGTCCGGGTGGTCGTGCCGGAACGACTCGAGGATGTCGGTGAGCCGGGTCAGGACGAAGTCCTCCGACGCGCCGAACCGCAGCCGCCCGCCGAGCCGCGTCCCGGTGAAGAACGCCGACGCCTGCTCGTGCACCTCCAGGATCCGCCGCGCGAAGCCGAGCATCGCCTCGCCGTCCTCGGTCAGCTCCACGGAATGCGTGTCGCGCGCGAAGAGCTGGCGCCCGGTGGCGTCCTCCAGGCGGCGCACGTGCTGGCTCACCGTGGACTGGCGCAGACCCAGGCGCCGGGCGGCCTGCGTGAAGCTCAACGTCTGGGCCACGGCGAGGAACGTACGGAGCTGGGCGGGGTCGTACATGCTCACCAGGTTATCGCGGAACGTGATGACAGTCAGAGCGGTATCCGGGATTCCCGATTGCGGTGATCAGGAGGATCATCAAGAGGGCACGATGCGAACCAAACCGATGGAGCGAAGTGAAACGCCCGAGCTGGCCCACCTGGATGCCGATCGACCCCTACATCCTGGCGTTGCTCGGCACAGTAGGTGTCGCCGCGCTGCTGCCCGCGCGCGGCATCGGCGCCGACATCGCGGGCGGGGCGTCGACCGGGGCCGTGGCGCTCCTGTTCTTCCTCTACGGAGCCCGGCTCTCCACCCGCGAGGCACTGGACGGGCTCAAGCACTGGCGGCTCCATGTCACCGTCCTCGCCTGTACGTTCATCGCCTTCCCGCTGCTCGGGCTCGCGGCCAAGGGACTCGTTCCGTACGTCCTGACACCCGCCCTCTACAGCGGGTTCCTCTTCCTGACGCTCGTGCCCTCCACGATCCAGTCGTCGATCGCCTTCACCTCCATGGCGCGCGGCAACGTCCCCGCGGCGATCTGCGCGGGCTCCTTCTCCTCGCTCGCCGGCATCGTCCTCACGCCGCTGCTCGCCGCCGCCCTGCTCGGCAACAGCGGGGGCGGGTTCTCCGCGGACTCCGTCCTCAAGATCGTGCTCCAGCTCCTGGTGCCGTTCCTCGCCGGACAGCTCCTGCGCCGGTGGATCGGCGGCTTCATCGCACGGAACAAGAAGGTGCTCGGCCTCGTCGACCGCGGCTCCATCCTGCTCGTCGTCTACACCGCGTTCAGCGAGGGCATGGTGCAGGGCATCTGGCACCAGGTGACGCCTCTGCGGCTCGGCGCGCTGCTCGGCGTGGAGGCGGTGCTGCTCGCCGTGATGCTCGCCCTCACCTGGTACGGGGCCAAGCGGCTCGGGTTCGGCCGCGGGGACCGCATCGCCATCCAGTTCGCCGGGTCGAAGAAGTCCCTCGCCGCCGGACTGCCCATGGCCAGCGTCCTGTTCGGGGCCCAGGCCTCGCTCGCCGTGCTGCCGCTGATGCTCTTCCACCAGATGCAGCTGATGGTCTGCGCGGTGATCGCCAAGCGGCGCTCGCGCGACATCGAGGACTTCGAGGGTGCCGAAGGCGCCGAGGAAGCCGTCAGCGAGCCGTCGCGAGCCGAAGAGAAACGAACCGCGGTCGGTACAGGGACACGTTCCGGCTGACGTTGGCCTGCGCGCTCGCGGGCGCCGCGTCCAGCCAGTTGACGTCGTAGCTGAGCAGCAGCCGTCCGTTCCCGCTGAGCGCCGGATGGGCCTGCGGGTTGTAGGCGGCCATGTCCTGCTCGGCCGAGCCGTCCTTCGGCAGGGGCGGCGAGAAGCCCTTCGCGGGCCCGTGCCAGGGACCGGTGGGCGAGCACGCCCAGTAGGACGTGACCGTGGTCAGGCCCTCGGCGCCCGCGGCCATCGTGAACAGGACGTATGTCCCCTTCACGCGCACCACCGTGAACGCGCTGCCCACACCCTTGCGTTCGCCGTCCCCGAGGACCGGTCGCGGCTTGCCGGTCTCCGTCCAGCCGTCGCCGTTCCAGTACCGCCACGCGCCGGGCTCCGCCAGCCGGCCCTTGGGGACGCGTGCCACGTAGGCGTGCGAGGCGGAGCGGGAGGCGGCCTGGCCGTCGTTGCCGCCGAAGACGTACGTCCAGTCGCCGTCGTCGACCGTCGTCGTGCCGTACAGGACGCGCTTCTCCGGGTCGGGCACGGAACTCTGGTCGGAGACCTTCACGATGCCCTCGACGCGCAGATCGGGCAGGGAGAGCGTGGCGACCTCGGTGGCGTTCGGCACGCCGTAGATCCACGGGCCCGTGCCGGTGGCGCGGGACCACAGCAGGACGCGTACGACCTTGTCGGACGAGCCGGGGGAGCGGGGCTCCACCTTCGCGGCGACCGGCCAGCGCCACTGCTGCGGCGCCGGGTCGGGGAAGAGCGGGGCGGGCAAGGTGCGCTGCAGGGTGCCCGAACGCGACATGACCACGGCCGAGTTGCGGACCATGGGCGCGGTGGAGTCCCGCCAGGTGTGGGGCTGGCCCACCGGGTTGGGCGGCGCGTGCACCTGGCCCAGGAACGTGTCGGAGAACAGCCACAGCAGCCGCCCGTCCGGCAGCCGCACCGAATGCGTGCCGTCGCCGCCGGTCCAGTCGTCCGCCCGCGCCGTGTCGTCGCCGTAGCGCTCGAACGCCCCGGTGACCTTGTCATCGGCGGCCCAGGACGAGACGGTGCGCGCCTCGCATGCGTCGCCGCCCTCCCGGTCGTCGTCCGGGAGGGCGGTGAGCAGCACGGCCGCGCAGGCGAGGGCGAGCAGCAGGACGATCCACGTCCTGCGCGCGCTCCGACCCGGGCGTGGACCTTGGTCGGCGGACACGTGCGGGACGTTAGTTGCTCGGGCGGATGTGGTCCATGGGGAGCCGTGCCACGGTGTCCCGCGTCACAGGGGCCTTGGCGCCGCCGTCCGTGCCGAGCCCGGTGAGTTCCGCGTCGCTCAAGGCCCGGTCGTAGACGCGTACCTCGTCGATCGCACCCGTGAAGTGGGCGCGGCTGTCGACCCGCTGGCCGACGTGGAAGCCGTACCCCGAGGTGCGGGTGACCGTGCCCGGGACGTCGGCGGTGGTGATCCGGGTGCCGTCGACGGACAGGGTGAGCTGCCCGCCGCCCCTGCGCAGTGCGATGTGGTGCCACTGGCCGTCGTTGTAGGCACCCGTGGTGCGCACGGACGCGGACCTCGGAGGAGTGGAGCCGTCGCGCGTGGTGATCAGGCCCGTGACGCGGTTGCTCGCGGGTTCGCCGCGCAGCCACACCTGCGGCTGGTTGGTCCCGATGCCGCCCATCCACAGCAGCGGCTGCTCACCGCTGGTCGCGGAGTAGCGGAACCACAGCGATGCCGTGAAGTCCTTCGTGCCGAGCGGGAGCTGGCTGCGGAAGGGCAGGCGCACGGCGTCGTTCGTGCCGTCGAAGGCGATGGCCCCGCCGAACCGGCCGTCGGTCGTGGACGCCCCGCCGAGGACGGCCGCGGGCTTCGCGTGCGGAGCGCGGTCGGCGGTCGTCGGGTCCGGGCCGCGGCGCGGCTGGAGCCAGTCCTCGGTGAAGCGCGCGAAGCGGATCTCGTCGCGGGCGTCGACCGCGCCGCCCTCGTACATCAGGCCCACGTGCTCGCCGTCGGCCCGCACCATGTCCGAGTAGCCCGACCAGTCCGTGGTCACCGTCGTGCCGCGGTCCACGCTGTCCCAGGTGCGGCCGCCGTCGTAGGAGGAGCGGATCTGCATCGTGCGGCGGCGGTCGGGGTCACCGGGGCAGGCGAGCAGCATCCGCTTGCCGAACTGGAGCGTGGAGCCCTGCACTTGGGGCGTGTAGAGATCGGGGATGGCCTTGAACGGCGCGGCGAAGCTGTCGCCCCCGTCCCGGCTGACCGTGTGCGTGCGATGCCCCAGGTCGGTGCCGTCCTGCTCGCGCCCGCTGACGTAGACCGCCCCGTCCGGGCGCTCCGTGATGGTCATCTCCGACGGCTTCTGCCGGAAGGTGCCGTCGGCGGCCGCTATCGGGTACGAGTCCTTGGCGCCGATCCGCCAGTTGTCGCCGCCGTCGTCGCTGACGATCAGTGCCGCGTGGTTCGCGGTGACCCGGCTGCCGTCCCAGGTCTCGGTGTTGGCGGTGAAGACGAGCCGCCCGGCGTGCCGGCCGCGGGTCAGCTGGAGGCCGTGCACGGGGCCGGTCGCGTACCAGGAGTTCCAGTCCTCGGGCAGGATCTGGTCGCTCAGGTCGCGCGGCGCCGACCAGCTGCGGCCGTCGTCGTCGCTGTACTGGAGGTGCGGGGTGCGGTCGCAGGGGACGGCGCAGTTCCCGCCGTCCGTGCGGCCGGTGTTGTACGTCTCCGCCAGGTGGACGCGGCCGGTCCTGCGGTCCACGATCGGGGCGGGGTTGCCGTGCGTGTCGCCCGCGCCCTCGTTGACGACCTGGAGCGGACTCCAGGTGCGTCCGCCGTCGTGCGAGCGCTTGAGCACGATGTCTATGTCGCCCGCGTCACTGCAGTCGTTCACCCGCCCCTCGGCGAACGCGAGGAGCGTGCCCTTGACCGTCTTGACCACGGCGGGGATGCGATAGCAGGCGTACCCGGGGTCCTGCGAGGCCTTGAAGAGCACCTGCTGCTCGAACCCCGCCGCACGGGCGTCGTCCGGCGCGGCCTGCGCCGTGGGCCCGGGGAGCAGCGCCCCGACGGCGACGACGGTCAGCGCGGCCGTGGCGGTGCGCAGGGATCTGAGGCGTAAACGGAGAGCTGATGGCATGGCGCGGCCCACCCTTCAAGGTGACTGGACATCCTGACATCCCACGTCCAACGTTCGCGCCACAGACGCTACTTGGGAGGCTCGACACCCCACAAGAAGCGTGCGTGGCACGAATGGACGCAGCCAGGTCAGGAGGCCGGACCCGCGGAGCGGGCCCGGGACCCCGCCGGCGCAGGGGGCGCTCCCCGCCGGTCGGGGTCCCGCCGCCGTGCAGCGGGGAGCGGCCGGTCAGCCCTGGGAGGCCGAGGCCCGCACGGCGATCCGGTGCTCGCCCGCGTACACGTTCATGGAGGAGCCGCGCAGGAAGCCGACCAGGGTCAGGCCCGTCTCGGCGGCCAGATCGACGGCGAGGGAGGAGGGCGCGGAGACGGCGGCGAGCACCGGAATGCCCGCCATCACCGCCTTCTGCGCCAGCTCGAACGAGGCGCGCCCCGACACGAGCAGCACGGAGCGCGACAGCGGCAGGCGGTCGTCCTGGAGGGCGCGCCCGACGAGCTTGTCGACCGCGTTGTGCCGCCCCACGTCCTCCCGTACGTCGAGCAGTTCGCCGTCCTCGGAGAAGAGGGCCGCCGCGTGCAGGCCCCCGGTCCGGTCGAAGACCCGCTGCGCCGCCCGCAGCCGGTCGGGGAGGCACGCGAGCAGCTCGGTCCCGAGCCGGACCGGGGCAGTGGCGCCGCCGTCCGTGTCGTCGATCGCCCAGCGGGCCGTCGTGCGGACCGCGTCCAGGCTCGCCTTGCCGCACAGGCCGCAGGACGAGGTGGTGTAGACGTTGCGTTCGAGGGTGATGTCGGGCAGGACGAGCCCCGGAGCGGTCTTCACGTCGACCACGTTGTACGTGTTCACGCCGTCCGCCGTGGCCCCGGCGCAGTAGACGATGGACTGGAGCTCGTCCGCCGAGCCGAGCACCCCCTCGCTCACCAGGAAGCCCGCCGCGAGCGCGAAGTCGTCACCCGGCGTGCGCATCGTGATGGCGAGCGGCTTCCCGTTCAGCCGGATCTCCAGCGGCTCCTCCGCGACCAGGGTGTCCGGCCGCTCGGTGACGGCCCCGTCCCTGATGCGGATGACGCGACGGCGCTCCGTGACTCGTCCCATGTCGATCAGTCCCGGTTCTGTACGTGCTGGTAGCCGAAACGGCCCTTGATGCAGAGGTTGCCGTGGGTCACCGGATTGTCGTGCGGTGAGGTGACCTTCACGATGTCATTGTCCTGCACGTGCAGGGTCAGGTTGCAGCCGACTCCGCAGTACGCGCACACCGTCGTCGTCTCCGTCTGCCGCTCCTCGTCCCAGGTCCCCGCCGCCCGCATGTCGAACTCGGACTTGAAGCTGAGGGCCCCGGTCGGACAGACCTCGATGCAGTTGCCGCAGTACACGCACGCGGATTCGGTCAGCGGACCGTCGTGCTCGACGGCGATCCGGGCGTCGAAGCCGCGGCCCACCACGGAGATGGCGAACGTGTTCTGCCACTGGTCGCCGCAGGCGTCGACGCACTTGTAGCAGAGGATGCACTTGTCGTAGTCGCGCACGTAGAGGTCGTTGTCGATACGGGGCTCCTCGTTGAGCCGCGCGGCGTCCGGGCCGAAGCGGTCGGGCTTGGCGTCGTACTCCTTGAGCCAGCCCGCGACCTTCGGCGTGGTCGACATGTCGACGGACGAGGCGAGCAGCTCAAGGACCACCTTCCTGCTGTGCCGGGTGCGCTCGGTGTCGGTGAGCACGGTCATGCCCGGCTCGGCCAGGCGCGAGCAGGCCGGGGCGAGGGTACGGGCGCCCTCGACCTCGACGACACACACCCGGCAGGCGTTCTTCGGGGTCAGCGTGTCGCCCTCGCAGAGGGTCGGGACGTCCTTGCCCGCGGCCCGGCAGGCCTCCAGGATGGTCGCCCCCTCGGGCACTCTGGCGTCCTGCCCGTCCAGCGTGAACTCGACGAGACGGCGCGGGATTCCCAGCGGTACGGCGGTCACTTGTACGCCCCCAGACGGTCGATGGCGGATTCCACGGCGTTCCACGCGGTCTGGCCGAGCCCGCAGATGGAGGCGTCCCGCATGGTCCGCCCCACCTCGCGCAGGAGCGCGATGTCCCCGGCGGCCTCCGCCCCGGTCCGCTCGACGATGCGGTGCAGGGCCTCCTCCTGCCGGACGGTGCCGACCCGGCAGGGCACGCACTGCCCGCAGGACTCGTCGCGGAAGAACTCGGCGATGCGCAGCAGGACGCGGGGGAGCGGCACGGTGTCGTCCAGGGCGAGGACCACCCCGGAGCCGAGGGTGGTGCCCGCGTCCCTGGTCCCTTCGAAGGTGAGCGGGATGTCGAGCTCGTCGGGCCGTACGAAGCCTCCGGCCGCGCCGCCCAGGAGGACGGCGCGGAGGTTGTCCGGCATCCCGGAGAGGGTGAGGAGCTCGCGGAGGGTGGCGCCGAAGGGAAGCTCGTAGATGCCGGGGCGCTCGACACTGCCGGAGACGCAGAAGAGCTTGGGCCCGGTGGACTTGGCGGTGCCGATGGCGGCGTAGGCCTGTGCGCCCATGCTGAGGACGGGCAGCACGTTGACGAGGGTCTCGACGTTGTTCTCGGCGGTGGGTTTGCCGAAGAGCCCCTTCTCGACCGGGAAGGGCGGCTTGGAGCGCGGCTCTCCCCGATACCCCTCGATGGAGTTGAAGAGGGCGGTCTCCTCCCCGCAGATGTAGGCGCCCGCGCCGCGCCGGATCTCGATGTCGAAGGCGTACCCCTGCCCGAGGACGTCGTCCCCGAGAAGCCCGCGCGCGCGGGCCTGTGCGATGGCGTGGGTGAGCCGCTCCAGGGCGCGGGGGTACTCGCCGCGGAGATAGAGGTAGCCGAGGTGGGCGCCGGTGGCGTACCCCGCGATGGTCATCGACTCGATGAGCGAGTACGGGTCGCCCTCCATGATCACCCGGTCCTTGAAGGTGCCGGGCTCGGACTCGTCGGCATTGCAGACGAGGTAGTGGGGATGGTCGGGTTGTGCGGCGGTGGCCTGCCACTTCCTACCCGTGGGGAAGGCGGCGCCGCCCCGGCCGACGAGGCCGGAGTCGGTCACTTCGCGGATGACGGCGGCGGGGCCGATGGCGAAGGCGTGGCGCAGGGCGGTGTAGCCGCCGTGGGCGCGGTAGTCGTCCAGGGAGGAGGGGTCCACCTTGCCGATCCTGCTGAGCAGGAGGAGGCCGTCCTGGCCTGCCTGGGGGACGGCGAGTGCCGCTGGGGGCTCGGCGGGGGCGGCTTCCGGGGCGAGGGCCGCTTGGGTGAGGGTGTCGGGTGCGGCTGGGGCGATGGTTGCGGTGACGTAAGTCTTCTCCCCAACCCCGCCCCTTCCCGAAAACCCGCTCTGGCGCGGGGGCCTTGGTTGCCGTTGATCACCGGCTCCGCCGAGTTCGTCCTCAAACGCCGGACGGGCTGAAACTCCTTCTCCCGGCCGTGATCTTTCAGCCCGTCCGGCGTTTGAGGACGAGCCGTCAAGGCGATCGGCGGTCACGCCAGGCCCCCGCGCCAGCGGGTTTTCGGGAAGGGGCGGGGTTGGGGAAGGAAGCGCCGCAGGCACACCCGCCCGCACCACCAACGCAGCCGGAGCCCTCTCACACAGGCCCAGGCAGGGCGACCGCTCGACAGCAACCCCGGACTCCGGGCCGAGCCGCGCCTCCACCTCCCCGCACAGCTCCGCACCGCCCCCGCACGCAAGGTCCGTACACACCCGAACCACCGTCGCCGGACGCGGCCGGACCGCGAACATGGAGTAGAACGTGGCCACCCCGTACCCCTCCGCCGGCGGCACCATCAGCCGCCGGCAGAGGTAGTCCAGGCCCCCCTCGCTCACCCACCCCACGCGGTCGTTGAGCGCGTGCAGCCCCGGCAACAGCTCGTCCCGCCGCTCCCGCGCCGCACGGCCTCCCCGCGCCCACCGCAGGTCCGCGTCGCTGCGGTCGGCGGCCCCCTCCCAGGCGGACCCGGGCGGCCCGAGGACCGCGTCGACGGCCGCCCGCTCCTCGTCCGTCGGCTTGCTGTCACCGAAGTGCAGATCCATGCGTCACCCTCACTTCACCTGACTGGCTGGGCCAGCTCGTCGATCAGCTTCTCGATACGTATCGCCGACGCCTTGAACTCCGCCGTGCCCGCGATCGGGCAATTGGCCTCGATCGTCAGCTGGTTGGTGTCGACCTCGTCGGGAAAGTGCATGGTCATGAAGGCCAGACCGGGGCGGAGTCCGGGGTCCACCCACACGGGCGCCGTCACCGCACCGCGCCGCGAGGTCACCCGCACCTGTTCGCCGACCACGACCCCGTACCGCTCCGCGTCCTCCGGGCACAGCTCGACGTACTCGCCACGCCGCAGCGGAGAGGCGAAACTCCCGCTCTGCACCCCGGTGTTGTAGGAGTCGAGCCGCCGTCCCGTCGTCAGCCGGATCGGGTAGGAGTCGTCCGTGAGGTCCACCGGCGGATCGTGCGCGACCAGCCCGAAAGGCGCGAGCGTGCCGCGCCGCGCGGGGTCCGCGTCCCACAACCGGCCGTGCAGGTACGTCGGTTCGACCCGGTCCTCCGAAGGGCAGGGCCACTGGATGCCCTGCAGGGACTCGAGACGGTCGTACGTCATGCCCCAGTGGTCCGGCGACACCGAGCGCAGCTCGTCCCAGACGGCCTGCGCGTCCGCGTACTTCCAGTCGTGGCCGAGCCGTTCGGCGAGGTCGCAGAGGATGTCGATGTCCTCGCGCGCCTCGCCGGGCGGCCGCAGGGCCTTGCGCACCCGCTGCACGCGCCGCTCGCTGTTGGTCGTCGTCCCGTCGGTCTCCGCCCAGGCGGCGGTCGCCGGAAGGACGACGTCGGCCAGCTCGGCGGTCTTGGTGAGGAAGATGTCCTGGACCACGAAGAAGTCCAGGGCCCGCATCCGGCGCATCGCCTGCTCGCTGTCCGCCTCCGACTGCGCGGGGTTCTCGCCGATGCAGTAGACGGCCTTGAGCCCGCCCTCGTCCATCGCCTCGAACATCTCCGTCAGGTTCAGCCCGTAGCGCGGCTGGATGACCGTGCCCCACGCCGTCTCGAACTTCCGCCGGGTCTCGGGGTCGAGGATGTCCTGGAAGCCGGGCAGGCGGTTGGGGATCGCGCCCATGTCGCCGCCGCCCTGCACGTTGTTCTGCCCGCGCAGGGGCTGGAGGCCCGAGCCGTAGCGCCCCACGTGGCCGGTCAGGAGCGAGAGGTTGATCAGCGCGCGGACGTTGTCCGTGCCGTTGTGGTGCTCGGTGATGCCGAGCGTCCAGCACAGCTGCGCCCGCTCGGCCCGCGCGAAGGCGTGCGCCAACTCCCTGATGGCGGCGGCCGGTACGCCCGTCACCTTCTCGGCGAGCGAGAGCGTCCAGGGCTCCACCAGGGCCGCGTACTCCTCGAAGCCGGACGTGGCGCGCTCGATGAACGCCCGGTTGGCCAGACCCGCGTGGATGATCTCGCGGCCGATCGCGTGCGCCATCGGGATGTCCGTGCCGACGTTCAGGCCGAGCCAGCTCTCCGCCCACTCGGCGGTCTTGGTGCGGCGCGGGTCGACGGCGTACATGCGGGCGCCGTTCCTGATCCCCTTCAGGACGTGCTGGAAGAAGATCGGGTGCGCGAAGCGGGCGTTGGAGCCCCACATCACGATCAGGTCGGTGTGCTCGACCTCTTCATAAGAAGACGTGCCGCCGCCTGAACCGAAGGCTGCGGAGAGGCCCGCGACGCTCGGTGCGTGGCAGGTGCGGTTGCAGGAGTCGACGTTGTTCGTGCCCATCACCACGCGGGCGAACTTCTGCGCCACGTAGTTCATTTCGTTGGTCGCGCGGGCGCAGGAGAACATGCCGAACGCGCCGCGCGCGGCCTGTAGTCCCGCCGCCGTCCGGGTCAGCGCCTCGTCCCAGGTGGCCCGGCGCAGCGGCTCGTCGCGCGAGTCGCGTACGAGGGGGTGGGTGAGCCGGGCGTACGTCTTGGGCACCCGGTCCCGTTTCTTGCTCATGCCGCGCTCCTCATGTTCTCGCTCATGCCGCGCTCCTCATGCGGTCGGCCAGCAGATCGGAGATGGCGTGGACGGTGCGCAGCGTTGGCACCGGGACTCCGGTGATCTCCGCGAGTTCCACGACGGCCGCGAGCAGCACGTCGAGTTCCAGCGGTTTGCCGCGCTCCAGGTCCTGGAGGGTGGAGGTGCGGTGGTCGCCCACGCGCTCGGCGCCCGCAAGGCGCCGCTCCACGGAGATGTCGGGGCGGCAGCCGAGCGCCGCCGCGACGGAGAGCGTCTCGTTCATCATGATCTCGATGACGCGGCGGGTGCCGCCGTGCAGGCACATCTCGCGCATCGTGGCGCGGGCCAGCGCGCTGATCGGGTTGAAGGAGATGTTGCCGAGCAGCTTGATCCAGATGTCGCCGCGCAGTTCGGGTTCGACGGGGCACTTCAGGCCGCCCGCCCGCATCGCGTCGCTGAAGGCGAGACAGCGCTCGGAGCGCGAGCGGTCGGGCTCCCCGATGGAGAACCGGGTGCCTTCCAGGTGCCGGACGACTCCCGGCCCTTCCAGCTCCGTCGCCGCGTAGACGACGCATCCGACGGCCCGCTCGGGCGCGATCACCGCACTGACCGCGCCGTCGGGGTCCACGCTGCTGACGCGGTGGCCGTCGTGCGGGCCGCCGTGCCGGTGGAAGTACCACCAGGGGATGCCGTTCTGGGCGGCTATCACCGCCGTCCTGTCGTGCAGGAGCGGCTCGATCAGCGGCCCGCACGCCGCGTACGAGTTGGCCTTCAGGCCCAGGAAGACGAAGTCGACGGGGCCGATGTCGGCCGGGTCGTCGGTGGCGTGGGCCCGCGCGGTGAAGTCGCCGCGCGGGCTGTGGACACGTACTCCGTGCTGCCTCATGGCCGCGAGATGCGGTCCACGGGCGACGAGATGGACGTCGGCACCGGCGCGGTGCAGCGCGGCTCCGACATAGGCGCCGATCGCACCGGCGCCGAGGACTGCGACTTTCACGGTGGCGCGCTCCGTTCGGTTGAGGGATCCGAAGAAGGCTCAGGGTCGACATCGCATGCTCGTGACGGACTACATCGCATGCCATAACAGTCGATGGAATATTGTCTACAGTATGGAAGTTGGCCCAGCAAGGGGTCGCGCGGCAGATTGCATACCGTCGACGGAATCGGTTCCGCCTCTTCCCAACTCCCCACTTGATTCCTACTGTTCTGGATCATGAGGCCCCCCGTCGCACCTCCGGGATGGAGCCGCTGGCTCGTACCGCCCGCCGCCCTGTCCGTCCACCTCTCCATCGGCCAGGCCTACGCCTGGAGCGTCTTCAAGCCCCCGCTGGAATCAGCGCTCCACCTCAGCGGCACGCAGAGCGCGCTCCCCTTCCAGCTCGGCATCGTGATGCTCGGCCTCTCGGCGGCCTTCGGCGGCACCCTCGTGGAGCGCAACGGCCCGCGCTGGGCGATGACGGTCGCCCTCGTCTGCTTCTCGTCCGGCTTCCTGATCGCGGCACTCGGCGCGGCGATCGGTCAGTACTGGCTGATCGTCTTCGGCTACGGCTTCGTCGGCGGCATCGGTCTGGGCATCGGCTACATCTCGCCCGTGTCGACACTGATCAAGTGGTTCCCCGACCGCCCCGGCATGGCGACCGGCATCGCGATCATGGGCTTCGGCGGCGGCGCCCTCATCGCGTCGCCCTGGTCGGCGCAGATGCTGGACTCCTTCGGCTCCGACTCCGACGGCATCGCGCTCGCCTTCCTCGTGCACGGCCTGACGTACGCCGCCTTCATGGCGCTCGGCGTGTTCCTGGTGCGGGTGCCGCGTACGGAAGGGGCGCGGGCCCCCGGCGCCCCCGGCGTGCTCGACGGGCCGCAGGTGTCCGCGCGGGCCGCCGTGCGCACGCCCCAGTTCTGGTGCCTGTGGATCGTGCTCTGCATGAACGTGACCGCGGGCATCGGCATCCTGGAGAAGGCGGCGCCGATGATCACCGACTTCTTCTCCGACACCTCGACACCGGTCTCGGCCGCCGCCGCGGCGGGCTTCGTCGCCCTGCTCTCCGCCGCGAACATGGCCGGGCGCATTGGCTGGTCCTCGATGTCCGACCTGATCGGCCGCAAGAACGTCTACCGCGTCTACCTCGGCGTCGGCGCGCTGATGTACCTGCTGATCGTCCAGTTCGGGGACAGCTCGAAACCGCTCTTCGTCGTCTGCGCGCTGGTGATCCTCTCCTTCTACGGAGGCGGCTTCGCGACGATCCCCGCCTATCTGAAGGACCTCTTCGGGACCTACCAGGTCGGCGCGATCCACGGCCGGCTCCTCACCGCCTGGTCCACGGCCGGTGTCCTCGGGCCGCTGATCGTCAACTGGGTCGCCGACCGCCAGGAGGAAGCGGGCAAGCACGGGGCGGGGCTCTACGGCCTCTCCCTCACGATCATGATCGGGCTCCTCGTCATCGGGTTCGTGGCGAACGAGTTCGTCCGTCCCGTCCACGCCCGCCACCACATTCCCGCCCCGAGGGAGGCCGCCCATGACGGCACCGACCAGCACGCCGCCAAGTAGTCCGCCCCGCCGCACGGCGCTGATCGTCGGTGCCTGGCTCTGGGTGGGGGTTCCGCTCGGATATGGGGTGTATGAACTCGTACACAAGGCCACACAGCTCTTCACCGGGTGACACGATGATGAGAAGTGTCCAAACCCCGAGACCGATTCCTGTCGCATTACGTGTCCTGTTACCGGTGAGTCGCTGACCAGACTGGACGGTCCCGCATCTCCGGCAACAAGGGGGACCCGTACATGCACGGCTCACGCATCGCCGCCGTCGGCCACTACCAGCCCGCCAAGATCCTCACCAACGAGGACCTGGCGGGCCTGGTCGACACCAGCGACGAGTGGATCCGCTCCCGCGTGGGCATCCGCACCCGCCACATCGCGGGCCCCGAGGAGCCGGTCGACGAGCTCGCCGCGCAGGCCGGGGCCAAGGCCGTGGCCGCCGCCGGCCTGGCGCCCGACGCCATCGACCTCGTCCTGGTCGCCACCTCCACCGCGATCGACCGCTCGCCGAACATGGCGGCGCGGGTGGCGGCCCGCCTGGGCATCCCCTCACCGGCCGCCATGGACATCAACGTCGTCTGCGCGGGCTTCACGCACGCGCTCGCCACCGCCGACCACGCCGTGCGGGCCGGCGGCGCCACCCGCGCGCTGGTGATCGGCGCGGACAAGATGTCCGAGGTGGCCGACTGGACGGACCGCACCACCTGCGTCCTGGTCGGGGACGGGGCGGGCGCGGCCGTCGTCGAGGCCTGCGCGCCCGGCGAGGTGCCCGGCATCGGCCCCGTGCTCTGGGGCTCGGTGCCCGAGATGGGCAACGCCGTCCGCATCGAGGGCACGCCCCCGCGGTTCGCGCAGGAGGGCCAGAGCGTCTACCGCTGGGCGACGACACAGCTGCCGCCGCTCGCCCGCAAGGCCTGCGAGCGCGCCGGTCTCACCCCCGAGGACCTGGCCGCCGTCGTCCTGCACCAGGCCAACCTGCGCATCATCGAGCCGCTCGCCGAGCGGATCGGCGCGGTCAACGCGGTCGTCGCACGCGACGTCGTGAACTCCGGCAACACCTCGGCGGGCAGTATCCCGCTCGCCCTGTCCAAGCTGGTGGAGCGCGGCGAGATCGTCCACGGGGATCCGGTGCTGCTCTTCGGCTTCGGCGGGAACCTGTCGTACGCGGGCCAGGTCATCCGCTGCCCCTAGCGTGCCCCTGGCGCGTGTGACCGGACCGACTCCCCCTGGTGCTGGCCATTGTGCTCAGTAGACTGTAGACAAAAGGCAATCGTCGACGAGGGGACCGCGATGTTGTCCACAGGACTGCCGCAGGGGGCGGTGCCCAAGCTGGAACGCCCAGGTCCGCTCCGTGAGCGGGTCTACGAAGCGCTGCTCGAACTCATCACGACACGCGCGCTCCAGCCGGGCCAGCATCTCGTGGAGAGCGAACTCGCCGGGCATCTAGGGGTGTCGCGGCAGCCGGTGCGCGAGGCGCTCCAGCGGCTCAACACCGAGGGCTGGGTCGATCTGCGCCCCGCACAGGGCGCGTTCGTGCACGAGCCCACCGAGGAGGAGGCGGACCAGCTGCTCACGGTCCGTACGCTCCTGGAGGCGGAGGCCGCCCGGCTCGCCGCCGCGAACACCGGCACCGCGGGGATCACCGCCCTGGAAGAGCTGTGCGCCAAGGGCGAGCAGGCCGTCGCGGACGGCGACGTGGACCTGGTGGTGACCACGAACGCGGCCTTCCACGCCAAGGTGATGGAGCTCGCGGGCAATGTCGTCCTGGCCGAGCTGGCCGGGCAGGTGGACCGCCGGGTGCGCTGGTACTACACGCCGGTGGCCAGGCAGCGGGGCAAGCAGTCCTGGATCGAGCACCGCCGGCTGATCGCGGCGATCGCCGAGCGCGACGAGCGCGCGGCCACGGACATCATGCGCGCGCACACGGAACACACCCGCGAGACCTACCACCGGCGCGAGCGCGAGGCCTGACGCGTCGGCCGCGCGGAGCGAGCGGCGCGGACTGAGCCGCGGAGACTGAGCCGTACGGTTCTGCTCCGCGGCTCAGTCCGTACGCCCCCTTGGACATGCCCGTGGGACACGTCTGTCCGCCTCTTTGTCCTGTGACTGGAGAAAGTCATGGGTAATTCGTGCGCAACTTCTTCCCACTCCCGGCAGGCGCTGCTACGTTCCCCTCGAAAGCCCGACGCGACGGCGAAAATCCGCCGCGGCGGGACGAGTTGGACGACATGAGTTGCCCACTGAGGCGGGGAGGGGCGCGTGAGACGTATGACGGCTCGACCCGCCAATGCGCACCAGGCGCGACTGCTGCGACTGCTGCGTGACGGAGGGCCCAACTCCCGTGCCCAGCTCGGCGATCAGGTCGACCTCTCGCGGTCGAAGCTGGCCGTCGAGGTGGACCGGCTCCTGGAGACCGGACTCGTGGTCGCCGACGGACTCGCCGCCTCGCGCGGCGGCCGCCGCTCCCACAACATCCGCCTGGCCCCCGCCCTCCGCTTCCTCGGTGTGGACATCGGCGCGACCTCGGTCGACGTAGCGGTGACCAATGCCGAGCTGGAGGTCCTCGGCCACATCAACCAGCCCATGGACGTGCGCGAAGGACCGGTCGCGGTCTTCGAGCAAGTCCTCGCCATGGCGGCCAAGTTGAAGGCCTCCGGGCTCGCGGAAGGGTTCGACGGCGCCGGGATCGGCGTCCCGGGTCCCGTCCGCTTCCCCGAAGGCGTCCCGGTCGCCCCGCCGATCATGCCGGGGTGGGACGGCTTTCCCGTACGGGAGGCCATCAGTCAGGACCTGGGCTGCCCCGTCATGGTCGACAACGACGTGAACCTGATGGCGATGGGGGAGCAGCACGCGGGCGTCGCACGCTCCGTGGGCGACTTCCTCTGCGTCAAGATCGGCACCGGCATAGGGTGCGGGATCGTCGTCGGCGGTGAGGTCTACCGAGGGGTGACCGGCAGCGCGGGCGACATCGGCCACATCCAGGTCGAGCCCGACGGGCGGCCCTGCGCCTGCGGCAACAAGGGCTGCCTGGAGGCGTACTTCAGCGGCGCGGCACTGGCCCGCGACGCCGAGGACGCCGTCGGCGCCGGGCTTTCCCAGGAGCTCGCGACCCGCCTGGAAGCCGCCGGAAAGCTCAGCGCGATCGACGTCTCCGCGGCCGCGGCCGCCGGTGACGCCACCGCACTCGACCTCATCCGCGCGGGCGGCAACCGCACCGGTCAGGTCATCGCGGGCCTCGTCAGCTTCTTCAACCCCGGCCTCGTGGTGATCGGCGGCGGTGTCACCGGCCTCGGCCATACGCTGCTCGCCGCCATCCGCACGCAGGTCTACCGCCAGTCGCTGCCCCTGGCGACCGGCAACCTCCCCATCGTCCTGGGCGAGTTGGGGCCGACCGCCGGAGTCATCGGCGGCGCCCGGCTCATCAGCGACCACCTGTTCTCACCGGCCTGACCGTCCTCTTCGGCCCGACCGGTATGTACGACCCGCACGGCCCGTAAGACGCCACGCACCACACCTCACCCAGTACAGCGCGCTGCCTCGCCCTGCTCCGAAACAGTCTCCGCCCCTGTGCAGGGGCCACCGCCCTACCCCGCCCTGCCCTGAAACCGGCCGCACCCGCCGCACCCGCCCAAGGGAACCGTCATGGCACCAGAACCACCGCTGCTCACCATGTCCGGCATCACCAAGTCGTTCCCCGGCGTCCGCGCCCTCGACGGCGTCGACCTCCAGGTCCAGGCCGGTGAAGTGCACTGCCTCCTCGGCCAGAACGGCGCCGGGAAGTCCACGCTCATCAAGGTCCTCGCCGGGGCCCACCAGCCCGACGACGGCGAGATCACCTGGCGCGGCGAGCGCACCACGCTCAAGTCGCCCATCGCCGCCATGCGCCTGGGCATCGCCACCATCTACCAGGAGCTCGACCTGGTGGAGGGCCTGTCCGTCGCCGAGAACGTCCACCTCGGGCATGAGCCGACCGCGGCCGGGTTCGTCGTGAAGGGCCGCGAGGCCAAGACCTCAACTGCCGCCCTGCTCAGGCGACTCGGCCACGGCGAGATCGACCCGGGAACGCTCGTCGGCGACCTCTCCGCCGCCCAGCAGCAGATCGTCTCCATGGCCCGCGCCCTCTCCCACGAAGTGCGCCTCATCGTCATGGACGAGCCGTCGGCCGCCCTGGACCCGGACGAGGTCGACAACCTCTTCCGCATCGTCGGCGATCTCACGGCGGACGGCGTCGCCGTCGTCTACATCTCCCACCGCCTAGAGGAGATCCGCCGCATCGGCGACCGCGTCACCGTCCTCAAGGACGGCCGCGCGGTCGCGGGCGGGCTCCCCGCGAAGGAGACGCCGACCCGCGAGGTCGTCGCCCTGATGACGGGCCGCAACGTCGAGTACGTCTTCCCGGACCGGCCGGCCGGCCCACCCACCACCGACGCGGTGCTGAAGGTCACGGGCCTCGCCCGCACCGGTGAGTTCGAACCCCTCGACCTCGAACTGCGCCCCGGCGAGATCGTCGGCCTGGCCGGGCTCGTCGGCTCCGGACGCTCCGAGATCCTGGAGACCATCTACGGCGCGCGCAAGGCGACCAGTGGGCAAGTGACGCTGGGTGGCCAGGTGTTGAAGCCCGGCAGCGTGCGCGCCGCCGTTCGTGCCGGGCTCGGCCTGGCCCCCGAGGAGCGCAAGGCGCAGGCCCTGCTGATGCTGGAGTCCGTCACCAACAACGTGTCGGTCTCCTCCATGTCCCGCTTCTCGCGCGGCGGTTGGCTCGACCGGGGTGCCGAGCGGAAGGCCGCGCAGACCGCCACCCGCGAGCTGTCCCTGCGCCCCGACAACCCCACCGCGCCCGTGCGCACGCTCTCCGGCGGGAACCAGCAAAAGGCCGTCCTGGCCCGCTGGCTGCTCCGCGGCTGCCGCGTCCTGCTGCTCGACGAGCCGACCCGCGGCGTGGACGTCGGCGCCCGCGCCGAGCTGTACGCCGTGATCCGCCGCCTCGCCGACGACGGCCTGGCCGTCCTGCTGGTCTCCAGTGAAGTGCCCGAAGTCCTCGGCCTCGCCGACCGCGTCCTGGTCCTGCGCGAGGGGCGCGTCATCCATACGGCGCCCGCCCGTGACCTCGACGAACACCGCGTACTCGACCTCGTACTCGAAGGGAGCCCGGCGTCATGACGCAGCCCGCATCGCCGCCACGGCCCGCCACATCGAAGAGTGGACCGGCGGACGGCGCAAGCCCGTTGCGGTCGCTCACCGCACGTGCCGACGTGCGGACGCTGTCCCTGCTCGGCGTGCTCGCCGTCCTGATCCTGATCGGCGGCATCACCCAGCCCGACTCGTTCCTCGACACCGACAACGTCCAGCTGATCCTCACCCAGGCGTCCGTCATCGGTGTCGTCACGGTCGGCATGACGTTCGTGATCATCTCCGGCGGCATCGACCTCTCGGTCGGCGCGATCGTCGCCCTCGCCTCGGTGTGGGCCACCACGGTCGCCACCCAGGAGTACGGCTTCGCGGGCATCCTGTTCACCGCGGTGGTCGTCGGCATGGCCTGCGGCCTCGTCAACGGCCTGCTCATCGCGTACGGCGGGATGGTGCCGTTCATCGCGACGCTGGCCATGCTGGCGTCGGGCCGCGGCCTCGCCCTGCAGATCACCGACGGCAAGACCCAAATGGTCACCGTGGACGGGGTGTTGAAGCTCGGCGAGCGCGACTCCTACATCCTCGGCATACCGCCGCTCGTGCTCGTCTTCGCGGCCGTCACCGTCGTCGGCTGGCTGCTCCTGAACCGCACCACCTTCGGGCGGCGCTCGGTCGCCGTCGGCGGCAACGCGGAAGCGGCGCGCCTGGCCGGCATCGACGTACGCAGGCAGCGCCTCTACCTCTACCTGCTCTCCGGCCTCTGCTGCGGGATCGCGGCCTTCCTGCTGATCATCCTCTCCGGGTCGGGCCAGAACACCAACGGCAACCTCTACGAGCTCGACGCCATCGCCGCCGCGATCATCGGCGGCACCCTGCTCAGCGGCGGCCGGGGCACCATCACCGGCTCCGTGCTCGGCGTCCTGATCTTCATGACGATCACCAACATCTTCGCGCTCAACAACCTCCAGAGCGACGTCCAGCAGATCGCCAAGGGCGCGATCATCGTCGCCGCGGTGCTGGTCCAGCGACGTACGTCCTCAACCACCTGACCCCGCAGACCCGAAGGGTTCACCGCCATGCCAGAGACATCACCGTTCGCGAGCCGCAGAGGACTTCTCTTCGGCGCCGCCGCCCTGTCCACCGGTGCCCTGATCACGGGGTGCACCAGCAACGAGTCCAAGGACGAGGGCTCGGACAGCAAGGACCAGCCGGTCGCCGACGACAAGCCCGGCAAGAAGGTCACCATCGGCTTCGCGGGCCCGCAGGCCGACCACGGCTGGCTCAACGCGATCAACGACAACGCCAAGGAGCGGGCGAAGAAGTACTCGGACGTCACGCTGGAGTCCACCGAGGGCTCGAACGACACCGCCGCCCAGATCGGCCAGGTCGAGACGCTGATCAACAAGAAGGTCGACGTCCTGGTGATCCTGCCGGCCGACGGCAAGGCGCTCACCCAGGTCGGCCTCAAGGCCATGCGGGCGGGCATCCCCGTCGTCAACCTCGACCGCGTCTTCGCCTCGCCGCAGGCCTACCGCTGCTGGATCGGCGGCGACAACTACGGCATGGGCCTGAGCGCCGGTCACTACATCGGCGAGAAGCTCAAGGACAAGAAGAACGCCAAGGTCGTCGAGCTCGCGGGCCTCGACAACCTCGAACTCACCAAGCAGCGCACGAAGGGCTTCGACGACGCCCTCAAGAACTACTCGAACATCGAGAAGGTGGCCCGGCAGGCCGCCGAGTTCACCGTCGAGTCGGGCCAGTCGAAGATGTCCCAGCTCCTTCAGGCCCAGAAGAACTTCGACGCCCTGTGGAACCACGACGACGACCAGGGCGTGGGCGCCCTGCGCGCCATCAAGCAGGCGGGTCGCGACGACTTCCTGATGGTCGGCGGCGCGGGCGCGCTCTCCGCCATGCAGGCCATCGAGTCCGACGACAGCGTGCTCAAGGCCACCGTGCTCTACCCGCCGTCCATGGCGGCCTCGGCGATCGACCTGGCCCGCGCGCTCGGCCAGAGCAAGGGCGTCAGCGGCATGGCCGAGTTCGAGATCCCGGCCTTCATCACGCTCTACTCGGCCGTGGTCGACAAGGAGAACATCAGCAAGTACATGTCCACCGGCTTCAAGTGATGCGCGCGTCCGCACCCCCCACCGAGCACTTACGAGGAGGAGTACCGCATGCGTGAGACGGAACACGAGGCTGAGACCGGTAAGCGGCCGTTGGGGGTGGGCATGGTCGGATACGCCTTCATGGGCGCCGCCCACTCCCAGGGCTGGCGCACCGTCGGACGCGTCTTCGATCTGCCGTTGCGGCCGGTCCTCTCGGCGATCTGCGGACGCGACGGCGCCGCGGCCCGCGCCGCGGCGGACCGGCTCGGATGGGCTGCCGCGGAGACCGACTGGCGCGCACTCGTGGCCCGTGACGACGTCGATCTGATCGACATCTGCACCCCCGGCGACAGCCACGCGGAGATCGCGATCGCCGCGCTCGACGCCGGCAAGCACGTGCTGTGCGAGAAGCCGCTCGCCAACACCGTGGAGGAGGCCGAGGCGATGGCCGAGGCCGCCGAACGGGCCCGGGCGCGGGGGCAGGTGGCGATGGTCGGCTTCAACTACCGCCGGGTCCCCGCTCTAGCGCTCGCCCGGCAGATGGTGGCGGAGGGACGGCTCGGCACGCTGCGGCACGTCCGGCTCACCTACCTCCAGGACTGGCTGGTCGACCCCTCCTTCCCGCTGACGTGGCGGCTGCGCAAGGACCGCGCCGGCTCGGGCGCGCTCGGCGACCTGGGGGCGCACATCGTGGACCTCGCGCAGTATCTGGTGGGGGAGCCGGTGTCGGGGGTCTCGGCGCTGACCGAGACGTTCGTACGGGAGCGGCCGCTGCTCGACGGGGCGTCGAGCGGGCTCACGGCGGAGGGCGGCGCCGCGACCGGTCAGGTCACGGTGGACGACGCGGCGGTCTTCACCGGGCGCTTCCCGTCGGGCGCCCTGGCCTCCTTCGAGGCGACCCGTTTTGCGGCGGGCCGCAAGAACGCACTCAAGCTCGAACTCAACGGCTCCGACGGCTCGTTGGCCTTCGACCTGGAGCGCCTGAACGAGCTGTCCTTCCACGACCACACGGAGCCCGCCACGTCGTCGGGCTTCCGCCGCATCCTGGTGACCGAACCAGGCCACCCCTACCTGGAGGCCTGGTGGCCGCCGGGCCACGGCCTCGGCTACGAGCACACGTTCGTGCACCAGGCCCGCGACCTGCTGCACGCCGTCGCCACCGGGGAGCAGCCCGAACCGTCGTTCGCCGCGGGCCTTTCGGTGCAGCGGGTGCTCGCCGCGGTGGAGGAGAGCGCGGCGAAGAACTCGGTCTACACCCTCGTACCTTCCACCCCCGTCACGGTCTGAGGAGGCCTGTCCATGCCCCGCGACTTCACGCTCTTCACCGGCCAGTGGGCCGATCTGCCGCTGGAGGAGGTCTGCCGCCTCGCCCGCGACTTCGGTTACGACGGTCTCGAACTCGCCTGCTGGGGCGATCACTTCGAGGTCGACAAGGCGCTGAGCGACAGCTCCTATCTCGACTCCCGCCGCCAGCTCCTCGACAAGTACGGCCTCAAGTGCTGGGCCATCTCCAACCACCTGGTGGGGCAGGCCGTCTGTGACGCGATCATCGACGAGCGGCACCAGGCGATCCTGCCCGCCCGCATCTGGGGCGACGGCGACGCGGAGGGCGTGCGGCAGCGAGCCGCCCGCGAGATCGAGGACACGGCACGCGCGGCGGCGGCCTTCGGCGTCGACACGGTCGTGGGCTTCACGGGCTCGGCGATCTGGCATCTGGTGGCGATGTTCCCGCCGGTGCCGGAGTCGATGATCGAGCGCGGCTACGACGACTTCGCCGAGCGGTGGAACCCGATCCTGGACGTCTTCGACGTACAGGGCGTGCGGTTCGCGCACGAGGTGCACCCCTCGGAGATCGCGTACGACTACTGGACGACGCACCGCGCCCTGGAGGCGGTCGACCACCGCACGGCCTTCGGGCTCAACTTCGACCCCTCGCACTTCGTGTGGCAGGACCTGGACCCGGTCGGCTTCCTCTACGACTTCCGGGACCGGATCTACCACGTCGACTGCAAGGAGGCCCGGCGCCGCCTGGACGGCCGCAACGGCCGGCTCGGCTCGCACCTTCCGTGGGGCGACCCGCGCCGCGGCTGGGACTTCGTGTCGGCCGGGCACGGGGACGTCCCCTGGGAGGACGTGTTCCGGATGCTGGGCTCGATCGCGTACGAGGGGCCGATCTCGGTGGAGTGGGAGGACGCCGGGATGGACCGCCTCCAAGGAGCGCCGGAGGCGCTGCGGCGCCTGAAGGCGTTCGACTTCGAGCCGCCGACGGCGTCCTTCGACGCGGCGTTCGGCGGGAACTGAGCCGCACGCGCTCTCCTCTTGCGGAGTCACTTTGTCCTGCCCAAGGAAAAAGCTGAACTTCATTGCTGTGCAAGGGCTTTCCGTCCAAGACAAACGTGGCTACCGTCCCTGATGTGTACAGGACATGAACCTTCCGGGGTGACGGCGCACCCCGGCGCCCAGCGCCCTCACCGCACCACACCCGCGTACGACCGTCCCCCTTCCGGAGGAACCCCGTGCACAGGAAACGCCTGAGACTCCGCAAGACCCTCGCGCTCTTCACCGGCACCCTGCTGGCCGGCGCCACCCTCAGCCTCACCGCCCCCACCGCCAACGCCGCCGACCCGGAGGCCGTCCGCGCCGCCCAGGAGCAGGCGGCAAAGGCGGCCGAGGGCAAGGCCGCCGCGGCCGAGGACTTCCAGCAGGTCACCCTCGCCAAGGGGGAGACCGAGACCGGCGAGCCCATGACACTCGCCGTCCTGCCCGACCGCTCGGTCCTGCACACCTCCCGCGACGGAACGCTGCGCCTCACGGACGCCGCGGGCAACACCAAGATCGCGGGCAAGATACCGGTCTACACGCACGACGAAGAGGGCCTCCAAGGCATCGGCCTCGACCCGAAGTTCAGCGAGAACCGCGCGATCTACCTCTATTACGCGCCCCCGCTGGACACCCCGGCAGGCGACGCCCCGGAGACCGGCACGGCCGCGGACTTCAAGAAGTTCGACGGCGTCAACCGCCTCTCCCGCTTCGTCCTGAAGACCGACGGCACCCTGGACAACGCCAGCGAGAAGAAGGTCCTCGACGTCCCCGCGAGCCGCGGCATCTGCTGCCACGTCGGCGGCGACATCGACTTCGACAAGGACGGCAACCTCTACCTCTCGACGGGCGACGACTCCAACCCCTTCGCCTCGGACGGCTTCACGCCCATCGACGAGCGCGCGGACCGCAACCCCGCCTTCGACGCCCGCCGCAGCGCCGGCAACAGCAACGACCTGCGCGGCAAGATCCTGCGCATCAAGGTCGCCGACGACGGCACGTACACCGTCCCGGACGGCAACCTCTTCGCCCCGGGCACGGACAAGACCCGTCCCGAGATCTACGCGATGGGCTTCCGCAACCCCTTCCGCATGAGCGTCGACAAGCCCACCGGCACGGTGTACGTCGGCGACTACGGTCCCGACGCGGGCGCGGCCGACCCCAAGCGCGGCCCCGCGGGCCAGGTCGAGTTCGCCCGCGTGACCAAGCCGGGCAACTTCGGCTGGCCGTACTGCACCGGCAAGAACGACGCGTACATCGACTACGACTTCGCCACGCAGACCTCGGGCGCCGCCTTCGACTGCGCAGCCCCCAAGAACGACTCCGTGCACAACACCGGCCTGACCGATCTGCCGGCCGCGCAGGAAGCGTGGATTCCGTACGACGGCGGTTCCGTCCCCGAGTTCGGCTCCGGCTCCGAGTCCCCGATGGCGGGCCCCGTCTACCGCTATGACGCGGCCAACACCTCCCCGGTGAAGTTCCCGGAGGCCTACGACGGCGACTTCTTCGCCGGAGAGTTCGGACGGCGCTGGATCAAGCGCATCGAGCAGGGCGCGGACGGCACGGTCTCCAAGATCAACCCGTTCCCCTGGACCGGCACGCAGATCATGGACATGGAGTTCGGCCCCGACGGCGCGCTGTACGTCCTCGACTACGGCACCGCCTGGTTCGGCGGCGACGAGAACTCCGGACTCTTCCGCATCGAGAACGCCACCGACGGCCACTCGCCGGTCGTCGAGGCGAGCGCATCCGTGACCAGCGGCCAGGCCCCGCTGAAGACCAAGTTCACCGCGAAGGCCACGGACGCCGACGGCGGCACGCTGACCTACGCCTGGGACTTCGGCGACGGCGGCAAGTCGACCCAGCAGAACCCCTCGTACACGTACAAGAAGAACGGCGTCTACACCGCGACCGTGACCGTCAAGGACTCCACCGGGCGCACCGGTTCGGCCAGCGCGCACGTCACCGTCGGCAACACCGCCCCCAAGGTGACCCTGGAACTCCCCGGTGACGGGCAGCTGTTCACCTTCGGCGACAAGATCCCCTTCAAGGTGAAGGTGACCGACAGGGAAGACGGCCCGATCGACTGCACCAAGGTCAAGGTCACGCACATCCTCGGCCACGACAGCCACGGCCACCCGGTGACGTCGGCCAACGGCTGCGAGGGCACCCTCCAGACGTCGGCGGACGGCGAGCACGACCCGAACGCCAACATCTTCGGGGTCTTCGACGCGGAGTACACCGACAAGGGCGCCAACGGCCAGCCCGCGCTGACCACCCACGACCAGAACGTCGTCCAGCCCAAGCACCGCCAGGGCGAGCACTTCAACGACTCCAAGGGCGTCTCCGTGGTGAACCACACCCCGGCGCACGGCGGAAAGACGGTCGGCGACATCAACAACGGCGACTGGATCTCCTTCAAGCCCTACATCCTCGGCAACGCCACCAAGCTGACCGCGCGCGTCGCGTCGGCGGGCGCCGGCGGCACCCTCGAGGTCCGCAGCGGATCGGCCACCGGCAGGCTCCTGGGCAAGGCCAAGGTCACCCCGACCGGCGGTTGGGAGACGTACGCGGACGTGACCGCCTCGCTCAGCAAGGCACCCAGGGCGACCACGACACTCTTCCTGGTCTTCAAGGGCACGGGCACCGGAGCCCTGTACGACGTCGACGACTTCACCTTCACCACCCGCTGAGGAAGGGGTCACCATGCGCGCATCCGCACGGATCGCCACCGCGAGCGCCGCGGCCGCCGTACTCATCGGCTGTGTGTCGGGCCCCGCGGCCTCCAAGCCCGAGCCCTCGGGTCCGAAAGCGGGCGAGAAGGTCCTGGTCTTCTCCAAGACCGCGGGCTTCCGCCACGACTCGATCCCCGACGGCATCGCGGCCGTCAAGGAGCTCGGCGCCGCGAACGGCTTCACCGTCGACGCGACCGAGGACGCCAAGGCCTTCACCGCCAAGAACCTCGCGCGGTACGACGCCGTGATCTGGCTCTCCACGACCGGTGACGTCCTCGACGCCAGGCAGCAGGCGGCGTTCGAGGGCTACATCAAGCAGGGCGGCGGGTACGTGGGCGTGCACGCCGCCGCCGACACCGAGTACGACTGGCCCTTCTACGGCGGGCTCGCGGGCGCGTATTTCCAGTCGCACCCCGCGATCCAGCCCGCGAAGGTCCAGGTCGAGGACCACGGGCACCCGTCCACGGCGCATCTGCCGGGGGTCTGGGACCGGACCGACGAGTGGTACAACTACCGCTCCAATCCCCGGGACCGCGCCCACGTCCTCGCCTCGCTCGACGAGTCGTCCTACTCGGGCGGCTCGATGTCCGGGGACCATCCCATCGCCTGGTGCCAGGACTACCAGGGCGGCCGCTCCTTCTACACGGGCAGCGGTCACACCAAGGAGTCCTTCGCCGATCCCGCCTACCGCACCCATCTGCTCGGCGGAATCCGCTGGGCGGCGGGCGCGGCGCAGGCCGACTGCCGTCCGGAGAAGGGCTACACGCCGATCTTCGACGGCACGGCGAAGTCCCTCGATGCCTGGAAGCAGGCGGGCCCCGGCTCGTTCGAGCTGAACGAGGGCGACGGGACCCTGACGACCGTCGGCGGCATGGGCATGCTCTGGTACGACGGGGCGAAGGAGCTCGGCTCCTACTCCCTCAAGCTGGACTGGCGCATGGACGGCGACGACAACTCCGGGATCTTCGTGGGCTTCCCGCCCTCCGACGACCCCTGGTCGGCCGTGAACAACGGCTATGAGATCCAGATCGACGCCACCGACGTCCCGGAGAAGACCACGGGCTCCGTCTACGGCTTCAAGTCCGCCGACCTGAAGAAGCGCGACAAGGCGCTGAATCCGGCGGGGGAGTGGAACACCTACGAACTCCGGGTCGAGGGCGAACGCCTTCGGATCTATCTCAACGGAGTGAAGATCAACGACTTCACCAACACGGATCCGGCGAGGAGCCTCAAGGACGGTCACATCGGCATCCAGAACCACGGCGCCGACGACCAGGTCTCCTTCCGCGACATCCGGGTGAAGGACCTGCCGGCCCGCACCGCCACCGGCGGGGGCCGCTAGACGACGGCGGGCGGAGGACGCCGGACCTCCGCCCGCCGTCTTTCTTCCCTGCGCGTTCGCGCGCGTACGACAGGAGGCAGCCGTGTCCAATTCACCTTCCCCCTCTTCCACCTCTCCTTCTGTTGGTGGTCCGTCTGCCGGTGGCCCGTCTGCCGGTGGTTCCACCGGGGTGTGGCTGATCGGGGCACGCGGTTCGGTCGCCACGACGGCTGTCGCGGGGTGCGCGGCCGTGGCGGCGGGGCTGCACCCGCCGACCGGCATGGTCACGGAGACCCCGCCGTTCACGGACTGCGGTCTGCCAACGTTGTCGTCGCTCGTCTTCGGCGGCCACGACACGGTGGAGTGCCCGCTGCCCAAGCGGGCGGAGCAGCTGGCGGCCGGGGGCGTACTGCCGCACGGCGTCCCCTCGGCGGTGGGCGCGGAACTGGCCGCTGCCGACGCGGAGATACGCATGGGCGGACCGCGCCGCGGCGGCTTCGACACCAGGACGGACGAGGAACTGATCGAGTCCTTCGCCGCCGACCTGCGCGATTTCGTACGCCGCCGGGGGCTCGCCCGTGCGGTGGTGGTGAACGTGGCGTCGACGGAACCCCTGCCGGAGGAGGGCGAGGGGCGGCTGCCCGCCAGCTCCCTCTACGCGGCGGCGGCGCTGCGGGCGGGCTGCCCGTACGTGAACTTCACCCCGTCGGCGGGCCTGCACCACCCGGCACTCGCCTCGGTGGCCACCGCGTCGGGGCTCCCCTACGCGGGGCGCGACGGCAAGACCGGCCAGACGCTCCTGCGCTCGGTCCTCGGGCCGATGTTCGCCCAGCGTGCGCTCGCCGTGCGGGCCTGGTCCGGCACGAACCTCCTGGGCGGCGGAGACGGAGCGTCCCTCGCCGACCCGGCCGCGGCGGCGGCGAAGAACGCGGGCAAGGAACGGGTGCTTGCGGACACGCTGGGCTCCGCCCCGGAGGGCGAGGTCCACATCGACGACGTCCCGTCGCTGGGCGACTGGAAGACGGCCTGGGACCACATCGCGTTCGACGGCTTCCTCGGCGCGCGGATGGTCCTGCAGACGACCTGGCAGGGCTGCGACTCGGCCCTGGCGGCACCTCTGATCCTGGACCTGGCCCGCCTGCTGGCCCGCGCCCACGAGCGGGGCCTGTCAGGGCCTTTGGGGGATCTTGGCTTCTACTTCAAGGACCCGGACGACGGCTCCTCGTCGGCGCTGGCGGAGCAGTACGCGGCGCTTGTGGGGTTCGCGTCGCGGCTGCGGGGGGCTTCGGTATGAGGGGGGCGGACGGCGTGTCGGACGGGGTGCCGGAGGGCGCCGGGTCCGGGGCTGGTGAGGGTGAGGGATCGCGGGGCGGCCGGGGGGACGGCGTGAGTGAGGCTTCCCGGGGGCTGCGTCTTGTCGGCGGTACTGCTCCGGGTGCTGGAGATGGGCGTGCGGCTGGTGATGGGCGTGCGGCTGTTCGCAGTGGCGGCACGGGCGAGGCGCCGCGCGGTGGGTTTCGCCCGGGTGCTCCGGGTGCCCTCGGTGCCCTGGGCGCCGGTCGTGACTGGGCCGAACTGCTGCGTGTCTCCGCCCTGTTCACCGTGCCCGGCGACGCCCTCGCCGGCGCCGCGGCGACGGGGATGCGGCCCAACCGCCGCACCCTCCTCGCCATCGCGGCTTCTCTCTCCCTCTACGAAGCGGGCATGGCCCTCAACGACTGGGCGGACCGGGAGGAGGACGCGATCGAGCGGCCTCACCGTCCGTTGCCGTCGGGTCGCATCGCCCCGTCGGCCGCGCTGGGCGCGGCGGCGGTCCTGACGGCAGGGGGCCTGGCTCTGGCCGCGGCAGCGGGTCGCCCCGCGCTGACGGTCGCGAGCGGCTTGGCGGCCACGGTATGGGCGTACGACCTGGGGTTGAAGCACACCCCGGCGGGCCCGGCGGCCATGGCCGCGGCCCGCTCCCTGGACCTGCTCCTGGGGGCGGCGGCGACGTCGTCCGCGAAGCCCTCGGTGAGGCTCGCGACCACTTCCGGGACCGGCCCCGGCTCCGGCCTTCGCGCGGCGGCGCCCACGGCTCTGGTCCTGGGCGCCCACACCCTCGCGGTGACCGCGGTCTCGCGCCGCGAGGCACAAGGGGGTTCCACGGTGGCCCCGCTGTGCGCCCTCGCGGCTACAGCAGGGCTTGCGCAACTGCTCGCCCGAAGCGGTGCCGGTGGCACAGGCGCAGGCACAGGCGCAGGCGCAGGCGCCGCACCGAGCACTGAAGCCGGAACCCCTCGACTCCCGGCAGGCCGCGTGACCGCAGCCACCCGCGGCCTGCCGGGCTTCACTTCGGGGGAGCTGACGGTGGGCCGTCGGGTGGGCCGCCCGGTAGGCCGGAGGGCGGGCCGAGTGCGGACCGGCGCCCGCGGGGTCGTCCAGGCCGCGCTCGCCGCCACCTACGCGGCCACCGCCGCACGCCCCCTCTTCCACGCCGCGCTCAACCCCTCCCCTCAGCTCACCCAGCGGGCGGTCGGCGGCGGCATCCGAGCCATGATCCCGCTCCAGGCCGCACTCTCCGCCCGCAAGGGCGCTCTGGGCTCCGCCCTGCTGACCGCCGCCCTGGCCCCGGCAGCCCGCAAGTTCGGCAGGAAGGTGAGCGTCACGTGACGAAGACGGCGAACGGGGGAGACACCCCGAACGGCGGCCCGGTCAGCGCGCCGCAGGCCGCCCCGCGGCCCCCCGCAGCAGGAGGCGCCCCCGCGACCCACGGAAGCAGCGGGCCCCAAGCGCACCAAGGACCCCAAGTACTCCAAGCGCCCCAAGCGCCCCAAGCGGACCAAGCACCCCAAGCGGACCAAGCACCCCAAGCCCCCCGGGCGGGCAGGCCGCTGTCGACGGCACGGCCCGGGACGGCACCCGGCGCCGACCCCCCGCACCCCTTCCGCTTCGGATACGGCACCAACGGGCTGACCGACCTCCGCCTCGACGACGCCCTCGGCCTCCTCGCCGACCTCGGCTACGCGGGCGTCGGACTCACCCTCGACCACATGCACCTCGACCCGCTCGCCCCCGACCTCGCCGCCCGCACCCGCCGCGTGGCCCGTGGGCTGGAGCGGCTCGGTCTGACGGCGACGATCGAGACCGGCGCCCGCTACGTGCTCGACCCGCGCCGCAAGCACGGCCCCTCGCTCCTTGACCCCGACCCGGACGCGCGCGCCGCCCGAGTCCGCCTGCTGGTCCGCGCCGTCCAGGTCGCCGCCGACCTGGGCGCCCACGCCGTGCACTGCTTCAGCGGCATCACCCCCGAAGGCACCCCCGAGGACACCGCCTGGCAGCGCCTCGCCGAGGCCATCGGCCCCGTACTGGACGCCGCGTCCGGCGCCGGCGTACCGCTGGCCATCGAACCCGAACCCGGCCACCTCCTCTCCACGCTCGCCGACTTCCACCGGCTCCGTCACGCCCTGGGCGATCCCCAACTCCTGGGCCTCACCCTCGACATCGGCCACTGCCAGTGCCTCGAACCGCAGTCTCCCGCCGACTGCGTACGCGCCGCCGCCCCCTGGCTGCGGCACGTCCAGATCGAGGACATGCGCCGCGGCGTCCATGAACACCTCCCGTTCGGGGACGGAGAGATCGACTTCCCGCCCGTCCTCCAAGCCCTGGCCTCCACCGGCTACCAGGGCCTCACCGTCGTCGAACTGCCCCGCCACTCCCACGCGGGCCCCCAACTGGCCGCCCACTCCATCGAGTTCCTGCACAAGGCGGCCACGGAAGCGGTCCGCGCCGCCCCGGCCGCCCCCATCGCAGCCAGAGGAGGAACCCCGTGACCGACACCCCCGTCATCGACGACCTCCGCACCCGTCTCGAAGCCTCCCTCGACGGGGCCGCCCGCGCCTGGCTGGACCAGGCCACCGCGGAGGCCGTCGCCCACCCCGGGCGACCGGAGCAGCGTCCGGCCCCCGTCTGGGAGCTGCGCTTCGCCGAAGCCGGACGCCGCTGCGGCCAGGACCACGCCGACGCCGCCCGCGTGCTGCTCCTGCACGCGGCCGACGCGGACCCGGCCACCCTCACCCGCGTCTACGAACAAGGCACCGCGGCCGAGCGCCGCGCCGTCCTGCACGCCCTGCCCCACCTGGTCCAGGGCCCGCAGGCGCTGCCCCTGGTCGAGGACGCCCTGCGTACCAACGACACCCGGCTCGTCGCCGCCGCCGTCGGTCCGTACGCCGCCCGGCACCTCGCCCCGCACGACTGGCGCCACGCGGTGCTCAAGTGCCTGTTCACGGGCGTGCCCGTGGAGGCCGTCGCCGACCTCGACCGCCGCGCCCGCGCCGACGCCGAGCTGGCCCGCATGCTCGGCGACTACGCCGGCGAACGCACCGCCGCCGGTCGCACCGTCCCCGGCGATCTGCACCGCGTCCTGGCCCTGGCCGCCCCTACGGCCCCCTCGGCCGCGGCAACGCCCCCGGCCCCCGCGACCCCTTCCACCGGCGAGGAGCAGGAGTCCTGATGCGCATCTTCGACCCCCACATCCACATGACGTCCCGCACCACCGACGACTACGAGGCCATGTACGCCGCAGGCGTCCGTGCCGTCGTCGAGCCCGCGTTCTGGCTGGGCCAGCCCCGCACCTCACCCGCCTCGTTCTTCGACTACTTCGACTCCCTCCTGGGCTGGGAGCCCTTCCGCGCGGCCCAGTACGGCATCGCCCACCACTGCACCATCGCCCTGAACCCCAAGGAGGCGAACGACCCCCGCTGCACCCCGGTCCTGGACGAGCTGCCGCGGTATCTCATGAAGGACAACGTCGTCGCCGTCGGTGAGATCGGCTACGACTCCATGACCCCGGCCGAGGACGCCGCGCTCACCGCCCAGCTCCAGCTCGCCGCCGACCACGAGCTGCCCGCGCTCGTCCACACCCCGCACCGCGACAAGCTCGCCGGACTGCGCCGCACCATCGACGTCGTCCGGGAATCCGCACTGCCCCTGGACCGGGTCCTGATCGACCATCTCAACGAGACCACGGTCAAGGAGGCCAAGGACAGCGGCTGCTGGCTCGGCTTCTCCGTCTATCCCGACACCAAGATGGACGAGGACCGGATGGTCGCCATCCTGCGCGACCACGGGCCCGAGCGGGTCCTGGTCAACTCGGCGGCCGACTGGGGCAAGAGCGACCCGCTCAAGACCCGCAAGGTCGCCGACGCCATGCTCGCCTCCGGGTTCACCGAGGACGACGTCGACCTGGTGCTGTGGCGCAACCCGGTCGCCTTCTACGGACTCAGTGGCCGACTCGCGCTCGATGTCACGGACACCGAAGCCACCCACGAGGGCAATTCCATCCTCCGCGGCGGGGCGTGAGCCATGCGCTTCCGGCACCCCGACGGCAGCGTCGTCCACCTCTCGTACTGCACCAACGTCCACCCCGCCGAGACGCTCGACGGCGTCCTCGCGCAACTGCGGGACCACTGCGAACCCGTACGCAAACGGCTCGGCAGGGACCGCCTGGGCATCGGCCTGTGGCTCGCCAAGGACGCCGCGCACGCCCTGGTCACCGACCCGGCCGCGCTGCGCGGCCTGCGCACCGAACTCGACCGGCGCGGTCTTGAGGTCGTCACCCTCAACGGCTTCCCGTACGAGGGTTTCGGCGCCGAGGAGGTCAAGTACCGCGTCTACAAGCCGGACTGGACCGACCCCGAGCGCCTCTCCCACACGACCGATCTGGCCCGCCTCCTTGCCGCGCTCCTCCCGGACGACGTCACCGAAGGCACCATCTCCACCCTTCCCCTCGCCTGGCGCACCCCCTTCGACATCACCCGGGCCGAGGCCGCCCGCGCAGCCCTCACCGCGCTCGCCCAGCGCCTCGACGCCCTCGCGGAGCTGACCGGCAAGTCGATCCGCATCGGCCTCGAACCGGAGCCGGGCTGCACCGTGGAGACCACGGGCGACGCCATCGCCCCGCTCACCGCCATCGGCCACGACCGCATCGGCGTCTGCGTCGACACCTGTCACCTCGCCACCTCCTTCGAGGACCCGCAGGCCGCGCTCGACGCGCTCGCCGCCGCGGGCATCCCCGTCGTCAAGTCCCAGCTCTCCGCCGCCCTGCACGCCGAACACCCCCATCTCCCCGGAGTCCGCGAGGCCCTCGCCGCCTTCGACGAACCCCGCTTCCTGCACCAGACCCGCACCTGCACCGCCGCCGGACTGCACGGCACCGACGACCTCGGCGAATCCCTCGCCGGCGACGTCCTGCCCGAGACGGGGCCCTGGCGCGCCCACTTCCACGTACCCCTGCACGCGGCTCCCGCGCCGCCCCTCACCTCCACGCTCCCCGTGCTCAAGGACACCCTCGCCCACCTGGTCGGCGGCCCCGAGCCCCGCACCCGCCACCTCGAGGTCGAGACCTACACCTGGCAGGCGCTGCCGCCCGAACTGCGCCCCCGCTCCCGCCCCCAGCTCGCCGACGGCATCGCCGCCGAGCTCACCCTCGCCCGCGATCTCCTGACGGACCTCGGCCTCAAGGAACTCCCATGAGCCCCACACCCCTCCTCGTCCTGGACGTCGTCGGTCTCACCCCCCGTCTCCTGGACCACATGCCCCGCCTCAAGTCCCTGGGCCGGTCCGGCTCCCAGGCCCCGCTGGGCACCGTCCTGCCCGCCGTCACCTGCGCCGCCCAGTCCACCTTCCTCACCGGCACCACCCCCGCCGAGCACGGCATCGTCGGCAACGGCTGGTACTTCCGCGAGCTCGGCGACGTACTCCTGTGGCGCCAGCACAACGGCCTCGTCGCGGGCGACAAACTGTGGGACGCGGCCCGTCGCGCGCACCCCGGCTACACCGTCGCCAACATCTGCTGGTGGTACGCCATGGGCGCCGACACCGACATCACCATCACCCCCCGCCCCGTGTACTACGCCGACGGCCGCAAGGAACCCGACTGCTACACCCGGCCCCCGGACCTGCACGACGAACTCACCGAGAAACTCGGCACGTTCCCCCTCTTCCACTTCTGGGGCCCGGGCGCGGACATCGTCTCCAGCCGCTGGATCGCCGACGCCACGCGCCACATCATCAGCACCCGCCACCCCGACCTGGCCCTGTGCTACCTCCCCCATCTCGACTACGACCTACAGCGCTTCGGCCCCGACGACCCGCGCTCCCACCGGGCCGCCGCCGAACTCGACGCGACCATCGCCCCCCTCCTCGACGAGGCGAAGGCCGAAGGCCGCACCGTCGTCGCCCTGTCCGAGTACGGCATCACCCGCGTGGACCGCCCCGTCGACATCAACCGTGCCCTGCGCCGCGCGGGCCTGCTCGAAGTGCACACCCAGGACGGCATGGAGTACCTCGACCCCATGACGTCCCGCGCCTTCGCCGTCGCGGACCACCAGATCGCCCACGTCTACGTGCGCAGGCCCGAGGACCTGGAGGTCACCCGCCAGGCCCTGGCCGACCTGCCCGGCATCGAGCAACTCCTGGACGACGAGGGCAAGAAGGCAAACGGCCTCGACCACCCGCGCTCGGGCGAACTCGTCGCCGTCGCGGAGCCGGACGCCTGGTTCACGTACTACTACTGGCTCGACGACGCCCGCGCGCCCGACTTCGCGCAGCTCGTCGAGATCCACCGCAAACCCGGCTACGACCCCGTCGAGCTCTTCATGGACCCGCTCGACCCGTACGTGAAGGTCAAGGCGGCGAAGGCGCTGGCCCGCAAGAAGCTCGGCATGCGCTACCGCATGGCGGTCGTGCCCCTGGACCCGTCACCTATTCGCGGCAGCCACGGCCGCCTTCCCCTGAGCGACGACGACGGTCCGCTCATCATCAGCTCCACCCCCCATGCGCTTCCCGACCGGATCGCGGCCACCGCCGTGAAATCCCTTCTGCTGGACCTGGCCGGCCTGGGCTGAGGCGCACCTCGCCCCAGCACCCCTCCGACCAGGAGCAGTTACTAAGAGTGAAACATGCGTCACTGACAACGCGCCAGTGGCCTCCGCCCGCACGTCCCAGAGCCCAAGAGAGGCACCCGTGACCGACATCCACGAGACTCCCGCCGCCGACGAGGCCCTCAGACAGCGCCTCGGCATCGAACGCCGCCGTTTCCTCAGCACCTGCACCGCCGTCGCCGCGGGAGCGATCGCCGCGCCCGTGTTCGGCGCGGCCCCGTCCTTCGCCCAGTCGCCGGGCCACGGCCACGACCACGGTCACGGTCACGGCGGCCACGGCCGCGAGCTCGTGCCCGCGAAGAAGCGCGGCATCATCCTTTACACCGTCCGCGACGCCACCGGCCGCGACCCGCTCGCGAGCACCCTGCCCTCCGGCTTCCGCGAGGTGTTCAAGGAGCTGGCCCGCTACGGCTACAAGCAGGTCGAGTTCGCGGGCTACGGCCAGCACGCCAACGCCCCCGGCGGCGCAAGCCTCGAGTCCGTCGCGGGAGCCAAGCTGCTGCGCTCCTGGCTCGACGAGTACGGCCTGCGCGCCCAGGGCAACCACGGCTTCATACCGGGATCGTGGCCGCTCTCGCAGACCGACCTCGACACGTTCAAGAAGCACCTGGAGATCGCCAACATCCTCGGCATGGACCACATGGGCACCGGCGGTGACCCCACCAACAGCTCGTACAAGGCCGACTGGGACGTCGCCGCCGACAAGTGGAACGCCATGGGCGCCATCGCGCGCAAGGCCGGCATCAAGCTCTACACCCACAACCACGACGCGGCGTACGGCTTCCTGCTCGACGGCGGCCCGCTCGACGCGCAGGGCCGCCCGACCCGCAGTTCCGGCGTCCGCAGGCTGGAGTACTTCCTCAAGGCCACCGACCCGAGGTCGGTCTGGCTGGAGATGGACATCTACTGGGCGCACGTCGCGCAGTACAAGTTCCACACGTACACCGCGCACGACGGCTCCCAGCGCAAGAAGGTCTTCGACCCGGCAGCGCTCGTCAGCCGCAACAACAAGCGCTACCCGCTCTTCCACGCCAAGGACGGCACGCGCAACGACACCAGCGGTGAGGGCTACGACATGGTGGCCTTCGGCGAGGGCGTCATCGACTACCGCACCTTCTTCAGCCGCGTCGGCGAGAAGAACTACCACAACCCCATGGTCGAGCAGGACAACGCGCCCAGCGGCACCGACCTCGGCCAGTCCCTGAAGCTCGCGAAGATCGGCTACGACAACCTGGCCGCCCTGCGCAAGAAGCGCTGACAGGAGGCGCTGAACCGCCCGCACACACAGCTCTCGCCGCGCGGAAACCGCGCGGCGAGAGCTGTGTGACGTCACGGGGATCGGGGATCAGGCGGGCGCCGGTGCCCGCTCCCGCCCCGGCTGCCGGAGCAGCAGCGCGACGGCCGCGGCCAGCATGGAGATGCCGCCCGCGAGGGCGTAGGCGCCGTTGTAGCCCCACGCGGCCACCACCATCGAGCCGAGTCCGCCGCCGAACAGGCCGCTGATCAGCTTGCCGCTGTAGACGAGCCCGTAGTTGGTGGCGTTGTAGTTCTCCCCGAAGTAGTCCGGGGTCAGCGCCGCGAACATCGGGTAGAACGCGCCGCCGCCGAATCCCGAGAGGAACGCGAAGATCAGGAACAGCCACTCGCTGTGGATGTCGCCCGCCCAGATCACACCGAACTGGGAGAGCCCGAGGACCAGGATCACGAACACCAGGGTCGCCTTGCGGCCCCAGAGGTCGGAGAGCCAGCCGACCACTCCGCGTCCGATGCCGTTGATGACGGCCATGAGCCCCATCGACGTCGCCGCGACGAGCGGTCCGAAGCCCACCTCCTTGGCGAAGGCCACCTGGAAGGAGATCCCGAAGATGGACACCCCCGCGGTCATGACGAGCGTGAACCACATCAGGGGCAGCATCCCCGTTCTGATGGCCTCCTTCGGGGTGAACTGACGCACGGCGGGCGGGTTCTTGGCCAGACTCGCCGCGTCCTTCGAGGCGCCCGACTTCTCCATCGGGTCCACGTCGGAGGGCCACCAGTTCTTCGGTGGGTCCTTGAAGAAGAAGGCGCAGGCCAGGACGACGACGAGGATGTACGCGCCGATCAGGTCGAGGACGCGGTGGTAATTGGCCGTGTCGAACGCGTAGTTGAAGATGAAGATGAACGGCAGCGAGCCGTAGGCGAATCCGCCGTTGACGAACCCCGTCTTCGCGCCGCGCCGTTCGGGGAACCACTTGGCGACCATGTTGATGCAGGTCGCGTAGACGAGGCCGGAGCCCACGCCGCCGATGACGCCGAAGCCGATGATCGCGAGCCATACGTTGTGCAGGTGTGACAGGGCGAGGAATCCGGTCAGGCACATGAACGACCCGATGTACATGGCGTTCCGTGCCGTCAGGACGCCCTTCTCGCGCATCCATCCGGCCGGGAACGCTATGCCGGCCTGGAAGAAGACCCAGACACTCAGAATCCAGAAGGTGTTGGACTGCGTCCAGCCGTGGGCGTGGGACAGGGTGTCCTCCGCCGAGCCGAAGGCGTACTCGAAGACGCTGATGGCCATCATCGCGATCCACGGCAGGTACACCATGATCTTGCGGGAGTGGCCGAGTATGTCCCGGTCCGTCTCGCCCACGCGATAGACGCGGCCGTGCTCGTCGGTGATCTCGCGATAGGGGGTGCCGCTCTCCGGCGCCTTGTCTCTTCCGGCGATGGGCTCCGCCGTCATGTCAGGCCATCTCCTCACCGAGGGGTTGCGGATTGGGTTTGATGCCTTTGTCCTTGGGCCTTCCCGGCTGGGAAAGGAAGAGTGCGATGAAGCCCGCGAACAGGGAAATGGAGCCGGCAAGGGTGAAGGCCCCGGTGTGGCCCCAGTTGGCCACCACGACGGCCCCCATTCCGGAGCCGAGGAGCCCGGACACCAGCTTGGAGCTGTAGACCAGGCCGTAGTTGGAGGCGTTGTTGTTCTCGCCGAAGTAGTCCGCCGTCATCGCCGCGAACATCGGGAAGATGGCGCCGCCTCCGAAGCCGGAAATACTGGAGAAGATCAGGAACAGCGGGAGGTTCTTGATGTCGGCGGCCCACAGGATGCCGTACTGGGAGAGCCCCAGGACGATGCAGACGAATATCAGGCAGCGTTTGCGTCCGTAGAGGTCCGACAGCCAGCCGATGACGCCCCGGCCGGTGCCGTTGACGATCGCCTTCAAGGACATGGCCGTGGCGACGATTCCGCCGGCGAATCCGGCTTCCTTTCCGATGTCCACCTGGAAGGCGATGCCGAAGATGTTCACGCCCGATGTGCACAGCAGGCAGAACCACATCAGCGCGACCCGTCCGGTCTGCCACGCCTCCTTGGGCGTGTACTGCCGCACGGCGGGCGGGTTCATCGCGAGCGCGCGCCTGGCCCGTGGGTCGTCCGGCGGCCGCAGCGGGTCCACGTCGGCCGGCCACCAGTTCTTCGGCGGGTCCTGGAAGAAGTAACCGGCCACGGCGACCATCGCCGCCAGGAAGAGGCCGACGCTCACGAGCACCCAGCGGAAGTTCGTCAGGTCCATGAAGCCGGTGAAGATGAACACGAACGGAACCGACCCGTAGGCGAATCCGCCGTTGACGAATCCGGTCTTGCCTCCCTTTCGTTCGGGATACCACTTGCCGACCATGTTCACGCAGGTCGCGTACACCATGCCGGCGCCCATTCCGCTGAACATGCCGAAGCCGACGTAGGCGACGACGACATGGGGTGCGAACGCCAGTGACACATAACCCAGCAGCGTCCCGACGGCGCCGCACATCATCGCCCAGCGCGCCGGAAGCCTGCCGCTCTCACGCAGTTTGCCCGCCGGGAAGGCCACCGCGGCCTGGAAGAAGACCCAGACCCCCAGCATCCAGAAGATGTGGGTGTCGCCCCAGGAGTGCGCGGTGTGCAGGGTGTCCTCGGCCGACGCGAACGCGTACTCGGCCGAACTGATTCCCATCATGCCGATCCACGGCAGGATGACCATCCACTTGCGCCTGCGGCCCATGATGTCGATGTCGGTCTCGCCGACTCGGTACATCCGGCCGTTGGCGTCCGTCACCTCCCGGTACGGGACGGCTGTGGGTATGTCGGTTGTCGTCATGTCGCTCTAGCACCCCTTGCGTCGAAAAGATCCTGGCCAGCGCCCCCTGTCCAATTCCTTTCGTGTGCGCACGGGTCCCGGGGCCGGCCGACGCGCACCGCCGGCCGGCCCCAACACCGGTCACCTCATCGACCGCCCCCCAACAGACCGGCCGCACGGGCCCACCGGTATTTGGCGCCGAGCGCGGCCACCGGCTTCTCCGTCGTGTACGGGTACGCCACGACGCCCCGCTCGAAGAGGTACTGGCAGGCCTCCTCCACCTCGACGTCGCCCGCCAGGGATGCCACGACGGGCTTCTCGATGCCGCGCTCACGGAACTCCGCGACCACCCGGGCCGTCAGCTGGGCGAAGACCATGGGAGGGGTGACGATGGTGTGCCAGTAGCCCAGGACGAGCGCGTGGATGCGCGGGTCCTCCAGGCCGAGCCTGATCGTCGCCTCGTACGTCGACGGCGGCTCGCCCCCGGTGATGTCGACGGGGTTGCCCGCCGCCCCGAAGGGCGGGATGAACGCCTTGAAGGACGCGTCCAGGTCGTCGGGGATCTCCATCAGGCGCAGCCCGTTGTCGGTCACCGCGTCGGAGAGCAGCACGCCGGAGCCGCCCGCACCCGTGATGATCACGATGTTGTCGCCCTGCGGGGTGGGAAGCACCGGCAACGCGCGCGCGTACTCCAGCATCTCGTTGAGCCCCGGGGCCCTGATGACGCCCGCCTGCCTGAGGATGTCGTCGTACACGGCGTCGTCGCCCGCCAGGGCCCCCGTGTGCGATCCGGCGGCCTTCGCCCCGGCGGCCGTACGCCCGGCCTTCAGGACCACGACCGGCTTCTTGGGGACGGTCGCCCGCGCGGCCTCCACGAAGGCGCGGCCGTCCTTGAGGTCCTCCAGGTGCATGGCGATGCACTTCGTGTTGGGGTCCTCGCCGAACCACGTGAGGAGGTCGTCCTCGTCCAGGTCGGACTTGTTGCCGAGCCCGACGATCGCCGAAACGCCCGTCTTCGTAGTGCGCGCGAAACCGAGGATGGCCATCCCGATGCCACCGGACTGGCTCGTCAGGGCGACCCCGCCCTTGACGTCGTACGGCGTGCAGAACGTGGCGCACAGGTCCTGCCACGTCGAGTAGTAGCCGTAGATGTTCGGGCCGAGCAGCCGCACTCCGAGCCGCTCGCCGATCTCCACGATCTCGTCCTGGAGGCCCTGTTCACCGGTCTCGGCGAACCCGGAGGGGATCAGGACCGCATTGGGGATGCCCTTGCGGCCCACCTCCTCCAAGGCCGATGCCACGAACTTGGCGGGGATCGCGAAGACCGCCACATCCACCTCACCGGGAACGTCCGTGACACTCTTGTACGCCTTGCGGCCCAAGATGTCATCGGCCTTGGGGTTCACCGGATGGATCTCGCCGGAGAAGCCGCCGTCGATGAGGTTGCGCATCACCGAATTGCCGATCTTGCCCTGCTCGTTGGAGGCACCGATCACGGCGACCGAGCGCGGCTCCATCAGCCGCCGCATCGACGTGAGAATCTCCTCGCGCGTGTACGTGCGGCGCTTCTTCTGAACCCCTTCGGAGAGGATGACGCGGATGTCCGCGGCGATGGCCCCCTCCGGAGTGGCGATCACCGGGTTGAGGTCCACCTCCGCTATCTCGGGGAAGTCGGTGACCAGTTGGGAGACCCGGCGTATCTGCTCGGCGACGGCCCACCGGTCCACCGCCGGCGCGCCCCGCACCCCGCACAGGATCTCGGCGGCGCGGATCGAGTCGAGCATCGAGGCGGCCTCGTCCGCGTCGACCGGCGCGAGGCGGAACGTGACGTCCTTGAGGACCTCGACGAGCACGCCGCCGAGCCCGAAGGCGACGACTTTCCCGAACGTCGGGTCGGTCACCGCCCCGACGATGACTTCCTGGCCGGAGGGCAGCAGTTCCTGCACCTGCACGCCCTCGATGCGTGCCGTCGGCGCGTACGCCCGCGCGTTCTCGACGATCGTGCAGAAGGCGGCCCGTACGTCGGTGGCGCCCTCCACGCCGACGATGACGCCGCCCGCGTCGGTCTTGTGCAGGATGTCGGGGGAGACGATCTTCATGACGACGGGCCCTTCGAAGCGGGCCGCGTGCGCCACCGCCTCGTCCACGTCCGTCGCCAGTTCCTCGCCCGGCACGGCGATCCCGTAGGCGTCCGCGAGGATCTTGCCCTCCGGGGCCGTCAGCGAGGTCCGTCCCTCGGCGCGCACGGTGTCCAGGAGCGCCCGCACCGTCAGTGCGCGGTCTTCGGCCATCAATCAGATCACTCCGTTCGACTTGAGCAGGCGCAGTTCCTCGTCGCCGAGGCCGAGCTCACCGACGAAGACCTCCGCGTTGTGCTCGCCCAGGAGCGGCGAACTGACCACGTCCACGGGGGAGTCCGACAGCTTCAGCGGGGAGCCGACCGTCGTGAAGGAGCCGCGCTGTGGATGCGCGACCTCGACGACCATCTCGTTCGCGGCCAGCGAGGCGTCCTCGATGATCTCCTTGGTGGAGAGGATCGGGCCGCAGGGGATGTTGTGGGCGTTGAGCCGCTCCAGGACCTCCCACTTGGGGAGCGTGGCGGACCACTCCTCGATCAGCTGGAACATCTTGCCGAGCTTGGGGAGCCGCGCCTCCGGAGAGGCCCACTCGGGGTCCTGGGCGAGTTCGGGCCGGCCGATCAGCTCGGTCAGCGGCTGCCAGCCCACGGGCTGCACGATGACGTACACGTAGTCGTTCGGTCCGCCGGGCGCGCACTTGACCGCCCAGCCGGGCTGCCCGCCGCCGGACGCGTTGCCGGAGCGCGGCACCTCGTCCCCGAAGTCGTCGTTCGGGTACTCGGCGAGCGGCCCGTGCGCCAGGCGCTGCTGGTCGCGCAGCTTCACCCGGCACAGGTTGAGCACCGCGTGCTGCATGGCCACGTTCACGCGCTGCCCGCGGCCGGTGTTCTCCCTCTGGAAGAGGGCGGCGAGAATCCCGGCGACGGCGTGGATGCCCGTCCCGGAGTCACCGATCTGGGCGCCCGTGGCGAGCGGCGGACCGTCCTCGAAGCCGGTGGTCGCCATGGAGCCGCCCATGGCCTGTGCCACCACTTCGTAGGCCTTGAAGTTGGTGTAGGGGCCCTCTCCGAAGCCCTTGATCGAGGCGTAGACGATCCGCGGGTTGATCTCCTGGATGCGCTCCCAGGTGAACCCCATCCGGTCCACGGCTCCCGGGCCGAAATTCTCGACCATCACGTCGGAGCGCCGGATCAGCTCGGTGAGGAGCTCCTTGCCGCGCTCGGTCTTGGTGTTGAGGGTGATGCTCCGCTTGTTGCAGTTGAGCATCGTGAAATAGAGCGAGTCGACGTCCGGAAGATCACGCAGCTGTTTGCGCGTGATGTCCCCGGAGGGCGCCTCCAGCTTCACCACGTCCGCACCGAGCCAGGCGAGCAGCTGGGTGGCGGAGGGCCCGGACTGGACGTGTGTCATGTCGAGGACGCGTACGCCCTCAAGAGCCTTGGTCGTCATCGCACGGGCTCCTCACTTGTACATGGTCTGGTTCATGGTTCCGGGGGCGTACGCGTCCGGGTCGACCCATACGTTGATCAGCGAGGGCTTGCCCGACTCGCGCGCCCGCCGCAGCGCCGGGCCGATGTCGGCGGGGTCGCGGACCTCTTCGCCGTGACCGCCCAGCATCTGGGCGAACTTGTCGTAGTGGACGTCGCCGAGGGTGTTGCCGATGCGCTGGCGCTCCTCGCCGTACTTGGCCTTCTGGCCGTAACGGATCTGGTTCATCGAGGAGTTGTTGCCGACGATCCCCACGAAGGGCAGGTTGTAGCGGACGAGCGTCTCGAAGTCCCACCCGGTCAGCGAGAAGGCGCCGTCTCCGAAGAGGGCCACCACCTCCTTGTCGGGCCGCGCCTGCTTGGCGGCGAGCACGAAGGGGACGCCGACGCCGAGCGTGCCGAGCGGTCCGGGGTCCATCCAGTGGCCGGGCGACTTGGGCTGCACGACCTGCCCGGAGAAGGTGACGATGTCGCCGCCGTCGCCGATGTAGATGGAGTCTTCGGTAAGGAAGTCGTTGATCTCGCTGACGAGACGGTAGGGGTGGATCGGCGAGGCGTCGGACTTCAGGTTCGGCAGCCGCTTCTCGATCGCCGTCTGCTCGGCGGCGCGCAGCTCGTCGAGCCACTCCTTGCGCTTGGCGGCACCGCCGTTGAGCCGCCCGGACGCGGCCTCGGTGACCGACTTCAGGATCAGCCCCGCGTCTCCGACGATGCCCAGGTCGATGTCCCTGTTCTTGCCGACGGTGCGGTAGTCGAGGTCGATCTGTACGACGGTGGCGTCCGGGGAGAGCCGCTTGCCGTAGCCCATGCGGAAGTCGAAGGGCGTGCCCACGATGACGATGAGGTCGGCGTTGGAGAAGGCGTACCGCCGCGAGAGCTGGAAGTGGTGCGGGTCCCCGGGCGGCAGGGTGCCGCGGCCGGCGCCGTTCATGTAGGCGGGCACGTTCAGGGTGCGCACGAGCTCGATGGCGGATGCGGTGCCCCGTGTCGTCCACACCTGGCTGCCGAGCAGGATCGCGGGCTTCTCGGCGTGCACGAGCAGGTCGGCCAGCTTCTCGATGGCCTCGGGGTCGCCGGCCGAGCGGGTGGAGGCGCGGTACTGCCCGGCCTGCGGCACCCGCGCCTTCTCCACCGGCACCTTGGCGTCCAGGACATCGCGCGGGATCTCCAGGAAGGACGGCCCCGGAGCGCCGTGGTAGCACTCGCGGAACGCCATCGACACCATGTCCGCGGCCCGCGCCGTGTCCGGCACGGTCGCGGCGAACTTGGTGATGGGCGTCATCATGTCGACGTGCGGGAGGTCCTGAAGTGACCCCATCTTGTGCTGGGTGTGCGCTCCCTGGCCGCCGATCAGCAGCATGGGGGACTCCGCGCGGAAGGCGTTCGCGACGCCCGTGACGGCGTCCGTGGTTCCCGGTCCCGCCGTCACCACGGCGCATCCCGGCTTTCCGGTGAGGCGCGCGTAGCCGTCGGCCGCGTGGGCGGCGACCTGCTCGTGGCGCACGTCGACGACATCGATCCCCTCGTCGACGCAGCCGTCGTAGATGTCGATGATGTGGCCGCCGCACAAGGTGTAGATGACCTCCACACCCTCTGCTTTGAGTGCCTTGGCGACCAGGTGCCCACCGGAGATGTGGGTCTGGTTCGTGTCGCTGCTGCCGTCGGGCATGGCGAAGTCCTGTCCCTTCGTAGGGGAGTTGGAGCGCTCACACACGCTCACACGCTGCTCGTAGGTGCTCTCGCGGTAGATTGCATACAGTCGACGAATACTGTATGAAGCTTGTTATCCCGCATCCGGTCAGTGGTGTCCAGGGGGCGTGCGGCACTTTTCGGAGGCGGGGGGTTCGCTCCCCGGAACGACAAGGCGTCAGGAGCCGGAATGGACCTGTTCGAGCACCAGGCAAGGGAACTCTTCGAGGAATACGGCATCTTGGTGCCGCAAGCGGAGGTCGCCGACACGGCGAAGGAGGCACGCGCGGGCGCCGAACGCCTGGGCGGCCGCGTCGTCGTCAAGGCTCAGGTGAAGACCGGCGGGCGCGGCAAGGCGGGCGGTGTGAAGGTGGCGGCTGACCCGGCCGCCGCCGAGATCACGGCACGCCAGATCCTCGGCATGGACATCAAGGGCCACACCGTGCACAAGGTGATGCTGGCCCAACCCGTCGACATCGAGAGCGAGTTCTACGTCTCGTACGTACTGGACCGCGCGGCGGGGCGCTTCCTCGCCATCGCCTCCGCCGAGGGCGGCATGGAGATCGAGGAGGTGGCGGCGAGCCGCCCCGAGGCCGTCGCGCGCGTGGAGATCGACCCGGCGCAAGGAGTGGGCGAGGCGAAGGCGGCCGAGATCGCCGCCGCGGCGGGGCTGCCCGAAGCCGCCGCCGACGTACTGGTCAGGCTCTGGCAGGTGCTGATCCGCGAGGACGCCCTCCTGGTAGAGGTGAACCCCCTGGTCCGCACCGCCCAGGGGGAGATCCTCGCCCTCGACGGCAAGGTCACCCTGGACGACAACGCCCGCTTCCGCCAGGCACGCTGGGGCGCCGACGACTCCGCGCACGACGACCCGCTGGAGTCGGCCGCCGCCGCCAAGGGCCTCAACTACGTGAAGCTCGACGGCGAGGTCGGCGTCATCGGCAACGGCGCGGGCCTGGTCATGTCGACCCTCGACGTGGTCGCGGGCTGCGGAGCGCGCCCCGCGAACTTCCTCGACATCGGAGGCGGCGCCTCCGCCCAGATCATGGCCGACGGCCTCTCCGTCATCCTCTCCGACCCCGCCGTCAAGTCCGTCTTCGTCAACGTCTTCGGCGGCATCACCGCGTGCGACGCCGTCGCCGACGGCATCGTCCAGGCCCTGGAATCAGTCCAGTTGACCAAACCACTCGTTGTCCGCCTCGACGGCAACAACGCCGCGCGCGGTCGCGCCATCCTCGACGAGCGCTCCCACCCCCTCGTCCAGCAGGCCACCACCATGGACGGCGCCGCGCGCCGGGCCGCCGAACTCGCCGGACACACCAACGCAGCCTAAGGAGCCGGGACATGGCGATCTACCTCACCAAGGAGAGCAAGGTCCTCGTCCAGGGCATGACCGGCGCCGAGGGCATGAAGCACACACGCCGCATGCTCGCGGCGGGCACGGACGTCGTCGGCGGCGTCAACCCCCGCAAGGCGGGCCGCACCGTCGACTTCGACGACCGCGCCGTCCCCGTCTTCGGCTCCGTCCGCGACGGCATCGATGCCACCGGCGCCGACGTCACCGTGGTCTTCGTGCCGCCCGCCTTCTGCAAGGCGGCCGTCACCGAGGCGGCCGACGCCGGGATAGGCCTGGCCGTGGTCATCACGGAGGGCATCCCCGTGCACGACTCCGTCGCCTTCCACGCGTACGCCAAGGAGCGCGGCACCCGCGTCATCGGACCCAACTGCCCCGGGCTCATCACCCCGGGGCAGGCCAACGCGGGCATCATCCCCGCCGACATCACCAAACCAGGACGCGTCGGCCTGGTGTCGAAGTCCGGCACCCTCACCTACCAACTCATGTACGAGCTGCGCGACATCGGCTTCTCCACCTGCGTCGGCATCGGCGGCGACCCCGTCGTCGGCACCACGCACATCGACTGCCTCGCCGCCTTCGAGGACGACCCCGACACCGAACTGATCGTCCTCATCGGCGAGATCGGCGGCGACGCGGAGGAACGCGCGGCCGCCTACATCCAACGCGCCGTCACCAAACCCGTCGTCGCCTACATCGCCGGCTTCACCGCTCCCGAGGGCAAGACCATGGGGCACGCGGGCGCCATCGTCTCCGGATCGTCCGGCACCGCCCGCGCGAAACAGGAGGCCCTGGAGGCCGCCGGGGTGCGCGTCGGCGCCACACCGACGGAAACCGCCCGCCTCGTTCTCCACCGGCCCGGATTCTCAACCGACTCGGGGCGTGACGTCACTCATAGGTGACAGGCCCCGACTGCACTAGCGTCCCCCAGCACATACGCGCGGACCGCGAACCGAGCGGCGCCGTGCGAGCCATGCACCTCCCGCCCCGACTTGTGCACCGTGAGCGGAGAACCTCGAATGGCACCCACCCTCAACCATCCCGCCCTCACCAACCCCCTCGTCCTCAAGGCCGGTACGGCCTGGGCCGACGCCTGGCGACGCTGCGTCGCCGTCGCGCCCGAGGCCTTCCGCGACGACCGCGTCCTGAACCTCTGGAACGGGACCTGGCACGCGGACGGCCGGACCCTGCCCGCCACCTCCCCCGTCGACGGCAGCCCCATCGCGGGCCCGCCACGCCTCGACGCAGCCACCGCCCACCAGGCCGTACGCGCCTCGCTCGACCAGCACCGCGCCTGGCGCCACGTCCCGTTGGGGGAGCGGCGCGCCCGCGTCGCCGCCACCCTCGACGCCCTCACCGAACACCGCGAACTGCTCGCCCTCCTCCTCGTCTGGGAGATCGGCAAGCCCTGGCGGCTGGCCCAGGCCGACGTCGACCGGGCCATCGACGGCGTGCGCTGGTACGTCGACGGCATCGAGCCGATGCTCGAAGGCCGGACCCCGCTGGACGGTCCGGTGTCCAACATCGCGAGCTGGAACTACCCGATGAGCGTGCTCGTTCACGCGGTGTTGGTACAGGCACTCGCGGGCAACGCGGTCATCGCCAAGACCCCGACCGATGGCGGCGTCGCCTGTCTGACCCTGGCCTGCGCCCTGGCCGCCCGCGAAGGGATTCCCGTCACCCTCGTCAGCGGCAGCGGGGGAGAGCTGTCCGAAGCGCTGGTCCGCGCCCCGGAGATCGGCTGCGTCTCCTTCGTCGGCGGACGTGACACCGGCGCCGCCGTCGCCACCGCCGTCGCCGACCTCGGCAAGCGGCACATCCTCGAACAGGAAGGACTCAACACCTGGGGCATCTGGAACTACAGCGACTGGGACGCGCTCGGCGCCGTCGTCCCCAAGCTCTTCGACTACGGCAAGCAGCGCTGCACGGCGTATCCGCGCTTCGTCGTCCAACGGAGCCTCTTCGACGAGTTCCTCGCCGCCTACCTCCCGGCCGTACGCACCGTCCGCGTCGGCCACCCCCTGGCGGTCGCGCACGCCGAAGACCCGTTCCCGCAACTGGACTTCGGCCCGCTGATCAACGCGGCCAAGGCCAAGGAGCTGGGCGACCAGGTGACGGAGGCGATCGACCGCGGAGCCGTGCCGCTGTACCGCGGCGCCCGGTCGGCGGACCTCTTCCTGCCGGGCCAGGACACGGACGCGTACGTCCACCCCGTCACGCTCCTCAACCCGCCCCCGTCCTCCCCTCTGCACCACGCGGAGCCGTTCGGCCCGGTCGACACCATCGTCCTGGTCGACACGGAGGCAGAGCTGCTCGCTGCCATGAACGCGTCGAACGGCGCGCTGGTCGCCACGCTCTCGACGGACGACACCGCGACGTACGAACGGCTCGCACCGCAGATCCGCGCCTTCAAGACGGGCCACGGCAAGCCCCGCTCGCGCGGCGACCGGGACGAGCTGTTCGGCGGGTTCGGCGCGTCCTGGCGCGGCGCGTTCGTCGGCGGTGAGCTGCTTGTGCGGGCGGTCACGCACGGCCCGGCGACGGAACGGCCACCGGGGAACTTCCCCAGCTACCACCTGATGGCGTGAGCTCCTCGGCGTGAGCTCCTGGGTGTGAGTTCCTGGGTGTGAGCTCCTTCACCGACCGGCAGGGGAGAGGCCTCTAGCCGATGCCCTGCCGGTCGGGCAGCAGGGCGAACGCGCGGTCCGCGGCCTCCGGGACGGTGCGTTCCACCGCCTGCCCGAGCAGCTCCCGGTGGCGCAGGAGCGGCTTTCTGCGCTCCTCGGGCGCGAGCCGCAGCAGATCGTCGAGGCCGGCCAGCATGCGCCGGGTCACCTGCGGATTGCCGATGGCGCACCCCCGGATCTCGGTGAACCCGAGATCCACCAGAGCGGTCCAGTCCGGCACGGGCTGCACCATCCGCACCGCCCCGCGCCGGTCGCGGTGGCGCAGGGCGCCCAGCGGATATCCGGCGACCGACGCCAGGAACTGGATGATGCGGCCCAGGGCCTGCACGGCGGTGGTCGGGTCGTTCACCGCGGGGGACAGGGCCCGCAGGGCGATGTCCGCGAGCTGGCGGAGACCGAAGCCGAGGTCCTGGTGGAAGGTGCGCTCCACGCTCACCGACACCGTGTACCGCAGCGCGCGCGGCGGCGGCGCCGCCCCGCCGTGGACGGTGAACACCGGGGTCCCCGGCACCACGAAGTCCCCGATGCGCGGCAGCAGCCGCAGCACCACACCGTGCCGTCTCGCCGCCCGCACGACCCGGGCGATGTGCACGTCCCGCAGCACTCCGGCCCGCCCGTGGTGAGTGATCCGGGCGGTGACGGGGCCGAGGCGTTCGTCGTCCACCGCGCCTTCGGTCGGGTGCTTCACGGCCACCCGCAGCGACTCCCGGGCGATCCGGTCGATGACGAAGCTGATCCGCATCATGCGGAGCGTGCCGTTCACGTACGCGACGAACAGCAGCAGACTCAGGAACACCATCGCCATCGCCAGGACCGACTCGACCAGCGGCACGCTCGTCAGCCGCCGCGGATCGGTCTCGCTGTCGAAGGACGTCAGCGTCATCAGGGAGAACAGGAACGTCGCCAGGAAGACGGTGAGCGTGATCTTGGTGATCCGCGACCTGACGTACAGCCGCACCACTCGCGGGCTGAACTGCCCGCTGGCCATCTGCACGGCCACCAGCGAGATGCTGAAGACGACACCGATGAAGGTCATCATGGCCGAGCCGATGGTGCTGATCACCGCCTTGGCGTCGTCGGCGATCCCCATCAGGCTCTCGACGGTGTCGTAGTCCCCGGCGTCCTGCGCCGCCGCCACGATCCGGCTGTCCAGCTCCGCCGCGGCCACCCACAGCACCATGGCCCCCACGAGCCCGGCGGTCGGCGCGAACCACATGGTGTCCCGCAGATGCTCGCGCAACGGCGACAGCAGCCGAGGCCGCCGCACCTTCACGTCACCGAGCACTCCAGTAATCAGCCCGTCACTCATGGTGAGACTGTAGATGTGGCGGAGAGGGCCGCCGGGCATCCGCCCGCCGACGTACGGATAACGCAGGTGAAAGGCACTCCGAAAGCTTGGTATTGTTGTCCATGTCGCCGCGGGGAACACCCCGCGAACGGCAGACACCTAGTCCGGGTGGCGGAATGGCAGACGCGCTAGCTTGAGGTGCTAGTGCCCTTTATCGGGCGTGGGGGTTCAAGTCCCCCCTCGGACACAAGTAGCAACCAGAACCCCGTGGTCTCAAAGAGGCCACGGGGTTCTGTCGTGCTCGCGGAACCCCGCATCCATGCTCAACCCCGAGGCGGCCCGCCTCAGCCCGTCTCCAGGGTGAGACGGTCGTCCCACTTCGGCTTCAGCTGGTCCGTCTTGCGGCCCACCAGGAACTCGGGGCGCGTCGGACGAGGCGGGGCGTTGTCGACGGAGTTGTACGACACCATCAGCAGCGCCCGCCGGTCCGCCGACGCGTTGTCCGACGACGAGTGCACGATGTTCGGGTGGAAGGCCTGGATCGCGCCCGCCCGGCCCGTCGCACGCTCGCTGCCGAAGGACGTGACCAGCTCTCGGGCGCGGTCGGGCTCCATCGTGTGCTCGGGATCGGCCTCGAAGTTCTTGCGCCAGTCCCCCTTGCCGCCCGGCGTGATCTTGCCGGGGCCGAGGTACCCCAGACGATGGGATCCGGGTACGAGGATCAGCGGGCCGTTGTTCTCGTGGACGTCGTCCAGCGGGACGGCGAGGGTGACCGCCGCGGGCCGCGGCAAGCCGTCCTCCGCGTTCCAGAAGGCGAAGTCCTGGTGCCACGGCCATGCCTGGCCCTCACGGGCCTGCTTCAGGTTCACCTTGAACTGGTAGACGTAGACGGGCGTCCCCGTCAGCGCCTCGGCCAGCGCGAGGAGATAGGGGTGTCGGACGAGCGCCGCGTACGCCTCGTCGAACTCGTGGCAGCCGTGCACCGCGCGGACAGCGGTGCTGTCCCTCTCGTGCACCACCTCCGGCCCTCCTCGGTCGATGACGGCCTCCAGGCTGTCGCGGAGCAGGTCGACCGAGGGGGCGGTGAAACGGTACGGAGAGCGGCACCAGCCCTTCGCCTCGTACTCCGCGATCAGGTCCGCCAGATGCCCGTCGTCCGCCAGATGTCCGTCGTCAGTGTCGATCACGAATCCAGCCTCACCGGTTGTTGGGACAGGTCCGATCGCTCGCCGATCCACTCGGCCATCGCGGAGATCGTCGGCCGCGAGACGAACGTCTCCAGATCCGCGTACGCGCCGAAGCGCTCGTTGATCCGGGAGATCAGCACCGCGGCCAGCAGCGAAGTGCCGCCCAGCTGGAAGAAGTTGTCGTTGTACGCGATGTCCTTCGCGTCCAGGACGTGCTCCCACAGGAGCCTGAGCCCCTGCTGTACGCCGTCCTCGGCCGAGCTGGCGCCGCTGCCCGTGACCGTCAGCTCGCGCGCGGCCAGTGCCTGGCGGTCGAGCTTGCCGCTGGGGGTGAGCGGCAGCCGGTCCACCGGGACGAACGCCACCGGCAGCATGTACTCGGGCAGGGCCTCGGCGAGCCGGTCCCTGAGGTCGCCGGGCAGCGGCGTCTCTCCCACGACGTAGGCGACGAGACGCTTGCCCGCCGTGGGACTCTCGTTCACCACGACCGCGGCGTCGGCCGCCTCCGGCAGGGCCCTGACCGCCGACTCGATCTCACCGAGCTCCACGCGGTAGCCGCGGATCTTGACCTGCCCGTCGTCGCGGCCGAGGAAGTGGATCCGCCCCTGCGCGTCGACCCGGCCCATGTCGCCGGTCCGGTACACCCGCGATCCCGCGGGCCCCAGCGGATCGGGCGTGAAACGCTCCGCGGACAGGCCGGGCCGGTTGAGGTAGCCGCGGGCGAGCACCGGGCCGCCGATGACGATCTCACCGGTGACCCCCGCCGGGACCGGGTTGTCCTGCCCGTCCACGACCCGCACGCGCGCGGCGTCGATGGACCGGCCGATGGGAGCGCGCTCCGGCCAGGACGCGGGCTCGCCGGGCAGCCGCAGGGCCGTCACGTTGTGCGTCTCCGACGGTCCGTACTGATTGTGCAGCGCGACATCCGGAAGGGCGCCGAAGAACTGCCGCACGGCGGGAGTGACGTAGAGCTGCTCACCGCCGCAGACGACCTCGCGGAGCGAGCGCGGATGGCCACCCACGTCCTGTGCGGTGTGGGCGAGCGACTGAAGGGCCACGAACGGCATGAACACGCGGTGCACCCGCTGCTCGTCGAGGAAGCGCAGCAGCCGGTGGGAGTCCCGGCGTATCTCCTCGTCGATCAGCACCAGGCAGCCGCCCGTGCCCCAGGTGCTGAACATCTCCTCGAAGTGCACGTCGAAGCTCGCCGCCGCGAACTGGAGGGTCCGGTCGCCGATGCCGCATGTGAACGTCTCGCGCTGCCAGCTGATCAGGTTGCGCAGCGGGCCGTGCGGCATGGCGACGCCCTTGGGCGTGCCCGTGGACCCCGACGTGTAGATGACGTACGCGAGGTCGTCGGTGCCGGCTGTGGAGACCGGAGCCTCCGGAGGGTTCGGGCTCGGGTCCGGGCCGGTCGTCAGGTCGTCGTCGAGCAGCACGACCTCCGTTCCGAGGGGCGCGGGCGGCAGCCCCGCGGGGGTGCGGTGCGTGAGCAGGACGCGCATGCCGCTGTCCCGCATCATGAAGTCGAGCCGGGCCTCCGGGTAGGCGTGATCCAGAGGCATGTACGCGGCGTCGGCGCGCAGCGCGGCCAGGATGGCGACCGGGAGCCGGAAGGACCGGTCGGTGCGGACGCCGACGACCGTGCCCGCGACGGAGAGGCGTCGCAGGCGCGTGGCCAACTCGTCCGCCGCACGGCCGAGTTCCTCGTACGACAGCCGGCGCCCCCGGTACTCCACCGCGGGCAGGTCGGGCCACGCGCGCCGCGTGTCGTCGAAGTACCGCAGCACTGTTCCCTGAGGCGGGGACGGCGTGGCACGGGTCTCGTCAGGCATGAGGGACGTCCGCCTCCTGAAGGGTCTTCTCCATCTCCGCCGCCAGGCCGGACACGAACGGCTCGTCCAGCATGGAGTAGTGGTCACCGGCCAGGACCCGTGGCGGGGCGAGGGCCGAGCACAGGTCCGCCCAGGCCGCACCCGCCGTCGCCCGTACCCGTGGATCGCTCTCCTGCGCCTGGAACAGGGCCGTCGGACCGTCGTAGGGCGCCGGTCGGTAGCGCAGGGCCGCGCGCCCGTGCGCGTCCTCCGGCGCCGATCCGGCGTCGGCCGGGAGCTGGTCGCCCAGGTAGCTGTCGACGAGGATCAGCATGGCGACCCGCTCTCCCAGCCGCGTGAGCCGCCGGGCCATCTCGTAGGCGACGAGGCCACCCATGGACCAGCCCATCAGGAGGTACGGGCCGTGCGGCCGGACCTCGCGGACCACCGCGAGGTGGCGCTCCGCGAGTGCCTCGACGTCGGTCTCCGGAGTCCGCCCCTGCCCGGTCTCTCCCTGTTGCGCGCCATCGGTGCCATCGGAGCCATCGGCGCCGTCGTGCAGGGCGTACAGCGGGCGCCGGAGCACGGACCCATCGGTGAGGTTCCGGAAGCCGATGGCGTCCCCGCCGCCGGGGTGGACGCAGAACAGCGGGGTTCCCTCGCCCCGGGTCTGGAGCGTGACGAGGTCACGTGGACGCTCGCCTGTGCCTGTGCCTGTGCCTGCGCCTGTGCCTGCGTCTCGGAGCAGTGCGGCAAGTGCCCTCGGCGTCGCGGGGTCGAGCGGTGGTCCGTCGAGGGCCGCCGTCTCCTCGAAGAGCACCGACACCGGCAGCTCGGCGGAGAAGGCCGCGTTGATCCTCGCGATCAGCCGCACCGCCAGGATCGAGTGGCCGCCGAGATCGAAGAAGACGTCGTCCGCTCCGACGGACGGGACCGAGAGCAGATCACCGAAGATGGCCGCGACACGCGCCTCCAGGCTGTCGCCGGGCGGCCGGACCGCTGTCCGTGCGCCGGGGTCGCGCGGGGCGTCGGCGGCGAGCAGCGCGTCGCGATCGGTCTTGCCGTTCGCCGTGAGGGGCAACCGGTCGAGCCAGACGTACGAGGCGGGGACCATGACGGCAGGCAGCCGCCCGCCGAGGTGGCCGCGCAGTTCGGAAGGCGCGACCGCGCCTTCGGCCGACGGCGAGAGGAACGCGGTGAGCAGGCCGCCGTCGCCACCGTCGGGCCCGAGCACCACCGCCGCGTCGCGAACGGCCGGGTGGTCGAGCAGCGCCCGCTCGATCTCGGCCGGTTCCACGCGGACACCGCGGACCTTGATCTGCTCGTCCCGGCGCCCGAGGCAGTGCAGCGACCCGTCAGGGGCGTAGTAGCCGACATCACCGGTCCGGTAGAGGCGTTCACCCGGCACATCGGAGAAGGGATGCGGTACGAAGCGTTCGGCCGATCCGGCCGGATCGGCGACGTAGCCGCGCGCGAGGCCGATGCCGCCCACGCAGATCTCCCCGAGCGCTCCGACCGGTACCGGGTCCAGGCGGCTGTCCAGGACGTGGATGTCGCCGCCGTCCACGGGCCGGCCGATGGGCACGTCACCGACCGCCGGGTCGTCGGCCGTGATCTCGTGGACGGCGCAGCCCACCGCGGCCTCCGTGGGCCCGTACTCGTTGAAGATCCGTGTGGTCGCCGCGTGTTCGCGCCAGGGCGCGATGTGCTCCCAGGAGAGGTTCTCGCCGCCGAGGACGAGCGAGTGCGCGACCCCGTGCGTGTCGGCGGGATCGAGCGCGTGGTTGATCACGCCCAGATGGGAGGGCGTCATCTTGAGCACGTCCAGACCGGCCCGTCGGCCCAGCTCACCGGTGAGGCCGAAGACGTCGCGCCAGGCCGGGTCCAGGTGCACCGTGCGTCCGCTGACCAGGGGCACGAACAGACTGGTCACCGTCATGTCGAAGGCCACGGAGGAGTGGACCATGGACCCCGTGCCGTTCTCGTGCACGTAGGTTCCGGCCGCCCAGAGCACGTAGTTGGCCAGGGCCCGGTGGGGCAGCATCACGCCCTTGGGGACGCCGGTGGAGCCGCTGGTGAACAGGATGTAGGCGAGGTTCTCCGGCGTCACCTCGGGCAGCGGCCCGACCGGTTGCTCCGGCGCCGGCTGTCCGTCGGCACGCAGGCAGCGGATCGTGCCCGCCTGGTCCTGCGGAGTGTCCGGTGCGGTGAGGATCAGGGAACACCCCGAGCGCGCCAGCATGTCCTCGGTCCGTGCCGCGGGCAGCTCCGGATCGAGCGGCAGATACGCGCCGCCCGCCTTGAGCACGCCGAGCATCGCCACCAGAAGGTGACGGGTGTGCCCGATGGACACCGCCACCGGCCGATCCGGCCCGACCCCGTGCTTCCGCAGCATCAGGGCCACTTGGCCGGCCTGTTCGTCCAACTGCCGGTAGGTCAGCCGGGCGCCGGGGTCCACGACCGCCACGGCGTCCGGTGACCGCCGGGCCTGCCGCTCGATGATCCGGTGCAGGCACGAGGGCGTCTGCCGGGTGGCACGGCCGTGGTCGGCCGCAACCCGTACGAGGTCACGGCTGTGGTCGTCGAGCACGCTGAGGGTGTCGAGCGGGGCCGAGGGGGCGGCGACGGCACCTTCCAGCAGGGTCAGGTACTGCCCGGCGATGCTCCGCACGTAGTCGGCGGGGAACTCGCCCTGGTGGTGGCGCCACACCAGCCGCAGGCAGTCGTAGCCCGTGATGCTCTCCAGCTTCAGCGCGCACGGCTCGGCCTCGACGTCGTCCCAGACCAAGGTGAAGGTGACGCCGTCGGCATGCTCGGCGGGTGTCTCCTCCTTCGCCTCGAACGCGGCCGTCCGGTCGGCGGGGGCGGTGGCGTACGCAGCCGGCAGGCGCTCCGCGGCACGCTCGGCGCGCGAACGCTCGCTCCGGACCTGGGCCAGGAGACCGGAGAACGTGGTGGCCGAGCCGGGCCCGGTGCGTACGGGCGACCAATGGGCGAAGGGACCGGCGCAATCGCTCAGATCGTCGTACGGGCGCCCCGGCAGGGCGGCGGCGACGGTGACGTCGGGCCGGTCGGTGACCCTGCGCAGGAGAGCCAGCAGGCAGGTGAGCAGCACGACGTCGGGCGTGACGCGGTGCTGCTTCGCACAGGCCCGGACGGCCCGCGCCAGCAGGGGCGGCACCGTGCGGTCCAGGCGCAGGACGTCGGTCCCGGTGTCCTGCCCGGCCCGCGGAGCACGGCGCAGGGGCAGGGCCAGTGGGCCGGGGTGCGGTGTGTCGACGCCATGGGCGGCGTCGTCGGACACCGGCTCGGCGGCGTCGACCTGGTGCTGCCATTGCGCGTACTGGATGTACTGCAGAGGTTCGGCGTCCGGTGATCGGCCGTCGTGGGCGAGGGCGAGCTCGGCCGGGAGGGCGCGCAGGGTCCGGCTGTCGGCGGACAGACCGGAGGCCGTGATCAGCAGCGCGTGCCGTTGGTCGGTGAGCCTGAGCAGGCGGGCGCGCAGCGGGGCGGCGTCGTCGATGCCCGCAGGCCGCAGACGCTCGGCCCGTACCTCGGCGTCCAGCTGCGCGGGGATGTCCGCGGGCGCGAACGCCCGCAGGTCCCGCACCGTCCACTCGACGCTTCCGCCGTTCCCTCCGCCGAGGTCCGCGAGCGCGGTGTTCGCCCCCGGTACACGGCGGTACCGGGCCCGCAGCGCACCATGGCGGGCGGTGACCGCGCGCAGCGCGTCGGCCAGCCGGTCCGGGTCGACGGCGCCGTCGACGTGGAGAAGCGCCTGTGCCCACCCCGGAGCTTGTGCCCACCCCGGCGCTCGTGCCCCTCCCGGCGCCTGCGCCCCTCCGAGGTCCGAGAATCCGTACGCCCGCCAGGTGCGCTGCTGCTGGAACGAGAGCCGGAACCCCTCGACCCGGTCGGCCGTCCCGCCCCGGTTCCCGTCTTCGGCGGTCTCCTGCCCCGTCATGTGAACCGCACCATGTCGCCCATGGCCACCAGGAGTTCGCGTGGGCCGCGGAAGGGGTTGCGGGCATGCGCGACCAGGATGTTGTCGAGCACCAGGACATCGCCCCTCTCCCAGGGGAAGCAGACTTCGAGCTCGGCGTACACCCGGCACATCTCGGCCATGGCCTCGTCCGGGATCACGGAGCCGTCGCCGAAGTGGCACTGGCGCGGCAGCGTCTCCGGGGTGTGGGTGGCCTCCAGCGCCGCCCGGGTCGCGGGGGCCAGGCAGGCAGGGTGCCAGTGCTGGGCCTGACAGATCCAGGACCACACGCCGGTTCGCGGATGCCGGACGGCTGCCGGGCGTACCGCCTCGGTGCGCAGCCGGTCGCCGTCCCAGGTGGAACGCAGGCCCTGCTCGGCGCAGCGTGCCTCGGCCGTGTGCCGGTCGTCGGTGCGCAGGACGTCACGCCAGTCGAGACCGAGCCCGGTGCCGTAGTTCCGGACGTACATCACGCCCTTGGCCAGGAACTCGGCCCGCAGGTCCGCGTCGAGCCGCCGGAACACCTCACGGCTGTCGACGATCGGGGTCTCGCCGCCGGAGGCGGCGGGCCGCGCACAGCAGAACATGATGCGGGCGGGCCCGGTGTCGTTGAAGGAGTTCTCGGTGTGCCACAGCAGCTTCTCCTCGGGCGGAAAGAACACCGGGGAGACGATGCTGCCGCTCAGCGAGGCACGGGGATGCTCGCCGTTGTCGCGGTACAACTGGTCGATGAGCGCGTCGGCGAGGCGTTCCAGGTCGTTCGTGGTGGTGACCGAGAACCCCCTGAGCAGCACGGCGCCGTGGTCGTCGAGGGCTTCGTCGAGCCACGCCCTCGAACGGGAGGCCCAGGCCGCGACATCGACGCCGGCGGCGGTGGGCCGGATGAGCAGGGGCGGTTCGCCCGGGGCGGCGAGCGGCGCGTGGGTGACGAGCGAGTCGGAGGTGAAGGTGAGGGGGGAGGGAACGGCCTGCCGGAGGCCCTCGGGGCCCGGCATGCCTCCGCGCGGTGTGTTCACGCGGGCTCCTCCTGGTGCAGGGCCCGGCCGAGGCGGTCGGCGGCGAGCAGATACAGGGCTTCGACGTCCCGGCCGGTGATCGAGGAGAACTGATGCGCCGTCTCGAAGGCCGGGTGGCGCACCAGCTTCTCGCGGTAGTCGGGCAGCGTGGCGCCCGACTGGAGCATCTGGAGCCATTGGCGGGTGCCGGGGTAGGGGCTGTTGACGTTGAGGGCGACGCAGCCGTCGGGGATGCAGCCCGCCCGGTGCAGTTCGGCGATGAGGTCGAGCGTCGTCAGCCGCTGCTCGGCCGTCTCCCCGAGTCCGAACTGCAAGGACGTGCCGACCCGGATCCCGGCCTCGCGGCACCAGTGCGCCACGCTGCGGAAGCGTCCGGTCCAGTCGCTCTCGGAGACCAGCAGCAGCTGCCGGACCTTCTGGACGCGTACGGCGTCGGGCTCGGCCGATTCGACGCCGAAGTACACGTAGCTGCAGCCGGCCGCCGCCATGCGCCGCAGGAGGTCGCGGTCCACGTCGTTGACGGTGGTCTGGCAGCCCCACTCGAAGGTGCCGTGCTCGGCCGCGAGGTCCTCCAGGAGGGTCAGGAACTCGGCGAGCCAGCGAGGATTCTGGGTGAAGGTGCTGTCGTCGAAGAACACCGCCTCGAAGCCCTGGTCGACGCGCAGCCGGATCTCCCCGATGACGTGCTGCGGGGACCGCTGGCGGATCTTGGGCTGTTCGTAGAGGAACGCGTCCGCGGATTCATGGCAGAAGGAGCACGCGTACTTGCACCCCAGACAGGCCATGACCTGCGCGGTGAGGCGGTGTCCGAAAACGGGGAAGCGGTTCTCGTGCGTCAGCCGGGTCACGTCGATGTACGGGAGCCGGTCGCCGTCGATCGGCACGCCGCTGAGCGGCATCGACTCGATGCGGCGCGTGCTCCAGTCGTACAGGAACAGGCTGCCCACGCCCGGCAGTTCGGCGATCCGGTCCTGGTCGGCGAGCAGGCGCTTCTTGACGGTCTCGGTGTCGGCCGGCAGGCAGTCCGCCACCACCTTGAGCACCTCGGGCAGCGCGAACGCGGAGTCGCCCGCGAACACGATGTCCATCAGCTCCCGTTCCTCGGGGCGGGCGAACGTCTGCAGGGCGGTGAGGCGGCCGAGTTGCTCCGCGCCGATCCGGAACTCGTCGTGGCTCTCCTGCCGGCGGCCGCTCATCTTGGCCACACGGTGCGAGGCCGCGCGGTAGGCGTCCGGGTTCACGGCGTCCTCGTGCTGGCCGCCGAGCAGGACGAGGGCCTGCGGGCACTCCTTCTTGACCGTCTCCGCGATGCGCAGGGCGAAGTGGTGGCCCTCGGAGAGGTTGCTGATGCCCACCACCACCGGGCGGTGCTCGCGCAGGCAGGCGACGAGCTCCTCCTCGAAGGCGGGGGAGTAGGCATGGGGGTTGAGGACGGCGACGACCTCGGGGACCCGCGTGCCGGGGAACTCGTCGATGCGCAGCATCCGGTCGAGGACGCAGGTCGCGTAGAGCAGCGGGGTCGGCATGCCGGGGAACGAGCCCGTCGCGCCTTCCTCGATGTGCGGGGCGCTGACGAAGAGCACCGGAAAGTACTTGAGGCGCCGTCGTTCTTCCCGGCGACGCGGGTCTTCGGGACCGGCCGTGGCCGGCCCGAGCCGGGCGGTGATCTCCTCCTCCACCGCGGCCTCGCGGAGCAGCGCTTCCTGCGAGACGGTGCGCGGGTCCTCGCCGTCGCCGGGACGCAGACGCCAGTGCTTCTCCTCCTCGTACAGCTCACGGTCTATTCGGTCCGCGCGTGCCTGGCGCACACGGCGCGCCAGGGCTTCCGGGACGGCGAGCGGTGCGGGGTCCATGGGTGTCACCCGCCCATCACACGGGAGACGTACGCGGCGACCTCGGGGTCCGCGAGCAGTCGGGTCCGGTCCACGGTGAACCCGGTGGTCGTGCCGCGCGGGTCGGCGGCGCAGGTGCCGACGCCCCCGGTGGCGGAGAGGACGGTCGTCGCCGGGGGCGCGTCCGGCGGCGGGGGCTGCGCGTCCGTCCAGGCGGCCGCGGCCAGGTAGGCGAGGTAGTGCGAGAAGCGGTCGGCGAGTTGCTGCCGCACCGCGGGGGCGACGTCTAGGCGCCGGCAGGCGGCGGCCACCGCCTCCTGGTAGGCCGTTTCCAGCGCCGCGGCGAGCGGCAGAACGTCCGCTCCGGTCGCCGCGGGTTCGCCGTCGCACGGCAGGGCCGCCGCGAGGGCGGTCTCGAGGTCCTGCGGGGAGAGCTGGGCGGCGAGCGTGCGGACGGCGGTGCGGTAGTCCTCGCCCAGGGTGTGGCTGTCGACGAGCACCGGATCGAAGGTGATCAGGGAGGGCTCGCCGAGCCCCAACATCCGTAACCGGTACGCCAGTTCGCGGGCCAGGCCGCTTCCCGCGCAGTGTCCGAGCACGGCGAGCACCGGTTGCCCGCGCTCCTTGACGGCCTCCAGCCAGGGCGTCACGTACTCGCCGGGCCCCTGCCGCAGGAGCGCTTCGACCGTGCAGTGATTCGGCACCCCCTCCAGTACATGCCTTCCGTCCAGGAAGGAGGCCAGGTCGGCGAAGCGGGCGTCCCCGCGCCCCGCGTCGAAGGCCACCGTGAGGATGAGGCCCGCGTCGCCCTGCCGCAGTACGTGCCATCGAGAAGAAGTCATGGTGCTCCCGTCTGTCCGGGGCCGCGGAAGGCTATACGTGGGCATCGGCCCAGAAGGTGCCGTACTCGTCGGCGGTGCCGGGGGCCGGCGCGGCACCGAAGTACGGGGTCTTGTCCATGGCCTGCGCGAACAGGTCCTGGCCCTCAAGGAACACGTCGTAGACCTGGTCCGGGGTGGCCTTGTCGGTGGCGAAGACGGGTGGCAGATCCTCGTGGTAAAGACGGAAGTCGCGGTGGAGCAGCTTCATCCCGAAACGCTCGGGGTGCTCGAACATGGCACTTCCCGGATAGGGCACGAGGCCGAAGAGATAGGTCGCCTGCAGCAGGTCCTCGTCGAGCAGTTCGCATACCCAGTCGATGCTGCGCCGCATGTCGTCGGTGCTCTGGTCGGGAAAGCCGTTCACGGTGAAGGAGCAGGCCGCGAGCCCGGCGTCCCTGACCTTCTTCAGGGTTTCCCTGGTCGCACTCAGCTTCATGTGGTGTTTGTGCGTCTCATGACTTTCCTGGACCGCGGTCTCCAGGCCGATCTCCACCCACTGGCAGCCGCTGCTCTTCAGCTTGCGCAATATGCGGTCATCGGTCAGACAATTCAGCCGGGTCTGGCAGTCGTAATTGATGTCGCCTTCCTGCTCCAGGAGTTCCAGGAGTTCGAGGGTGCGGTCCGGGTGCAGGGTGAAGGTTTCGTCGCCCCAGTAGATGTTGTGCCGACCGCCGTAGCGGGACCGGTAGGCGCGGATCTCTTTGAGAACGCGGTCCAGGGGGAAATAGTCGGGGCGTTGACCGATCGTCTGGATGGTGCAGAACGTGCACTTGTAAGGGCAGCCCAGGGCATAGACCTGGCGTAAGTAGCGGATGTCCTCGCCGGTGCTCGTGGGGAAAAGGTCCACTTTGGGGAAGGGGATGTCGGCGGGGAGCAGATGCGGATAAGTGGATTCCGTCCGGACGGTGGAGCCGTCGGAGCGCCGGTGCACCAGGTTGCCCACGCCGGACACGTCGCGTCCGTCGGTCAGGGCGTCCAGGAGCGCGGGCAGGGCATGCTCGCCGCGGTCGACCACGACGTAGTCGACGCTGGGGTGGGCGGCCACCTCGTGGGCCAGCGGTGTGGCGACGACCCCGCCGTAGACGATGTGGGCCGCGGGACTGATCCGCTTGACGGCGTCCGAGATCTCGTACGCGTAGCAGAGGTTCACGGTCATCGGGGAGAACAGATAGACGTCCGCGGGGTGCCGGCGCACGGCCGCCTCCACGGCGTCCACGGCCAGGTGCCCCGGTCGCGTGAACGCGTCCGGATCGGTGTAGAGATCGACCACGTCGATGTCGGTGTAGCCGTGCGCGACGAGTACTCCGCCCAGCCAGTGCATCCAGTGCGGAAGCTCCCACATGTTCTTTCGCATGTGGTCGAGCCCCGGGTGGGCCGCATGGTACTGAATGTCGAAGTTCCGCCAGAAGTCTTTGCGCTGAGCAATAGGAACGGTAGACATGGGCGTATGCACAAAAGCGACCCGCAATTTCTCTCCAGGCAAGAGGCGGTTGGGGGTGCGTACAGACGTACCAAGCGAAATTGAATGTTTAGCATGTGTGACGGAGCACCGTCAAGAAGGCGCATCAAGGGGGCTTGATCCAGGCGTCCTTGACGGCCCTCTGGGCGTGTGATCTACTGCCCGTCGGCAGATCTGGATTGGGGGAACCCGTGCCGTCAGGGGAACTGTCCGAGGATCAGGATCAGGCACGGCCGACGGGTACGGAGGGCAGTTCGCCCTCTTTATGGAGCAACCCCGCGTATCGCATTTTCTTAGGCGTTCAGACCCTTTCCGCGCTCGGTGACTCCTTCTCTTATGTCGCGTTGCCGCTGTTGGTGCTGCACAGCACGGGTTCGGTCCTCCAAATGGGTCTCGTCACCGGCCTCACCGGTGTCGCGTCGATCCTGACCGGCCTGTTCGCCGGAGTCGTGGCCGACCGCTTCGACCGCAGACGGCTCCTCATGCTTGCCGACGGGGCGCGCTGCCTGCTCTACCTCGTGATCCCCCTCGCGTGGATCTCCGCGACGCCCGTCTGGCTGATCTACACCGTCGTCCCCATCGCGGGATGCTTCTCGATGCTTTTCCAGGTCACCTACGTGACCGTGGTGCCGGCCATCGTTCAACCGGATCAGATCACCAGGGCCAACGGCCACATGTACGCGACGTACGCGGTCGCCAGCGTCGCCGGACCCGCGCTCGCGGGTTTCGTGGCCTCGTCCGCGGGTCCCGCCGCCGCGATCGGCATCGACTCCGCGACCTTCGCGGTCTCCGCCCTGGGTGTTCTGCTGGTGAAGTTCAACGGCAGGCCGCGCACGTCCGAATCCGCCCAACACGGCTCCATCCGCAACGAGTTCCTGGCCGGCGCGAAGTTCCTGTGGCTGCACCCCGTGCTGCGTCCCCTGACGCTCCTGCTCTCGCTGATCACCTTCCTCATCTACGGCCTGACCGACCTCGTCATCTACCTGGTCAAGGACGAGCTGAACCGCCCGGACACCACGGTCGGCTATGTGCTGACGGCCGGGACCGTCGGCTCGTTCATCGCCTCCGCGGTGGTCGCCCGGGTGCGCCGACGGTTCGCGTTCGGCGCGACCTGGATCTGCGCGTTCTCGGTCGCGGGGTTCGCCGTCGCCGGGATCGGCCTGTCCGGGAGCGTCCCCGTGATCGCCGTCCTGATGACGATCACCCTGATGTGCACCGGCATCGCCGGCATCTCCTCCATGTCGCTGCGTCAGGAAGTGACGCCCAGTCATCTGCTCGGCCGCGTCACGTCCGCCTTCTGGACCATTCACACGGCGCTCGGGCCGATCGGTGCGGCCATCACCACCGCGGCCGCCGCCGGAGCCGGGGTCACCACGATCTGTCTCGTCATCGGTGTCGCCGTCCTGGCCATCGCGCTGACCGGCATGCTGACCGGCATCGCCCGGCCCCACGCCGCCGACCGCCCGGCAGGAGAGGTCGCATGAGCTTCGGCACCCCCGGCACCCGGCCCCTGTCCGGCTCTACGGCGCCGTCGGCGACGGACACGCTCTCCCCGGTCCAGGAGAGCTTCTGGTTCCTGGACCGGATGCATCCCGGCACCGCGCTCTACAACGCGTGCTCGGCGATCCGCCTGAGGGGCCCGCTCGACGCCGGCGCGACCGCCGGCGCCGTGCGGGAGATCGTCCGCAGGCACGACGTCCTGCGCGCGAGCTTCCCGGCCGACGGCGGCGTACCCCGCACCCGCGTCGCGTCCGAACTGCCGCTGACCACGGCCCTGATCGACCTGACCGGGCTGCGCCCCGAGCGCCGCGCCGCCGAGACCCACCGCCTCGCCGAGGAGCACGCGCGACGCCCCTTCGACCTGGAATCCGGCCCTCTGATACGCACGGTCCTGCTGCGCTCGGCCGACGACGACCACACCCTGCTGCTCAACTGGCACCACATCGTCAGCGACGGCTGGTCCCGGCAGGTGTTCCTCGACGAATTCCTCGAACTCGTCGGCGCACAGGCCGAGTTCCGCGAGCCCGACCTGTCCCCACTGTCCGTTCAGTACGCCGACCTCGTCGCCCGGCGTCGGCACCTGAGCGCCGGTCACCCCGTGTACGACGCCGAACTGGCATACTGGCGCGCGCGACTTTCGGCACTTCCCGACGTCCGGCGACTGCCCCCGGACCGCACGCCCTCCGACCGGTCGACGCCTCCCGCTGCCACCGCGCGCCGCACGCTCGATCCTGAACTGATGGGTCGCATAAGGGATTTGGCCCGCGCCGAGCGCGGCACCCCCTTCATGGTGCTCCTCACCGGCTTCGTGATCGCGCTCTCGCGCCACATGGACCAGGACGATGTCCTGGTCGGTACGCCGAGCGCCCTGCGGGAGGACGTCGACGCCGACCTGCTGATCGGCCCCTTCCTCAACATGCTCGCCCTGCGCACCGACCTGTCGGGCGACCCGACCGTGCGCCAGGCCCTGGCCCGGGTGCGCCAGACCTGCCTGGGGGCCTACGAACACCAGACGGTCTCCTTCCAGGACGTCGTGTCCGCCCTCGACACGGAGCGCGGCGACGGCGACGGCGACGGTCAGTTCTTCGGCGTCACCTTCCAGTACATCGCTGCGCCCTCCACCCGCACCGGACCCGGCGCCCTGACCGCGAGCGCCGAGGAGGTGGACATCGGCGTCGCCAAGTTCGACCTGACCGTCGACGTGTTCGCCGAAGAGGGGCGTACGGACGTCCTCGCCCACTACGACAGCGGGCTCTACCGCGCGGAGACCGTCGACGGGCTGCTCCGCCTGTGGCGGTCCGTGCTCGACGACATGACCCGGGACCCGGAACAGCCCGTCGGCCTGACGGGAGCGCTCGGCTCCGAGGACCGCGCGCTGCTGCTCGGCGCCGCGACGGGAGTGCCGGTCGCGTCCGACGCGTCCGCCGGGTCCGTCGCAGAAGGCTGCGTGCTCGACGTGTTCGAGCAGTGGGCCGACCGCACGCCCGACGCCCCCGCCTTGGTGCACGGCGACACCCGGCTCACCTACGGCGAACTCGACCGCGCGGCCAACCGCCTTGCCCACCGGCTGCTCGGCGAGGGCGTCACCCCCGGGTCCCGCGTCGGCATCTACATGGAGCGCTCCGCCGAGAGCGTCGTCGCGGTCCTCGCGGTGTGGAAGGCGGGCGCCGCCCATGTGCCGCTCGACCTCGACAGCCCCGCCTCCCGCCGCGCGATGATCGTCGCCGACGCCGGGGTGGAGGTGGTGGTCACCCAGGGGTCGATCGTCGCCGACCTGGCCGGCGATCCCGTACGCAGCCTGATGGCAGGACCGGACGGCGGTGTCCCGGGCGGGGCCGCCCGCGCGGACAGCGCCGGCACCCCCGGCACCCGGCCCGAGCGCGACCTCGGACCTGACAGCCTCTGTTATGTCATGTATACGTCGGGCTCGACGGGGCGCCCGAAGGGCGTCATGGCCACCCACGGATCGCTCCGGCGCATCCAGCTCGCGTGGGAGCACGCCTTCGCCCTGCGCGGCCGCATCCGGGCCCATCTGCAGATGGCCAACTTCAGCTTCGACGGGTACCTCGGCGAGCTCGTCCGCTGCGTCGGGTCCGGCGCCACCCTCGTGGTCTGCCCCCGCGAAACGCTGCTCCTTCCGGCCCGGCTGCTGCGGCTGATGCGCGAGGAGGGCGTCGACGTGGCCGACTTCGTGCCCACGGTGCTGCGGACCCTGGCCGCGCACGTCGCCGAAAGCCGCGCCGACCTGGCCTTCCTCAAGCTGCTCATCGTCGGCTCGGACACCTTCCCCGCCGACGAGCTGGCGAGGATCCGCGGGCTGTGCGGACCGGAAACAGACGTGGTCAACTGCTACGGGCTGACCGAAGGCACCATCGACAGCACCTACTTCACCGTCGGCGCCGATGACCACGACACCCGGTGCGTGCTCATCGGCACCCCCCTGCCCGGCACCGAGGCCTATCTCCTCGACGACCGGATGCGCCTGGTGCCCCCGGGTGTGCCCGGCACCCTGTACATCGCGGGCCCCACCCTCAGCCGCGGCTACCTCGGCGCCCCGGGCCGCACCGCCGACGCCTTCGTGCCGCACCCCTTCGCCTCCCGGCCCGGCGAGCGGATGTACCGGACCGGCGACCGCGGCCGCTACCGCCACGGGCCACAAGGCCTGCGCATCGAGTTCCTCGGCCGCCGCGACCACCAGCTCAAGGTGCGCGGCTACCGCGTCGAACTCGGCGAGATCGAGGCCGCGTTCCGCCGCTCCCCGCACGTCCGCGACGCCGTCGTCCTCACCGAGGGGGAGCCGGACGCGAAGCGAGTCCACGCCTACCTCGTACCGAAGGCCGGGCAGGACGGCGTGGACTGGCACGGCGTGCTGCGCGAGCACCTGCCGCTCTACATGCTGCCCGACCGCCTGGTGCTCCTGACCGAGCTCCCGCTCACCCCGAACGGCAAGCTCGACCGCGCCGCGCTTGCGGGAGCCGTCGGCACCGAGGTCGCCCCGCCCGGCACCTCACGGCCGGCCCGCACCCCGGTCGAGCACACCCTGCTCGACCTGTGGCGCACCGCGCTGCGGCGCGCGGACATCGGCGTCAACGACGACTTCTTCAGCCACGGCGGTGACTCACTCATGGTGATGCGAGTGATCGCCGCCGCTCATGACACCTGGGGCGTGGACATCACCGTCCGGGCCTTCTTCCGTGCTTCGACGGTGGCCCGCCTTGCGCCACTGGTCGAGCAGTTGCTCGCCGAGCCCGCCACCGACGGCGGGACGGACGAAGGACCGGGCCGGCTCGACCGGATCGTGCCGGTCGCCCGCCAACGCATCGTGTACGAGGAGGGCTAGTGACGGCTGGACCGCACGGCGGCGACCCGGACGGATACCGGGTGGTCGTCAACCACGAGGAGCAGTACTCGATCTGGCCCGCGGGACGGGAGCGGCCGGCGGGCTGGGACGACACCGGGCACGGCGGGACGCGCGAGGAGTGCCTGGCGTACATCGAGACCGTGTGGACCGATATGCGGCCGCTGAGCCTGCGCCGCCGGATCGAGCGGGAGGCCGCGGGATGACGCCGTACTACCTGGGCTGCCTCCTCGGCGATGTGCGCGGCTTCGCCGGCTGGGCCGCATCGGCGGCCGGGGAACAGCGCGACCTGCCCGACGACACCGTGGTGTACCTGCGCGACGACCTGGCCGTCGTACGGCACCCGGTCCAGGCCGACCAAGGGGTGCTGTGGGAGGCGTCCACGCCGCAGTGGCGTGCCTTCTGCGCCGACGAGCTGCGGTTCGAGCCGCCCGCCGGGCGGGAGTGACGGCCGTGGAGCTGCCCCACGTCATCGAGGCACACGAGGGCGAGAAGCTCCTCGACCGGATCGGCGGGGACCGCACCGCGATACGGCGGCGGCTGCGCACGAACGGAGCCGTCCTGCTGCGCGGCTTCGCGGTCGGCGGGGTCGACGGATTCGAGTCCGCGGTGCGGGAACTGTCCGGCGAGGACCCGCTGCCCTACGAGGAACGGTCATCGCCGCGCAGCACCATCAAGGGCCGGGTCTACACCTCCACCGACTACCCGCCGCACGAAGAGATCTTCTTCCACAACGAGAACTCCTACCGCGTGTCCTGGCCGATGAGCCTGTACTTCTACTGCGTCCAACCGCCGGGCGGCCGCGGGGCGACCCCGCTGTCGGACACCCGTCGTGTGCTGCACGCCCTCGACCCCGCCGTGCGCGAGGAGTTCGAGCGGCGTGGCTGGAAGGTGGTGCGCAACTTCGGCTCCGAGTTCGGGCTGCGCTGGCAGGAGGTCTACGACACCGAGGACCGCGCGCAGGTGGAGCGGTTCTGCGCGGCCAACGGCGTCGACGCCGAGTGGCGCGCGGACGGCAGACTGCGCACGTCATCGGTGCGCGAGGCCGTGCACCGGCATCCGGAGACGGGGGAGGAGGTGTGGTTCAACCACGCCGCGATCTTCCACCTCTCGACGCTGTCGCCGGAGAACCGCGCGGGCATGCTCGAACTGTTCGGCGAGGAGGATCTGCCCAACCAGAGCTACTTCGGCGACGGCGCGGACATCCCGGACGACGTCGTGGCGCACGTGCGCGACTGCTACCGCTCGGCGGCCACCCGGTTCGACTACGTCCGCGACGACGTCCTGGTCGTCGACAACATGCTCACCGCGCACGGCCGCGAACCCTTCACCCGCCCTCGCACGATCGCCGTCGCCATGGCCGAGGCGGTCGCGGCGGCCGGGCAGAGGCGTCCGGCATGACGGGCCGCACCGTCTCCGCCCTGGTGAGCGACGCGTCGTACGCCCAGGCCAGGATGTACTTCCTCGACGAACTGGCCGACCGGGCCGGGGTGTTCACGGTCGCCCGCGTCCTGGACCTGGACGGTGACGTCGACCCGGTGTCCCTGGCCGCGGCGGTGCGCGCGTGCGTCCGCCGCCACGAGAGCCTGCGCACCTGCTTCCGCGTCCTCGACGGACAGCTCCGCCAGATCGTCACCGACGACGAGCCCGCGCCGCGCACCCTCGATCTGCGTGCCCTGCTCGGGCGGGACACCCCGGTGGACGAGCGGGAACTGGTCGCGGGGCTGGCCCGTCAGGAGGCCGCCGAACCCTTCGACCTGCGGCGGGTCCCCCTGCTGCGGACCACGCTGATCCGGCTCACCGACCGGCGGTCCGTCCTGCTCGTGACGCTCCATCACATCGTGGCCGACGCCTGGTCGCTCGACCTCTTCCTGCGGGAGCTGTGGGCGCTGTACCGGGCCCATGCCGCCGGGGTCCCGCACGAGCTGCCCGAACTCCCCGTGCAGTACGCGGACTTCGCGGCCTGGCAGCGGCGAGCCGAGGCGTCCGGCGGCCACGACCGGCTCATCGCCCACTGGCGCGAGCGCGTCCGCGACCTCCCCGACCTCGTCCTGCCCACCGACCGACCGCGGCCCGAACAGCGGTCCTACCGCGGCCAGGAGCTCTCCGTCCCGCTCGACGACCACCTCGCGGACCGGCTGAACGACCTGTGCCGGGAGGAGGGAGCGAGCCTGTTCATGGCACTCCTCGCCGGCTTCTACGTCGCCCTGCACCGCTACAGCGGTCAGACCGACCTCACCGTGGGCGGCACCACGTCCGGCCGCGCCCGCCCCGAGACCCAGAACGTGATCGGCTCCTTCGTGAACATGGTGGTCCTGCGGACCCTGGTGCGCGACGACCACACCCTGCGTGACGTGCTGCGAGCCACCGCGGAGACCTGCCACGACGCCTACGAACACCAGGACCTGCCCTTCGAGCGGCTGGTGGCCGCGCACGGCGGGGACCGGCGGGCCAACCGAAACCCCCTGTTCCAGATCGTGTTCCAGATGATCGTCGAACCGGACGACGATCTGTCCGTACCGGGGCTGCGCGTCCGGATGCGCGAAGCGGCCACCACCGTCACCACCTTCGACCTGGTGTGCACCGTCGCCAACACGGCCGGCCGGCTGTCGGCGACCCTGGATTACGCGACCGAGCTGTGGGGCAGGGACACCGTCGCCGCCCTGGGCCACGCCTGGCGGCGGGCCCTGCGCGAGCTGGCCGAGCGGCCCGACCGCGCCGTGCGGGACCTCCCCCTGGCCGAGGAGCGGCGCTACGCCCCGGGCGCGTTGCCGGACGAGCTGCGCCGGACGGAGGCCCTCGCGGACCTGCCCGCGGATGCCGAGCTGAGCGTCCGCGACCCCTACGGCCATCCCGCGCCGCAGGGAGCGGTCGGTGAACTCCTGCGCCACGACCGGCCCGAGGCTCCCGGCGTCCCCGCGCGGCCGACCGGAGTCGCGGTGCGGTCGGACGGGAGCGGCCGGCTCATGGCCGCCCCCTCCCGGGACGAGACCCCGGCCCTTGGCCCGTCACCGGCCGCCGACCACACCGAACCCGTGGGCTCCATGGAGCGTGCACTCGCCGCCCTGTGGGAGGAACTCCTCGGCCGGTCCGGCATCGGACGGCACGACAACTTCTTCCGGCTCGGCGGCCATTCGCTCCTGGCGACGGTGCTCATCACCCAGGTCCAGGAGCGCTACGGCGCCGACGTGACCCTGGAGGCGTTCTTCCGCGTGCCCACCCCCGCGGGTCTTGCCGAGGCCGTCGCCGCCGCGTCGGACACCGCGGGGAGCGAGGGCGCGCAGGCGGACGAACTGGCCGCGCTCGTGGCCGCCCTGGAGCGACAGGAGGACCATGCCTGAAGCCGATCTCGCCGAGCGGATCCAGAACCTCGGCGCGAAGAAGCGCGCGGAACTGCTCCGGCAGCTGAGCGAACGCGGCATCACCCCGCCGCTGAGCCTGTTCGCCGGGCCCACCGAGGGCGACGCGCCGGTGTCGTCGGCCCAGCGGCGCATCCTCTTCCTGGGCGCGCTCCAGCCGGAGAGCTCCGGCTACACCAGCGTGAACCCCTTCCGGCTCACCGGGCGACTCGACCCGGCCCTGCTCCGCCGCTGCCTCGACGAGATCACCGCCCGGCACGAGATCCTGCGCACCGCGTTCCCCACGGTCGACGGCGTCCCCGTGCAGCGCGTCCTGGATGCCGTACGCGTCCCGCTGCCCGTCGTCGACCTGCGCGCACTGCCGCCCGCACGGCGAGCGGCCGAGGCGGACCGCCTCATCGAGGCCGAGCACGGCGTCCCCTTCGACCTGGCGGCCGCCCCGCCCGCGCGGTTCCGGCTGCTTCGGCTGTCCGCCGAGGAGTCGGTGCTCCTCTCGGTGTTCCACCACGTCGCCGTGGACGGCTGGTCCCTCGCCGTCCTCGGCCGCGAACTGACCGCACTGTACGAGGCGTTCGCACTCGGTCTACCGAGCCCTCTGCCGCCCTTGCCGGTGCAGTACGGCGGTTACGCCCGCTGGCAGTCCGTCCGCGAGGGCGGCGAGGAGATCCGGCGGCAACTGGCCTACTGGGAAACACACCTCAGCGGCGCCCCCGACCGGCTCGACCTGCCCACCGACCGGCCCCGGCCACCCGTGCAGAGCCACCGGGGGGCCACCCACCATTTCGTGGTCGGCGCGGGGCTGACCGAGTCCTTGCGCGAGCTGGGGGTGCGGCACGGGGCCACCCTCCACATGACGCTGCTCGCCGCGCTCTCCACCGTCCTGCACCGCTACAGCGGGCAGGACGACATGCTCATCGGCGGGGCCGTCGCCAACCGGCGGCAGAGCGAACTGCACGACCTGGTGGGCTTCTTCGCCAACTCGGTGCTGTTCCGCACGCGCCTCGACGGCGACCCCGGCTTCGCGGACCATCTGGCCCGGGTGCGACAGACCTGCCTGGAGGCGCACGCCCACCAGGACGTCCCGGTGGACCTGATCGCCCAGCGTCTGTTCCCCGAGCGCGATCTCGCGCGCAACCCGCTGTACCAGGTCAATTTCACGCTGCACAACACGCCGCCCGTCGCCGGTGACCCTTCCGGCCTGACGGTGACGCTGCTGGACACGGCCACCGAGTCCTCCCGCTTCGACCTCGACTTCAACATCCTGGAGACCGACGAGGGACTCGACTGCCTGGTCGACTACGCCACCGACCTCTTCGACGCCACCACCGTCGGCCGCATCTGCGACTCACTCGGCGAAGTGCTCTGTGCCGCGGTCACCGACCCCGAACAGCGCCTGTCCGCGCTGCCGGTGCTGTCCGCGCGCGAACTGCGGCGGATCGTCCACGAGTGGAACGACACCGGCACCGGTTCCTGCGACACGCCCCTGCACGAACTGGTCGCGGCCCAGGCATCCCGTACCCCCGACGCGGTCGCCGTGTGCGGGGCGGACCGCACCTTGACGTACGAAGAGCTCGACGGCGCGGCGAACCGGCTCGCCCACCACCTGCGGGACGCCGGGGCCCGCCCCGGCACCGTGGTGGCCGTCCTGATGGCGCACGGCCCCCACACGGTGACCGCGCTGCTCGCGATCCTCAAGACCGGCGCCGCCTACGTCCCGCTCGACCCCACCCACCCGCCGTCCCGGACGAACGCCATGCTCGCCGACAGCCGGGCCGCCGTCCTGCTCGCGGACGACGGCTTGCCCACCGAGGTGGACCCCGCCGGCGCCCGAGTCGTCCGGCCCGCAGCCGAAACCGACGCGATCGCGCGACGGCCCGCACACGCACCGGACGTGCGGGTGTCGGCGGACGACCTGATCTACCTCATGTTCACCTCGGGCTCCACGGGCCGGCCCAAGGCGGCCCTGCTCACCCACCGCAACATCGTCAACTACCTCCTGTGGGCCAAGGACCACTACCGCGCGGCCACGGGAACAGGCGTACCCGTGCACTCGCCCCTCGCCTTCGACCTGACCGTGACGAGCGTCTTCGCGCCGCTGCTCGCCGGACAGCGCGTGCTGCTCCCGGCACCGGCCGCCGACGACACGCCCGACGCCGCCCTGCGCGACCTGCTGGCGGACGCCGCCGACCTGAGCTTCGTCAAACTGACGCCCTCCCACCTGAGACTGCTCGAACAGGCAGCGGACGGCGCGCCGCTCGCTCTGCCCGCCCGGACGGTCGTCCTCGGCGGCGAGGGCCTGCACGAGGACGCCCTGTCCGCGCTGCGCGCGGGCTCACCGGCCGCGCGGATCATCAACGAGTACGGACCCACCGAGACCGCCGTGGCCTGCACCGCCTTCGAGGCGGCGAGCGGCGAGGAGGCGGGCGGCACGGAGGCGGACATCGCGCGGGCGGCGGGCGGCGGGGACCGGGTGCCGATCGGGCGGCCGATCGCCAATGTCCGCGTCCACGTCCTGGACGAGGCGCTGCGCCCGGTGCCGGTCGGCGTGCCGGGCGAGGCCTGCGTCGGCGGCGCAGGAGTGGGCCAGGGCTACTGGAGCCGGCCCGCGCTCACCGCGGAACGCTTCGTGCCCGACCCCTTCGGCACGGTCCCGGGCGCCAGGCTGTACCGCACGGGAGACCTGGTCCGGCTGCTGCCCGGCGGCGAGCTGGAGTACCTGGGCCGACGGGACGAACAGGTCAAGGTGCGGGGCCACCGGCTCGAACCCGCCGAGGTCGAGGCCGCGGTGCGCAGCCACCCCGAGGTGTGGGACTGTGCCGTCGAGGTGGTGCGACGCGCACCGGGCGACGAGCGGATCATCGCCTTCGTCTGCCTGCGGGAGGGCGCCCGCAGCGAGGGGAACTGGGACGGCGACCGCGTCGAGGAGTGGCGCCGCCTGTACGAGACCACGTACGGAGACCTGCCCGCGGACGGCGGTGCCTCCTTCAACCTCGCCGGCTGGCTCAGCAGTTACACGGGGCGGCCCCTGGACGAGGCGCAGATGCGTGGCTGGCTGGACGAGACGCTCCGGCGCCTCAGGGCCCTGCGGCCCCGCGACGTCCTGGAGATCGGCAGCGGCACCGGCATGATCCTGCTCAACCTGGTGGATGCGGCCAGGAGTTACCGGGCCACCGACCTATCGGCCGCCGCCGTCGCCCACGTACGGAGCGCGGTGGACGCCATGGGCCTACCGCCCGGCAGGGTCGAGGTCCGGACGGCCCCCGCACACCGGAGCATCACGCGACCAACGGCGGCCCCGGCGCCCGACACCGTGGTGCTCAACTCGGTGGTCCAGTACTTCCCCTCGGCCGGTTACCTCCTGGACGTGCTGCGGCAGGCCGTCGACGCGGTACCGGACGGCGGCCACGTCTTCCTCGGCGATCTGCGCAGCCTTCCGCTGCTCGACCTGTTCCACACGTCCGTCCAGGTGCACCGGGCCCCCGCGAACATGCGCCTCGGCGAACTGCGCTCCCGTATCCGCCGCCAGAGCGCCCTCGACCCCGAACTGTGCGTCGATCCACGGCTGTTCGACGAGGTCGCGGCTCGCTGGCCCAGGATCGCGCGGGTCCGCGTCCTGCCCAAGCGGGGCCGCGACGACAACGAACTCAGCCACTACCGCTACGACGTCGTCATCACGGTCGGCCCCAGGCCGCCCGCGCCGGAGCCCACCGGCACGGTGCTCGACTGGGCCACCTCGCCCCTGGCCCCCGGCGAGCTGCTGGACCTGGTCGAGCGGGAGCGCCCCGAGCGCCTGCGCCTCGCCGGGGTGCCCAACGCCCGGCTGAGCGGGGCGCTCGCCCTGCGCGACCTCGTCGAGGAGCGTGCGCCGTCCTCCTCCGTGGGCGAGCTCCGTGCCCGCGCCAGCGCCCTGCCCCCACAGGGCTGCACGCCCGAGGACTGGTGGGAGCTGGCGGAGCAGGGCGCGTACGAGGTGGAGCTGAGCTGGCTGGACGGGCGGTCCGACGGCGCCTACGACGTGACCCTGGTGCGCCGTGCGGCCGAGGGCTCCGGGCTCCCGGCCACGGCGACGCACCCCCACGCCACGGAGCGCCGCACGACGCCCGGCGCCGAGCCCCCCGCCGCCGAACCCTTCGACGCACGGCATCACACCAACGACCCGCACTGGCGCAGGGCCTGCGCGATGGCCGTCCCGGACATCGACGCCCACGTACGGAACTGGCTGCCCGAGCCGCTCCTTCCGGCGCACTACGTCCCGATGCCCGAACTCCCGCTCACCCCGAACGGCAAGACGGATCGCACCGAACTGCGCCGGCTCGCGGCGGACCCCGCGGTCGTGGAGCGGGCCGTGTGGACCGTGGCAGGCCGGGAGCTCACCGGCACCGAGCAGGTGGTCGCCGACATCTGGCGCGAGCTGCTCGACTGCGGTGACGTCACGCCCGGCGACGACTTCTTCGGTCTCGGAGGGCACTCCCTGCTCACCCTTCAGGTCGTCTTCCGCCTGCGCAAGCGCCTGGACGTCGCCCTGCCCGCGCGCGCCCCGTTCGACCACCGCACCCTCGCCGAACTGGCCGCCTGCGTCGACGCGTTGCGCGAGCCCGAGGCAGGTTCCGGGCCGCCGCCGCTCACCGCCGTGCCGCGCACCGGGGTGCTGCCCGCCTCGTGCGCGCAGGAACGCCTGTGGTTCATGGACCAGTTGAACCCGGGCGACCTCCGGTACAACGTCCCGGTCTTCGATCGGATCCACGGCCCGCTCGACGTTCGCGCGCTCTCCCGGGCCCTCGACGCGCTCGTCGCCCGGCACGAGGTGATGCGGACCCTGATCACCGCGCCCGACGGAGTGCCCCGGCAGGAGATCCGGCCGCCCGAGCCGGTGCCCTGCCCGCTGGTCGACCTCAGCGCCCTGCCCCGGGCCGCACGGGAGACGGAACTGGCGCGGCTGGTCCGGGCGGAGTACCACCGCCCCTTCGACCTGGCCCGGGGGCCGGTCCTGCGGGCGCATGTGGTGCGCCTCGCGCCGCGGGACCACGCCTTTCTGCTGTCCCTGCACCACATCGTCCACGACGGCTGGTCGCTCGGCCTCTTCAACGCCGAACTCGCCGCGTTCTACGAGGCCTTCGCCGAGGGCCGCGAGCCCGAGCCGGTCGCGCCACAGGTCCAGTACGCCGACTACGCCCTATGGCAGCGGCGGATGCTGGACGACGGCCACCTGGACGACCAGCTCGCCTACTGGAGACGCAGGCTGGCCGGCGTCACGGAGCTGCCGCTGCTGCCCACGGACCACCCACGCCCCGTGCGGCCCACCGGCAGCGGCCGACTGCTCCCGGTCGTGATCCCGGCGGAGACCGTGGCGGAGATCCGGCGGCTGTGCCGCGAGTCCGGGGCCACTCCGTTCGCCGTGCTGCTCACCGCGCTCGGCGCGGCCCTGTGCGCCCACACGGGGGAGCGGGAGGTCACCGTCGGCACCGATGTCGCGGGCCGCACCGCCGCCGAGACACAGGAGATGCTCGGCTTCTTCGTCAACCAGCTGGTGCTCCGCATCGACCTCGCGGGCGAGCCGACCTGGCGGGAGCTGCTGGGCCGGGTGCACGGCACGGTGCTCGAAGCGCTCAGCCATCAGGACGTGCCCTTCGAACGGGTCGTCCAGGCGCTCAACCCGCCCCGCAGCCGCCGGCACAGCCCGCTGTTCCAGACCAAGCTCGTGCTGAACAACACGCCGGGACGGTCGGGCATGGAGATACCGGGGCTGAGGATCGCACCGGTCCCGGTCGGCCTCGACACCACCAGGTCCGACGTGGCGCTGATCCTCCAGGAGAGCCAGGAGAGCCAGGAGAGCCAGGAGAGCCAGACGGACGCGGACGGTGAGATCACCGGGTTCCTCGAGTACAGCACCGAGCTGTTCGAGGAATCGACCATGACCGAACTGCTCGACGACTTCGTCGGCACCCTCAACTCCCTGACCCGGAACCAGCCCCCCACCCTGACCGACGATCCGGGGGCCGGTGCCGCCTGATGAAGAGACTCGCCCTCCCCGACGGCAGCCGGGCCGCGTTCGACGCGGGCCTGGCCCTGTTCGAGACGGGAGACCACCGCGCGGCGGTCGGCCCGCTCCAGAAGGCTGCTGAGGACCCTCGGCTGCGGGCCCGCGCCCTGTACCTGGTCGGGGAGTGCTTCCAGCACCTCGGAGCCCAGTCGGCCGCGGCCATCGCCTATCAGCAGGCGGCCCTGAGCGGCCCCGGGGACGACGACAAACGCCTGCTGTACGAGAGCGCGCGGGCCCTGCGGGAGGAGGGCAGACACGCCGAGGCCGCCGACCGCTTCGAGACGCTGCTCGCCTGGGACGCCACGTACGAGGATGCCTGGAAGCTGCATGAGGACAGTCGCAGCTGCGCCGGCCCGGCCGTCCCGTCCTCCGCGCTCGTCAGGGACCTGGAGGCGCGGGGTCTGCTCGGGAACTCCGACTCGCGGATCGCGGCCTACGACGCTCTGTTCTACGTCCAGTTCGACCACACCGGCCTGCACGACAGCATCAAGAAGCGTCTCGAACTGGTGCAACTGCTCACCGCCGTCGGGGATGCCGTCGGGGACGTCACCGCGGTGGCCACCTCGCTCGACGTCGGCAGCGGCACTCTGCGCTACCCCCAGGTGCTCGACCGGTACGGGGTGCGGTCGTACGGGATCGACCTCAGCGACGCGGGAATCCGGGTCTGCGTGGACGAACGCTGGGCCCGCCGGTTCGCCGTCGCCGACGGCACCGCGATGCCCTTCCGCGAGGGCAGCTTCGACCTGGTCACGTGCATGATGGGCACGGTCAACCACCTGTCGGCGGCCCAGCGCGAGCGCTTCCTCGCCGAGGCGTTCCGGACGCTGCGGCCCGGTGGGCTCCTGGTGGTGAGCGCGTGGGACCCCGCCTGCCGCTTTCAGACGTTCCTGTCCTTCTACTCACCGGCGGAGATGGCCCAGCTGCGGTCACGGCTGACCGAACGGGAGCTGCTGCGCGCGGAGTTCACGGAGGCGGGCTTCGCGGAGGCGCGCGCCACGCCGTTCTGCACGTCGCCGGACTGGCAGGTGACGGGGGCCGGCGCGGCGGGGACGAACGCCGACCATCTGGCGCGCCTCGTGGACCTCGACCGGGACCGCACGGCACACGATCCGACGGCCGTCGGCCAGATGTTCCTGCTCACCGCGCGCCGCTGACCTCCGCCCCGCGCAACGCGTCCGCGAGGCTGTCCGCCGTGAGGAACCGCACGCTGCGTACGGTGATCCCCTTCCGTCGGCAGGCGGTGGCGAGCTTCATCGCCGTGATCGAGTCCCCGCCCAGGTCGACGAAGTTGTCGCCGGGCCGGACTCCGCGCACTCCGAGAACGCGCTCGCACAGGGCGCACACCTCACGCATCAGCCCGTCGCGCTGTCCGGCTTCGGATTCCCCCGCAGCCCGGTCGGCGGACGCCGGAGCCTGCTTCTCGAACAGGTCCTGCAGGAGCCCCCGGTCGAGCTTGCCGTGCCGGGTGAGCGGCAGCTCGGCGAGGGCGGAGAAGTGCTGGGGGATCATGTACGGCGGGAGGGACGCGGCGAGTTCGGAGCGCAACCGCCCGAAGTCCGGTCCCGAAGGGCCGCTCGCGTCCAGGACCACGAACGCGCCAAGCACGCTGCGTGGCTCGCGGGCCTTCAGCACCACCGCCGCGCGGACCCCCTCCACCGCGCACAACCGCGCCTCGATCTCCGCGACTTCCACCCGATGGCCGCGGATCTTCACCTGCCCGTCGGCCCGGCCCACGACGACGGGACGGCCCCGCGAGTCGAGCCGGACCAGATCTCCCGTGCGGTAGAAGCGTCCGGCGCCGTCGGGCAGCACGCCGAACGCCTTGTCCGTGGCGTCGGGCAGGTTGAGATAGCCGCGGGCCACGCCCGCCCCGCTGATCACCAGCTCGCCGACCCCGTCGGCCGCCCGGCGCTCGTCCACGTGGTCGACGGTCACCCGCGTACGCGGCAGGGGGTGGCCGATCGGCAGCGGATCGTCCGGCGCGTACTCCCCGGCGTGGAACCCGGCGGTGGCGTCCAGGCGCAGGAAGCAGCGGCCCACCACGGTCTCCGTCGGCCCGTAGTGGTTGTAGACGACCGAGTCGGGGAAGAGCCGCCGCAGGGCCGCGAGATGGCGGGCGCGCAGGATCTCACCGCCGACGACGAACCGCCGCGGCCCGCGCAGCCCGTGCCGGTCGCCCAGGCGTGCCGTGAGCATCTCGATGTGCGAGGGGGTCAGGCGCACCAGGTCGATGTCCGGGTTCTGGACGGCCGTCGCGAGATCCTCGGCCTCCTGCTCGCGCGGGGCCAGATGGAGGGTGCCGCCGGTGACCAGCGGCAGGAAGAAGCTCGTCAGGGAGAAGTCGAAGCCGAGCGGCGTATGCAGATACGTGTCGACCGGCGCTCCACCGGAGAACTCGGACACCGTCCAGCCGACGTAGTTCGAGAGCCCGGAGTGTTCCACCGCCACGCCCTTGGGGCGCCCGGTGGAGCCGGAGGTGTACAGCACATAGGCGAGCCGTGCGGGGTCCGGCGCGTCCGGCCGGGCGGGGGCGTGCTTCGGCGGCGTGGCGCTCGTGGGGCGAAGAGGCACGGTCCGCACCTCTTCGCCCGTAGGCAGACGCTCGTGCCCGGTATCGGTGACGGCGAGTTTCATGGCGGTGTCGCGCACCATGAACGCCAGCCGTTCCGTGGGTAGATCGGTGCCCAGCGGCACATAGGCGCCGCCCGCCCGCAGTATGGCGAGGAGACCGATGACCAGGCCGGGCGAACGGTCCGCGAAGAGCCCGACCGTCTGCTCCGGACCGACTCCGTGCCCCAGGAGCTCCTCGGACAAGCGGACGACTCCGGCATGCAGTTCCCCGAACGTCATCCGGACGTCGCCCTGCACCACGGCCGTGCAGTCGGGCCGCCGTTGCGCCTGCCCGGCGAACCACTCGTAGACGGAGGGAGGGAACTCGTCGTCCTGCGAGGCTTCCTGATCCACCGTCACGGTCATGGCCGGCTCCGTTCGCAGTTCCGGGACGAGTATCCGCGCGCAGACGCATCGAGTGACAGCCGCAGAAATGCTAGAGGTGCGGCCGCGGTCCCACAACAGGCCCGCGGCCGTTCACCGGTTCACCCCTGTCACACCGCCGATCAGCGGCGTATTTCAGGCCGTGGCTTCGGACGCCGGGCGCGGATCGGTGGCGGTCTCGGTGTCGGGACCGGCCACCACCTCGCGTACGGGAATGAACGCGGCCACCACGGCAGCCGCGAGGCCCACCCCGCAGCCCATCAGCATCGCGGCCCGGAAGCCGTTCTCCGAGGGCAGGAAGTGGCCGCCGAAGTCCGTCGTCATCTGGGCCAGGACCACGCCGATCACGGCTGCCGCCGCGGAGCTGCCGATCGAGCGCATCAGGGTGTTGAAGCTGTTGGCCGAGGCGGTCGCCGACTGGGGGACGGCGCCCATGATCAGGGCGGGCATGGCGCCGTACGCGAGGCCGACGCCCGTGTTGCAGATGAGCGTCACCACCAGCAGGCCCCAGGTCGACCCCATCAGGAGCAGGGAGGAGCCGTAGCCGAGCGAGATGACCAGGGCTCCGACCGACAGTGTGACCTTGGGGCCGCGGGCGGCCGAGAGCTTGGCGCCGAGCGGGGCCAGGGCCATCATCATCAGGCCCGCCGGGGCCATCCACAGGCCCATGGCCATCATCGACTGGCCCAGGCCGTAACCGGTGGCCTCCGGAAGCTGGAGGAGCTGCGGGACCACCAGCGACTGGGCGTACATCGCGAAACCGACCAGGACCGAGGCCACGTTCGTCATCAGGACCTGCGGGCGTGCGGTGACGCGCAGGTCGACCAGCGGCTCACTACTGCGCAGCTCCCACCGGCCCCAGGCCAGCAGGACGACGACCGCGGCGGCGAACAGGCCGAGCGTGGTGCCGCTCGTCCAGCCCCAGTCGGAGCCCTTGGACACGGCGAGCAGCAGGCAGACGAGACCGGTGCCCAGGCCGACCGCGCCGAGCACGTCGAAGCGGGCCGTGCCGGAGCCCGTCCGTCCCGCGGGCACGAAGAGCCAGGCCAGGACGGCGACCAGCAGGCTCAGGGCGGCGGCGACCCAGAACAGCACGCGCCAGCTGGCGTTCTCGGCCACCGCCGCGGAGAAGGGCAGGCCGAGCGCGCCGCCCACGCCCATGGACGCGCTCATCAGGGCGATGGAGGAGCCGAGCTTCTCCGGGGGCAGCACGTCACGCAGGAGGCTGACGCCCAGCGGCACCACGCCCATGCCCAGGCCCTGCAAGCCCCGGCCGACGATCATCGGCACCACGGAGGAGGACAGTGCGCAGACCACCGAGCCCGCGACGAGCGGCACCACGGAGACGAGCAGCATGCGCCGCTTGCCGTACATGTCGCCGAGCCGCCCGGCCACGGGTGTGGCCACCGCCGCCGAGAGCAGCGTGGCCGTGATCACCCACGAGGCGTTCGACGGGCTGGTGTCGAGCATGGCGGGCAGGTCGCCGATCAGGGGCACCACCAGCGTCTGCATGATCGCGGCCACGATGCCCGCGAGAGCGAGTACCCCGACGACGCGCCCAGGGCGGACATCGGGCTTCGAGCTGACCACAGACTTCTCCCTCGGTTATCCGGGCGCCCACGGACGGCTTCCAGGCGGCTTCCGGACGATCGCGCGACCTGATGGCGACGCGATATGCATGATGCATACGACATGCATGATACACATACCGAGTACGATGACTCCATGGACAATCCCGGTCGTCGCATCGACAAGCCCCTAGGCCGCCCGGACAAGCCTGTTCGACAGGTCGAATTCGAGACGATGCTGCTCGGACGGCACTCGCACCTGTTCAATCCCCGCACGCGCTCGTCCGGCGGACGCCTGGACCGCAGTGCCTACATCCTGCTCAGCCGCATCCAGATGGACGGTCCGATGTCCATCGGCCAGCTCACCGACGCCTTCGGTCTCGACGCCTCCACCCTCAACCGGCAGACCGCGGCCATGATGCGCGGCGGACTCGTCGAGCGCATCCCCGACCCCGACGGCGGCATGGCCCGCAAGTTCCGCATCTCCGCCGAGGGCACGCGGCAACTCGACGCCGACCGGGCCGAGTACACCCAGGGCCTGGAGAAGGTCCTGGGCGACTGGTCACGGGAGGACGTGGCGACGTTCGCCGGGTTCCTCCAGCGCTTCAACACCGACATCGAGCGCCTGGAGGGGCATCCCTGGCCGCGTCCCCGGGCTACTTCTTGAGCCCGTCCATCGCCGCGCGGGTGTCGGACGTCAGCATCTCCTCGACCTCCGCCGCGGTCGGCGGCTCGGCCTTGTCGTCCGTGCCGCCGTACGAGCTCCAGTGCATCTGGTACGTGAACCAGCCGTCGCGCACGGCAAGGGTCATGCCGTTCAGGTCGTCCGCGTCCGTGCCGCTCGTCTCGGTCACCAGGAACGCCTCGTCCCCGATGCCGCTCACGGCCTTGGTCTTGTAGCTGTACGCCTTCTGCGACTGGTCCTCGTAGGCCTTCTGCTCCGAAGCGAAGTCGCCCGCCGGGTCGGTGGCCTTGTGCCACCGGGCGGTGGAGTAGACGAAGGTGCTCGAATAGGAGTCGGCGTCCGCGTCCGGGTCCTTGAGCTTGCGGCTGCAGTAGCCCTGGTCGAACGCCTTCTGCCGGGAGCCGTAGTTCGTGGTCGACGCGGTGTCCAGGTCGATCTCGTACTTCTTCTGGAAGGCGTCCAGCGGGGAGACGTCGCAGAGGTTCTTCGTGTACTGGTAACCGCCGAGGTCCGCCTTCGCGTCGCCGCCGCCGGAGCCGCTGTCGGAGCCGAGGTCGCCGGTGGCGAACAGCGCTCCCGCCCACAGGGCCGACGCGACCACGACGCCGCCGATTCCCCACACCCAGCCCGGCGTGGGCCTGCGCGGCCCTGCCGGGGGAGCGGGCGGGGCGGGCGGCTGGCCGTACGGGCCCGGCTGTTGGCCGTAGGGGCCCGGCGGCTGGCCGTAGGGCTGAGGCGACACCCCGCCCGGGGGCTGCTGGTAGGGATTCGGGGTCTGCTGGTACGGATTGGGCTGGTTGGGCTGCGGGTTCGGTATCGACATAGGCGGCAATGTACCGGTGGCCCCGGGGCAGGCGACGCGGCCATGCCCTGGTCGGCGCAGGGGGCGCCGACTCAAGTAAGGTCACCCTTAGCCATGTGTGCGCAGGAGCAGTGAACGTCTGCGCAGCGAACCCCTGGAGGCTCCCCCGATGCCGCTCACCGCTCCTCCCGACGGGGCCACCCGTCGGCCGCCCCGCATCCCGCGACCGCGCCCCGTCGAGCGCGCGGAGAGTGCGTGGCTGGAGCGGGCCGTGGAGCGCGGCGACTTCTGGGGCGACGTGCGGGCCTTTGGCGGGACGCCGGTCGTCGAGCCCGACCCGCAGGGCGACGACGGGCACCGGGTGGTCACCTTCCTGTGGCGCGGCACGGACGCGACCCGCGCCGTCCTCGTCATGCCGAACAAGATCGTCGACCCGCGTGACATGACCCCCAACCTGATGGAGCGGGTGCCGGGCACCGACATCTGGCACTGGTCGATCCGGATGCGCGCCGACTGGCGAGCGACCTACAGCCTGTGCGTGGACGAGGGGGACGGACCGCAGGAACAAGGCGCCTACTGGCCCTGGCTGCGACAGCAGCAGCGCACCGACCCGCTCAACGCGCGCACCCTCACCCGGCGTTGGGGCGGCGTCCCCGTCTCGTACGTCGAGCTGCCGCAGGCGCCGACCGGCGACGACTGGCAGCGCCGCGACGGCATCGCGCACGGCACCGTCACCACCCACTCCGTCCGCAGCGAACTGCTCGGCAACGAACGGCGCGTGCATCTGTACGAGCCGCCGGGCGGCGGGCGCGACCTGCCCGTCCTGGTCCTGATGGACGGCGAGATGTGGCAGCCGGGCCTGGATGTCGCGGCGCTCCTGGACAACCTCATCGCCGACGGCCGCATCCCGCCACTCGCCGCCCTGCTCCCCGAATCCCTCGGCGCCGACCAGCGCTGGGCCGAACTCGCCTGCAACGAGCGGTTCGTCGGGTTCCTGGAGACCGAACTGCTGCCCTGGGCCGGCGAGCGGCTGTCCCTGACCGGCGATCCGGCCCGGACCGTCGTCGCGGGCCAGAGCCTCGGCGGCCTCACCGCCGCGTATGCGGGAGTGATCGCGCCGGGGCGGTTCGGCCGCGTCCTCGCACAGTCGGGGTCCTTCTGGTGGCCCGACGGGCCGGACCTGGAGCGCTCCGAGTGGCTGACCGGACGCATCGCGGCGAGCGAGAGGCTGCCGGTGCGGTTCTGGCTCTCGGCCGGCGAGCAGGAGTGGGTCGCGCTGCCCGCCATGCGCAGGCTGCGCGCCACCTTGCGGGAGAAGGGGTACGACGACGCCGTGTACCGCGAGTTCAACGGCGGGCACGACTACCTGTGCTGGCGCACCGAACTCGCGGACGGACTCGTCGGGCTGCTCGGCGCCGAGTCCGCGACGGACACCGCCGCCGCATAGCCCTCGGGCACGGCCACGTCCCGTACTGTCCAGCCCGGGACGGCGAGGGGCGTGCGCCCCGTCCCCACCAGCAGCGACGCCATCCCGCCACCGGCGAGGCCCTCACCCGTCCCCTTGAGGCACGCCTCCTTGCGGGTCCAGCAGCGGGCGAAGGCCAAAGGCCGCTCCCCATCAGGGAGTTCGGCCAGTTCGGCCCGCTCCCGGGGATGCAGGGACGCCGCCACGTCGGCCAGCACGCCCGCGGACGGCAGCTTCTCGACGTCGGCGCCGACCGGCCGGTCCGCGAAGGCGAGCAGCGCCAGGCCGTCGGTGTGCGAAAGCGAGAAGTGCGGGCCCGCCCCTCCGGCCACGGCGGGACGGCCGTGCGGACCGCCGCAGAGCGGGCACGGCAGCCGTACCAGCTCCACCGCCGCCGGATCGACGCCGAGGTGCGCGCCGAGCCGCCGGCGCAGCTCGGAGTGTGCCGCCGCGTACAGCTCCCGGTCCGCGGGGCGCCGCAACGCCGCCGCCCGGCGCCGCTCGTCGGCGTCCAGGAGCGACACGTCGAGCGGGGCCGGGCGGACCAGGTGGAGCTCCGTCACGCGGGCGGTTCCTGGAGGCGGGCCACACAACGGCCGTAGGTCTCCGGGCCGTACACCGCCGTCCAGCCCTCGGGCGCGTGGCGGAAGACCGGCCACAGGGAGTACTCGCCGAGCGCGTTCTCCAGGACCAGGTGGGTCGGCTCGGTGTCGGTTCCGGTGCCGGTGTCGACCGCGTCGAAGGGGCCGGGTGTGCTCGTCATGCGTGGTCCAGCTCCTTGAGACGGGCGGCGAGGACGGCACAGACCTCGTCGAGACGGCGCGGCTGGGTCAGCTCCGGGTGCAGGCAGTCCACGTCGTGGTTGCTGATCGAGCCGCTGACGTACGGCGCCCAGGCCTCCCTGGTCAGCCAGTCCTCCGCGCGCGGCGCGGAGGCCGTGAAGAACAGCGCGTCGCCGTCGAACGCGCGGTGCTCGTGCTCGCGCATCAGGCGGGCGTTGTTGACCACGATGTCGAGGACCGCCGTCAGCGTCCGGTCGGGAAGCCCCGCCAGGGCGCTGCCCTCGCGCTGGAGCGTCGCCAGGACGTCCTCGCGGGTCAGCTCGTCCGTCAGGTCGTAACCCGCCATCCGCAGCAGCGCCTTGAGGGCGTCCGCCTCCGCCGGGACCGCCGCGTCGCGCCACTGGTCGGACGGATAGGCGTCGAGCAGCGCCAGCAACTCGACCTCCTCGCCCGCCTCCTGGAGCAGTACGGCGACCGTGTGGGCGAGGACGCCGCCCACCGACCAGCCGAGCAGCCGGTAGGGGCCGTGCGGCCGGACGGCCCGCAGGGCGTCGACGTACTCGGCCGCCATCTCCTCCATCGTGGCCGGGAGTCCTCCCTCGCCGTGCAGCCCGCGCGCCTGGAGGCCGTACACCGGCTGGCCGGGATCGAGCCGCGAGAGCAGCCCCGAGTAGCACCAGCTGATGCCGCCGGCCGGGTGGAACGCGAACAGCGGGGTGCGGTCGCCGCCCGCGCGCAGCGCGAGCAGCACGTCCAGGGCGTGGTCGGCGTCGCTGTGGTCCGCGTCCAGGTGGGCGGCGAGCGCCGCCGGGGTCTGCGCCTGGAAGAGCGAGCCGATGGTGAGCCGGGCGCCGAGCGTGTCGCGGACCCGGGCGACCAGGCGGGCCGCCAGGAGCGAGGTGCCACCGAGGTCGAAGAAGGCGTCGTCCACGCCGAGTTGGGGCACGCCGAGGATCTCGGCGAAGAGCCGGGTGAGCGTCTCCTCGCGGTGGCCGCCGGGCACCCGGCCGCCGTCGCCGGACCCCTCGAAGGCGGGGGCGGGCAGGGCGCGCCGGTCCAGCTTGCCGTTCGGGCTGAGCGGGAAGTCGTCCAGGACGACGATCGCGCCCGGCACCATGTAGTCGGGCAGCGTGCGGGCCAGCCGGGTCCGCAGCTCCTCGGGGGCGGGGACGATTCCGGTGTCGGAGGGCGTCACGTACCCCACGAGCCGCTGATCGCCCGGCCGGTCCTCGCGGACCAGGACGCTGGCCGCTCCCACCGCCGGATCGGCGGCCAACTCGGCCTCGATCTCGCCCAGTTCGATGCGCAGACCGCGCAGCTTCACCTGGTGGTCGGTGCGGCCCAGGTACTCGATCTCGCCGTGCTCGGTCCAGCGCGCCAGGTCGCCCGTGCGGTACATGCGGGTGCCGGGCGGGCCGTACGGATCGGCGACGAAGCGGGACGCGGTCAGCTCGGGCCGCCCCAGATACTCGGCTGCCAGCTGCGTCCCCGCCAGGAACAGCTCGCCCTGGATGCCGGGCGGGCACGGCTGGAGCGCCGCGTCCAGGACGTACAGGCGGGTGTTCCAGACGGGCCTGCCGATCGGCACGGGGCCCGTCGCGCCGGTGGCGCACGGGTGGTACGTCACGTCGACGGCGGCCTCGGTCGGGCCGTACAGATTGTGCAGCGGCACGCCGTCGAGCACGCGCCCGAACTCCCGCACCGTCTCGCGCGGCAACGCCTCGCCGCTGCAGAAGACGTGCCGCAGGCCCGCGCAGTCAGCGGCGGCGGGCTCGGACAGGAACACCTGGAGCATCGACGGCACGAAGTGGCAGACGGTGACGTCCTGTTCGCGGATGACGCGCGCGAGGTACGCCGGGTCCTTGTGGCCGCCCGGCTCGGCGACGACCAGCGTCGCACCCACCCGCAGCGCCCAGAAGAACTCCCACACCGACACGTCGAACCCGGACGGCGTCTTCTGCAACACCCGGTCACCGGCGGTAAGTTCGTACTCGGCCTGCATCCAGCGCAGCCGGTTGTCGATCGCCGAGTGCGGCACGACGACGCCCTTGGGGCGGCCCGTCGACCCGGACGTGTAGATGACGTAGGCGGGGTGGTGCGGGGTGAGCGCGCGCGGTGGGTCGTACGTGCCGTACGGCGTCGTGTCCAGGCGGTCCAGGGCGACGAGCGGCACACCCGACGCGGGCACCCGGTCGGCGCGGTCGGCGATCACGCAGGCAGGGCCCGCGTCGTCCAGCATGTACGCGAGGCGGTCCGCCGGGTAGTCCGGGTCCAGGGGCAGATAGGCGCCGCCCGCCTTGAGCACGGCCAGGAGCGTGACCACCAGGTCCAGGGAACGGGGCACGGCGACCGCCGCCAGCGCGCCCGGACGTACGCCCACCTCGATGAGGTGGTGGGCGAGCCGGTTGGCGCGGGCGTTCAGCTCGGCGTAGGTCAGCTCCTGGTCGCCGAAGACCAGGGCGGTGGCGTCCGGGGTGCGGACCACCTGACCCTCGATCGGGCCGATCAGGGTGGTGGGCGGCACCGGATGCGCCGTGGCGTTGAACTCGTCGACCACCAGGGAGAGTTCGATGCGGCGCGCGATCGTGTGCTCGGCCAGCGGGGTGTGCGGTCCCGCCTCCGCGATGCGCTCCAGGAGCTCCATGAACCGCGCCTGGTGGACGCCGAGTTCGTCCGGCTCGTACAGGGCGGGGTTGCCGTCGTAGTCGATGCGCAGGCCGCTGCCGTCGGCGCGGTCGTAGACGTTGACCGTGAGGTCGTCGACCGGGCCCGCCGACAGGTTGTGGGCGTCGGTGCGGGCGCCCGCGAAGGTCAGGCCGTAGTCGAACGGCATGACATTGATCAGCGGTCCGACCAGCGAGCGGCCCTCGCCGAGCAGGCCCAGGTCGCGGCGGATGTCCTCGTAGCGGTAGCGCTGGTGGCGGCGGGCGGCACGGATGCCGAGCACCACCTGCCGGGTCAGCTCGGCGAAGGTCGCCCGCGGGGTCACGGTGAGCCGCAGCGGCAGCACGTTCATCACCATGCCGGGCACGCGAAGCGCCACCGAACCCATGCGGCCCATCATCGGCAGGCCGAGCACCACCTCGGCGGAGCCGGTGGCCCGCGAGACGTACAGGGCCTGCGCGGCGACGAGCACCTCGGGCCAGGTCGCCCGCATCGAGGACGCCGACTCCCGCAGCCGGGACGTCGCCTCGGGGGAGAGGCGGGCGCTGCGGCGGTGGAAGGTGCGCGACGGCAGCGCGGTACGCCCCGCCAGGTTGGGGGCGTCGGGCCGGTCGGCGAAGGCGCCGTCCCAGTGGCGGCGGTCGGTGTCGAACGCCTCCGACGCGCGGTACGCGGTGTCCTCGGCGACCAGGTCCTCAAGACGCCCGAAGGGGCTCTGGCCGGGCGACTCGCCCGCGGCCAGCGCGGTGTACACCTCTGCGGTGCGCCGCGCGAGCAGCGAGTAGCCGAAGCCGTCCATCACGATGTGGTGCACCCGCTGGTACCACAGCCAGCGCTCGTCGCCGACGCGGAACAGCGCGTGCGTGAACAGCGGCCCGGCCGCCAGGTCGAACGGCGTGGCCAGGTCCTCGCGCATCCACGCCCGCGCCTCGGCGTCCGGGTCGGGCGCGGCGCGCAGGTCGCGCACCTTCAGCGGCAGCGTCGGGTCGACGACCTCCAACTGCTGTGGCCCGTCGGCCCCTTCGATGATCCGTACGCGCAGGGCGTCGGCCTCGGACACCACCTGACGCAGCGTCCGCGCGAACAGCGACGGGTCGACGGGACCGTGGATCTCCAGGCACTCGGCCGTGTTCTGGGCCGGGCTGCCGGGGTCGAGCGCCTGCGCGAACCACATGCCCGACTGGGCAGCGGTGAGCCTCATGCCGAGGCTCCCAGAATCGGCGCCCAGGCCTCGATGGCGGGCTGCTCGGCCAGGTCCACGAAGGTCGCGGTGATCTCGTGCTCGCGGCGCCAGCGCTCGATGAGCGACATGATGCGCACCGAGTCAAGGCCGTAGTCGACGAGGTTCTCGTCGAGGGGGATGTCGGCCGGGTCCTCGCCGAGCACATCGGCGACGTCGGCCCGTATGAGTTCCACGCTGAGCGCCATGTCAGATCCCCTTCAGAACCGTGTCGGTGGTGGTGACGACCGCGCACCGTCCGGCCGCGTAACGCAGCGCCATGTCGTGGTCCTCGCGGGAGAAGTCGGCCACCGCGTCCGCGACGACGAACGCCTGAACGTCCCGCATCCACGCGTCGCAGGCCGTCATCAGGACGCCGATGTGCGCGTACACGCCGACGATGACGATCTGGTCCCGGCCCGCCGCGCGCATGCGCTCCTCGAGGTCGGTGCGGACGTACGCGCTGTACTTCCACTTCGTGAGCACGGTGTCGCCGGGCTCCGGCGCGACCGGGCCCGCGATGGCCTTGGCGTGCTCGTCGTCGGGCAGCCCGGGGCCCCAGAAGTCCTGCTGGAGACCGCGTTCGGCCGGCGACTGGCCGCCCGGCTGCGCCGAGTACAGCACGGGGATGCCCGACGCGCGCGCCGCCTTCGCCAACTCGCCCACGTTCGCAAGGAGTTCGGTGGTCGGCGAGGTGTCGGGGGTGTAGGCGGTCAGGAAGTGGTTCTGCAGGTCGTGGACGAGCAGCACCGCCCGCTGCGGGTCGATGGTCCAGGAGACCCGGTTGGCGGGCAGTTCCTCGGACGAGGGCATCGGGTACGGCGTGACGGCGGGGAGCGCCATGGTGGTGGCCTTTCGGGAAATCCAGGAAAGCTGGGTGGATCGGGTGCTGCCGGGCAGTGGTCGGCTGCCCGGAGCCGGAGCCGGAGCCGGAGCCGGAGCCGGAGCCGGAGCCGGAGCCGGGGGCGGGGGTCAGCCGCCCGGGGCCGCGGCGGTCGTCCGCTGGTCCTTCTTGCTGATCTTGCCGATGCCGGTCTGCGGGAAGGCGGTCACGAACTCGACCCGGTCGGGCACCTTGTAGGCGGCCAGACCGCGCTCCCGTACGAACTTCTTGATGGCGACGGGCTTCAGCGGTTCGGCGTCCGCGCGCAGGATCACGTACGCCAGGGTCCGCTCGCCCAGATACTCGTCGGGCACGGCGACGACCGACACGTCGTGGACGTGGGGGTGGGCGAGGATGATGTTCTCGACCTCCTCCGGTGCGATCTTCTCGCCGCCGCGGTTGATCTGGTCCTTGGCCCGGCCCTCCACCACCAGATGCCCGGTGGGGGTGCGGCGCACGATGTCGCCGGTGCGGTAGAAGCCGTCGGCGGTGAACGAGCGGGCGTTGTGCTCGGGCGCGCGCCAGTAGCCGCGGATGGTGTACGGACCGCGGGTCAGCAGGTGGCCCGCCTCGCCGTCGGGGACCTCCTGGTCGAGGTCGTCGACGATGCGGATCTCGTCGGCCGGGGAGATCGGGCGGCCCTGCGTGGTGACGATGGTCTCCGCCGGGTCGTCCAGACGCGTGTAGTTGACCAAACCCTCGGCCATCCCGAAGACCTGCTGGAGGGTGCAGCCGAGCGCGGGGGCGACCCGGCGCGCGGCCGACTCGCTGAACTTCGCGCCGCCCACCAGGAGCACCTCCAGGCTGGAGATGTCGTACGGCGTGGTGCGTCCCGCGTCCGTCCACACCAGGGCGAGCGGCGGGACGAGACCGGTGATCGTCACCCGCTCCCGTTCGATGAGCGGGAACGCGGTGTCCGGGTCGGGCTGCGGGCACAGCACGACACGGCCGCCCGCGTAGAGCAGCCCCAGCGAACCGGGAGACGACAGCGGGAAGTTGTGCGCGGCGGGCAGCGCCACCAGGTAGACGGAGTCCTCGGTCACGCCGCAGAGTTCGTTCGAGCCCCACAGCGAGTACATGTAGTCGTCGTGGGTGCGGGGAATCAGCTTGGGCACGCCGGTGCTGCCGCCCGACAGCTGGAGGAACGCGAGGTCGGACGGTTCGGGTCCGTCGACCGGCGCCGGCTCGCGCGGCACGTCGGACAGTGCCGTGTGCTCGCCCGGCTCGCCCACCACGAACACCTCGCGCAGGGTGGGCACTTCGGCGCGGATCTTCGAGGCGAGGTCACGGTGGTCGAAGCCGCCTGCCCGGTCCGGGATGACGTAGGCGACGGCCTCGGTGAACTCGCAGAAGTAGTGGATCTCCGTCTCGCGGTGCGCGGGCAGCGCGAAGACCGGCAGGGCGCCGATCCGGAAGAGCGCGAAGATCACCTCGAAGAACTCGGCGACGTTCGGCAGCTGGACGACGACCCGGTCGCCCTTGGCGATGCCGCGGGCGGCGAAGCCCGCGGCCAGCTGGTCGGCGCGCACGTCGAGTTCGCCGTACGTCCAGTTCCGGTCCCCGTCGGTGATCGCGACCCGCGCGGGGTGCGCGTCGGCACGCTCGCGGAGCATGCCGCCGAACGTCTCGCCGCGCCAGTACCCGGCGGCGCGGTAGCGCTCGGCGAAGACCTCGGGGATGGGCGGTGCGTCTGTGCGCCTGTCTGCCGTCGTCATCGGTCGACCCCCACCGCGTCCAGGAACGTACGGAACTTGGCGCCCGTCTCGGCCCGTTCGGCCTCCGGCGAGGAGTCGGCCACGACCCCCGCGCCCGCGAAGAGCCGCAGCTGTCCGCCGCCGCTCTCCGTCTCCTCGGCCTCGGCGCAGCGGATCGTGACGACCCACTCGCCGTCGCCGCGCGCGTCGCTCCATCCCACCATGCCGGTGTAGTGGCCTCGGTCGAAAGGCTCCAGTTCGCCGATGACGCCACGGGCGTGCCCGGTAGGGGTACCGCAGACAGCCGGAGTCGGGTGCAGGGCGGTCGCCAGCTCCAGGGCGGAGGTGGCCGGTTCGGCCAGCTCGCCGGTCACGGTCGTCGACAGGTGCCACATGGTGGCGGTGCGCACCAGCGTGGGCCGCTCCGGCACCTCCAGGTCGGTGCAGAACGGGGCGAGGGCCTTGTGCACGGCGTCCACGACGACGGCGTGCTCGTGCAGGTCCTTCGCCGATTCCAGCAGCGCGGCGGCCCGGCGCACGTCCTCGGCGAGGTCCGCCGAGCGGGGCGTCGAACCGGCCAGGGGGTTGGCGGTCAGGCGGTTGCCGTGCCGGGAGACGAGCAGCTCCGGGCTGGCTCCCAGGAGGGTGCGTCCCGCGCCCGTGGGCACGGCGAAGGAGTAGCCGCGCGGGTCGCGCCGGGCCAGGCGCTGGAGCATCGCGGGCAGGTCGAGCGGGCTGTCCGTGGACAGCTCCAGGGTGCGGGCCAGGACGACCTTGTCGAACTCACCGCGCTGCATGCGCGCCACGGCGGCCTCGACCGAAGCCGCGTACTCCGCTCCGGAGGGAACCTCGCGCACCTGCCAGCCGCCGGCTGTGGCGGGCGGCTGGGTGGGCAGCGCGACCAGCGGGTCGGTGCGCAGCGCGGGCGCCCAGCGGGTCGCTTCGGGCACGGCGAGCACGGCGCGCGCGGCGGGGTCGAAGGGGATGGAGCCGACCACGATCGGGGCCTGGTTGCCCGCGCGTCGCTGCGCGTCGAGGGTGGCGGCGACCCGCTCCGTCAACGGCCGTTCGTCGTGCGGAACTTCGGCGGCCGTGCCGTGGGCGAGGAGGGTGCGGGTGGGCGACGCGAAGAACCGGGTGTCGCCGGGTCGGTAGGCGTCGAGCAGAGCGGTTGCCGCGCCGACGGCCCCGGGGGTGGTGGGGGCGGCGGGAGCGACCACGTCATGGGGGGGTGTCACGGATGACTCCTCGTCAAGTAGGGGAGGGCGGCGCGGCTTTCAGGCGCGCAGGGTGGCGCCGCCGTCCACGTACAGGTCGTGCAGGGTGATGTGCCTGGCCCGGTCCGAGACCAGGAAGGCGACCGCGTCGGCGATGTCGGAGGGGTCGGCGATCCGGCCGAGCGGAATGCCGACCCGGTAGGAGGCCGGGTCACCGTCGATGACCCGGGCCTCGGCCCGCTCGTGATCGCCCGTCCACAACTGCCGCTGCATGTCGGTGTGCGTGGAGCCCGGCGACACGACGTTGCAGCGCACGCCGTCGCGGGCGACCTCCAGGCCGAGGCATTTGGTGAACATCGTGGCCGCGGCCTTGGACGCCGCGTACGCGGCCATCTGCGTGCGGGGCACTCCGGCGGCGTTCGAGCCGACCGTGACGATGGACCCCTTGCCCCGTGCGGTCATGCGGCGGGCCGCGGCGCGCGAGGTGTGGAAGACGCCGTTCGTGTTGACGGCGAAGGTCTCCGCCCAGTCGGTGTCGGTGAGTTCGACGACCGGGGCGGGCCGCAGGATGCCCGCCACGTTGACGAGGATGTCCAACGGCCCCGTGGTGCGCTCGATTTCCTCGAACGCCGCGTCCACGGCGGCCGCGTCGGTCACGTCGAGGACCATGCCGGTGATGCGGCCGCCGCCCTCGGGCCGCGCCTCGACGTCCTGCTTCTTGACGTCGGGCGACCGGTCGGCGGCCACGACCCGCGCGCCGCGCTCGGCGAGCGCGCGGGCCACGGCCTGTCCGATGCCCCGGCCCGCGCCGGTGACCAGAGCCACCCGGCCCGCGAGCTCAGGGTCGGTTATGCCGGAAGTCACTTGCCCATCGCCTTCTCGACGTCCTCCAGGACCGACACGGCGGCCTGCGCGCCGCCCAGGCTGGTCCACTTCGAGCCGTCGATCTCGGTGGTGTGGTCCTTCTTGACCGCGTCGAGCTGCTTGTACGCGGCCTTGCCCTTCAGCTCCTTGAAGAGGTCGGCGTCCGGTCCCGCGGAGGCGAGCGTGCCGATGAACAGCCAGTCGGCGTCGATCTGCTTGAGGTCCTCGTCGCTGAGCGGCGTCGAGTGGCCCTCGCCCTTCTTGTTCTGGATGCCGGGGCGCTTGAAGCCGAGGTCCTTCAGGACGTCGGAGATGAACACGCCCTGCTGCATCACGGCGGTGCCCTTGGCGGAGTAGCGCGCCACGGAGACGCTCGCGCCCGCGTTGTCGCCGAGGTTCTTCTTCACGGCGGCGGCCTTGGCGTCGTAGTCCTTGAGGAACGCGTCGGCCTCGTTGGACTTGCCGAGCACCTCGCCGGTGATCTCCAGGGACTTCTTCCAGTCCTTGGTTCTGTCGATCGTGACGACCGTCGGGGCTATCGCCTTGAGCTGCTTGAGCACCTGCTGGTCGGCGAGCTGACCGGCGAGGATGACGTCCGGCTTGGCCTGCAGGACCTTCTCGATGTCGGGGCCGGTGACGGCGCCCACGACCGGGATGTCCTTGGCCTGGTCGGCCAGGTACTCGGGGGCACCCTTCTGGCCGCGGCCCGCGGAGAGGCCGACGGGCTTGACCTTCAGGGCGAGGGCGGAGTCGAGGTCCATCTCGCTCAGCGCGACGACCTTCTCGGGATTGGCCGGAACCTTTACCTCCGCACCGGAGGCGTCGGTGACGGTGACGTTCTTCGCGGCGTTCTTGGCCTTGTCGCCGGAGCCGGAGCCGGAGTCGTCGGACGAGTCCGAACCACAGGCGGAAAGAGCGAGCGCGGAGGCCAGAGTGAGGGCCGCAACCGCGGTCAGCCGGGTGCGCGGGGAGTGGTTCGAGGGCATGTCCGTGATCTCCATGATTCTGTAGTCCGGCGGTCAGTCCGGACATAAGGGTCATCCCTGGCCGTGTCGGGGCATGACGAATTGCCCCTGAAGGAACAGGGAGTTCGCCGCCACCCCGACTCGGGGCTCCAGGTCAAGGTTAGGTTAGGCTAACTTCATGTTGGTTGCGCAAGGGGGGCCGGTCCCAACGTCCGGATCCAGACCTCCGATACCGGACTTGGCGAAGATGCATCGCCCCACACTGTGGGCGGCCGCCGCCCTCGTCGTCCTGCTCCTGCTGCTCGGCCTCCTTTCGCTCCTGGTCGGGTCGGGATCGACGCCGATGGGCCGCGCCTGGGACTTCGTCACCGGGGATCCGTCGGCGCGGGCCGACGCCCAGATCCGCCTCGCCGTGATGGACGTACGCCTTCCGCGTACGCTCGCCGGCGTCCTGGTCGGTGTCGCCCTCGGCGCGGCGGGCTGCCTCCTGCAGGCCGTCACGCGCAACCCGCTCGCCGAGACGGGCCTCCTGGGGGTCAACTCGGGCGCGGCGCTGGGTGTCGTGATCGGCCTCACCTACTTCGAAGTGACCTCCGCGTACGGCGTGTTGGTCTGGGCCCTGGTCGGCGGCATGGCCGCGAGCGCGGTGGTGCTCCTGCTCGCCGCGTCCGGCCGGGCCGCGGGCTCGCCGCTGCGGCTGGTGCTCGCCGGATCGGCGCTGGGCGCCACCTTCCACGGCATGACGTCGTACGTCCTCCTCGGCGAGCAGGCCACCTTCGACACCTACCGCTACTGGACCATCGGCTCGCTGGCCGGGATCAAGACCTCCGAGACCTACCCCTTGATCCCGCTGATCGCGGTCGGACTCCTCATCGCCTTCTGCTGCGTACGCCCGCTCTCCGCCCTCGCGCTCGGCGACGACAGCGCACGCTCGCTGGGCCACCACCCGGGGCGCATCCGCCTGATCGTGGCGGCGGCGGTGACGCTCCTCGCGGGCTCGGCGGTCGCACTCGCCGGACCCATCGCCTTCCTCGGTCTCCTCGCCCCCTACGCCGCGCGCGCCGTCACCGGCCCCCGGATGGCGGGCCAGTTGGTGCTCTCCGCACTGGTCGCGGCGAACGTGATGATCGCCGCCGACCTGCTCGCCCGGGTCGTGATCCGCCCCTGGGAGACCCCGGTGAGCGTGCTTCTCGCCTTCATCGGCGGCCCGTTGCTGATCTGGATCGCACGGTCGCAGCGGATGTCGACGGCGGGGGTTGCGGCGTGAGTACCCATGAGACACCGGAGGCTGTTCCGGAGACCCCGCGGGCTTCGCAGGCTTCGGAAGCGGTCCCGGCCGACATCACCCCGCCCGACTCCACCGCCGTACGCGTCGGCACCTTCTCCTGGCTCTTCCCCTACCGCAGCGCCCTCGCCGCCGTCGGACTCACGCTGGTGATCGGCGTGGTCGTCTCGCTCGCCACCTTCGCCAGCTCCACCGGAATGAGCTTCTCCGACAGCCTCTCCGGGCTGCTCGGAACCGGCGACTCCGCCACCGTGATGCTGGTGCAGGACTTCCGGCTGCCGCGGATCGCCGTCGGGCTCATGGTCGGCGCCGCGCTCGGCATCGCCGGGTGCCTGACCCAGACCCTCGCTGGCAACCGGCTCGCCACCCCCGACATCATCGGCGTCAACGAAGGCGCCACCGCGGCCGTCGTCGCCTCCGTCGTCGGCTCGTCCACCGGCATGATCGGCGACTGGTGGCTCGGGCCGCTCGGCGCCGCCGCCGCGGCCATGGTCGTCGTCGCCTGCGCGGGCGGCGCGGGCAGCGGCGGATACCGCATCCTCGTCGTCGGCATCGGCGTCTCCACCGTCATCGGCGCCGTCACCGACCTCGTCATGTCCCGCGAGAACGACAACACCGCGGGCGGCGTCTTCCTCTGGACCGTCGGCTCGCTCAGCGGCCGGGACTGGAGCGTCGGCACGCCCCTGTCGCTGCTCCTGCTCGTCCTCGTCCCGCTCTCCCTCGTCGCCGGAAGCCGCCTCCAACTCCTGCGCTTCGACGACGACATGGCGTCCACCCTCGGCGTCAACGTCCGCCGCGTGCGCGCCGTGACCCTCGCCCTCGCCGTCGCCCTGTCCGGCGTGGCCGTCGGCATCGGCGGACCGATCGCGTTCGTCGCGCTCGCCGCCCCCGTCGTCGCCACCCGGCTCAGCGGCCCGACCCGCGTCCCGATCATCGGCTCGGCCCTGGTCGGCGCGGCCCTGGTGGGCGCCGCCGACGCGCTCGGCCGCGTCGTCGCCCCCGTGGAGATCCCGGTGGGCGTCATCACCAGCGTCCTCGGCGGACCCTTCCTCCTGTGGGTCCTCTTCGGCAAGAACTCCGAGCAGACCGGAAAGGCCTGACCCCGTGCAACTGACCGTCGAGGCGCTCACCTCCGGCTACCCCGGCCACACGGCCGCCGTGGACGGCGTCGACCTGACCATCCCCAGCGGACAGGTCGCCGCCATCGTCGGCCCCAACGGCTGCGGAAAGTCGACGCTCCTTCGCTCCATCTCCCGCCTCCACAAGCCGAGTTCGGGCACGGTGCACGCCGGGGACGAGGACGTGTGGCGGCTCACCCAGCGCCGCGCGGCGCACCGCATCGCACTGCTCGCCCAGTCCCCGCAGGCCCCCGAGGCGGTCACCGTCGCCGGACTCGTCCGCTACGGCCGCCACCCCCACCAGGGCCTGTTCCGCCAGTGGTCGCGCGAGGACGAGGCCGCCGTGCGCGAGGCCCTCGAAGCCACCGGCACCACGGACCTCGCCGCGCGCCGCCTCGACCACCTCTCCGGCGGCCAGCGCCAGCGCTGCTGGCTGGCGATGGTCCTCGCGCAACAGACACCGATCGTTCTCCTGGACGAGCCGACGAGCGCGCTCGACCTCGGGCACGCGGTCGAAGTCCTGTCCCTGGTGAGGGAGGTGGCCGCGGCGGGCCGCACGGTCGTCATGGTCCTGCACGACCTGGCGAGCGCCGCGCGCTACGCCGACACCGTCATCGCCATGAACGCCGGAAAGATCGTCGCGAACGGCCCGGCCCGCGATGTGGTGACCGCCGAGCTGGTCAAGGAGCTGTACGGGATCGACGCGGACATCCTTCAGGCACCGGGCGACGGCTCCCCGGTGGTCGTACCGACGATAAAGGCGAAGGCCAAGGCGAAGGCGCCTACGAAATCTCCGAGCGGCTGACGGCGAAGTCCGCGGCCGTCCACGCGAGCCCAACGGCCCCGTCGACCATGGCCTGTTCGGCGACCGGCGTGGCGGCCGCCGCGGCGAACTCCGGCTGGTGCGGGCCGCAGCCGCCCCCGCTGATGTCGAGCACGGGGTGGATCGAGGGCACGACGTGCGAGACGTTGCCCATGTCCGTGGACGCGAAGGGCCCGCGCCGCTGCGGCTCGGGCCGCCCGAGGGCGCGCGCGTTCGCCTCCCACAGCGCGACGAGACCGGCGTCGGACCGGAAGTCGAGATAGTCGGGCGCGGGCTGCTCCAGCTCCACCGCGCACCCGGCCGCGAGCGCCCCCGCCCGGAAACAGTCGGCCACCCGCTCCCGTAGCTCGCGCAGCTCCTCCACCGACGGCGTCCGCAGCGCGTAGGCCGCGCTGGCCCGCTCGGGAATCGCGTTGAGCGCGGTCCCGGCCTCGGTGGTGATGCCGTGCACCTTCCACTCCCCGGGCAGCTGCTGGCGCAGCAGCCCCAGGGCCACCTGCGCCACGGTCAGCGCGTCGGCCGCGTTCCGCCCGTCCTGCGGGTTGAGCGCGGCGTGCGCGGACTTGCCGGTGTACTGAACGGAGAGCGCCCCCATCGCGTACGAGTGGAAGTCGGCGACCTCGAACGGACACGGGTGGATCATCATCGCCGCGTCGACGCCCTTGAAAGCCCCGGCGTCGAGCAGCAACGCCTTCCCGGCACCACTCTCCTCGGCAGGCGTACCCAACACCCGCACGGTGAGCCCCAGTTGCTCGACGAAGGGAGCGAGCCCGAGAGCGGCCCCCACTCCGGCCGCCGCGATCAGATTGTGCCCACAGGCATGCCCCATGCCGGGCAACGCGTCGTACTCACAGGTGAACGCGACGGTCACGGGCCCCGACCCCAGGACCGCCTCGAAGGCGGTGTCGAGCCCGTACGCGGGCGCGGTCACCGCGAAGCCGTGCGCACGCAGCACGTCCGCACACCACCCGGCGGCCTGCCGCTCCTCGAAGGCGATCTCCGGATGGGCGTGAATGCGCCGACTGAGCCCGACGAGCTCACCCCTGACGTCACTGATCCGCTCCCGGATCTCCTCCTTGACCTGGTCCACGCCGCCTGCCACGTCGTCTCCTCGCCGTTCCGCCCACCGCTGCCGGGACAGCTTAAGGCGGTGCGGCCCGGGTCCCGGAGCGCCGCCCTCGGGCACGGCCGCAGGGGATGCCAAGGCGTTGATTTCTTCGAACCGCCGGGGCCCTCATGGGTCCCGGGGCCGCCGGCGGACGTCGGCGGACGTCGGCGGATCAGACCGGCAGCAGCCGGGCGATCAGGGCGCTGAGCTGCCGCGCGTTGCGGCACTCGTACATCTCCACCAGCTCGGCGTACGTCCCCGCCGCCGAGTCGCCCGTCTGCCACTGGGCCCGGCGCTCCGGGTTGAGCCAGTACACCTTGCGGGCGCGCGACGCGAGGGTGCGCAGGGCGGGGACGTTCGGGTCGCTCATGTTCGTGCGGGCGTCGCCGAGCACGAAGACCGTGGAGCGCGAGGTGACCGCATCGGCGTAGCGCTCGGTGAACTCGCCCAGGGAGGAGCCGTAGTCGCTGCTGCCGTGGTAGCCGGTGACCGCCGCCCCGGAGATGATCCGGCTGCCCAGGCCCTCGGGGTCGGACGTGCCGCGCGCGATGAGGTCGGTCACCTCGTCGACACGGTTGACGAAGGCGAAGACCCGCACCTTGCTGAACTGGTCGTGCAGCGCCTGGACCAGCAGCATCGTGAAGTTGGCGAAGCCCGCCACCGAGCCCGACACGTCGCACAGGAGGACCAGTTCGGGGCGTGCGGGGCGGCGCCGCCGCAGGACCGGGCGCATCGGGATACCGCCCGTCGAGAGGGAGCCGCGCAGGGTCCTGCGCAGATCGATGTGGCCGCGGGCGGCCCGGCGGCGGCGCGCGGCCAGGCGCGTCGCCAGTTTGCGGGCAAGGGGCTGGACCGTCCTGCGGAGTTCGTCGAGCTGCGCGCGGCCCGCGATGAGGAAGTCCACCCGGTCGGCGGTCGGGGCGATGGCCCGTCGCGCGATCTCGTCCGCGCCGCGCCGCTCGGCGATCCGGCGGCGCGCTTCGGTGCGCACCTGGCCGCGGAAGCTCTCGATGCGGCGGCGGATCTCGTCGGCCGTGAGGCGGTCGGTGAAGTCGTCTTCGGCCGTTCCCTGGCGGATACCGGCCAGGATGCGGGCCAGCAGGGTCTCCGGACGGAGCCGGGACAGCGTCTGGTGCGACGACCATCCGTCCGACCCGCCTGCGCCGCCCGACCCGCCTGTGCCGCCCGACCCGCCTGTGCCTCCGGAGCCCGGCCGCGTCCCGTATCCGCCCATGCCGTCCACCGCCTCAGCCGCCAACTGGGCCAGCAGCGCTTGATCGTTGGCGGCCAGTGCCGCTGCCAGGCGGTCCCGTAGGTCGTCCCTGTCGAAGCCCCGCCCCGTGCCGGAGGTGTCCTTGGTGTCCGGCGCCCCGATCCCGCGCGGAAAGTACAGGTCGAAGACCGGGTCGAACACCGGCCGCTGCCCCTCGCTGTGCAGCAGCGCCGCCGCCAGCCCCTCCCGCACCCGCTCCCGGTCGGTGAGGCCGAGCGCCTCGATGGCCCGCCCGGCGTCCACCGTCTCGCCCGTACCGATCCGGATGCCGTGCGAGCGCAGCGCCTGCACGAGTGCGGTGAGACGCTCGGGGACCCCGGTCGCCGCCGCCGTCACACCGCGTCCAGGTCCAGCTTGGCCGCCGCCTTCAGCACGTCGTCCTGGTGCTTGAGCACGACGCCGAGCGTGTCGCGTACCACGTCTTCGTCGAGGGTGCCGGCGCCGAGGGCGAGCAGCGTACGGGCCCAGTCGATGGTCTCCGCGACCGACGGCACCTTGCGCAGGTCCATCGCGCGCAGCGCGCCGACCACGCGGACGACGGACTGCGCGAGCGCCTCGTCGAGTCCGGGCACCTTCAGGCGCACGATGCGGCGCTCCAACTCCTCGTCGGGGAAGCCGATGTGGAGGAAGAGGCAGCGCCGGCGCAGCGCCTCGGAGAGCTCGCGGCTCGCGTTCGAGGTGAGGACGGTGAAGGGGCGGCGCGTGGCGGTGATGGTGCCCAGCTCGGGGACCGTGACCTGGAAGTCGCTCAGGACCTCCAGGAGCAGCCCCTCCACCTCGACGTCCGCCTTGTCGGTCTCGTCGATCAGGAGGACCTTCGGCTCGTCGCCGCGGATGGCGGTGAGCAGCGGGCGCGGCAGCAGGAACTCCTCGCTGAAGATGTCCGTGCGCGTCTCGTCCCACGACTCGTCGCGGCCCGCGGTGATGCGCAGGAGCTGCTTGGCGTGGTTCCACTCGTAGAGCGCGCGGGACTCGTCCACGCCCTCGTAGCACTGGAGGCGGACCAGGCGTGCGTCCGCGACCTCGGCGACGGCCTTGGCCAGCTCGGTCTTGCCGACCCCCGCCGGACCCTCCACGAGCAGCGGTTTGCCCAGGCGGTCGGCCAGGAAGACGGTGGTGGCGACGGCCGGCGAGGCCAGATAGCCCGTCTCGGCGAGCCGCGTGGCGACATCGTCCACGGAAGTGAAGAGCAACGGGGCCTCCGGCATGGCGGGTGCGACGTGATCGCGAGTCGGGTGGTGGGACACAGCGGCCGATTTGGGGTGGTCGGGCACAGCGGCTGATTCGGGGCGGTGGAGCACGACAGCGGATCGGAGTGGTGGAGCACAACGGTGGATCGGGGCGGGTGGAGCACAACGGTGGATCGGAGTGGTGGGGCACAGCGGCTGGTTCGAGTGGGCGGGCAGAGCAGCTGCTGCCACTTGATCAGCCCTCTGCGCCGCTCCACAACGCCGCCGCCGCGTTTGCGTCGAACGTCACGTGATCGCTCCCGCACCCGCCACGGGCTGCTGAGTCCAGTCCCGAGACCCACCGGGACCGCTGGTCCCTTCTCGTATCCTTGCGGCATGAGGCGGACCTCCTTTGCCGACTGGCCCTGCTCCATCGCCCGCACCATGGACCTGCTGGGCGACTGGTGGACCCCGCTCGTGCTGCGCGAGGCCTTCTACGGGATCAAGCGGTTCGACGTCTTCCAGCAGGAGCTGGGCATCGCGCGCAACACCCTGACCGACCGGCTGCGCCGCCTGGTCGACGAGGGCCTGATGGAGAAGCGCGCCTACCAGAGCGAGCCGGTCCGCTACGACTACGTGCTCACCGAGAAGGGCCGCGACTTCTTCGGCGTGCTCGCCGTGATGAACAGCTGGGGCAACCGCTGGCTGAGCGGCGACGAGGGCGCGCCGGTCGTCTTCGAGCACGACCGCTGCGGGCACGAGGCCGAGGCCGAGGTGGTCTGCGGCCACTGCAAGGAGCCGATGTCGGCCGCGGACACGCATCCGCGCCTGGGCCCCGGCTACCCGGCGCGGCTCGCCGAACGGCCGGACATCCGGGACCGCTTCAACCGCTGAACCCCTGCCTCACCGTCGGGGACCTCACCCTTGACGAGTGAGTCTATCTACGCAACTCTCGTGGTCAGCGGCTACAGAGTTGACTAGTTGACTACAGAGAGGCGACCCACGATGGAGTGGACAGGCGCGCGTTACGCGGACGGGCCGACGGCCGAGGTGCGGACACGGATCGCCGCGTCACCGGAACGCGTGTGGGAGTTCGTCTCCGACATCGGCCTGATGCCCACGCTCAGCGCGGAGCTGCGGTCGGTCGAGTGGCTGGACGGGGCGACCTGGCCCGTGCCCGGCGCCCGGTTCGTCGGCCGCAGCGAGCACGCGTCGTTCGGTGCGTGGGAGACCACGTCGTACGTCGTGGAGTGCGAGGCCCCGCGCGTGTTCGCCTGGGCCGTCGAGGACCCCGAACGCCCCAGCGCCCTCTGGCGGTTCAGCCTCGGGGCGGCGGACGACGGCGGCACCGAGCTGACCCAGTGGGTGCGGATGGGGCCGGGTCGCTCGGGCCTGTCGTACGCGATCGACCGGATGCCGGAGAAGGAGCAGAAGATCGTGTACGTACGGATGCGGGAGTTCGAGCAGAACATGACCGCCACGCTGGACGCGATCAAGAAGCTGGCCGAGGGCGCCGCTTCCGGGTCGGCCGGGGAGGCGAAGGCGTGATGCGTACGTCGACGACCATCGAGGCGTCCGGGGCGAACTGGCGGGAGACCGTCGACTTCGTCACCGAGGCCGAGAAACTGGGCATGGACATCTGCTGGGTCGCCGAGGCCTGGGGCTCCGAAGCGCCGTCCCCGCTGGGCTACTTGGCCGCGCGCACGGAGCGCATGCTGCTCGGCTCCGGCATCATCCAGCTCGCGACCCGGACCCCGGCGGCCATCGCCCGCGCGGCGATCACCCTCTCGAACATCTCCGAGGGCCGCTTCATCCTCGGCCTTGGACCGTCGGGGCCGCAGGTGATCGAGGGCCTGCACGGCGTGCCGTTCGCGCGGCCGCTCACCCGGATGCGGGAGACCGTGGAGATCGTCCGCCAGGCCGCCACGGGGGAGAAGATCTCGTACGCGGGACGGGAGTTCACCGTGCCGCTGCCCGGGGGCGAGGCCAGGCCCATGCGCCTGTCGATGCGCGCCGAGCACGAACTGCCCATCTACCTGGCCACGCTCTCGCCCAAGATGCTGCGCCTGACCGGCGAGATCGCCGACGGCTGGCTGGGCACCAGCTTCGTCCCGGAGGGTGCGAAGGAGGCCTACTTCGACCACCTCGACGCGGGCCTCGCCGCCTCCGGCCGCACTCGCGGCGACCTGAACATCTGTCAGGGCGCCGAAGTGGCCTTCGCCGAGGACGAGGACGCGCTGCGCACGATGGTCGCGAGCCGCAAGAAGGAGCTCGCCTTCAGCCTGGGCGGCATGGGCTCGGCCACCACCAACTACTACAACAACGCCTACAGCAGGCAGGGCTGGGCCGACATCGCGGCTGAGGTCCGCACCCGCTGGCAGGGCGGCGACCGCGACGGCGCGGCGGACCTGATCACCGACGACATGGTCCTCGCCACCACCCTCATCGGCACCGAGGACATGGTCCGCGAGCGGCTGAGGGTGTGGCGGGACGCGGGCGTGGACACGGTCCGCTTCTATCCGGCGGGCGAGAGCCTGGACGCGCGGCTCACGACCCTGGGGCGGGCGATCGAACTGGTCCGGGAGGTGGAGCGGCAGGGGAGCCCTCCGGTGGCCCGGCCGTCAGCCGCCACAGCGACGTGACCTCGGCGGCGCGGGCCGCGTGCAGGGGGTCCGCGGGGTCGGCTGCCCGGGGGTGGTGCGGCCGGGTGTCGATGCGGGCGGCGACGTGCAGGCCCGCCGCCGTGATGGCGCCGCCGAGTTCGCCCGGGGCGCGCAGGCCCAGGTGCTCGGCCAGGTCCGACATGATCAGCCAGCCTTCGCCGCCGGGCAGCAGATGTTCGGCCAGGCCCGTCAGGAAGGCGTGCAGCATGGCGCCCTTGGGGTCGTAGACGCCCTGCTCAAGGGCCGAGTTGGGCTTCGCGGGCAGCCAGGGCGGGTTGCATACGACCAGGGCGGCGCGGCCCGGCGGGAAGAGGTCGCCGCCGGTGGCGATCTCCACCTGGCCGGTGAGGCCGAGGCGGCTGACGTTGGCGCGGGCGCAGGCCACCGCGCGGGGGTTGTTGTCGGTGGCCACGACGTGGCGGATGCCCCGGCGGGCAAGGACCGCGGCGAGGACGCCGGTGCCGGTGCCGAGGTCGTAGGCGGGCCCGCCGTGCGCGGCGGGGCCGGGCAGCGGCGCCTGCGCCACCAGGTCGACGTACTCGCCCCTGACCGGCGAGAACACCCCGTAGTGCGGGTGGATCCGGGCGCCGAGCGCGGGGACGTCCACGCCTTTGGCGCGCCACTGGTATGCGCCGAGCACACCGAGCAGCTCCCGCAGCGAGACCACCGACGGGGTCGGCAGGGGCGGACCGTACGCCTCCGCGCAGGCCGCCCGGACGTCCGGCGCCCTGCGCAGGGCGAGCGTGTGGTCCGTGTCCAGCGGCACCAGGAGCCTGCCGAGTACGCGGGCCCGGTGGCCGCTCGCGCGGCGCTGGAGATGGAAGGCCGCGGTCGGTGACGGGACCGCCGACGGAGCCGCCGTCGGGGTCTTGCGGTCGACGCGCCGGCCCATCGCCCGGAGCAGCTGGCGCGCCTGGTGGTAGTCGCCCCGCCACAGCAGGGCGGTGCCTTCGCAGGCCAGGCGGTGGGCGGTGGACGCGTTCATGCGGTCGTCGGCGACGACGACACGGCGGGGCGCCGGCATTCCGGTCTCGGAGTGCCAGCGTGCGGTGTGCTCGGCGTCGCCGTCGATCCAGCGGATCCAGTGGATCTCGGACACAGATACTCCTCAGAGAGTGAACGTGCGGGGCACGAAGAGCACTTCGACGAGGAGCGGGAGCGAGGGGCTCAGGGCAGGTGGTGCGGCTCCCGCGTCGAAGTGCGGGAGGCGTCGCCGAGCACCAGGCCGGGCACCGTGCCGAGCGTCATGAGTGCTCCTTGAGGAGACGGACCCGAAGAGATGGGCCCGCGGAGACGAGTCCGCGGAGGTGAGACCGCGGAGGTGAGTCCGAGGATGGGCGTGATGCAGTGCGAATGTCTCATACGGGACCACGGCCGGGCAATCGACTTCTCGGCCCTCGGATGTCGCCGCCGCCACCGCCCCCGACCAGCGCGTCCGTTGATCGTCAACTACCCGCCGGGCAGGGCCTGTTGGCTCCGGGAAACCCTTGATCTAACCTGGTAGCCGCCTGAGGGGGAGACGAATGAGTGGAAGCGTCGAGCACACCCGGGACAGCAAACGGTCGGCCCCGGCCGGCAAGGGGGAGCGGGTCGCCGACTGGGCGGACGGCCGCCTCGGCATCAACACCCTGGCCAAGAGCCAGATGCGGAAGATCTTTCCCGACCACTGGTCCTTCATGTTCGGGGAGATATGCCTCTACAGCTTCCTGATCCTGATCCTCACCGGGGTCTGGCTGACGCTCTTCTTCGAGCCGAGCGGCTCCGAGGTCGTCTACGACGGCGTCTACACCCCGCTCAAGGGCATCCAGATGACCCGGGCGTTCGAGTCCACGGTCGACATCAGCATGGAGGTGCGCGGCGGTCTGCTGATCCGGCAGATCCACCACTGGGCCGCGCTGGTCTTCGTCGCCGCCATGCTCGTGCACATGATGCGGGTGTTCTTCACCGGCGCCTTCCGCAAGCCGCGTGAGGTCAACTGGCTGTTCGGCTGGACGCTGTTGTTCCTCGGGATCATCACCGGCCTCACCGGCTACTCCCTCCCGGACGACCTGCTCTCGGGCACCGGTATCCGCTTCGCGCAGGGTGCGATCCTGTCCGTCCCGGTCGTGGGGACGTATCTCTCCTTCTTCCTCTTCGGCGGGGAGTTCCCGGGGGACGCGATCATTCCGCGGCTCTTCAGCGTGCATGTGCTGCTGTTGCCGGGGATCATGCTGGGGCTCGTCGTCGCCCACCTGATCCTGGTCTTCTACCACAAGCACACCCAGTTCGCCGGGCCCGGAAAGACCGAGAAGAACGTGGTGGGGGCGCCCTTCCTGCCCATCTACATCGCCAAGGCGGGCGGCTTCTTCTTCCTCGTCTTCGGCGTCCTGGCGCTGATGGGCGCGATCGCCACCATCAACCCCGTGTGGGTGATCGGACCGTACCGCCCCGATCTGGTCTCCACCGGCGCTCAACCCGACTGGTATCTGGGCTTCTCCGAAGGCCTGATCCGGGTGATGCCCAGCTGGGAGATCAACGCCTGGGGGCACACGCTCGAACTGGGCGTCTTCATCCCGTTCTCGCTCTTCCCGCTGATCCTGGCGGCGATCGCGGTCTATCCCTTCATCGAGGCCTGGGTCACCGGGGACAAACGCGAGCACCACATCGCGGACCGGCCGCGCAACGCCCCGGTGCGCACCGGGCTCGGCGTGGCGTGGCTGACGCTGTTCGCCGTGCTGATGGTCGGCGGCGGCAACGACATCTGGGCGACGCACTTCCATCTCTCCATCAACGCGATCACGTGGTTCGTGCGGATCGCCTGCTTCGTCGGGCCGGTGCTCGCCTTCTTCATCACGCACCGATGGTGCATGGGGTTGCAGCACCGCGACCGCGAGAAGGTGCTGCACGGCCGCGAGAGCGGCACGATCAAACGCCTGCCGCACGGTGAGTACGTGGAGGTCCACGAACCGCTCTCGCAGGGCGAGTTGTACAAACTGACCGCGCACGAGCAGCCCAAGCCGTACGAGATCGGCCCCGTGGTCGACGAGCACGGCGTGGCGCGCAAGGTCACCCGGGGCGAGCGGGTCCGGGCACGCCTGGGCCGGGCCATGTTCGGACCGTCGGCGCAGGTGCCCAAGGCGACGCCCGAGGAGTACCTGGAGATCCAGCGGAGCGGCGGGGACGGACACCACTGACGGCGGGGCGCCGAAGGGAGCTGATCGCGCCCCGCGCGATCAGCTCTGCGGTTAGCCTCACGGAGTGACACAAGTACCCGAAAAGACGCCGAAGTTGTACGCCATCAGCGATCTGCACGTCGCGTACGACGACAACCGCAAGTTCCTCGAGACCCTGCGGCCGGAGACCGACGAGGACTGGCTGATCGTCGCCGGGGACACCGCCGAGCGCATGGCCGACATCGAGTGGGCGATGCGCACCCTCACCGAACGCTTCGCCAAAGTGGTGTGGACACCGGGCAACCACGAACTGTGGACACCCCGCGACGACCCGATCCAGCTGCGCGGCGAGGCCCGCTACCGCCACCTCGTCGATCTGTGCCGCTCCTTGGGCGCCGCGACCCCCGAGGACCCCTACCCGGTGTGGCGCGGCGAGGGCGGCCCGGTCACCGTGGCGCCGCTGTTCCTGCTCTACGACTACACGTTCCGCCCCGAGGGCACGTACGCCAAGCGGGACGCCCTGGAGGCGGCCCACGCTGCGGGCGTCGTCTGCACCGACGAGGTGTTCCTGCACCCCGACCCCTACCTCGGCCGCGACGACTGGTGCCGCGCCCGCGTGGCGTTCACCGAGGAGATGCTCGCGCGGCGGACGCCCGGCCTGCCCACCGTCCTGATCAACCACTGGCCGCTGGTGCGCGACCCCACCCGGATCCTGCACTACCCCGAGTTCGCCCTGTGGTGCGGCACCGAGCTGACCGCCGACTGGCACGTGAAGTACGACGCCGCGGCCGTCGTCTACGGCCATCTGCACATCCCCCGCACCACCTGGCACGACGGCGTCCGCTTCCAGGAGGTCTCGGTCGGCTACCCGCGCGAGTGGCACCGCGACCGCCACCCCGACCCCCGACTCCGCCAGATCCTGCCGGAGCCCCAGGAAGCCGGATAGTCAGCGGGACCGGGGCGCTCGGTGGGTACGGCGTCCAGGCCGTAGCGGGCATCGGCCAGGGAGCCGGCGGCGCGGCGGGCGCGGTCTGGGACGGGACTCATGGGCCCCACCCCGGTCGCGCCGCCCCCGTTGCCCCCGCCGCCCCAGACCGGATCTCCGCAGCCCTGGCCGAGCCTCCTCAGCCCTGCCCGAGGCCGAGCGCCCCTTCCATCTGGCGGTCGACGGCGAGGCCGAACTCCCGGAGCCAGTCCGGGCGTACGGCCGCCATGCCGAAGCCCGAAGGGGTGCGCAGCGGGCCGTGCGAGAGGTACTCCTCGCGGTAGCGGCGGCACTCGCGGTGCCAGGTGTAGATCCCCGCCATCCAGTTCTCCAGCTCGCGCACATAGCCGTCGAGGATGTCCCGCGTCTCCTGCGGCAGGGCGAAGTCGTCGTACAGGATCGGGAGTTCGTGCGCCACGACGTGCTGGAACTGGCTCAGACGCGACTTCATCAGGTCGTCGATGATGCCGAGCGCGCTCGGATAGTCGCAGTCGAAGAAGTTCTGCACGACGAGGATGCCGTTGTGGATCTCGCCCTCGTACTCGATCTCCTTCTGGTACGAGAAGACGTCGTTCATCAGGGCCGAGTAGTCACTCGCCGCGTTCTCCAGGTTCCGCATGGGGCCCGTGCGGTAGATCTCCTGCGGGACCTGGGGGCCGTGGCCGAGGCGGCACAGGCTCATCGTCAGCGGGCAGCCGAAGGTCAGGCGGCGCATCTCGATGTAGTCGACGGGGTCGGGGATACGGTTCTGCGCCTGGTTCTCCAGCTCCCAGAGCCAGCTGGCCGTCATGACCTCGACGGCGGTGCGCAGCGTGCGGCGGCCCTCCTCGTCCATCGGCCGCGCCGTGTGCTCCCACAGGTCGGCGAGGCCCCGCTCCAGGGCGTTGGCCGGGGCGGGCATGTCGGCGAGGTCCAGCGGCATGAACAGCGAGAGCCGCTCGTTGCAGAGCCTGGCCCCCGCGAGATCGCGGTGCCTGCCGAAGACCACGGGGAAGTAGTCGTCCCCGTACGTTCCCCAGGTCAGCCACTGCGAGCCCAGGTCGAGAGCCTCCAGGTCCGCGTCCGGATGGATGCCCGCCGCACAGAGCGGGAAGTCGTAGCCGTGCAGCTTGCGCGCGTCCCAGATGTCCGAACCGGGCACCCCGGCCTGGGGTTCGAGCATGCCCATCCGGTCCGCCCAGTCCACGGTGCGGGGGCGCGACTCCTCCAGGTGGGGCGAGAGCCGGGTCGCGTAGGGCAGGTCGAAGTCGGGCAGCCGGGACGGTCCCACCCGCCGGAAGGGAACGTGCGTGTGGCCGCGCAGCCGCTCCGCGCCCGTGGCCGCGATCAGCGCCTTGATCCCGGCGGCCGACGTGCCGGGCCCGGTGGGCCCTGCCAGCGGTGAGGGCGCGGCTCCGCCCTTGTTCATGTAGCGGCTCGACACCATGTGCCACTCGTGGCCGCCGGACTGCCAGTCCTGCAGGCCCTTGGCGTACGCGAGCACGTCCGCGCACTCCTTGGGCGGCAGACCGGTCTCGGCGAAGAGCGGGGCCAGTTCGGTCAACGCCGTGTTCTCGAACTGCTGCATCCGCGAGGTCAGCAGGTCGTTCACGGCCTCCGCCGCATCCTGCGTGGAGCAGTCGAGGAACTTCTCCAGGACCAGCACGCCGTTGGAGAGTTCACCCTCCTCCTCGATCTCCCGCTGGTACGAGAAGAGGTCGTTGCGCAGGTGCACCGCGTCGGAGAACGTCTCCTTGAGGACGCGCAGCGGCCGGGAACCGGCGACGGCCACCGGGACCTCCGCGCCCGTCGCGTACTCGATGAGCCCCGCCGACCAGGGCGCGCCGCCCACCTTGCGGCGCATCTCGATGTACTCGACGGGGTTGGCGATCCGGCCCTCGTTGATGTTCGAGAGCTCCCACAGGGATTCGTTGAGCAGGTTCTCCGTGCTTTCGGCGAACCGCGCCCGCCAGTCCTTGGACATGAACGGCACCGTGCGCGCCCACAGGTCCGCGAGACCCGCCTCGACCGGATTGGTCGGCTCCGGCACGGGTGCGCACAGGTCCATCGGCATGAAGGCGGGCAGCCGGTCGAGATAGGCCTTGCCGCCCTCGCGGTCCAGGGTCCGTTTGAACAGTTCGAGGAAGTGGTCGTCGAAGAAGAACACCCACACGTACCAGTCGGTGATCAGGGACAACGCCGGGCTGTCACAGTCGGGGTGGGTGTACGCGCACAGCGTCGCGTAGTCGTGGGCGTCCAGGTCGCTTTGCTCCCAGACGCCCGACCCCTCCAGCATCCCCATGTCGCGAGCCCACTTCCTGGAGTGCTCCCTCGCCTCTTCCACATGGGAGTTGAGGCGGGCGGGATGCGCCATGTAGAAGGCGGGCAGTTCGAAGGGCTGCGACATACGGCGTTCTCCTCGCGCGGTGGCGTACGGGCAGCCGAGCACTACCCGCGCGGGGGTGACCGATGCGGCGATCACCGGAGCGTCACACCATCGCGTGACCCGCGCGGTTAAAACCGCTTGCCCGTACGCGGAGTTCGGTATGCGCAGCTCGGTACGCGGAGTTCGGCCGGATCGCTGCCTCACGCCCCCTTGTACATGACATCTTTCTCGCTTTAGCCTGCTCGCGCCCAAGCGCTTTGGTCCAGCGGTCACCGGCCGCGTCCTCGCCCACGACAACGTTGCCAGAACGGCGGCCCTCGTGGCAGTCGCCCCCTGAACCCGCCCGCACCCCCGTCCCGAAGCCCGGAGGTTCCATGCCCCGCACGACCCGCACGCTCAGACCGCGTACGGCGCTGCTCGCGCTGGCCGTCCTCGCCGTTCCGCTGGCGCCCGCGGCGGTCGCCGCGCCCGCAGCGGCCCAGGGGGAGGCCCAGGAGGAGTCCATGACCCGCAAGCTCCCCGTCGTATCGCCGACCCCGCAGCACCTGGCCCGCGCGGGCGACGACGTGCCGCTGGCCCGGCGCGCCGAACTCGTCGTCGGCGACGACACGGACGAGGCGGCCCGAAGCCGCGTCACCGAGACGCTGCGCGCCCACGGGGTGCGCGACATCGACGTACGCGCGAAGGCCTCGGGCCGTGCCCCGCTGACCGTCCTGCTCGGCCCGGCGACCCGGCCCGACATCGCGAAGGCGCTCGGCGCGACGAAGGTTCCCGCGCAGGCCGAGGGCTATGCCCTGCGGGCGAAGCACCGCACCGTCGCGCTCGGCGGCAAGGACGCGACCGGCCAGTTCTACGCGGCACAGACCCTCGCCCAGCTGATCTCCAAGGGGCGCATAGCGGGGGCCGAGGTCTCCGACTTCCCCGCCATGCCGCTGCGCGGCAGCATCGAAGGGTTCTACGGCCCGCCCTGGACCGAGGCCGAACGCCTCGACCAGATGGACTTCCTGGGCGACACCAAGGCCAACACGTACGTCTACGCGCCCAAGGACGACCCCTACCACCGCGAGAAGTGGCGCGAGCCCTACCCCGCGGACAAGCTCACCCAGCTCGGCAAGCTGATCGACCGCGCGACCGCCAACCACGTGCGCTTCACGTTCGCGGTCTCGCCGGGCGGTTCCATCTGCTATTCGGACCCTGCGGACGTCAAGGCGCTGACGGCGAAGCTCCAGGCGATGTACGACCTCGGGGTGCGGTCGTTCTCCGTGCCGCTGGACGACATCAGCTACACCAAGTGGAACTGCGACGCCGACAAGGCGAAGTTCGGCGCGCCGGGCCGCGGTCCGGCGGCGAAGGCGCAGGTGGGGCTCCTCAACACCATCCAGCGGGACTTCATCGCGCAGCGCGAGGGCGCCAATCCGCTCCAGATGGTGCCCACGGAGTACGGGGACCTCACGGACACCGCGTACAAGCAGACGATGCGGGCCGAGCTCGACGGCGCCGTGGAGGTGATGTGGACCGGCACGGACGTGGTCCCGCCGGAGATCACCAACTCCCAGGCGGAGAAGGCCGCCGAGCTCTTCGGGCGCAAGGTGTTCGTCTGGGACAACTATCCCGTGAACGACTTCGCGCGTACGGCGGGCCGGCTGCTGCTCGCGCCCTACGACAAGCGCGAGCCCGGCCTGTCCGGCCACCTGAGCGGCATCGTGTCCAACCCGATGAACCAGGAGGGGGCCAGCAAGCTCGCCGTCTTCACCATGAACGACTTCTCGTGGAACGACCGCGGGTACGACCGGGCGCGGTCGGGTCGGCAGGCGGCGCTGTATCTCGCCGGGGGAGACGAGCGGGTCGCCCGCGCGGTGGAGACCTTCGTGGACCTCAACCACGCGGCGCCGACGTTCGGCGAGACGAACTGGCAGCCGCAGTCCCCGGTCCTCGGGGCGAAGCTCGACGCCTTCTGGAAGCGGTACGAGAGTGATCCCGCCGGGGCGGTACGGGCGCTGCGGCCCACGGCGCGGGAGATCGAGAAGGTTCCCGCGGTGCTGCGCTCCGGGGTGCCGGACGCACAGTTCCTCCACGACGCGAAGCAGTGGCTGGACGCGACGGAGCTGTGGGGTGCCGCGCTGGGGCACGGGCTCGCGGCGCTGTCCGCCGCCCAGCAGGGGGACGACGCGCGGGCCGCGCGGGAGCGTGCGGCGATGGAGTCCCTCGTGGAACAGGCGCGGGCGATCTCCGTGGACCCGGCGGAGCACCATCAGCTGGGGGCGGTGAAGATCGCCGATCCGTTCCTGGATCAGTTCGTCCAGGGGGTCCAGGACCGGACCTAGCCGCCGCCGCGCGGCGAAGCTCTCCAGTCCACCCACCCGATTGCCTCCGCAGTGCAGGGGTGAGCGGGTGGGTGTTCCCGTATCCGGGCAGAAAGGGCCGGCATTGCGATAACTGAGACGTCAGTCAGGATCGCAACACCTTAGGTAGCTGCGGAAAGGTGCTCCCTGCGGATTGCGATCACCGCAACGCCCAGGTAGCGTGACCGACCATGCAGCAAGACCCCGAGGTCGCGGACAGAGTCCGCAAGGTCATCTCCGACGCCGGCGCGACGCAGCGCGAATTCGCCCGCCGCATCGTGATGGACCCCTCCAAGCTCTCCCGCTCCCTCGGCGGCACCCGCCGCTTCACCGCCGCGGAGCTGGCCCGCATCGCCGACACCGGCGGCGTGGACGCGGGCTGGCTCCTGGGCACGGGCGCCCAGACCGTGGCACCCCCGGCCCGCCGGGAACGCACCGCCGCCGCCCCGGACGGCGGCCGCCCGCTCCAGATCGTCCGCGAAACGGTCCGGCTCGTGGCCGAACGCGGCTTCCACGCCGTACGCGTCGCGGACATCGCCGAAGCCTGCGCCACCAGCACCGCCGCCATCCACTACCACTTCCCCGGCCGCGACGACCTCCTTGAGGCCGCCGTCCGCTGGTGCATGGACGAGGACACCGCCCGCCGCGCGGCCCGCGTCGCCGACGCGGCCGACGCCGCCGACGAGCTGCGCCAGCTGGTCGAGCTCCAGATCCCCCGCACCCCGCAGCAGCGCTGGCAGTGGAGCGTCTGGCTCGACCTGTGGGCGGAGGCGGCACGCTCCACCGCCGTCGGACGGCTGCACGCCGAGTACTACCGGCAGTGGCGCGCGACCGTCGCCGACGTCATCCGGCGCGGTGTCGACCAGGGAGTGTTCCGCCTCGTCGACCCGCAGTCCGCCGCGCTCCGTCTCACCGCGCTGATCGACGGTCTCGCCACCCAGGTGCTCGCCTCCACCCCCGGCACCGACGGCACGACCCCCGACGACATGCACGAGGCGCTGCTCGTGTACGTCGACGCGACGCTCGCCGCCCCGCGCGGCGCGTAGACACCCGCAGACGCGTCCAGTCGGCTCCAGCTTCGGCTCCAGCTCCAGCTCCAGCTCCAGAAGTTCATCAATACCCCATCCCCGAGGGAGAGTTCACCATGCCCGTGAACCAAGACGTCATCATCACCGCCGCCCTCACCGGCGCGGGCGACACCGTACGCAAGAGTCCCCACGTCCCGGTCACCCCCGAGCAGATAGCCACCTCCGCCGTGGAGGCCGCCGAGGCCGGCGCCGCCGTCGTACACATCCACGTACGCGATCCCGAGACCGGCGACCCGTCGCGCGATCCCCGCCTGTACCGCGAGGTCGTCGAGCGCATCAAGGAGACCGGCACCGACGTCGTCATCAACCTGACGGCGGGCATGGGCGGCGACCTGGTCATCGACCCGGCCGAGCCGCTGAAGGGGCTCGGCGAGCTGCCCGGCACCGACCTCGTCGGGGGCCTGGACCGCCTTCCGCACGTCGAGGACCTGCTCCCCGACATCTGCACCCTGGACTGCGGCTCCCTCAACTTCGGCGACAACCTCTACATCTCCACGCCCGACATGCTCCGCCAGGGCGCCAAGCGCATCCAGGAGCTGGGCGTGCGGCCCGAGTTGGAGATCTTCGACACCGGCCAGCTCTGGTTCGCCAAGCAGCTCCTCGCGGAAGGGCTGCTCGACAACCCCACCGTCTTCCAGCTCTGCATGGGCATCCCGTGGGGCGCACCCGCCGACCCGGGCGTCCTCCAGTCCATGGTCAACATGCTGCCTGAAGGCGCCCAGTGGGCCAGCTTCGCACTCGGCCGCATGCAGATGCCGTGGGTCGCGCAGTCCATCCTGCTCGGCGGCCAGGTCCGTGTCGGCCTTGAGGACAACCTCTACCTCGGCAAGGGCAACAAGGTCAGCAACGCCCAACTCGTCGAGCGCGCCGTGCAGATCACCGAGAACCTCGGCTCGCGCGTCGCCACCCCGGACGAGGCCCGCCAGAAGCTCGGCCTCAAGCGGTAGCGCTTCGCCGGATCGCGCGGAGATCCGGCCGCGGACCGGCTGTGGCCGGTCGCGCGGTCACCCGCGCCCCTCGGGGCACGACCCCGCCGCACCCCCACGACGAGTAGGACCCCCTCCATGAACGACATCACCACACCCCCCGCACCCTGCGCCCCCGAGGACGTCCGCCGCGTCGCCTGCATCGGCGCCGGTGTCATCGGCGGCGGCTGGGTCGCCCACTTCCTGGCCCGCGGCTACGACGTCACCGCCTGGGACCCGGCCCCCGACGCCGAGCAGAAGCTCCGCCGCCTGGTCGGCGCCGCCTGGCCCGCGCTGACCCAGCTGGGCCTCGCCGAAGGCGCTTCGCAGGACCGGCTGACCGTCACCGCGACCCTCGAAGAGGCCGTCGCCGACGCCCAGTTCGTGCAGGAGAGCGCCCCCGAGAAGCTGGAGCTCAAGCGGGACCTGCTCGCGCAGCTCGACGCCGCCGCGCCCGCCGGAGTCGTCATCGCCTCCTCCACCTCCGGCTACCCCATGACCGACATGCAGACCGAGGCGGCTGACCCCGGACGCCTGGTCGTCGGACACCCCTTCAACCCGCCCTACCTCATCCCGCTCGTCGAGGTCGTCGGCGGCGACAAGACCGCCCCGCACGCGGTCACCTGGTCGTCCCGCTTCTACGAGGTCGCGGGCAAGTCCGTGATCACCATGGCGAGCGAGGTCCCCGGCTTCATAGCCAACCGCCTCCAGGAAGCCCTCTGGCGCGAGGCGCTGCACATGGTCGCCAACGGCGAGGCCACGGTGAAGGAGATCGACGACTCGATCACCGAAGGCCCCGGCCTGCGCTGGGCGTTCATGGGCCCCATGCTCACCTTCGCGCTCGCGGGCGGCGAGGGCGGCATGGCCCACATGCTCGACCACTTCGGCCCGTCCCTGAAGTCCCCGTGGACGCGCCTCGAAGCACCCGAGCTGGACAAGGAGTTGTACGACGCCGTGGTCGCCGGATGCGACGACGCGGCCGACGGCCGGACCATCGCCGACCTGGTCGCCGAGCGGGACCAGGGAGTCATCGACGTACTGCGCGCGACCGGCCGCCTGCCGCAGCAGCGCACGGCACAGGAGGACACCAAGTGAGCGAGTCCCTGCCCCCCGAGCCCCTGCCCCTTCTGCACCGGACCGTGCGTCCGGAGTGGATCGACTACAACGGCCACATGAGCGAGGCCTTCTACGTCCTCGTCTTCGGCTACGCCACCGACGCCATGATGATCGAGACCGGCCTGCACGCGGGATACCGCGAGTCCACCGGCTGCTCCCTCTACACGGTCGAGGCGCACATCCGCTATCTCGACGACGTCGCGGAGGGCGCCCACCTGGCGGTCCGCACCCGCATCCTGGGCGCCGACGCCAAGAAGGCCCGCTTCACCCACGAGCTGTACGTGGTGGACGAGCCCGACGCTGCGATAACCCCGGACGCGACCCCGGCGGCGACCACCGAACTCCTGGCCCTCCACGTCGACCAGAACGCGGGCCGGACGACCCCGTTCCCGGACCCGATCCGCGACCACCTGACGAGCCTCACGGAACCGGCCCCGCAGTGGGCGGGCCGCTCCATCGCCCAGGTGCCGAAGGAGGGTTAGCGCCGGTTGCGGCGCTAGCGCTCCAGCTCCTTGTGGGCGGTTTCCGGGAGCCTGAGATACACCGCCGACGACGCGAGGCAGAGCACGGCCACGTACCAAGGGAACAGACCCGGTTCGCCGATCTCCTTGAACAGGGTGCCCATGTACGGGGCCGTGCCGCCGAACAGCGCGACGGTGAGGGAGTACGGGAAACCGATCCCCGCGGCACGTACGCGGGCGGGGAAGATCTCCGCGTTCACGGCCGCCGAGATCGACGTGAAGCCGGTGAGCAGGACCATCCCCGCGCACTGCACCATCAGGAGCGAGCTGAACGAGCCGTCCAGAGAGCGCAGGAGCGGCACGCTCAGGACGGCGAAGCCGAGGCCGAAGAAGAGCAGGAGCGGCCTGCGGCCGAAGCGGTCGGAGAGCAGCCCGCCGACCGGCTGCAGCAGCGCGAAGAACGCGAGCGAGAGGGTGCCCGACAGGAGGGCCTGGCTCTTGCTGATGTCGGTGTTGAGCTCGGCGTAGGTCGGGAGGTACGACGTCCACGTGTAGTAGGCGATCGTGCCGCCCGCCGTGATGCCGCAGATCAGCAGCGACTGGCGCGGATGCTTGCGCAGGGCGTCGAACAGGCCGGGGCGTTCGGCCGCGTCCTGCGGGGCCTGGTGGGTCTCGTACGCGCCCTGCCTGATCCAGAAGCCGACCAGACTGAGCACCGCGCCGATGACGAACGGCAGCCGCCAGCCCCAGCCGTCCATCTGCCCGTCGGAGAGCGTGCCGACGAGCAGCGCCGCGACGCCGGACGCGGCGAGCTGGCCCGCGCTCGTCGACACGTACTGGAAGCTGGAGAAGAGGCCGCGCCTGCCGGGCCCGGCGGACTCGACGAGGAAGGTCGTCGAGGCCGCGAACTCACCTCCCACGGACAGGCCTTGGAGCAGCCGCGCCAGGACGAGGACGACCGGCGCGAGCACCCCCACGGACGCGTACGTCGGCGTCAGGCCGACCAGCAGGCTGCTGCCGCCCATCAGCAGGATCGTCACGGTCAGCGCGGCGCGCCTGCCGCGCCGGTCGGCGACCGCGCCCATGAGCAGTCCGCCGACCGGCCGCATGAAGAAGCCGACCGCGAAGACGGCGAACGTGGAGAGCAGCGGCACCAGGGAGTTGCCCGAACTCTTGGGAAAGACCTGGTCGGCGATGTACGTCGCGAGGAACGTGTACGCGTACCAGTCGTACCACTCCACGGCGTTGCCCACCGACGCGGCGAGCAGCTGCCGTACGGGGCGTCCTGGCTGGGCGGGGAGCGTGTCGGGCACAGGTTCGTGCCGGTGTTGCTGTGTCATGATCGCGACCATCCCCCGCCCGGCCCGTCCGCACACGTCCGGCGCCGGCGGAGTGTGTGCGGGGTGTGCGGCCCTGTGCCGGTCAGCCCGTCGTCGGCTTGTACGAGTAGACCGACGTCGTCACGAGGCACGGCGCCGGCGGTACGACCTCGGCGCGCAGCGTGCGGCGCCCGGTGTCGTAGTCGACGCCCTCCGTCTCGAACGTGCCGGAGCAGATGCTCCGTTGCGGGACGGCGAACAGGCTGGAGACCTTCCCTGTGACGGGCTTCCCGTCGAGTGCGTGCTCCAGGTCCACCTGGAGGACGGGGCGGTCCTGGGGCCACAGCTCCTTCGACGCGTCGTTGGACGCGCACACGAGGCGGGTCGCGGAGACGAAGTCGCAGCCCTGGATGTCGCGCACCGGCTTGTCGAGCGATATCTGACCGGCCTGGGGGAGTGCGCCGCCGGTGGGCGGGGTGGAGGAGTTGAGGAGCGGGGCGGGGAAGACCTGGAGGCGGCTCTGGTCGCCCCACTCGCCCGACACCAGCCACTGGTTGTCGGGCGACACGGCCGCGAAGGAGTTGTTGAGCTTCTCGCCCGCGTCGAGCTGGTGCTCGTAGAGGTAGCGCTTGCCGCCGGGTGTCGTGACGGCGAACATCTTCGACTTCGCGCCGTCGCCGCCCTGATAGGCGTCGACGGTGTGGCCCGCGGCTATGTCCGGGTCGCCGACGTGGCCCCAGCCCTTGATCCGCAGGTCGAGCGGGATCGAGGCGAGGCCGCGGTAGAGGAGGCTGCCGTCGGCGCGGCTGGCCAGGCCCTGGCTGCCGGTGAGGGAGTTGACGGACGAGACGCCGGTCTCCTGCCAGCCGCCGGGGGATCTCGGGGCGGCGTCGGCGGACGTATCGGCGGAGGCGCTGGTTCCGGTCGCTGTCGCGAGGGTGAGGGCGCAGAGCAGGGCGAGGGATGCTTTGGCGGATGTCTTCGCGAAGGTCTTGAGGGGTGTCATCGGTGCGCTACCTCCGTGGGGGGTCGATCGCTGCCGGGCAATCGTACGTAACGTGGCCTCTGTCGACGGTCGAGTTCTGACAGGTCGACAGATGAGCGTGAGCCTGTGGCCTGATGGTGCGACGGCTGTTCCGACAGAAGGTGGTTGAGACGTGAAGCTGGTCATTCTCGGTGGCGGCGGATTCCGCGTTCCGCTCGTGTACGGCGCGCTGCTCGGTGACCACGCCGAGGGCCGGGTCACCGAGGTCGTGCTGCACGACCTGGACGCGGGGCGGCTGGGCGCGGTCGCCCGCGTGCTGGCCGAGCAGGCGGTCGGGGTGCCGGACGCGCCCGCCGTCACGGCCACCACCGACCTCGACGAGGCGCTGCGGGGCGCGGACTTCGTCTTCTCCGCGATCCGGGTGGGCGGTCTCGAGGGGCGTGCGGCCGACGAGCGGGTCGCTCTCGCGGAGGGTGTCCTGGGGCAGGAGACGGTCGGCGCGGGCGGTATCGCGTACGGCCTGCGGACCGTGCCCGTGGCGGTCGACATCGCGCGCCGGGTACGACAGCTCGCCCCCGACGCCTGGGTCATCAACTTCACCAACCCCGCGGGCCTGGTCACCGAGGCCATGTCCCGGCACATCGGCGACCGCGTCATCGGCATCTGCGACTCGCCGGTGGGCCTGGGCCGCCGGGTGGCACGCGTGCTGGGCGGCAACCCCGACGAGGCGTTCATCGACTACGTGGGGCTCAATCACCTGGGCTGGCTGCGGGGCCTGAGGATCGCGGGCCGCGACGAGCTGCCGCGGCTGCTCGCCGATGCGGAGCTGCTGGGCTCGTTCGAGGAGGGGCGGCTCTTCGGGGCGGAGTGGCTCCAGTCACTGGGGGCGATCCCGAACGAGTACTTGCACTACTACTACTTCAACCGCGAGGCGGTACGCGCGTACCAGGAGGCGGAGCAGACGCGGGGAGCGTTCCTGCGCGACCAACAGGCGCGTTTCTACGAGGAGTTGAGTGCAGGCCAGGCGTCGACATCCGCGCTGAAGGCGTGGGACGCGACGCGGGCGGAGCGGGAGGCCACGTACATGGCCGAGAACCGGGAGGCTGCGGGGGTCGGTGATCGGGCTGCCGAGGACCTGGAATCCGGGGGGTACGAAAAGGTCGCCCTCGCCCTGATGCGGGCGATCGCGCGGGACGAGCGGACGACGCTGATCCTCAACGTCCGCAACCGTACGACCCTTTCGGCGCTGGACGCGGACGCGGTGATCGAGGTGCCGTGCTCGGTCGACGCCAATGGCGCACACCCCATGTCCGTCGATCCGCTGCCCGGGCATGCGACGGGGCTCGTGTGCGCGGTGAAGGCGGTGGAGAGGGAGGTGCTCTCCGCTGCGGAGAGCGGCTCACGCACCACTGCGGCGAAGGCGTTCGCGCTGCATCCGCTGGTGGATTCCGTGGCGGTGGCGCGGCGGTTGGTGGAGGGGTATCGGGCGGTGCATGAGGGGTTGGGGTACTTGCGCTGAATCGGGCCGGGGGCCTTGGGGGGGGCAGGGCGGTCCGTTTGCATCCCGGGTGCGTCGCCGGCTGCGGGTCGTGGGGCTTGCTGCGGGGTCGGTCTGTGGGTGGGTGCGGGGCCGTGCCGGTATGTCCGTCCTCGCTATCGTCCGGTGGTCGCGAGGGTGCTGCGGCACCGGAGGAGTGGGAGCCGTGCTCCGGGCGGACATACCGGCACGTCCCCTTGCGTCTCGTTGCCGGCTGCGGGTGCGCGGCGGGAGAAAATGGGAGGACGGCTGGAGGGGGGATTGGTAAATTCCGGATCATGGAACCTATCGGCGAGAAAGAGATTCGCGCGGCCTTCGTGAACTGCTCCAAGGGCGAAGCCCGCAGACTCACTCTCCCCGCGGGCTTTCCGGAGACGCCCTGGGCCGACCTGGACTTCCTCGGTTGGCGTGACCCCAAGGCGCCGGACCGCGGCTACATCGTGACGGAGCGGGACGGCGAGTACGTCGGCATCGCGCTGCGCGCCTCGACCGGCGCGCGCAAGAGCCTGCTCAAGTCCAGCATCTGCTCGGTCTGCGTGACCCCGCAGTCCGGCTCGGGCATCACCCTGCTCGTGGCGCCCCTCTCCGGCCCGGCGGGCCGACAGGGCAACTCGGTCGGCATCTACATCTGCGCGGACCTCGCCTGCTCCCTCTACGTACGCGGCAAGAAGACCACGGCGCTGGCCCGCCGCTTCGAGGAGAGCCTCACGCTGGAGGAGCAGAACGCGCGCACCGTGGCGAACCTGCACGGCTTCATCGACAAGGTCCTCGAAGGCTCGAAGTCGGCGGCCTGAGCCTCAGACTTTCCGGGGGTCGACCACCTGGAGCGTGAGCGCCGCCGAGGGTGCCGCGATCCCCGGCCCGCCCGCCTCGGCCCACGCGACTATCTCGTCGATCGACTCGTCGTCCATGGCGAAGCCGACCCAGACGGCTCGACCGCCTCTGCGGCGACCTTCTCGCGAGGGCTGTACGACGACGATGTTCGCCTGCCCGCAGGGCCCGAGGCACTCACTCGTACGCACCGCGAACCGCCCGGCCGACTGCGCGGCGGCGGCCTGCATCCGCGCCAGCTGCCATTCGTGGTCGGTGCCGGGGTGCTTGCGAGCGTTGCCGCAGCAGCAGCCTCGGCACACGACCAGTGTGCAGGGGCGGGCGGCGGCGGATCCGATGGAGATGACGGGACTCATCCGGTGATCATCTCAGTTCTGTTGTCAGTCCCTCATGGCACGCTCGGTCCATCGCACCCTGCGGGCAAGAGGGAGAGCCTCCATGTCGACCAAGTGGACCGTGACCATCGACTGCGCGAAGCCGGGAGAACTGGCCAAGTTCTGGGCGCTGGCGCTGGGTTATGCGCAGAAGCCGCCGCCGGTCGGCTTCGCCAGTTGGGAGGCGTGGTTCGCGCTCCATGAGGTCCCGGAGGAGGAGTGGGACGACGGTGCCTATCTGTCGGATCCGGACGGTTCGGGCCCCAGCCTCTCTTTCATGAAGGTTCCGGAGTCGAAGGTGGTCAAGAACCGCCTGCACCTGGACGTGCAGGTGGGCGGCGGCCGTGAGACTCCGTGGGAGGTGCGGTGGCCGCGGGTCGTCGCGGCGGTCGAGAAGTTGACTGCTGCGGGGGCGCGGGTGATCCGGGAGCACGAGATGCGGGGGAGGCCGGATCACGTGGAGATGGCTGATCCGGAGGGCAACGAGTTCTGCCTGCTTTGACCTGGCGTGGGCGCCTCAACGTCATGCGGGTCCCCCCGCAGCCCCACCAGACCGAACAAGCCTTTCCGCCCACCCGCCCGATTGCCCCGCAGCAACGAGCGATTACCCGCAGGCGGCAGCGAGACGCGAGGGGGCGTGCCGGTATGTCCGCCCGGAGCACGGTTCGCGGCGCTCCGGTGCCGCAGCACCCTGGCGGTCACCGGACGATAGCGAGGACGGACATACCGGCGCGGCACCGCACCACCACGGGACCGGCTCCGCAGCAAGCCCAACGGCCTGCAGTCGGCAGCGAGACGCGAGGGGGCGTGCTGGTATGTCCGCCCGGAGCACGGTTCCCAACCCTCCGGTGCCGCAGCAACCTCGCGGCCGCCGGACGATAGCGAGGACGGACATACCGGCGCGGCACCGCACCCCCCCACCCAGACCCGCCCCGCTAGCCCGCACCCCCCACCGGCACCCGAGCCGCCAAGAACCGCACCCTGCGCCGCAGCCGGAACCCCAGTGACTCGTACAGCCGGATCGCGTCGGTGTTCCGCGCCGACGTGTGCAGGAACGGCGTCTCCCCACGGCCGCGGATCCCATCCGCCACCGCCAGGACCAGCCGAGACGCAAGCCCCTCTCCCCGGAACCCCGGATCCGTGCAGACCGCGCTGATCTCCGTCCACCCCGGCGGACGCAACCGCTCCCCGGCCATCGCCACGAGCGCACCCCCACGACGTATGCCGAGGTACGTGCCGAGCTCGACGGTGCGTGGCAAGAAGGGACCTGGCCGGGTGCGCCGGACCAGATCCAGCATCTCCGGCACGTCATCCGCCCCGAGCCGCACAGCCTCCGGTTCAGGCGCCGCCGCCACCCCCTCATCCACCATCTGCACGCCGTCGATGTCGAACGCCACCTCCCAACCCTCCGGAAGCACCACCCGCGCCCCCGCCAGCGGAACCTCCACCCCGGGCCCCGCGAGCGCGGCGAGATCCGCCCAGTCGTCCGCCTCCGGAACATCGGGCAGGCCGATCCACGGCGACACGTCCAGCTGGTACCGCGCCACACGCCCCCGCCGCTCGGCGAACCGCGCGTGGGGCCCGTTCAACGCGGCGTAGGCCGGGTTGTCCAAGGGGTGCGACCCGAGCGGGGGCACCTCACGGCTCAGGGGCTCAAGGCCGGCCCCCGTCAGCCCCGTCAGCCCCGTCAGCCCCGTCAGGCCCGTCAGGCCCGTCACCTCAGTCACACGCCCACCTCGATCACAACCTTGCCGCGCGCATGCCCACCCTCCACCGCACGGAGCGCCTCCCCGGCCCGCTCCAGCGGATACGTCGCCGTCACCTGCGGCCGCAGCACCCCGTCGACGGCAAGCCGCGCCACCGCGTCCAGGACCTCACGGGTCCGCGCCCGCGCGACCGCCGCCCCGCCCAGCTCGGCGACCGTCTCCTTGGCCGCGGCCGTGATCAGCTTCCCCGCGCGGTCGGGAAGCAGGGACGCCACCGCCACGAGATCCTCGCCGCCCACCAGGTCGAAGATCGCGTCGACGCGCCCGCCCGGCGCGGCCGCCCGCACCCGGTCCGCGAGATCCGTCCCAAGGCCGCCGTGCCCCGACGGCACATGCACCGCCCCCAGCGCTTCGACGAAGTCCTTCTTGCCCGCGCTCGCCGTGCCCACGACACGGACACCGAAGTGCCGCGCCAGCTGCGCCGCGGCCACGCCCACACCGCCACCGACCCCGGTGATCAGCAGCGTCGCCCCGGCGGGCAGATCCAGCTGCCGCACCCCGTCGTACGCCGTCGCCGCCGCGACCGGCAGCGCGGCGGCCTCCGCGAAGGTCAGCCCCGAGGGCTTGTGCGCGGCGAGCGAGGCCGGCAGGAGGGTGTGCTCGGCGTAGCCGCCGGTGTCCGGGTTGCCGAACACCGCGTCGCCGACGGCGAAGCCCTCCACGTCCGCGCCGACCGCCTCGACCACCCCGGCGACCTCACTACCCAGCACCTCGGGGAACGCGACGGGCGGCGCCCCCGGCCTCCGCTTCCCGGCCCGCAGCTTCCAGTCGACCGGGTTGACCCCGGCCGCCCGCACCGCGACCAGGAGCTGACCCGGGCCGGGCTCCGGCGGGTCCTGGTCGACGAAGCCCTCCACTTCGGGGCCGCCGAACCGGGTGAATACGTACGCCTTGGACATGTGCTCCCTCGCTTCGAACCGCGTGCCGTGAACCGTGTGCCGTAAACCGTGAACCGTGTGCCGTAAACCGTGCACGTGAACCGTGCATCGACGCAGGTGTCACCTTCCACGACCGCCATGATCACCCCGCTATTCCCCAGGCGACGCAGCGTTCACGAGCTCGCAATGACGGGCGCGGGCGCGGGCGAGGGGCGTCGGCGAGAAGCGCGGGCGAGCCTTCTCCGTCGCCGCCCAAAAACTGAACACCCCGCAAAGTTTTGCCGACGCGAGCCTTGACCTTAAGTGTTCAACCAATCAAGACTCAGGCCCCGTAACACCGCACTGGCGCGGATGACGCATTCAGCTCTTGGCGTCGTCGACCCAGTTCGGCACGCCCAGAGCCGCGTTCGGAGGCCATTTCGCCATGCCTGCCACCACACGTCGTGAACTCATGAAGCAACTGGGCGGCACCGCAGCCGCCTTCGCCTTCGTGGCCGCCGCCGGCCCGATCGCCGCGGCCTCGCCCGCCGCGGCCGTCGGCGCAGGCGCCGAGGCCACCGCCTCCCCGGGCGCGGCCGCCGCCACGCGCCGCGTCCGGGGGCTCATCGCCCGCCTCACCCTCGACGAGAAGATCAGCCTCGTCCACGGCGCCACCGATCCGCGAAGACTGGGCCAGGCCGGATACCTGCCGGGCGTCAAACGCCTGGGCATACCGGAGCTGCGCCTGAGCGACGGCCCCGCGGGCGTGAACGTCACCCGGTCCGCCACCGGCCTCCCGCCGGTCGCGACCCTCGGCTCCTCGTTCAACGTCGAACTCGCCCGCCAGTACGGCGAAGTGATGGGCCGTGAGGGCCGCACCCTCGACATGGACGTGCTGCTCGCCCCGCAGATCGAGCTCTCCCGCACGCCCTTCTTCAGCCGCAACAAGGACCAGTCCGGCGAGGACCCGTACCTCAACGGCCTGATCGGCGCCGCCCAGGTCGAGGGCGTCCAGGCGCAGGGCATGCTCGCCCAGGCCAAGCACTTCCTCGCCAACAACCAGCGCCTGCACGAGTTCGACCGCGAGAAGCCGGAGAACTCCTACGACTTCGTCGTCGACGACCGCACCCTGCACGAGCTCTATCTGCCCGCCTTCGAGGCCGTCGTCCGCGCCGGGGTCGCCTCCGTCATGTCGGCGTACAACCACCTCAACGGCAAGTGGAACTCGGAGCAGAGCAGCACCCTCACCGACATCCTCCGCGGCGAACTCGGCTTCAAGGGCTTCGTCACGTCCGACTGGGGCGCCACCCACTCCACGGCCGCGCTCGAAGCGGGCCAGGACATGCAGATGTGGGACGGGTCGTTCTACGGCGAGCCCCTGAAGAAGGCCATCAAGGACGGCTCCATCCCCGAGTCCGCCCTGGACACCGCCGTCTCCCGCATCCTCGGCCGGTACGACGCCTTCGGCATGCTCGACGGCAGCCGCGTCCCCGCCCGCAAGAAGATCGACGTGAGGGCAGGTGCCCGCGTCGCCCGTGAAGTCGCCACCCAGGGCGCGGTGTTGCTCGCCAACGACGGCGGCCTTCCGCTGTCGCACGCAGCGCTGCGCGATCTCGCGCTCATCGGCCCGACCGCGGGCCAGGTCGCCACTTCGGTCTCGGGCGAGCGCGCGTACGGCTTCGAGGAGCGCCTGGTCAGCCCGCTCGACGCGCTGCGCCGCAGCACCAAGCGGAAGATCGCGTACGAGGTCGGCGTCGACCTCACGGGCACGGCCGTCCCCGCCTCCGCGTTCCCCAAGGGCCTGACGCGCAAGGGCGGCGGCACGGACAAGAAGATCGACTTCGTCGGCGACAAGGCCCTTCCCGTCGGCACGACGGCCGAGTGGACCGGCACCTTCGTGCCGCCCACCACCGGCGAGTACGCGCTCAAGATCCAGGGCTGGAGCGCGGCGGTCTCGCGCAGCATCGACGGCAAGGAGCTGACGACCGCGGCGGGCGCCCGCGACAGCTTCGCGCGCAAGTGGTCCTCCATCGTCCCGACCACCGACGGCCTCGACAACGGCCAGGCCGAACCCGTCGAGCTCACCGGCGGCAGGTCCTACCAGGTCGTCGTCAAGGCCACCGGCTGGGCCGCGACCGTCGCCGACCGCGGCCCGGTCCAGGTCCGGTTCGCCTGGGTGACGCCCGAGCGGCGCGGCGCCTCCATCGACGCGGCGGCGAAGCTGGCCCGGCGCGTCCACACCCCGGTCGTCTTCGCCTTCAACGGCTCGGGCGGATCGGTGGGCGGTGGCGGCGACTTCACCACGCTGACGCTCCCCGCCCACCAGGACGAGCTGATCACGGCCGTGGCCGAGGCCAATCCGCGTACCGTCGTCGTGCTCACCACCGGCTGCCCGGCGACGATGCCCTGGCGCCGCGAGGTCGGCACGATCCTGCACACCGGTTACGTCGGCCAGGAGGGCGGCTGGTCCACCGCCGATCTGCTCACCGGCCGCGCGAACCCGGGCGGCAAGGCCACGGTGACCTGGCCGAGGAAGGACACCGACCACCCCACCCTGGACCCGGCGCACCCCGAGCGCTACTACGGGGTCGACGGAGTGGTCACGTACAGCGAGGGGATCTTCACCGGCTACCGCGGCTTCGACAAGGCGGGCATCGAGCCCCTCTTCCCCTTCGGACACGGCCTGTCCTACACGGAGTTCGGCTACCGCGACCTGTCCGTGCGCAGGGCGGGCGACGGCTACGAGGTGTCGTTCACGGTGACCAACCGGGGGCGGCGCACGGGCGCCGAGGTCCCGCAGGTGTACGTCGGGGCGCCGCGCGGCGCCGATGTCGAGATGGCCGTGAGGACGCTGGCCGCCTTCGACCGCGTCGAGCTGCGCGCGGGGGAGTCGCGCCGGGTCAGGGTGCGGGTCGCCGAGCGGCAGCTGTCGTACTGGGACACGGACCGGGGCCGCTGGGTGCGCCCGGAAGGGAGACGTGCGGTGTACGTCGGGTCGTCGTCGCGCGACATCCGGCTGACGGGGACAGCGCGCTAGACGGCGGTGAGACCCACGTCACGTTCGTGCATGTCACAACTCACGGGGGCCGTCTCGTCCAAAGGGTGTATCCAGCAAGGACGACACAGGAGTACACCATGGAAGCTCGGTTGAACCTCATGGCGAACCCGGTCGCCGCCAAGGCCCTGAAGCACCTCGTCGCCGCGGGCCAGGCGCTCACGGAGTCGACGCTGCCGGCCTCGACGCGGGAACTGGTGAGCCTGCGCGCCAGCCAGATCAACGGCTGCGGGTTCTGCGTCGACATGCACACCAAGGACGCCACGCACGCGGGGGAGACCTCGCTGCGCCTCAACCTGGTCGCCGCCTGGCGCGAGGCCACGGTGTTCACCGAGGCCGAGCGCGCGGCCCTGGAGCTGACCGAGCAGGGGACGCGGATCGCTGACGCGGCCGGTGGCGTCACGGACGAGGCGTGGGCGAACGCCGCCAAGCACTACGACGAGGACCAGCTCGCCGCCCTGGTGGCCCAGATCGCCCTCACCAACGCCTTCAACCGCGGGAACGTCATCAACCAGCAGCCCGCCGGCGACTACCAGGTCGGCCAGTACCACTGAGGAGACGACCTAGGGGAGTCGCTCCGCCCCGGCCGGCTCATCGAGGCCCTGACCGTCCACGGTGAGGGCCTGGGTGAGCCGGTCCAGGTGCGCGCGGTACAGCCCGACGAAGTCCAGGCGCCCTTCGGCGATCGCCCACTGCACCTGGAGTCCGTCGGACACGGCGAGGATCTCGCGCGCGATGCTCTCCGGATCGGTGCCGGGCCTCAACTGCCCCGCGTCGAAAGAGCGTTGCAGCGCGGAAGCGAGGGAGTGCGCGACACGCTCGTACCGCTCGGCGAAGTAGGCGTGCGCCGGGTGCGCGGGATCTCCGGCCTCCGCCGACAGCTTGGTGTAGAGCTGGATGAGCCCCGGCTGGGTGAGGTTGTACGCGGCCAGCGCGAGCACCTCCCGGAACAGCGCACGCACGTCGTCGCCGCCGGAGTCGGGGCCCAGCTGTCCGAACGTACGCACCGTGCGCTCGTCACGGGCTTCGAGGACCGCCATCAGGAGCCGCTGCTTCGACCCGAAGTGGTGGGTGATGACGGTGGCGGAGGTGCCCGCCTCCGCGGCGATCTTCGCCAGGGAGGAGTTCAGATAGCCCGCCTTGGCGAAGAGCGCGAGAGCGGAGTCGATGATGGCCGCTCTGCGGGTGTCGGCGGCGGCGTACTGCCCTGACGGGCGGTGGCGCGGGGTGTGCTGCTCCATGGGGGCAGATTACGTTCCCCGCGTCCCTCACCTCGGGCTACGTCCCCCGGTCCCTTCACTTCAGGTCACTCAGATCATTTCAGGCTTCGGTACAGCGCCCCCACCAGGTGCACGCTCCGCAGATCCTCCCCCGAGGTCCCGCCGCCCATCCGATTCATCACGTACGCGTACGCGACCTTGTTCTCCGGATCGGCGAACGCGTACGACCCGCCAGCGCCCCCGTGCCCGAAGGCGCGCGGGTTGGGCCCGGCCTGCCCGTACAGGTTCAGCATGTAGCCGAGCCCCCAGTCCCATTTCGCGCCCCACTCCGTGCCCGCCGCGAGCACCAGATCGGGCTCGTCGGGCTCCCCCTGCCGCGTCCGCAGCCGCTCCAGCGCGGCGGGACTCAGCAACTCCCCGGCCCCGAGCGCCGCATACACCGTCGCGAGCCCCCGCGCGGACGCGTGCCCGTTGGCCGCGGGGATCTCGGCGGATCGGTACGCCGCCTTGTTCACGTTGCCCACGGGCAGGTACTGCAGGGCCAGCGTGACGGCGGCCATCGGGTGCTCGTCGATCGAGGTCACCGGCGGTGCGGGCGGAGGGGCGGAGCCCAGCGCGCTGCGCGGGCCGTCGTCGGATGCGAGCGGCCTCGCCATGTCCGCGCACCGGCCGTGCTCGCTCTCCGGGGTTCCCACGAAGACATCGGCCCCCAGCGGCCCGGTGACCTCCTCGCGAAGGAACGTACCGAGCGAGACCCCCGTGATCCGCCGGACGACCTCGCCGACCAGATAGCCGAAGCTGACCGCGTGGTACCCCTGGGCCGAGCCCGGCTTCCACCACGGCGGCGTCGCGGCCAGCGCCCCGCACACCTTCTCCCAGTCGTAGAGGTCCTCCGACGTCATGGGCTCGCGCGGTGCGATCACCCCGGAGCGATGGCTCAGCAGCCAGCGCACCGGGATGTCCTCCTTGCCTTCTCGGGCGAACTGGGGCCAGTAGCGGGCGACCGGAGCGTCCAGGTCGAGATCGCCGCGGTCGGCCAGGAGATGCGCGCACAGCGCGGTCATCCCCTTGGTCGTGGAGTACACGTTCACCAGCGCGTCGCGCTCCCACGCGCGCGTGCCCCTCTTGTCCGCGTCACCGCCCCACAGATCGACGACGAACTCGCCGTCCACGGTGGCCGCGACGGCCGCCCCGAGATCGCCGCGCTCGGAGAAGTTCCGCTCGAACTCCTCGCGTACGCTCTCGAATCCGGGGGCGCAGGTGCCGTGGACGCGTGCGGTCATGACTCTCCTCGATCGCCGGAAGCGCATCTTGGCGGAGGCAAAAAGAAAAGGCAAGGAGGTGTTCCCACTCCTTGCCACTCTTAATTTATAGCGCACAGGGGGGCTTGCGGCAAGGCCCCGGTGATGCCGCACAATCGCAGGCCAAAGCCAGGACCTGCGGAAACGGGAGATTCACCAAGTGCCTGCGTTGCTGTCTGCGTTCGACCTTCCTGCCCATCTCGCCCCCAAGGCCGACCCCACGCTGATCGCCGGTGACGAGAAGCACTTCGCGGCGATCGCCCAGACCCTCGAGCAGACCATCGCCGAGGTGTCCCACCGTCTCGACGTCCTGCGCAAGGCGCCCGGCGGCATGGGCCGCGACGCGATGGACCGGGATCTGGAGATCCACCGCCTGACCGGTCGCCTGAGCGCCCTGAACCGCTTCGGGCTCGACCTGTGCCTGGGACACATCGTCGGCGCGGACGACTCCCAGCCGGTGTACATCGGACGGCTCGGTCTCACCGACAGCGAGGGCCGTCGGCTGCTGCTCGACTGGCGCGCCCCCGCGGCCGAGCCGTTCTTCGCGGCGACCCACGCCGACCCGATGGGTCTCGCGAGCCGCCGCAGGTATCGCTGGACCGACGGCCGGATCAGCGACTACTGGGACGAGGTGTTCACCGCCGACGGGCTCGAAGGGCACGCGGCCCTCGACGACCAGTCCGCCTTCATCGCCAGCCTGGGCAGCAACCGGTCGGCCCGGATGCGGGACGTGCTCTCCACCATCCAGTCCGACCAGGACGCCATCATCCGCGCGGGGTCCCGCGGCGCCCTCGTCGTCGACGGCGGCCCGGGCACGGGCAAGACCGTGGTCGCCCTGCACCGCTCCGCCTACCTCCTCTACTCCGACCCGCGCCTCGGTCACAGCAGGGGCGGCGTGCTCTTCGTCGGCCCGCACCGGCCCTACCTGAACTACGTCGCCGACGTCCTGCCCAGCCTCGGCGAGGAGGGCGTGCAGACCTGCATCCTTCAGGACCTCGTCACCGAGGGAGCGGCGGCGCGGCCCGAGACCGACCCCGAAGTGGCCCGCCTGAAGTCGTCCGCGGACATGGTCAAGGCGATCGAGAAGGCCGTCAGGTTCTACGAGGAGCCGCCGACCAAGGGGATGACGGTCTCGACCGACTGGGCCGACGTCCGGCTGAGCGCCGACGACTGGGCCGAGGCGTTCGGCGCGGCGGGCCACGGCACCCCGCACAACGAGGCGCGCGAGCTGGTGTGGGAGGAGCTCGTCGCGATCCTCCTGGACAAGCTCGACGGCGACGTTCCCGGCGAGCTCTTCGAGAAGTCGCTGCGGCACGACGAGGAGCTGGTCACCACCCTGCACCAGGCCTGGCCGCTGCTCGAAGCGGCGGACCTCGTCGGAGACCTGTGGTCGAACTCCGCCTATCTGCGGATGTGCGCGCCCTGGCTCGACCGGGACGAGGTGCGCACGCTCATGCGCAAGGAGGCGCCCCAGGCCTGGACGGTCTGCGACCTGCCACTCCTGGACGCGGCACGCCAGCGGCTCGGCGACCCGGAGGCGGCCCGGCAGAAGCGCCGCCACGAGGCCGTCCTCGCCGCCCAGCGCGAGCAGATGACGCAGGTCGTCGACAACCTGATCGACGCCGCGTCCGCCTCCGGCGCCGACGGGGACGACGGTGTGGGCCTGGTGCGGATGTTGCGCGGTCAGGACGCCCAGGTCAGCCTGGTCGACGAGTCCGAGCTGCCGCCCGCCGACCCGGACCGGCTCGCGGGGCCGTTCGCGCACGTCGTCGTGGACGAGGCCCAGGAGCTGACGGACGCGGAGTGGCAGATGCTGCTGCTGCGCTGCCCGTCCCGCAGCTTCACCATCGTCGGGGACCGCGCGCAGGCCAGGCACGGGTTCACGGAGTCGTGGCAGGAACGTCTCGAGCGGATCGGGCTCGACCGCGTCGGCGTGGAGTCCCTGAGCGTCAACTACCGGACGCCACAGGAGGTCATGACGGAGGCCGAGCCGGTCATCCGGGCCGCGCTCCCGGACGCCAACGTGCCGACCTCCATCCGCAGCAGCGGTGTCCCCGTCGTCCACGGTTTTGTCGCGGACCTGGACTCGGTCCTCGACACCTGGCTGGCCGCGCACACGGACGGGATCGCCTGTGTCATCGGCGATCCCGCCTTCGCGGCGACGTCCCGTGTCCGGTCACTGACCCCGGAGCTGTCGAAGGGACTCGAGTTCGACCTGGTCGTGCTCATCGACCCCGAGACCTTCGGGGACGGGATCGAAGGAGCGGTCGACCGCTATGTGGCGATGACCCGCGCGACGCAGCAACTCGTCGTCCTCACGAGCTGACGGCGTCGCGCCGGTCAGCGTCACGGCGGTGTCAGAGCCAGCTGCCGTAGCGCCGGATGTACAAGCCCTTCACCACCTGGGTGAGCGTGCAGTACGCGAGCAGCGTCCCGATCAGCCACGGGAAGTAGCTCATCGGCAGCGGCCCCATCGACAGGGCCGAAGCCAGCGGCGAGAACGGCAGCCACAGGCCGAGGACCATCACCGCGCCCGTCATCAGGAGCACCGGCAGTGACGCGCGCGACTGGACGAACGGGATCCGGCGCGTGCGGATCATGTGCACGATCAGCGTCTGCGACAGCAGACCCTCCACGAACCAGCCCGTCTGGAAGAGGGTCTGCTGCGCGGGCGAGTTCGCCTGGAAGACGTACCACATCACCAGGAACGTGGTGATGTCGAAGACCGAGCTGATGGGACCGACCCGGATCATGAACCGGCCGATGCCCTTCGCGTCCCAGGTGCGCGGCTCGCGCAGGTACTCCTTGTCCATCCGGTCCCAGGGGATCGACAGCTGGCTGATGTCGTAGCAGAGGTTCTGCACCAGGAGGTGGATGGCGAGCATCGGCTGGAAGGGGAGGAACGCCGACGCGACCAGGACCGAGAAGACGTTGCCGAAGTTCGACGACGCCGTCATCTTGATGTACTTGATGGTGTTGCCAAAGGTCTGACGTCCCGTCAGCACGCCCTGTTCCAGGACCATCAGGTCCTTCTCCAGGAGAATGATGTCGGCGGACTCCTTGGCGATGTCGACGGCCGTGTCCACGGAGACGCCCACGTCGGCCTCGCGCAGCGCCGCCGCGTCGTTGATGCCGTCCCCGAGGAAGCCGACCGTGTGCCCGTCGGCCTTCAGGGCCCGTACGATCCGTGCCTTCTGGACCGGGTTGACCTTCGCGAACACCGTCGTCGTACGCGCGAGGCGCATCAGTTCGGCGTCGTCGACCAGGTCGATCGTGGCGCCCGTGATCAGCTCGCTGACGTCGAGGCCGACGTCCGCGCAGACCCGCGCGGCGACCAGTTCGTTGTCGCCGGTGACGACCTTGACCGCGACGCCGTTCTCGGCGAGCGCGCGCAGGGCCTCGGCCGCGTCCTGCTTCGGCGGGTCGAGGAACGCCAGGAATCCGACCAGGGTCAGGTCCGACTCGTCCGCCGCCGTGTAGGTGTCGCGATCGGCGGGCACGCCGCGCGTCGCGACCGCAAGGACCCGCAGGCCCTCACGGTTGTGGCGCTCACTGATGTGCCTGACCTGGGCGCGCAGTTGGTCCGTGAGCTCGACGCGCTCGCCGCGGTCCATGACGTGGGCGCAGAGCTCGACGACCTCCTCCACCGCTCCTTTGGTGACGATCGTGTGCTCGTCGGCCGGTCCGGACAGTTCGTCGCGGCGCAGCACGACGGACATCCGCCGTCGGGCGAAGTCGAAGGGGATCTCGTCGACCATCGTGAAGAGCCGGTCGACGACAACCTCCTCGGCCTCGTCGACGCGGTCGACGACCGCCTGGTCCATGAGGCCCCGCAGGCCCGTCTGGAAGTGCGCGTTGAGGTAGGCGTATTCGAGCACCTCGCGGTCCTCGTGACCGTGTGCGTCGAGGTAGCGGTCGAGGACGATGCGGTCCTCGGTGAGCGTGCCCGTCTTGTCGGTGCACAGCACGTCCATCGCGCCCAGGTTCTGGATCGCGTTGAGCTGCTTGACGACGACCTTGTGCTGCGACATCGCGACCGCGCCGCGCGCCAGGTTCGCCGAGACCACCATCGGCAGCATCTCGGGCGTGAGCCCGACCGCCACGGAGACGGAGAACAGCAGCGCCTGGTCCCAGTCGCCCTTGGTGAAGCCGTTGACGGCGAAGACGATCGGGACCATCACCAGCATGAAGCGGATGAGCAGGAAGCTGACCCGCCGCACCCCGAGGTCGAAGGCGGTCTGCGGGCGGTCGCCGACCAGGGCGCCCGCCATCGAGCCGAAGTAGGTGTCCGCGCCGGTGGCGACGGCCACTCCGGTGGCCGTGCCCGAGGTCACCGACGTACCCATCAGGCAGAGGTTGTCGGCCTCGACGGGGTCGGTGGTGGCGCGCTGGCCGAGGTCGGGGGAGCGCGTGTCCGCCTTGGCGGCCGGCAGCGACTCGCCCGACAGGGCGGCCTGGCTGACCATCAGGTCCTTGGCCGTGAGCAGCCGCAGGTCGGCCGGGACCATGTCACCGGCGGCGAGCCGCACGAGGTCGCCGGGGACGACCTGCTCCATGGGGATCTCTTCGGTCGCGGGGTGCTCGCTCCACCGGCGCCGGACCGCGCAGGAGGTGGTGACCAGCGCTTTGAGCGCCTCGGCCGAGCGGGTCGAGCGGAACTCCTGCCAGAACCGCAGCAGTCCGCTGATCAGCACCATCGAGGTGAGGATCCAGACGCCGGGGTCGGCCGGGTCCTGCCAGTACATGACCGCGGCGAGCACGACCAGGACGCCGATGAAGGGGTTGCGGAAGGACTTGGCGAGCTGCGAAGTCCAGTGCGGCGCGCGCTCCTGGGCGACGACGTTCTCGCCGTGCCGCTCCAGGCGCTCGAGGACCTGGTCCTGGCGCAGTCCACGGCTGTCCGTGCCGAGGTCCCGCAGGACGTCGTGGGCGGGCTTCGCGCTCAACTCGGCCAGTCGTACGCCGACTTCGCGGGTGCGGGCGTCCAGCTCGGCGGCCTTGCGCTCGCGGTTGTTCACGGGGTTCTCGCCCGGCGTCGCCGGGCGTACCTGGGGAATCAGCTTGTTCATGGCAGACCTCCCTCCGTGCGGGGGCATGGCGAAGCACGCCCGTGCACAGGGGTCGTAGGGGTGATGGGTGGTGCCGTCGGCGGGCACGGCGCATGACCGCGGCGCAGGGCCGCGGGTGCATGACCGTGTGATGACGGAAAAGAGGGGCGAGGTGCAACGGCGCCTCAGCCGGGAAGCGCTGTCGCTTCAGTGAGCAGTGCGCTTCAGAGAGACGTGGCGCTGACGCGAGGACTTCCTTCGGGACTCATCCCGAACACCTCCAAGCGATCGCGGGACACGGAAGAACGCACCATCGAGCGGTGCAGGGCCAAGTCAGGCATGTCGGTTCACATATGTCAAATACGGGACTTTAGGCCCCATAGGGTCGGGACTTGTGTCCCACCCACCAAGGGTTGGACTTCTCTTCACATCCAGGTCACGGCCCCTTCCCTGATCCTTGCTCCCCTTGACACACTGCACCCGCTCACGTCCCCCACACCCCATATGACGAGGTCGAATCCACTCATGCCAGAACTCAATCGGCGCCGGTTCATGCAACTCGCCGGCGGCACCGCAGCCTTCGCGACGCTCTCGCAGAGCATCGCCCGCGCCGCCGCCCTGCCCGCCCAGCGCCGCTCAGGCTCCATCGAGGACGTCGAGCACGTCGTCGTCCTGATGCAGGAGAACCGGTCCTTCGACCACTACTTCGGCACGATGAAGGGCGTACGCGGCTTCGGCGACCCGCGTCCGGTGACCCTGCCCAGCGGAAAGCCCGTCTGGAACCAGTCCGGCGGCGGCAAGGAGGTGCTGCCCTTCCACCCGGACGCCGAGGACCTCGGCATGCAGTTCATCGCGGGCCTCGACCACGACTGGGCCGGTGGCCACGGCGCCTTCGGCGGCGGCAGGTACGACAACTGGATCGCCGCCAAGTCCGAGCGGACGATGGCCTACCTGACACGCGACGACATCCCGTTCCACTACGCCCTCGCCGACGCGTTCACCGTCTGCGACGACTACCACTGTTCGTTCATGGGGGCCACCGACCCCAACCGCTACTACATGCTGACGGGCCACGTCGGCAACGACGGCAAGGGCGGCGGCCCGGTCCTCGGCAACCAGGAGTTGGGCTACGACTGGACGACGTACGCCGAGCGCCTGGAGCAGGCCGGGGTCTCCTGGAAGGTCTACCAGGACATCGGCGACGGCCTGGACGCGGCCGGGCACTGGGGCTGGATAGACGACGCCTACCGCGGGAACTACGGCGACAACTCGCTGCTCTACTTCAACAAGTACCGCAACGCCAAGCCCGGCGACCCCCTCTACGACAAGGCGCGCACCGGCACGAACGTCAAGGCGGGCGACGGCTACTTCGACCTCCTCAAGGCCGACGTGAAGGCCGACAAGCTCCCGCAGGTCTCCTACATCGCCGCGCCCGAGGCCTTCACCGAACACCCCAACTGGCCGGTGAACTTCGGCGCCTGGTACATCGCGCAGGTCCTGGACGCCCTCACCTCCAACCCCGAGGTGTGGGCCAAGACGGCGCTGTTCATCACGTACGACGAGAACGACGGCTACTTCGACCACGTCGTCCCGCCGTACGTCCCCAAGGACGCGGGCCAGGGCAAGTCCACCGTCGACACGGCACTCGACTACTTCCCGGGCAACGCGCAGTACGCCGCAGGACACTACGGCCTGGGCCAGCGCGTCCCGATGATCGTCGTCTCGCCGTGGAGCACCGGCGGCTACGTGAACTCCGAGGTCTTCGACCACACGTCGATCATCCGGTTCATGGAGAAGCGTTTCGGCGTGCAGGAGCCCAACATCTCGCCGTGGCGGCGCGCCATCTGCGGCGACCTCACCTCCGCCTTCGACTTCGCGGGCAAGGACACCGACCCCGCGAAGCTGCCGGACACCGACGCCTACGAGCCGCCGGACAACGAGCGCCACCCCGACTACGTGCCCAAGGCCCCCGCGAAGGCGAACCTGCCCAAGCAGGAGACCGGCTCCCGGCCCGCGCGCCCGCTGCCGTACGCCCCGCTGGTGGACGGAGCGGGAACGCCCGCCGACGGCAAGTTCACGCTGACCTTCGGCGGCGGTGACGCGGCGGGCGTCTGCTTCCACGTGCGCTCCAACAACCGCACGGACGGGCCCTGGACCTACACCACGGGGGCCGGCAAGAAGCTCTCCGACGCCTGGAACACGGCGTACTCGAAGGGTGCGTACGACCTCTCGGTGTTCGGCCCGAACGGTTTCCTGCGCGTCTTCAAGGGCCCCGGCAAGAAGGCGGGCCCGGAGGTCACCGCCCGCCACGACAAGGCCACCGGCAACCTCAAGCTGACGCTGAGGAACGCGGGCGGCGCCGACGTGAACCTCAGCGTGGCCAACTCCTACGGCGGCGCGGCCCAGACGTTCAAGGTGAAGGCGGGCGGCACCGTCGAGCACACCGTCGACCTGCGGACGAGCAAGCGCTGGTACGACGTGACGGTGAAGTCCGACGCGGACGCCACCTTCCTGCGGCGCTTCGCCGGACACGTGGAGAACGGCCGGGCCGGGGTCAGCGACCCGGCGATCGTCTCCGCCTAGGCGCGGGGCACGGAGCGGGGCCGCCGCCGGAGCCGGATCTCCGGCGGCGGCCCCACGCCCTGGAGGCTGCCGAAAACAGGAGGCCGGCGCATCCCGCCCGCGCCTAGCATGCGGAGGCATGACCTTCCCCCATCGCACCAGCGCGGACGGCGCCCCCGACAAGCCTGTTCTCGACGGGCTCGAAGAGAAGTGGTCGCGGCGATGGGACGAGTCGGGCGTATACACCTTCGACCGCTCCAGGACGCGTGAGGAGGTCTTCTCCGTCGACACGCCGCCGCCCACGGTCAGCGGCTCCCTGCACGTCGGACACGTCTTCTCGTACACGCACACCGACACCGTCGCCCGCTATCAGCGCATGCGCGGCAAGGAAGTCTTCTACCCGATGGGCTGGGACGACAACGGCCTGCCCACCGAGCGCCGCGTCCAGATCCACTTCGGCGTGCGGTGCGATCCCGCCCTGCCGTACGACCCGTCGCTGCGGCCACCGGAATCTGCGAAGGGTCATGCGAAGGGTCAACTGCCCGTCTCCCGGCGGAACTTCATCGAACTGTGCGAGCGCCTCACGGTCGAGGACGAGAAGGCCTTCGAGGAACTGTGGCGGCTGCTGGGCCTGTCCGTCGACTGGTCGCGCACGTACCGGACGATCGGCACCGAAGCACGTGCCACCGCGCAGCTCGCGTTCCTCAACAACCTGGCGCGCGGCGAGGCCTACATCGCCGAGGCACCCACGCTGTGGGACATCACCTACCGCACGGCCGTCGCCCAGGCCGAACTGGAGGACAGGGAGCGGCCGGGCGCCTACCACCGGCTCACCTTCCACGGGCCGGACGGCCTGCCGGTCGCGATCGACACGACCCGGCCCGAACTGCTTCCGGCCTGCGTCGCGCTGGTCGTGCACCCGGACGACGAGCGCCACCGGCAGCTGGTCGGCGCGACGGTCCGCACGCCGCTCTTCGGCGTCGAGGTGCCCGTCGTGGCCCACCGCGCCGCGGTCCCGGACAAGGGCACGGGCATCGCGATGATCTGCACGTTCGGCGACACGGCCGACGTCACCTGGTGGCGCGAGCTGCGGCTCGCCACGCGCCCGGTGATCGGCTGGGACGGCCGCTTCCTCGCGCGGCCGCCGAGCGGGGTCGAGTCGGCGGCTGCCGTCGCGGCGTACGCGAAGCTGGCGGGCGCCACGGCGCACACGGCGCGGGAGCGGATCGTGGAGCTGCTGCGGGCGAGCGGTGAACTGGAGGGCGAGCCGCGGCCCGTCACCCACGCCGTGAAGTTCTACGAGAAGGGCGACCGGCCCCTGGAGATCGTCACCACCCGGCAGTGGTACCTGCGCAACGGCGGCCGCGACGAGGCGCTGCGGGAGGAACTCATGGCGCGCGGGAGCGAGTTGGTGTGGCATCCGCCGCACATGCGGGTGCGCTACGAGAACTGGGTCGGCGGTCTCAACGGCGACTGGCTGGTCAGCAGGCAGCGCTTCTTCGGCGTCCCGATCCCGGTCTGGTACCCGCTGGACGGCCACGGCGAGCCGGACTACGGCCACCCGATCGTCCCGGCCGCGTCCGCCCTGCCCGTCGATCCGAGCGCGGAGGCACCGCCCGGATACGAGGAGACCCGGCGCGGCGTGCCGCACGGCTTCATCGGCGACCCGGACGTCATGGACACCTGGGCCACCTCCTCGCTCACCCCGCAGATCGCGGGCGGCTGGCGCTCGGACCCGGATCTGTTCGCGCGGGTCTTCCCCATGGACGTCCGGCCGCAGGCGCACGAGATCATCCGTACCTGGCTGTTCTCGACGGTGGTGCGGGCGCACGCCGAGCAGGGGGAGCTGCCGTGGCGTCATGCCGCGATCTCCGGCTGGATCCTCGACCCTGATCGCAAGAAGATGTCGAAGACCAAGTCGAACGTGGTCACGCCCGGGGACCTGCTCGTGAAGCACGGCTCGGACGCGGTCCGCTACTGGGCGGCGAGCGGGCGGCCCGGCACGGACACGGCGTTCGACGTCGGCCAGATGAAGGTCGGCCGCCGCCTGGCGACGAAGCTCCTGAACGTCGGCAAGTTCGTCCTGAGCCTCGGTGCGGCGGACGGATCGGACCTCGCCGCGGTCACCGAGCCGCTGGACCTGGCGGTGCTCGCCGAACTCGCCGCGACCGTCGAGGAGGCGACCGCCGCCTTCGACGACTTCGACTACGCGCGGGCGTTGGAACGTACGGAGCGGTTCTTCTGGCGCTTCTGCGACGACTACGTGGAGCTGGTCAAGGCGCGGGCGTACGGCGACCAGGGGGAGGGCGCGGGGACGGAGTCGGCGCGCGTGACGCTGCGGGCGGTCCTGGACGCGTTGCTGCGGCTGTTCGCGCCGGTCCTTCCCTTCGTGACGGAGGAGGTGTGGTCCTGGTACGCCACGGGCTCGGTGCACCGTGCGGCGTGGCCGACCCCGCGGGTCCCCGCCGGAGCGGACGCCTCCGTCCTGGCGACGGCCTCGGAGGTCATCGCCGCGGTCCGCAAGGCGAAGTCGGAGGCGCGGCTCTCCATGCGGGCGGAGGTGGCCCGAGTGGTGGTTCTCGGCCCGCGCGCGAGCCTGGACCGCTTCGCCCTCGCGCAGGCGGACGTCCGGGCCGCGGGGCGGGTCGGGGCGGTCGAACTGGCGGAGGCCGACGCTCCGCTGAGGGTCGAGGTCAGCGTCGAGAACGCGCCACGGTGAGGCCGTCGTCACAGGGGCCGCGCAGGGCTGGCGGACGGCCCCTGCCTGCGGGGTAGTGTGCGCGGGTGACAACGCAATCGAACACTCCTGCAGGCTGGTATCCGGACCCCCAGGGCGCGCTCCAGCTGCTGCGCTGGTGGGACGGTTCCCAGTGGACCCAGCACACCAGCCCCAACCAGCAGGCCGGTGGCCAGCCCGCGCAGGCACAGCAGGTCCCGCAGCAGGCCCAGCAGCCCGCCGAGGTCCAGCAGCCCGCGCAGGCCCAGCAGCCCGCGCAGGCCCAGGCCTCGCAGGGTCAGCAGCAGGCTCAATACGGGCAGCAGCAAGGGCAGTTCGTCCAGCAGCCCCAGCAGCAGGCTCCGCAGCAGGGGTACGGTCACCCGCAGCAGGCGGCCGCGCAGGCCGACCCCGCCAAGGTGCAGCGTCAGGTCCAGCAGCAGGCGGGCGTCACGCCGTCGGCCCAGGGCGGCGGCACGCTCTTCACCGAGCCGGTCCTGGTGGTGAACCAGAAGGCCAAGCTCATCGAGCTGACGAACGAGTACAGCGTCATGGACCAGGCGGGCAACACGCTCGGCTCGGTCGTCCAGGTCGGCCAGAGCACGCTGAAGAAGGTCGCGCGCTTCGTCTCCAGCATCGACCAGTTCATGACGCACAAGCTCGAGATCCGCGACGCGTACGGCCAGCCGGTGATGCAGCTGACCCGCCCCCGCAAGTTCATGAAGTCGCGTGTCATCGTCGAGCGCGCCGACGGCCAGCCGATCGGTGAGATCGTCCAGCAGAACATGATCGGGAAGATCAACTTCGCGATCATGGTGAACGGCCAGCAGGCCGGCGCGATCAAGGCCGAGAACTGGCGCGCCTGGAACTTCTCGATCGTCGACCACGCGGACAACGAGGTCGCCCGGATCACGAAGACCTGGGAAGGCCTCGCCAAGACGATGTTCACGACCGCGGACAACTACGTCCTGCAGATCCACTACCAGCTGCCCGAGCCGCTCCTGAGCCTCGTCGTGGCGACGGCCCTGACGGTCGACACGGCCCTGAAGCAGGACTCGCGCGGCTTCGGGTGAGGTTGTTCCTCACGGGGACGGGAACGGCATCGGCGCCCTGGATCTTGGGCGCCGATGCCGTTTCTGTTCTTTCGTCTGCGGGTGTGTGGGGGCTTGTCGCGCGGTTCCCCGCGCCCCTACGGGCTAGGGCAGGTGCATGGCGACCGGCTCCGCCTGGCTTGGGATGGACGGCAGGAAGTCCTCCGAAGACAGCTCCGAGGACCGCTCCGAAGGTGCCTTGTCGTAGGCCTCGTCGCGCGGTGACCTCGTCAGGACCACCACTCCGTACGCCGCGATCGCCGCACCCCCGGCCGCCAGGAACAGTCCGGCCACGCCTCCTTGCAGGCGCTCCCCGAGCAGCGTCAGGCCGATGACGGCCGCGGCCACCGGGTTGGCCAGGGTGACGACCGCAAGCGGCGCTCCGAGGCCCCCGCGGTACGCGGTCTGGGACAGGAAGAGACCGCCCACGGCGAACGCGGCGACGAGCAGCGCCACGACGATCACCTGCGGGCTGAGCAGCGGACCCGAGCGGTCCGTCGCGGCGACCGTCACGGTCTGGGTGAGTGCGGACGCGACGCCCGACGCGAACCCGGAAGCCGTCGCGTGCCGCAGCCCCGGCCGTGTGCCCGGGCGGGACAGGGCGCCGATCACGGTCATCGTGAGGGCCGCGACGGCCACCGCCTCCGTCAGGGTCAGCGTGTCGTCGGGCGCGGGCCCGGAGGCCGTGAGCAGCAGGGCGCCGAGGCCGATCAGCGTGAGCCCCGTGCCACGCCACTCCAGCGGGGTGACCCGCCGCCCCGCGAGCCGCGCGCCCAGCGGCACGGCGGCCACCAGGGTGAGCGCGCCGAGCGGCTGGACCAGGGTGAGCGGGCCGTACTTCAGGGCCGCCACGTGCAGCAGCGCCGCGCATGCGTTGAGCCCGACGGACGACCACCACGCGCCGCTGCCGAGCAGCCGCAGGAAGCCGTTGCCGGTGCCCGCGATGCGGGCGGCGAGGCGTTCCTGGGCCACGGCGGCGGAGGCGTACGCGGCGGCCGACACGAGTGAGAGCGCGACGGCGAGGAGGGTCGCGTTCATCGGCGGACCCCCGGGGCGGCCAGTTCGCGGGCGGGTGCGTGGCGTCGTACGACGAACGAGCGCGCGGGATGCGGCAGCTTGATCACGGCGAGCGCGATGCCCAGCAGCGCGGTCACCGCGATGGCGTCGAGCCAGTAGTGATTGGCGGTCCCGACGACCACGAGCAGGGTGACCAGCGGATGCAGCAGCCACAGCCAGCGCCACCGCGAGGAGGTCGCGGCGATGAGTCCGACGGCGAGCATCAGCGCCCACCCGAAGTGCAGGGACGGCATCGCGGCGAACTGGTTCGCCATCGTGTCGGTCTGCGGGGTGGAGCCGTAGACCGTGGGGCCGTACACCTGCCCGGTGTCCACGAGGCCCGCCGCCTCCAGCATCCGGGGCGGTGCGAGGGGGAAGGTCAGGTGCAGCACGAGGGCCGCCGCGGTCAGCGCGGCGAGCACCCGCCGGCTCCATACGTAGTGCCGGGGCCTGCGCAGGTAGAGCCAGACCAGGAACAGCGCGGTGGCCGGGAAGTGGACGGTCGCGTAGTAGGTGTTCGCGATGTGCACCAGGGTGTCGCTGCTGAGCAGCGCGTCCTGTACGGCCCCTTCGCCCGGCAGGTGCAGGGTGCGCTCGGCGTCCCACACGTGGTGGGCGTTGCGGAAGGCCTCACCGGTGTGGCCGTTGGCCAGCTGCCTGCCGAATTTGTAGACGAGAAAGAGTCCTACGACGAGGAGGAGCTCGCGGACGAGGGGCGGTCGGGCAGATGTGTCCGGCTCCCGGACGGTTATGTCCGGTTCCCTTTCGGCAGGCTCGGTTCGGGATTCCATCCCCCGGCCCCTTTACGTGATGACTGGGTGGTGCGGGTAGTGAGTGAGGGAGCGCCCCACGCATCGATACGCCAGTGTACCGATACGCCAGTGTACCGATACGGAGACGTACCGGTACACTGGCGTATCGATAGGGTCGGTCGAAGCCGCCGCATCGAGGAGAAGAGTCATGACGTCGCCGGACCAGGCACCAGATACAGCGACAGCGGACCCCGCGTGCTCGTCGCGCCGCTCCAAGATCACGCCCGAGCGTGAGCAGGAGTTCTACGACGCCGTCCTCGACCAGCTCCGCGAGTGCGGGTACGACGCCGTGACCATGGAAGGCGTGGCCTCGACGACCCGCTGCAGCAAGTCCACCCTCTACCGCCAGTGGAAGACGAAGCCCCAGTTCGTCGCGGCCGCACTGCGCGCCAACCGCTGCGTGCGCTTCGCGGGCATCGACACCGGCACGCTCGCCGGTGACCTGCGCGAGGCGGCGCGGGCCGCGGGGGAGTGGTCGACCCGGGACAGCATGCTGGTCCAGGCGCTGAGCCATGCCGTGCTGCAGGACGAGGATCTGCGCAGCGCGCTGCGCGAGGCGCTGGTCGAGCCGGAGACCCGGGCGCTGGACGACCTGGTCGCGCGGGGAGTGGCCCGGGGCGAGATCGCGGCGGACCATCCGGCCACGCGGTTCATCACGGCTCAGCTCATGGGCGTGGTCCGGGCCCGCCCGGTCCTGGAGGGCAAGCACGCGGACGAGGAGTACCTGTCCGACTTCGTGGAGGCGTGCGTGCTGCCCGCACTGGGTCTGACCGGACCCACCTGATCGTGGACCGGGGTCCGACGGATGACGGACCCCGATCTGCCTGCGCCGCGCCGCACCGTGGGGACGGGGGTGGCGTGGCCGACCTTGGCCGGGCGGCCGGAACCCTCGTGGTTCCGGCCCGCCCGGCTCCGGCGTTCCGGTCGCAGTCGTGGCGAGGCCGCCTCAGAGTTCTCAGACCTCCTGGCCGTTGCCGCCTCCGCCGCCCGCCGCGGCCTTGATCCCCTTGGTGATCTCGTCCATCACGGACACCTTCGGGGACTTGTCGTTGACGTCGATGCCGAAGCGGACGATGACCAGCTCGGACTTCACGGTGGGTGAGGGGAAGGCAAGCGACTGGACGTACCCGTCGTCGCTCTTCTCGGTGACGGCCTTCCAGCGCACGAGGTAGCCCTTCTGTCCGGCCACGGTGACCGCCTTGGACTCCAGCTCCTTGTGCGAGGTGATCTTGCCGTAGGTCTTGCCGCCGTAGGACTCCTTGGCGTTGACGGCGATGTCCGCTTTGGCGGCTGCCTCCGCCGTCTTGGCGTCGACCTTGAAGCCCTTGGCGGGGCCGGAGTAGGCGCCGCCGCGGGTGCAGGTCTTGGAGGTTTCCCTGGGGCAGGGATAGGGACCCGTGGTCACCGAGGCGCCGCCCTCCTGGCCGCTCGCGCCGGTCCAGCCGTCTGGAACAGGGAGGCTTATGCCGCTGAGGAGGTCGGTGGCGTACCCCTCCTCCGACGGCGGCGCGGAGCGGCCGGGGGGCTGCGACTGCTCGGGGTCCTGAGGTGCGCCGGGCTTCGAGGGAGCGGTGGAGGAAGGGGGCTCGGAGGCGCTGTCGCTGCCGTCGTCGTCGGCGGTCAGGAAGTAGACGCCGCCGCCTATCCCGGCGAGCACCGCGATGGCCACGCCCACGGCTATGCCTATGCGGAGGCCGCGGCGAGGGGCGGTGGGCTGCCCCGGATAGGAGGGATAGCTCGGGTACGCGCCCTGGGCGACAGTCGGCGCACCGGTCGGGGCCGCGGGCGGATAGGCCGGCGGAGCCGCCGGGGCGGGCCCGCCCCACCCGGCGGCGGAACCCACCGCGCGGACCTGATCCGTCCATACGCTCCCGTCCCACCAGCGTTCGGTACGGGGGCCGTCAGTTGTCTGGCCGGGGTCGGGGTACCAGCCGGGAGGGGTTACCTGGGTCATGGGCGCCAGGGTATGAGCATTCGGTGAAAGCGGGATGAGAGGGGGCCTGTACGGAGGTCACCGTTCGGCCGCTGTATTCGCCAGGGGGAGAGGCGGGATTCACCCGGGGGAGAGGCGGGATTCGCCCGGGGGAGAGGCGGGATTCGCCCGGGGGAGAGGCGAGTTCACCTCCCCTGCCCGTCCACCACCAACCGCACAGGTCCGCCACCCTCCGGAGCGGGCACCCGCACCCCGGCCCGCCCCGGAGTGATCGACCCCAGCACGCTCGCATGCCGGGCCCCCGTGCTCTGCGGCACCGTCCCCGGCAGCCCGTGCGCCGTCAGGAAACCGAGCACCGCGAACGCGTACGCCTCCTTCGCGGCGGACGGAAGACCGAGCTCGTCGGAGGTGCGCACCGGGATCTTGCCGCCCAACTCGGCCCGCAGGAACGCCATCAGCGTCGGATTGCGCGTACCGCCGCCGGAGGCGATCACCTCGGAGGCGTCGACCCCCCTGACGGCGTCGGCGACCGTGCGGGCGGTCAGCAGGGTGAGCGTGGCGACGACGTCCTGCGGGGCGAGGTCCTCGTACCCGGTGAGGGCCGCCCGCAGATAGGGCAGGTGGAAGAGCTCCTTGCCGGTGGTCTTCGGGGCGGGCCGCGCGTAGTACGGCTCGCTCAGCAGGGCCGCGAACAGCCCTTCGTCGACCGTGCCGCGTGCGGCCATCTCGCCGTCGAGGTCGCAGGTGAGCCGCTCCCGCGTCAGCTCGCGCACGGCGGCGTCGATGAGGGCATTGGCGGGGCCCGTGTCGAAGGCGGTGCCGTCCGGGGCGGTGATGTTGGCGATGCCGCCCAGATTCAGCGCGGCGGGGGCGCCGGGCCTGCCGCGCAGCCACATCCGGTCGACGATGCTGACCAGGGGCGCGCCCTGGCCGCCCGCCGCGATGTCACGGGGGCGGAAGTCGGCGACCACCGGAAGCCCCGTCCGCTCGGCGATCCACGCGGGCTGCCCGATCTGCAGCGTGCCGTGCACCTGGCCGTCCTCCACCCAGTGGTAGACCGTCTGCCCGTGCGACGCGACCAACTCGGCGCGCCCGTCGCACAGTTCGCGGTCCGCCTCGGCCGCCGCCGCGGCGAAGGCCTGGCCGATGCGGGTGTCGAGGCGGCAGACGTCGGCCAGCGTGGTCGCGGCGGTCGGCAGCGCGGCACCGAGCGCCGTCCGCAGCGACTCGTCGTACCCCCGGGTGATGAGACCCAACGGGGAGAGCAGCAGCCGGTCGCCGTCGATCGACAGGTCGGCCGCCGCGGCGTCGATGGCGTCGTACGAAGTCCCCGACATCAGCCCGATTACGCGCACGTGCTGCCCCTCTCGCTCTCCTCACCGGTGTGTTTGATCATCGCAGCGATGACGAGGCATGCGCACTCGCACGTACGATCCAGTTCAGGCCATCGACGTGGGGGAGAGCGCGCCTTGTCCATGTCCACCACGGGATCGCCGGGCCCGAGCGCGGGGACGCGGCGCACGAACCTCACCCGAACCGATGGCCCCCGAACCGACGGCACCCGAACCAGCGGCCCCCGAACCGACGGCGCCTGGAACGGCTTGCTCCTGGAGGTGCGCGAACGGCCGCTCCCCGGCCTGCGCCTGTGGACCGCCGAAAACCGTCTGCTCCTGACGCGGGGAGCCGCCGCCGAACCGCTGCTCCTTGCCCTGGTGGACCCGGGCCGCCACGGAGTCGACTGCTACCGGACCGGTCGCCACCGCCCCCTCGTCCCACCGCTGCGCGCACACCAGGCCCGCGCCTACGGAGGCTCCCGGCAACGCTGGGCCCACCACTTCGCGACGCTGCTCACCGCATCCCCCGACAGCCCTCTGCACGACGGGCGGTGGGTGCTGAAGCCGGACCCGCTGTTGCTCCGGTGGAAGCATCCGGGCGAGCGCGAGGGGGAGTACTGGCGCTCGCTGCTCGTCGAGGGCGATCCCGACGGCTACATCGACTGGTGGATTCACAGCGGCTCGTGGGAGATCTTTCCGCTGCGGGCGATGCCGGACGCCGACGACCCCCGCGTCAAGGCGTACCGCAAGCAGGCGAGGGACGGCACGCTGCCGCCCGTCCTGCTCTGGTGGGTGAGCGGGCTCGACAGCCACCTCGTCCTGGACGGCCACGCACGGCTGGCCGCGGCGATCGCCGAATCCGTGGAACCGGCCGTCCTGGAACTGCAGCGGACCACTCCGCGGGACGAGGTGGACACCGGCACCGAGCGGGCCGTCGCGGCGTACGAGGCGGAGCTGGCGAGGTTCACCGAACTGCGCGCCGCGCAGGGCCCGCGGGTCCCCGACGGCGCCGAGTTCGCCGGACCGGCCCTCGCCCGCCGCCTCCACGAGCTGCGCACGGCACACCGCCCCACGTGGGCATGGCCGCTCCCGGGCGGCCTCCCGGAGTGGCGCCGGATCGCGCGCGAGCAGGTGGGCGAGGGGGGATGGGAGTACGCGTGAGGGAGGTGGGGCCCCATGTGCGCGGCAGGGGCCGCTTCGGATGACGCGTCAGCCGTGCCCCCGCCCTCCCGACAGCACCAGCCGCCGGCACTCCCCGGGGCTGCCCCAAGCGGTGCGCAGGGCCCGCGCCTTCGTCAGCCACAGCGACAGGTCGTACTCCGCGGTGTAACCGATCGCCCCGTGCAGTTGCAGCGCCGCTCGCGCGGCGCCGTACGCGGCTTCGCCCGCCGCCGCCTTCGCCGCGGCCACATCGGCCGTCTCCAGGGTCAACGCTGCCCCGTACAGCAGGGGCCTGGCGAATTCGAGGCCTATCAGGACGTCCGCGAGGCGGTGCTTGACCGCCTGGAAGCCGCCGATCGGCGTGCCGAACTGGGTGCGCTGCTTCACGTACGCGACCGTCTTGTCCAGCAGTGCGAGCCCGACCCCCAACGCCTGCGCGGCCGTCGCGAGCGAGGCCCAGTCGGCCGTGTACCGGGAAGCCGTCGTCACCGCCGGGCCCGAGGCGAGGAGTTCGCCGCCCGGCCACAGTCGCGCCAGGCGCCGTACGGGATCCAACGACCGCTCCACGCGCGCGTGCCCGGAGGCCACGCGCAGCTCACCGCCCGTGGCGCTCAGCCGCAGCGTCGCCGCGTCCGCGTCCAGGGCGAAAGGCCCCCCTTCGGGGAGAGCGAGCGTCGTGACGGCCTCCCCGGAGGCCAGGGGTGGAAGGAGCCGCTTGGCCGGGGCCGCTTCGCCCAGCTCGGCGAGGCGGGCGAGCAGCGCGCCCGCCGCCACCGTCTCGACCAGCGGCCCCGGCACCGCGTGGCGCCCCAACTCGACGAATGCGACGGCCACTTCTACCGGGAGCGGCCCCACCCCCTCGTGCTCCTCGGGGACGGCCAGGGCGAAGACGCCCGCATCCGCGAGCCGCCCCCACACGGCGCGGCCCGGCGCGTGGTCCCCGGCGGCCCACGCCCTCGCGGCCGCCGGGGTGTCGGCCGCCGTCAGCATGGCGTCGAGCGAGCGCGCGAACTCGCGCTGCTCGGCGTCGAGGAGGAACCTCATCAGCGGCGTCCCTTCGGCAGTCCGAGCAGCCGCTCGGCGATGATGTCGCGCTGTATTTCGTTCGTGCCCGCGTAGATCGGCCCGGCGAGCGAGAAGACGTACCCCTCGGCCCATTCGCCGCCGTCCGCCAACTCGCCCTCCGCGCCCAGGAGGTCGAGCGCGGTCTCGTGCAGCGCTATGTCGTACTCGGACCAGAAGACCTTGTTCAGGCTCGACTCCGCGCCGATCGTCTCGCCCGCCGCGAAGCGCGAGGCGTTGGCCCAGGTGAACAGCTGATAGGCGCGGGCACCGATCACGGCGTCGGCCACCCGGTCGCGCAGCGCGGTGTCCGCGGGGTCGCCGTGCGCGCGCCACTGCCGCACCAGGCGGTCGGCCGAGGCGACGAAGCGGCCGGGGGAGCGCAGCGTCAGGCCCCGTTCGTTGCCCGTCGTCGACATGGCGATCCGCCAGCCCTGGCCCGGCTGGCCGATCACGTCCTCGTCCGGCACGAAGACGTCGTCGAGGAAGAGCTCGGCGAAGGCCGGTCTGCCGTCCAGGCGCCCGATGGGGCGGACGGTCACGCCGTCCGCGTCGAGCGGGAACATCAGATACGTCAGGCCCCGGTGCGGCTTGGCGGAGTCGACGGCGGGGTCGCTGCGGAACAGGCCGAACGCGCGGTCGGCGAAGGCGGCCCGTGACGACCACGTCTTCAGCCCGCTGAGCAGCCAACCGCCGTCCGTGCGGCGCGCGGTGGAGCGCAGGGAGGCCAGGTCCGAGCCCGAATCCGGCTCGGACCAGGCCTGTGCCCAGATGACCTCGCCGCTCGCCATCGGGGGCAGTATCCGTGCGCGCTGCTCGTCCGTGCCGACGTCGAAGAGGGTCGGCGCGAGGAGGTTGATGCCGTTCTGCGAGACCCGGCCGGGGCCGCCCGCCGCGAAGTACTCCTCCTCGAACACCAGCCACTTGACGATGTCGACGCCCTGCCCGCCGTACTCCTCGGGCCAGGACACCACCGACCAGCGGTCGGCCGCGAGCTCGCCCTCCCAGGCGCGGTGGGCAGCGAAGCCCTCCTGGGTCTCCAGTGACGGGAGCGGCTCCGCGGGCACGTGCCCGCGGAGCCAGTCGCGCGCCCGCTGCCTGAACTCCTCTTCCCCGGCGGTGAAGTCGAGGTCCATCAGTGGCCCACCTCTTCGGTCGGTGCTTCGGTCGGTGCTTCGGTCGGTGCTTCGAGCGGTGCTTCGAGCGGTGCCAGGGGCGGTTCTTCTCCGGCAGTCTTCCCTAACAAGTGTTTGGTAGATTATCCTGGTGTTGGGCCAGTCGTCGAGAGCGAGTCGAGAGCTGAAGGGGGCCGAGCATGGACGCACCCGCGTATGTGCCGGGGCACGGTCTGCTCGCGGGCCGGACCGCCGTCATCACCGCGGCGGCCGGAGCGGGCATCGGCGGCGCCACCGCCCGTCGCTTCCTGGAGGAGGGCGCGCGCATCGTCATCGGCGACGCCCACCCGCGCCGCACGAAGGAGACGGTGGAGGCGCTGGCCGGGGAGTTCGGCGCCGACCGGATCGACGGGACCCCGTGCGACGTGACGGACGAGGCCCAGGTGCAGGGGCTGTACGACCTGGCGGAGCAGCGCCACGGCGGCCTGGACGTCGTCGTGAACAACGCGGGACTCGGTGGCACCGCCGAGCTCACCGAGATGACCGACGAGCAGTGGGACAGAGTCATCGACGTCACGCTGAACGGCACGTTCCGCTCCACCAGGGCCGCCCTGCGCCGCATGCGGGCCGCCGACCGTGGCGGCGTGATCGTGAACAACGCCTCGGTGCTCGGCTGGCGCGCCCAGGCGGGCCAGGCGCACTACGCCGCGGCGAAGGCCGGGGTCATGGCACTCACCCGCTGCGCCGCCGTCGAGGCCGCGCCCCACGGCATACGGATCAACGCGGTGTCGCCCAGCCTCGCCATGCACCCGCACCTCGCGAAGGTCACATCGCCCGAGCTGCTCGAAGAGCTCACCGCGCGCGAGGCGTTCGGGCGGCATGCCGAGCCCTGGGAGATAGCCAACGTCATCGTCTTCCTGGCCAGTGAGTACTCCTCGTACATGACGGGGGAGACGGTCTCGGTCAGCAACCAGCACGCCTAGGCGGAGAATGACCGTGTGTCGAAACCGAAGCAGAGCAGCACCACGACGAAGCAGAGCAGCACCATGGCGAAGCAGGGCGGCAGCGCCGCGACGAAGCAGGGCGGCACCACGAAGAAGAAGGCCCCGGTGAGTCCATCGCCCGAGCGCCGCGGCGAACTCCTCGCCATCGCGGCCGACGTCTTCGCCGAGCAGGGGTACAACGCGACCACGGTCCGCAAGATCGCGGACGCCGCCGGCATGCTCGCCGGCAGCCTCTACTACCACTTCGACTCCAAGGAGTCGATGCTCGAAGAGATCCTCTCCACCTTCCTCGCCGAGCTCTGGGACGGGTACGACACCGTGCTCCAGTCGCAGCTCGGCCCCCGCGAGACCCTTGAGGCGCTCGTCACCGAATCCTTCCGGGAGATCGACCGGCACCGCTCCGCCGTCGCCATCTACCAGAAGGAGGCCAAGCACCTGGTCGCCCAGGCGCGCTTCCAGTACCTGACCGACTCGCAGCAGCGCTTCGAGAAGACGTGGCTGACGACGCTGGAGCGCGGAGTCGCCGAGCGCGTCTTCCGCGACGACCTGGACATCCGGCTCGCCTACCGCTTCGTGCGCGACACCGTCTGGGTCGCCGCGTCCTGGTACCGCCCAGGGGGAGGCCACAGCCCCGAGGAGATCGCCCGCCAGTACCTGTCGATGGTCCTGGACGGCATCGCCGTCCGCACGTAGGGAGCGCGTCGTCACCCCGGCGACCGCCCCGACCGAGGAGTACGAGGAGTACGCAGTCATGGCCGAGGCCTACATCGTCGAAGCGGTCCGTACCCCCGTCGGCAGGCGCAAGGGCGGCCTCGCGGCCGTCCACCCCGCCGACCTGGGAGCCCACGTCCTGACGGCGCTCGTCGAGCGCGCCGGGATCGACCCCGCCGCCGTCGAGGACGTCGTCTTCGGCTGCCTGGACACGGTGGGCCCGCAGGCCGGGGACATCGCCCGCACCTCCTGGCTGGCGGCGGGCCTCCCCGAAGAGGTGCCCGGCGTGACGATCGACCGGCAGTGCGGATCCTCGCAGCAGGCCGTGCACTTCGCGGCGCAGGGCGTCCTGTCCGGCACCCAGGACCTCGTCGTCGCGGGCGGCACCCAGAGCATGTCGATGATCCCCATCGCCTTCGCCTCCCGGCAGGCCGCCGAACCGCTCGGCCTCACCGAAGGCCCGTACGCGGGCAGCGAGGGCTGGCGCGCCCGCTACGGAGAGCGGCCCGTCAACCAGTTCCACGGCGCCCAGCTGATCGCCGAGAAGTGGGGCATATCCCGCCGTGACATGGAGGAGTTCGCGCTCCGCTCGCACCAGCGGGCCGTGCGCGCGATCGACGAGGGCCGCTTCGACCGCGAACTCACCGCCTACGGAGACGTGACCACCGACGAGGGCCCGCGCCGCGACACGACCCTGGAGAAGATGGCGGGCCTCAAACCCGTCCTGGACGACGGCACCATCACCGCCGCCTGCTCCTCGCAGGTGTCGGACGGAGCCGCAGCGATGCTCGTCGCGAGCGAACGGGCCGTGCGGGAGCACGGGTTGACGCCCCGCGCCCGCATCCATCACCTCGCGGTGCGCGGCGAGGACCCGATCCGGATGCTGTCCGCGCCGATCCCCGCCACCGCGTACGCCCTCAAGAAGACCGGCATGAGCATCGGCGACATCGACCTCGTCGAGATCAACGAAGCGTTCGCGCCGGTCGTCCTCGCCTGGTTGAAGGAGACCGGGGCCGACCCGGAGAAGGTCAATGTCAATGGTGGTGCGATCGCTCTCGGACATCCCCTCGGGGCGACCGGCGTCAAGCTGATGACGACGCTCCTGCACGAACTGGAGCGCACCGGCGGCCGGTTCGGCCTCCAGACCATGTGCGAAGGTGGCGGCCAGGCGAACGTGACCATCATCGAGCGCCTCTGACCGCGTCCAGCTTCGGGCCCGTCCGTCACTCCTTGCGGCAATTGCTGGCCGGACCCCGCACCGTGAGGCCCTCTCCCCAGCTAGTCTCGATGTCTGTACGTCGATTGAGCGACCTCGGGAGGTAGCGCGATGACGCAGGGACGGCCCGGAGGTGCCATCTGGGCCCCGCTGTGGGAACGCGATGCGGAACTCGCCGCGGCCACGAGGGCCGTCGACGAACTGTGCTCCGAATCCACGACGGCGGGCGGGCTGCTCGTCTTCCAGGGCGAGGCGGGCATCGGCAAGACGGCGCTGCTGGCCGAGGTGCGCCGCATCGCGCAAGGGCGGGCCATGGTGTGGTCCGCGCGCGGCGGCGAGACCGTCACCTCCGTTCCCTTCAACGTCGTACGCTAGTTGTTGCAGCCGGCTCTCGTCGCCCTCTCGCAGGAAGAGGCACGGGAGTATCTCGGCGACTGGTACGAGATCGCCGGCCCCGCTCTCGGCATAGCCGAGCCGACCGGTATCCAGGCCGACCCGCAAGGTGTGTGCGACGGCCTGGTCGAGGCGGTCGTGCGCCTTTCGGGGGTGCACTGGCCGCTGGTCCTGCTCATCGACGACGCGCACTGGGCCGACCAGGAGACCCTGCACTGGCTGGCCGCGTTCGCCCAGCGCCTCGACGAACTGCCCGTCCTCGTGGTGGTCGCCCACCGCCCGGACGACGCCACCGGCGAGAGCGCGCGCCACCTCGCGGCGGTCGGCGCGGCGGCCCGTCCCTCGCCCCCGCTGCGTGCGCTCACCCCGGACGCGGCGGCCGGGCTCACCCGCGCCACCCTCGGTGAGCACGCGGACGCCCCGTTCTGCCGCGAGGTATGGGCGGTCACCGGCGGCAATCCCTACGAATCCGTGGAACTGCTCGCCAAGGTGCAGGACAGCGATCTCGAGCCGGTGGAGAGCTCCGCCGCCGAACTGCGCGCCCTGAACCGCTCGGCGCGCGGCCGTGGACTCGTCGCCCGCCTCGAAGGACTCGGCACGGACGTCACACGGTTCGCCTGGGCGGCCGGCATCCTGGGCACCAACATCCCGCTCGACCTCGCCGCCTCGCTCGCCGGAATGACCCGCGAGGCGGCCGAGCGGTGCGCGGAGCGGCTTCGCACCGCGCGCATCCTGCTCGGCGCCGACGAGGGCCTGGAGTTCGTCCATCCGCTGATCGCCAGCACCGTCTACCGCTCGATCCCGCCCGCCACCCGCACCGCGATGCACGGCCAGGCCGCCTGGGCCGTCACCCTGTCGGGCCGCGGCGCGGCGGCGGCCTCCCGGCACCTCCTGGAGGTCCATCCGGACGACGACCCCGAGCTGGTCAAGCAGTTGCGCGAAGCGGCGGCCGAGCACCTCGCGGTCGGCGCGCCCGACGCGGCCCGCCGCTGTCTCGAACGAGCCCTGCGGGAACCGCCGCTGCCCGAGACCCACGCCCGCGTGCTCTACGAACTGGGCTGCGCCACGCTCCTCACCTCGCCCGCCACCACCATCGGCCACCTGCGCGAGGCACTCCACACCCCCGGTCTCGACCGCAAGCTGCACGTGGACGCCGTCTGCCGGCTCTCCCAAGCCCTGGTGCACAACGACCAGTTGGAGGAGGCCCTGCGGGTCGTGGACGCCGAGGCCGCCCGGCTGGCGCCGGGGCCCGACCAGATGCGTCTCCAGGGCGTCCACTACATGTGGGAGGGCATCTACTCCCGCGAGGAGGACGCGACGGGCCGATCACGCCGCCTCGCCGCGCTCGCCGGACCGCTGCAGGGACGGGACAACTCCGAGCGCGCGCTGCTGATCCTGCGCGCCTTCGACGCCATGACCCGCGGGGAGAACGCGGAGGAGATCGTCGAACTCTGCGACCGCTCCCTCGTCAACGGCCGCCTCGCGCCCGGGCTCGGCTGGACCGACACGGAGTGGGGCTTCGAGCTCCTGACGATGCTGGGCGGCGCCTACATCTTCACCGACCGCCTCGACCGTGCCGAGAGCGTCTTCGCCGAAGGGGTCCGCGCCTACGAGGCGGCGGGCTGGAGCGGCGGTCATCTGGCCGTCGCCAAGGCCTGGCTGGGCCTGGTGTACCGCAGACGCGGACGTCTCAGCGAGGCGGAGGCCTCGCTGCGGGAGAGCCTGCGCCTGACGGACCGCGTCGGCAGCGGCCTGCCGATGCACTGGGATGCCGCGTGCAAGCTCATCGACACCCTGCTCGTCCGGGGCAGGGCCGACGAAGCGCAGGAGGTCGCCGACCGGTACGGCATCGCGCCGCCCTACCCGTCCACGATCCTCCTGCCCGACATCCACTCCGTGCGGGGCCGCCTGCTGATCGCCACGGGGCAACGGGCGGACGGCATCAGCGAGTTGGAGGTGGCGGCCAAGGCGGCGAACGAACGTGGCCGCTACAACACGGTCGTCAACCCGTGGGCACACGACCTGGCCCGCGAACTCGCCGTTGACGACCCGCGGCGGGCCGCCGAGCTGGTCGCGGACGCGCGGGTCCAGGCGGAGCTGTTCGGCACGGAGACGGCGATCGGCGAGGCGCTGCGGTGCGCGGCGTCCTTGGAGAGCGGCCAGCGCGCGATCGCGCTGTACGCCCGAGCCGTCGCCTGCCTGGAGGCATCGCCGTGCGCCTATGAGCACGCGCTCGCCCGGGTCGAGTACGGAATCGCGGCGGGCTCGGCAACCGACCTGGCCCGCGGCCTCGCCCTGGCCGAATCCTGCGGCGCAGACGGCCTGGCCGCGCGAGCACGAGCGTCCTTGGAGGTCGCGGGGGTGTGAGCTGAGGGGCGGGCTGACGCTCAGCGGCGTGCATGGTGCCGGCGGGCTGATGCCCGGCGGCCCGTCCGGTGCTCAGCAGTCCGTGCGGCGGCCGGCAGTCTGCTGCTCAGCGGCCGTGCGGCGCTGGTGGGATGGTGTTCAGCGGCCTGTCCGGCGCTGACGGGCGCTCGGCTGCCAGGTCGGCAGTCGGCAGTGGCGGGCCAGTGCTCGCAGCCCGTCCCGTGTGGTGCTAACGGGCCGGGGGCTGGGGGTGAGACCCGGCCTTGGGGGTGAGTGAGGTGGGGGAGGTCAATCGGCTCAGTACCTCGGCTGCCTCCAGCATCGTCAGCGAGATCAGCTCCTCGCACGAGGGTAGGTCCTCGATGACCCCGGCCACCTGCCCGGAAGCCATGACCCCCGCCTCCGGCACCCCGTCCACCATCGCCGACTTCAACATCATCGGTGTGTTCGCGGCGAGCAGGACCTGGCTCCACGTCATCCCCTTCCCGTGCCGCATCGCGAGCCCGTCACGGACCATCTCTCCCCAGCCCATCCCGGACATCTTCCGGAACGCCGCCGCGTGGCGTACGGCGCGTGCGAGGGATGTCATGCGCCCCGACCTCTCCAGTGAGGCCACCAGCTCCGTCCGCAGCATCCGGTGCGGGAGACCGTCCACGCGTGTGGTCACCGTGACGTCCTTGACCGACGCGGCCAGATACCGCGCCTTGACCGCGTCCGGCACCGTCGAGTCCGACGTCAGCAGGAAGCGCGTGCCCATCGCGACGCCCGCCGCGCCGTAGGCGAGCGCGGCGACCAGCCCCCGCCCGTCGAAGAAGCCGCCCGCCGCGACCACCGGTATGTCCACCGCGTCCACGACCTGCGGCAACAGCACGGTCGTCGCGACCTCGCCCGTGTGCCCGCCGCCCTCGCCACCCTGCACGACCACCGCGTCCGCACCCCACGCCGCCACCTTCTCGGCATGCCGTCGCGCACCGATGGACGGGATGACGACCACCCCGGCGTCCTTCAGTTCCGCGATCAGCTCCTTCGAGGGGGCGAGCGCGAAGGACGCGACGCGCACTCCCTCGTCGACGATGACCCGCACCCGGTCCCGAGCGTCGCCCGCGTCGGCACGGAGATTGACCCCGAACGGCTCCTCCGTACGGGACTTGACCTCCCGGACGGCCGAGCGCAGCTGCTCGACGGTCATCGTCGCGGAGGCCAGGATGCCGAGGGCGCCCGCGTTCGCCGTCGCGGAGACCAGGCGGGGGCCCGCCACCCAGCCCATGCCGGTCTGCACGATCGGGTACCGGACCCCGACCAGCCGCGTCAGCGCCGTCTCCATGCCCGGCGGGGCCGACGTCACGAGCGCACCTCGCGCTCGCGCAGAGCGCGCGGGTCCACCACGTCCCGGATCAGCCGCAGTTCCTCCGCGGTCGGCTCGCGGGTGCACGGCACGTCGTCCGCCGCCGCGAGCGGGAAGGCCGTCGCCTCGCGCACCTGCTCCACCGTCACGCCCGGATGCAGGGACACCAGGCGCATCGCGTGGTCCGCCGCCCCGAAGTCGAAGACGCCGAGGTTGGACACGACCCGGCGCAGATCGTGGAAGCGCGTCGCGGAGGGACCGGCCGCCGCCGCGCTGTCGTAACCGACCCCGCTGATCATGTCGACCTTCTCGACGAAGACGCGCGTCGAGTGACGGGGTATCCAGTAACTCACCGGATTGTTGAGGGTGTTGACCGGCGCCCCGCGCACCCCGAGCAGCTGGCGCTTGGGCCGCTCCCAGTCGCCGATGCAGGAGATGTTCTGGTTCCCGAAGCGGTCGATCTGGCTCGCGCCCATCATCACGTGACGCCTGCCGCCCATGACCATGGTCAAGTGCTTGCGGTACGGCAACCAGCCCTCCGTCACCGCCGACGGCGCCCCCACGGCGGGCACATCCCCGATCAGCAGCGCCTCCCCGTCCGTGAGCAGCAGTTCGGGCGAGAAGGTCAGCTTGGCCAGGCGGGCTGCGATGGCCGGGACCGTGCCCATCGGCGACGCGAGGATCTCACCGGCGCCACGCCAGGCCCCGGCGCAGGCGATCACGCAGTACTCGGCGCGAGTGGCGGCGCTGACGGCAGTGGAGGCGGTCGTGGCGGTCGCGGCGGTCTCCTCGGGGGTGACGGCCGCCGCCGTCGGGTCGGTCTGCGTCATCGCTGCTCCTTGTGCCAGGCCTGGACAGCCGCTTGGTAATCCTGCTCGGTGCCGCCGAGGAAGCGGTCCTCGAACTCCTTCCAGGCCTCCGGGTCGGCCGCGGCGGTCGCGTACGCCTTCTGGAAGAGTTCGTCGCGGTCGTAGTCCGGCACGCACGACGTGAAGTGCGCGCCCTGGGACGTCTCGGCCACCCCCGTCACCGCGTGCCGGGAGATCAGCATGGTCTGCGGCGCCGCGCGCTCGGTGAGCTCGCTCGACTCGACGATCCGCTCGCACGACACGTACGCCGTGTCGGCCGCCTCGCAGAACAAGTCGTCGAAGTACGGATCGGGGCCCAGATACTGGGCGTTGCCCAGGCGGTCGGCGCGGTTCAGGTGGACGAGCGCCGCGTCCATCCGCAGGGCGGGCACGGCGACGAGCTTCTCCCCGTCCTCGTACGGCGAAGTCACCGTACGCAGCTGGGGGTTGACCCGCAGGACGTCCGAGCCGAGTCCCGCGCGGATCGGCAGGAACGGCAGCCGCTGGACACCGGCCGTCAGGCCCTGCATGAACATCGCCTCGTCCAGCTCGACCAGTTCGAAGGCGCCACGCTCGCGCGCCGCGCGGAAGTGCGGCTCCAGCGGGATCGAGTCGAGTGTCGTGAACGCCGTGACCAGCTTGCGGATCTTGCCCGCTGCGGCGAGCAGGCCGATGTCCGGGCCGCCGTACGACACGACGGTGAGGTCCGTGATCCCGGACCGCAGCAGGGCCCGCACCAGCGCCATCGGCTTGCGGCGTGAACCCCAGCCGCCGATGCCGAGCGTCATCCCGCTCCGCAGCCGCCCCACGATCGCGTCGGGCGTCATGGTCTTGTCCGTCATGCCCTGCCCTTCTCTTGCTTCTCTTCCTTCTTTTCCTTGCCGGATTCCTGTCCGAAGCCCCCGCGGACGCGGTCGGCCAGACCGCTCAGGTTCGCCTCGAAGGTGAAGCCCTGCTCGAAGCGGTAGCTGCGGTGCACGTCGACCGGGTCGATGCCGTTGATCGCGGCCTTGGCGAACCGCAGCAGCGTCCCGTCCTTCTGCGCGATCTCGCGCGCCAACTCCAGGGCGGCGTCCGGCAGTTCCTCGCGCGGCACGACACGCCACACCGATCCGTGCGCGTGCAGCTCGGCTGCCGTGGCCGTGCGCGAGGTGTAGTACAGGGCGCGCATCAGGTGCTGCGGCACCAGGCGGGCGAGATGGGTCGCGGCGCCGAGCGCGCCCCGGTCCAGCTCGGGCAGGCCGAAGGTGGCGTCCTCGCTGGCCACGATCGCGTCCGCGTTGCCCACCAGGCCGATGCCGCCGCCCAGGCAGAAGCCGTGCACCGCGGCCACGACCGGCACCTCGCATTCGTACACCGCGGAAAACGCTTCGTAGCACCCGCGGTTGGCGCCTATCAGGGCGCTGTGGCCGCTGTCGCGCTGCATCTCCTTGATGTCCACGCCCGCGTTGAAACCGCGGCCCTCGGCGGCCAGGACGACACAGCGCGTCCCGGGGTCACGGCCCGCCGCGCGCACGGCGGCCGCCAGGTCGAACCACCCCTGCACGGGCAGGGCGTTGACGGGCGGGAAGTCGACGGTGACGACGGCGACGCCCTTGTCCGGGGTCGAGGTGGAGACAGACATCAGAGGATCCGCTACCTTTCAACCAGGCCCTTCAACCAAACATTTGTTAGTTAGGACGGTAGCAGCGATGACTGACACCCGACAGGTGGTCGTCGTCACCGGCGGCACCCGAGGCGTCGGCGCCGGTATCGCCCGCAGCTTCCTCGCCGCGGGCGCGCGGGTCGTCGTCTGCGCCCGGAGGCCCCCGGACCGACCGGTCGAAGTCGGCGGGGAAGCCGCCGAGTTCCGGCCCCTCGACCTGCGTGACGCGCAGGCCACGCACGCGTTCTTCGCCGATGTGGCCGCCGATCACGGACGGCTGGACGCGCTGGTGAACAACGCGGGCGGCACGCCTTTCGGGCTCCTCGCCGAGTCCGCCCCCGCCCGCCAGGCCAAGATCGTCGAACTCAACCTGCTGGTCCCGCTGTACGCGTCCTTGGCGGCGTACGAGGTGATGCGCGGCCAGCAGACCGGTGGGGGCAGCATCACCATGATCGGGAGCGTGAGCGGCTCGCGGCCCTCGCCCGGCACCGGTGCCTACGGCGCGGCCAAGGCGGGCCTGGAGAACCTCGCGCGCACGATGGCCGTCGAGTGGGCCCCGACGGTGCGCGTGAACACCGTCGTGCTCGGCCTCGCCCGCACCGAGAGCGCCCATCTGCACTACGGCGACGAGGCGGGCATCGCGCAGGTCGCCCGCACCGTCCCGCTCGGTCGCCTCGCCGATCCGTCGGACGTCGGGGACGCGTGCGTCTTCCTCGCGTCCGACGCCGCGCGCTACATCAGCGGCGCCGCACTGCATCTGCACGGGGGCGGCGAACGCCCCGCCTTCCTGGACGCCGCGTCAGTCAACCACTGAACGTATCCGAGGAGTTCCGCATGACCTCAGCCGACAAGCCGGGCACGGACAAGCCGAGCGCGCACAAGCCGGGCACGGGAATCTGCGAGGGCCGCGTCGTGATCGTCACGGGCGCGGGCCGCGGCCTCGGCCGTGCGCACGCGCGCGCGTACGCGGCCGAGGGTGCCAAGGTCGTCGTGAACGACCTCGGTGTGGGGCCCGACGGCTCCGGGGCGTCCGGTGGGCCCGCGCACGACGTCGTCGACGAGATCCGCGCGGCGGGCGGCGCCGCCGTCGCGCACGGCGGCGACATCGCCACGTCCGAGGGCGCCGCGTCCCTGGTGCGGGCCGCGCTCGACACGTACGGACAGCTGGACGCCCTGGTCAACAACGCGGGGTTCCTGCGCGACCGGATGCTGGTCAACCTCGACGAGGACGACTGGGACGCGGTGATGCGCGTGCACCTGAAGGGGCACTTCCTGCCGCTGAAGCACGCCGCCGCCTACTGGCGAGGCGAGGCGAAGGCGGGGCGCGCGCGGCACGCGTGCGTGGTCAACACCAGCTCCGGAGCGGGCCTGTTGGGGAGCGTCGGGCAGGGGAACTACAGCGCGGCCAAGGCCGGGATTCTCGGGCTCACCATGGTCGCCTCCGCCGAATTCGCCTCCTACGGAGTGCGGGTGAACGCGATCGCGCCCGCCGCGCGGACGCGGATGACGGAGCGGACCTTCGCCCGGACCATGGCCGCGCCCGAGGGCGGCGGCTTCGACGCGATGGCTCCGGAGAACGTGTCGCCGGTCGTGGTGTGGCTCGGCTCCGAGGCGTCCGCGGGCGTCACCGGCCGCGTCTTCGAGGCCGAGGCGGGGCGCATCACCGTCATGGAGGGCTGGCGGCCGGGACCCACGGCCGACAAGGGGGCCCGCTGGACCCCGGCGGAGGCGGGCGACGCGACGCTGAAGCTGCTCGCGGGATCGGAGGTGCCCCAGCCGGTGTACGGGGCGAGGTAGGAGGCAGGGCCCCGGCGGCGCCGGACGGGCCTGCCGCGAGAGCCCGTCCGGTGGGAGTCCGTACGGCAAGAGTCCGTGCGGCAAAAGCCCGTCCGGCGCGAGGCGACGTCAGGCCCCGGACGCCACGCGCACCGGTTGCGTGCCCTCCGTGCTGTGCCGCGCCGCCCAGTTCTCCAGCGACGTACGGCACGCGTGGTCGAGGTGCCGCAGCTCCGCGAGGTCGAGCTCGATCGGGCGGTCCTGGGGCAGGGCCTCCAACGCGTCGAGGAGCTTGGGGAGGCACAGGAACGTGGCGTGCCCCGACAGATGGACGCGGAGCGGTCCCGTCCCCTTGTCGACGACCTCCACCTGCACGCGCGGCGTCTCCCAGGCGATCTTTATGACGGCCAGTGCCAGGCCGATCAGGACCCCCTCGAACATGTTCACCGAAACGATCGCCACGGCCGTCACGACCAGGACGACCGCCTCGCTGCGGTGCTCGCGCCAGAGCTTGGCCAACTGCCGTACGGGGATCAGCTTGCAGCCCGCGTGCACGAGGACGCCCGCGAGCGCCGCGACCGGGATGAGGCCGAGCGCGGCGGGCAGCAGCGCCGCGAAGAGGAGCAGCCAGACGCCGTGCAGGACGCGGGACGCCTTCGTCCGCGCACCCGCCTGTACGTTGGCCGCGCTGCGGACGATGACGGCGGTCATCGGCAGGGCGCCGAGCAGCCCGCACACGGTGTTGCCCGCGCCCTGCGCGATCAGTTCCTTGTCGTACGACGTGCGCGGACCGTCGTGCAGTCGGTCCACGGCGGCCGCGCTGAACAGGCTCTCCGCCGAGGCGATCAGGGCGAAGGCGATGACGGTGCCGATGGCGCCGATGCCGAGCAGATCACCGAAGGCGGTGGCGTCCGGCATCCGCACCGCCTCGATGAGCCCCCGCACCTCGACTGTGGCCACCGGCAGGGAGAAGAGCAGCGTGGCCCCCGTGGCGAGCGCCACGGCGGCGAGCTGTGCGGGCACCGCGCGGAGCTTCGCGGGGAGCCTGCGCCAGAGGACGAGCACGGCGATGGTGGCCAGGCCGAGACCGAAGGCGGTCAGCGCGCGCTCCGAGCCGATCACCCCGGTGAGCAGGCCCGGCAGCCCGGCGATCTTGTCGAGGCCGCTCGCGGGGGCTTCGCGGTCGGCCATGGCGTACAACTGCCCGGCGACCAGGACGAGTCCGATCCCGGCGAGCATGCCCTCGACGACGGCCACGGAGATGGCCCGGAAGAAGCGGCCGAGCCTGAGGAAGCCCATGACCAGCTGGAGGACCCCGGCGGCGAGCACCAGGGCGCCGAGCGCCGCGAGACCGTACTCCCGCACGGCTTCGTAGACGAGGACGGTGAGGCCGGCGGCGGGACCGCTGACCTGGAGGCTGCTGCCGGGCAGCAGACCGGTGACGAGACCGCCGACGATGCCGGTGATCAGGCCGAGTTCGGCGGGTGCTCCGGAGGCGACGGCCACGCCCAGGCACAGGGGCAGGGCGACGAGGAAGACGACCACGGATGCGGTGAGATCGCGCCGCGCGTTGTCGGGCGCCCGGAACAGGGAGCGGGCGCGGTCGCGTACGGAGGCAGGGGAAAGCTGCATGTCGGTTGACTCCTGAGCGCCGTGGGGGGCGCGTCGGTGTGACGTGGACCGGTGTCCGGGTCCGGCCGGCGGGGTCGCCTCAGACGTGAGCGCCTGGCGGCATGGCCGTGCCGGGTGAGCCGATCAGCAGCGGAAGACCTGTAGCAGGGCGGGTAGTTCGCGTCCTGTCGGTCCCGTGTCGTGGTGGCCGACGGTGACGGGGCGCGGCGCGGGCGTGCCGACGGCCGCGGCCGTGACCCCGCGGGCGGCGAGGGGCGGGGCCGTGTCGGGGGTGAGGTCGCGGCAGTGCGGCCGGCCGCGGGCCCGGAAACGCTCGGAGGTCTCCCCGGGGTGCGTGTCGTCGCCGCAGTGCGCGTAGGGGGCCGTGGCCGGTGGCGTACGGGAGGGCACGCCGGACGCGGGTTCGTTGACGCCGTGCGCGAAGAACTGGACGATCACCAGGAGCACGGCGACGAGCGCCGCGGGCAGTACCCGCCTGCGCACTCCGGCTCCCGTCACGGTGGCAAAGTCCTCACGTGGCTGCGCAACTCGCATGGTCACCAAGTAACTTAACCCGCCAGATGTGTCACCTGGGTGACCCGGTGGTGACACGGCGCGACGGCCACCCTTCGATCAGGCGTGCGTGCCGCCCTTTCGGCCGGTGCGGTAACGGCCCCAGTGACGGCCCGACGGTGTGTCTGGCAGGCGCAGGAGTCGACACGTTCCCTGGACACCGCGCCGTCGCGCGACTCTGCTGGGGTACGCCCGTATTGCGCCACCCGAAACCCATCCGAAACCACCCCACCGCGCCGCCCACCTACACTCCGGCCCATGGCGCGGATCCTGCCCTTCCAGCCCAGGCGGCTTCCCACCGGCGACGAGAGCGGGGCCTCACTGCGGTTCCGTACCGTGCACGGCTACCGGCGCGCGTACCGCGTCGCGGGTGAGGGACCGGCGATTCTGCTGATCCACGGCATCGGCGACTCTTCGGCGACGTGGTCCCCGCTGATCCCCCAACTGGCCCGGAGCCACACGGTCATCGCCCCCGACCTGCTCGGCCACGGTGCCTCCGAGAAGCCGCGGGCCGACTACTCGGTGGCCGCGTACGCCAACGGAGTCCGGGACCTGCTCGGCGTGCTCGGCGTCGAACGGGTCACCCTCGTCGGGCACTCCTTCGGCGGCGGTGTCGCGATGCAGTTCGCCTACCAGTTCCCCGAGCGCGTCGACCGGCTCGTCCTGGTGAGCACGGGAGGCGTCGGCCCGCAGGTCACCCCCGTGCTGCGGGGTGTGTCGCTGCCCGGCGCCGCGCTGCTGCTCTCGCTGCTCGGACTGCCCGGCGCCGACGTGCCGGTGCGGGCGGTGGTCGCGCTGCTGCGGCTGCTCGACACGGGTCTGGGGCGGGACGCGCCGGAGCTGGTGGGTCTGGTCGACGCGCTGCCGGACGTGTGGGCGCGGGCCGCGTTCATCCGCACGCTGCGGTCCGTCGTCGACTGGCGCGGCCAGGTGGTCACCATGCTGGACCGCTGCTACCTCGCCCAGGGCATGCCCACGCTCCTCGTCTGGGGCGACCGGGACGGCGTCCTGCCGGTCGACCACGCCTACACCGCGCACGAGGCGATGCCCGGCAGCCGCCTGGAGATCTTCCCGGAGGCCGGGCACTTCCCCTTTCACGCCGATCCCGCGCGCTTCCTCTCGCTCGTCGAGGAGTTCATCGGGTCGACGGAACCGGCCAATTGGAGCATCGACCAGTGGTGGCGCCTGCTGCGGGCGGGTCGGCCGGGCGACGACGCGTACATCGACGAGATGGAGCGGCGGTACCGCGAGGCGAGCGAACGGAGCGCCACCTGAGGGCCCGCCTCAGGTCCCAGGGGCTCCAGGTGGCTGGCGCGCCGGCCGGACCGTCATGTCCGCCGTCAGGAAGCTGACCCCGTCCTGCGGCATCGCCGTCGACTTCACCAGGACCACGAGCAGGGCGATGTCCCCGGCAGGGTTCTTCACGCAGATCTCGCTGCCGGCCGCCACCGCGGCCAGCGGCAGGTTGTGGCTGTCGGCGCCCTTCAGGATGGTGCGGCACGCATCGAGGGTGGCCCCAGGCTTGCCGTACAGCGGCGTGATCACGCTCTTGTCGCTCTCCAGCGAGCAGCTCGACGCCCCGCAGGTGAAGCGGAGATCGCCCTTGCGGTCCTTGCGGTCGACCGGCTCCCGGAGGCTCACGGAGTTCTTCTCGTCGAACCACTGCTGGGGGTACGCGATGGCCTGCGGCGGGGTGGTCGCGGTCGAGGAAGAGTCCGCGGAGGGGCGCGAAGCGCCTGCGGCCCCGTCGCCCTTGTCGCCGGTCCCCGATTTCTCACCGGTCGCCGCCCTCTCGCCGTCCCCCGAGGTCGTCCCGCCGGATGCCGCACCGGAGCCCGACGACCGTTCGGAGCCCGACGCACCGGACTTCGAGGACGCGTCCCGGTGGCGGAGGAGGTCCGTCGCGTCCATGACCGTCCACGTCAGGCCCGCCAGCAGCAGGGCGCTCGCCGTCACGGCGCCCGTGACGAGCGCGTTGCGTCTTCGCCGGGTCCGCCGTTCGTCCGCCGCCGTAGGCACGGTCGGCTGCGGCGGCGCGAACAGCAACGGCTGCGTGTGCACCCGGGTGGGGTGGGGGACCGGAGCCGGAACCGCCACCTCGGGCCCCGTGATCTCCCGCCAGACGGCAGGCCCCGCGCCCGCGTCGGCACCCCCGCCGAGCCGCTGGCGGCACCAGTGGACGACCTCCGCCAGGGTGGCCCGCTCCGCCGGGTCGGCGGCCAGACAACGGGCGAACAGCGGACGGAGCTGCGCGGGCAGCAGGGCCAGGTCGGGCTCCGAGTGCACGATCCGGTACAGCACGCTGACCGAGGGGCCGTCCCCGTACAGTGGCTCGCCCAGCGCCGCGAACGCCGCCGTCTGACCGAGCGCGAAGACGTCGGTGGCCGCCGTGACCTCGCCCGCTGACGCCTGCTCGGGAGCCATGAACTGGGGCGTGCCGGCTGCGGAACCCGTGGCCGTGTACGCGGAGGTGGCGCTGGACGTCAGTGAGATGCCGAAGTCGATCACGCGCGGCCCGTCGGCGGCGAGGAGCACGTTCGACGGCTTCAGGTCCCGGTGCACGATGCCCGCGCCGTGGATGGCCTGGAGCGCTTCCGCGATCCCCGCCATCAGCCACAGGACCGCCGGCACCGGAAGCGGTCCGCGCCGGGCGACGGCCTCCGTCAGGGAGGGGCCGGGCACGTACAAGGTGGCGAGCCAGGGCGGCACGCCGTCCGCGTCGGCGTCGATCAGCTCGGCCGTGTACGCGCCCCGGACCCGCTGGGCCGCCTTGATCTCCCGGCCGAACCGCCGCCGGAAGGCCGGGTCGTCGGCAAGCTCCGGCCGTACCACCTTGATCGCGACAGGGCGGCCGCCCTGCGTGTGCGACAGGTAGACACGGCCCATGCCTCCCGCGCCGATCCGGGCGGCGAGTCGGTAACCGGCCACCACCGGCGGATCGTCCGTCTGTAGCGGCTGGAACACCTCAGACGCGTCGTTCATCGCCCCTTGCCCCCTGCTTCCCCTGATCCCAGGACCCCCCTGATCAGCAGCAGCCTAAAGGGTGCTGGTGGCGGCACTCGCGGCCGTTACTCCTCCGTCGGCCTCCTGTCCTGCCCTCCGCTACTCCTCCGCGAGGACCCGCTGTGCCACCGCGAACGCCGAATTGGCCGCGGGGACACCGCAGTAGACCGCCGTCTGGAGCAGCACCGCGCCGATCTCCTCGGGCGTGAGTCCATTGCGGCGGGCCGCCCGGACGTGCATGGCCAGCTCGTCGTAGTGCCCGTGCGCGACCAGGGCGGTCATGGTGATCATGCTGCGTTCGCGGTGCGCGAGGGTGGGGTCGGTCCAGACCTCGCCCCAGGCGTAGCGGGAGATGAAGTCCTGGAAGCGGGCCGTGAAGGGCGTGGTGTTCCCCTGCGCGCGGTCCACGTGCGCGTCGCCCAGGACCGCCCGCCGTACGGCCATCCCGCTCGCCGCCGCACCCGTCAAGTGCGTCCGCAACGCGGCGACCACGGCCTCCGGCCGCTCCGCGGGCGCCAGATGCGAGGCGCCCGCCAGCTCCGTGAGGGAGGCGCCCGGCACCGCGTCGGCGATCTCGCGCGCGTGGGCGGGCGGCGTCGCGGGGTCCTCGCGGCCCGCGACGACGAGCGTGGGCGCGGTGATCGTGGCCAGCGCGTCCCTGATGTCGTACGCCGCCAGCGCGTCGCAGCACGCCGCGTACGCGTCGGGGTCGGTGTTCCGGTGGTCGTCCACCAGGCCGGGGACCGTGAACCCGGGCGTGAACCAGCGGTCCGGCGCGCTCTGCGCCAGCGTGGCGAGGCCTTCGCGGCGCACCAGCGCGGCGCGCTCCTCCCAGCGGGCGCTGCCGCCGAAGTGCGCCGACGAGCAGATCACGGCCAGGCTCGCCACCCGCTCCGGGTGGTGCACGGCCAGGTGCAGGCCGACGGCGCCGCCGAGGGAGACCCCCGCGTACGAGAAGCGGTCGATGCCGAGCGAGTCGGCGAGCGCGACGACGAGCGCGGCCAGGTCGGCGACGGTGGCTCCCGGGCCGATCAGGTCGGCGGGCGACTTGCCGTGGCCGGGCAGGTCCCAGCGCACGACCCGGTGGGTGGTGGAGAGTTCGGGCGCGACGGCGTCCCACAGGGCGGTGGACGTGCCGACGGAGGAGCCGAGGAGGAGCGGGGGAGCGGTCGGGGTGCCCTCGGTGGTGTGGTGCGGCAGCTTGCCGGTCATCGTCGCTCCAGGGCTCGGTCCGTGAGGGCTCCTGCGGAGCCGGTGTAACGGGCGGGGTCGGTGAGTTCGGTGAGGTCGACGGCCGAGAGAGCGGGCTCTTCGGCGAGCACCTCCGCGAGGGACCTGCCCTCGTCGCGGGTGCGGCGGGCCGCCGACGTGAGGAGTTCCTTCGCGCGGGCCCGGCCCAGGAGCGGTGCCAGCTCCGCCGTGAGGCGTTCGGAGACGATCAACCCGTGGGTGAGGCCGAGGTGTTCACGCATGACCTCCGGGTGGACCCGGAGATGTTCGGCGAGCTCCGCCGCATGGTGGCTCGCGCCGCCGACCGTGCGCAGGAGGTCGCGCAGGGTCTCCCACTCCGCGTGCCAGGCACCTGCCGGGCGTTCGTCCTCGGCGGCCATCGACGCGTGGAGCGTCGCCGCCAGGGCGGGGGCGCGGCGGGCCGCGGCCGCGACGAGGGTGGAGCGGACCGGGTTCGCCTTGTGCGGCATGGCGGACGAGCCGCCGCCCGACCCCTCCGAGAGCTCGCCGAGCTCGGTACGGCTGAGGGTGAGCACGTCCGTGGCCGCCTTGCCCAGGGCTCCCGCGGTGAAGGCGAGAGCAGCGGCGAGATCGGCGATCGGGGTACGGAGGGTGTGCCAGGGGAGGGCGGGTCCGGCCAGCCGGAGATGACGGGCGTAGGCCGACACGAGACGCTCGCCGAGCTCGCCCGCATCGGCGGACGTCCCCGGTCGCGAGGTGCCCGCGTACGCCTCGAAAGCGGCCAACGTGCCCGCCGCGCCACCCAGTTGGGCCGGGAGGGTGTCGCGGACGGACCTCACCCGGTCCCGCGCGTCGAGGACCAGTGAGCGCCAGCCCGCCGCCTTGAGGCCGAACGTCGTCGGCACCGCGTGTTGCGTCAGGGTACGGCCCGGCATCACCGTGTTCCGGTGTTCCGACGCGAGGCGGGCCAGTGCCGCCTCCGTGCGGGTCAGGTCCGCCAGGATGAGGTCCAGCGTGCGCCGCGCGACCAGCATCATCGCGGTGTCCATGATGTCCTGGCTCGTCGCGCCCCGGTGGACGTAGGGCGCGGCGTCCGCGGGCACCGCCGCCGTCAGGTCCGCGACCAGCGGGATCACCGGATTGCCGCCGCCCCGCGCGCGCAGCGCCACATCGCGTACGTCGAAGCGGTCGGCGTCGGCCGCGGCGGCGACGTCCGTCGCCGCCTGTGCCGGAGCCATGCCCACCGTCGCCTGGGCCCGCGTCAGCGCCGCCTCCGCGTCCAGCATCGCCCGCAGGAACGCGGTGTCGCCCGTCGCGGCCTCGGCGGGGGTGCCCGCACGCCCCGGGGCGAGCAGGCCGACGTCGGCACCTTCAAGATCCGCTGGAACAAGACTCACAAGACTCACTGGAACTCCAGGAACACCGTTTCGCCCTCGCCCTGAAGGCGGATGTCGAAACGGTACGTGCGGCTCGCCTCGGGGCGGGCGATCAGCGTCGTGCGCCGCGCCGGGTCCAGGGAGCCGAGGAGCGCGTCGCCCGGCTCGTCGACCAGGTAGGCGCGCGTGTACAGGTGGTGGAGCAGGCCGCGCGCGAAGACCGCGACCGCGATGTACGAGACGCCGCCGGGCGGGAGCGTACGGACCGTCCAGTGGCCGTCCGCGTCGGTCGGCACGCGGCCGAACCCGGTGAACGCGAGCCCGTCGCGCCCGATGACCTCGCCCGTGACCGGGTCGTGCCGCAGCGATCCCGGCGCGCCCGTGCGGGAGCCGTCGGGCGCGGGCTGCCAGGTCTCGATCAGGGCGTCGGGGACGGGGTTGCCCGCGCCGTCGTACACGTACCCGTGCAGGGTGATCGTTTCCGGGTGGCCGGTCGGCGCGACCTCGCCGCCCCGCGGGAAGGGCAGCGCGTAGCCGTAGAAGGGGCCGACCGTCTGGGAGGGAGTGGGAGCGTACGACATCAGTGGTGGTCGCCTTCCTCGAAGAGCGTGGCGGAGGGGCCGTCGAGGACGATGTCCCAGCGGTAGCCGAGCGACCACTCGGGGGCGGAGAGATCGTGGTCGTAGGCGGAGACCAGGCGTCGGCGCGCCGACTCGTCGGTGACCGAGCGCAGCACCGGGTCGTGGGCGAACAGCGGGTCGCCCGGGAAGTACATCTGCGTCACCAGACGCTGCGTGAACGCCGTGCCGAAGAGCGAGAAGTGGATGTGCGCGGGGCGCCACGCGTTGACGTGGTTGCGCCACGGGTAGGCGCCCGGCTTGATCGTCGTGAAGGAGTACGTTCCCTCGTCGTCGGTCAGGCAGCGGCCGAAGCCCGTGAAGTTCGGGTCGAGCGGCGCCGGGTGCTGGTCGAGCTGGTGGGCGTACCTGCCGGACGCGTTGGCCTGCCACAGCTCGACCAACTGGCCGCGCACGGGCCGCCCTTGGCGGTCGAGGACCCGGCCGGACACGGTGATCCGCTCGCCGAGCGGCTCGCCCAGGTGCTGGCGGGTCAGGTCGCGGTCGAGCGCGGTGATGTCGGTGACGCCGAACGCGGGACCGCTCAGCTCCACCGCCTCCGGGTCGTGCAGCGGGATCAGCGGCTGCTTGGGGTGGCGGAAGTGGCTGCTGCGGTACGGGGGGTAGTCGCGCGGCGGGTGGTCGGAGGGCGCCGCGGCGGCCTGCGCCTTGGCGACCTCCGTGTCCATCTCCTGCTGGCTCAGCCCGTCGGGCAGGGGTTCGGTGAGGGTCATGTCTCTCGGCTCCGTGAGGTACGGCGTGGTGCTGACGGTGGTGGAGGGCGGGCTCAGCGTTCGAGGACCAGGGCCAGGCCCTGGCCGACACCGATGCAGAGGGTGGCGACGCCCGTGCCCGAGCCGCGCCGGGCGAGCTGGTGGGCGACGCTTCCGGCGAGGCGTGCGCCGGACGCGCCCAGCGGATGGCCGAGCGCGATGGCGCCGCCGAGGGGGTTCAGGACGTCCGGGTCGAGGTCGGGCCATTCGGCCACGCACCCCAACACCTGGGCCGCGAAAGCTTCGTTGAGCTCCAGCGTGCTCAGATCGCCGAAGGACCTGCCCGCCTTCGCGAGGGCGCGGTTGACGGCCTCGACCGGCGCGAGGCCGAAGTAGTGCGGCTCGATCGCGGAGACGGCGGATGCCGATACACGGGCCAGCGGCTCGCGGCCCGTCGCCCGCAGGCCCTCCTCGTCGACCAGGAGGAGTGCGGCGGCGCCGTCGTTGAGCGGCGACGCGTTGCCGGGTGTGACCGTGCCGCCGGAGGTGCGGAAGGACGGCTTGAGCTTGGCCATCGCCTCCTGGGACGCGTCGGCGCGCACGCACTCGTCGCGCTCGAAGAGGGCCGCGTCACCCTTGCGCCGGGGGACGGAGACCGGCGCGACCTCCGCGTCGAACAGGCCGTCCTGCCAGGCCTGTGCCGCCTTGCGGTGCGATGCGAGGGCGTACGCGTCCTGCTGCTCGCGTGTGATCCGGTGCTTGTCCGCGACGAGTTCGGCACTCTCGCCCAGCGGGATCGTCCACTGCGGCTCCATCCGCGGGTTGACCATGCGCCAGCCCAGCGTGGTGGAGTACAGCTCGGTGCCCCCGGCGGGGAAGGGCCGGTCGTTCTTCGGCAGGACGTAGGGGGCGCGGGTCATCGACTCGACCCCGCCGGCCAGGGCGATGGAGACGTCGCCCAGCGCGATGGCCCGCGCGGCCTGGATGACGGCCTCGAGCCCGGAGGCGCAGAGCCGGTTGACGGTCACGCCCGGCACCGTCACGGGCAGGCCCGCGAGCAGGGCGGCCATGCGGCCGACGTTGCGGTTCTCCTCGCCCGCGCCGTTCGCGTTGCCGAAGTAGACGTCGCCGATCCGTGCGGGGTCCAAGTCCGGTGTACGGGAGAGGAGTTCGCGGATGGCGTGTGCGCCGAGGTCGTCCGGGCGGACGCCCGCGAGCGCGCCGTTGTACTTGCCGACGGGGGTGCGTACGGCGTCGACGATGTAGACGTCACGCAGGCTCATGACGGGAATCCCTCGGAGACGGCCACGGGGACGTGGACCTTGGCCGCGGTCTTGGCGGTGATCTCGTCCGGGGTGACACCGGGGGCCAACTCGACCAGTTCCAGGCCGGATTCGGTGACGTCCAGGACGCCGAGATCGGTGATGATCCGGTTCACGCAGGCCCGGCCGGTCAGCGGCAGCGCGCACTCCTCAAGGATCTTGGGCGAACCGTCCTTGGCGGTGTGCGTCATCGCCACGATCACCGTGCGCGCCCCGTGCACCAGGTCCATCGCCCCGCCGATCCCCGTGATCATCTTGCCGGGGATCGCCCAGTTGGCCAGGTCTCCGCGCGCGGAGACCTGCATCGCGCCGAGCACCGCGACGTCGATGTGACCGCCGCGGATCATGCCGAAGGACAGCGCGGAGTCGAAGTAGGAGGCGCCGGGCCGCACGGTGACCGTCTCCTTGCCCGCGTTGATCAGATCCGGGTCCACCTCGGCGTCCGTGGGGTAGCGGCCCACGCCGAGGATGCCGTTCTCGGACTCCAGGACCACCTCGACGCCCTCGGGGAGGTAGTTCGGGATCAGGGTGGGCAGTCCGATGCCCAGGTTCACGTACTGTCCGTCGCGCAGCTCGCGTGCGGCGCGTGCGGCCATCTGCTCACGGGTCCAGGCCATCAGCCGCTCACCGTCCCTCGTGCTTCGGGCACGGAGACCGTGCGCCGTTCGATGCCCTTGTCCACCGCCTGCTCCGGGGTCAGCTCGACGACCCGCTGGACGTAGATCCCCGGCAGGTGCACCGCGTCCGGGTCGATCTCGCCCGGCTCCACCAGCTCCTCCACCTCGGCGATCGTGACCCGTCCGGCCATCGCGGCCAGCGGGTTGAAGTTGCGGGTGGACTTGTTGAACACGAGGTTCCCGTGCCGGTCGCCCTTGGCGGCCCGCACCAGCGCGAAGTCCGTACGGATGCCGCGCTCCAGGACGTACTCCTGCCCGTCGAACTCCCGCACCTCCTTGGCCGGTGAGGCGAGGGCCACCCCGCCCGAGCCGTCGTAGCGCCACGGCAGCCCGCCGTCGGCGACCTGTGTGCCCACCCCGGCCGGCGTGAAGAACGCGGGGATGCCGCACCCTCCGGCGCGCAGCCGCTCGGCGAGCGTGCCCTGCGGGATCATCTCCACCTCCAGCTCACCGCCCAGGTACTGGCGGGCGAACTCCTTGTTCGCGCCGATGTACGACCCGGTCACCCGGGCGATGCGGCCCGCCGAGAGCAGCACCGCGAGCCCCGACTCCATCGCCCCGCAGTTGTTGGACACCACCCGCAGGCCCGACACCCCGGCCTCGTACAGCGCCCCGATCAGCACGCCGGGCACACCGCTCAGCCCGAACCCGCCCACCGCCAGGGACGCACCGTCGCCCACATCGGCCACCGCGTCGGCGGCCGAGGCCACCACCTTGTCCATCCGTCGAGCCCCATCTCTTCCAAGCCTTCGATGCCCCACACATTAATCAGGGCACTGACTATTTCTACGAGGTTGAACTTACGCTGCCACTCGTTCCCTGGGCCGTCAAGAGCGAGTAGTGTTCAGTGCACCTACATAAATCTCCGGCACAGTCACAGGCACAGCTACCGGCACAGTCAGTGGAGGAACCCATGGCCGCGGTGGACCTGACCACCCACCCAGGGCACCTGGCCCGGCGTCTGCAGCAGGCGCACTATCTGCTGTGGAACACGATGGTCTCCGAGGAGATCACCTCGCCGCAGTTCGCCGTCCTGAACGCGCTGGTGGCCGAGCCCGGCCTCGACCAGCGCACCGTCGGCGAGCGGGTCGGCCTGGACCGGTCGACCATCGCGGAGGTCATCAGCCGCCTGATCCGCCGCGAGCTGCTCGACAAGGTGCGCGACCCGCAGGACGGCCGCCGCTATCTGCTGCACCTCACCGACGAGGGCAAGCGCACGCACCGCAAGCTGACCGTGCGGACGGCCCGGATGAACCAGGTCTTCCTCGGCCCGCTCTCCGCGGACGAGCAGACCGTCTTCTTCGACCTGATCCAGCGGGTCTCGGAGGCGGCGGAGGGCCTGCGCCATCCCGCCGAGCCCTTCGCGGCGGGCAGGACCTGAGTCACCCCTTCGCGTACACCACCCACACCTGGCCCGGGGCGAACGGCAGTCGATCGCCGTCGGCCGTCGTGAACTCCGTGCCGTCGTCGGCGGACGACCGCTCCCAGCGCACGTCGTAGGCGCGGCCGTCCCGCAGGACGCGCGCCTTCCCCGAGCCGATGGTCTCGGTGAACGGCGTGTTGTTGCCGGAGCGGTCGTGGAAGCGGGACTCGCGCACCTTCACGTACTGCACGACGACCGTCGAAGCGGCCAGCTGCTTTCCGTTGACGGTGCGCGCCTGCGCACCGTCCATGGAGACCAGCCAGCGCGCCCGCTCGGCCGACCAGGTGAAGGTGAACCGCGCCGCCGGGAAGCGGACCGTGCGCTCCCGTTCCGGGGTGCCGCCCTTCTTGGGGCGCGGGCCGAAGAGGAAGCCCGTGCTCTCCAGGCCTCCCTCGCCCAGGTCGGCGTTGAGTTTCTCCGGGCGTACGAAGAGGTTGTGCGGGGCCGGCTTGGCGCCGCTGCGGAAGTAGGCGTCCTCCGGTGCCTTGCCGGGCGACAGGGGGCGCAGGGGAGCCGCCGAGATCAGCGGCAGGAGCTTCGACTGGGCCCCGGAGAACGCGAGGGCCGGATCGTCGAACTGCCGGAGCAGCTCCAGATCCGTCTCCCGTGCGCTGCGCACCGGGCCGATGATCGGTGGCAGCCGGCCGGCGTACACCGCCATCAGCCGGCTCAGGCCCGCCTCGACCTGCTCCGCGTACACGACGTCGGCCGTCTCCAGGCCCGTCTGCGGGCGGGCCGGGCCCACGTTGTCGATCTTCACGGCGAGCACGCGTCCGCCCTCGTCGGACGGCCCCTTCCCGTCGCCGCCGCCGGTGTCGTTCGGGGTGCAGCCGGGCGCGAGGCCCAAGGCGGCGACGGCCGCCACCGCCGCCGCCGTCATGCGTCGTGTCCGCGTTCCCGATCCCGTTCCCATACGGAGTTCCTACCCCGTCCGCCCCTGCTCTCCCGTCCCCGGGCCCCTCAGCCCAGATCGAGGGCGTTGCGCAGGCCGAGCCGGTAGCGGGTGCGGTCGTGGCGCTTGAGGAGCTCGATCGCCGGGACGCGGTACAGAGAGGCCACCGTGCAGGGTGCGGCGTCCGAGCCGACGCTCTTCAGGATGGCGTTCACCGCCTGGCGCGCCGACGTGTTGGCGCCCTCCATCGTCGCGAGGTCGATCGGCACGGACACGTAGTCGCCCGCCAGATAGAGGTTGGGGATCTTCGTGACGGCCGACGGGCGGTTGTGGAGGGTGCCGACCGGGTGGATGAGGAGCTCGTCCTCATTGGTCGGGTTCGGCGTCCCGATGCCGTCGACGCCCGGGTCCAGGAACCACGAGTGCAGCTTGCCGTCGCTCAGGACGACCTTGCCGGTGTCGTTGAGCGCGGCCTTGAGCTGCGCCCACACCTCCTTGGCGACCTCGTCGCGCGTGCACTGCTTGGCCGTCTTGCCGTAGAGGATTCCCGGCTTGTCCCACTCGGAGATGTCCACGGAGAGGCACTCGACCGCGACGCCGTCGCCGTAGTCCGCGGGGAAGTCGCGATCCGGCCAGTGGGACGCCTGCGCGATGCCGGTGAGCGACCAGGGCGAGTCGATGAGGTTGAAGTGGCCCTTCACCACGGGCGGACGCTCCGTCAGATAGAACTGGATGCCCGTCATCCAGTCCGTCTCCAGCTTGTCGCAGCGCGCCAACTGCGGGTCGGCCGCCTTCATTTCCGCGCTCCACGTCCTGCGCGCGTGCTCCACCGGCATCGCCTGGACGTAGTGGTCGGCGGTGACGTCGCGGCGTACGCCGTCGGGGTCGTCGACGACGGCCTTCGTGATGCGGCCGCCTGCGAAGCCCAGCTGCCGCACGGTCCAGCCGATGCGGAACTCCACGCCGAGGGACTTCAGATGGGTCACCCACGGGTCGATCCACGCCTCGTTCGTCGGCGCGTTGAGCAGCCGGTCGGGCGGGCCGTCCGCGCCCTGGCCGAGCGCGTTGAAGACGAAGGCCTCGCCCAGTGTGCCGACGGTGCGGGTGCTCGCCTCCTCGGCCTTGGTGGCGACGATGTTGCGGGTGACGCCGATCGCGAGGATGCGCTGGTAGTCCTTCGACATCTTCGCGGCGCGCACGAACTCCCACCAGGGCATGGCCTCCCAGGTGTCGTCGCGGCGCTCGTCGCAGCTGGTGAGGAAGACGAGGGCGCGGTTCACGAAGTACGCGGCCTCGTGCGCGGGCAGGTTGAACGCGGTGTCCAGGAGCGCGGTGAGCGCGCGGGCGATGTCGTCCAGGGTGAGCTTCTCCGGCTCGCTGCCCGGCCACGGGATCGGCATCCGGATGTCCTCGCGCCCGGTGCGCGCGAACGCCATCTCGCGCGGCGCCGCGAGGTTGTCCCAGACGCCGTTCGCGTTCCCGGGGAAGGGGATGCGGCGCATCGTGTCCGGGAGGTTGTGGTAGATCCCCGGGATGAAGCGGAACCCGTGCTCGCCGGGCAGCGGCCTGCGGTTGCCCTTCGCGCTGTTCGGTACGTCCATGCTGCGGGCCTTGCCGCCAAGGGCCCTGCGCTCGTAGACCGTGACGGCGAAGCCGCGCTCGGCGAGCTCGTGGGCGGCGGTCAGTCCCGCGACGCCGCCGCCCAGCACGGCCACATTCCGCTGCGCCGCATCCGCTGTCGCGGCGCGCTCATCGGCCGCCGCCGGCAGCGCTCCCGCCCCCAGTGCCACCGCGCCGCCCGCCGCGGCCGCCCCCGCGACGAACGTCCGTCTCGTGCTGCCCGCAGCTCCCGAGTACCCCATGACCCGGCCCCCTTACCGTAAGTAACTCCCGTGTCAGGCGCAGGAGCTTACGGTCGCCGCCGATGACGGGGAAGCGGCGCGAGGGCGCGGGCGCGAACATTGGCGTGAATGCGTACCCGGTGGTTTTCGGCAGTTCCAGGAGGTTCTCCCGGCCGGGGGCCTTCGGCCGGTGTGACGCGCGTATGGCAGGAGTACGAAGGCTGCGTTTCCGGAGAGCCGGGGCGGGTGAGATGACTTGACCCTCTCTTGGTGCCGTGGCTAGTTTCGACGCCATGCGAATATCCCGGCGGTTCAAGCAGCGGCGCGCTGTTGATCTGATGCGCGTCGCCGCCGCCCTGTGTAGCTGACGCTCGGAACGCTTTCTCGCAGGAAGCCGCGCGCCATTCCAGGCTTCCCCTTCCGTGTACGTCCGCCACTCCCGGGAAAGAGCCCATGCCCACACACAAACGGGCGGCGCTAGGCGCTGCCCTCGTCGCCCCGCTGCTCCTGGCAGGATGCGCCGACAACGCCTCGTCGACCACGACCGTCGACGCCAAGCAGGTCTCCGCCAAGATCCCGGCGAAAGTGGATCCGGGCACCACCATCACCGTCGGGGCGCCGGAAGCCCAGGTCGCCCTGAAACTCTCCGGACAGCTCGACAAGATTCCCTTCAAGGTGAAATGGGCCAACATCAGCGGCGGCCCCCAGTGCTCCGAGGCATTCCGGGCGAATTCCCTCGACGTGTGCTCCGCGGCCGAAATTCCGTCCATTCACGCGCATTGGACGGGGCTCGACACGAAATTGGTGGCGGCCAAATACCGCAAGGACCCGCTGAAGCACCCCGTGTACGAACTCGGCATCGCACCCGGCGCCGACATCGACACGCTGAAGGACCTGCGCGGCAAGAAGATCGCCTACAGCCCGGGGCAGGCGCAGGGCGCCCTCGTCCTGCGCATCCTCGCCAAGGCCGGGCTCACCAAGGACGACGTACAGCTCGTCGAACTGCCCAGCACCGGCGACGTGTACCCGTCCGCGCTCGGCAACGGCCAGGTCGACGCCGCGCCGCTGGGCGGGGTCAACATCAAGCGCTATCCCGCGAAGTACGGCAAGGACGGCGCGAAGACGATCCAGCACGGGCTGCGGGACGACCCGGGCCACCTGTGGGTGCCCACCGAATCGGTGGAGGACCCCCAGAAGGCCGCGGCCATCCGGGAGTTCGTGAAGTACTGGGCGCGCGCCTCCGCATGGGCCGACGAGCACCCCCAGGAGTGGATCGACGGCTACTACGTCAAGGACCAGGGCCTGACCCGCGCCGACGGCGAGTACCTGGTCAAGGGCATCGGCCACCCCGACATCCCGGCCGACTGGACCGCCGCCATCGCCCGGCAGCAGAAGACCGTCGACCTGCTGGCGAAGGAGACCGGGAAGGAGACCTTCGACGCGGAGGTCCTCTTCGACCGGCGCTACGAGTCGGTCGCCGCGGACGCGGTCAAGTCCGGGGCATCCGAGAGCAAGTCCGGTGCGGACGCGGGCAAGTCCGGTGCGGGGGAGGGCTCATGAGCGCCGAGGCCCCCACCCTGACCAAGGCCTCCGCCACCCGCCCCGCGCCCGTGGTCCGGGCGGCGGGGAAGCGTCCGCGCCGCAGGCTCGGACCCGGCAGGCCCGTCCCCTACGGATGGGCGATCGGCCCCCTGCTCCTGCTCGCCCTCTGGTCGGCGGGGTCGGCCGCCGGGTTCATCGACGCCCGCAACCTCTCCGCGCCCTGGACCGTGGTGAGCACCGCAGGCGACCTGATCGCCGAGGGGCGGCTCCAGTCGAACCTTGCCACCTCCGCCGAACGCGCCCTGCTGGGGCTGCTGTTCGGCACCGCGGCCGGACTCGCCCTGGCGATCGCCGCCGGGCTCAGCAGGATCGGCGAGGGCATCATCGACGGACCCGTGCAGATCAAGCGGGCCATCCCCTCGCTCGCGCTGATCCCGCTGCTCATCCTCTGGTTCGGCATCGGCGAGTCGATGAAGGTCATCACCATCGCGCTCGGCGTGTTCGTGCCGGTCTACATCCACACCCACAACGGGCTGCGCACGATCGACGGCCGCTACGCCGAACTCGCCGAGACCGTAAGGCTTTCGCGGACCGGGTTCGTGCGGCACGTCGTCCTGCCGGGGGCGCTGCCGGGCTTCCTGCTCGGCATGCGGTTCGCGGTCACCGCGGCGTGGCTCTCGCTCGTCGTGGTCGAGCAGGTCAACGCGACCAGTGGCATCGGCTACATGATGGAGCTCGCCCGCACCTACGGGCAGACCGACATCATCATCGTCGGCCTCGTCGTGTACGGCCTCCTCGGTCTCATCTCGGACGCACTCGTCCGGCTCGTGGAGAGGAAGGCGCTGTCATGGCGACGCACACTGGCGGGCTGACGGACGACGGTCCGGCCGTGCGCATCGAGCGGCTGGTCCGGTCCTTCGGGGACCGCACGATTCTCGACGGACTCGAACTGTCCATCGCGCCGGGCGAGTTCGTGGCGCTGCTCGGCCGCAGCGGCTCAGGGAAGTCCACGCTCCTGCGGGCTCTGGCGGGCCTCGACCACGAGGTCGAGGGCAGCGGGGAGCTGTCGGCACCCGGCGATGTCTCGGTGGTCTTCCAGGACGCCCGGCTGCTGCCCTGGAAGCGGGTCCTGGACAACGTCGTACTGGGTCTGGCGGGCCCCGGAGCACGGGAGCGCGGCAGCGCGGCGCTCGCCGAAGTGGGTCTGGCGGGCCGGGAAGACGCCTGGCCGGCGGACCTGTCCGGCGGCGAACAGCAACGGGTCTCGCTCGCCCGCTCCCTGGTCCGCGAACCGCAACTCCTGCTCGCGGACGAGCCGTTCGGCGCCCTTGACGCGCTCACCCGCATCCGGATGCACGCGTTGCTGCGCCGCCTGTGCGAGGCGCACCGCCCCGCCGTGCTCCTGGTCACCCATGACGTCGACGAGGCGATCGCCCTCGCCGACCGGGTGGTCGTCCTGGACGCGGGGCGCATCGCGGCCGACGTACGGGTGGAGCTTCCCGCGCCGCGCGGCCAGGGGAGTCCTCAGTACGCGGAGCTGCGGGGGAGGCTGCTGCGGCAGCTGGGGGTCGACCTGTCCGGCGACGATCCCGTGCCCGCCGGCGGCGCCGAGCGCGCCCCGCATGCCGTACCTGCCCCGTCCGCCTCGCACGCCCCGAAGGACGAGGTGGCCGTCGCATGAGCCGCCGCGAACTGCACCTCAACCTCTTCGTCTACCCCGGCGGGCACCACGAGGCCGCCTGGCGCCACCACGGCTCCGACCCCGCGCGCATCCTGGACATCGACTTCTACCAGGACCTCGCACGGCGCGCGGAGGCCGCCACCTTCGACGGGATCTTCCTCGCCGACGGCCCGGCCCTCGCCGACAACGTCCGCTACGCGAGCCGCTTCCGCCTGGAGCCCTTCACCTGGCTCTCCGCGATCGCCGCCGTCACGCGGCGCATCGGCCTCATCGCGACCGCGTCCACCACCTACAGCGAGCCGTACAACCTGGCCCGTCTCTTCGCCTCGCTCGACCATCTCAGCCGCGGGCGCGCGGGCTGGAACATCGTCACCACCGGAGCGCCGCAGGCCGCCCGGAACTTCGGCCTCGACGCGCACCCGGTGCACGCCGAACGGTACGACCGCGCACAGGAGTTCCTCGACGTCGTCTCCAAGCTCTGGGACAGCTGGGAGGACGATGCGCTCGTCGCCGACCAGAAGACCGGGCTCTTCGCCGACACCGACCGCATCCACACCATCGACCACGAAGGGCCGCACCTGAAGGTGCGCGGCCCGCTCAACACCCCGCGCACACCGCAGGGCCGCCCCGTCTACGTGCAGGCGGGCTCGTCGGAGGACGGCCGGGCCTTTGCCGCGCGGTACGCGGAGGCCGTGTTCACCGCGCACCAGACGCTCGGCAACGGCCAGGACTTCTACGCCGATCTGAAGAAGCGGGCGGCGGGGGCCGGCCGCGACCCCGACAAGGTGCTTGTCCTGCCCGGCATCAGCCCCTTCATCGGCTCCACGGAGGCCGAGGCGCACGCCCTGCACGACGAGTACAACGAACTCACCCAGCCCGAGTACTCCTTGCAGCTCCTGCACCGCATGCTCGGCCTGCGGCTGACCGCCGGGCAACTGGACGGACCCGTACCCCGCGAGCTCATCGAGACCGGTGGTGAGCGCGGCAACGGCAGCCGCTTCCAGGTGATCCTCGACATCATCGACCGCGAACAGCCCACCGTGCGCGGCCTGTTGCACCGCCTCGCCGGGGCGCGCGGCCACCGTGTCGTCGCGGGCACGCCCGAGCAGGTGGCGGACCAGATCCAGGAGTGGTTCGAGCAGGGCGCCGCCGACGGCTTCAACGTCATGCCGCCCGGCCTGCCCGGCGGCTTCGACCTCTTCGCCGACCAGGTCGTGCCGATCCTGCGCGCCCGCGGCCTGTTCCGCACCGAGTACACGGGCACGACCCTGCGCGACCACTACGGCCTGGCCCGCCCGGAGAGCCAGTACACCGCGTGAGCCTCTAGCGCGGCGTACTAGCGCAGCACATCGGCCAGGTCGTACCGGACCGGCTCCTCCAGCTGGGCGAACGTACAGCTGTCAGGAGTACGGTCCGGTCGCCAGGTGCGGAACCGTGCCGTGTGCCGGAAGCGCTGCCCGTTCTCCATGTGGTCGTATGCCACCTCGCAGACGCGCTCGGGGCTCAGCGCCACCCAGGACAGGTCCTTCTTGCCCGACCAGCGGCTGGGCGCGCCCGGCATCCGGGACGCCTCGTGCGCGGACTCGTCCGTCCAGGCCGCCCAGGGGTGGCCCGCGGCCGTCTCCATCCGCAGCGGTTCCAACTCGTCGATCAGCTCCGCGCGCCGCTGCATGGAGAACGCGGCGCAGACGCCGACGTGCTGGAGGGTGCCCTCGTCGTCGTACAGGCCCAGGAGGAGCGAGCCGACGACGGGGCCGCTCTTGTGGAGGCGGTAGCCCGCGACCACGCAGTCCGCCGTGCGCTCGTGCTTGATCTTGAACATGAGGCGTTCGTTCTGCCGGTAGCGCAGATCGAGCGGCTTGGCGATGACGCCGTCCAGGCCCGCGCCCTCGTACTGCTCGAACCACTTCCGGGCGAGCTCGGGGTCCAGGGTGGCGGGCGCGAGGTGGACGGGGGCCGTCACGCCCTCCAGGGCCTCGGTCAGCAAGGCGCGCCGCTCGCTGAGAGGAGTGTCGAGGTGGCCCGCATCGCCCAGGGCGAGGAGGTCGAAGGCCACGAACGAGGCCGGGGTCCGCTCGGCGAGCGTCCGCACGCGGGACGCGGCGGGGTGGATGCGCTCGGTGAGCGCGTCGAAGTCGAGCCGCCCGTCCCGGGCGATCACGATCTCACCGTCGAGGACGCAGCGGTCGGGAAGGCGCTCGAGCAGGGCCTCGGCCAGCTCGGGGAAGTACCGGGTCAGCGGCTTGCCCGTACGGCTGCCGATCTCCAGGTCCGCGCCGTCCCGGAAGACGATCGCGCGAAAGCCGTCCCACTTGGCCTCGTACTGCATGCCCGGCGGGATCTTCGCCACGGGTTTGGCGAGCATGGGCTTGACGGGGGGCATGACCGGCAGATCCATGCCTCGATTCTGTCCCCATAAGTCACTCTCCGCCCGGTATGCGACTCTCGTCCGTTGCGCCTAGCGTGGCCGCATGGGTGGAAAAGCGGTGGAGCTCGACGCGGGCGGGCGCTCTGTGCGGCTCTCCAGTCCGGACAAGGTCGTCTTTCCGGAGCGGGGCTTCACCAAGCTGGACGTGGCCCAGTACTTCCTCGCGGTCGGCGACGGGATCGTGCGCGCCCTGCGGGACCGGCCCACGACGCTCCAGCGCTTCCCGGACGGGGTCGCGGGCGAGTTCTTCTACCAGAAGCGCATCCCCAAGAACCATCCCGACTGGATCCCCACGGCCACCATCGCCTTCCCCAGCGGCCGCACCGCCGACGAGATGTGCCCCACGGAGGTCGCGGCCGTCATCTGGGCCGCCCAGTTCAACACGCTGACCTTCCACCCCTGGCCGGTCCGGCGCGCGGACACCGACCACCCCGACGAACTCCGCATCGACCTGGACCCGCAGCCCGGCACGGACTACGCCGACGCGGTGCGCGCCGCGCACGAGCTGCGTGCGGTTCTCGACGCGTACGGCCTCCAGGGCTGGCCCAAGACCTCCGGCGGGCGGGGCCTGCACGTCTTCGTGCCCATCGAACCGAGGTGGGACTTCACCGGCGTACGTCGGGCCGCGATCGCCTGCGGGCGCGAGCTGGAGCGCCGGATGCCGGACGCCGTCACGACCGCGTGGTGGAAGGAGGAGCGGGGCGAGCGGATCTTCGTCGACTACAACCAGACCGCCCGCGACCGCACCATCGCCTCCGCCTACTCGGTGCGCCCCCGCCCGAACGCCCCCGTGTCGGCGCCGCTGACCTGGGACGAGGTCTCCGACGCGGTGCCCGAGGACTTCGACATCGGCACGATGCCGGAGCGGTTCGCCCGGCTCGGCGACGTGCACGCGGACATGGAGAAGCACGCCTTCTCCCTGGAGCCCCTCCTCGAACTCGCCGAACGGGACGAGCGGGAGCACGGCCTCGGCAATCTGCCCTATCCGCCCGAGTACCCGAAGATGCCGGGCGAGCCGAAGCGCGTGCAGCCGAGCCGGGCCCGGCACGAGGAGTGACGAAGGCCCCCGCGCCCCGGGTCGGGGTGCGGGGGCCGGAGCCGGACCGGTCAGGGGCTGACTACAGCTCCTTGATCCTGATGTCCCGGTAGGAGATCACGTCCGTGACCCCGTGGACCTGCAACCCGACATAGCCGGACGAGTAACGCCGCCCGTCCGTGCCCGGGTCGTCGCCACGCGGCGGCGTGAACTCCTGGCCGCCGGTGTTGTCGAACTCGTTGATCAGGACACCGTTGCGGTAGATCGAGTAGTGCTGGTCCACCACCTTGATCTCGTAGTCGTTCCACGTGCCCTTCGGGGTGACCCCGGCGCCGCCGAGACCCACCCGGTCGAAGCCGTAGATCGAGCCCGACTTGTACATGTCGCCGTCAGGCCGGTCGAGCGCCTGGATCTCGTGCCCGTACTTGATGGCGACCCACTCCGGACGTGACTCCTCCGGGTGGTCGTGGACCTGCGGGAAGCGCACGAAGACACCGCCGTTGGCGTTGCCGTTGCCCGGCGCGTCGTCCCGCCACTGGAGCTTGAGCGAGAAGTCGCCGTACTTGCGCTGCGGGAACCACAGCATGCCCATGCCCTGGACGGTGGTGCTGCTGGTGATCGAACCGTCGGGGTTCAGGCCGAACTTGCCGCCGCCGACCTGCTCCCACTTGTTCAGGGAGTCCTGGGTGCCGTCGAAGATCTTGCGGTAGCCCTCGGTCTGGCCCGGCTTGCCGATGCCGGACTGCTTGGCGGCGCGGTTGATCTTGTTGTACTCGCGCTGGTCGATCTCACCGGCCTTCAGGAGCTTGTCCGTGACGGCCTTGACGTGCTTCAGGAACAGCGCGTGGGACGTCCACTCCTTCTCGTCCTCGATCAGCTCGTTGATGCGGCACCGGTTGTTGGTGACGCGGTTGGGGATGCCCGTGTCGACCGTGCCGACGATGACCGTGAGCCGCTCGTCGAACTCGGCGCAGTTGGGGGACGGAACCCCGCCGCCCTCCGCGACCGTGAAGGAGACGTCCTTGGCCGCCGCGGTGTTGCCCGCCTTGTCGCCGGCGCGGTAGGCCACCGTGTGCCGGCCCACGCGGTCGACGACGACCGGAGCGGTGTACGCGAGATACGGACCGCCGTCCAGGGAGTACTCGACCTTGTCGACGCCCGAGTCGGCGTCGGTCGCGGTGACCGTCACCTTCGCCCTGCCGACGTACGCGCCGTCCGAGTTCTTGTCGCCCTCGACCTTCGCCGCGGTCTCCGGCGGCGTCTTGTCCTCGACCGGCGGCGTGACCACGGTGAACTCGACGGCCTTCTCCGCCGCCTGGTTCCCCGCCTTGTCGGACGCGCGGTAGCGGATCTTGTGCGCGCCCGCCGCGTGGACCATGACCGGCGCGGTGTACGCCGTCCACGCACCGCCGTCACCGACCGCGTACTCGATCTTGTTGACGCCGGAGCCGGTGTCGGACGCCGTCACGGTGACCGTCGCCATCCCGACGTACTCGCCCTTGTCGTTCTTCTCGCCGCTCACCGTGGCCGAGGTCTCCGGTGGCGTCTTGTCGTTCGTGTCCGGCGCGACCACCGTGAAGTCGACGGCCTTCTCCGCCGCCACGTTGCCCGCCTTGTCGCTCGCGCGATAGCGGATCTTGTGGGTGCCGACCTGGTCGACGACCACGGGCGCCGTGTACGGCTGCCAGGCGCCGTCGGCCCCGACCGCGAACTCGGTCTTGTCGACGCCCGAACCCGCGTCGGTCGCCGTCACCGAGACGGTGGCGGAACCGACGTACGCGCCGTCGGCGTTGGTCTGCCCCTCGACCTTGGCGGCCGTCTCGGGAGCGGTGGTGTCCTCGCCGCCGCCCTCGGTCACCACGAGGATGCCCTGCATCGAGCCGTGGCCGGGGATCGTGCAGTGGTAGCGGTAACGGCCGGGGGAGAGAGTGACCTCCGCCGTGTGCTTGCCGCCCTGGTCGTCGTTGGGGTTGGCCAGGATGTTCAGCGGGACGTCGTTGTTGTACTCGGGGTCCGAGACGTCGAACGTCAGCGTGTGCGGCATTCCGGTGTCGTTGCCGGTCGCCGTGCTGTTCTCGAAGACGATCGTCGTCGCGCCCGCGACCGCCGTGGCGGGCGCGGAGGCGTACTTGTCGATCGCGTTGTTCGCGGTCCAGGTCAGCGTCTGGGCAGCCGCCCGGCCCGGGTTGTCGGACTGGCTCGCCGCCGTCGACGTCAGGCCGAGCACCATCAGGAGCGACGCGAAGAGCGCCGTCCAGAGTCTTCGCCTGCGTATCGCGGGCTTCGTCATCCCGCCCTCCTTGCCAGGTCCTTGGCGGCCGGCGTGGCCTCGCCGCCCGAGTAAGTGACGCGCCACAGCGCCGACTTGGAGTCCGAGGTGAAGAAGCCGCGGCCGTAGTCGAGCACGTACAACGAGCCGTCGGGGGCGAACTTCCAGTCCATGAGGTTCTTGATGCCGTCGTTGCCGATCGGGATGATCTTCTTCAGGGACTCGGCGTGCACGGGCAGACCGCCGCTGCCGACCGTCTTCGGGTCGGTCAGGACCGCGTGCCGGGGCTGGTCGGAGTCGTAGAAGTCGCCGACGAACCACTTGCCGTCCCAGTACGAGGGCCACTTGTCCGCACTGGTGCTGGTGGCGTCGTAGCGGTAGACCGGGCCGTTCATCGTGGCCTGGCCGCCGCCCTTGAGCCACGGCAGGAGCGTCTTCTGCTCCGACGTCTTGTAGCTCGGGATGCCGTTCGCGTCGCGCGGGTAGTCGACGCCGCCGCCCTGCGGCGAGTACCAGATGTTGTTGGGCTCGGCCGGCGGGATGTTCACCAGGCCGTCGTTGTTGGGCGACTCGTTCTTGAGCTTCTTGCAGTCGTACCAGCCCAGCGGCTTCGACGGGTCGGGGAGATTGCGGTCGCGGTAGGGCTGGTTGTTGCCCATGCAGTACGGCCAGCCGCGGTTGGAGGCGTGGGTGATCGCGGCGAACGTGTCGTACTTCGCCGGGCCCCACGTCGTCGACGGCTCACCGGCGTCGGGACCGACCCAGCCCGCGTAGAGGGTGTCGGTCTTCTTGTCGACGGAGATGCGCGCCGGGTTCCTGACGCCCATCACATAGATCTCGCCGCGCGTCTTGCCGCCGCCCTCGTCCGGCTCCTTGCCGGTGAAGAGGTTGCCCTCGGGGAGCGTGTACGTCCCGTCGGCCTCCGGGTGGATGCGCAGGATCTTGCCGTTGAGGTTGTTGGTGTTGCCCGCCGTGCGGCGCGCGTCGGCGAAGGAGACGCCCTTGAAGTTGGGCTGCGGGTTGTTGCCCGAGTAACCGGAGCTGAAGCCCGAGGAGTTGTTGTCACCGGTCGCGATGTAGAGATTGCCCTTGGAGTCCCAGGCCATCCCGCCGCCCGCGTGGCAGCAGCTGTGGATCTGCACCGGCCACTTGAGCAGGACCTTCTCGCTCGCGAGGTCCAGCTTGTCGGTCGCCTGGTCGAGCGTGAAGCGCGAGACGTAGCGCTCGGCCATGTGCGTCTCGCGGTTGATCTTCGAGTGGGGCGTGTAGTGCAGGTACACCCAGCCGTTCTGCTCGAACCTGGGGTCCAACTCGATCCCGAGCAGGCCCTCTTCGACCTTGATCAGCTCATCGCCGCCGCCCTTGTTGCCGAAGATGGTGAGTGCTCCGGCGAGCGTCACCTTCTTGGTCTTGGGGTCGTAGACGTGGATCTCGCCCTTGCCCTTGCCGATGTCGGGGTTGTTCCAGTCGGTGACGACCGGCTGCGAGGAGTCGGCGCCGCCGCGGCCGATGTAGAAGATCCGTCCGTCGGGCGCGGTGACCAGGCCGTGCGGCTCGCCGATCTGGTCGTTCTGGCCCGGCTGGTTGGCCTGGGTCAGGCGCTGCGCCTTGTAGTTGGCGGTGATCGTCGACTTGCAGTCGGCGCGCGCGATGCGGCTCGTCCACAGCAGGGCGCCGCGCAGGTGCTGGCGGAAGTCGGTCTCGTCGTACGAGGCCGCCGTGCCGCCCATGCCGGTGTAGAAGGAGCGTCCGCCGTCGTAGTCACGGCACCAGGAGACCGGGTGGTCGGCGCCGTTCTTGCTCTGGCCCGGCTGGTAGGTCGACTCGCGCACGCGGGCCACGGTGTGGACCTCGCCGGTCGGGTTCTTGGTCCAGTTCAGCCACTGGTCGGGGCGCTTCCACTGGAGGGGCAGGTCCTTGGTGGCCGGGTTCTCCCGGTCGCCGACCTCGACGGTGGCGCGCTGCACGTTCGTGGGGCTCGAATCGGCCGGGCGGGCACCGATCAGGCCGGTGAACCAGGTCGAGTACGGCTCGGCGCGGGCCGCGTCGTGGATGCCGACGAAACCGCCGCCCGCCTCCATGTAGGCCTCGAGACCCGCCTCCTGCTCGGGGTCGAGGATGTCGCCGCCGCCGGTCAGGAAGGCGATGGCGTTGAACTTGCCGAGCTTGGCCTCGTTCGTGAAGACCGCCGGGTCGTCGGTCGCCTCGATCTTGAACCGCTGGGCGGCCGGGCCCGATTGGCCGATCTTCTCGATGGCCTCGATGCCCGCGTTCACCACCGGTGACTCGTCGCCGCCCGCGGCGGAGCCGTGGAAGACGAGGACGCGTACGTTCGCCTGGCCGGGCGGCGACGGAAGGGACATCGTTGTCAACGGTGGCTCGGGATAGGGCCGCGCGGTGGCGGCCTGTGTGGAGAGCGCGCCGGTGACCATGGCCCCGGAGAGCAGGGCGGCGGCCCAGGCGGGGCGCGAGCCGACCCGGTTGGGCTTCTGGTTCTGGTTCCTTGGCTCGTCCTGGCGGTTCGATCTGCGTCTGGCTCTGCTCAACCCTCGTACAGCCAAGGGCTCTTGATGCGGTGTGAGCCGCATGAGTACACCCACCCCTCGTCGGTCACAGCAACAGGCGCGGATGAAGCTAGACCTCTTTCCGTCACTCGCCAATAGGTACGGACGGAATTCCGCGAACTTTGTCCTGCGTGTGGATAAACGAAGATCCCCCCGATACCGTGTGGCCGTCTCGGGGGCCTCCTGCGCCCCGTCAGTCTCCGTACCGCAGTGGGGAGTTGGGCATGGACCGACGGAGCTTCAACCGGCGGATGCTCGTGGGTGGAGCGGTCGCGACGGCCGGGGTGACATCGTTGTCGCTGGCCACCGCGCCCGAGGCGAGCACGGCCGAAGGGCCGAAGACCGCCCCTGCGGGCGGCGAGGTGCGCCGCATCAAGATGTACGCCGAGAAGCTGCCGGACGGGCAGATGGGCTACGGCCTGGAGAAGGGCAAGGCGTCCATCCCCGGCCCGCTGATCGAGCTGAACGAGGGCGACACCCTCCACATCGAGTTCGAGAACACCATGGACGTGGACGCCAGCCTGCACGTCCACGGTATGGACTACGAGATATCCAGCGACGGCACCAGGCACACCAAGAGCCACGTCGAGCCGGGCGGCAAGCGGACCTACACCTGGCGCACGCACGCGCCGGGCCGCCGCAAGGACGGCACGTGGCGGCCGGGTACGGCCGGCTACTGGCACTACCACGACCACGTGGTCGGCACCGATCACGGGACGGGCGGCGTGCGCAAGGGGCTCTACGGCGCGCTGATCGTGCGCCGCAAGGGCGATCTGCTGCCGGACAAGACCTTCACGATCGTCTTCAATGACATGACGATCAACAACAAGGCGGGTCACGACAGCCCCAACTTCGAGGCCACGGTGGGTGATCGGGTCGAGTTCGTCTCGATCACGCACGGCGAGTACTACCACACGTTCCACGTGCACGGTCACCGCTGGGCGGACAACCGCACGGGCCTGCTGACCGGCCCCGACGACCCGAGCCAGGTCCTCGACGACAAGATCACCGGACCGGGGGACTCGTTCGGCTTCCAGGTCATCGCGGGGGAGGGGGTGGGCGCGGGCGCGTGGATGTACCACTGCCACGTGCAGAGCCACTCCGACATGGGGATGGCGGGCTACTTCCTGGTGAAGAAGGCCGACGGGACGATCCCGGACTATGAGCCGCATCATGTGGCCGGGGGCGCGAAGAAGTCTTCGGGGGATGCGAAGAAGTCCGGGGACTCAGGCGGGGCGAAGGAGTCCGGAGCTGCCGGGGATTCCGCCAAGGCCGGGTCGTCCGGGCACGATCACGATCACAGCTAGCGCGAGCGCGAAGGCTGGCGCGAGGGCTAACGCTTGCGCACGTTGTCGAGGAGGACGGCGAGCTCCTCCCTGGCGGCGGCGTCCGAGAAACCCTCCGGCGCGTTGCGGACGGCCCAGCCCGTGTCGTGCAGGGCTTCGAGGCGCTCGATGAGCACCTTGCGCACGGAGCGCGACGGGAGACCGTTGCGGACGCCGCCGGGCACGTACGAGAGGCCCACCAGCAGCTCCCAGTGCGGGTCGGGGGATTCGAGCGCGCCGAGGAGCCGGTCGAACGCGTCCGGGGCGCCGCGTCGCAGGGCGTCGGCGATGCTCAGCGCGCGGATCTCGGGGTCGGCGGAGTCCGCTTGGCGCTCCAGGGCTTGGGCGGCGAGTGCGTCGGCGGCTAGGGCGTGGCCTGCCTCGCCCGCCTGGAGCCAGCGCAGTTCACTGGCCGCGACGCGGCGGACGCTGACCTCGGGGTCGTGATCCAGGAGGCCGATGAGTCCCTCCACGGCCCTGCCCTCCTCGGGGGAGCCCGCGGCGATCGGGAGGAGGCCGTCGGCGGCGGAGGCGCGGACGGCGGGGTGAGGGTGACGCAGCCCGTCCAGGAAGAGGTCCAGGGGCGGGTCCTCCAGGGATCGAGGCAGGTGCAGATGCTGGTAGCACCGCAGGATCCCGCTCAGGAGGAAGGGGTCCCGCGTGTCCTGGGCCTGCCGTGCGACGAGGCGGTCGAGCGTTTCGAGCACCCGGTCGCGCCGGACCGTGTTGCAGAAGAGGACCTTGGCCAGGGCCTCCACGCCCAGAGTCACCATGTCCCGCCCCTCGTTCTCCCCCTCCTCGTTCGCCTCGCCCTCGTTCGCCTTGTTCGCCTCGCTCGTGCACAGGTCAAGTACCTCGTCCGTGCACAGGGCGAGTGCCTCGTCGGCGCGGATGGCGGCGCGGGCGCGGTCGGTCCACGACTCCTGCTCCGAGGCCGGGGCGAACGGGGCCAGGAGCACGGCTCGTTCTTCGCTCCCCGGCGCGTGGAGCAGCGCGTTCTTGAGGGCAGTGCGTGCCTCGGCGCGGACCTGGTCCGCTTCCTGACCGGACACGGGTGTGCTCCAGCGCATCGTCACGCAGGTCAGCGTGACCGCGTCGTCGAAGGCCATGGCGCGCAGGAATCCGTCCGGATCACCGGTCCGGAAGAGGCCTTCGGACGCCCATGCCCGGCCGCGCAGCCGGCGGAGGGCGGCCCGCATGTCATCGCGCAGGTCGTTGTCGACCTCCCGCAGCGCGGGGGCGCCGCCGAGCTCCGCCGTCAGCTCGGTCCAGGCGCGGACGAGGCCCTCGGGGTCGTCCAGGTGCTGCGTGAAGATCCGCTCCGTACGCTCGCGCAGCGGCCGCTCGCGGCGCAGCGCCGCGGCGAAGCCCTCCACCACCGTCTCGGAGAACTCCTCCGCCCACGGCTCGCGCTCCACCGCCGAGGCCAGCTCGCGCAGCGCCCAGGAAAGCTCGCCGGACTCGGCGGCGGTCTTCGACGCCATCCGCCGGACCTCCGCGTCCGGGTCCCGTAGCGCGGCGGCCAGTTCCTCGTGCAGCTCAGCCTGCTTGCGCGCTCTCCGCTTCGTGAACATCACGACAGCCTAGGTGCCGGTCCGCAGGGGCTTGATGCGGGTGCGTGCCCGGCCGCGGGCCGTGCCCGGCGGCGGCCATTCCGGTGGGCATACGGCCGCCATTCCGGTGGGTATACGGCGGCCTTCCGGTCGGCATGTGGAGATCCTGTAGGACATGCCGGTCCAGGCCCCATCCCTTTACCCAAAGGTCCACGGTGGGTGTACTCCTTGTACGCCTCACCCACGTCGTCGCATCAACGTCGCCTCATCCACGCGCCACCCCCCGTACGTCCTCCGTGCGCACCCTCCGTGAACTGCCATTCAAGGGAGTCGAGTTGAGCAAGGACAGCGTGTACGACTACGTCATCGTCGGTGCCGGCTCCGCGGGATGCGTCCTCGCCGCCCGGCTCTCCGAGGATCCCGCGGTGCGCGTGGCGCTCGTCGAGTCGGGGCCACGCGACCGCAAGCCCGAGATCCGCATCCCGGCGGCCTTCCCGAAGATGTTCAAGACGCCCTACGACTGGGACTACTCCACCGCGAAGCAGTCCGCGCTGAACGGCCGCGAACTGTACTGGCCGCGCGGCCACACCCTTGGCGGCTCGTCCTCGCTGAACGCCATGATGTGGGTGCGCGGCCACCGCGACGACTACGACGCCTGGGGCGAGGCGGCGGGGCCCGAGTGGTCCTACGACGCGCTGGAGCCCTACTTCCGGCGGGCGGAGCGGTGGTCGGGCCCGAAGGGGCGGGGCTGTCGGGGCGAGCGGTGCGGGCGGGGCCGGAGCGAACAGCGTCTACGGAAGTGACGGGCCGCTCTGGATCTCCCCGCCCCGCGCCCTGAACCCGACCACCACCGCCTTCCTCGACGCCTGCCGCGACGCGGGCCTGCGCGAGCTGACCGAACTGAACGAGCCCGACCACAGCGGCTTCGCGCTCACCCCGGTCAACCAGCGCCGCGGCCGCCGCTGGAGCGCGGCCGACGGCTACCTGAAACCGGCACGGCGCCGCCGCAACCTGCACGTCCTGACCGAAGCCCGGGTCCGCAGGCTGGAGTTCGACGGGACGCGCGTGGCCGGGGTCATCGCCGACGGCGTACCCGGCAGGCTGATCGCCCGCCGCGAGGTGATCCTCAGCGCGGGCACCATCGGCTCCCCGCAGCTTCTCCAGGCCTCCGGCGTCGGTGACCCGCGTGACCTGTCGAAGGCGGGCATCGAGACGCGCGTCGAGGCCCCGGGGGTGGGCCGCCACCTCCAGGACCACCTCGCCTACGCGATCACCATGCGCTGCCCGCAGCCCGTCACCCTGACCGGAGCGGACTCCTTCGCCAACATCGGCCGCTTCCTGCTCGGCGGGCGCGGACCGCTCACGTCGAACGTCGCCGAGGCCGTCGCCTTCATCAAGACCAGGCCCGAACTCGCGGCCCCCGACATCGAGTTGATCTACGCCCCGGTCCCCTTCATCAACCACGGCCTGACCCCGCCGACCGAACACGGCATCACGATCGGCGTGGTGCTGCTCCAGCCGGAGAGCGAGGGCCGGATCACGCCGAGGGGCCCGGGGGTCGGCACCGCGCCCCACATAGACCCCGGCTATCTGACGGTGGAGGCCGACATCCGCACCCTCGTCGCCGGGGTGCGCCGCGCGGAGGAGCTGGTCGCGGGCCGCGCGCTCGCCCCGTACGTGTCGGGGCCGCTGGCGCCGCATCCGGGCACGGTCGACGACGCGGCCCTGGCCCGGACGATCCGCGGGGCGTCCGAGACGCTCTACCACCCGGTCGGCACCTGCCGGATGGGCAGCGACGAGGAGTCGGTCACCGACCCCGGGCTGCGGGTGCGGGGCGTGACGGCGCTGCGGGTCGTGGACGCGTCGGTCATGCCGCGGATCACGCGCGGTCACACGCACGCTCCCACGGTGGCGCTCGCCGAGAAGGCGGCCGAGCTGATCAGGGCGGACGCGCGCAGGTGACGCGGGAAGGGGGTGTCCCCCCGCCCCGCCCGCCGGTCGTATCCTGACCGGCGCACCAGCCAGCCGCCCCCGAGGAGCCCCACGTGACCGAGCCGCCGAGCGCCGCCCCGCGCCCCACCCTGGAGGCCGTGGCGGCCCGGGCCGGAGTCTCCCGGGCCACGGTGTCCCGCGTCGTCAACGGCGACACGGGCGTACGCGAGGTGCTCGCCGAGAAGGTCAGGCGGGCGGTCGACGAGCTCGGCTACGTGCCGAACCGCGCCGCCCGCAGTCTGGTGACCCGCCGCCACGACGCGGTCGCCGTGGTGATCGCCGAGCCGGAGACACGGGTCTTCGCCGACCCGTTCTTCGCCCTGCAACTACGGGGCATCAGCAAGGAGTTGACGTCGCGGGACGTCCAACTGGTGCTGCTGCTCACGGAGGGCCGGGACGACCACGAGCGGGTCGGCCGCTACCTGTCGGGCGGCCATGTGGACGGCGCCCTCGTCTTCTCCCTGCACCTGGACGATCCGCTGCCCGGCATCATCCGGGGCGCGGGGGTGCCGACGGTGTTCGGCGGCCGTCCGGGGTGGCCGGACGGGACGGTGACGTCTCCGTACGTCGACTGCGACAACCGAGGCGGAGCGCGGGACGCGGTGCGGCATCTGGTCTCGCTGGGCCGCACCCGCATCGCGCACATCACCGGAGCGCTCGACCAGACGTCGGCGGTGGACCGCCTCGACGGCTTCCGCGACGTCCTGCCGGATGCGGGGGAGAGGTTCGTCGCGCAGGGCGACTTCACCCCGGCGGGCGGCGAGCGCGCGATGCGCGAGCTGTTGGACCGCGTCCCTGAGCTGGACGCGGTCTTCGCCGCCAACGATCTGACGGCGTCGGGCGCGCTCCGGGTGCTCCGCGAGCGGGGCAGGCGGGTGCCCCAGGACGTAGCGGTGGTGGGCTTCGACGACATGCTGGCGGTGGCCGAGCAGGTGGAGCCACCCCTGACGACGGTACGTCAGGACATCGAGGAAATGGGCCGCCTGATGGCCCGCATGCTCCTGGCGCGCGGCGAACTGCCGACGGAAAGCGTGGTCCTGCCGACGAAGCTGGTGCTGAGGGGGTCGGCGTAAGGGGCTCGGCCTAATGGGACTCTTACCGGCCCGCGCCTCCGGGTGACCGTGAGGGCAGTCGGCGCGCGGCTCACGGGCGCCGCGAGGGCCCGGGGGCGGTCGTTGTCCCACGAACGGGTGCCCTCGTTCCCCCGCACGGTCCACCTGCGTTTTTGCCGCGGTGTGCCGGGGTGAGGCTCGGTTCAGCACTTCCCCTCATCCGGAGGTAACACCATGCGCAAGTGCGCGATCCTGGCAGCAGCGGCCTTCGCCGCGGTCACCGTCATCGGCGGTGCCGGTTCTGCCGTCGCCGACCCCGGCCCCGGCGCCTACGCCGAGGGCACGGCTCAGAACTCGCCCGGCGTCATCAGCGGCAACCTCCTGCAGGTTCCCGTGGATGTCCCAGTCAACGCGTGCGGCAACTCCGTGAACGTCGTCGGCCTCCTCAACCCGGCCGGCGGCAACACCTGCAAGTAGGCCCCGGACCCCGCCCCGCCCCGTCGCGAGCTGATCGCTACGGGGCGGGGCGGGGCGTGTGCGTCAGGCCCCGACGCTCACGGTGAACCGCCGCGGATTCCCGTCGTGCGCGGCCCCGGAGACGTCGGGCTGCCCGTCCGGGCGGACGTCGTCGTACGGGAACGCGTAGCCGATGGGCGAGTTCGCGTGCACCACTCGGGCCCAGTGGTTGGTCACGTCGCCCTTGTAGTAGTCCCCGGCGCCGGCGCCGTTCGGCTGCTCCGGGTGCGACAGCATGATGCTCCGGTTGAACCCCGCGGCGAGCCGCGCGAGCAGGCCCTTCTTGTCGTCGGAGTCCCCTGGGTTGTTGGTGAACGGCCCGTGGTTGCAGGTGAAGATGTCCTTGGACGTCGGCTTCGAGAACGTGTGCCCGCCGTTGAACGTCAGCGTGTCGCCGCTCACCCGGCCGGTGAACACGCCCCGGCCGCCCTGGAGGTCGATCTTCAGGTCGGTGCTGCGGTACTTGTCCCACACCTGGTCGATGTAGCTGTTCCACACGTCCCGGAACGGCATCTCGTTCGGGCGGTCGAAGTACGGAGCCATGAGGTTCTGGGGGGAGATGACGCGCAGCACGTCGCCGCCGTCGCCGCGGATCACCAGGTCACCCCAGGGCTGCCCGTCCTTCTCCCCCTGGGCGACGAGGTCGGAGGCGATCTTGCCGACGGCTCCGTCCGGCAGCGGTGCCACCGTGTGGGTGGCGTCCCCCTCCAGGGTCAGGCCGATGGGGAGGGCCGTGACGAGGTCGACGTAGCTGATGTTCGCGTACAACTGCGTGCTGTTGAAGGTGAATTCGCAGAACGACCAGGTGCGCCCGTAGTTGGCGTCCTCCTTGGTCGCGAAGGCGGGTTCGACCAGCGACGGGCCCGGGTTGAGGAAGAAGTCCAGCTTGTCGTCGCGTACGAAGTAGACGCGCGCGCCGAACATGTGAGGAAGTGTCAGGACCTTGGGCGCCGATCCCGCCGCGCCGAGCGGAATCGCGCAGTCGACGGGCAGCGGAGTCTGCGGGGCCGAGGGGGAGTCGGGGCGGTAGACGCCGCCGTCCGGCTTCAGCAGGACCCAGCGGTCGGTGCCCTGCTCGTGTCCGGTGACGTAGGCGCGCACCTGGCCGGGCAACGACTTGTTCTGGAGGGCGAGTTCACAGGTCGCGGGGGCTGCCTTGGCGCCGGGGCTGAGGGCGCTTCCCCAGACGGGGTAGGTGAGGGCTCCGGCGGCACCCGCGGCAGTGGACAGGAACACTCGACGCGATATCACGGAAGGTCTCCCGGGATGGGTGTGTGGGGGGACGTCGTGCGGCCGTGGTGACTGTGGGGGGTGCTCGGCCGCGTGGTGCGACCACTGTCGCGGCGGCGAATTCCGGCGTCAAGAGTTATGGCTGAGAGCGCTCTCAGAATCTTGTTTCCTTCACAAGGTGGCAGCACGCGCGCACTGTCAGTGCCGGGTGTCAGACTCAGGGGACGGAAGAGAGATGCGACAAAGGAGTCGATCATGCTCAATACCCGTTATGTCGTGGGCGCCCCGACATGGGTGGACCTCGGCACGCCGGACCTGGAAGGCGCCCATGCCTTCTACCGCGCGCTCTTCGGCTGGGAGTTCCAGTCGGGCGGCGCGGAATTCGGCGGATACGGCATGTATCAGGCGGACGGGAAAGCCGTGGCGGGCGCCATGACCGTCACCGCCGACCAGTCCCCTCCGGGCTGGACGCTCTACTTCAAGACGCAGGACGCCGACGCGACGGCCAAGGCGGTCGAGCAGGCGGGCGGCAGCACGGTGTACGAGGCCATGGACGTCGGCGACCTCGGCCGCATGGCGGTGTTCAACGACGCGCAGGGCGTCGGCTTCGCCGTATGGCAGCCGGGCACGAACAAGGGCCTGGACCTGGTCGACGCCCCGAACAGCCTGTGCTGGACGGAGCTCTACACCCCGGACATCGAGGCGGCCCAGGAGTTCTACGGCTCCGTGTTCGGCTGGGGCGCCACCACCCAGGCCTTCGAGGGCGGTTCGTACACGATGGTGCACCCCGCGGGCGGCACGGAGAACGACATGTTCGGCGGCCTGTGGCCGCTGTCCGACGCCCCGGAGGAAGCCGATGCCGGGCCGTACTGGACTCCGTACTTCCAGGTGACCGACATGGACGCGGTGCTGGCCAAGGTCGAACCGTCCGGGGGCACGGTGCGGGTGCCGCGCATGGACCTCGCCGGCGTCGGCGCCTTCGCCAAGCTCGCCGACCCGGCCGGGGCGCGGTTCGCGCTGATGCAGCCGGAGGCGCCGGGCGCGGGCTGAGGAGTGCGGGCCGGCGGGTACGGCCGGGCGGGACGGCGCGGTACGAGGTTCGAGCGGCACGAGCGGCACGAGCGGCACGAGCGGCACGAGAGACGATGAACGGAACCATCCCGTCCGGCACTCGCCATGCGCCAACCCGGCACTCGACCCGATGCCGCCCCGGCTCCCGTCCGGCACCCGAACCCGCAGCGGGCGTTTCGCCGCGTTCCCGCGTGGGCAGCCAGCAGGGGCCCGAGGCGGAAGCGGCCGAAACAGCCCATGCCATGGCGTTGATCGTTCGTTGATCCCTTGTTTCGCGCGCCCTGCCAGCATCGTCGGCATGCAGATCCATATGACAGCCGAGCCGGAAATCGCCTGGGAGCAGGCCCTGTGCGCCCAGACGGGCTCCGAGTTCTTCTTCCCCGAACCGGGCAGCTCGGTGCGCGAGGCCAAGTACATCTGCCAGCTCTGCGAGATGCGCCCGGCGTGCCTCGAGTACGCCCTGGCCCATGACGAGCGGTTCGGCGTCTGGGGCGGGCTCTCGGAGAAGGAACGGCTCAGCCTCAGGCGTACGTGACCGTGAACCTCCTCGTCCCCGCCGGAATGTGCACGTCGTCACCCGTCACCGTCAGATCCCGGCCGTCCGCCGTGGCCGCGCGCACCGGGCCGAACCGGCACGGATAGACGTACCGCACGCGCTCCGGCGCCCGCGTGATGTCCACGGTGACCTTCCGGCCGCCCGCGTCATGGGTGAGCCGGTAGCCGAAGGGCGCGCCGAACAGGTTCGGGGCGTCGTCGACGGCCACCGTCGCGCCGTCCGGCACCCAGTGAGGACGTACGCCCGGGGCGATGTAGAGATGCGGGTCCCGGTCCTCGTCGGCCTCGAAGAAGAGGATGTCGCGGATCAGGAGCAGATACTCGGCCGCCGCCCAGCCGTGCGGGATGTCCCCCATGTACCAGTGGCGGGAGGGGGCTTCGCGGTAGTCGGAGGCGATGGGGAACGCGTGCTGCTCGTTCCAGGCGCCCAGCGCCACAGCCCGCTCCTCGGTGCGCGGCAGCGAGGCGCCCACGATCCAGCCGAGCAGCGCGTCCATCCGCTCGGTGTCGCCGGACAGCAGGTAGGCGTGCGCCAACTGCGTCGTGAGGTAGGGGCCGTAGGTGTTCCAGGCCGCTTCGTGGCGGTAGCCGCCGGTCACGAAGTGCGCGTACATGGTGTCGAGCGTCCAGCGGGCCGCCCGGTCGATGTCCTCGCCCAGCTTGCTGCCCATGTGCAGCCGCAGCGGGTGGAAGAACGCCGCCGCGCCGATCATCGTCGAGTCCAGCCGCCCGACGTCGGCGGGCCCGGTCGGGATGTACGTCTCCCAGGCGCCGCGCCTGCGCTGCTCGCCCAGGACCCAGCGGATCGAGGCCGCCGTCGCCCGCTTCAAGTCGTCGAAGGCGCCCCAGAGTTCGGGCACGTCGGGGGAGCCGATCCGTTCCGCGAGCCGCGCGGCCTCGTACAGACCGGCGAGGCCCCACAGGTCGTCCCAGTAGTGCGGCTTGTCGCGCTCGCCCAGGTGCTCGGCGCTCCACCCGCTGTGCAGCAGGCCGTACTGATCGCGGTTGTCGCGCAGCCACCGGGCGCCGTCGACGACGTACGGCGTGTAGAGCTTGGCGCCGAACGCGGTGGAGCGGCCGTGGGTCCGGTCGAAGCGGCCGATCGCCCACAGCGCCTGGCCGTTGCTGTCCCACTCGTGGTCGTTCTTCTCGTGCGGCCCGCCGTAGAAGCCGTACTCGGCACACGGCCCGATCCGGCCCGTGCCACGGTTGAACTTCAGCGGATAGTGCGTGCCCAACTGGCGCTCGGCCAGGGCCATATCGCCGACCAGCGAGCAAGCCGTGGCCTCGACGGACGAGTCACGGATCCAGAAGGAGTCGTACACCGTCGGGCCCGGATGGATCTCGCCGTGGTCGGAGAGGATCAGGAGCTGCGAGCGGCACTGGCGGAACTGGTCGGCCAAGTGCGAGACGGGCTGGGGCAGTTCGGGCTGCACGCCCTGCGCGATCAGCTTGCCCGTCCAGAAGACGCGGTTGGCCTCCTCCAGTGCGGCGGCCGGAGTGGCCCTGATCTCCGCCAGGTCGGCGCCGCCGCTGTAGAGGTCGACCGGAAGGCGGACGTCGAGCTCGAACAGCTCGTCGTCCGCGACCCGGTAGGGCCAGGCGAAGGCCGCGCTGCACAGTCCCGCGATCTGGTCCTGCGCCTGCTGCGCGCCGTTCAGCTTGCCGCCCATGACGAGGTCGTGGAACGGGTTGCGGGTCAGATAGGAGTCCGGGTCGTACGTGAAGTCCGGGTTGCCGTACACGCCGTACTGCTCGGGAGGCGTGTCGAACACCGGCCCCCAGCCGCTGTTGGTCTCCACCCTGCCCTCGTCGGGCAGATGGCGCAGGAAGGTCAGCCGCCGGTCGGTGATCTGGCGGCCGTTGCGGTCGTGCCGCTGGAAGCCGCTCGGCCCCGCGGGCATGACGGCCGCGCACAGCCAGCCCTCGCGCGGCTGCCCGGTCGCGCTGCCCACGGTCAGCCGGGTCACCACGAGGTCCCGCTGCCGGGGGCCGATGGCCGTCCCGAAGGTCCGCTGCACGAACTCGGTGCCGTCAGAGGTGCGGAACGTCGTCAGGACCACCGGCAGATGGGGCGCCTCCATGCGCTGGCCGACGGCCCCGGCGTCGGTCAGCTGCGGCAGGCGCACGGCGCCGGTCGAGGGCGAGTAGAGGAAGAAGGACAGGCAGTACTTGTCGTAGACCGGCTCGATCTCGCCCGCCTGCCCGATCAGGGACTCCTGGCGGTGGTCCTTGACGCCCACCATGTGCCAGTAGCGGTACAGGGCGTTGGAGGCGAAGGCGGCCTCCTTGGATTCGTACGTTCCCGCGTCGAAGTCGTCGCTCCAGCGCCGGAAGGCCGCCTGGGCCCACCACGGAACGGGATAGGGCACCCGGGCCCGCCCCGCCCAGCCGCGCCACATGACTTCGTAGAACATCCACTCATGGGTCTGTGCCATGGGTTCCACCCCCGCTGCCCACCGTTGCACCGGGGTGGGCGGCCGTAAATCCGTTCGGCACGTCGGTCCTTGTGCGGATACGATCCGGGGGCGCGGGCGGACCGAAGACTGCTGGTCGGGCGCGTGTGCGGGGTCCTGTAGAGCAGAGGCAGACTCACCGCCATGACATGGCGGATACGCCGGTTCGAATCCGGTCGGGACCACGAGCGGAACGGCGCGCACGGCGCGGGCGGGGCGGGACGGATGAACGAGAGCGGTGGGATCAGCGAGGCGGACCTGGCGGTCTTCCACGAGATGATCGGCAGGCTCCGCGAGCTGCCGGTCGACGACCCGGTACGGCTGCGCGCCGAGCAGGTCGCCGCCTCCTTCGCCCGCGACGGACGGCTGCGCAGGCGCAAGGCGCGCGGGGCCGAACTCTCCGCCGCCGACGCCGCCGTGATGGCGGCCACCGCCACCGGGGCCGACGGCCGCCGCGAGGACGCGCCGCTGGTCGCCGAGGGTGCGGCAGGGGTCTTCCGGAGGCCACGGCCCTGCTATGTCTGCAAGGCGTCGTATCGACAGGTCGACTCCTTCTACCACCGGCTCTGCCCCGACTGCGCGGGCGACAACCGTGCCCGGCGCGCGCTCACCACCGATCTGAGCGGGCGCCGCGCGCTGCTCACCGGGGGCCGCGTGAAGATCGGCTTCCAGCTGGCCCTGATGATGCTGCGCGACGGCGCCGAACTCCTGGTCACCAGCCGCTTCCCGCACGACACGGAGCGGCGCTTCCGTGCGGTGCCGGGCAGCGAGAAGTGGCTCGACCGGCTCACGGTGCTCGCCGTGGACCTGCGTGACCCGCGCCAAGTCCTCGGTCTGTGCGAGGTGTTGCGGAAAGAGGGTGAGCCGCTCGACATCCTGGTCAACAACGCGGCGCAGACGGTCCGTAGGCCGCCCGAGTCGTACGCGGCCCTCGCGGCGGGGGAGTCCGCGGAACTGCCCGCCGGGGCCCGGGGCGCGCCCGGGTTCCGGCCGATGCGGACGCCGGAGGGCTCGACCGCGACGCGGGACGCGCTCGCCCTGGTCCTGCCGGAGTCCGAGGTCCTGCCCGAGCCGGACGTCCTTCGCGCGGCCGACGAGGCGGGCCTGCTGCCCGATCCCTCGCCGGAGAACTCCTGGTCGGCCCGGCTCGGCGGCCTCGACCCGGCCGAGGTCCTGGAGACCCAGCTGGTCAACGCGCTCGCCCCGGCCCTGCTCTGCGACCGGCTGCTGCCGCTGCTGCTGGCCTCGCCCCGCCCCCGCACGTACATCGTCAATGTCACGGCGGTCGAGGGCCGCTTCGCGGTGCGCAACAAGATGCCCGGGCACCCGCACACGAACATGGCCAAGGCCGCCCTGAACATGCTCACGCGGACCAGCGCGGCCGAACTCGCCGAGCGCGGCGTGCACATGTGCGCCGTCGACACCGGCTGGATCACCGACGAGAACCCCGCCCCCAAGAAGGACCGCATCGCCGGCGCGGGCTTCCGCACGCCCCTGGACGTGGTGGACGGCGCGGCCCGGATCTACGACCCGATCGTGCGGGGCGAGGCGGGCGCGCCGCTCTCGGGGGTGTTCCTCAAGGACTACCGGGAGGCGGAGTGGTGAACACCTCCGCCCGAGGGACGGCCTGAAGCGGGAGGGTACGATCCGGCCCAAGGGCGGGGTCGTAGCGCAGAGGCAGTCGCGGCGGTCTCCAAAACCGGAACACGCTGGTTCGAATCCAGCCGCCCCGCCCCCTCCTTCTCGATGGCCGGCCGCCCCGCCCCCTTCTCGGTGCCCCGCCGCCCCGCCCTTCCCGACGACCCGCTCCTCGGCAATTCGCTGTCCCCGGGCCGCTCCCGCCGGGCAGAATCCGCGCATGGCTCTGCCCGAGAAGTCCGCCGCCCGCCATCTGCTCTCCGACCTCGACCCCCTGCCGTATCCGCGGCGCATGCGGGAGATCGCCGAGAGCGCCCGGGACTTCGCGGGGCGCGGCGCGCTGCGGCCCGTCCTGGAGGAGCTGGAGGACGGCGGCCCCTACGAGCGCGGGGTGGCCGTCGTGCTGGCCTGTGCGGGCCGGGACACCGAGTGGACCGCGGCACGGATCGCCGACCCCGACGCCTTCGTGCGGGGGCACGCGCTGCGGGCCGCGGAGAGTCACCGGGTGCCGGACGCCGCGTTCGAGGCCGCGCTCCAGGACGCTCCCGAGGCGGTGCGGCGGCAGTTGCTGCGCGCGATAGTTGCCGGGCGGCGCACCGCGCTCGCCGATCGCGTCATCGACCCGCTGCGCCACCAGTGGGGTGACGTGGAGGCGGCCCGGCTGCTGCCCGGCTGCTCGGGCCCTGTGGTGGAGCGGCTCCTGCCGGAACTCTTCCATGCCGTGCGGGGGTGGCGGCCGTTGGCGAGGCGGCATGCGGGTGCGCTGTTCGACGTGGCGGCGCGCGAACTCGGCGCGCTGCCCGAGGCGCTGCGGGACGGGTGGTGGCAGCGGTACGCGGCGGGGATCGCGGCGGCCACGGAGGCGGATCCGGTGCGAGTGCTCGACCTGCTCGACCGGTTCGCGCCCAGCGCGTTCCCCCGTCAACTCCGCCCCCGTCTCGGCGTGCTGGCCGACGCGGCGCCCGGCCGCGTCCTCGCGATCCTCTCCGGCACCTGGGGCCGGTCGCTGCGGCGCGGCGGTGCGCTCACGGCCTCCGTGCTGCACAAGCTCGCCCGCTCGGGAGCGCCCGAACTCCTCACGTACGCCCGTACCGTCGCCGACGACTCCGCCGACCTCGCCCGGCTGATGCTCGCGCACGCCCCCGCCGAGCGTGCCGCCGTCCACGCGCGGGCCGTCGAGGGGCGCGGCGCGGGATACGCCACCGTCGACGCCGTCATCCTCGCCGCGCTGCCCCGCAGCGCCGTGGCCGACGAGGCGCGCCGGGCGGCCGAGCGGGCCAAGGAGCGTGGCGGGCAGTGGAGTTCCGTGCTGCTCGCCGAGTCCTTCCTGCCCTGCGCCGAGGTGCGCGAGCGGCTCGTGGCGGCGACCCGGCGGCCGCCGCCGACGACCGCGCCGAGGCGTGGCCGCTGCTCGTCCGCAATGCGGCACGCTCCGGCAGCAGGGCCCACGTCACCGCCGTACTCGAAGAGCTGACCCGGCTCGTGAACGAGCAGGACCCCGTACGGGCCGCGGCGCTGTCCGCGCTCGCCGAGACCCGGCCCGCCCTCTTCGGCGCCGAAGCCGAACCGTTCCTCGACCGGATCTCCGCGGACGCCGTCGCGGCCCGCGACTCCTCGCACCGCACCCGAGGCAGCCTCAGCCGTCTGGCCGTCGCCGTGCTGCGCGAGCACGCGGCGGGCGGGCGGCGGGAGTTGGTGAACTGGGCGCTGCGCACCCTGGTCCGGATCTCCGGCAACACCGGCGGCGCCGACCTCGGACGCCTCGACCACACCCTGCGCCGCGGACAGGAGCACGCCGTGTTCGAGGCGCTGCGCCCCTGGATCGAGGCGGGCGCGGAGAAGGCCGACTACAGCCTCGCCTTCGCGCTGGCCCGCGCGGTCGGCCGACGTGCCGCCGGGATGGCGGAGCTTCAGGAACTCCTGTGGCAGGCCGTCCGGTTCGGCGGCAACGTGACCGTTTCGCGGGCGGTCGACCTGTGGCTCGAACCGCCCGCCACCCGCGACGAACGCGTCGCCCGCGTCCTGGCCCAGGACCCCTCGACGGCCGTGCTCGCCCCGGTCCACTCCGTGCTGTGCGCCCGCCGCACGGACCTGCTCGACCCACTCCTGTCCGGCACACCGCCGTACGGGCGGTTCCTGACCAAGGGCGCGGCCTGGACCGTGCCCGCCGAACCCACCCGGGTCCAGCGTTGGCTGCCACGCCAACAGGAAGCACTGGCACGGCAGTTGGCGCGCAGCGCGAGTGACGCGGGTCTCCCGCGGTGGGACCGTGCGCTGGCGATCGCCCGCAGCGCGCACATCCCCGGCGCGGGGGAGGAGACCGTCCGCCGCTGGACCGGGTCGCCCGACACCGTCCTCGCCGAGGCGGCGCTCGGCGCCCTCGCCCACGTCTCGCGGCCGGGGGATGCGCTGCCCGAACTGCTCGCGCACGCCGGGGGCGAGCGGGCGCGGGTCGCGGTGTACGCGGCGACGCAGGCGTCCCGGCACGTCCCGCCGTCCCGGCTCGCCGCGCTGCTGCGCGACGTCCTGTGCGGGCCAGGCAAGAAGGTGACCAGCCGCAAGGAGGCCGCGCGCCTCGCCGCCGTGCGGCTGCCCGCCCCCGAGGCGGCGGCGCTGCTCGGCGACGCCTACGAGGCGCCGGACGCCCACCGCGACGTACGGGCGGCGTGTGTCGCCTTCGCGGGCGGGCTGCTCGGCGAGGAGCGGGTGTGGGGGCTGCTGCGGGATGCGGCCGGGGGCGAGGTGGTGCTGCGGACGGCTGTGCTGCGGGTGCGGCCGCTGGATCTGGCTCAGGGGTATCGCGAGCGGTACGCGCGTCTCGTGCGCGAAGTGGTCGGCGCGGACGACGACGAGGCGGCGGGCCCGGCGCTCGCCGCGCTGGCCCGGTGGGCGCCGTGGTCGCCGGACGCGGCCTCCGTGCTCGCGCAGGCGGCCGCGGATCTCGACCGGCGGGCCACGTGGCAGGTGGCGGCGCGGGGCCTTGTGACGGCGGCGGCGACGGCGCCGCACGGCGAGGACGCACTGTGCGGGGCGCTCGCGGCCCTCGCGGGCTCCGATGCGGCCCCGTCGCCGGACCGGGATCTGCCCGCGCGGCGGCGGATCGAGTACGTGGCGCAGTCGCTGGCCGGAGAGGGCGAGGTGTACCGGGCCGCCGCCCTGCGGGCGGGCGAGCTTCTCGCCGGGTACGGGGATTTCGTGCCGCAGGCCGCCGAGCTGCTCGCCGGTGCGGTCGCACTGGACGCCGCGCCCGCGGAGGTGGGGGCCGCGCTGTCGCGCCTCGCCCGGCTGCACGAGGGGCGGCCCGCGCTGGCCGTGGCCACGGCGTCGACGCTGGGCTCGCGCCTCGCCGACCCGGAGTCGGCGGAGCGGGTGGCCCCGCTGCTCGCGGTGGCACGCCTGCTGGCGGAGGACGGAAGCCACGCGGCCGGTCTCTTCGCCGTGGCGGCGGCCGAGTCCCTCGGGGAGCGAACGGACTGGGCGGGCCCGTGGAGGGAGCTGCTGACGTCCCTGCGGGCCCACGGCGTCCCGGACGTGCGGGACGCCGCGCTGACGGTGTGCACGTCGTACGAGTGATCGTGGACCCGGCAGCCCGCAGGGCAGGGGACTACTTGCCCCGCGCTGCCATCCGCGCCTTGCGCGCGGCCAGCTTCTCGTCGAACTTGCTCGCCTCGGTGTCGAGGCCGTTCATGTAGAGCCCGAGCTCCTCCTGCGCCTTGAGACCCTGGGGGCCGAGCCCGCCGATCTCCATGACCTTCAGGTAGCGCAGGACGGGCTGGATCACGTCGTCGTGGTGGATGCGCATGTTGTAGATCTCGCCGATCGCCATCTGCGCGGCGGCCCGCTCGAAGCCGGGCATGCCGTGTCCGGGCATCCGGAAGTCGACGACGACGTCGCGCACGGACTGCATGGTGAGGTCCGGGGCGAGCTCGAAGGCCGCGCCCAGGAGGTTGCGGTAGAAGACCATGTGCAGGTTCTCGTCGGTGGCGATGCGCGCCAGCATGCGGTCGCAGACCGGGTCGCCCGACTGGTGGCCCGTGTTGCGGTGCGAGACGCGGGTCGCGAGCTCCTGGAAGGCCACGTACGCGACCGAGTGCAGCATCGAGTGGCGGTTGTCGGACTCGAAGCCCTCGGCCATGTGCGCCATGCGGAACTGCTCGAGCTTGTCCGGGTCCACGGCGCGCGAGGCCAGGAGGTAGTCGCGCATCACGATGCCGTGGCGGCCCTCCTCGGCGGTCCAGCGGTGCACCCAGGTGCCCCAGGCGCCGTCGCGGCCGAAGAGGGAGGCGATCTCGTGGTGGTAGCTGGGGAGGTTGTCCTCGGTCAGCAGGTTGACGACAAGGGCGATCTTGCCGATGTCGGTCACCTTGGACTGCTCGGGCTCCCAGGCCTGGCCGTCCTCGAAGTAGCCGGGGAAGTTCCTGGCGTCGGAGAACGGCACGTACTCGTGCGGCATCCAGTCCTTCGCCACCTTCATGTGGCGGTTGAGCTCCTTCTCGACCACTTCTTCCAGGGCGAACAGCAACCGGGCATCGGTCCAGTCGTCCGTGCTGCCGAGATGAGGAGAGGTGATCGTCACGGGGGCTCCAGGGGGGACGGGAGATTTTTTACGGACTACGTGCGTAGGGGTTACGCGGTAGCACTAGCGGGTGCTACCTACCTACGGTGTCGTAGGTTACGTTGCCGTAGGTTAAGCGCTCCGTAAAGTGCTTGCGACGGCGGGGCTCTTGTGCCCCTCCTGCCCCACCCGCCCCAGCACTGGTCAGGAGTACAGCTCTCTGAGCCGCACTGAGAGGCATGTCACACAGCCTTCGAGCTTCTCGAACTCGCTGATGTCGACTACGACCGGGTCGAACCCGAGGTCCGCGAGCAGCTCCGCGCTCTTCGGCGCGCTCGCCGCCAGGAGCAGTTTCGAGCCGCCGAGCAGCACCACGTGCGCCCCGGACTCCTCGGGCACCGGCAGGAAGCGCGGGAAGAGCGAGGGGGTGTCCACGAGCGGCGGGTGGCCGATGACCGTGCCGTCCGGCAGCGCCGTCACCGCCGACTTCAGGTGCAGGACCCTGCTGACGGGCACGGCCACGACCCGCGCCCCCAGCGGCTCGAAGACGGCCCGCAGCTGCCGGACGCCGGCCGCGTTCGTGCGCCCGCCCGTCTCCCGCCCCCGCCCTTCCAAAGAGGCGCTGCGCGCCGCACCTCCTGATCCACGCCCCACGTAGATCGTGTCGTCGATCTTGAGGATGTCGCCGCCGTCCAGCGTGCCCGGCTCCCACACCCAGTTCACGGAGGCCCCGAGCCGGGCCACCGCCTCCTCCACGCCCGCGGTCTCCGCCCGCCGCGACTCGGCGCCGGGCCGGGCGATCAGCGCCACGTTGCGGAAGACGACCACCGTGTCCTCGACGAAGACCGAGTCCGGGCAGTCGTCGGCGGGTTCCACCTCGACCGTCTCCCAGCCGTGCGTCCGCAGCGCGTCGGCGTACGCCTCCCACTGGTCGAGGGCGAGGCCCGCGTCGACCGGGGCCCGCTCGACATGCGTGACCAGGCCTTCGGCGAGGCGCGGGCTGGGGCGGCGGATCAGCGCTTTCCGGCTGGGCACGACTGGGTCTCCGTAGGTGCGGGAGCGGCGGGGCGCCCGGTCCGGCGGGGGCCGGATCAAGGCGCTGCCGCACATCATGCAGCGTGCAAGGGGTCCAGGCCCAGGTCTCGTCGCAGATGAGCGGCGGTGAACGAGCCGTCCGCGTCGACCAGCTGCTCCGGAGTGCCCTCGAAGACGACCCGGCCGCCGTGCTTGCCGCCGTCGGGGCCCAGATCGATGACCCAGTCCGCGTGCTTGACGACCTGGAGGTTGTGCTCGACGACGAGCACGGTGTTCCCCGCGTCCACGAGCCGGTCCAGGAGGGCGAGCAGGCCGTCCACGTCCGCCATGTGCAGTCCGGTCGTCGGCTCGTCCAGGACGTACGTCGTGCCCGTGCGGTGCAGCTGCGTGGCGAGCTTGATGCGCTGGCGCTCGCCGCCCGACAGGGTGCTCAGCGGCTGCCCGAGCGTCAGGTAGGTCAGCCCCACGTCGTGCAGGGCCCGCAGCCGGCGGCGCACCGACGTGTCGTCGACGGCGGCGAGGAACTCCAGGGCGCGCTCGGCCGTCATGTCGAGCACGTCGGCGATGGAGCTGCCGTCGACGGTCAGCCGCAGTACCTCGTCCTTGAAGCGGCGCCCCTCGCACGCCTCGCAGGTCGTCGTCACCGGGTCCATGAACGCCAGGTCGCTGTAGATGATCCCGCGGCCCTGGCAACTCGCGCACGCGCCAAGGGAGTTGAAGCTGAAGAGCCCCGTCTCCTGGCCGGTCTCCCGCGCGAACAGCTTGCGCAGCGAGTCCATGATCCCCAGGTATGTCGCCGGGGTGGAGCGGCCCGAGATGCCGATGCCCGACTGGTCGACGACCACCGCGTCCGGATGCCCGGCGACGAACGCCCCCGACACCAGCGTGCTCTTGCCCGAGCCCGCGACGCCCGTCACCGCCGTGAGCACCCCGGTCGGCACGCACACGCTGACGTCCTTGAGGTTGTGCAGATCGGCGCCCTTGACCCACCGGCCGCCGATGGCCTCGCGCGGGCTCTCCTTGATGCCCGTGGAGCGCCTCAGATGCCGTCCCGTGAGCGTGTCCGCGCGGCGCAGCTCGTCCGGCGTCCCCTCGAAGACGACCAGGCCGCCGCCGGTGCCCGCCGCGGGGCCCATGTCGACGACGTGGTCGGCGACGGCGATGACGTCCGGGTCGTGCTCGACGACCAGGACGGTGTTGCCCTTGTCGCGCAGGCGCAGCAGCAGGTCGTTGAGCCGGCCCACGTCGCGCGGGTGCAGGCCGATGCTGGGCTCGTCGAAGATGTACGTCATGCCGGTCAGGCTGGAGCCCAGGTGCCGCACCGTTTTCAGGCGCTGGCCCTCGCCACCGGACAGCGTGGACGTCTCGCGGTCGAGGCTGAGGTAGCCGAGGCCGATCGCCTCGATCCGTTCGAGCGCCGCGACGGCCGCCGCCGCGATCGGTCCCGCCACCGGGTCGTCGATCGGCTCCAGGGCGGCGATGAGGTCGGTGACCTCCATGCGCGAGCAGTCGGCGATGTTCAGGCCGTCGATGCGGGTGGCCAGCGCCGCCGCGTTGAGCCGCGCGCCGTCGCAGAGGTCGCACCTGCCCTCGACGAGGAAGCGCTGCACCAGGTCGCGGGTCTTCTGGGAGAGCGTCGACAGGTCGCGGTTGAGGTAGAGCCGCTCGAAGCGGTCGGCGAGCCCTTCGTAGTCGATGTCCCGCGCGCCGCCGGTGTTGTCGACGCTGACCTTGCCGCTGTGCCGGTCGCCGTGCATCAGGAACTGCCGCTGTGCCGCGGTGAACTGTCCCACCGGTTTGTGCGTGTCCAGGTCGGGGGTGTTGGTGTACGTCTGGCCGTGCCAGGTGCCCGCGGCGAACGGCGGGAAGAGGATCGCGCCGTCCGCCAGGGACTTGGCGGGGTCCAGGATGCGGTCGTAGTCGGGCCGCACGGTCTTGCCCAGGCCGTGGCACCGGGGGCACATCCCCGAGGGGTCGTTGAACGAGTAGGCGGTCGCGGGACCGGCACTCGGTGTGCCGTGCCGCGAGAACAGCACGCGCATCACCGAGTAGATGTCCGTCATCGTGCCCACCGTGGACCGGGAGTGTCCGCCGATCGGCCGCTGGTCGACGACGATCGCGGGCGAGAGCTCCTCGATGGTGTCCGCGTGCGGCCGCTCGTACTTCGGCAGCCGGTTGCGGACGAACCACGTGAAGGTCTCGTTCAGCTGGCGCTGCGACTCGACCGCGATCGTGTCGAACACGACCGACGACTTCCCCGACCCCGATACGCCGGTGAAGACCGTGAGCTGGTCCTTCGGGATGCGCAGGCTCACCTCCTTGAGGTTGTTCTCACGGGCTCCGGTGATCGTGATGTATTGGTGCATACACCCGAAGCTAGCCAAAATACCCGACACCTTCTGTCGGGATTTCCTTCATTTCGCCGTCCAGCAGCAGCCAGCGCGTGATGCCGATCGACTCCAGGAACGGCACGTCGTGACTGGCCACGATCAGCGCTCCCTCGTACGACTCCAGGGCCGTGGCCAGCTGTTTCACGCTCGCCATGTCGAGGTTGTTCGTCGGCTCGTCCAGCATCAGGAGCTGCGGCGCGGGCTCCGCGAGCAGCAGCGCGGCCAGCGCGGCCCGGAACCGCTCGCCGCCCGAGAGGGTCGCCGCGCGCTGGTCGGCCCGCGCCCCCTTGAACAGGAAGCGGGCCAGGCGGGCCCGGATCCTGTTGTTGGTGGCGTCGGGGGCGAAGCGCGCCACGTTCTCGGCCACGGTCAGTTCGTCGTCGAGCACGTCGAGCCGCTGTGGCAGGAAACGCAGCGGGACGTGCGCCCACGCCTCGCCCTCCACGGCTTCCAGCTCTCCGGCGATGGTGCGCAGGAGCGTGGTCTTGCCCGCGCCGTTGCGGCCGACCAGCGCGATCCGTTCGGGGCCGCGCAGCTCGAACTCGCCCCGCACGCGCGCTCCGTAGCGCAGCGAGAGCTCGCGCAGGGTGAGTACGGTGCGGCCCGGCGGGACCGCGGTGTGCGGCAGGTCGACCCGGATCTCGTCGTCGTCCCGCACCGCGTCGACGGCGTCGTCGAGGCGCTCCTTCGCCTCGCTGAGTTTCTCCTCGTGCATGATGCGGTGCTTGCCCGCCGACACCTGGGCCTGGCGCTTGCGTTCGCTCATGATGACCTTGGGCTCGCGCTTGGTGTCCCACATCTTCTGGCCGTACCGCTTGCGGCGGGCCAACTTGACCTGGGCGTCGGCCAGTTCGCGCTTCTGCTTCTTCAGGTCCGACTCGGCGACGCGCACCATGCGCTCCGCCGCCTCCTGTTCGGCGGCCAGTGCCTCCTCGTACGCGGTGAAGTTGCCTCCGTACCACTTGACCTCGCCGTCCCGCAGGTCGGCGATCTGGTCGACCAGGTCCAGGAGTTCACGGTCGTGGCTGACCACGACCAGGACCCCGGACCAGGCGTCGACGGCCGCGTACAGGCGCCGCCGGGCGTACAGGTCGAGGTTGTTGGTGGGTTCGTCGAGCAGGAGCACGTCGGGGCGGCGCAGCAGCAGCGCGGCCAGGCGCAGCAGCACCGACTCGCCGCCCGACACCTCGCCGGTGGTGCGGTCCAGGCCGATGTGGCCAAGGCCCAGCTGATCGAGGGTCGCGACGGCGCGCTCCTCGACGTCCCAGTCGTCACCGACCGCGGTGAAGTGCTCCTCGGCCACGTCGCCCGCCTCGATGGCGTGCAGGGCGGCGCGCGTCGCGGCGATGCCGAGCACCTCGTCGACGCGCAGACCGGTGTCGAGGGTGACGTTCTGTGGCAGATATCCGATGTCGCCCGCGACGCGCACGGCGCCGTCGCTCGGCGCGAGTTCACCGGCGATGAGCTTCAACAGGGTTGATTTCCCTGATCCGTTGACGCCGATGAGTCCGGTCCTGCCGGTCCCGAAGGCGGCCTGGAGCCCGTCGAAGACGCCGGTGCCGTCCGGCCAGGTGAAGTCGAGGGAGGTGCACGTGATGGAGGTGGGGGAAGTAGACATGGGGTCCTCGCGGTTGCGTGAGATGAAGCGCGGTCAGGGGCACGCGTTTCGGGGGCACCGCGAGGCGCGACGGATCGGGCGGAAGCAGCGTCGTCAGGAGGCGAGGGCGGAAAAATGGGCCCTGCGCCGGGGGACGGCTCGAACGCCGAGGTCGCACGCTACGCACACGGCCGAGCCGTGTGACGCGGTGACTCCAGACCTCAGACGAGCAACGTCCTACTCCTATCGGCGACAACAGAACCGTTATACACCGTAGGGTGCGACCCGATTGCTGTCAACGATTTATCGTGACCGCGAACAAGGAGGCCCGATGCCTTTTGGCTCGCTCTCACTGCCGACCCGGATCTTCCTGCTGGCCTGGGACACCGGCCGGAACAGGATCGCCGGCGCCCCCGACCTGCACTACGCGGTGCGGGCCTGCGCGCTCGCGGAGCTGGCCCAGCGGGGACTCGTCTCGGATGCGGGCGGCATCGTCACGCCGGTCTTCGGCGCGCGCACGGGAGATCCGGCGCTCGACTCGGTCCTCGAACTCGTCGAGGAGTCCCGGCCCCGCAAATGGAGCGGCTGGATCACCCACAAGTCCCACGCCACGCAGGACGCGGTGCGCGACCAGCTGGCGGCGGAGGGCTATCTGCGGATGGAGCGCACCCGCATCCTCGGGGTCTTCCCCTCCCGGCGGTACGAGCTCGAGCGCGCCGGTTACGTCGAGGTCCTGCACGCCGAGGCGCTGGCGGTGCTGCGCGGTCCGGTGCCGGTGTCCGAGGTCCCCGCGGGCGACGCGGCCCTGGTGGTGTGCGCGGCGACGGGCAAGCTGCGCGGCATCATCTCGGGCAAGGACCGCAGGCAGTACAAGGACCGCCTCGACGCGCTGACCGACCGCAGCGGGGCCCCGTCCCCGGAGCTCCCCGAGCTGATGCGGGGGCTGCGCAAGGCGCTGGCGTCGGCGGTCTCGTACGCGGAGGCGGCGAGGTCGAGCGGCGGGGGCGGCTGAGGGACCGGCGATGGCGCCGGTTCAGCAGGCGTCCCGCATCAGGTCGGCGAGGTCCTGGTCCAGGTCGACGTGCAGATGCTCGTCGCCCGTGGGCACCAGGGTCAGGGAGCGGTGCAGGAAGCGGCGCAGCTCGCCCGTGCGGATGTGGACGATGGCCGTGCCCTCGGGGGCGTGGAACTCCACGACCGTGCGGTCGAAGCCGTACGGCCGCACGCGGACGTCGCCGTCGCCCACCGCCTGCTCCATGCCCTGGGAGAGCAGCTCGCGGGCGAAGGTCCAGTAGACCTCGACGCCCTCAAGGGTGGCCGGGGCGGGGAAGCTCATCCGGACGGCGAACGGATCGCCCTGGTCGTAGTGCAGCGTCGCGGGAATGGTCTGCATCCGCGGCGCGGCTGCGACGAGGCGGGCCTCTACGGCTTGCTCGATGGTGTTGGACAACGCCTGCTCCCTCAACTACAGCTGGACGACTCGGGTCGGCACTTGGATAGACGTCGGAATGACGGAATCCGTGCACGCGAACACCGAGTGACCTCGGTCACCGCGTGCTCTTCACCGTCTTCACAGGAATTCCGGAAGGAATCCTGCGTTCCGGTGGTAACTTCGCCCGCCATGAAGTCCTTGGGGAAGACGAGACGGTCGCGGTCGGTGGGTCGTGCGGTGTCGGTGGGGCTGTGCGGGGCGGCTCTCGCCGCGACGGCCCTTGCCCTGCCAGGGCTCGCCCAGGCGGCGCCCGCCCCGGCGGGTCAGCCGCAGCACGGCGGCTGGGACCTCAAGGACAGCGGCACCGACGCCCGCTTCCGCGGTCTCGCCGCCGTCAGCCGGGACACCGCCTGGGTGGCCGGCGCGAAGGGCACCGTGCTGCGCACGTCGGACGGCGGCGACAGCTGGCGCGACGTCTCCCCGCCCGGAGCGGGGGAGCTGGAGTTCCGCGACATCGAGGCCTTCGACGGCCGCCGCGCGGTGGTCCTGGCCATCGGGGAGGGCGAGGCCTCGCGGGTCTTCCGCACGGCGGACGGCGGAGCGACCTGGACGGAGTCCTTCCGCAACACCGACCCCAAGGCCTTCTACGACTGCATGACGTTCTTCGACCGCCGCCACGGCCTGGCGATGAGCGACCCGGTGAACGGCAAGTACCGCATCCTGTCCACCGCCGACGGCGGCCGCTCCTGGAAGGTCCTGCCCGACAAGGGCATGCCCGCCGCCCAGGAGGGCGAGTCGGGCTTCGCGGCGAGCGGCCAGTGCCTGGTGAGCTCCGGCCCCCGCGACGTGTGGCTGGCCACCGGCGGAGCGGCGCGTGCGCGGGTGCTGCACTCCGCCGACCGCGGCCGCACCTGGAGCGCCACCGACGCCCCGATCCCGGCGGGCGACCCGGCCCGCGGCGTCTTCGGCCTCGCCTTCCGCGACCGTACGCACGGCATCGCGGTCGGCGGCGACTACCGCGCAGGCCAGCCGTCGCCGAAGGCCGCGGCCACCACCGGCGACGGCGGCCGCAGCTGGACCACGTCCGCCGCGCCGCCGCCCGCCTACCGCTCCGGGGTGGCCTGGCTGCCCGGGAGCCGCCGGGGCGCCCTCGCGGTCGGGCCGACCGGCACGGACGTCACGGCGGACGGCGGGCGCAGCTGGCGGACGATCGACACGGGGTCGTACGACACCGTGGACTGCACGCGCGACCGGGCCTGCTGGGCGTCCGGCGAGAAGGGCCGGATCGCGCGCTGGGAGCGGGGCTAGCGCTGCTGCGGCCGGCAGGGCTAGGGCAGTTCCTGCCGGTAGGGGGCGAGTTCCGGGGCCGTCTTCGTGGCGATGAACTCGGTGATGCGGTACTCGCAGACCTCGGCGACCACGAACGGGTCGCTCGCCGCGATCTCCTCGATCGCCGCACGGTCGTCGGCGACGGCGAGGATCACGCCGCCGTCGCGCGGATTCTTGCGCCCGGAGGCGATGAAGACGCCCTGCGCGTACAGCTGGTCGAGCCAGGCGACGTGGGCCTCCAGCTCCTTGTCGACGGCGGACACGGGCGCGGTGTAGGTCAATTCGAGAACGAACATGATCGCGAGGCTACCGCCGCGCGTCGCCGGCGTGGCCGCGGGCAGGTGCGTTCGCTTTATCCCGTATCCGTAGCAAGTGTGAACTCACCTTGTGTGCACGGTGTGAAAGCGCCTCGACCCGGCGTGTAGTCGACTCCTATGCTGACCGCTCAACCGGCCGGTCCATGAGCTGACTTCGTGGTGCGCGGCCGGTCCATTTCTGCCGGGAGTTCACTTTGCTGTACAGGAAGACCGCTTTGCGCGTTGCCGCACCCGTGGCCGTGCTCGCCCTCGCGCTGACCGGATGCAACGACGACAAGGCGTCGGGTTCCGCGGACGAGAAGCCCAAGGCCAAGGCCAGCGCGAAGCCGTCGCCCGAGTCCGGGGGCGAGATGGGGGCGGGCGAGAGCGCCACCGGCAAGGTGAAGGAGGGCGACGCCGACGTCACCTACGAGATCACCGCGCAGAAGGTGGACCTGGGCACGGAGGCCGACACCAAGAAGATGGTGTCGGACCCCAAGAAGGCCAAGGGCCTGGTCCCGGCCATCTCGTACGTGAAGTACACGCACAAGTCCGGCGCGCCCCTCACCGAGACCCCGGACGCCAACGACGGCACGACCATCTGGGCGGACGGCCGGCGCGGCACCCTGGTCATCGGCGCCGCCGACGACGCGCCGGGCTGCGAGGACGCCCTGGACATCGAGGGCTGGAAGCAGGGCGAGAGCCACGTCCTGTGCGACACGTACCTGGTCCCCAAGGACGCCAAGGACCTGGAGATCCACTGGTCCGAGGAGGACGGCGAGCCGTTCACCTGGAAGTTCGCGGCCAAGTAGCGCACGGCGGGGGCGGGTCGAGCTCAGCCCGCCCCCGTGTTCGGCCGCTCCCTGCCCGCTCTCTCCCGTTCACGGGCCGACTCCGGCCCGGGGCGAGGCAAGACCTAGTCTTGACCGCACCATGACGACCCACGCCGCCGCCCTCGCGCACATCCCCGCCGACTGGCCCACCGACGAACAGGCCGCCCGCGCCGTCCAGGACGGACTCCGCACCCGCGTCGTGCTCGACGAAGTGGGACCGCGGCCGGGCACGGGACACGTCACGGGGGTCGACGTCGCCTACGACGACGAGCGCGACCTCGTCGCCGCCGCGGTCGTCGTCCTGGACGCCGCGACGCTCGACGTCGTCGAGGAGGCCACCGCGGTGGGCCGCGTGGCCTTCCCGTACGTGCCGGGCCTGCTCGCCTTCCGCGAGATTCCCGCCGTCCTCGCCGCCCTGGGGGAGCTCGAAGCCGCCCCGGGCCTCGTCGTCTGCGACGGCTACGGCATCGCGCACCCCCGCGGGTTCGGCCTGGCCAGCCACCTCGGCGTCCTCACCGGCCTGCCCACGATCGGCGTGGCCAAGAACCCCTTCACGTTCACGTACGAGGCTCCCGGCGCGCCTCGGGGCAGCGCGGCCCCCCTCCTCGACGGGACCGAGGAAGTCGGCCGCGCCCTGCGCACCCGCGAGGACGTCAAACCGGTCTTCGTCTCCGTGGGCCACCGCGTGAGCCTGGACAACGCCTGCGCCCACACGCTCGCCCTGACGCCGCGCTACCGCCTCCCGGAGTCGACGCGGCGCGCGGACGCCCTGTGCCGCGCGGCCCTGCGCGAGGCGATCGCTAGCGCGACGCCGCCACCCGGAACCTGAGCCCCGCCGCCGTCAGCCGGGCGGTCAGCGCGTCGCCCATCGCCACGGCGGTGGTCAGCTGCCCCGCCACGTCCGGCAGATCGTCGTCAAGGGCCAGGCACAGCGCCGCCTCCGCCAGCATCTTCGCCGTCTCGTCGTACCCCGGATCGCCGCCCGAGACCTCCGTGAACACCCGCTTGCCGCCGCCCTCGCCGACGAACCGCACGGAGAACCAGCTCTCCGCGCGCCGCCGCTCGCTGGGCCCCTCGCCCGGCTTGAGCCGCGAGGACAACCACCGCCGCGCGGGCGGCAGTTGCGCCGCGGCCACCAGGGTGCTGACGGCCGCCGCGCCGCCCACCGCGAAGGGCAGGGTCTTGACGGCCGCGTAGTGCCGGTAGCGGAAGTCGGGCCCGTAGCGTTCGAGGGCCCGCGCCGAGCGCTGCACGACCTGCGGGTCGATCGTCGGCAGGGGCAGGGCCCAGGCGCCGACCTCGCCGTCGTAGCGGGGCGCGCCCGGCGGTGCGTACGCCTTGCGGCCCACCAGGCGCGGCTCGTGCCGTCGCCGGTCCCGCGCGGCGGACAGCATCTGCGGGCCGCGCGCGAACTGGGCGAGCGCGGAGGCGAACGTGCCGCCGGAGAACGTCGCGTTGCTGCGCACGAACCCGTCGACGCGCAGCGGCACCCCCTCCGGGAGCCGGCGCACCGTGAAGTACGCGCCCAGGTCGTGCGGCACCGAGTCGAAGCCGCAGGAGTGCACGAGCCGGGCGCCCGTCTCCCGTGCGCGGGCGTCGTGCCGCACGTACATGAGGTCGACGAACTCCGGCTCCCCGGTGAGGTCCACGTAGTCCGTGCCCGCCTCCGCGCACGCGGCGACGAGCTCCTGGCCGTACGCGAGATAGGGGCCCACGGTGGTGGCGACCACGCGCGCCTGCCCGGCCATCTCCCGCAGGGACGCCGGGTCCGCCACGTCCGCGCGGACGAGGGGGAGTTCCGCGCAGGCCGGGTGGGCCTCGGTGAGCGTCTCCCGCAGCCGCTCCAGCTTGCCGGTGTCACGCCCCGCGATCGCCCAGCGCAGCCCGTCGGGCGCGTGCGCGGCGAGGTACTCCGCGGTCAGCACGCCGACGAAACCGGTGGCTCCGAAGAGGACGATGTCGTACGTGCGGTCCGCCGCACGCTCCTTGCCGTTGCCGTTCTGACTGGTCATGGCACCTCTCTGCCGTGCACCCCGCGCCGATGTCGGTGGCCGAGGCTAGCGTGAGGAGTCGGCGTTGTTACCAGGAGGTACCCCATGGCTGTCCTGAAGAGTGCCCTGACGAAGTGGGAACGGGTGCGCGACTTCGCGCTCGGGATGCCGGGCGCCGTCGAGGAGTTCCCGTGGGGCGAGAGCGTCGCCAAGGTCAACAAGAAGGTGTTCGTCTTCCTCGGAACGGACGACGGAAGCTACCCACTGGGCATCACCGTCAAGCTCACGGACGAGGCGGCGCACGCCCATGCCCTGACGGCGCCGGGCGCGGAGCCCGCGGGCTACGGCCTGGGCAAGGCCGGCTGGGTGCGCGTCCCGCTGGAGGAGAAGGGCGCCCCGGCCGCCGACCTGCTCTGCGACTGGGTCGAGGAGAGCTACCGCACGATCGCCACGAAGAAGCTGGTCGCGGAACTGGACACCCGCTCCACGTGACCCGATTTGTCTAAGCGCTTGCTTGCTAGGGTCTTGTGTTGAGTGGAACACGTTCTTAGCATCACTGGTGTTACATCAGTTGTGTCATAGCGCTGGGGGCTCAATGGCAGTGCCGGACAAGGGTGTTCACGGACCGCTCGCCGGGGTGCGTGTGGTCGAGCTGGCGGGCGTCGGGCCCGGCCCGTTCGCGGCCATGCTCCTCGCCGACCTGGGCGCCGACGTCGTACGCGTCGACCGGCCGGGCGGCGGCGGCCTCGCGATCAATCCCGAGTACGACGTCACCAACCGCAACAAACGCTCCGTGATCGTCGACCTCAAGGCGGCGGACGGCGCGGACCGCGTCCTCGACCTGGTCGACCGCGCCGACGTGCTCATCGAGGGCTACCGCCCCGGCGTCGCCGAGCGCCTCGGCGTCGGGCCGGGCGCCGCTCACGCCCGCAACCCGAAGCTCGTCTACGGACGGATGACCGGCTGGGGGCAGGAGGGCCCGCTCGCCCAGCGCGCCGGGCACGACATCGCGTACATCGCCATCACCGGCACCCTCGGCATGATCGGCAATCCGGGAGAGCCGCCCACCGTCCCCGCGAACCTCGTCGGCGACTACGCGGGCGGCTCGCTCTACCTCGTCGTCGGCATCCTCGCGGCCCTGCACCACGCCCGCGAGCACGGCACGGGGCAGGTCGTGGACGCCGCGATCGTCGACGGCACCGCCCACCTCACGTCGATGATCCACGGCATGCTCGCGGCCGGCGGCTGGCAGGACCGGCGCGGCGCCAACCTCCTGGACGGCGGCTGCCCCTTCTACGGCAACTACGAGACCGCCGACGGCGGTTACATGGCCGTCGGCGCCCTTGAGCAGCAGTTCTACGACGAGTTCATCGCCCTGCTCGGCCTGGCGGACGAGGCGCCCGCGCGCAAGGACCTGGCCCGCTGGGGCGAGCTGCGCGAGGCGGTCGCCGCCCGCTTCAAGGCCCGCACGCGCGAGGAGTGGACGGCCGTCTTCGAAGGCTCCGACGCGTGCGTCGCGCCCGTGCTCTCGCTCTCCGAGGCCCCCGATCACCCGCACCTCGCCGCCCGCGGCACCTTCGTCGACCACGGCGGCATCACCCAGCCCGCTCCCGCCCCCCGCTTCTCCACGACCCCGACCCACGTCCGCAGCGGCCCCGCCCAGCCGGGCGCGGACACCGAGGACGTGGCCCGCGACTGGGACGTACCGGCCCTGCGGGGCACACCCACGAAGGAAGACGACTGATGCAACTCTCCGCACCTCTCGCCTACGCGGGCGACCCGCGCCAGGCCGCCGACGACGTCGCGGCCCTGGAGTCCGCCGGTCTGGACGCCGTCTGGGTGGCGGAGGCGTACGGCTTCGACTCGCCCACCATCATGGGCTACCTGGCCGCGCGCACCGAGCGTATGAAGATCGGCGCGGCGATCCTCAACGTCTACTCGCGCACCCCCGCGCTCATCGCCCAGACCGCCGCCGGACTCGACGCGATCTCCGGGGGCCGGGCGATCATCGGGCTCGGCGCCTCGGGCCCGCAGGTCGTCGAGGGCTGGCACGGAAAGCCGTACGACAAGCCCCTGGCCCGCACCCGCGAGGCCATCGAGCTGACCCGCCGCATCCTGCGCCGCGAGGTCATCGACCACCACGGCATCACGGACATGCCGCTGCCGAAGGAGAAGGGCGGCAAGCTGGGCAAGCCGCTCAAGATCCTCATCAAGCCGGTGCGTTCGCAAGTGCCGCTGTACGTCGCTTCCCTGGGCCCCGCGAACGTCCGGATGACCGCCGAGATCGCCGACGGCTGGCTGCCCACCCTGTTCATCCCGGAGAAGGCCCACCAGGTGTGGGGCGCACCGCTCGCCGAGGGCAGGGAGAAGCGCGATCCGGCGCTCGGCCCGTTGCAGACGGTCGCCGGAGGACTGCTCGCCATCGGTGACGACGCGGCCGCCGTACGGGATTTCGCCCGGCCCCAGATCGCCCTCTACGTAGGCGGCATGGGAGCTGTGGGGAAGAACTTCTACAACGACCTCGCGGTCGCGTACGGCTACGAGAAGGAAGCCAAGCTCATCCAGGAGCTGTACCTCTCGGGCAAGAAGAAGGAGGCCGAGGCCGCCGTCCCGGCCGAGTTCTGCGAGCTCATGTCGCTGTGCGGCCCCGAGAGCTACGTCCGCGAGCGCGTCGAGGCCTTCCGCGAGGCAGGCGTCGACATGCTCAACGTCATTCCCGTCGGCCCCGAGCCGGCCACATTGATCGAGACCGTCAAGGGCTGGCTCTAGGGCTCCAGGAGGCCGTACGTGAAGCGACAGATCTTTACCGCCGAACACGAGGCGTTCCGCGAGACCGTCCGCACCTTCCTGGCCAAGGAGGTGCTTTCCCACTACGAGGAGTGGGAGAAGGACGGCATCGTCAGCCGTGACGCCTGGCGCGCCGCGGGCAAGCAGGGGCTGCTCGGACTCGCCGTGCCCGAGGAGTTCGGAGGCGGCGGGAACACCGACTTCCGCTACAGCGCGGTCCTGGCCGAGGAGTTCACCCGCGCGGGCGCGGCCGGGCTCGCGCTCGGCCTGCACAACGACATCATCGGCCCGTATCTGACCTCCCTGGCCACCGACGACCAGAAGCGGCGCTGGCTGCCCGGCTTCTGCTCCGGCGAGATCATCACGGCCATCGCGATGACCGAACCGGGCGCGGGCTCCGACCTCCAGGGCATCCGCACCACCGCCACCGACCAGGGCGACCACTGGCTGCTCAACGGCTCCAAGACGTTCATCTCGAACGGCATCCTGGCCGACCTCGTGGTCGTCGTCGCCAAGACATCGCCGGAGGGCGGCGCCAAGGGGCTGTCCCTCCTGGTCGTCGAGCGCGGCATGGACGGCTTCGAGCGGGGCCGCAACCTCGACAAGATCGGCCAGAAGTCCCAGGACACCGCCGAGCTGTTCTTCAACGACGTACGCGTCCCCAAGGAGAACCTCCTGGGCGAGCTCGACGGCGCCTTCATCCACCTGATGACGAACCTCGCGCAGGAGCGCATGGGCATCGCCGTCGCGGGGATCGCCGCCGCCGAGCACCTCCTGGAGATCACCACCACGTACGTCAAGGAGCGCGAGGCCTTCGGGCGCCCGCTCTCCAAGCTCCAGCACATCCGCTTCGAGATCGCCGAGATGGCCACCGAGTGCGCCGTCACCCGTACGTTCCTCGACCGCTGCATCGTGGATCACTCGAACGGGGAGCTCGACGCCGTGCACGCGTCGATGGCCAAGTGGTGGGCCACCGAGCTGCAAAAACGCGTCGCCGACCGCTGTCTGCAACTGCACGGCGGATACGGCTACATGACGGAATACCGCGTCGCCAAGGCCTTCACCGACGGCCGCATCCAGACGATCTACGGAGGTACGACCGAGATCATGAAGGAGATCATCGGCCGCTCCCTGCTCGCCTGAGCCTTCCTCCACCCTCACCTGCACAGTTCTTTGCGAAAGGCTGCTGTCTTGACCACCGAAGCGTACGTATACGACGCGATCCGCACCCCGCGCGGACGCGGCAAGGCCAATGGCGCCCTGCACGGCACCAAGCCGATCGACCTCGTCGTCGGCCTGATCCACGAGATCCGGGCGCGGTTCCCCGACCTGGACCCGGCGGCCGTCGACGACATCGTCCTCGGCGTCGTGGGCCCCGTCGGTGACCAGGGCTCCGACATCGCGCGCATCGCGGCCATCGCCGCCGGGCTGCCGGACACGGTGGCGGGCGTGCAGGAGAACCGCTTCTGCGCCTCGGGCCTCGAAGCGGTCAACATGGCCGCGATGAAGGTGCGTTCGGGCTGGGAGGACCTCGTCCTGGCGGGCGGCGTCGAGTCGATGTCGCGCGTCCCGATGGCCTCGGACGGCGGCGCCTGGTTCGCCGACCCGATGACCAACTACGAGACGGGCTTCGTGCCGCAGGGCATCGGCGCCGACCTGATCGCCACCGTCGAGGGCTACTCGCGGCGCGACGTCGACGAGTACGCGGCCCTGTCCCAGGAGCGTGCCGCGGCCGCCTGGAAGGACAACCGCTTCGAGAAGTCCGTCGTACCGGTCAAGGACCGCAGCGGCCTGGTCGTCCTGGACCACGACGAGTACATGCGTCCCGGCACCACCGCCGACTCGCTCGCCAAGCTGAAGCCGTCCTTCAAGGACATCGGCGACCTCGGCGGCTTCGACGCCGTCGCGCTGCAGAAGTACCACTGGGTCGAGAAGATCGACCACGTCCACCACGCGGGCAACTCCTCCGGCATCGTGGACGGCGCCGCGCTCGTGGCCATCGGCACCAAGGAGGTCGGCGAGCGCTACGGCCTCACGCCGCGCGCCCGGATCGTCTCCGCGGCGGTCTCGGGCTCCGAGCCGACCATCATGCTCACCGGTCCCGCGCCCGCCGCGCGCAAGGCGCTCGCCAAGGCGGGCCTGACCATCGACGACATCGACCTCGTCGAGATCAACGAGGCCTTCGCGGCGGTGGTGCTCCGCTTCGTGAAGGACATGGGGCTTTCGCTGGACAAGGTGAACGTCAACGGCGGCGCGATCGCGTTGGGCCATCCCCTGGGCGCGACCGGGGCGATGATCCTGGGCACGCTGGTGGACGAGCTGGAGCGCAGGGACCTGCGGTACGGCTTGGCCACCCTCTGCGTGGGCGGGGGCATGGGTATCGCCACGATCGTGGAACGGGTGTAGCGCCGCTGGGGCTGGGGCCGTCGCCGACCGCGGGTGCGTCGTGGTTGCTCGCGCAGTTCCCCGCGCCCCTGAAGGCATGCGCTGCGCGCAGCCTTCCCCGATACGCGCCCTGGAGATGGCGCACGCAGTGCGCATCTCCAGGGGCGCGGGGAACTGCGCGACCAGCCCCCACCGGCGGTCAGCCGGTCACATCCCCTCAGTTACCCGCCCCGGATCCCGCCCGGGCCCACTCACACTTCACGGAGCGCATCATGACGCAGAGCACCACTATCCGCTGGGAACAGGACGCCACCGGCATCCTCACCCTCGTCCTCGACGACCCCAACCAGTCCGCGAACACCATGAACCAGGGGTTCAAGGACTCCATCGCGGCGATCGCCGAACGCGCGGAGGCCGAGAAGGACTCCATCCGCGGCATCATCTACACCTCCGCCAAGAAGACCTTCTTCGCGGGCGGTGACCTCAAGGACATGATGCAGGCAGGCCCCGAGAACGCGCGGGACGCGTTCGAGGCGGGCGTCGCCATCAAGGCATCCCTGCGCCGCATCGAGACCCTGGGCAAGCCCGTCGTCGCCGCGATCAACGGCGCCGCCCTGGGCGGCGGCTACGAGATCGCCCTGGCCAGCCACCACCGCGTCGCGCTCGACGCGCCCGGCTCCAAGATCGGCCTGCCCGAGGTCACCCTCGGCCTGCTCCCGGCGGGCGGCGGCGTGACCCGCACCGTGCGCCTGATGGGCATCGCGGACGCGCTCCTGAAGGTGCTGCTCCAGGGCACCCAGTACTCCCCGAAGCGCGCCCTGGAGAACGGCCTGGTCCACGAAGTGGCCACCACCCGCGAGGAGATGATCGAGAAGGCCCGCGCCTTCATCGACGCCAACCCCGAGTCCGCGCAGCCCTGGGACAAGCCTGGCTACCGCATCCCCGGCGGTACCCCGGCCAACCCGAAGTTCGCGGCGAACCTGCCCGCCTTCCCGGCCAACCTGAAGAAGCAGATCAACGGCGCCCCCTACCCGGCCCCGCGCAACATCCTGGCGGCCGCCGTCGAGGGTTCGCAGGTCGACTTCGAGACCGCGCTGACCATCGAGGCGCGCTACTTCACCGAGCTGGTCACCGGCCAGACCGCTAAGAACATGATCCAGGCGTTCTTCTTCGACCTCCAGGCCGTCAACTCCGGCGCCAACCGCCCCAAGGGCATCGAGGCACGCCCGGTCCGCAAGGCCGCCGTGCTCGGCGCCGGGATGATGGGCGCGGGCATCGCCTACTCCTGTGCCCGCGCGGGCATCGAGGTCGTCCTCAAGGACGTCTCCGCCGAGGCCGCCGCCAAGGGCAAGGCGTACTCCGAGAAGCTGTGCGCCAAGGCGGTGCAGCGCGGCCGTACGACCCAGGAGAAGGCCGACGCGCTGCTCGCCCGCATCACACCGACCGCCGACCCGCAGGACCTCGCGGGCTGCGACGCCGTGATCGAGGCCGTCTTCGAGGACACGGCGCTCAAGCACAAGGTGTTCCAGGAGATCCAGGACGTCATCGAGCCGGACGCGCTGCTGTGCTCCAACACCTCGACGCTGCCGATCACCCAGCTCGCCGAGGGCGTCACGCGCCCCGTCGACTTCATCGGCCTGCACTTCTTCTCGCCCGTCGACAAGATGCCGCTCGTCGAGATCATCAAGGGCGAGCGGACCGGGGACGAGGCCCTTGCGCGCGCCTTCGACCTCGTACGCCAGATCAACAAGACGCCGATCGTCGTCAACGACTCGCGCGGCTTCTTCACCTCGCGCGTCATCGGGCACTTCATCAACGAAGGCGTCGCGATGGTCGGCGAGGGCATCGAGCCCGCGTCGATCGAGCAGGCGGCGGCCCAGGCGGGCTACCCGGCGAAGGTCCTCTCCCTGATGGACGAGCTGACCCTCACCCTGCCGCGCAAGATCCGCAACGAGACGAAGCGCGCCGTCGAGGAGGCCGGCGGCACCTGGGCCGGGCACCCCTCGGACTCCGTCATCGACCGCATGGTCGACGAGTTCGAGCGTCCGGGCCGGAGCGGCGGAGCGGGCTTCTACGACTACGTGGACGGCAAGCGCGCGGGGCTGTGGCCGGGCCTGCGCGAGCACTTCACCAAGCCGGGCACCCAGATCCCGTTCGAGGACATGCAGGAGCGCATGCTCTTCTCCGAGTCGCTGGACACCGTGCGCCTGGTGGAGGAGGGCGTCCTGACGTCCGTCGCGGACGCCAACATCGGCTCCATCTTCGGCATCGGCTTCCCCGGCTGGACCGGCGGCGTGCTCCAGTACATCAACGGCTACGAGGGCGGCCTGCCCGGATTCGTGGCCCGCGCACGCGAGTTGGCCGACCGCTACGGGGAGCGGTTCACGCCGCCCGCGCTGCTTGTCGAGAAGGCGGACAAGGGCGAGAAGTTCAGCGACGCCTGACCTGTCGCCCCGCTGCGGGAGCGGCTCAGCCTTCCTTGAGCCACTCCCGCAGCTCCTCCTTGAGGGAGCGCTGGAACGCCGTCACCAGGGCCTGCACCACCATCGGCTGCATATGGGCCGACAGGGACCGCATCGCCGCCACGTGCTCGGGGTCCGACTCCCGCTCGCGGTAGGGCCCCCACACCTCGTCGCGGAAGAGCCGGGACAGCTCGACGGCGGCCGAGCGGGTGTGCTCCATCAGCACCGTGCGCGCCGCCAGGATCGTCTCGTGCGCGATGGGTACGTCGAGCAGCTCCACGCCCAGGCGCAGCAGCCCCGGGTCGACGCGGTAGGCCCCCGGGAACTCCGTCGGCGCGACGACCCCCATCGCCGAGAGCCGGTCCAGGTCCGCGTCGGTCAGCGACCGGCCCGCCCTGCGCTCCAGCTCCGCACGGTCGGTGTCCTCGGCCGAGTCCGGGGCCCAGGAGGCCACCACCGCACGGTGGATGGCGAGGTCGTGGGCGCTCAGGTCGGGCGGCAGCTGCTCCAGATACCGCTCGATCGCGGCCAGTGTCATGCCCTGGTGCTGCAACTCCTCGATGAGCCCCAGCCGGGACAGGTGCTCCTGGCCGTAGTGCCCGACCCGGCGCGGGCCGATCACGGGCGGCGGCAGCAGGCCCTTGGTGCTGTAGAAGCGGATGGTGCGGACGGTGACACCCGCGCGTGCGGCCAGTTCGTCGACCGTGAGCGTCGGCTCGTCGGTGTCCGACGTCGTCGTCATCGTCATGGCAGCGCTTCGCCTCCCCAGTCGTGCACCGGTGTTGTGCACCGATCAGGTGCAACAGTATTGCTGTCTCACCACTGTTGTGAAAGCGTCCCGCCCAGTCACTTGCTTCGTCGATGACGCCAGGAGGCGGTCATGACCACGATCCTGCGACTCCCCGGGGAACCCACCGACATCACGCTCCCCGCCCTGCTGCTCCGCAACGCCGAGGACCACGGCGACCGCCCCGCACTCTCCTGGCGCACCACCCCCGAAGGGGAGTGGACGACACTGACCTGGAGCGAGGCCCGCCGCAAGGTCGCCGTCCTGGCCGCCGGGTACGCGGCGCTCGGCGTACGGCGCGGCGAGCACGTCCTGATGATGATGGGCAACCGTCCCGAACACTGGCTGAGCGATCTCGCCCTCGTGCACCTGGGCGCCGTGCCCATCACCGTGTACGGCACATCGGCCCCCGAGCAGATCGCGCACATCGCCCGGCACAGCCGGGCCCGCTTCGCGATCGTCGAGGGCGCCCACGAGCTGGCCCGGTGGGAGCCCCTCCTGTCGGACACCACGGCTCCGCTGGAGCGCCTGGTGGTCGTCGAGGCGGCCGACGCGGGCACGCACCGCACGTACGGCTCCCTGCACGCCACGGGAAGCCGCCTGTTCGACCCGGACGCCTTCGACAAGGCCTGGCGCGAGTCCCGGTCCGAGGACCCGCTGACCGTCGTCTACACCTCGGGCACCACCGGCGACCCCAAAGGCGTCCGCATCACGCACCGCAACGTCGTCCTCAACGGCGTCGCCCTGGACGCCGTCGTCGAGCTCCCCGACTTCGTGGAGCACATCAGCTACCTCCCCTTCGCCCACGTCGCCGAGCGCATGCTGGGCATCTACCTGCCGGTGTTCCGCGCCTCGCACGTGCACCTGTGCGCGGATCCGACCGCCGTCGCCGCGACCGCGCGCGAGCTGCGTCCCGCGCAGTTCTTCGGGGTCCCGCGCGTGTGGGAGAAGCTGGCCACGTCCGTGAAGGCCGTGCTCGCCGGGCTGCCGCGGGAACAGCGGGAGTCGATCGAGGCGGCGAACGAGACGACCCGTGCGCACCTGGCGTACGTCGAGCGCGGCGAGGACCCGCCGGCCGACCTGGAGACGGCGTACCGCGAGGCCAAGGAGAAGGTCCTCGACCCGCTGCTCTCCCTGGCCGGGTTCGACCGCCTGGTGTGGACCGCGAGCGCGGCGGCGTCGATGCCGCTCGACGTGGTGCGCTTCTGGTCGGGCTTCGGCATCGTGATCATGGACGCGTGGGGGCTGACGGAGACGACCGGGGTCGTCACCATCAACACCCCGGCCGCCTTCCGGCTCGGCTCGGTGGGCAGGCCCCTGGACGGCCTGGAGATCCGCACCGACGGCGACGGCGAGATCCTGGTGCGCGGCGCGACGGTCTTCGACGGCTATCTCCTGCCCGAAGGCGGTGTCGAGTCGGCCTGCGACGCGGACGGCTGGTTCGCCACCGGCGACGTCGGGCGGATCGACGAGGACGGCTTCCTGTGGCTCACCGACCGCAAGAAGGAACTGATCGTCACGTCGACGGGCAAGAACGTCTCGCCCGCGCTCGTCGAGAACACCCTCAAGGAGCACCCCCTCATCGGCCAGGCCCTCGTCCACGGCGACGGCCGCTCCTACCTGGTGGCGCTGCTGGTCCTGGACACCGAGATGGCGCCCGTGTGGGCCGCGTCGCGCGGCATCACGGGCGACCTGATGGCGAGCGAGGCCGTGCACGAGGAGGTCGCGCGGGCCGTCGAGGCGGCCAACGCGCGCCTGAACCGCACCGAGCAGATCAAGCGCTACCGGCTCCTGGGGGAGGAGTGGGGCCCGGAGACCGGGGAGCTGACCCCGTCCCTGAAGCTGCGCCGTCGGGTCATCCGGGAGAAGTACGAGGACGCCATCAACAGCCTGTACACCTCGTGATCATTGTGTGTACACCCCCTGCCCACCATGTGAGAAGTGCCGCTATGTGACGTGCGCCACCGCATGCCGGGCGATCTCTGGGGGAAGGTGTCGCGTCGGTCCACGCACGTCAGGGGTGTCGTGGACCGGAGCACATCCGGACACCGGAGTTTTCCGGGCACCAGAGAGTAGACCCCCCACGTGAGCAAGGAAGCCGTAGACACGGCCGCTGCGGACGCATCCCGCACAGATGCGTCCCAGGCCCCCGCGGACGCGGGCGACGCCGGTTACAGCAAGGACCTCAAGGCCCGTCACGTCAACATGATCGCCATCGGTGGCGCGATCGGAACTGGACTCTTTCTCGGTGCGGGCGGCCGCCTGCACTCCGCGGGCCCCGCGCTCGCCGTCGCGTACCTCGTGTGCGGCATCTTCGCCTTCTTCGTCGTGCGTGCCCTCGGCGAGATGGTCATCTACCGGCCGTCGTCGGGTTCGTTCGTCAGTTACGCGCGTGAGTTCCTCGGCGAGAAGGGCGCCTACGTCGCCGGCTGGATGTACTTCCTCAACTGGTCGACCACCGGCATCGCCGACATCACGGCCATCGCGCTCTACACGCACTACTGGAGCTTCTTCACCGACATCCCCCAGTGGGTGCTCGCGCTGATAGCCCTCGCCGTCGTCCTCGTGATCAACATGATCTCGGTGAAGTACTTCGGCGAGATGGAGTTCTGGTTCGCGATCGTCAAGGTCGCGGCCCTGGTCGCCTTCATGCTGATCGGCATCTTCCTGCTGGTCACCCAGCACGACGTGGGCGGGCAGACGCCGGGCCTGAGCGTGATCACCGACAACGGCGGCTTCCTGCCGAACGGCATCATGCCGGTCGTGATCGTCATGCAGGGTGTCGTCTTCGCGTACGCATCGCTGGAGCTGGTCGGCGTCGCGGCGGGCGAGACCGCCGAGCCGCAGAAGGTCGTCCCGCGCGCGGTGAACTCGATCATGTGGCGGGTGGGTCTCTTCTACGTCGGCTCGGTCGTCCTGCTCGCGCTGCTCCTGCCGGGATCGGTGTACTCGGCCGACCAGAGCCCGTTCGTGACGGTCCTCTCCAAGATCGGCGTCCCGGCGGCCGGTGACGTGATGAACCTGGTCGTCCTCACGGCGGCACTGTCGTCGCTGAACTCGGGCCTGTACTCCACGGGACGCATCCTGCGCTCGATGGCGATGGCGGGTTCGGCGCCGAAGTTCACCGCGAGGATGAACAAGAGCCAGGTGCCCTACGGCGGCATCCTGCTCACCTCCGCGGTGTGTGTGCTCGGCGTCGGCCTGAACTTCCTCATGCCGAGCCAGGCCTTCGAGATCGTCCTGAACGTGGCGTCCCTCGGCATCATCAGCACCTGGGTGATCATCATGGTCTGCCACCTGGCGTTCGTCCGCCGCGCCAAGGAGGGCGTGATCACCCGGCCCAGCTTCCGGCTTCCCGGCAGCCCGGTCACGGAGATCGTCACGATCGTCTTCCTGCTCTCCGTGCTCGTCCTGATGTGGAAGGACCCGGAGATCGGCCGCAAGACGCTCTACCTCATCCCGGTCATCGCGGCGGCCCTGGTCGCCGGCTGGTACGGCATCCGCCGCAGGGTGGACCACGAGGCGGCGAACCTCACGAAGTAACGGCGTACGTGGCGGGAATCACTCAACTCTCGTACAGGTGTGCGTTGTTGTGCACGGTTGAGCGGGTAGATCGGCTCCATGCAGCTCATACCGATGCCGCTGGGGCCGATCAATCCGGATGTCGAGAATCTGGTCGTCGGAGCCGTGCTGTTCGGCTCCCTCTACGTCTTCGTCAGGCGCATGATCCTGCGCGTCAACCGCGTACTCGAAGAGCGCGCCACGACCCTCGAAGGGGTCACCGGCGGTCCTGCGGCGCAGCTGCGGCGTGAGGCCGAGCGGATACGCGCCGAGCGCGAGGCGACCCTGGCCGAGGCCCGTCGCGAGGCCGCGCAGGTGCGCCAGCAGGCCCGCGAGGAAGGCGCCGCACTGATCGCCGCCGCCCGCGAGGACGGCGTACGCGAACGCGACGAGGTGCTGGCGGGCGGCAAGGCCAGGATCGAGGCCCAGCGCGCCTCGGCGGATGCCGAACTGCGGGCCCACGTCTCGGAGTTGGCCTCCGAGCTGGCCGGCAGGATCGTGGGCGAGCCGGTCGCCGCGACGACGGGTTCCGGCCGCTGAGGGGACGCTTTGCGTCCCGCCCGGGCCCGTGCGGCCCACCGGTCTGGCGCCCCGGCCCGGGTCACGGCACGCTCGGTGCATGGAACTCATGGTGCCGGTCAAGGACGGCGAGGTCTGGGCCGAGGACTCGGGAGGACCGGGTGGCCCGTCAGGCGCCGGCGGTGACGCGCTGCCGCTGGTCCTGCTGCACCCCGGAGTCGGCGACTCCCGGGTCTGGGACGGCATCCTGCCGCGCCTCGAGGAGGGGCGCAGGGTCATCCGCTTCGACGCGCGGGGATACGGCAGGTCGCCCGCCCCCACCGCGTCGTTCTCGCTCGTCGACGACCTGATCGCGGTCCTCGACCACTTCGACGTCGCCCGTGCCTTCCTCGCGGGATCGAGCATGGGCGGCGCCACCGCCATCGGCCTCGCGCTGCGCGACCCCGCCCGGGTGGCGGGGCTCGCCCTGCTGGTCCCCGGCATCACCGGCAACCCGGACTTCGTCATGGAGGCGTTCACGGCCGAGGTCGGCCGGCTCGCCCAGGCGGGCGACATGGACGGCATCGTGGCCCTGGTGAAGCGCACGTCGGCCGCCGCGGGGACCGGGAGCGACCCCGAGGCGGACGAGCTCATCAGGGCGGTGATCCCGGCCTGGTTCGCCGTCCACCCCCACCAGGTGCCCGACCCGCCCGCCTTCGACCGGCTCGGCGAGCTCGACGTGCCGTGCGTCCTGGTCCTGGGGGAGCGGGACGATCCCGAGGTGGTCCGCTGCAACGAGGAGATGGCGTCCCGCATCCCGGGCTGCCGCCTCGTGCGGCTGCGGGACAGTGATCACTTCCCGACCCTGCGCGAGCCGGACGCGGTCGTCGACATCATCCGGGAAGCGTACGCGGCCGCGCGCTAGGGGGGCGGTGGGGCCGAGGGGGCGCTGTCACAGCCCGTAGCTCTTCCCGATGATGTCCCGCTGGATCTCACTGGTCCCGCCGTACACCGTCGAGACCACCGCGGCCCGCAGATGCCGCTCCATGTCGTACTCGGTCGCGTAGCCGTAACCGCCCATCATCTGCATGCCTTCCAGCGCCGCGCGCTTCGCCGTCTCGGTGGCCTTCAGCTTGACCATCGAGGCCTCGCGCGGGAAGAGACGCTCCGGTTCGGCGTCGCACCTCGCCGCCACGTCGAAGACGAGGAGCCGCGCGCACTCGATCTCCGTCGCCAGATCCGCGATCCGGTGCCGCAGCGCCTGGAACGAGCCGACCGGACGCCCGAACTGCTCGCGCCCGCGCACGTACGTGACCGTGTCGTCGAGAATCCGCTCCGCCAGGCCCAGCATGTTCGCGGCAAGGAAGAGCCGCTCCGCGTTGAGCCCCGCCATCAGCTGCGGCCAGGCCCTGCCCTCGACGCCCACCACCGCGTCCGCGGGCAGCCGTACGTCCGTGAAGTAGACGTCGTTGACCTCGCGCCCGCCCATCGTGGAGATGCCCCGGATCTCGATCCCCGGTGTGTCGGCGGGGACATGAAACATCGTCAGGCCCTCGTGCCTGGGTCCGCTCGCGTCCGTGCGCGCGACCAGGAGGATGTACGACGCCAGATGCGCGTTGGAGATCCAGGTCTTGTGCCCGTTGATCAACCACCCCTCGTCCGCGGTCCGTTCGGCCCGGCACCGCAGCGCCGCCACGTCCGACCCGGCGTCCGGCTCCGACATCGCGATCGAGAGCACCTGCCCGGCGACGGCCCCGCCCACCGCCGCCTTCTTCTGCGCCGCCGAGCCGAACCTGTCGTACGCCTTCGCCGTGATGACCGACGTGACGAAGCCGCCCGCCGGGACCAGACCGCGTGCCGTCTCGCACAGGAAGAGGCAGGCGTCCGTCATGCCGCCGCCCGACCCGCCGAACTCCTCGGGCAGGCACACGCCCAGCCAGCCCAGCTCGGCCAGCTTCGCGTAGAGGGCGGGGGAGTGCGGGCCGCCGGACGCGGCGGTCAGGGCGTCGCGCTGCTCGCGCGTGCCGCACTCGCGCTGGGCGAAATCGCGCAGCGCGGCGATGAAGTCGAGCTGCTCCGAGCTGAGCCGTTCCGAGCTGAGCCTCTCCGTCATGAAACCCTCCTGGACTGGGCGTAGTTACAAAGAGATTGAGTTAGTGTCTGTGTAGCTGTGGTTGAGTGCGTGGGGACGACGGGGAGGGCTCATGGATTCGATGATGGAGCGCGCGCTGGACTCGGCGCCGCCGTCCGACGCCCTGACCGAGCAGATACTCGACGCGGCGCGCGAGCAGTTCATGACGTTCGGCCTGCGCCGCTCGACCGTCGACGACGTCGCCAAGCGCGCCAAGGTCTCGCGCGTCACCGTGTACCGCCGCATCGGCAACAAGGAGGCGCTCGTCTCCGCCTGTCTGCTGCGCGAGTACCGCCGTTTCGTCGGTGAGGTGGACGAGGCCGTCGCCACCCTCCCGACCATGGAGGACCGCATCGTCGAGGGCTTCGTCGTGGTCCTGCGGCACATTCGCGAACACCCGCTCATCGGCGGCCTGATGCGCCTGGAGCCGGAGACGATGTTGCCGTTCCTGACCCTGGAGAGCGGCCCGGCGTTCCTCGCGATGCGCGGATATCTCACCGACCGGCTGCGCCGCGCGCAGCGCGCCGAGGGAAAGGAAGAGGGTGATCCGACACCGGTGGCCGAGCTGATGGTGCGGATCACGGTCTCCTTCCTGCTCAACCCGGTGAGCTGCTTCGAGCTGGAGGACGACGACCACGTACGGGACTTCGCGCGCCGCTATCTGGTCCCCCTGCTCGGCAGGTAGCCACGCGAGCGCGGAGCGCTAGAACCGCGCGTGCAGCCTGCGCCCCAGCTCCACCGCCCGCGCCGTCTTCTCCCGCGCCGTCGCGAAGGACGTCAGGTCCGCGTACGGCGCGAACCGCTTCACCGTCACCGAGCGCGGCACCGCGAACGCCCGCAGCCCCTCGGCGCCGTGGATCCGCCCGTACCCCGATTCCCCGGTGCCGCCGAACGGCAGCGCGGGCACCGCCGCGAACCCGAGCACCGAACCCACGGACACGGAACCGGAGTTGAGCCGGGCCGCCACGTCCAGCCCGGCCCGCCGGGACCCGGTGAAGACGGCCGCGCCCAGCGCGTACGCCGACGCATTGGTCCGCCGCACCGCCTCGTCCAGATCCCGCACCCGGTTCACCGCGACGACCGGACCGAACGTCTCCTCGGTCATCGCGGGGGATTCCTCCGGGACATCCACCAGAACCACCGGATGCACGTAGGGTCCGCGCACGGACTCGGGGCCGCCGAGCGGCGCCCGCGCCCCGGCGGCCAGAGCCTCCTTCATGTGGCGCTCCACCACTCCCAGTTGGGAGGCAAGCGTCATCGGCCCGTACGTCTCACCGGCGCTCAGCGACCGCGCCCGCTCGACGATCAGCGCGCACAGCCGCTCGTGCACGGACTCCACCGCGTATACCCGCTCCACACCCGCGCAGGTCTGCCCCGCATTGGCCATCGCGCCCCACACCACCGCGTCCGCGGCCTCCTCCAGGTCGGCGTCCGCGCCGACGATCACGGCGTCCTTGCCGCCGCACTCCGCGAGGAGCGGCGTCAGCGACCGTGCGCACACCTCCGCCACCTTCCGCGCGGTCCCCGGCGACCCGGTGAACGCGACCTTGTCGACGTCGGCCTCCGCCAGCGCCTGTCCGGTCGAGCCGGGCCCGGTCACCGTCTGGAGCAGCCCCGCACAGTCCGGCACGGCCTCGTCGAAGCTGGACGCGAGGAACGCCCCTGTGGCCGGGGTGAGTTCGGAGGGCTTGAAGACGACCGCGTTGCCCGCCGCGAGCGCGTAGCCGATCGAGCCCATCGGGGTGTAGACGGGATAGTTCCAGGGGCCGATCACCCCGACGACGCCCAGCGGCCGGTAGCCGAGCAGCGCCCGCTGATGGACGGAGAGCATCCCCGACGGCACCCGGCGCACCCGCAGCACCCCACGCGCATGACGCGCCGCCCAGTCCAAGTGGACCAGGGCGAGCAGCACTTCGGCGCGCGCGTCGTGCACCGGCTTGCCCGTCTCGGCGGCGACCGTCCGCGCGAGTTCGTCCATCCGCCCGGCCAGCGACCGCTTCCACGCGAGCAGCCGCGCACGACGGCCCGACCAGCCGAGCCCCGCCCACACGGCGGCGGCTCCCCGGCCGCGTACGACCGCGTGCGCGATGTCGTCGGCGCCGTGCACGGGGTGCTCGCCGACCTGCTCTCCGGTGGCGGGGGAACGTACGATGAAAGTGGCCATGATTCAGCGCTCCAGGGGTACTTCGTCGGGCAGCGGCCGCACCGGACGGCCCTGTGCCCAGTGCGGGCCCAGGTCGTCGAGGGTGTAACCAAAGGGATACGACCGAGGTTTGGGCAGTGCGGGCCGACGGCGCGGCCGCGCGGGAAGCAGCCGGACGAACGTCGAGCGCGCCCGGACGGCACGCTCGGCAGCGATCCGCACCCAGTGAGCCTGCGTCCGGAACCCCAGTGCGCGCAACAGGGGTTCGTCGAGCAGTGCGAGGGTGAACCGCGCGACCACCGGGCGCACCGGACGCGGATACCAGGACGCCATCACGCGGAACGTGGCGTTCGCGACCCGGCGGTTGGCCGGATCGTAGGCGAACATCTCCGCCTCGTAGTCGTCCAGGAGCTTCTCGAATCCGGCGTACGTCGTCGGGGCGTGGTCGATGTCCATCATCGCCGCCATCTTGTGGCCGACCAGGGCGAGCGCCTCCGCTTCGTTGGCGCACAGCGGCCGCCAGCCGAAGCGGTCGATCCAGCGCTTGGGCCCGACGACGGTGGTGGCGAGGACGTACAGGAAGTCCTCGTTGGGGATCTGGTACTTGCCGTGGATGCGGTTGAGGTGGCGGGCGGCGGCCCGGCCGCGCTCGGAGTCGAAGCCGTCCTGCGCCATCTCGAAGCCGAACAGGACGGTGTCGTCGTACCGCTTCTGGCCGGCCTTCTCGAACTCCTGGGTGTGGTCGAGGAGTTGCGATATGCGTGGCACTCCATAGTCGCGCAGGAACGCGATGCTCACGCCTTGCGCGTAGTCCCAGGGGAACTCGTACTGGGAGATGAGCTTGTGTATGTGCGCGTAGTCGTGGGCGGGGTCCATGCGACGGATCTCGCGCAGTCGGCTGTAGCGGCCCATGAACGCTCTCCTATCGGCGTGGCGAGCTGCTGAGTACGGTGTAGCGGACGTCGGCGGCGTCCACGAGTACCTGGCCGGCCGTCACCGGCTCCAGGGTCAGCTCGGGAAGCTGGACGGCGACCGGCAGATTGGCCGGGATGACATCGGCGCCGATGCAGATCTGCGGCGTCCTGACCTTCAGACCCGGGATCTCGATGGCGCCCTTCAAGTACGTGGCGTAGACGTCGACGTCGCGGATGTCGAGCTGTACGTCCAGGACGTGCGTCGATCCGTCGGGCCCCTTGGCCTCGAAGTGGTAGTCGCGGGCCACGATGCGCTTCGCGTGCACCCACAGCACCTTGACGCGGCCGCCGCCGACGGTCGGCAGATAGGTCGAGCCGTGGATGATCGCGTCGGTGGCGGTGAGCCGGGCGGCCTTCACCGTGGGGTGGTAGGGGCTGACGGGGTAGGTGGCGCGGCCGGGGCCCGGCTGGTCGCCGACGACGAGCGGAGGTTTGAGGGCGGTGAGGTCGCCGGGGTCGCCGATCTCGCCGGGCTCGGCGGATTCGGACGGGGGCGGCCCGGTGGGCGGCGGGTTGTCGGCACCACCGGTGTCGACGCCGGTGAGGCAGGGGAGGGAGACCTTCGCGAGGGCGTCGCGGGGGTCTTCGTCGGCGTCGCGCGCCGTGGGGGGCGGGGCTTTGGCGTCGGGTTGTTCTTGCGGAGGGCTTGCGCTGCTGCCGGTGCCGGTGCCGGTGCCGGTGCCAGTACCGGTGTCGGTGTCGGTGTCGCCCGAGCACTCCGTCGCGTCCCGGGGCAGCGGTACGTCGGGCAGGCCGAGCCGGTCCAGCGGCCAGGGCAGGGGATCGGGCCCGGTCGCCGGATCGGGGCAGTCCGCCGCCGCGCTGCTGGTGCCGGGCACGCCGACGAGGAGCCCGGCGGTGAGCGCGAGGGCGAGGGCCACGCCCGTCCCGCGCCGCGGGGAGGCGGCGGGACGCCGCCGGGCGCGGCCCTCACGTGCTTTTGGGCGCAGGCCCTCCGCTCCGCCGCCGGACGCCTCCGGGTCCCGCTCGGGCGCGGCGCCGGGCGCCTTCGCATGCGGCAGCCAGCCGAACGCCATGGACGAGCCGAGCAGGCCAAGACCCACGCCGATCCCGAACCCGCCCAGATTCGTCGTCGCGAGCGACACCAGCGAGGCGATCGCCGTCACCACCGACACGAACATCCGCTGCGCGGGCGCGAACACGAAGAAGAGACCGCCCGCGATGAGGACGAGCCCCACCCCGATCGCCGACATCGCGCCGATGCCGACCTTGAGCATCAGCGGCAGCGGCGCCAGCGGCAGAAAGATCATCTCCAGGCCGCCGAGCACGGTCCAGACGCCCGCCCAGAACGGTCGGCGCCGGCGCCAGGACCGCAGCGTCCCGCGCAGCCCGGGCGCCGGGAGCAACCGGTCCAGCCACGCCCCGGTCTCCTTGGCCAGCTCGGCGCCGAAGCCGAGCACCAGTCCGATCACGATGCGCACGTCCTTCCGGTGGCACGCTCCGCGGGCACGTCGGCCGTGGTCCGTTGCGGCGGCACGTCAGTAGCACTCCTTGCCGTCTCGGCTCAGCTCGATGCTGACCTTGTCGAGGGTGAGCGAGCCGCCGTTGGAGGCCCACGCCGTGGACTTCACGTCACGGGCCACCGCGCCCGAGGCCTGCACGCCGAAGATTCCCTTGGGGCCCTGGATGCCGGGCACCTCGTCGAGCGTCGAGGCGTCACGTCCCGCCTGGACGCCGGTCACGCGACCGCCGCCGCTGGTGAGCGCGTCGGCGTTCACGACGAGGTTCTCGCCCTTGATCGGCTTGCCGTCGCCGGACCTGACGATCATCGAGACCTCGCCGACCAGCGGCAGCTTCTGCTTCATCGACAGGCACACCCCCTTCGGCGTGCCGCTCTTGATCCCGGCGAGCAGCACCGCGTGTCCCTTGCCGTCCGAACTGCTCAGCGACGAGGGGAAGCTGGAGATCCCGCGGCCGGTGATCTCCTCGGCGGAGACCTTGAAGTTCTTGCCCGACACCGCGAAGGAGGCCGCCATCGCACCTTGGGCGAGGGCGATCACCACCGCGCCGACCGCGGCGACGCCCGGCACGAACATCACGGCCGATCTCTTCCAGTGCGTACGTCCTTCTGCGCTCAACTCGCCGTCAAGTAAAGCCATTTGACGACCCCTCTCCTTCGATGAGTCAAAGTTACAAGGACTATTGACTTGTTTCATCGAGCGCGTCAACACTGCTGACGCAGATTCGACGAAGGGAGTCGCGATGAGCGGAACACGGGCCCCACGCCCGAGCGGCATACGGGCCCCACGGCGCGGCGGGGCCGCCTGGCGCTACTTCGGAGACACCCGGAACTTCCTGATCTCGCCCCAACTGCTGCTGCTCCAGGTCGCCCACCCGGTCGTCGGCGCGGGCGTCGAGCAGCACTCCAACTTCCGCGCCGAGCCGTGGCAGCGCCTGTGGCGCACGGTCTCCTCGCTCAGCACAGTCATCTACGGAGGGCAGGCGGCGGCCACGGCGGAGGCGGACCGGATCCGCGCGATGCACGAGCACCTGAAGGGAGTCGACGATCAAGGGCGCCGCTATCACGCCCTGAACCCGGAGGCGTACCACTGGGTGCACGCGACGCTGGTGCGCGGCGGGTACGACGGCCACCGGATCTTCGGCAAGGGCCTCTCGGCGGCCGACACCGAGGCGTACTACCAGGAGATGCGGGACGTGGGGCGGGTGTGGGGGCTGAGGGACCACCATCTGCCGCCGGACTGGGCCGCGTTCTGCGCGTACTACGACGAGATGGTGCGCGAACGCCTGGAACTGAACCAGTCGGTGCGTGACGTGCTCGACGAGCTGGCGCGCCCGCGGAAACCGCCGGTGCGGTGGATCCCGGCCCCGCTCTGGCGGCCGGTCGGCGCGCTGTCGGCGCACTACGCGCTGCTCGTGAACGTGGGCACGCTGCCGCCGGTCCTCCGCGAGCGGCTCGGCCTGACCTGGACCCCGCGCCAGGAGCGCGCGCTGCGCCGCGTCACCCGGTTCGTCCGGGTCGCGATGGCGGTGGTGCCGCCACCCCTGCGGATCGCGCTGACCATGGCCGTCGCATACTGGAACACACACAAACCGGGCACCGACCGGCGGGCCCGCCGACCCCTGGGAGCCGCGTGATGACCCACCGCCGCCAGGCTCCCGAGCCGCCCCCGCCCGGCGGGGTCCTGTGGGACATCGCGGGCGACGTCCGCGCCCTGCTCGCCCTGCCCGCCGCGCTCACGATGCAGGTCGCGCACCCCGCGGTGGGCGCGGGCGTCGACACGTACTCCGTCTTCCGCACCGACCCGTGGGGGCGCGGCGAGCGGTCGCTGCGCTCGCTGCAGACCTGGGTGTACGGCGGCGAGAGCGCGGCCGAGGAGGGGCGCAGGCTGCGTGAGCTGCACAAGCACATCCGGGGCACGGACGCGCACGGCCGCGACTACCACGCGCTGACGCCCGCCTACTACGCGTGGGTCCACGCCACCGGGTTCCCCGTCTACCACCACGCCCAGAAGTACCTGGGCCGCCCGTTCACCGAGGAGCAGGAGCGGCAGCTGTACGCGGAGTGGCTCCAGGTCGGCCGGATCCTCGGCATCCACGACCGGGACATGCCGCAGACGATCGAGGAGTTCTGGCCGTACTACGCGAAGGTCCTCGCGGACGAGCTGGAGGAGACGGAGGTGGTGCGCGACCTGGTCGCCACGGACCGTCCGGTCCCGCCGCCGGACCGTGGCCCCTACGTGCTGCGGCTGGCCCTGCGCGCCCTGTGGCCCGTGCTCCTGCCACCCCTGGCCCGCTTCCGGCGCTTCATCACGATCGGCCTGATGCCTCCGGACGCGAGGGCGGCCATCGGCCTGCCGTGGACGGACGCCCAGGAGCGGAGGCTGCGCCGCCTCGGCCGGGTGATCCGCGCGGTGGTCCCCCGGCTGCCGGAACGCCTGCGCTACCTGCCGCAGGCTCGCAGGGCTCGGGCGCACCGCACGTCACCGGCTGGGCAGGGCTCGGGCGCACCGCAGGAGCACCGGCTGTGCCGGGCTCGTCCTCAAACGCCGGACGGGCTAGTTCCCCCACCCACCCCACCCCGTCCGCAGGGCTGATTCCCCCGCCCACCCATCCCGTAGGTCGGCCTGATTCCGCCGCCCACCCCGTCCGTCGGCCTGATTCCCCCCACCGCCCACCTCGTCAGCAGGGCTGATTCCCCCCACCCGCCCATCCCGGACTGACCTCCGCCCACCCGCCCTCCCCAGCAGCTGGCTGCCGGGCAATCGGGTGGGTGGGCGGGAGACATCCGCCGCGAAGCGGCGGCTCAGTGTCAGCGACCGTGACCGTGACCGTGGTCGTGCACACCGTTCGTCGCAGCGATGGACTTCCACGACTTCGGCGCAGCTGGAACCGCGGAGGACCGGGCAATCCCCGCCCCCCGAGCGGCCGGAGCGTCCGGCCGCGAAGGCTGGAACAGCCAAGCGTCGAACAGCGAAGCCAGAGGCTTCCCGGACACCTTCTCCGCGTACTTCACGAAGTCACTCACCTTCGCGTTCCCGTACGCGTGCTCCTTCGGCCACCCCTTCAAGATCGCCGAGAACGACTTCTCGCCGATCTCGTTGCGCAGCGCCTGCAGGGCCAGCGCCCCGCGGTCGTACACGGCGATGTCGAACTGGTTCTCCGGACCGGGGTCGCCCGGCTTGACCTTCCAGAACGGGTCGTCGGCGGGGTGCTGCGCGTACACGTAGTCCGCGAGCTCCTGCGCCGTCCCCTCGCCCTCCTTCTCCGACCACAGCCACTGGCTGTACCGCGCGAAGCCCTCGTTGATCCAGATGTCCTTCCAGCCGTCGACCGACACGCTGTCGCCGTACCACTGGTGGGCCAGCTCATGGACCACGACGGACACGTTGGACCCGTTCGCGAACTGCCGCGGGCTGTAGAACGGCCGCGTCTGCGTCTCCAGGGCGAAGCCGCTGGTCACGTTGGGGACGTAGCCGCCCAGGGCGTTGAAGGGGTACTTCCCGAAGACCGTCTCCAGCCACTCGGCGACCTCGGCCGACCGCTCGATGCTCGCCCGCGCGGCCCCTGCGTTGTCGCCGAGGTCCTTGCTGTAGGCGTTCAGGACGGGCAGACCGTCCGCGGTCTTGTCCGTCGTGATGTCGAACTTGCCGACGGCGAGCGTCGTCAGATAGCTGGCCTGCGGCTTGTTCGAGCGCCAGTTGAAGCGCGTCCAGCCGAGCTTCGAACTCTGCGACTGGAGCACGCCGTTGGAGATGGCCTGCGAGCCGTCCGGCACGGAGACCGAGACGTCGTACGTCGCCTTGTCGAGCGGGTGGTCGTTGGACGGGTACCACCAGGCGGCCGACTCCGGCTCCTGCGCCGCCACGCCGCCGTCCGGCGTGCGCGCCCACGCGGTGAAACCGCTGATCTTCACCTCGGACGGCTTGCCCGCGTACCGCACGACGACGGTGATCGGCGTGCCCTTGGGCAGCCCGGCCGGCGGAGTGATCTCCAGCTCCTGCTCGCCGGACTTCTTGAAGGTGGCCTTCTTGCCGTTGACGCGCACCTCGCTGACCTTCAGGCCGAGGTCGAGGTTGAAGCGGGAGAGGTTCTGCGTCGTGGTGGCGTTGATGGTCGCCGTGCCTTCGAGCAGGTCGGTCTTCGGCTGGTACTTCAGCCGCAGGTCGTAGTGCGAGACGTCGTAGCCGCCGTTGCCGCTGGCCGGGTAGTAGGGATCGCCGATACCCGGGGCTCCGGGCGTGAAGTCGGCGGCCGATGCCGGGATCGCCAGCAGCAGGGAGGCCGCGAGCGCGCCCGGGGCGATGAGTCTGCGGTGCACAAGAGCTCCAAGTCGTACAAGTCGTAGGGGCACTTCGGTAGACGCGTCCGACCCTATTGAGCCCGGTGGTCACGCGTCATGTCCATGGTCGCCACTGTCACACGATCGCCATTCGGCCGACATGTGCCAAAACGCCCCATGAGGCTGTCACCGGCGCGTACCGCCCTCTGTCGCGCGGGAGTTGACCGGTGTACCTTCCGCGCCATGCCGATACGTGCGCGCCGCACGCGCTTGATCTGGAGATCACTGCTGACGGCGGCCCTTGCCGCCCTCCTCGCCACGCTCGTGGCCCCGGGTGCCGCGCAAGGGGCGCCGAGCGCCCCGCGCGAGAGCAAACCCGTCTACTCGTACGAGAGCGCGATCCGCGAATCCGTCTGGGTCGACACGAGGATCGACGGTGACGACGACGGGAAGACCGACCGGGTCGCCGTCGACATCGTCCGGCCCCGCGAACCGGCCCAGCAGGGCCGCAAGATACCCGTGATCATGGATGCCAGCCCGTACTACTCCTGCTGCGGGCGCGGCAACGAGAGCCAGAAGAAGACGTACGACGCGGACGGCAACCCCGTCCAGTTCCCGCTCTACTACGACAACTACTTCGTGCCCCGCGGCTATGGATTCGTCGCCGTCGACCTCGCGGGCACGAACCGCTCCGACGGCTGCGTGGACGTCGGGGGCCGCTCCGACGTCCAGTCCGCCAAGGCCGTCGTCGACTGGCTGAACGGCCGGGCCCGCGGCTACACCACCCGCACCGGCGGCAAGAACGCCAAGGCGTCCTGGACGAACGGCGCCACCGGCATGATCGGCAAGAGCTACGACGGCACCATCGCCAACGGCGTGGCCGCCACCGGCGTCAAGGGCCTGAAGACGATCGTCCCGATCGGCGCGATCTCCTCCTGGTACGACTACTACTTCGCCAAGGGCGCCCCCCTCTACGACAGCGGCCCCGAGTGGCTCTCGGACTACGTGGAGAGCCCCGAGGCGCGGGCCCGCTGCGGTGCCGTGCAGAAACGACTGGTCGACGGCGCGCCGCGCACCGGCGACTGGACCCGGCTGTGGAGCGAGCGCGACCACACCCCGGACGCGGACAAGGTCAGGGCCAGCGTCTTCGCCGTACACGGCATGCAGGACCTGAACGTCCGGATGAAGCACTTCGGCCAGTGGTGGGACGCGCTCGCCGACCAGGGCGTCGACCGCAAGGTGTGGCTGAGCCAGGCCGGCCACGTCGACCCCTTCGACTTCCGCCGCGGCGACTGGGTGCGCACCCTGCACCGCTGGTTCGACCACGAACTCCTCGGCTACGACAACGGCATCGACCGCGAGCCGATGGCCGACATCGAGCGCGCCCCCGACCGGTGGACCACCGACCGCGTCTGGCCCCCGCGCGCCACGGACACGGTCAAGCTCCGCCCCGCCAAGGGGGCTTCCCCCGGCGTCGGCACCCTGGGCACCCGCCCCGGCACCGGCAGCGAGACCTTCACCGACGACCCGAAGCTGAGCGAGACCGACTGGGCCGCCCAGATCGACACCTCCACCCCCTCGAAGGCCGGGTTCATCAGCAAGCCCCTCGGCCGTGACCTGCGTCTGTCGGGCTCCTCCGAGGTGACCGTCACCGCGACCCCGACGACCCGCACCGCCCACCTCTCCGCGGTCCTCGTCGACCTCGGCCCCGACACCATCCGCGACTACGCGGGCGCCGGCGAGGGCATCACCACGCTTCCCGAACGCACCTGCTGGGGCGCGAGCACCGGCGGCGACAGCTCCTGCTTCAAGGAGACGAAGGCGAAGACCGCCGACGTCGACTACACCGTCTTCAGCCGCGGCTGGGCCGACCTCGGCAACTGGGCCGACGCCCACAAGGGCCGCCCCCTGACGCCGGGCAAGAAGCACACCATCACCCTCGACCTGGCCGCGAGCGACCACGTCGTGCCCAAGGGCCACCGCCTCGCGCTGATCGTCGCGGGCACCGACAAGGACCTCATCGACCCGCCGGCCGACACCCCGACCCTGGCCATCGACCTGTCCCGCACGTCGGCGAAGGTCCCGCTGGTCGGCGGCGCCGACGCCTTCCGCACCTCCTCCGAGAGCGTCGTCCCCCGCGAATCCCGTCTCGACGGCGTGGCCCCGCCGCGTCCGTTCCGCCCCGTACCGGGAGGCAGCACTTCATGAGACCCCGCACCGGCCTCACACCCCGCATCCGCACCCTGGCGCTCGCCTGCGTCACCGCCGCGCTCGCCGCACCGCTCCTGACGGCGCCCGCGCAGGCGACGCCGACCCCGCCCCGCACCGGGTTCGAGGAGAGCAACGGCGCACGCTGGACCAGCCAGCCCGAGGAGCAGAAGCTCCTCGCCGCCGTCGACAAGGCGACCGACCGGGTCTCCGTCTCGCGCATCGGCACCACCAAGCAGGACCGGCCCGTCCAACTGGTCCGCATCGGTGAACGCCGCACGAAGAACACGGTGTTGCTGATCTGCAGCCAGCACGGCGACGAGCCGTCGGGCCGCGACGCGTGTCTGTCGACGATCCGCGACCTGGCGTACGCGAAGGACAAGAAGACCCGCACGTTCCGCTCGCGCACCACGCTCCTCGTCGTACCGACGGCCAACCCGGACGGCCGCGCCGCCGACACCCGCGGCAACTCCGACGGCGTCGACATCAACCGCGACCACATATCCCTCCAGACGGCGGAGGCCCGCGCCATGGCCGCCGTCATCCGCGACCGGCAGCCGGACTCCATCTACGACCTGCACGAGTACGGAGCGACCCCGAAGTACTACGACAAGGACCTGTTCGACCTGTGGCCGCGCAACCTCAACACCGACGAGGCGGTGCACGAGGAGGCGCAGACCCTGTCCAAGGCCTATGTCAGGCCCGCCGCCAACAAGGCGGGCTACACGACGGGGACGTACGGAATCTGGACCGACCCCGTGACCGGTGACCCGATCAAGCAGACGGCGGGCGACGGCCAGGAGCGCATCCTGCGCAACGTCTCCGGCATCAAGCACGCGGCGGGTCTGCTCATCGAGAGCCGCGTCGACCCGCTCACGGACGCGGAGAAGAAGGACGAGGCGCTGAACAACCGGCGCCGGGTGAAGTCGCAACTGGCCGCCCTCGGCGGCCTGTTCGCCTATGCCGACGAGCGGCGCGGCCGGCTGGAGGCGGCCACCGGCGCGGCCCGCGTCGAAGGCTTCCGTGACCGTGGGCCCGTCTACATCGGCGGCGCGGACAACGACCCCGCCGAGCCGTCCGAAGTGATCCAGGACCCGCCCTGCGGCTACCGCCTCGACGCCGCCCAGTACGGCGACATCAAGGACGAACTGGCCCTGCACGGCGTCACGGTCAAACGGGACGGATCGGGCGCCTATGTGCCGATGCGGCAATCCGCGCGATCTCTCGTACCGTTGCTGCTCGACGAGCGTGCGCCCTACCACCTGGTCACAGGTTCGCCCGACACCCGCTGTTGAGTGATTGATAGGTGCGTCACATGTGGTACTGGGTAGCGGGCCACAGAGTTTGTACGAATGCGAAACCGTGAGAGGTGTGCTTGTGACGCAGGACCAACAGAAAGCGGACGACGGGGGAGGGGACGGGCACCTCATGCATGCCGCGCACGGCGGCAGCCATCCCCAGACCGACCGCATCGTCTTCGGTGTGACCGCCGTGCTCACCCTGGCCTTCGTGGTCTGGGGCGCCGTCGCGACGGACTCGCTCGAGAGCGTCTCCACGAAGATGCTCAACGGCCTGATCCACAACGGTGGCTGGGCCTTCATGCTGGCGGCGAGCGGGTTCGTGGTCTTCGCGCTCTGGCTCGCCGTCAGCCGGTACGGAAAGATCACCCTCGGTGAGGAGGGCGAGGACCCCGAGTTCCGCACCGTCTCCTGGGTCGCGATGATGTTCAGCGCCGGTATGGGCATCGGCCTGATGTTCTACGGCGTGAGCGAGCCGCTCGCCCACTTCACCACGCCCCCGCCGGGCACCGATCCCGCCGACTCCGCGGCGAAGATGGAAACGGCGATGTCCACCACCCTCTTCCACTGGACGCTCCACCCATGGGCGATCTACGCGGTCGTGGGTCTCGCCATCGCGTACAGCACCTTCCGGCGCAAGCGCAGGCAGACCATCAGTGCCGTCTTCACGCCGCTCATCGGCGAGAAGCGCGCGAACGGCGCCTGGGGCAGGGTCATCGACATCATCGCCATCTTCGCGACGCTGTTCGGCTCCGCCGCGTCGCTGGGCCTGGGCGCCCTGCAGATCGGCAGCGGCTTCGAGGTCCTCGACTGGAGCAGTGACGTCCCCACCGGTCTGCTCGTCGCCATCATCGCCGTTCTCACGGTGGCCTTCGTGGCGTCCGCCATCTCCGGTGTGGAGAAGGGCGTGCAGTGGCTCTCGAACATCAATATGGTGCTCGCGCTGCTGCTCGTCGTGTTCGTCTTCATCGCGGGCCCGACCGTCATCATCCTCGACCTGGTGCCGACCTCGATCGGCTCCTACCTCGGCGATCTGCCCCAGCTGATCGGGCGCACCGAGGCGTCGAGCGGCAAGGGCGTGTCGGACTGGCTGGGCAGCTGGACGGTCTTCTACTGGGCCTGGTGGATCTCCTGGACGCCCTTCGTGGGCATGTTCATCGCCAGGATCAGCCGGGGACGCACGATCCGGCAGTTCGTGGGCGGGGTCATCCTGGTGCCCAGCACCGTCAGCCTGATCTGGTTCGCCGTCTTCGGCGGATCGGCGATGAAGGTCAAGGAGGCCGGCGGTCTCGGCGGCGAGTCGACCCCCGAGGGCCAGCTCTTCGGCCTGCTGCACGAGTACCCGATCGCCACGGTGACGAGCCTGCTCGTCATGATCCTCGTGGGCATCTTCTTCGTCTCGGGTGCGGACGCGGCCTCGATCGTCATGGGCACGCTCTCCCAGAAGGGCGCGCTCGAACCCGGCAAGCTGGTGGTCGTCTTCTGGGGTGTCGTGACGGGAGCCGTGGCGGCGATCATGCTGCTCATCGGCGACGGTTCGGGCAACGCCCTCCAGGGCCTGCAGAATCTGACGATCCTGGTGGCCGCGCCCTTCACCCTCGTGATGATCGGGATGTGCGTGGCGCTGATGAGGGACCTGCGCCACGACCCGCTGATCGTCCGGGGCGAGCACGGCACGGACGCCGTCGAGAAGGCCGTGATCGCGGGCCACGAGCAGTACGACGGTGACTTCGAGATCCGCATCGGCCCGAGCGACAACGGCAACGGCGACGACGAGGAGAGCGGGGCCACGAAGGTCTGAGTTCTCTTCTCCCCGCTCTCAGGAGGCGGCCGCTTCGTTCGCGAGGCTGCCGCCTCCTGCGCGTCGTCGTCCAGCCGGGGAACGCCTTGTACGCCATCGACCATGCGTACGCCGATCGGGGGCACACCACGGTCATCCGCCCCGTTTGTCCCGGGAGCGCAGCGGAATGCGGGATGCCGTGCTCACATCACCGCCCAGATGGGGATACTCACACCATGTCTGCCGAGTACGCGACTTTCGGTCTGGCACCGGCCATGCGCGCCGGTGGAGTTCTCGCCAACGGTGACTATCAAGTCCACCGGGATTTCGTCGACTTCATCGTGAACGGGCGCCCGCTGCTGTTCCAGCTCTCCGACCTCGACGCCGTCTCCCCACTCGCCTCCGACGTCCCCCCGGCGATCTTCACCCACCACGTGCGCGGACTCCTCCTGGAGGCGCAGGCCCCCCTGCGCGACGACCGGCACGTCATCTACGGCTGTCCCGAGTGCGAAGGCCTGGAGTGCGGGGCGGTCACGGCCGTCATCGAGCGGGCACCGGACGGCACCGACGCCTACATATGGCGGGACTTCGCCTGGCAGACGGCCGAGCGGGCCGACATGGAACGCAACGGCTACCACGGCATAGGGCCCTTCCGCTTCGAGGGCGCCGCATACCGGGACGCGCTGGGGCAGTTGCTGGCCCGCGGCGAACCCGCGGCGCGCCGCAGGGTGCTCCTGATCGGCGCCCGTGTCGCCGTCCTCGCCAAGCTCGCGGCGGCGCTGCGCACGATCGGTGTCGGCGCCGAGATCGCGGCGGACGCGGCGGGCGTGCCGCCGGACGAGCTGCGGACGTACGGGGCGGTGGTCTTCGGGCGGGCCGTCCCGGCGGCGACGCGCACGGGGGTGCGCGCGGCGTTCGAGGGGGCGGGGCTCCAGGTCGCGTACGTCGACGGGCTCGCCCCGATCATCCCGCTCCTGGTCGCCCAGATAGAACACGCCCTGGACCGCAGCCCGTTGGAGCTGCGCCGCCTGACGCGGCTCGGGGCGGCGGACGGCGCGGCGGACGTCGAGATCACCTCGACCTGCCGGGTCCAGCTCATCGCGTACCGCCTCGACCTGCTCTCCCGCACCCAGGTCCACGAGGTCTTCGACGGTGTCCTCGCGCCGGGGGAGCACCGCGTCGAGCTGGACGCGAAGGCGACGAAGGGGGAGTCGTTCGTGGTGGCGCGCACGACGGACAGCGTTCTGGTGGCACCGATAGTGAGGTGATCGGCAACTCCGAGGCGTCGAGGCTCCTTCCTGTGTGACGTGGCTCGCATTTCTGTGCGGCGGGCTGCGGGCCTGGACGTGGGCCCGGGTCCGGCGGGCCCACCCGGAAAAACCGAGCGGCCCGCCTCGCCTAAACTCGACCCCCTGATGACCGCAACCCTCGTCGCCAAGAATCTCGCCGCCGGCCACGGCGACCGCTCCCTCTTCTCCGCCCTGGAACTGGTCGTCGCCCCCGGCGACGTCATCGGCCTGGTCGGCGCCAACGGCGCCGGCAAGTCGACCCTCCTGCGCCTCCTCGCGGGCCTCGACACCCCGGAGACCGGCGAACTGCGCCTCTCCCCGCCCGGCGCGTCCGTGGGCCACCTCCCGCAGGAGCCCGACCGCCGCCCCGGCGAGTCCATCCGCGGCTTCCTGGCCCGCCGCACCGGCGTCGACGAGGCCCAGCGGACCATGGACGAGGCCACCCAGGGCCTGGTCGACGGAACCCCGGGCGCGGACGACGCGTACGCGCTCAGCCTGGAGCGCTGGCTCGCGCTCGGCGGCGCCGACCTGGACGAGCGGGCCGAGGAGGTCGCCGCCTCTCTGGGCCTCGACGTCGGCCTCGACCAGCCCATGACCTCACTCTCCGGCGGCCAGGCCGCCCGCGCGGGCCTCGCGTCGCTGCTCCTCTCGCGCTACGACGTGTTCCTCCTGGACGAGCCCACCAACGACCTCGACCTGGCGGGCCTGGACCGCCTGGAGAGCTTCGTACGCGGACTGCGCGCCGGGACGGTGGTCGTCAGCCACGATCGCGAGTTCCTCACCCGCACCGTCACCAAGGTCCTCGAACTCGACCTCGCCCAGCAGCAGATCCACCTCTACGGCGGCGGCTACGAGGCCTATCTGGAGGAGCGCGAGGTCGCGCGCCGCCACGCCCGCGACGAGTTCGACGAGTACGCCGACAAGAAGGCCGCGCTCGAAGGCCGCTCCCAGATGCAGCGGTCCTGGATGGACAAGGGCGTCAAGAACGCCCGTCGCAAGGCGGGCGACAACGACAAGATCGGCCGCAACTTCCGCAGCGACGCCAGCGAGAAGCAGGCGTCGAAGGCGCGCCAGACCCAGCGCATGATCGAGCGGCTCGACGTCGTGGAGGAGCCCCGCAAGGAGTGGGAGCTGCAGATGGAGATCGCGTCGGCGCCGCGCTCCGGCAGCGTCGTCGCCACCCTGCGCGAGGCCGAGGTGCGCCGCGGCGCCTTCACGCTGGGGCCCGTGACGCTCCAGATCGACTGGGCGGACCGGGTGGCGATCACCGGCGCGAACGGCGCGGGCAAGTCGACCCTCCTCGGCACCCTGCTGACCCGCATCCCCACGGACGCGGGCCACGCGGCGCTCGGCTCAGGGGTGCTCGTCGGAGAGGTGGACCAGGCCCGCGCGCTGTTCCACGGACCGGAGTCGCTCCTGGACGCGTTCTGCGCGGCCGTGCCCGACACCGAACCGGCCGAAGTGCGCACGCTGCTCGCCAAGTTCGGCCTGAAGGCCGCCCACGTCCTGCGCCCCGCGGCCACGCTCTCCCCGGGTGAGCGCACCCGGGCGGGTCTCGCGCTGCTCCAGGGCCGGGGCGTCAATCTCCTGGTCCTGGACGAGCCGACGAACCACCTCGACCTGCCGGCGATCGAGCAGCTGGAGTCGGCCCTCGACGCGTACGAGGGCACGCTGCTCCTGGTGACGCACGACCGCAGGATGCTGGACGCGGTGCGGGTCACGCGAAGGCTGGAGGTGACGGAGGGCAAGGTGACCGAACTGTCGCCCTGACCTCCGCCGACCCCCGCCGGATCAGCGCTTCTTGGGGTCCAGGAGCCCGGCCCGCCGCAGCGCGTCCGCCATCGCGTCGTTGGCCGGCGGCGGGCCCTGCTGCCGCTTCCCCTGACCGCCGCCCTGGCGCTGGGGGCGCTGTCCGCCGCCCTGCTGCCGCTGCTGCGGGGGGCGCCCGCCGCGCTTGGGGCGCTCCTCGCCGGTGTCCGCCGCTGCCTCGTCGTCCAGGCGCAGCGTCAGCGAGATCCGCTTGCGCGGAATGTCGACGTCCATCACCTTCACCTTGACGATGTCGCCCGGCTTCACCACGTCCCGCGGGTCCTTGACGAACGTCCTGGACATCGCGGAGACATGCACGAGCCCGTCCTGGTGGACGCCGATGTCCACGAAGGCGCCGAACGCCGCCACGTTCGTGACGACCCCTTCGAGGACCATCCCGGAGGCCAGGTCGGAGATCTTCTCGACGCCGTCCTTGAAGGTCGCCGTCTTGAACGCGGGACGCGGGTCGCGCCCCGGCTTCTCCAGCTCCTTGAGGATGTCGCTCACGGTGGGCAGACCGAAGGACTCGTCCACGAACTCGTCCGCACGCAGCGAGCGCAGCGTCGCCGTGTCGCCGATGAGCGACGCGACCTCGCCGCCCGTCTTCTTGGCCATCTTGCGCACCACCGGATACGCCTCGGGGTGCACGCTTGAGGCGTCCAGCGGGTCGTCGCCGCCGCGGATGCGCAGGAAGCCCGCGCACTGTTCGTACGCCTTGGGGCCAAGGCGCGCCACGTCCTTGAGGCCCTTGCGCGACGCGAAGGGGCCGTTCGCGTCGCGGTGCGACACGATGTTCTCGGCGAGTCCGGCGCCGATGCCGGAGACCCGGGCGAGCAGCGGGGCGGACGCCGTGTTCACGTCCACACCGACGCCGTTCACACAGTCCTCGACGACCGTGTCGAGCGAGCGCGACAGCTTCACCTCGGAGAGGTCGTGCTGGTACTGACCGACGCCGATGGACTTCGGGTCGATCTTCACGAGCTCGGCGAGCGGGTCCTGCAGGCGGCGGGCGATGGACACGGCGCCGCGCAGCGACACGTCCATGTCCGGCAGCTCCTGCGAGGCGAAGGCCGAGGCGGAGTACACCGAGGCGCCCGCCTCGGAGACCATCACCTTGGTGAGGTTCAACTCCGGGTGCTTGGTGATGAGTTCACCGGCGAGCTTGTCCGTCTCGCGCGACGCCGTGCCGTTGCCGATCGCGATCAGGTCGACCGCGTGCTCCTTGGCGAGCTTCGCGAGGGTGGCAAGGGACTGGTCCCACTTGTTGGCCGGGACGTGGGGGTTGATGACGTCCGTCGCCACGACCTTGCCGGTCGCGTCGACCACGGCGACCTTCACGCCCGTACGGAAACCGGGGTCGAGCCCCAGTGTCGCGCGGGTGCCCGCGGGCGCCGCGAGCAGCAGGTCGCGCAGGTTCGACGCGAAGACCCGCACGGCCTCGTCCTCGGCGGCGGTGCGCAGCCGCAGGCGCAGGTCGATCCCCAGGTGCACCAGGATGCGGGTCCGCCAGGACCAACGCACGGTGTCCTGAAGCCACTTGTCCCCGGGGCGACCGCGGTCGACGACGCCGAAGCGGTGGGCGACCATCCCCTCGTACGAGGACGGGCCCTCCGTGGCCTCCTCCGGTTCGAGGACGAGGTCGAGCACGTCCTCCTTCTCGCCGCGCAGCATCGCCAGGACGCGGTGCGAGGGCAGCTCCTTGAAGGGCTCGGCGAAGTCGAAGTAGTCGGCGAACTTGGCGCCCGCCTCCTCCTTGCCCGCGCGGACCTTCGCGGCGAGCCGTCCGCGCACCCACATGCGTTCGCGCAGCTCGCCGATCAGGTCGGCGTCCTCGGAGAACCGCTCGGCGAGGATCGCGCGGGCGCCGTCCAGGGCGGCCTGCGGGTCGGCGACGCCCTTGTCGGCGTCGACGAAGGCCGCCGCCGCGGCGAGCGGCTCCACCGACGGATCGCCGAGCAGGCCGTCGGCCAGCGGCTCAAGGCCTGCCTCACGGGCGATCTGCGCCTTCGTACGGCGCTTCGGCTTGAACGGCAGGTAGATGTCCTCGAGGCGCGCCTTGGTGTCGGCGGCGCGGATCTGCGCCTCAAGATCGTCGGTGAGCTTGCCCTGCTCGCGCACCGAATCGAGGATCGCGGTGCGCCGGTCCTCGAGCTCCCGCAGATAACGCAGCCGCTCCTCGAGCGTGCGCAGCTGCGCGTCGTCGAGCATCTCGGTCGCTTCCTTGCGGTAGCGAGCGATGAAGGGCACCGTCGAGCCGCCGTCGAGCAGCTCGACGGCAGCCTTCACCTGCCGCTCCCGTACGCCGAGTTCTTCGGCGATCCTGCCTTCGATCGATGCTGGAGTGGACGTCTGCAGAGGTGCCACGTTTCCCGCCTTCTCACTGGGGTTGCGGGGCAATTGTGGCAGGTGGCGCCGACAGCGGGGGGATCAGACCCGGCGTGCCCGCCCCGCTCGGCCGCGCGTCCGGCCGCCCGACCGGCGCCCCGATCGCCGTGTGGAGCTCGAGGCACCGCCGAAGAGCCGGGCAACGGCGCGGAACGGCAGCGTCACCACGGTGGCGAGTGCCGCGCCGATCTGGCGCAGGACATCTGCGATCGCTCGGAACACGGGATTTCCCCTTTCGTCGCCCGGTCCGGCGCGAAGCGCGCGGGACCGGAGACGGACGAGTACCTCGCGGGGCGCCGTCCATGCCTGCGCCGTGCGGGTGGCTACTCCTTGCCGAGCAGATCCGCCGGGAACGCACCCGCCTGGAGCGCCGCGCCGGCGAACACCGTGCCCAGCTCCGTCAGGCGTTCGACGCCCGCCGCGCCCAGGTGCTCGTACGGTGCCCGGTCGAGGCGGTCCGTGGCCTCCTCGACGTCCTTGCGCAGCTCGACGCCCGCCTGCGTCAACTCGGTCCCGCCGTCATGGAGTCCGCGGGCGTGCAGCCGCCGCACGGCGGCGTCCCAGTCGTCCTGGTTCCAGCCGCGCGTGGTGAAGTTCCACTTCGGCGTCATGCCCTTGCCGGTCGCGGTGTGGCTCACCAGGGCCTCCAGGCCGTCGAGTTCGGCGTACTGGAGAGCCGTGAGGTGTCCGTCGCCGCGGTGCTCGCGCAGCAGCGTCGCGGCGTGCCAGAGCGCGAGGTGCGGCTGCTCGGGGACGGGCAGGTCCGCGTGGGCGGCGTAGAGCGGGCGGGCCGAGCGGGAGCAGGCCTCGGTGGCGCGCAGGGCGAGCCCGGCCGCCTCCGCCATCTCCGGGGACGCGAGGGCCTCATCGCCGAGGAGGCGCCGCAGGGTCGTGTCGACGGCCCGCAGCCGCGCCGCCAGGACGTCCTCGGGGGAGGCGGTGCGCCAGATGGCGGGCACGTGCTGGGCGACGAGGTCGTGCCGGTAGTTGTAGAACGCCGCCGTGACCACTCCGGCGCCGACCGGTCCCATCGCCGCCGTGCGGACGGCGAAATTGACCGCCCGGGGGTTGGTGATCCCGAGCTCGGCCAGCTCGCGCCCCGCGTCGGGCGAGAAGTAGTGCGTCGAGTGCAGTGCGTTGAGCACGTTGTGGCATCGACGTCCCGCGCGCGGGTGCAGCGCGGCGGCCGGGGATGGGGGCGTGAGAGAAGTCATGGAGGCACGCTACCGACTGGTTGGTATGAGGTGAAGCCCGGGGCGCGGCCACGGCAGGACCGCCCCGCCGCCGCATGCGCCCATGGCAGGAAAAGTGGGCCATTCGTCATTGCGGCCATCTCCCGCGGGGCCAAGAATCATGGGCATGGAGCAGCGAACTGTCCTGGTCGTCCTCTTCGACGGGGTCCAGAGCCTCGACGTCACGGGGCCGGTGGAGGTCTTCGCGGGCGCCGCCGCCTGCCGCGGCGGCGACACGTCGGCGTACCGCATCCGCACCGCGTCCCTGGACGGCGCCCCCGTGCGCACGACCAGCGGGCTCACGCTCGTACCGGACTCCTCCCTGGCCGATGCCCCCGTGCCGCACACCCTGGTCGCCCCGGGCGGTCTCGGCAGCCGCGAGGCGGACCCCCGCCTGATCGACTGGCTGCGGACGAACGCCCCGCGCGCCCAGCGCCTGGTCTCGGTCTGCACCGGCGCCATCCTGTACGCCGAGGCCGGCCTCCTGGACGGCCGCCGGGTGACCACCCACTGGGCGTACTGCGCCGAGCTCGCCCGCGACCACCCCGCCATCGAGGTCGACCCCGACCCGATCTTCGTGCGCGACGGCCATGTCGCGACGTCCGCGGGCGTGACCGCCGGCATCGACCTGGCCCTGGCCCTGGTCGAGGAGGACCTGGGCCGGGAGGAGGCGCTCACCGTCGCGCGCCATCTCGTCGTCTTCCTGCGGCGTCCGGGGAACCAGGCACAGTTCAGCGCCCAGCTCGCCGCGCAGACCGCCCAGCGCGAGCCCCTGCGCGAGGTCCAGCAGTGGATCACCGAACACCCGGCCGAGAACCTCTGCGTCGAGTCGCTCGCCGCCCGCGCCCGGCTCTCGCCCCGGCACTTCGCCCGCGCGTTCCAGACGGAGACGGGGATGACGCCGGGCAAGTACGTCGAACGCGTCCGCGTCGAGCACGCGCGCCGCCTCCTGGAGGAGACCTCCCACGGGGTCGAGGAGGTCTCGCGCGCCTGTGGCTACGGCACCCCCGAGGCCATGCGCCGGGTCTTCGTCAAGACTCTCGGGGCGGCGCCCGCCGAGTACCGGCGGCGCTTCCACGCCCCTCTCGCCCCTCAGCAGGCACCCGCCCTCAACGGATAGGCAGCCCTCCATGCAGATCGCCATCGCCCTGTTCGAACGGTTCACCTCCCTGGACGCGGTCGGTCCGTACGAGACCCTCAGCCGCATGCCCGGCGCCGAGACCGTCTTCGTGGCGCAGCGCCCCGGCCCGGTGCGCAACGACAGCGGCTCCCTCGCGCTCGTCGCCGACCGCGCCTTCGCCGACGTACCGGACCCCGACATCCTCGTCGTCCCCGGCGGCCCAGGGCAGAGCGACAACATGGCGAACGAGGCGCTCCTGGGCTGGCTGCGCGCCGCGGACGCCACCAGCACCTGGACGACGTCCGTGTGCACCGGCTCGCTCCTGCTGGCCGCCGCCGGGCTCCTGAAGGGCCGCCGGGCCACCTCGCACTGGCTGGCCCTCGCGGAGCTGGAGCGGTTCGGCGTCGAGCCGACGGGGGAGCGGGTGGTCTTCGACGGCAAGTACGTCACGGCGGCCGGGGTCTCCTCCGGCATCGACATGGGGCTCGCGCTCATCGGCCGGATCGCGGGCGAGGAGCAGGCCCAGACCGTGCAGCTCCTGACGGAGTACGACCCGCAGCCGCCCTACGACGCCGGGTCCCCGCAGAAGGCCCCCGCGCACCTGGTGGAGAAGTTCCGCGCCGGGAGCCGCTTCAGTCAGTAGCGGCGCCGCCGGGAGTCCAGGTGAAACGCGGCTCGCGGCGCTCCAGGAAGGCGGCGACCCCCTCGGCGGTGTCGCCTCCGGCGCGCGCCTGCCCGGTCCAGTACGCGTCCCGGTCCGTGTGCCCCGCCGCGAACTCCTTGGCCGCGGCCTGCGTCAGCTGCGAGCGCGCGGCGAGGACCTTGGTGAACTCCGCGACCCGCTTGTCGAGTTCGCCCGCGGGCAGCACCTCGTCCACCAGACCGGTGCGCAGCGCGCGCCCGGCGTCGATCAACTCACCCGAGAACAGCAGGTACTTGGCGGTGGCGGGCCCCACGAGCGACACCAGGCGCCGCGTGGAGGAGGAGGGGTAGACGATGCCCAGTTTCGCCGGAGTGATCCCGAACAGGGCGCCCTCGTCGGCGAACCGCAGGTCGCAGGCCGCCGCGAGCTGGCTGCCGCCGCCCACGCAGTGCCCGCGCACCGCGGCGAGCGTCGGTTTGGGGAAGGCGGCGAGCGCCTCCTCGGCCCGCACCGCCAGATCCTGTGCCTCGCCGGGTGACTCCCGCAGCGAGGAGATGTCGGCCCCCGCGCAGAAGGTCGCGCCCTCGCCGGTCAGCACGACCGTCCGTACGGCCGGGTCGGCGGCGAGCCCCGCGAGCAGCGGCGGCAGCTGGCGCCACATGTCCGCCGTCATGGCGTTGCGCTTGGCCGGATGGTCGATGACGACGGTGGCGACGCCGTGGGTGACGGCCTGCCTCAGCTGCGGCTCCATGCGCAGGATGCTATCCGCACTGCTCGAACGTACGATCAAGAAGGGGTGGCCCTGAGAACTCTGCGCAGCCGGGGGAAGCAGGACGGAGACGCTGATGGCCCGACCCAAGAACGCCAGGCCCGCCGCACCGGAGGCCCAGGGCGCCAAACAGCTCAACCGCAGCCTCGGCTGGCTGGCCCTGATGGGCGTGATCCTGGCGGTGGCGGGGATCGTGGGCCTGGTCTACACCGGCGTCGCCACCCTGACCTCCATGCTCCTCTTCGGCTGGCTGCTCCTGATCGGCGGTTTTGTCGGACTGCTGCACGCGGTGCAGTCCCGGGGCACGAACTTCTTCTGGCTCGGCGTGGTCGTGGCCGCGCTGAACCTCGCCGCCGGTGTCGTGATCATCCGTAGGCCGGATGTGGCGGCGGAGGCGCTGACGATGTTCGCGGCGCTGCTGTTCCTGACCGGCGGCGTGTTCCGGCTTGTCGGCAGTCTGGTGGTGCGCGGCCCGCAGTTCGGCTGGACGCTCGTGCAGGGCGCCTTCGGTCTCCTTCTCGGCATCCTGGTGCTCGCCAACTGGCCCAGCAGCAGCCAGTACGTGATCGGCTGCTTCTTCTCGCTCGCGCTGCTCTTCGACGGCCTGGGCCTGCTCGCCGCGGGCCTGGGCGGGCGCCGGATCGTGAGCATGGTCGCCGATGGGCCGGGAGCCGGGCAACCCGTACAACCCGAAGAAAGCTTGAAAGCGAAACCGGACGGACAGGAGCAGTCACACAACTGACGTGGATGTGCGTCAGTGATCAAAAACCGTCGATAGTCGCTGACTTCTGGTCAGTTATCCGGTCCGGACCAGGGCATTCCCAACACTCGATGCGTGGTGACAATCGAGCGCAAGGGCGGCGACCGGACGATGGACGACGACGGGAGGGGGCCCGGCCCGCTCCCTCCGGAGACCGGAAAGGTTCCGTACGAAGGAGTGTGGCGGTTCACTGCCGCCGCCGTCGATGCCTCGGTGCCCCAGGCGCGGCACGCGGTACGTGACCTGCTCGCCCGGCAGGGTGTGCCCGCCCCGGACGACCTGGTGCAGGGCCTGCTCCTGATCGTCTCCGAACTGGTCACCAACGCGGTGCGGCACGCGGCGCTGCTCTCGCCGATGCTGGCGGTGGAGGTGGCGGTGGGCGCCGAGTGGGTGCGGGTCTCCGTGGAGGACGACCACCCCTACCGCCCGACCGCCCTGGTGACCGACCACGGCCAGACCGGGGGCCGCGGTCTCCTCCTCGTCCGCGAGATCACGCAGGAGGCGGGCGGTGCCTGCGACGTCGAACAGACCGCGAGCGGGGGCAAGGTCATCTGGGCGGCCCTGCCCCTGAAGCCCAACGGCTGCGCCTAGCGGGGGAGTTGACTCACCAGTTGACTCACCAGCCGGCGGACGGCCCCGTCAGTTCCCGGACGGCGGGGCGCGCCGCGTCCAGGACGGTCATGAACCACGCGGAGAACGGTCCCTTCGCATGCCGCTCGGCCAGTTCGGCGGCCGTCACGAACGCGGTCCCGCCGACCTCGGACGCATCGGGCCGCAGCGGCGACTGGACCATCCCCACGAAGAGATGGTTGAACTCCTGCTCCACCAGGCCCGAGTCGGGGTCCGGGTGGTTGTAGCGCACGGTGCCCGCCTCCGCGAGCAGCGAGGGCGAGACACCCAGCTCCTCGTACGTCCGGCGCGCGGCAGCTGCGAACGGCGCCTCGCCCGGGTACGGGTGGCCGCAGCAGGTGTTCGACCAGACGCCGGGGGAGTGGTACTTGCCCAGGGCGCGCTGCTGCAGCAACAGCCGCCCCTGCTCGTCGAAGAGGAAGACGGAGAACGCCCGGTGCAGCTGCCCGGGCGCCTGATGCGCGGAGAGTTTCTCCGCTGTGCCGATCGTCCTGCCGTCCTCGTCCACGAGTTCCAGCAAGATCGCTTCTCCGGTGCCGTTCGACGAGCTGTTCGCCGCGGTGGCAGGTGTGGTCGGCATACCCATCCTTCGCTTCGGTCTTCGAGCTTCAAGTCTGCCGTACGCGAGGGGCCCTATCGGCAAGGAACCACCGGAAGCCACTCTCAGGGTGCGTCAGTGGCAGAGCTTCGCCTCGTGCTCCGCGTGGCCGACCGGCTCCAGCTGGAACGTGCAGTGCTCGACGTCGAAGTGGTCGCCCAGGCAGCCCTGAAGCTCGTGCAGCATCTTCTCGTGGCCGATCGCGTTCAGCGTCTCGGTGCTGACGACCACGTGTGCGGACAGGACCGGCATCCCCGACGTGATGGTCCAGGCGTGCAGGTCGTGGACGTCCTCGACGCCCGGCAGATCCAGTATGTGCGAGCGGACCTCGGCCATGTCGACGCCCTTGGGCGCGGACTCCAGGAGCACGTTCAGGGTCTCCCGCAGCAGCTTCACCGTACGCGGGACGATCATGAGGCCGATGACCAGCGAGGCGATCGGGTCCGCCGCCTGCCAGCCGGTGGTCAGGATGAGCACCGCCGCGACGATGACCGCCAAGGAGCCCAGCGCGTCGGCCATGACCTCCAGGAAGGCGCCACGCACGTTCAGGCTGTCCTTCTGGCCGCGCATCAGGAGCGAGAGCGAGATCATGTTCGCGACGAGGCCGATGACGCCGAAGACGATGGCGAGGCCGCCCTCGGTCTCGGCGGGCGTGATGAACCGCTCGATCGCCTCGTACAGGACGTAGCCGCCGACGCCGAGCAGCAGCAGACAGTTGGCGAGTGCGGCGAGGATCTCGGCGCGGGCGTAGCCGAAGGTGCGGTTCTCCGTCGCCGGGCGGTTGGCGAACTGGATCGCGAGCAGCGCCATGCCCAGGCCCAGCGCGTCCGTCGCCATGTGCGTCGCGTCCGCGATGAGCGCGAGCGAATCCGCCATGATGCCGCCGACGATCTCGACCACCATGACGGTGATCGTGATCGAGAGCGCGATGCGCAGCCGCCCTCGGTACGCCGCCGTCGCCGTCCCCCCGTGCGTGTGCCCGTGGTCGTGCCCAGCCCCCATGGAAGCCGCCTCCGTGTGCTCGGTATCGGTCGTCTGTTCCCTGGTCGCGCGTCTGTCGCGATCACAGTGAACTACGGGTGGGGGGTATCCGGCAACACGGCACTGAACACCGTTGTCATATGCTCTGACCTGCGGAAATGACCGCAGGTCAGAGCGTCGGAACGATCAGGAGCGGCGCGCCTCGGGGTGGTGGAGGCACCAGCCGTCCCACGCGGATTCGACCATCTCGCGTACGGAGCGCCGGGCCTTCCAGCCCAGCTTTTCGGCGGCGAGACGCGCGTCCGCGACGGCGCGCGGCGCGTCGCCCGCTCGGCGCGGTTCGACGAGCGCCGGGCGCCCGGCGCCGGAGATCTCGCCGATGAGGGTGACGAGTTCGCGTACGGAAACACCCTCGCCGCGGCCGATGTTCACCGTCAGGTCGCCCTCGGGGTGCGCCTCGACGCGGCGGGCCGCCGCGAGGTGGGCGTCGGCGAGGTCGGCGACGTGGATGTAGTCGCGGACACACGTGCCGTCCGGGGTCGGGTGGTCGTCGCCGAAGATGCGCGGCGCCTCGTCGTTGCGCAGCCGGTCGAAGACCATCGGGACCACGTTGTAGACCCCGGTGTCAGCGAGCTCGGGGGACGCCGCGCCCGCCACGTTGAAGTAGCGCAGGCACACGGTCGCGATGCCGTGCGCCCGGCCCGCCGCCCGCACCAGCCACTCCCCGGCGAGCTTCGTCTCGCCGTAGGGGTTGATCGGGACGCACGGGGCGTCCTCCGCCACCAGCTCCACGTCGGGCGGGTTGCCGTACACCGCGGCCGACGAGGAGAAGACGAACCGCTTGATCCCGGCGTCGGCCACCGCTTCGAGCAGCGTCACCAGGCCGCCCACGTTCTCCCGGTAGTAGCGCAGCGGCTGCTCCACGGATTCGCCGACCTGCTTGCGCGCCGCGAGATGCACCACACCCGTCACGCCGTGCTCGGCGAAGACCCGCCGCAGCAGCTCACCGTCGAGCGAAGAGCCCCTGATGAGAGGGATGTCCGCCGGCAGCCGCTCGGGCACCCCGGCCGAGACGTCGTCCAGGACGACGACCCGCTCCCCGGCGCCGGCCATCGCCCGCGCCACATGTGCCCCGATATATCCCGCTCCACCTGTGATCATCCATGTCATGGGCGTCGACTTTATGTCGTTTGTGCCGGTCGAACGAAGCGCGGTTTGTGGGTGCCGCCCCCGATCGACCATGATGATCGAGTTGGCACGGGCCCTCGCAGGCCGTGCTTATCGGGCCGTAAACAGGCGGTGAACGCCTGCTTCCAATCATCCGATAGCCTCTGCCGACGTGCCGCCCGGCCGCTGCCGGCCTGGGGCGCCCCTCATCACGCACGTGCCCGGCGCGAGCCGCGCCGGCAATCAAGGAGTGAGTTCGTCTGTCGACCGCCATCCTGACCGGTCAGCCGGTCCCCGGGTCGCCGCTCGAAGGCGATCTGCGGTCCCTGGGGTTTGACGTCCGCATCGCCTCCGACGCGGCGGACACCGAGACGCTGCTCGCCGCCGTCCCCGCCGGACAGCGGGTCGCGGTCGTCGACGCGCGTTTCGTGGGCCACGTCCACGCGCTTCGCCTCGGCCTGACGGACCCGCGCTTCGCCGCGTCGGCCGTCCCCGGCGCCGTCACCGCCCAGCCCGAGGCCAGGGCGGACCTGACGCGCGCGCTGCAGGCCACCACCGGCTCCGGCACCACGGGCGGCTCGGCCCTGACGGTCGAGGCACTCGCCGACCAGGCGGCGCAAACGATCGAAGCCGAGGGCCGCGCGGTCCACCGCCCCGACCTCGGCACCCTCGTCGCCACCGTGCCCAGCGATCCGCAGACGCGGAACGAGGCACGGCAGGCCGTCGCCGCCGTGGACGACGAAGCCGTACGCCTGCGCACGGCCGTCAAGTCGCGGGACGGCTTCTTCACGACGTACTGCGTCTCCCCCTACTCGCGCTACATCGCCCGCTGGTGCGCGCGCCGCGGCCTCACCCCGAACCAGGTGACCACCGCCTCGCTGGTCGTCGCGCTGATCGCGGCGGGCTGCGCGGCCACCGGCACCCGCGGCGGCTTCGTCGCGGCCGGCCTGCTGCTGCTCTTCTCCTTCGTCCTGGACTGCACGGACGGGCAGCTCGCCCGCTACTCCCTGCAGTACTCGACGCTGGGCGCCTGGCTCGACGCGACGTTCGACCGCGCCAAGGAGTACGCCTACTACGCGGGCCTCGCGCTCGGCGCCGCCCGCGGCGGCGACGACGTATGGGCGCTGGCGCTCGGCGCGATGGTCCTGCAGACCTGCCGGCACGTCGTGGACTTCTCCTTCAACGAGGCAAACGCCGACAGCATCGCCGCGACCGCCAACACCAGCCCCACCGCGGCACTCTCGGACAAGCTCGACAGCGTCGGCTGGACGGTCTGGCTGCGCCGGATGATCGTGCTGCCGATCGGTGAGCGCTGGGCGCTGATCGCCGTGCTCACCGCGGTCACCACGCCGCGCATCACCCTGGTCGTACTGCTCGTCGGCTGCGCGCTCGCCGCCTGCTACACCACGGCGGGCCGCGTCCTGCGCTCGCTGACCCGCAGGGCGACCCGCACCGACCGCGCCGCACAGGCGCTGGCCGACCTCGCCGACTCCGGGCCGCTCGCCTCCGCCTTCGCGGCGCTGGGGCGCGCCGCCCTGCCGGTGCCCGCGCCGGTGCTCGCCTTCGCCGGCGGCGCGGCCATCGTCTGCGTGGCGGGTCTCACGTCCTACGGCAGTCCGTGGGTCGTCGTCGCCGCGGTGATCTACGTCATCACTTCGGGTCTCGCCGTCGCCCGCCCCCTCAAGGGCGCCCTCGACTGGCTGGTCCCGCCGTTCTTCCGGGCGGCCGAGTACGGCACGATCCTGCTGCTCGCCGCCAAGGCGGACGTGAACGGCGCCTTGCCCGCGGCTTTCGGACTGGTGTCCGCCGTCGCCTACCATCACTACGACACGGTGTACCGCATCCGCGGCGGCGCGGGCGCGCCGCCGCACTGGCTGGTGCGGGCGATCGGCGGGCACGAGGGCAGGACGCTGGCGGTCGCACTCGCCGCCGCTCTGCTCACCGACACAGATTTCACCGTCGCGCTCACGGCACTCGCCGTGGCCGTGGCACTCGTGGTGCTCGTCGAGAGCATCCGCTACTGGGTGACCGCCCACAAGCGCGGCGCACCCGCCGTACACGATGAAGGAGAACCCGCATGATCGGCCTTGTGCTGGCGGCCGGCGCCGGACGGCGTCTTCGCCCCTACACCGACACGCTTCCCAAGGCCCTGGTGCCGGTCGACGGTGACACCACCATCCTCGACCTGACCCTCGGCAACTTTGCGGAGATCGGTCTGACCGAGGTCGCGATCATCGTCGGTTACAAGAAGGAAGCGGTCTACGACCGCAAGGCGGCGCTCGAGGAGAAGTACGGCCTCAAGCTCACGCTGATCGACAACGACAAGGCCGAGGAGTGGAACAACGCCTACTCCCTCTGGTGCGGTCGTGACGCGATCAAGCACACCGTGATCCTCGCCAACGGCGACACCGTGCACCCCGTCTCCGTCGAGAAGACGCTGCTCGCCGCCCGCGGCGACGGCAAGAAGATCATCCTCGCCCTCGACACGGTGAAGAACCTCGCCGACGAGGAGATGAAGGTCATCGTGGACCCCGAGAAGGGCGTCCAGAAGATCACCAAGCTGATGGACCCGGCGACGGCCACCGGCGAGTACATCGGTGTCACGCTCATCGAGGGCGAGGCCGCCGAAGAGCTGGCCGACGCCCTGAAGACCACCTTCGAGCGCGACCCCGACCTGTACTACGAGGACGGCTACCAGGAGCTCGTCAACCGCGGCTTCAAGATCGACGTGGCGCCGATCGGCGACCTCAAGTGGGTCGAGATCGACAACCACGACGACCTCGCCAAGGGTCGGGAGATCGCGTGCCAGTACTGACGAGGCTCATCCCCTCGCCGGTCGTCGTCGACATCCGGCCGGGGGCGCTCAACGACCTGGCCGGTGTCCTCGCCGACCAGCGGATCTGCTCGTCTTCCGGCAAACTCGCCATCGCGATCAGCGGTGGCTCCGGCGCGGTACTGCGCCAGCGGCTCGAACCGTCGCTGCCCACCGCCGAGTGGTTCGAGGTCGGCGGCGGCACGCTCGATGACGCCATCAAGCTCGCCGACGCCATCAAGAAGGGCCGCTACGACGCGGTCGTCGGCCTCGGCGGCGGCAAGATCATCGACTGTGCCAAGTTCGCCGCCGCGCGCGTCGGCGCGCCGCTGGTCGCCGTCGCGACGAACCTGTCGCACGACGGCCTGTGCTCGCCGGTCGCCACGCTCGACAACGACGCGGGCCGCGGCTCGTACGGAGTGCCGAACCCCATCGCGGTCGTCATCGACCTCGATGTGATCCGTGAGGCCCCCGTGCGCTTCGTGCGCTCCGGCATCGGCGACGCCCTGTCCAACATCTCCGCGATCGCGGACTGGGAGCTGGCCGCACGCGAGCGCGGCGAGGACATCGACGGGCTCGCGGCCGCCATGGCGCGCCAGGCCGGCGAAGCCGTCCTGCGCCACCCCGGCGGTGTCGGCGACGACGCCTTCCTGCAAGTCCTCGCCGAGGGTCTGGTCCTCACCGGCATCGCGATGTCCGTGTCGGGCGACTCCCGCCCGGCGTCCGGCGCCTGCCACGAGATCAACCACGCCTTCGACCTCCTCTTCCCCAAGCGCGCGGCGAGCCACGGCGAGCAGTGCGGCCTGGGCGCGGCCTTCGCGATGTTCCTGCGCGGGGCTCACGAGGAGTCCGCGTACATGGTGGAGGTGCTGCGCAGGCACGGCCTTCCCGTGACGCCGGAGGAGATCGGCTTCACCGTGGACGAGTTCGTCCAGGTCGTGGAGTACGCCCCGCAGACGCGCCCCGGGCGCTACACGATCCTCGAGCACCTCAATCTGAATTCCGACCAGATCAAGGACGCATACGCCGACTATGCCAAGGCCATCGGTAGCTGAACTCCGCCCCGTCGTTCACCCCGCAGGGGTGAAGGACCGGCGCAGCGGTGAGCACTGGGCGGGACGCCTGTACATGCGAGAGGTCTCGCTGCGCTGCGACCGCTACCTGGTGAACACCAGGATCACGCCCAACCAGCTCACGTATCTGATGACCGTGGCCGGCGCCCTCGCCGCCCCGGCGCTTCTGGTGCCGGGGATCACGGGCGCCGTGCTCGGCGTGATCATGGTCCAGCTGTATCTGCTGCTCGACTGCGTCGACGGCGAGATCGCCCGCTGGCGCAAGCAGTACTCCATGGCCGGCGTCTACCTGGACCGCGTCGCCGCGTACCTGTGCGACGCCGCGGTGCTCGTCGGCTTCGGCCTGCGCGCCGCCGACCTGTGGGGCTCGGGCCGCATCGACTGGCTGTGGGCCTTCCTCGGCACGCTCGCCGCGCTCGGCGCCATCCTGATCAAGGCGGAGACCGACCTCGTCGGTGTCGCCCGGCACCAGCAGGGCCTGGCGCCGGTCAAGGAGTCGGCCTCCGAGCCGCGCTCCTCCGGCATGGCCCTGGCCCGCAGGGCCGCGGGCGCCCTGAAGTTCCACCGGCTCGTGCTCGGCATCGAGGCGTCCCTGCTGATCCTGGTCCTCGCGATCGTGGACTCGGTCCGCGGCGACCTGCTCTTCTCGCGCATCGGTGTGGCCGTCCTGGCCGGCATCGCGATGCTGCAGACCCTGCTGCACCTCGTGTCCATCCTCGCCTCCAGCAGGCTGAAGTGAGTGCGGCGGGGAGCCGGCCCCTGAAGGTCGGCGCGGTCATCATCACCATGGGCAACCGGCCGCAGGAGCTGCGCGCCCTGCTCGACTCGGTCGCCAAGCAGGACGGCGACCCGGTCGAGGTGGTGGTCGTCGGCAACGGCGCCCCCGTGCCCGACGTCCCCGAAGGCGTACGCACCGTCGAGCTGCCCGAGAACCTCGGCATCCCCGGCGGGCGCAACGTCGGCATCGAGGCCTTCGGCCCCGGCGGCACCGACGTCGACGTGCTCCTCTTCCTCGACGACGACGGCCTCCTGGCCAACACGGACACGGCCCAGCTGTGCCGCGAGGCCTTCGCCGCCGACCCGAAGCTCGGCATCATCAGCTTCCGTATCGCCGACCCGGACACCGGGGAGACCCAGCGCCGCCACGTCCCGCGGCTGCGCGCGGCCGACCCGATGCGCTCCTCGCGCGTGACGACCTTCCTCGGCGGCGCCAACGCCGTCCGTACGCAGGTCATGGCCGAGGTCGGCGGCCTGCCCGACGAGTTCTTCTACGCCCACGAGGAGACCGACCTCGCCTGGCGTGCGCTGAACGCGGGCTGGATGATCGACTACCGCGCCGACATGGTGCTCTTCCACCCCACGACCGCCCCGTCCCGGCACGCGGTCTACCACCGAATGGTCGCCCGCAACCGCGTCTGGCTCGCCCGCCGCAACCTGCCCGCGCTCCTGGTCCCGGTCTACCTCGGCGTGTGGATGCTCCTGACCCTGGCCAGGCGGCCTTCGGGCCCCGCGCTCAAGGCCTGGTTCGGCGGCTTCAAGGAGGGCTGGACGACGCCCTGCGGACCTCGCCGACCGATGAAGTGGCGTACGGTGTGGCGCCTGACCCGACTGGGCCGACCTCCTGTCATCTGACAAGCTCGGGTCTGAGAACATCTGGGCCATACCCCGGTCCCTGGCCCACGCCTACGCCCGACCGGCTGCGCATCTGAAGACGAAAGTTTCCACTCGTGAGTGAGACAACGCATGACGGCGGAGTCGCGGTGACAGCGCCCCCGTCGCCCGATGACGGGCTCTCCCGCGCCGATCTCGCCGCCAAGTACGGTCTGACCGTCAGCGGCGCACGGCCCGGACTTTTCGAGTACGTCCACCAGCTCTGGGGACGGCGCCACTTCATCCTCGCCTTCTCGCAGGCGAAGCTGACCGCCCAGTACAGCCAGGCCAAGCTCGGCCAGCTGTGGCAGGTGGCGACGCCGCTCCTGAACGCGCTCGTCTACTTCCTGATCTTCGGCCTGATCCTGAAGGCGGACCGGGGCTTCGAACGTGAGGTCTACATTCCGTTCCTGGTCACGGGCGTCTTCGTCTTCACCTTCACGCAGTCCTCGGTGATGGCGGGCGTCCGGTCGATCTCCGGCAACCTGGGCCTGGTCCGCGCGCTGCACTTCCCGCGGGCCTCGCTGCCGATCTCGTTCTCGCTCCAGCAGCTCCAGCAGCTGCTGTTCTCGATGATCGTGCTCTTCATCATCACGATCGGCTTCGGCAGCTACCCCAAGCTGTCGTGGCTGCTGATCTTCCCGGTCCTCGCCCTGCAGTTCCTGTTCAACACAGGCCTCGCGATGATCATGGCGCGGCTCGGCAGCAAGACCCCCGACCTCGCGCAGCTCATGCCGTTCGTGATGCGTACGTGGATGTACGCGTCCGGCGTGATGTTCTCCATCCCGGTCATGCTCCAGGGCAGGCCGGAGTGGATCGCGGACATCCTGCAGTGGAACCCCGCGGCCATCTACATGGACCTGATGCGCTTCGCGCTGATCGACGGCTACGGCAGCGAATACCTCCCGAACCACGTCTGGGCGGTCGCGGCGGGCTGGGCCGTGCTGGTCGCCGTCGGCGGCTTCGTGTACTTCTGGAAGGCTGAGGAGCGTTACGGCCGTGGCTGAAGAAGACAAGATCACCGACAAGGGGCACATCCCCACCGTCATCGCGGACGAGCTGCACATCGTCTACCGCGTGAACGGCGCGAAGACGGGCAAGGGCAGCGCCACCTCCGCGCTGAGCCGCATCGTCCGGCGCGGCGAGGAGCGGGGCGTACGCAAGGTGCACGCCGTGCGCGGCGTCAGCTTCACGTCCTACCGCGGCGAGGCCATCGGCCTGATCGGCTCGAACGGCTCGGGCAAGTCGACCCTGCTGCGCGCCATCGCGGGCCTGCTGCCCGCGGAGAAGGGCAAGGTCTACACCGACGGCCAGCCCTCGCTGCTCGGCGTGAACGCGGCCCTGATGAACGACCTGACCGGCGAGCGCAACGTCATACTCGGCGGGCTCGCGATGGGCATGACGCGCGAGCAGATCAGGGAGCGCTACCAGGACATCGTCGACTTCTCGGGGATCAACGAAAAGGGCGACTTCATCACCCTGCCGATGCGCACCTACTCCTCCGGCATGGCCGCCCGTCTGCGCTTCTCCATCGCGGCCGCCAAGGACCACGACGTACTGATGATCGACGAGGCGCTGGCGACGGGCGACCGGAAGTTCCAGAAGCGCTCCGAGGCCCGCATCCGCGAGCTCCGCAAGGAGGCCGGCACGGTCTTCCTGGTCAGCCACAACAACAAGTCCATCCGTGACACCTGTGACCGTGTGCTGTGGCTCGAGCGCGGTGAGCTGCGCATGGACGGGCCGACCGACGAGGTCATCAAGGAGTACGAGAAGTTCACGGGCAAGTAGCCCCGCCCGTACGTCCGAATACGCCAGGGCCCCGCCGGAGTCAACCCGGTGGGGCTCTGCCGCGTCATCAGTCTTCGACTGCCCCAATGGCCTCTCAAGTCCCTTGGGCCCAGGGAAGATTGACGCCAATCGGTGTGTTGTTGTGATGCGCGGAACACCCCGACGATGCAGGCTGCGTTGTACAACGTAAGCTGTACCGGTGCTGATTCGCGGCAAGTGGGGCGATATCGCGCGGCGCCCCGGCTCATGACTCGGTCCGCCTCGCGGAGTGCCGGGCGGCGTGTCCGAAATAGGATGTATTGGGTCGGCAGTGTAGAACGGGAGATGTGACGGCAATGGCTACGGATGATCTCCATCTGCGCGACGCATCCGCCGTCCTCGCGAAGGCCGCGGACGAGAACTTCCCGGTGGCGCCCTTCTTCCTGCCCCGCGCCTGGCGCGACGACCTCATGGCCGTGTACGGCTACGCCCGCCTCGTGGACGACATCGGCGACGGCGACCTTGCCCCCGGCGGCGCCGACGCCCGGTACCTCGGCGTGGACCCCGAGGCCGCCGACGACCGCATCGCCCTCCTGGACGCCTTCGAGGCCGACCTGCGCCGGGTCTTCGACGGCACGCCCCGCCACCCGCTGATGCGCGCCCTCCAGCCCACCGTGCGCCGCTGCGGCCTCACCCCCGAACCCTTTCTCGGCCTGATCGCGGCCAACCGCCAGGACCAGCTCGTCGCGCGCTACGAGACGTACGACGACCTGCTGGCCTACTGCGAGCTGTCCGCGAACCCCGTGGGGCGTCTGGTCCTCGGCATCACCGGCACCGCGACCCCGGAGCGGATCCGCCGCTCGGACGCGGTGTGCACCGCCCTCCAGATCGTCGAGCACCTGCAGGACGTCGCCGAGGACCTGGGGCGGGACCGTATTTACCTGCCCGCGCAGGACATGAAGCGGTTTCATGTCCAGGAGCGGGACCTGACCGCAGTGACAGCAGGCGCATCGGTGCGCGCGCTGGTTGCATATGAAGCAGAACGCGCCCGCTGCCTCCTGAATGAAGGCACCCCCCTGGTGGGTAGCGTCCACGGCAGGCTGAAGGTGCTGCTTGCGGGCTTCGTGGCTGGGGGGAGAGCGGCGGTTCACGCGATCGCCGCTGCCGGATACGACGTACTTCCTGGACCGCCCAAGCCCACCAAACCGCGTTTGCTGCGCGAGGTGGGTGCGGTTCTGCGAGGAGAGGGGTGAGCCGGACCGTGGAGTCAGGCCCGAACGTGTCCGCGCCGGTACTCGCCGCATACAGCTATTGCGAGGCCGTGACCGGGCAGCAGGCACGCAATTTCGCGTACGGCATCAGGCTGCTTCCGATGCCCAAGCGCCGCGCGATGTCGGCGCTCTACGCCCTTTCGCGGCGCGTGGACGACATCGGCGACGGCGCGCTCGCGCCGGACGTCAAGGCCGAGCGCCTCGACGAGACCCGGGCGCTGCTCGCCCGCATCCGCAAGGGTGAGGTGGACGACGACGACACCGACCCGGTGGCGGTCGCGCTCACGCACGCCGCGACGCACTTCTCCATCCCGCTCGAAGGGCTCGACGAGCTGATCGACGGCGTCCTGATGGACGTCCGCGGTGAGACGTACGAGACGTGGGAGGACCTCAAGGTCTACTGCCGGTGCGTGGCGGGGGCCATCGGACGGCTCTCCCTCGGCGTGTTCGGCACGGAGCGGGGGGCGCTGAACGCCGAGCGCGCGCCGGAGTATGCCGACACGCTCGGGCTCGCGCTCCAACTGACCAACATCCTGCGTGACGTTCGCGAGGACGCGGAGGGCGGTCGCACCTATCTGCCCGCCGACGACCTGGCGAAGTTCGGCTGCTCCGCCGGGTTCTCGGGCCCGCAGCCGCCCGCCGGGTCCGACTTCGCCGGGCTCGTGCACTTCGAGGTGCGCAGGGCGCGGGCGCTGTTCGCCGAGGGGTACCGGCTGCTGCCCATGCTGGACAGGCGCAGCGGGGCCTGCGTCGCCGCCATGGCGGGCATCTACCGGCGGCTTCTCGACCGTATCGAGCGGGACCCGGAGGCGGTCCTGCGCGGACGTGTCTCGCTGCCGGGACGCGAAAAGGCGTACGTCGCCGTGCGCGGTCTCTCCGGTCTCGACGCCCGCACCATCTCCCGACAGACCGTCAGGAGGCGTACTTGATGGGCATCCACGGCGAATGCGGTGAACGTAGGGTAACCTCCGCCAACCGGTGGGCAACCCTCCGCTCCGCCCCGGCGTCCCAGACTGCAACGGCCGAGGGGGGAAGCGCATGAGAGACGACGACACGCGATCGTCCGCGGAGGCCGACGACCACGTGGGACGAGGGGCCGCCGTGGTGGTCGGCGGCGGTCTGGCCGGCATCACCGCGGCGCTGTCCCTCGCCGACGCGGGCCTGCGCGTGACGCTGCTCGAAGGACGGCCGAGGCTGGGCGGGCTCGCCTTCTCCTTCAAGCGCGGCGAGCTGACCGTCGACAACGGCCAGCACGTCTATCTGCGCTGCTGCACCGCCTACCGCTGGTTCCTCGACCGCGTCGACGCAGCGGCCCTCGCGCCCCTGCAGGAACGTCTCGACGTGCCCGTGCTCGACGCCGACCGGAACCGTCTGGGCCGGCTGCGCCGCACCGCGCTGCCCGTGCCGCTGCACCTGGCGGCGAGCCTCGCCACGTATCCGCACCTGTCGCTCGCCGAGCGCGCCAACGTCGGGCGCGCCGCGCTCGCCCTCAAGGGGCTCGACCCGGCCGACCCCAAGCTGGACGGCCAGGACTTCGGCAGCTGGCTCGCCGCGCACGGTCAGTCCGCGCGTGCCGTCGAGGCCCTGTGGGACCTGGTCGGCGTGGCCACGCTGAACGCCGTCGCGGGGGACTCCTCGCTGGGCCTCGCCGCGATGGTCTTCAAGACCGGGCTGCTCTCGGACCCGGGCGCCGCCGACATCGGCTGGGCACGCGTGCCCCTCGGTGATCTCCATGACACGCTCGCCCGCAAGGCGCTCGACTCCGCGGGCGTGCGAACCGAACTGAGGACACGAGTCACCTCCATCTCCCGTACGGAGAACGGGGGTTGGAAGGTGGAAGTTCCCGGCGAGGAGATCGAGGCGGACACCGTCGTGCTCGCCGTGCCGCAGCACGAGACCCACGACCTGCTGCCGGACGGCGTCCTGGACGAGCCCGACCGGCTGCTCGACATCGACAACGCGCCGATCCTCAACATCCACGTCGTGTACGACCGCAAGGTGCTCAAGCGGCCCTTCTTCGCGGCCATCGGCTCGCCGGTGCAGTGGGTCTTCGACCGGACCGACGCCTCCGGGCTCGCCGACGGCCAGTACCTCGCGCTGTCCCAGTCCGCGGCCCAGGACGAGATCGACGCGCCCGTCGCCGCGCTGCGCGAGCGCTATCTGCCGGAGCTGGAGCGGCTGCTGCCCGCCGCGCACGGCGCCGAGGTGCGGGACTTCTTCGTGACCCGGGAGCGCACGGCCACGTTCGCGCCGACGCCCGGTGTGGGCCGGCTGCGGCCCGGTGCCCGCACCAAGGCCGACGGCCTGTACCTGGCCGGTGCGTGGACCGCCACCGGGTGGCCCGCGACCATGGAGAGCGCCGTCCGCAGCGGCATCAGTGCCGCCGACGCGGCTCTCCGTGCGCTCGACCGCCCCCGTGACCACCTCTTCGACGTCGAGGAGGCCGCGTGAAGCTCGACCTTCTGGGGTCAGGTCCCCAGGAATCCAGCACCGGAACAAGAGGAGAGACTGTGCCGACTGTGCCCTCGGCCGAATCGGCTGCCGACACGGTGGACGTGACCTCACTGCTCGAGCGCGGAAGGACGCTGGCCACCCCGGTGCTGCGGGCCGCCGTGGACCGCCTCGCGCCGCCCATGGACACCGTAGCCGCCTACCACTTCGGCTGGATCGACGCCGAGGGCAACCCGGCGGACGGCGACGGCGGCAAGGCCGTGCGCCCCGCCCTCGCCCTGCTCTCCGCGGAGGCCGCGGGCGCCGCGCCGGAGGTCGGCGTACCCGGAGCTGTCGCCGTCGAACTGGTGCACAACTTCTCGTTGCTGCACGACGACCTGATGGACGGCGACGAGCAGCGCCGCCACCGCGACACGGTGTGGAAGGTGCACGGCCCGGCCCAGGCCATCCTCGTCGGCGACGCCCTCTTCGCGCTCGCCAACGAGATCCTCCTGGAGATCGGCACCGTCGAGGCGGGCCGCGCCACGCGCCGCCTGACCACCGCCACCCGCGCCCTGATCGACGGCCAGGCGCAGGACATCTCCTACGAGCACCGCGAGCGGGTCACCGTCGAGGAGTGCCTGGAGATGGAGGGCAACAAGACCGGCGCCCTGCTCGCCTGCGCGGTCTCCATCGGCGCGGTCCTCGGCGGCGCCGACGACCACACCGCCGACACGCTGGAGAAGTACGGCTACCACCTCGGCCTCGCCTTCCAGGCCGTGGACGACCTGCTCGGCATCTGGGGCGACCCGGAGGCCACCGGGAAGCAGACCTGGAGCGACCTGCGCCAGCGCAAGAAGTCACTGCCGGTGGTGGCCGCGCTCGCCGCGGGCGGACCCGCCTCCGAGCAGCTCGGCGAGCTGCTCGCGGCCGACGCCAAGAGCAACGACTTCGACAGCTTCTCCGAGGAGGAGTTCGCCGCACGCGCCGCCCTGATCGAGCAGGCGGGCGGCCGTGAGTGGACCGCCGAGGAGGCCCGGCGCCAGCACACCATCGCCATCGAGGCGCTGGACACCGTCCAGATGCCTGACCGGGTTCGGGCGCAGCTCGTCGCGCTCGCCGACTTCGTCGTCGTACGGAAGAGATGATCACTATCGGGCAGATATGACTCGCAGTCGCCGGCCGGCGCCCAGCGCGTCGGCCGACGGCGGACCCACAGCAGAGAAGACGACTGCACGAAGGGGAAGCCATGACAGCGACGACCGACGGAAGCACCGGAGCGGTGACGCCCCGCGCGGCCTCGGCCAGCCAGCCACTCGACCGGGCCGTAGCGACGGCAGGGCCGCTCGACGCCGCCGCGCGCGCCATACGGCGCTCCACGGATTTCCTGCTCGCGCAGCAGGACGCCCAGGGCTGGTGGAAGGGCGACCTCGACACGAACGTGACGATGGACGCCGAGGACCTGCTGCTCCGTCAGTTCCTGGGAATCCGGGACGAGAAGACCACCCGCGCCGCCGCGCTCTTCATCCGCGGCGAGCAGCGCGACGACGGCACCTGGGCCACCTTCTTCGGCGGCCCCGGCGAGCTCTCCACCACCATCGAGGCGTACGTCGCGCTGCGCCTCGCGGGCGATGCCCCGGGCGATCCGCATATGGCGCGGGCCTCCGCCTGGATCCGCGACCAGGGCGGCATCGCCGCGAGCCGGGTCTTCACCCGTATCTGGCTCGCCCTGTTCGGCTGGTGGAAGTGGGACGACCTGCCCGAACTCCCGCCGGAGCTCATCTACTTCCCCAAGTGGCTGCCCCTCAACATCTACGACTTCGGGTGCTGGGCCCGGCAGACGATCGTGCCGCTCACGGTCGTCTCCGCCAAGCGCCCCGTCCGGCCCGCGCCCTTCACGCTGGACGAACTGCACAGCGACGCGCGCGTACCCAACCCCGGCAAGCCCCTTGCGCCGATGGCCAGTTGGGACGGCGTCTTCCAGCGCCTCGACAAGGCGCTGCACCTCTACCACAAGGTCGCCCCGCGCAAAGTACGCAAGGCGGCGATGAACCACGCCGCTCGCTGGATCATCGAACGCCAGGAGAACGACGGCTGCTGGGGCGGCATCCAGCCGCCCGCCGTCTACTCCGTGATCGCCCTGCATCTGCTCGGCTACGACCTGGAGCACCCGGTCCTCAAGGCGGGCCTCGCCTCGCTCGACCGGTTCGCGGTCTGGCGCGAGGACGGCGCCCGGATGATCGAGGCCTGTCAGTCGCCGGTCTGGGACACCTGTCTGGCGACCATCGCGCTCGCCGACGCGGGCGTGCCCGCCGACCACCCGCAGCTCGTCAAGGCCGCCGACTGGATGCTCGCCGAGGAGATCACACGCCCCGGTGACTGGTCCGTACGCAGGCCCCGACTGGCCCCGGGCGGCTGGGCGTTCGAGTTCCACAACGACAACTACCCGGACATCGACGACACCGCCGAGGTCATCCTGGCGCTGCGCCGCGTCGACCACCCGGACCGCCGGCGCATGGAGGACGCGATCGCCCGCGGCGTGCGCTGGAACCTGGGCATGCAGTCCAAGAACGGCGCCTGGGCGGCCTTCGACGCCGACAACACCAGCCCGTTCCCCAACCGGCTGCCGTTCTGCGACTTCGGCGAGGTCATCGACCCGCCGTCGGCCGACGTCACCGGGCACGTCGTCGAGATGCTCGCCATCGAGGGCAAGGCACACGACCCGCGCACCCGGCGCGGCATCGAGTGGCTGCTCGCCGAACAGGAGCCGGACGGCTCGTGGTTCGGCCGCTGGGGCGTCAACTACGTCTACGGCACAGGGTCCGTGGTGCCCGCGCTCACCGCGGCGGGCCTGCCGGGCTCGCACCCCGCGGTGCGCCGCGCCGTGGCCTGGCTGGAGTCGGTGCAGAACGACGACGGCGGCTGGGGCGAGGACCTGCGCTCCTACCGCTACGAGGAGTGGCGGGGCCACGGCGCCTCCACCGCCTCGCAGACCGCCTGGGCGCTGCTCGCGCTGCTCGCGGCCGGCGAGGCGGAGTCCAAGGCCGTGGAGCGCGGCGTCACCTGGCTCGCCGAGACCCAGCGGGACGACGGCTCCTGGGACGAGCCGTACTTCACCGGCACCGGCTTCCCCTGGGACTTCTCCATCAACTACCACCTCTACCGGCAGGTGTTCCCCCTCACCGCCCTTGGCCGGTACGTCAACGGAGAGCCGTTCGCGGGCCTCACCGTCAAGGGGGGCTGATGGAGCGCACCCCGGCCGCGCAGGACCCCGCACCGCTGCTGATCGCCTGCGCGCTCGGCATCGAGCGCCTCGCCCTGCGCACGGGCGACCGCACGGGCGCGCACGGGCGGGTCACCGTGCTCCGCACGGGCATGGGCCCCAAGAACGCCGAGCGCGCCGTCACCGACGCCCTCGGCAAGGAACCGCTGCGCCACGCCGCCGTCGTGGCCACCGGCTTCTGTGCCGGGCTCGCCCCCGGCATGCACCCCGGCGACCTGGTCGTCGCCGAGGAGACCCGCGACGCACACGGCCACACGGCGTGCGTCGGCACCGATCTGCTGGTCAAGGAGCTGGTGCGCGCCCTGCCGGGACGCACCGTGCACACCGGCCCGCTCACCGGCTCCGACCACGTCGTCCGCGGACACGAACGCGCCGACCTGCTCGCCACGGGCGCGATCGCGGTGGACATGGAGTCCGCCGCGACGCTGCACAGCGCGCTGCGGGCGGGAGACCGGCCGGTTGCCGCCGTCCGGGTGGTCGTGGACGCCCCACAGCACGAACTCGTCCGCATCGGCACGGTGCGCGGTGGAATATCGGCTTTCCGTGTTCTTCGTGCCGTGCTTCCCGCATTTTTCGAATGGCACCGTTCTTCTTTGCTCCCCCGGAGGTGAGCCAGATGGCCATGCCGCTGCGCCAGACCATCAAGGTCGCGACGTATCTCTTTGAACAGAAGCTCCGCAAGCGTGAGAAGTTCCCGCTGATCGTCGAGTTGGAGCCGCTCTTCGCGTGCAATCTCGCGTGCGAGGGATGCGGAAAGATCCAGCACCCGGCCGGAGTGCTCAAGCAGCGCATGCCGGTGGCCCAGGCCGTGGGCGCCGTGCTGGAATCCGGTGCGCCGATGGTGTCCATCGCCGGTGGCGAACCGCTGATGCACCCTCACATCGACGAGATCGTGCGGCAGTTGGTGGCGAAGAGGAAGTACGTCTTCCTCTGCACCAACGCCATGCTGCTGCGCAAGAAGCTGGAGAAGTTCACCCCTTCCCCGTACTTCGCGTTCGCCGTGCACATCGACGGCATGCGTGAGCGGCACGACGAATCCGTCGCGAAGGAGGGTGTGTTCGACGAGGCGGTGGAGGCCATCAAGGAAGCCAAGAAGCAGGGTTTCCGGGTGACCACCAACTCCACCTTCTTCAGCAACGACACGCCGCAGAACATCATCGAGGTCCTCAACTTCCTCAACGACGAGCTGGAAGTCGACGAGATGATGCTGTCGCCCGCCTACGCCTACGAGAAGGCGCCCGACCAGGAGCACTTCCTGGGCGTCGACCAGACCCGCGAGCTCTTCAAGAAGGCCTTCGCGGGCGGCAACAGGCGGCGCTGGCGCCTGAACCACTCGCCCCTGTTCCTCGACTTCCTGGAGGGCAAGGCGGACTTCCCGTGCACCGCGTGGGCGATCCCGAACTACTCGCTCTTCGGCTGGCAGCGCCCCTGCTACCTGATGAGCGACGGGTACGTCCCGACGTACAAGGAGCTCATCGAGGAGACCGACTGGAGCAAGTACGGCCGCGGCAAGGACCCGCGGTGCGCCAACTGCATGGCGCACTGCGGCTACGAGCCGACCGCCGTCCTCGCCACCATGGGCTCCCTCAAGGAGTCCATCCGCGCCGCCCGCGAGACGGTCTCCGGAAACCGCGGGTGACGTGATGACCCCTGGAACGCCTGTCGCACTGGGCCTTCCTGAGCTGCCGGTCCGACCGATCGCGGAGCGTCGCGTCTCGCGGCGCATCGAGGTCGGGCCGGTGGCCGTGGGGGGCGGGGCGCCCGTCTCGGTGCAGTCGATGACCACGACGCGTACGTCCGACATCGGGGCGACGCTGCAGCAGATCGCGGAGCTGACCGCGTCCGGCTGCCAGATCGTGCGGGTCGCCTGTCCGACGCAGGACGACGCGGACGCGCTGTCCACCATCGCGCGCAAGTCGCAGATCCCGGTGATCGCCGACATCCACTTCCAGCCGAAGTACGTCTTCGCGGCGATCGACGCCGGGTGCGCGGCGGTGCGGGTGAACCCCGGCAACATCAAGCAGTTCGACGACAAGGTCAAGGAGATCGCGCGGGCCGCGAACGACGCCGGTACGCCGATCCGGATCGGCGTCAACGCGGGCTCCCTGGACGCGCGCCTGCTCAAGAAGTACGGCAAGGCAACTCCCGAGGCATTGGTCGAGTCGGCCCTGTGGGAGGCGTCGCTCTTCGAGGAGCACGGCTTCAGCGACATCAAGATCTCGGTCAAGCACAACGACCCGGTGGTCATGGTCAACGCCTACCGCCAGCTGGCCGCCGCCTGCGACTACCCGCTGCACCTCGGTGTGACGGAGGCGGGCCCGGCCTTCCAGGGCACGATCAAGTCGGCGGTGGCCTTCGGGGCGTTGCTGAGCGAGGGCATCGGCGACACCATCCGGGTCTCGCTGTCCGCGCCGCCCGCCGAGGAGGTCAAGGTCGGCATCCAGATCCTGGAGTCCCTCAACCTCCGCCAGCGGCGCCTGGAGATCGTCTCCTGCCCGTCCTGCGGGCGGGCCCAGGTGGACGTGTACAAGCTGGCCGACGAGGTCACGGCGGGCCTGGACGGCATGGAAGTGCCGCTGCGCGTCGCCGTCATGGGGTGTGTCGTGAACGGGCCGGGGGAGGCCCGCGAGGCGGATCTCGGTGTCGCGTCCGGCAACGGCAAGGGGCAGATCTTCGTCAAGGGCGAGGTCATCAAGACCGTCCCCGAGTCGAAGATCGTGGAGACCCTCATCGAAGAGGCGATGAAGATCGCCGCACAGATGGAGGACGAGGGCATCACCTCAGGGGTGCCCGACGTCACCGTGAGCTGAGAAGAACCAGAGAGGGGGCCCGAGCATGACCATTCTGGAAACCATTCGGGGGCCGCGCGATCTGAAGGCGCTGACCGAGGCCGAGCTCGACGAACTGGCCGGGGAGGTCCGGGAGTTCCTGGTGCACGCGGTCGCCAGGACCGGAGGTCATCTCGGGCCCAATCTGGGGGTGGTGGAACTCTCCATCGCCCTCCATCGGGTCTTCGAGTCGCCGCTCGACCGGATCGTGTGGGACACCGGCCACCAGAGCTACGTGCACAAACTCCTGACCGGCCGGCAGGACTTCTCCAAGCTGCGCGGCAAGGGCGGCCTGTCCGGCTATCCCTCGCGCGCCGAGTCCGAGCACGACATCGTCGAGAACAGCCACGCGTCGACCGCGCTCGGCTGGGCCGACGGCCTGGCCAAGGCGCGCCAGGTCCTGGGGGAGCGGGGCCACGTCGTCGCCGTCATCGGGGACGGCGCGCTCACCGGCGGCATGGCGTGGGAGGCGCTCAACAACATCGCGGCCGCGAAGGACCGGCCGCTGATCATCGTCGTCAACGACAACGAGCGTTCGTACGCGCCCACCATCGGCGGCCTGGCCAACCACCTCGCCACACTGCGCACCACCGACAGCTACGAACGGGTCCTGGCCTGGGGCAAGGACATACTCCAGCGCACACCCGTCGTCGGACACACGCTGTACGAGTCGCTGCACGGAGCCAAGAAGGGGTTCAAGGACGCCTTCGCGCCGCAGGGCATGTTCGAGGATCTGGGGCTCAAGTACGTCGGGCCGATCGACGGGCACGACACCGGGGCCGTCGAGTCGGCGCTGCGACGCGCCAAACGCTTCCACGGACCCGTCATCGTCCACTGCCTCACCGAGAAGGGGCGCGGCTACGAGCCCGCGCTCGCCGACGAGGCCGACCGTTTTCATACGGTCGGCGTGATGGACCCGCTGACCTGCGAACCCCTCGCACCCTCCAACGGCCCCTCCTGGACCTCGGTGTTCGGCGACGAGATCGTACGCATCGGCGCCGAGCGGGAGGACGTCGTCGCGATCACCGCGGCCATGCTGGGCCCGGTCGGCCTGACCAAGTTCGCCCAGGCCTATCCCGGCCGGGTGTGGGACGTGGGGATCGCGGAGCAGCACGCCACGGTGTCGGCGGCCGGGCTCGCGACCGGGGGTCTGCACCCCGTCGTCGCCGTCTACGCCACCTTCCTCAACCGCGCCTTCGACCAGCTCCTGATGGACGTCGCGCTGCACGAGTGCGGCGTCACCTTCGTCCTGGACCGGGCCGGTGTCACCGGCGTCGACGGAGCCTCGCACAACGGCATGTGGGACATGTCGATCCTCCAGGTCGTGCCGGGCCTGCGGATCGCCGCGCCGCGCGATGCCGACCAGTTGCGGACACAGCTGCGGGAAGCGGTCGCCGTGGACGACGCGCCGACGCTGCTGCGCTTCCCCAAGGAGTCGGTGGGTCCCGCGATCCCCGCGGTGGACCGGATCGGCGGCATGGACGTGCTGAGCCGAGACGGCCAAGACACCGATGCGGACGTGCTGTTGGTGGCGGTCGGCGTGATGGCGCCCGTCTGCCTCCAGGCCGCGGAGCTGCTGCGGGAGCGGGGGCTCAGCTGCACCGTGGTCGACCCGCGCTGGGTCAAGCCGGTCGACGCCGAGCTGCCCGCCCTCGCCGCGCGCCACCGGGTCGTGGGGGTCGTCGAGGACAACAGCCGGTCCTCCGGGGTCGGTGCTGCGGTCGCCCTCGCGCTGGGCGATGCCGAAGTCGACGTACCCATAAGGAGGTTCGGCATCCCCGAGCAGTTCCTCGCGCACGCCAAGCGGGGCGAGGTGCTCGCGGACCTCGGGCTCACCCCGGTCGAGATCGCGGGGCGGATCAGCGCCACCCTGGCAGCCAAGGAGCACGGAGCATGACCAAGGAGTTCGACCTCGGCAGACTCCTCGCCGAGCGGGGCGCCGAGCGCTACGAACTGCACGCGCGGCATTTGAACCACCAACTGCCGCGCATGCTGCACACCATCGGCTTCGACAAGGTCTACGAACGGGCCGAGGGCGCGTACTTCTGGGACGCGGACGGCAACGACTACCTCGACATGCTCGCGGGCTTCGGCGTGATGGGCCTGGGCCGTCACCATCCCGTCGTGCGCAAGGCGCTGCACGACGTCCTGGACGCCTCGCTCGCCGACCTGACGCGCTTCGACTGCCAGCCGCTGCCCGGCCTCCTCGCCGAGCAGCTGCTGACCAGAAGTCCGCACCTGGACCGGGTGTTCTTCGGCAACAGCGGCACGGAGGCCGTCGAGACCGCCCTGAAGTTCGCGCGGTACGCGACGGGCAGGCCCAGGGTGCTCTACTGCACGCACGCCTTCCACGGCCTGACCACCGGGTCCCTCTCCGTCAACGGCGAGTCCGGCTTCCGGGACGGCTTCGCACCCCTGCTCCCCGACACGGCGATCCCGCTCGGCGACCTGGACGCGCTGAGCAAGGAGCTGAAGAAGGGCGACGTGGCCGGGCTCATCCTGGAGCCCATCCAGGGCAAGGGCGTGCACGAGACGCCGCCCGGCTATCTGCGCGCCGCCCAGGAGCTGCTGCACCGGCACAAGGCGCTGCTCATCGCCGACGAGGTGCAGACCGGCCTGGGCAGGACCGGCGACTTCTACGCCTACCAGCACGAGGAAGGCGTCGAGCCGGACCTGCTGTGCGTCGCGAAGGCGCTGTCGGGCGGCTATGTGCCGGTCGGCGCGACCCTCGGCAAGGACTGGATCTTCAAGAAGGTCTACTCGTCCATGGACCGGGTGCTCGTGCACTCGGCGAGCTTCGGCTCCAACGCGCAGGCCATGGCGGCCGGGCTCGCGGTCCTGTCCGTCATGGACGACGAGGAGATCGTCGCGAACGCGCGCGTCACCGGTGAGCTCCTGAAGTCGCGGCTCGGCGCGCTCGTCGACCGCTACGAGCTGCTGAGCGAGGTGCGCGGCCGGGGCCTGATGGTCGGCATCGAGTTCGGCCGCCCCAAGTCGCTGAAGCTGCGCAGCCGTTGGGCCATGCTCCAGGCGGCGCGCAAGGGGCTCTTCGCGCAGATGGTGGTCGTGCCGCTGCTGCAGAAGCACCGCATCCTCACGCAGGTCTCCGGCGACCATCTGGAGGTCATCAAGCTGATCCCGCCGCTGACCATCGGGGAGCGGGAGGTCGACCGGTTCGTCGAGGCCTTCACCGACGTGATGGACGAGGCGCACAGCGGCGGCGGGCTGATGTGGGACTTCGGCAAGACGCTGGTGAAGCAGGCGGTCGCGAACCGCTGAGCCGCCCGGAGGCCGGGCCGGAGGCTTTTGCCTCTGAGGCAAGAAAGTTGCCTCGGGGGCAAAGGCCTGGCTCAATCGGGGTATGAGCAATGCCGAGCCCGAAACGGTCGGCCCGGAGGCCGCCGAGGCCCTGCCGGCCGTCGCCCCGCAACTGCGTGAGCTGCGGCGCCGTGCCACGCTGACGCTGGAGGCCGCGGCCCGCTCCGCCGGGCTCTCGCCCGCCCATCTCTCCCGTCTGGAGACCGGGCAGCGCCAGCCGTCCCTGCCGATGCTGCTCGCACTCGCCCGCACCTACGGTACGACGGTCTCGGAGCTCCTCGGCGAGACGCCCACGGACCGGGACGCGATCGTCCGCGCCGCGGACATGGAGCCGACACGGGCGGGCGGCTGGACCTACTGGCAGGCGGGCGCGCAGGCCCGTGGCATGCAGGCCCTGCGGGTGCACGTGCCGCACGGGGCGCAGGGCGACATCGTGCGCGTCCACCCCGGCGAGGAATGGCTCTACGTCCTCCAGGGGCGCCTGCGGCTGCGGCTCGGCGACACCACGCACACCCTCGAACCCGGGGACAGCGCGCACTTCGACTCGCTGACCCCGCACCGGATCGCCGCCGCCGACCACCTCGGCACCGACCTTCTCTTCGTCCACACCCTGCTGCAGAGTCCCGCCACCGCGCTGTGCCTCGGCGGGACCGCGCACAGCCCCAGCCTGGGAGACCCGCGATGACGGAACCCGAAGCGCAGCGTCCCGCCCCGACGGACCCCGCGCCCGTGCCCACGCCTGTGTCCACGCCCGCGCCCGCCAAGAAGGCGATGTCCATGGAGGAGAAGTTCCCCCGCGGGCTCTGGGTCCGGCTGATCGTCTACGTGGCCGTCGGCCACCTCTTCGCGGCCTTCATCTATCTGCTGTTCTCGCTGGGCGCGCAGAACCAGTGACGGGCGGCGCCCCTCAGTCCAGCAGGCGCTCGCGCAGCCGCTCGCGGATCTCCGGGGTCACCTTGAGGCCCTCGGCGAGGTAGGTCTCCGTGTCGCCCCAGATCTGCTCGATCGTCTCGAAGGCGGCGTGCAGATACTCGATCCGGGCCTCGAAGAGGGGGCTGAGCAGCTGCATGACCTCGGGGGACATCGCGTTGGGGGAGTCGTCGCCGCGGCGCACCTTGTAGCGGCGGTGGGTGGCGTTCGACTCCAGGTAGTCCGCCTCGATGGCGTCGCGCTCGACGCCGACGGCCAGGAGCGTGACGGCTATCGAAAGGCCCGCGCGGTCCTTGCCCGCGGCGCAGTGCATCAGGGCGGGCAGGCTGTCGGCGGCCATGTCGTGCAGCACGCGGCTGTGCTCGGCGGTCCGCTCCTTGATGATCGCGCGGTACGTGTCGGAGAGGCTCCCCGCGGCCTGCCCGTCCGAGAGGGCCGCGCGCAGCTGGTCTATGTCGCCGTCGCGGACCATCGTCCAGAACTCGGCGCCGTGCGCCGGGTCGGTCAGCGGCAGGTTCACGTTGCGCACGCCGGGCAGCTCGACGTCCGGGCCCTCGAGCCGCTGGTCGGCCGCGTTGCGGAAGTCGTAGACCGTGTGCAGGCCCAGGGTGGAGAGGAACGCGGCGTCGGCCGCCGTGGCGTGCGCGAGGTGACCGCTGCGGAAGAGCCGGCCCTGCCGGACCCGGCGGCCGTCCACGGTCGGAAGTCCGCCCACGTCACGGAAGTTGCGGACTCCGGCCAGCTCGGGCTCGGTCGGCTTCGTCGGCGGGACCTGCTGCGTCACGGGGGGCTCCTCCCGTCCGGCCGCCGGCGCGGCTCGCCGGTGGGGTGCGGCTTCGACCATACGACATGGGTTCCTGAGGCAATCAGTGCTGGTGCGTGAGCGTTGCCTCACAGGTCCGGCCGGGTGCGGCACCAACCCGGCCGTACGGACACGGAGTTCGGACCGCGGGTCCACGGGGGAGGTCCGCCGGGTGTAAGCGGCGCAGGGGCCCGCCGCGTATTCCTGGCTTGGAGGAAACTTGACCGGTGGCTTATCTCACCCCCCGTCAACCCCTCCCTACGGTGGCGTAGGTCACTTAGCGAGGTGAAAGATATGACGACGTGAGAGCAGAGTCGACATCCTTCATCCCAGACACATTCACCTCCTACGCAGCGGTCGGCGACAGCTTCACCGAAGGCGTGGGGGACCCCGGTCCCGACGGAACGTTCGTCGGCTGGGCCGACCGCCTTGCCGTCTTGCTCGACGACCGGCTTCCGGAGCACACCTTCCGGTACGCCAACCTCGCCGTGCGCGGCAAGCTGCTCGACCAGGTCGTCGCGGACCAGGTGCCCCTGGCCAAGGAGCTGGGCCCCGACTTCCTGACGTTCTGTGCGGGCGGCAACGACATCATCCGTCCCGGCACCGACCCGGACGAGGTCGCCGAGCGGTTCGAGCGGGCCGTCGTCGACCTCACGTCGGCGGTCGGCACGGTCATGGTGACCACGGGGTTCGACACCCGCGGGGTGCCGGTCCTCAAGCACCTGCGCGGCAAGATCGCCACGTACAACGGTCACGTGCGCGCGATCGCCGACCGCTACGGCTGCCCGGTCCTCGACCTGTGGTCCCTCAAGACCATCCAGGACCGCCGCGCCTGGGACGGCGACCGCCTGCACCTCTCCGCCGAGGGCCACACGCGCGTGGCGCTCCGCGCGGCCCAGGTCCTGGGCCTCGAGGTCCCGGCGGACCCGGACCAGCCGTGGCCCCCGGAGCCGCCGCGCGGCACGCTCGAGGTGCGGCGCGACGACATCAACTGGGCGCGCGAGTACCTGGTGCCGTGGTTCGGGCGGCGGCTGCGCGGCGAGTCGTCGGGGGACCACGTGGAGGCGAAGGGCAGCGTGGACCCGTACACCGTCAGGATGCACATCACGTCGGCGTCCTAGGCGCAGGGCGGGGGCGCGGAAAATCCGGATGCTTCCGTGGGCGGTGATCACTACGGTGAAGGTGTCCAGGTGCGAAGGCGCGGGTTACTTCCTTTGTTGGGGCGGTTGCGGGTTCGAGTCCCGTCGTCGACTTCGGGTCGGCGTAGCTCAATGGGGTAGAGCACCTTGTCACCCGCACCGACTTCGATCTCTGGACACCTGGCGTGAGCCGTCTGCCCTCGGGGGAAACCGGGCAGGCGGCTTCGTTGTGTCCGGGGTCAGTCCGTCGCCGATTCGGCCGACAGCAGGCCCAGTTCGCGGTCGAGGGCCTCGTCCACCCACGCCAGCATGCGGGTGCGGGGCAGCGCACCCTCGTACGCCGTCATCTGCACCGCCAGGCCATCGAGCAGCGCCGTGAGCCGCAGGGCCGTGGTCCGGGGGTCGGCGCAGGTGAACTCGCCCGCCGAGACGCCCTGTGCGATGACCGCCGCGAGCGCCGCCTTCCACTGCTGGTCCAGCTCGCGCGTCACCGTGCGCAGGGTGGGTTCGCGCAGCGCCGCGGACCAGCCCTCGATCCACAGGCGCCAGCCCTTGGCCTGGCCGGTGGGGGCGTACCAGCGGACGGCGGCGCGCAGACGGCGCAGGGCCGTGCCGCGGCGGTCCAGCAGGGTGCGGAGGTGGGCGAGGTCGCCCTCCGCGGCGTGCGCGAAGGCCGCCGCCACCAGCTTCTCCTTCGTGGAGAAGTGGTACAGGACCAGCGCGTTGCTCACCCCCAGCGCCGCGGCCACGTCCGCGATGCGCACGGCCGCCACGCCGCGCACCTCGATCTGTTCGACGGTGGCGGCGAGCAGCTCCGCCCGCCGTTCCGCCACGCTCAACCGCACTCTCGCCACGCCGGGCAGCCTATCCACCCGCCGCCTGCGCGTTCGCGTACCAGCCGAATCGCTCCCCGATCACCGGCAGGCGGTCGGCCGCCAGCGCGTGGGCGGCCGCGCGCGGCGTCGTGCCCTCCGCGTCCGCGCGGTCCAGCATCACCTCGACCAGGGCCCGCATCGATCGGCGCGTGTGCGCGAAGGCCTCGTCCGCGTCGGCCCCGATGTCGCCGAAGAGCGTCCACCACCACCAGGCGTTGGTACCGGAGTTGACGACGACGTCCGGCAGGACGGTGACGCCGCGCTCGGTGAGGAGCCGCTCCGCCTCCGGCAGGACCGGCATGTTGGCCGCCTCCGCTATCCAACGGGCCGTGATCCGCGCCTGGTTGGTCTGGTTGATCGTGTACGAGACCGCTGCGGGGACCAGGATCTCCGCCTCCGCGGCCAGCCAGGCGTCGCCCGGCAGCTCGCGGTCGCCGGGGCGCAGGACCGAGCGGTCCACGGTGCCGTGCGCGTCGCGGGCGGCGAGCAGGGCCTCCACGTCGAGTCCCGCGGGGTTGGCGATGGTGCCCTTGATGTCGGCGACGGCCACCGTCGTCAGTCCCGCGCGGGCGAGGAACCGGGCGGTCGCGCCGCCCATCGTGCCCAGGCCCTGTACCGCCACGCGCGCGCCCGCGTGCGCGTGGCCCGCGCGATCGAGCGCCGCGAGGACCGCCTCGGCCACTCCGTGGCCGCCGACCAGCTCGCCCAGGCCGATCCCGTCGACCTCCACGGCGAACGCGTCCGCCAGGCGCTCGCGGGCCGCCGCCTCGTCGTCCAGGAGCGGGTAGACGGCCTGGACGGAAGAGATCAGGCCTGCTTCGGCCGCCGCCTTGTCGACCAGGTCCTGGGTCAGGCCCAGGTCCTCGCCCGTCGTCCAGGAGCTCTCGATGTAGGGCCGCATCGCCCGCAGGTAGCGCACCAGGACGTCGTACGCCTCGGGGGCGCGCGGATCGCAGTCGATGCCGCCCTTGGCGCCGCCGAGCGGGATGTAGCGGGCGCCGGGGGCGTAGTGCAGGGCTTCCTTCATCGTCATCCCGCGCGCCAGCCCTGTGACCTCGTCGAGGGTGCAGCCGGGGCGCATCCGCAGGCCGCCGCTGCAGACACCGCGTACGAGACGGTCGATGACCAGGAAACCCCGGTGACCGGTGATGTGGTCGGTCCAGGTGAGGGAGAGGAGGGGCGTGGGAATACCGGCGGACACGGGGGGAACAGGGGTCATGGAGTCCACTCCTACTGAATGGGGAATCAGTAGGAGTACATCACGCACCGATGCGGTTGTGGCCGATGCGGGTCGCTCCGCCCGGCCGCTGTCGGAGGCGGTGGACATAATGGAGATCTGACCCACCCATTCCAGGAGGTGCTGTGTCCCGTTCGCTGAGCTCTGGGCTCCGCTCGCTGAGGACCGCGCCCTTCGGCGCGGATCCGGCCGGTGAGCGGCTCGCGAGGATCCGCAGATCGCCGAATTTCGCCGACGGGACCTTCCAGAACCCCGAGGGGGCGCGGACGAAGCCCACCGGATCGACGCTCGAGTTCGCGAAGATCTACTTCCGCAAGGAGGAGCGGATCCGGCGCGGTCCCACGGGCACCGTTCCCGTGCACGCCACGACCCTCGCCGACCTCGCCAAGCCCCCGGTCGGCGGATTGCGGATCACCTGGATGGGGCACTCCAGTGTGCTCGCCGAGATCGACGGGCGGCGGGTGCTCTTCGACCCGGTCTGGGGCGAGCGCTGCTCCCCCTTCTCCTGGGTCGGCCCCAAGCGGCTGCACCCCGTGCCGGTGCCGCTCGCGGCGCTCGGCCCGGTGGACGTCGTGGTGATCTCGCACGATCACTACGACCACCTCGACATGCCCACCATCCAGGCCCTGGCGGGCACGGACACGGTCTTCGCGGTGCCGCTGGGCGTCGGCGCCCACCTGGAGCACTGGGGCGTCCCCGCCGACCGGCTGCGCGAGCTCGACTGGAACGAGTCCGCGAAGGTGGCGGGCCTGACCCTGACGGCGACGCCCGCGCGCCACTTCTGCGGCCGCGGCCTGCGCAACTACCAGCACACGCTCTGGGCGTCCTGGGTCGTCGCGGGATCCGAGCACCGCATCTACCACAGCGGGGACACCGGCTATTTCGGCGGCTTCCGGGACATCGGCGCGGAGCACGGTCCTTTCGACGTCACGATGATCCAGATCGGCGCGTACAGCGAGTTCTGGCCTGACATCCACATGACCCCCGAGGAGGGCGTGCGCGCGCACCTGGACCTCCAGGGCGGGCGGCCCGAGGGCGTGATGCTGCCGATCCACTGGGGCACGTTCAACCTCGCGCCGCACCCGTGGACCGCGCCGGGCGAGGGCACGCTCGCCGCGGCGGGCCGTGCGGGGGCGCGGATCGCGCTGCCCGTCCCGGGTGAGCCGTTCGAGCCCGCGGCGGACTCCGTTCCGGCGGAGCCGTGGTGGCGCGGCGTCGCGATCGAGCCGGAGGGCGGGTGGACCCCTCCGCAGGACGTCACGGCGGACGTCGAGCGCACCGAGCCCGCCGACCGCGCGGAGCGCACGGAGGGCACCGGCGAGCCCGAGGCGGCGCGGGTCGGCTGACGGAAGCGGGACGGGAGGCGCCGGGGTGCTCGCTGCCCGCGGCACCTCCCGGGAGGCCGGGGCGCCCGCGTACGACGGACGCGCCGCCCCGAGGCCCCAGCCGGGCGCGCCGCCCCGAGCCCCGGCCGGGCGCGGACGCCAGGGCCGAGCGGCGGCCCGCACCCTGCTCGGCCGGTGCGAGCGCTAATGGGCCTCGACCAGGAGCAGGGCGCGACAGGATCACGTCGTCGGCGTCTTCTACCGTGATCCGCCGTGATCTGCGTGATCGGCCCCGGTCGGATCGCTACCGCCGCCCGCCGAACTCCCAGTCGTGGACCTCGATGCCCGCGTACCGATCGGAAGCCAGGACACCGCGTGCCGTGTCCTGGTCCGGCGCCCGGACCAGCGCCGCCGTGCCCAGCCAGGTGGTGCCGTCGTCGGAGAGCAGCGGCCCGTACGCGATCAGCTCGTCCAGGTCCGGTGGTGTGTCGAGGTCGGCGTCCCGGCCCGAGCCGAGGCCGATGACCAGGTAGCGGTTGCCCTCGGTGGTGCCACCGGGGAAGTCCCACATGGTGCGCCCCAGCGTGTTGCGCCACCGGCGCAGCAGCACGTCGCGGTAGGCGCCCGCCTGGTAGTTGGGCTCGTCGAAGGCGAATGCGCGGGCGGCGGCGGGATCCGGCAGGTCCACGATGTGCACGCTGCCGGTGGGCGTCTCGCCGTCGGCCGCGAACGTCGGACCGCGCGCGATCAGCTCCGCCGCGTACTGGTCCATGTAGGACCAGTGGGCCTCCAGCAGTTCCTCGCGCAACGTGACGGAGCCGGGCCGATCGCGGTGGTAGCAGAAGAATTCCATGCACAGACTCTCGTCAACGGACGGCCGAGTCTCAACGGGTTTTGGTGACGAGGGTCGGAACAGACGCCCCACCGAACAGACGTCCCACCGTCTATTCGGACGGTCGTGCGACGCGTCATACCAGAGCGGGACGCGGAGTGCCGGACTTTGTCAACTGCCTCCCGCACATGAAGCGTTGGTGACTACCGTGAGTGTCCGCCGGTCGACGCAGGGATCATGGACAGGGATCGCGCCTGTGCCCTCCCGACCGGTACGGCGATGCCGCGAAGCCACGCGACGCGCGCCCGTCGGAGCCCGCACCCTGACCGAGGACGCTGATGTCTCACCTTCGTGCACCGGCCGCCCGCGCAGACCGCCGTGAGGGCGGCGGGCGGCACGGCAGGCCCGGCAGCCGACCCGCCGCGCCGCTGCCCGAGGCCCGGATACGGCCCCAGCTCCTGCGTATCGCCGTGCTGCCCGCCGTCGCGGTGGTGCTCTGCGCCGGTGCCGCCGTGATCTTCATCGTCCGGTCCGCCCCGGGCCCGCTCGACCCCGCGCTCCTGCTCATCCTGGCCGCCGCCGGGGCCATCAGCCTGGCCAGCGTCGTGATCGCCGCCGTCGCCGCCGACCGCACCGCGACCTCCGTACGCGAGCGCGTCGGCACCCTGCGCCGCAGCACCGCGCGCGGCCAGGCCGAACTGCGCGACGTCGTCGAGAAGCTGCGCCGCGGCGACGGTCCGCCCCCGCGCAGGGCACCGGCCAGATCCGCCCAGGACGGCGACGACTTCGGGCTGCTCGCCGACGAACTGTCCCGGGCCCAGGACGTCGCCGTCTCCGCCGTCGTGCAGGCCTCGCAGCTCTCCAGCCACGCGGGCAGCGAACAGAAGGTCGAGGTCTTCGTCAATCTGGCCCGGCGACTTCAGTCCCTCGTGCACCGCGAGATCTCGATCCTCGACGACCTGGAGAACGAGGTCGAGGACCCGGAGCTGCTCAAGGGCCTCTTCCACGTCGACCACCTGGCCACCCGCATCCGCCGGCACGCCGAGAACCTCGCCGTGCTCGGCGGCGCCATATCGCGCCGCCAGTGGAGCAACCCGGTCTCCATGACGGAGGTGCTCCGCTCGGCCATCGCGGAGGTCGAGCAGTACTCCCGGGTCAAGCTGGTGCCGCCGATCGCCGGCACCCTGCGCGGCCACGCCGTCGCCGACGTCATCCACCTCCTCGCCGAACTCGTCGAGAACGCCACGGTGTTCTCCGCCCCGCACACCCAGGTCCTGCTGCGCGCCAACCTGGTGACGGCGGGGCTCGCCGTCGAGGTCGAGGACCGCGGGCTCGGCATGCCCCTGACCGAGCAGAACAAGATGAACCACCTGCTCGCCGACCCGGACCAGGTCAACGTCGCGAGCCTCCTCCAGGACGGACGGATCGGCCTCTACGTGGTCTCCGCGCTCGCCCGGCGGCACGGCATCGCGGTCCGCCTCCAGACCAACATCTACGGCGGCGTGCAGGCCGTACTGATCCTGCCGCAGGGCCTGCTGGGCGCCGAGCCGCAGAACGAACCCGTCGCCGCCGGGCACCCGCAAGGGGCCCCTGACGCCGCGCCGCAGGGCGCCCCCGACGGCGTACGGCAGAGGACACAGGCGCCCGCGGCCGTCCCCCACCCGGAGCCGGTGGCCGTGCCGCGGCAGCCGGTGCCGGACGTGCCGCCGAGCGGGCCGCACGCTCCCGCACCGCACGCTCCCGCACCGCACGCTCCCGCACCGCACGCTCCCGTGGCGAACGGCTCCGGGCCCGCCCCGCTGCCCGTGCGCGGCCGGGAGGGCAGGCCCACCCCGGCCGACGCCGTGCCGGGGATCAGGCCTGAGGACCGCCAGGCCGCGGCCGAGAACGCCGGGACACCGCCGACCCCCCTCAACGGCGCCGTGCGCGGCCGGGTGGGAAAGCCCCAACTGCCCAAGCGGCGCGCCCAGGAACACATCGCGCCCCAGCTGCGGGACGCCCCCGCGCCCCGCCCGGAGAGCGATTACCCCGTCGGCCACGACCCGGGCCTGATGGCCGCCTTCCAGCGCGGCATCGGACTCGCCGCCGCCCAGGAGACGCGCGACGCGGCGCCCGAAGCCGACCTCCCCGATCTCCATGTCCCCCGCGACGGGGGCGACCAGGGTGGCTGAACCCCACCACCCCGCCGGCACCACGTCTGCCCCGGCAGACCCTCGTACCCCAAGGAGTCGATCCACCATGGCGAGCGATGCGCCGACCGGGCAGGTATCCGACCTCGACTGGCTGATGAGCGGACTCGTGCAGCGCGTGCCGCACACCCACAGCGCGGTCCTGCTCTCCTCCGACGGACTCGTGAAGTCGGTCCACGGCCTCGACCCGGACAGCGCCGACCACATGGCGGCCCTCGCCTCCGGGCTCTACTCGCTGGGGCGCAGTGCCGGCATCCGGTTCGGCGACGGCGGTGACGTGCGCCAGGTCGTCGTGGAACTCGACTCCACCCTCCTGTTCGTCGCCACGGCCGGCTCCGGCACCTGTCTGGCGGTGCTCGCCGGGCGCGACGCGGACGCGGCGGTGCTCGGCTACGAAATGACGATGCTGGTCAAGAGCGTGCGCCCCTACCTGATGACCGGACCCCGGCAGCCCGCCGGCGAACCCGCCCCGATGAGGCATTGAGCGTGGCGGCCCCGCACGACGGGCCATGGCTCGACGAATCCGCCGGACGCCTCGTCCGTCCCTACACGGTCAGCGACGGACGGACCCGGCCGACCGCCCAACTGGACCTCCTGACCCAGGTGATGGCCACCGGGAGACCGGTCATCGGCTACCTGGGGCCCGAGCACACGCAGGCGCTCGGGCTCTGCGCGGCACCCACGTCGGTCGCGGAGATCGCGGCGCAGCTGAAACTGCCCGCGGTCGTGACCAAGGTGCTGCTCTCCGATCTCGTCGACTGCGGGGCGCTCACCCTGAGGGCCCCGGACTTCTACCACAACCCCACTGACCGGTCCCTGTTGGAGGCAGTGCTCGATGGACTACGACGACAGCTCTGACCCCTTCCCCACCGCGTTGAAGATCCTGATCGCGGGCGGATTCGGGGTCGGCAAGACGACCTTCACGGGCGCGGTGAGCGAGATCGCGCCGCTCAGCACGGAAGAGCTCCTCACCACGGTCAGCGAGGGCACCGACGATCTGTCGGGCGTCGAGAACAAGACCACGACGACCGTGGCCATGGACTTCGGACGCATCACCCTCGATCCCGAGCACGTCCTCTACCTCTTCGGTACGCCCGGCCAGGAACGCTTCTGGTTCATGTGGGACGAACTCTCCGAGGGCGCGCTCGGCGCGGTGGTCCTGGCCGACACCCGCCGCCTGGAGGACTGCTTCGCGGCGGTGGACTTCTTCGAGCAGCGCGGCATGGGCTTCATCGTCGCCATCAACGAATTCGACGGCGCCCACCGCTACGAACCCGAAGAGGTACGGTCCGCCATCGACCTGGACCCGCAGGTGCCCGTCGTGCGGTGCGACGCGCGCATCTCCAGCTCGGGCATCGCGACCCTCCTCACCCTCGTCAAGCACCTCCTCGCCCACGCCCCGGCCGCACCGAGCTACGGAGCCCACACCTGATGTACGACACGACCGCGAACCTGCTGCTCACCCCCGTCGACAGGGAGGCGCCGACCCGGGTGCGGAGGCTGCGCAGGCTCGGCATAGGACTCCGTCCGGACCTCGCCTTCGACGCCTTCGCCGACCGGCTCGCCGAGGTCACGGGCGCGCCGTACTCCATGGTCAACTTCATCGACGAGAACCGGCAGTTCTTCGCGGGCCTGCACACCCCGGGCGATCCGGAGCACCGCTACATGGAGCGCGATCACGGGTACTGCCCGCATGTGATCGTGCGGCGCAAGGCCCTCGTCCTGGAGGACGTCTGCGACTACCCGCGGTTCGCGGGGAACCCGGTGGTCGACGAGATCGGCATCCGTTCCTATCTGGGCGCCCCGCTCATCGACCGCACGGGCATCGCGCTCGGCACGGTCTGCGTGGTGGACGTCGAGCCCCGGCCCTGGGGCAGGGCGGGCCTGGAGACGATCAAGGCGATGGCGGCGGACCTGATCGAGCAGATCCACCGCCGGGAGGACGGCGGGATCTGAGTCACACCTCCAGGACGTCGCCGTCGGGAAAGCGGACGCGCACGGTGTCGCCGTCGACCTCGCAGGAGACGGCCTGCCGCAGCGCCGAGGGCCGGACGGCGTCCTGGGAGAGGGCGACCAGCGTGACGTGGACGCTCGCCCCGCCCTCGTGGCGGGCGGACGTCAGATACGGGGTGGCCGAGTGCGGCCCGTAGGCGTTCGCCGCCACCTCACGGGCGATGCCCGCCCCCTCGTCCCAGCCGTGCAGTGCGACGACAGCGCTGGTCAGCCCGGCTTCCGTGCGGGTGAGCGCCCAGCCGGGGCCCTGTTCGGCGTGCGGGGGTGCCTCGTCGGCCACCGCGTAGCCGCCCTCGCGGACCGTCGCGCCCGCCGGGGCCTGGACCCGGTGGACGCGGATCTCCCACGGGCCGTGCAGCGCGCTGGTCGTCTCGACGGGGAACGCCTCCCGCGTGCCGGGCAGCAGCGCCTCGTGGCGGGATGCGGCCACGCGCCCCTCGCAGCGCACCGGGTGGATGCGGCGGCGGCGCGAGGGGGTGCCGTCCGGCGCGAGGAGCGCGAGGTGGTTGTCCACGGTGCGGCCCCATGCGCTCGGGGCGGTTTCGGGGGCGGTCGCCGTGGAGTAGGCGAACTTGGCGTAGTGCGGGTCGTCGGCCGCGGGGCCTTCGAGCGGGTTGTGGTCGCTGCCGTGGTTGACCAGGCGGACGATGCCGTCGTGCCGTGTGCCGTGCAGGAGCCAGCCGGGCTCGGGGAGCGCCGTGTACTGGTCGGACTCCTCGACGGGGAGCGGGAGTTCGCGCTCGGTCCACACCGGGTGGTCGGCGGGCAGGAGCAGGCCGAGGAACCCCTTGCTGGCCCAGTAGGGGGAGGCCGGACCCGAGTAGGCCTGGGTGGCGGGCAGGAACGTCCCGTACCAGCCGAGCGGCAGCAGACCCCGCTCGTCGGGGACGCCGCGCTCCACGAAGTGCCGTGCGGTGCCGGACGCCAGGCGCCGGGTGAGGCCGGGGGCCAGGGGCGTGCAGTCCGCGAGGGCGCCCATCCAGACCGGGGCGGTCGTCGCGAACCGGTAGGTCAAGGAGCGGCCCTGGTGGACGGGAGCGCCGTCCGCACCGAAGAACTGCGGGTAGGTGTCCAGGAATTGGGCCAGCCGCTCGCGGTAGACCTTGGCGCGCGCCTCGCCGTCCGGGCCCGCCATGCGGGACCAGAGCAGCGGGTACAGATGCATCGCCCAGCCGATGTAGTAGTCGAAGTTGCGTCCGTCGCCGTCGCTGTACCAGCCGGCGCCGCGGTACCAGTCCTCGATGCGGTCCAGGCCGCCGTCGATGTCCGCCTGGTTGTACGGAGCGCCGACCGAGGCCAGGAACTGCTCGGACACCACCTGGAAGAGCCGCCAGTTGTTGTCCCACGTCCTGCCGCCGACGAAGCCGGAGAACCAGTCCACGACCCGCTCCTGGACCCGGGGATCGAGCTTGTCCCAGATCCAGGGGCGGGTCTCGTGCAGCCCGATCGCGATCGACGCCGCCTCGACCATCTGCTGCGAGCAGTCGCTGAGTGCGGGCCAGGCCTCACCGCCCGCGCCGTCGCGGTCCGTGCCCGCTGTCAGACCCTGCGCGTAGCGTTCGAGGAGGTGGGGGTCCACCTCACCGCCCGCTCCCGCGATGCGGAAGGAGGCGAGGAGAAATGACCGTGCGTACCCTTCGAGACCGTCCGAGACGACCCCCGACCAACTGCCGCGCCCCGGCAGCCGGTACTGCGCGAAGTTCGGCGTCGCGTACGGGACGAGCGCCTCCAACTGCCGGTCGGCGAGCGCCTCCCAGTGGGCGCGGGTCCACCCCGTGAGCGGGGACAGGACCCGGTCGGTGGGCGGCAGGGCCAGGTGCGGTGCGGGCATGGCGGGTCCTCCGAGAGGTCGGTGGGGCGGCGGTCACCTCGCGGTCACCTCAGGAGCGCGGTGTGCGTATGGCCGCGCGAGCCCCCGACGCGGACGGTGACGACCGGGCGGCGGCCCGGCGTGACGGTGACCGTGTCGTCGGCACGGACCACCTTCCGTACGGCGAAGGGCAGTTCCACGGTGACCGTCGTGCCCGTGCGGCCCGGGTCGGCCACGGCCAGCGACATGCCGCCGTCGCCGCCGCGTCGCACGATCACGGTGCAGGGTCCCGATGCCGTGAGACCGGCCGCGCTGCCGGGCTGCCAGAAGTGCGCGGCGACCAGGCCGTGCCGACGGGCCTCGACGGCCTGGGCGGTGGCGTCGTTCGCCACGATGCGGACCGGCCGTGAGTGGGACCAGAGAGCGGTCGCGGTGGCGCCGGCGCCGGGGAGGAGGACGTAGGCGTACGAGGACGCGGCGGGGGAGACGCCGTGGTCGAGCCACAGGGTCAGATAGCGGCGGGTGAGCGGAGTCGTGCTGCCCCCGGTGTCCGCGCCGGTGTTGATCTCCCGCCAGGTGCCGGTCCGCTCCTCGCGCAGGGCGTGCAGGCGGGCGCCGCCCCGGTCGTCGGAGGTCGTTCCGGGGTGGTCGGGGAAGACGTAGCCGCCGGTGCCCTCCAGGTGGGCCCAGCGGGCGCCGGGCAGGGTCGCCGACCAGCCCGAGTGCGAGGGCTGGCGCCGGCCGTCGACCGTGAGGCGGGGCGCCCCGGCCTTGTACAGGTTGCGGTTCTCGACGACCGTCTCGATGGTCCGGCCGTCGCTCGCCGTGATGTCCGCGCCCAGGGCGACGACGGCGTTGTCGAGGAAGAACCACGCCTTCCTCGCGCGCAGCGTGCTGCCGTCGGCGAGGAGCTCCATCGCGGCGGCGCCGTACCGGCCCTCGAGCACCGCGCCGCCCGCGACGGCGTTCTTCGGCCGGTAGGTCCCCGTGCCGCCGCCCGAGCCGATGTCGGCGCGCTTGCGGGTGTCCACGGTGGTGCCCGGCAGGCGGTACGGATCGACCGTCGCCCAGAAGCCGTCCCCGAACTGCCCCAGGTCGTCGCCGTCGTACAGATAGGCCATGCCGTCGCCGGTGTACCAGCCGTGCAGGTTCTCGCCGTTGCCCGCCTCGTACGCGGCGATGCGCTTCGAGGAGAGCGAGAGCGTGAGCGCCCAGCCGGGGCGCCGGTGCACCACCCGGTCCATGTCCGCGAACGCGAAGTGCCCGGTGAGCCGGTCGGTGGCCGGCACGGCGGGGTCGTCAATGACGGCCTTGGCGCGGGCGAGCGCCGGGACACCCACCAGGCTCAGATAGGGGTGGGTCTTGTTGCGCCTCATCCAGCCCTTGGCCAGCGCGCGCCAGCGTTCGGCGTACGCGGCCGGTGCGCCGTCCGCCAGCTGGAGGATGTTGGTGAGGGCCGCCGCGCCGTCCTTGTGGTCCGGCGCCTTCTCGCGGGACGTCGCACGGCCGCGCAGCGCGTCCATCATCAGGCCGTCGAAGATGACCGGCGAGAAGGTCCGGTCCACCGCCTCGAACAGCACGGACGTCTTCGGATCGGTGACGGCCCACTCGGAGTCCGCGAGCAGCGCGATCAGCTGTCCCGCGCTGCCGAGCAGGACACTGCCGTACGTTCCCGTGTACGCGACGGAGCCGTGCTGCACGAACGACCCGTCCTCGTAGAACCCGTCGCCCGAAGTGACGTACGTGAACAGGCTGTTCTTGCCCTTGTCCCGGACGTCGGACAGGCCGTCGCGCGCCAGGGCCAGGGTGGCCGCGTCCCGTGCGAGGAGTCCGCGCAGTGCCACGATGACGGCCTTGTCGGCGCGGTTGGCGCCCGTCTCGGACAGGGTCGGGATGTTGGTGCGGCGGTCCGGGTCCGGGCAGAACTTCGCCACCGTGGAGGTGTACTTCGCCAGGTCGGCCGCGGGAACCTTCTCGCGCAGCAGCACGCACGTGTCCATCAGGGCGCGGGGCGCGCCGATCTCCCAGAACCACCAGTTGCCGGATTCGGGGCGGCTGGTGTTGTAGGCGTCGGCGTGCAGGAAGCGCAGGGCTTCGAGCAGGCCGTCCGCCGCTTCGGCGCTGCCGCTCAGGGAGGTGCCGGGCGTGGCCCAGGCCGTGGCTATCGTGCGCAGGCGGGTGTAGCTCTGGCCGAAGTTGCCCGGGTCCTTCGCGGGGGAGAGGTCGGCCCACAGGGCGCTGCGGCCCGCGGACCGGTCCAAGTCCCGCCACCAGCCCGCCGCCTGGGTGTCCAGGACCTTCAGGGCCGCCGCGAAGTCCGGGTCGGCGGCGTCGAACGCGCCGCCGGTGAGTTGCGCCGCCGCGCGGGCGAGCAGTGGATCGTACGGGTCCGCTCCGTCCCCGGGGGCTGCCCATGCCGTGCCGCCCGTGGCCACCGGCAGAAGCGCGGAGGCGGCAGCCGCGGCGAGGAGTGTGCGGCGTCGGGGGCCGGCGGGGCCGGGGAGGGGCGTAGGCATGCGGAACTCCCGTGGGTGTCGGGGCATCGGGGCATCGGGGCAGGGGAGGGAGAGGCGTGAGCGATTCCGCGACAGCATGTAAGCGGTTGCTGTGCGGGGGCAAGAGGGCCCGGCATCTTTCTATGTTCTTTCTGTCCACAGGGGTTTCGTGGAGATCCCACGCGCCTTAACCGGTTACAGCCGCCCGCCCAGTGAGGAGGGTGGGAAAGTCCAAGAGCGGAGGGCCTTCTGGGTGTTGACGGCGACAGTAAGCGATTACTACGTTGCGGCCCCATGGCTGAGAACAGGACCCGAACCGTACGTGATCGCAGTACCCGGACCGTCCGTGCTCGCAGTACCACCCGCACCCTCCGCGCCGCGACGGCGACGGCGGCCGCGGCCGCCACCCTCGCGCTCGCCCTCCCCGCCCACGCGGCGCCCCTCGACCCGACCCCGGGCGCGGACGGCGTCGGCGACCCGCTCTTCCCGACGCTCGGGAACGGCGGCTACGACGTCCGCCACTACGACCTCTCCTTCGATTTCACGCCGGTGACGTACGACTTCACCGGCACCATGAGGATCAAGGCGAGAGCCACCCAGGACCTGTCGTCCTTCAACCTGGACGTCGACTCACTGGCCATCGACGCCATCAAGGTCAACGGCAAGAAGGCCGCATGGGCGATCGGCCCCGGCAAGACCGGCCAGGAGCTCACCGTCACCCCTGCGGGCGGCCTGCGCGACCACCGGGCCTTCGACGTCGAACTGACCTACCACGGCAACGGCAAGACCAAGCCGATCGGCCAGCCGGGCTGGCGGTACATGTCCGACGGCGGTTTCGCCTCCGCCGCCCAGGCCTCCCGCGCCGACACCTTCGCGCCGGTCAACGACCACCCCTCCGACAAGGCCACCTGGTCCTTCCACCTCACCGCCCCGGACGGCTGGACGCCAGGAGCCAACGGAAACCTGACGGGCACCCGCGACGCGGGGCAGAAGAAGACCTGGGACTTCTCCCTCAAGTCCCCCATGGCGCCCGAGCTGTTGGGGATCTCCGTCAACAAGCAGACCTACGTCCACGGCCGCGGCCCGCGCGGAGTGAAGCTGCGCCACCTTCTCCCCGAGGACCAACTGGCGAAGTACCGGCCCATCGCCGAGGAGACCGGCGGGCAGCTCGCCTGGCTGGAGAGGACTCTCGGCGTGCGCTACCCGTTCGACACGTACGGCGTGCAGATCGTGCGGGACGGCTACAGCGACGCGTTGGAGAACCAAACCCTCTCGCTCTTCGGGCCGTCGTGGTTCGACCGGCCCACCTACTCGACCACCATGGTCCACGAGCTGACCCACCAGTGGTTCGGCGACTCCGTCACCCCCGCCACCTGGCAGGACGCCTGGCTGAACGAAGGACCTGCCGTCTACTACGCGGCCGTGTGGGCGGACCAGAAGGGCTTCCAGCCCATCGAGGAGAAGATGAAGACCGCGTACGCCAAGCTCGACGCGGTCCGCAAGACCGACGGCCCGCCCGGAAAGCCCACCGGGCTCGGCGGCTTCAACATCTACGACGGAGCCGCGGTCTCCCTCTACGCCCTCGACCAGCAGATCGGCCACGAGCGGTTCGAGGCCGTCATGAAGGCGTGGCTGACCGAGCACCGGCACGGCAACGCCTCCACCCAGGACTTCATCGACAACGCCGTCGAGGTCACCGGCGACGACTCGGTCGGCACGTTCCTGCACCACTGGCTGTTCGACCTCGACAACCCGCCCATGCCGGGGCACCCGGACTGGGGTGTCGCGAAGTGAGAAGCGTGAGAAGCCCCCGCATCGCCGGGATCACCATGGCCCTCGCCGCCGCCGGGGCCGCCATCGCCCCGCAGAGCACGGCCCAGGCCGCCCCCGGCCCCAAGATCCTCCACGTGTCCCCGAACGGCTCCGGAGAGTCCTGCACCGCCGCCCGCCCCTGCTCCCCGCAGGCCGCGCGCGACGCCGCCCGCACCGTCGGCGGACGGGACGTACGCATCGAACTCGCCCACGGCACCTACGAGATGCGCGAACCGCTGACGCTGGGCGCGGCCGACTCCGGGCGCGACGGGCACACCGTCACCTGGACCGCCGCGCGCGGGGCCGAGCCCGTGTTCTCCGGCGGCCGGGCGCTCAAGGGATGGTCCGAAGCCACCGACGGCACCTGGACCGCCCGTGTCCCCGAAGGGATCACCCCGCGCCAGCTGTTCGTGGACGGCGAGCGGGCGCTGCGCGCGCGGGGGAAGGCCTGCGCGGCGAGCACCTGTGACGCCACGAAGACCGGCATGACGGGCGCCACCGCGACCGGCATCGCGAACTGGAAGCGGCCCACCGGCGCGGAAGCCGTCATCAAGATCCGCTGGCGCGACTACCACTGCCGGATCGCGGGCGTCGAAGGGGACGACCTCACCTTCGCGCAGCCCTGTTGGACCAACTCCGCGAGCGGCACGAACCGTACGGGACCCGCCTGGGACTCCACCACCGTCGACTCGTCGCGCTACTCCGGAGTGGCCTTCTTCGAGAACGCCCGCGAACTCCTCGACAAGCCGGGCGAGTTCGTCTGGGACGCCGAGGACCGCACTGTCACCTACCTCCCGCGCAAGGGTGAGGACATGCGCCACGCGCGCGTGCTCACCCCGGTGACCGAGCGGCTCATGGTCGTCGACGGCGCCCACGACCTGCGCGTGCAGGGCATCGGCTTCGCGTACGCGGCGTACGGCCAACCTTCCACCGACGAGGGCTACGCGGGCACCCAGGCCGGTCTCACCCTCACCGGAGCGAGTGGCCCGGTCGATCACGCGGGCCGCCACTACACCAAGCCGAGCGCGGCCCTGACGGTGCGCGGCGGCCGTCATGTGGCCGTCAGCGGCGCCGAGTTCACGCATCTGGGCGGCGCCGGAGTCGTCCTCGAAGCCGGCACCAAGGACACGTCCGTCACGCGCTCGCGCTTCACGGACCTGTCGTCCGGGGCCGTGTACGTCGGCGACACCGAGCCGAAGCCGGACGCGGAACTGGCGGGTGAGCGGAACACCGTCGCGTACAACACGATCCGCAGCACCGGCGTCGAGTACACCGACGCGGTGGGCATCTGGGCCGGGTACGAGGCCGAGCTGAGCGTCGACCACAACACCCTCGACGAGCTGCCCTACTCGGGGATCTCCGTCGGCTGGGGCTGGAACCAGCCCGAGGCCCAGAAGTCCGTGCTCCGGGACAACCGGATCACCGGCAACAGGATCACGGACGTGATGCGCGTCGAGAACGCCCAGCACGACGGCGGCGCCGTCTACACCCAGGGCGCCCAGCCCGGCACGGTCGTCTCCGGCAACTACATCAACCGCTCCGCCTACGGGAACACCGAGCGCGACGGCAACGGCATCTACCTCGACGAGCAGTCCTCGTACATCCGCGTCGAGGGCAACGTCATCACCCGCATCGGCTACAAGTGGGTCTCCAACTGGGCCGATTACGGCATCCAGAACCACGCCACCGGCAACTGGACCGACACCGACGCACCCGCCCTCACGGGCACCGGATCGACGATGCGGGACAACCACACGGAGCTCGACCGGCTGCCTTCGGACGCGCTCGCCGTGGCGGCCCGCGCGGGCGCGCACCCAGCGGCGCCCGAGCAGCTCCGCCCGGACCTCGCCCGCGCGGGCACCGCGTCCCAGTCCTCCACGGACGGCGCGGCCGAGGCGGCGTACGCGACCGACGGCGACACCTCCACCGACACCCGCACGCTGTCCGAACCGGGCGCCTGGTGGCAGGTCGACCTCGGCGACGTGCGGCGCGTAGGCCAGGTCGAGGTCTGGAACGGCACCTCCATGGCCACGGCCGACTTCGACGTCCAGCTCGCGCGGCGCGCGGACTTCGCCGACGCGAGGACCCTGCACGTCACCGGGCGAGCGCTTCGGCCCACACTCCTCGACACGGACGCGGAAGCCAGATACATAAGGATCAAGCTCACCGGCACGGGACGCGTGGCGCTCGCCCACGTACTCGTGCACCCTGCACGTACATAGGCAACACCCGCACTCGCACAGGTATTTGTACGGAAAGGCACACCATGACCGACCTCCGTCTCGGCGTCCTCGGCTACGGCTTGCGCGGTTCGCTCGCCCGCACCGCCCACCGGCCCGGCGCGGGCTCCCGCGTCACCGCGCTCGCCGACCACGACGTGACCGCGCGGACGGAGGCGGCCGTGGCCTTCCCCGGAGCCCTGATATCCACCGACCACCGCAAGGTCGTCGAGGACCCGGACGTCGACGCCGTCGTGATCCTCACCCCCGACCACACCCACGCCCGGCTCGCCTGCGAGGCGCTGCGTGAGAACAAGCCCGTCTTCGTGGAGAAGCCGCTGGACATCGGCATCGAGGCCTGCGACGAGATCCTGCGGACCGCCTACGAGACGGGAACGCGTCTCTACGTAGGCCACAACATGCGCCACATGCCCGTGATCAGGCTGATGCGCGACATCATCCGGCGCGGCGACATCGGCGAGGTCAAGACGGTCTGGGTACGCCACTTCGTCGCCTACGGAGGCGACTGGTACTTCAAGGACTGGCACGCCGAACGGCAGCACACCACCGGCCTGCTGCTCCAGAAGGCCGCCCACGACATCGACGTCCTGCACTGGCTGGCCGGCGGCTACACCCGTCAGGTGCAGGCCCTGGGCGACCTCATGGTCTACGGGGACAACCCGCGCCGCGAGCCGGGCGAGCCGAAGACGGACGACTGGTACACCGCGGACGGCCACTGGCCGCCGCGCACCCAGCGCGACCTCAACCCCGTCATCGACGTGGAGGACGTCTCCCTGGTCAACATGCGCCTGGACAACGGGGTGTTGGCCTCCTACCAGCAGTGTCACTTCACCCCCGACTACTGGCGCAACTACACCGTGATCGGCGACGCGGGCCGCCTGGAGAACTTCGGCGACGGCCCCGGGGGAGTGGTGAAGGTCTGGAACGAGCGCCGCTCGGCCTACCGCCCCGAGGCCGACGCCGAGTACCCGGTGCCGGACGCCCAGGACGAGGGCGGGCACGGCGGCTCCGACCCGCTGCTCATCGAGGAGTTCGTCCGCTTCGTGCGCGAGGGCGGGCGCACCGACACGTCGCCGGTCGCGGCCAGGATGGCGGTGGCGGCGGGCGTGCGCGCGACCCAGTCGCTGCGGGACGGGGGCACGCCTCGGGAGGTGCCGGTCCTCGACCCGGAGCTCATCGCGTACTTCGAGCGGGGCCAGACCCGGGCCTGAAGGAGGGGCCTGAAGCCGGGCCTGAAGGAAAGCTGCGGCGGCGCTTAAGAAATCCTCGATGGACCCGGGCGCCGCCGTAAGGAAGATTCCTGTGTCGTCGGTGGAAGAAGCGACGTACGACAGGAGCCGTTGCGTTGAAGGCGCTGGTCAAGGAGAAGGCGGAGCCAGGGCTCCGGCTGATGGACGTACCCGAGCCGGTGATCGGCCACGGAGACGTCCTGATCAAGGTGCTCCGCACCGGGATCTGCGGCACCGATCTGCACATCCGGGCCTGGGACGGCTGGGCGCAGCAGGCCATCTCGGCGCCGCTGGTCGTCGGGCACGAGTTCGTCGGCGAGGTCGTCGAGACCGGGCGTGACGTCGCGGACATCAACATCGGCGACCGGGTCAGCGGCGAGGGCCACCTGGTCTGCGGCAAGTGCCGCAACTGCCAGGCCGGCCGCCGCCACCTGTGCCGCGCGACGGTGGGGCTCGGCGTCGGCAGGGACGGGGCGTTCGCGGAGTACGTCGCGCTGCCCGCCGCCAACGTGTGGGTGCACCGCGTCCCCGTGGACCTCGACGTGGCCGCGATCTTCGACCCGTTCGGCAACGCGGTGCACACCGCCCTGTCGTTCCCGCTGGTCGGCGAGGACGTGCTGATCACCGGGGCGGGGCCGATCGGCCTGATGGCCGCGGCCGTGGCCCGGCACGCGGGCGCCCGCAACGTCGTGATCACGGACGTCAGCGAGGAGCGCCTGGAGCTGGCCCGCAAGGTCGGCGCGAGCCTGGCCCTGAACGTCGCCGAGACCTCGATCGCCGAAGGACAGCGCGAGCTGGGCCTGCGCGAGGGCTTCGACGTCGGCCTGGAGATGTCCGGCAACCCCGTCGCGATGCGCGACATGCTCGCCAACATGACGCACGGCGGCAAGATCGCCATGCTCGGTCTGCCGGCCGAGGAATTCGCCGTCGACTGGTCCCGGATCGTCACCTCCATGATCACGATCAAGGGCATCTACGGCCGCGAGATGTTCGAGACCTGGTACTCCATGTCCGTGCTGCTCGAAGGCGGCCTCGACCTCGCCCCCGTGATCACCGGGCGCTACGGCCACCGTGACTTCGAGGCGGCCTTCGACGACGCGGCCAGCGGTCGCGGCGGCAAGGTCATCCTCGACTGGACCTCCTGAACCTCTCGGCCCTCCCATGGCTCCCACGGCTTAACTCCCAAAGGAATCAAGCATGTTCGACTCCGTACGCGACGACCTGCGCACCACCCTCGACGAGATCCGCGCCGCCGGCCTGCACAAGCCCGAGCGCGTCATCGGCACCCCGCAGTCCGCCACGGTCTCCGTCACCGCGGGGGGCCGCCCCGGCGAGGTGCTGAACTTCTGCGCGAACAACTACCTCGGCCTCGCCGACCACCCCGAGGTGGTCGCCGCCGCGCACGAGGCTCTGGACCGCTGGGGCTACGGCATGGCGTCCGTGCGCTTCATCTGCGGTACGCAGGAAGTGCACAAGGAGCTCGAGGGGCGCCTGTCCGCGTTCCTGGGCCAGGAGGACACGATCCTCTACTCGTCGTGCTTCGACGCCAACGGCGGCGTCTTCGAGACGCTGCTCGGCGCGGAGGACGCGGTCATCTCGGACGCGCTCAACCACGCCTCCATCATCGACGGCATCCGGCTGAGCAAGGCCCGCCGCTTCCGCTACGCCAACCGCGACATGGCGGACCTGGAGCAGCAGCTGAAGGAGGCCGCCGAGGGCGGCGCGCGCCGGAAGCTGATCGTCACCGACGGCGTCTTCTCCATGGACGGGTACGTCGCCCCGCTGCGGGAGATCTGCGACCTCGCCGACCGCTACGACGCGATGGTGATGGTCGACGACTCGCACGCCGTCGGCTTCGTCGGCCCCGGCGGTCGCGGCACCCCCGAGCTGCACGGCGTCATGGACCGCGTCGACATCATCACGGGCACGCTCGGCAAGGCGCTCGGCGGCGCCTCCGGCGGCTACGTCGCCGCCCGTGCGGAGATCGTCGCGCTGCTCCGCCAGCGCTCGCGCCCGTACCTCTTCTCGAACACGCTCGCCCCGGTGATCGCGGCGGCCTCCCTGAAGGTCCTGGACCTCCTGGAGTCGGCGGGCGACCTGCGCGAGCGGCTCGCGGCGAACACGGCGCTGTTCCGCTCGCGGATGACGCAGGAGGGCTTCGACATCCTGCCGGGCGACCACGCGATCGCCCCGGTGATGATCGGCGACGCCTCGGTCGCCGGACGGATGGCCGAGCTGCTCCTGGAGCGCGGTGTGTACGTGATCGGCTTCTCGTACCCGGTGGTGCCGCAGGGCGCGGCCCGTATCCGTGTCCAGCTGTCGGCCGCGCACTCCACGCAGGACGTGAACCGTGCGGTGGACGCCTTCGTGGCGGCGCGGGCGGAGCTGGACGCCGCGGGTGCCTGAACCGCTGGGTGAGGCCGCTGGTGTCGGTGAGGCCCGCGGTTTGGGACAATCGGCCTCATGATCGAAGCGCGGCGGCTGCACATCCTCCGTGCGGTGGCCGACCACCGCACGGTCACGGCCGCTGCCGCCGCGCTCTATCTCACGCCGTCGGCGGTCTCCCAGCAGCTGACCGCCCTGGAGCAGGAGACCGGTCACCGCCTGGTCGAGCGGGGTGCCCGCGGGGTCAGGCTGACCCCGGCGGGCGAGATCCTGCTCTCCCACACGAACGCGGTCCTCGCCCAGCTGGAGAGGGCCGAGGCGGAGCTCGCCGCGTACAGCTCCGGCGAGGCGGGGACGGTGACCGTGGCGTCCTTCGCCACGGGGATCGCCCTGGTGGTCGGCCCCGCCCTGGCCCGCCTCTCGTCCACGGCGCCCGGCATCCGGGTGCGGGTCCAGGACGCGGAGGGCGACGCGAGCCTGCCGATGGTGCTCGACCGGCAGGTGGACGTCGCGGTGGCCGTGGAGTACCGCGGCGCTCCGGGCGTGGACGACCCGCGGCTGACGCGGGTCCCGCTCTACGCGGAGCCGTTCGACGCGGTGCTGCCCAAGACGCATCGCCTCGCGGCGGCGGAGCGCGTGCCGCTCGCGGAGCTGGCCAAGGACGCGTGGATCGGCCCCTTCGCCGGGAACCCCTGCCACGACGTGGTGATACTCGCCTGCGAGGCGGCGGGCTTCCAGCCCCTGCTCGAACACTGGTCGGACGACTTCCGCGCGGTGGTCGCGCTGGCCTCGGCGGGCGCCGGCGTGGCGTTGGTACCGAGGTCGGCGCTGCGGGGCATGGACGTCTCGGGCGTGGTGATCCGCCCGGTGGAGGGCGTCGCCCCCACCCGCCGGGTCTTCGCGGCGGTGCGGTGCGGCGCGGAGGAGCACCCGCTGATCCGCCCGGTCCTCGACGCGCTGGGCGAGGCGGCGGAGTAGCGGCGGTGTCGCGGCCCGGTCCCGCCGGGGCGTGCCCGACGGGACCGGACAGGATGCGGACCGGATGCGGAGGGCGCGGGACGGCGGCTACATCCAGAGGCCGTCCAGGAACGGGTAGGCCTCGGTGAGCTTGGACGGGCCCTGGATGAGCTTGTCCTCGGTGACGACGACGAACTCGTCGCCCTTGGTGAGGAAGTAGTGCGCCGTGGACTCGGTCACGGCCGTGGCCGCGGCGTCCGGGCCGAAACCGAAGGCATCGGGTGCGGCCGTCAGCGAGAGCTGCTGGGACGAGCCGCGCGAGAGGGCCGTGGTGAAGCTGCCCTGCATGCCGAAGACCAGCAGCCTGCCGCCATCGGCGCCGAAGCCGGTGACGTCGCACAGCTCGCCGGCCCTTTCCAGAAGGTCGCGGGACAGGACGTCCTCCGCCTCATGGAGGGGGCCGTGGCTCTTGTCGGAGAACTCGACGGCCTGGCCCTGCGCGAAGCCCAGATAGGTGTGGCCGCTGCTCTTGGGGGCGGGCCCGACGGCGTCGAAGCCGTCGCTGAACGTCTTGGGCAGGTGCGGGAACTGGTCGGCGATCCTCCGGGGGCCCGACTCGATGCCGCGCCGCTTGGAGAAGCGGATGAACTCGTCCCCGCGGAAGCCGTCGAAGCGTACGTAGGGCGCGTCGCTGTCCGGGATCGCCTTGGCCGCCGACTCGAAGATCCCGCCGCCCGCGTCGAGCGCCTGCTTGGCCGCGCCGCCCAGGGAGCCGAGGACCGAGCCGAGGATGCCGCCGCCGGCGGAGACCACGGTGGCCGTCAGCGCGTCGAACGCCTTGGCCTGGCCGCGGCTCGGCACCCGCTCCAGGCGCCACAGCTGGGCGGGTCGCGGCCCCATGGTGGGCCTGCCCGCCTGCTCCAGGGCCGCGTCCGGCGCGACGCTGTCGTCGTGGACGGACAGCAGGTGGCCGCTGTTCACGTTGACCAGCGCGTACCCGTCGCCGACCACCTCCGGCCGCCACAGCTGTGACACCAGCAGGTCCTGCCGGGTCTCCGCCGGGCACTGCTGCACCGGCGAGCCCGCGCGGCCGCGGCCGGTCATGATGTCCATGCGCAGGGTGCTGTGCACGCTCTGCAGCGTCCAGGCGCCCTCCTTGGCGGCGGTGGGCCGCACATGCCACAACTGGCTGTACCGGGCGGTTCCCTGCGGGTGCAGCTCCTGCTGCACGATCGGGACGCTCTGCGCGGTCTTGGCCCCCTGCACTCCCGCGTACAGCCCGCTCGCCTCGTTCTTGAGCAGGTAGATCCCCTCGGACAACGCAGACATTGCCAACCTCCGTGGAAGACGGACAGTGATCCCCCGCGTGTGCGCCTCACAGAGTAGGAGCTGAGACCGGATACCGATACGGATGGATTTCGGCTGCTATTCACCCCTCAATTACCGGGACTTGGGGCGTTCTTCCGTGCGGGCGTCGACCCAGGTGGCATCAACTCTCCCCGTCGGCACACCCGTTGGGGGAACGCGTGGCGGGGCGGGACGCGCCTGGAGTGCGGGGGCCGGTTCTCACCCGTGACGCCGCCGCCTCGGACGCTGCCCGGGGTTCGGCCGGGCCAGGCTGCCGGAGACCGGCGCGGCGCCGAGGCCGCCGTCCCCCTCCTCGTGGCGCAGGACCCAGTCGTCGAGGTCGCGTGCCGCCTCCAGCGGGTTGCCGGCGGTGTAAGCCCGCCACCAGCCCGCATCGCCGGGATCGCCGGTGGCGGAAATCCCCTCGGGGGAGCGCAGTTCCTCCCGGAAGCAGGACTCGGCCGCGGCGAACCGCGCCCGCGCGGTCCGTGCGTCCACGCCCAGGACGTCGCCGATCAGTTGCCACCCGGCGCCGCCGAGCCGCTCGGCCACGGCCGCGGCCTCGAAGAACCGGTGCGCGGCCCTGAGGACGTGGACGGCGTCGGCCAGTACGGAGCCGGGGGAGCGGGCGCTGCCGTCGGGACGCAGCTCGTGCTCGCCGATCGGTACGGCGGCACGCGCGAGGTCTGACAGGGCGTACGCCTCGTAGGCCATCGCGAGACGGGCTCGGGCCGCGTCGGTGCAGGGCTCCGTGGGCGGCTCCGCGTACGACGGGGCGGCGGGGCGGGGGTCGTCATCGCTGTCGCTCATGCCGGTCGGCCTCAACCGCGTACGAAGTAGAGGACGGTCATGGTCACGGCGGTGGTGAGGATGATGCCGCGCAGCAGCCGGTCGGAGAGGCGGCGTGCGAAGTGGGCGCCGGTGAAGCCGCCTGCCAGCGCGCCGACGAACATGGGGGCCAGGACGAGCGGGGTGCTCAGCGCGTCCGATGCGCCGAGGAGCAGTGCGGCGGCGCTGAGGTTGATGGCCGCGATCTGGGTGACCCGCATCGGATTGCTGACCGCGGTGTCGAGACCGAGGCCGATGCCCCACAGGGCGAACATCATGATGCCTACGGCTCCGCCGAAGTATCCGCCGTACAGCGCGAGGAGGAACTGGCCCACCAGGACGGCGCGAGGGCTCATGCTGAGCTGGTGGCCGAGCGCGTCGCTCACCGCGCTGGAGAGGCGGCGGCCGAAGGCGAGGACCACCGTGGCGAAGGCCAGCAGCCAGGGCACCGCGGCGTCGAACGACGCCGCGGGCAGCGTGAGCAGCAGGAGTGCGCCGAGTCCGCCGCCGACCACGCTGACCACCGTCAGCGCTCGCGTGGACGTCGCCCCGACCGGGGCGAGTTCGCGCCGGTAGACCCATCCGCTGGCCACGGCTCCCGGTACGAGGGCGATGGTCGAGGACGCGTTCGCCGTCACGGGGGAGAGGCCGACGGCGACCAGGGCGGGCAGCGCCACGAACGTGCCTCCGCCGCCGACGGAGTTCAGCGCTCCGGCGGCGACGCCTGCCAGCAGGACGAGCAGTAGTTCGGACACCCGCCGAGCATCGCCCTGTGACGGGCGGGTCCACAATGCGTTATCGGTGTACCCAGCCTAAGGCTGTGCCATAGGCTCACGAGGTGCGCTATGACCTGGACGATCTGCGGCTCTTCCTCGACACCGTGACGGAGGGGTCGATCACGGCGGGCGCCCGCCGCATGCATCTGAGCCTGCCGTCGGCCAGCGCCAGGGTCCGCTCCCTCGAACAACAGGCCGGTGTACCCCTGCTGATCCGCGGCCGTCGGGGCGTGCGCCCCACCCCGGCGGGGACGACCCTGGCCCGGCACGCGCGCGAGGTCCTCGCCCAGACCGTGCGGCTCGAAAGCGCGGTCGCGAGCTATACGAGATCCCCGACCGCGCCCCTGACCCTGCTGGGCGGCGGCTCGGCCGTGCACCGGCTCGTCCCGCAGGCCCTGGTCACCTTCCTCCGCGCCCACCCGGACATCGACGTCCGCGTCTTTGAGAACCGCACCCCGCAGATCGTGCGGATGCTGGCCGACGGCGATGCGGACCTGGGCGTCGTCCTCGACGACGAGGCCCGCGACTGCGGTCTTGCCATGGAACCCCTCGGCGACGATTCCCTCGTGGTGGTCGGCCAGCCCGGCGGAATCCTCGCGGGCCGTACGTCGATGACGTACAGCGAGGCCGCCGAGCACCCGCTGGTGGGGCTCGACGCCGATGCCTCGTTGCGCCGCTGGATCGAGAGACACGTGGGCCCCCACGCACCGGTCGTCCGCTACCGCACCACGGTCGCCAACCTCAACGTCCTGGTCGCCCTGGCCGCCGCGGGCGTCGGCCTCGCGATCGTCCCGCGCCGGGTGATCGACCCCACCCAGCCCCTGGAGGTATGCGCCCTCCAGGACCCCTGGGCCCGCCGCCACCACCTGCTGGCCTGGGCCACCAAAACGGGCCCCGCCTCCCCCTCGGCCCAGGCCCTGGCCGACCACCTGCGCAGGGCGTCGACTTCCGAGCCGATGCTGCCGGGCCACCGGGTGGCGTGATGGACCCCATGGCTGTGGGGGCGCCCGCCCTCCAGGCCCCTCACGTCCAGGCGCTCAGGCCGTGGGCCGCCCCGTGCTGGCCCGCAGCACCACCTCGCCCCGCACCCGCTCCACCCGTGACCGCGCGCCCCGCTCGCGCAGGGCGAGGGCGAGGACGTCGCGCCCCATCCGCGTCAGCGGCAGCGCCACCGTGGTCAGCGGTGGGGTCAGTTCCCCGATCAGGGGGATGTCGTCGAAGCCCGCGAGCGACACGTCGTCCGGCACCCGGAGCCCCCGTTCCCGCAGCGCTCCCAGCGCCCCCACGGCCATCACGTCGGTCACCGCGAAGACGCAGGTGGGCCGCTGCCCCCGGCGCAGCAGTTCCACCGCCGCCGCATGGCCCCCGTCACGCGTGAAGGCACCCTCCACGATCCGCTCCGGGGGAAGGGCGACCCCCGCCTCGGCAAGGACCGCGCGGAACCCGGCCAGGCGGTCGGCGACCGTGGTGAGCCGTTCGGGGCCGGTGAGGACGGCGAACTCCCGGTGGCCCAGGCCCATGAGCGCCCGCGCCAGCGCGCCGGCCCCCGCCCGGTTCTCGGGCTGCACCGTGTCCACGCGCAGGCTGCGGTGCCGGCTGACCACGGCGACACGGCCCCCGTCACGCATGTAGGGGACGAGCTCGGCCTCCAACGACCTCTCCCACGCGGGGTCCTGGAAGCCCGAGCCGATGAGCAGGATCGCGCGGGCGCGCTGCGCCCGCAGCATCGAGACGTACGCGATCTCCCGTGCCGGGGCGCGGAAGGTGCTGGCGAGCATGACGAGGAGGTCCAGTTCGGCCGCCGCCGCCATCACTCCGCTCGCGATCGCCGCGAAGTAGGGGTCGCCGACGTCGTGGCAGATGACGCCGATGGTGTTGTTCGACGAGCTGGCGAGCGCCTGCGCATGGGCGTTGGGGATGTACCCCAGCTCATCCGCCGCTTCGAGCACCCGCAGCCGCAGGTCCTCGCGGACGCGCGTCGTACCGTTCAGGGCCCGCGACGCGGTGGCCGGGGACACCCCGGCGGCACGGGCCACGGCATGCAGGGTCACATGAACCCCACGCTCACGCCCGCGCCCGGGGGCGGGCGGGGGGTGCTGTTCGCGTCTACGCCCGAGGCCGGGTGGGGGTTGCTGTTCGCGTCTACGCCCGAGGCCGGGCGGGGGTTGCTGTTTGCGGGTCGGCCTCGATCGGGGGTGTTCTTCGCGTTGGCGTCCGGCGTCGGGTTCGTCCTCGCGTCCACGCCCGAGGCCGGGCGGGGGTTGCTGTTTGCGGGTCGGCCTTGGTCCGGGTTGCTCTTCGCGTTGGCGCCCAGCGCCGGGTTCGTCCTCGCGTCCACGCCCGAGGCCGGGCGGGGGTTGCTGTTTGCGGGTCGGCCTCGATCCGGGTTGCTCTTCGCGTCGGCGCCCAGCGCCGGGTTCGTCCTCACGTCCGCGTCCACGCCCGCGCCCGGTCGTAGGCTGCTGTTCGCTGGCTGGCCCCGATCCGGGGTCCCCGTCGCGTCCGAGCCCAGCCCCAGGCTCTGCCCCGCGCCCCCGCCCGCGACCGCGTGAGGGCGTGGCTTGCTGCTTGCGCCCCCGTCCGCGTGGCGCGTCCCGCTGGGCGCGTTCGAGATCAGCCTCGGGCTGCCGCTCGCCGGTTCGCCCCGATCCGGGTTGCTCCTCACGGGCCGGCCCGTCTCCGGGTTCCTTCCCACGGCGGCGGGACCGCCCCGCCCCGGGCTCCCCCTCGCCCTCCGGCGCCCGCCCCGCACCCGCTCCCTGCTCGCGCCCTAGCGCCCGCACCGCGCCCCCTTCGTCTCGCGCCGCGAAACTTCGAGCCGACCTATTGACCCTGCGGTCAGCCAGTCATTAGCGTGGCGGACACCTTACCAGAAAGCGCTTTCTGAAAGCGGTTTCCGCACCTTCTCGCACCTTCCCGCACCGTCCCGGACATCTCCGCACCTCTCCGCGCCACCCGCACGCCCCTCCGCAACTGACTCCGAAGTTCGCTGAATGCCAGGGGAGTTCACCGTGAGCCAGAGCGCACTGCAGGCAACTGCCGTCAAAACGGCGGGCGTTGTCGACCGAAGCCGCCCGACTCTGCGGCAACGTACCGCCGACGCGGCCGAGAAGAGCTGGCGGCCGCTCGTGCTGCTGCTCGTCTGCTTCGGGGCCTGGTGGCTCATCGCCGCCACCGAGATGGTCGAGGCGTATCTCGTGCCCTCGCCCGGCGCGACCCTCGACGTGATCCTCGACAAGCCCGACTACCTGTGGCAGCACAGCTGGGTCACCACCTACGAGACCCTGCTCGGCTTCGTCATCGCCGTGGCCGTCGGCATCCTCGCCGCGGTCCTCATGGTCTACTCGACGACCGTCGAGAAGACGCTCTACCCGATCCTCCTCTTCGCCCAAGTCGTGCCGAAGATCGCCATCGCCCCGCTGTTCGTCGTCTGGCTCGGCTTCGGCATCGCCCCGAAGATCCTCATCGCCGTTCTCATCGCCTTCTTCCCCGTCGTCATCTCGATGGTGACCGGCCTCAAAGCCGTCGACCCGGAGATGCTCCAGCTCTCCGCCACCATGGGCGCGCGGCCCTGGCAGACCTTCCTCAAGATCCGCTTCCCGGCGTCGCTGCCGCACCTGTTCTCCGGCCTGAAGGTGGCCGTCACCCTCGCCGTCACCGGCGCGGTCGTGGGCGAGTTCGTCGGCGCGAACGAAGGCCTCGGATACGTGATCCTCCAGGCCAACGGAAACCTCGACACCCCGATGCTCTTCGCGGGGCTGCTCGTCATGTCGCTGATCGGCGTCGTCCTCTTCGTGCTCGTCGAGATCGCCGAGAAGCTGCTCCTGCCGTGGCACGCGAGCCGCAGGGACGTGGCCGCCACCACGTCGTACTGACGCCGCCACGCGCTCTGCCACGCCACGCCCCGCCCCCAGCCGTGTCCCCATATCCCCATGTCCGTCGTACGCGAGAAGGGCCGCCCCATGCACGCGCGCAGACTGCTCACCGGCCTCGTCCCCCTGACCCTCGTCGCGGTGACCGCGACGGCCTGCGGCGGCGATGACGACAAGACGAGCACCAGCGACTCCGGCAAGAAGCTGGACAAGGTGACGCTGACGCTCAACTGGTACCCGTACGGCGAACACGCGCCGTTCTACTACGGCAAGCAGCAGAAGATCTTCGAGAAGCACGGCATCGACCTGGACATCAGGGCGGGCCAGGGCTCGCAGAAGACCGTGCAGGCCACCGGCGCCGGGCAGACCGACTTCGGCTGGGCGGACACCCCGGCGGTGCTCGCGGGCGTCGACCAGGGCGTCAAGGTGAAGAGCCTCGGGGTCTTCCTCCAGACGACGCCGGCGTCCGTGCAGTACTTCGAGGCGCAGGGCATCAAGTCGCCCGCCGACCTCAAGGGCAAGACGATCGCGGGCACGGCGGGCGACGCGCTCACCAAGACCTTCCCGATCTTCCTGGCGAAGAACGACATGGAACTCTCCGACGTCAAGGTCCAGAACACGGACCCGGCGGGCAAGATCGCCGCGGTGATCTCCGGCAAGACGGACGCACTGCTCGGGTACGCGAGCGACCAGGGCCCCACCATGCAGAACAAGGCCAAGAAGGGCGTCTCGTATCTGCGCTTCTCCGAGAACGGCCTCAACTTCTACTCCAACGGCCTCATCGCCGGGCCCAAGACCCTCCAGGGCAGGGGCGACCTGGCCAAACGCATGACCGCCGCCGTGAGCGAGTCGTGGGCGGCCGCCGAGAAGAGCCCGGAGCCCGCGGTCGCCTCGATGGACGGCGCCTCCGAGCAACTGCCGCCCAAGGACGTCCTGTCCGAGCAGTTCAAGACGACGCTGACCCTCCTGCACACCGACGCGACACAGGGGAAGGCGCCGGGCGCCAACACCGAGGCGGACTGGCAGCAGACCATCGACGTCTTCTCGGAGGCGGGCCTGGTCAAGAAGGCCAAGCCCGTCGCCGACTACTGGGATTCGGCCCAGGGGATCAAGGGCTGAGGGGCGGCAGCGCGATGACGAAGGATGCGACTCTCAAGATGAGCGACCAGCCGCCCGTGCCGGCGCGGGAAGCGAGACCGTCCGCGGTGCGCCTCGGTGACGTCGCCGTCCGCTTCCGTACGAAGAAGAAGGACGTCACCGCCTTGCGGGACGTCACACTGAACGTCGGCGCCGGCGAGTTCGTGGCGATCGTCGGGCCTTCGGGCTGCGGCAAGTCCACCCTCCTGAAGCTGATCGCCGGACTGCTCGCGCCCTCGTCGGGCGACGTGCTGCTCGGCGGCGAGCAGGTGCGCGGGCCCCGGCGCGACATCGGTTACGTCTTCCAGCGGGCCGCGCTCCTGGACTGGCGCACGGCACGCCGCAACATCCTGCTCCAGGCGGAGATGCGCGGCATCCCCGGCGCCGAGGCACGCGCGCGTGCCGACGAACTGATCCGCATGACCGGACTCGACGGCTTCGAGGACGCCTATCCGCACGAGCTGTCCGGCGGCATGCAGCAGCGCGTCGCGCTCTGCCGCGCCCTCCTGCACAAGCCGCCCGTACTGCTCATGGACGAGCCCTTCGGAGCGCTCGACGCGCTCACGCGCGAGCAGATGAACGTCGAGCTGAACCGGATCTGGCGCGAGACCGGGACCACCGTGCTCCTGGTGACCCACTCGATCCCGGAGGCCGTCTACCTCGCGGACCGCGTGGTCGTGATGAGCCCGCGCCCCGGCACGGTGGAGGAGATCATCGACGTCGGTCTGCCCGCCGAGCGTTCGTACGCGACGACGCTGGCGACGGCCGAGTTCCGCGACGCCACCGGGCGCATCCGCGAGCTCCTCGGGGCGGTGTCGGCGCACGAGTGAGGCCTGAGTCACGGGCGTCGACGATTGCCGCCCGTCTCATATTCGGGATAGTGTCCCGAATGTGGAACATGATGGTGTCGACGAACGGCTCGCCGCCCGCCTGTCCGAGCTGCGCGCCGAACGCGGCTGGTCCCTGGGCGAGTTGGCGGACCGCAGCGGCGTGAGCCGCTCCACCCTCTCCCGTGCCGAACGCTCGGAGATCAGCCCCACCGCTTCCCTCCTGAACCGGCTCTGCGCCGTCTACGAACGCACCATGTCGCAGCTCCTGAGCGAGGTGGAGGCCGAGCCCGCGCAACTGGTGCGCGCGGCCGACCAGAGCGTGTGGACGGACAGCGCGTCCGGCTTCGTGCGGCGCTCGGTGTCGCCGCCCCACGCGGGGCTGCGCGGCGAACTCGTCGAGGGCCGCCTGGAACCGGGCGCGGACGTCGCGTACGACCGGCCTCCCGTGCCCGGCATCGAGCAGCACATCTGGGCGCTCGACGGGACGCTGGAGATCACCGTGCAGGGCGAGCCGCACTCCCTGGACGCCGGGGACTGCCTGCGCTTCCGGCTCTGGGGACCGACGCGCTTCCGGTGCGTGGGGGAGCATGCCGTGCGGTACGCCCTGGTGGTGGTCGCGCGATGAGGGCGGGACGGCCCACTGCGACGCCGACACGCCTGAACCCTGACCAACTCATCGATTTCGCCCACGACTTGGGCGCCCTGCTCGCCGACGTCGTGGACGGCGGTTCCTCACTCGGCTTCCTGGCGCCCCTCGACCGGGTGGCCGCAGCCGACTGGTGGCGGGGCCTGGCCCCGGCGGTGGCGGACGGACGGCTCGCCGTCTGGGCCGCGCGCGACGCCGAGCGGATCACCGGCACCGTCGGCGTCGGCTTCGTGGACAAGCCCAACGGCAGGCACCGCGCCGAGATCCTCAAGCTGATGGTGCACAGCTCCGCGCGCGGCCAGGGCCTCGCCCGCGCCCTCCTGGCCACGGCGGAACAGGCGGCGGCCGACGCTGGCGTGACCCTCCTGGTCCTGGACACCGAGACGGGCAGCCCCGCCGAGTCCCTCTACCGGTCCGGGGGTTGGACGGCCGCCGGAGTCATTCCGGACTACGCGGCCGATCCGGCCGGGGCGCTCCACCCGACGACCCTCTTCTTCAAGAAGGTGGGTGGTTCGGGCGCGCCCCAGCCGGACCCCTCACATCAGTACCGCAGCGCCGCCAGGTAGGCGTAGCTGTTGCGCGCCGTGGCGAACGGATCGGTGGGGCTGTCGTGCTCCACCAGCCACTGCTTGACGCCGCCTTCGCGCGCGTGGTCGAACATCGCGGCGAAGTCCAGCGTCCCCGAGCCGACGTCGGCGAAGCCGCCGTCCGGCGCCATGTCCTTCACATGGAGCGCGGGGAACCGCCGCCGATGCCGTACGAAGTACGTCGCCGGATCGGCGCCGCCCTTCGCCGCCCAGTAGACGTCCAGTTCGAAGCCGACCAGATGCGGGTCGGTCTCCTCGACGAGGATGTCGTACAGGCTCGTGCCGTCCACCACCACATGGTCCGTGCCGTGGTTGTGGAAGAGGACCGGGCCGAGGCCCGCGTCGCGCGACGCCTGACCGATGCGGTTGAACTGCCGTGCCGCCTCCCGGAATCCGTCCGGGGTGTGCAGCGCGCCGGGCAGACTCGGCACGACCGGCCACTTCGCGCCGAGGGTGTGCAGATCCTCCAGGGCCTGCGGCAGACCGCTGCCCTTGAGCGTGTCGTACGCGACGTGCTCCAGGACCGCCTTCAGGTCCACTGCGTCGAGCATCCGCCGGATGTCCGCCGCGCCGTTCCCGTGCCGCCCGCTGACACCCACGGTCGCGTAGCCGATGTCCGCGAGCTGCTCCAGGGTGCCCGCGAAGTCCTGCGCGAGGGCGGCGCGCATCGTGTAGAGGTGCATGCCGATCCCGCCGCGCGGGATGCGCCGGCACCCGGACGCCTCACCCGCGCGCGCGGGCAGTGCGGTGCCGAGCGCTGCCGCGAGCCCCATCGACGTACCGAGAAAGGCTCGTCTGGTTCCGTTCAGACCGGTTCTCCTGCCGGTTCTCTTCATCGCTGACATGGCTGCCCCCTCACTTCGCCGTGATCTTGACCGCGCCGGTCGTCGTGTCGCCCTTGTCGTCGGTGACGGTCAGATGCGCCGTGTACGAGCCCTTGCGCGCGTACGTGTGCTCGGCGCTGCCGCTCTCCGTGCCGCTCGGCTTGGCGTTGTCGCCGAAGTCCCAGTGGTACGAGGCCGCGGTGCGGCCCTCCGGGAGCTTCACCGTGCTGGTGAGCTTGACGGCGAGGGGCGCGGTGCCGTCGGCCGGTGCCGCCTTGGGCGTCACCTTGGCGCCGGCCTTCTTCTCGACTCCGGGGCCGTTGAAGCGCAGCCAGTCGACCGAGAGGAGGTCGGCCTTGTCGGGCGCCCACTCGGGGTTGGTGAAGACGGCGTACAGCTTCGTCGTGCCGTCGTGGGCGGCCAGCGCGGTGGTCGGCGAGACGAAGTTGCCCCAGCCGCCCGTGTTCAGCACGTTCACCTTGCCGAGCAGCTTGCCCGTGGGAGAGCCGGCGCGGAACTCGATGTCACCGCCGAGCCCGCCCGAGGACGCGCCCACCGTCACGGAGTCGACGCCCTTGAGATGCACCGGGTCGAAGGAGACCCAGTCCCCGTCCTCGATCTCGATGAGCCGCTTGCCGCCCGACGCGTCGGCCCGGTCACCGATGGTCGCGCCTTCGTGCGCGCCGCCGGTGGAGGTGCGGTGCTCGCCCTCACGGAAGGAGGTCCGCAGGGTCAGCGAGGAGGAACCCGTCAGGGCGGGCACCCCGGACGCGCCCTTGTCCTCGTACTGGGCGGTGATCCCGTAGTAGAGATTCTGACCGGCGCCATGGCTGTCGCCCGCGTCCGTCACGATCTCGCCCGCGCAGCCGGTGTAGTTGTCCAGCGGATGCAGATGCGTGTCGTGCCCGAGCTGGGACTGGACGACGACCCGCTTGCAGTCGATCGGCCCGTCCTCCTTGTCCGTCACCTTGATCCTGAACGGAATCGTGTCCCCGAAGCTGAACGTGCCGCCGTTGGGCGGCTGCTGGATCGTCACCACGGGCCGGGTGTTCCCGACGGTGATCTCCTGCACGGCCAGACCGCTCAGCTCGTCCGGGCCCGTCACCTTCAGGCGCGCGCTGAACTGCCCCTTCTTGGTGTAGGTGTACGTCGGGTTCGCCTCGGTCGAGTCGGTCGTGCCGTCGCCGTCGAAGTCCCACGCGTACGTGACGGGCTTGCCGCCGGGCAGCCCCGACCCCGCGCTGGAGAACTTGACCTTGAGGGGGACGCCGCCGTTGTCCGGAGTGGCCGTGACGCGGGCGTCCGGCAGCCGCCCGTCTGCCACGTAGTCGATGCGGTAGATGCCCGCGCCTTCGTTGCTGCCGCCGCGGCCCGTGCCGCTGCCGAGCCCGAAGTCGATGACGTACATCGCGCCGTCAGGCCCGAAATCGGCATCGAAGGGCTGGTTCCATTTCATGTCCGGGAAAATGGAGTTGATCGAATTCAGGTCGCCCGCCTTGGCGGGCTCGAAGCGCGGATCGGTGAACGTCTGGTCCTTCTCCTGCATCGAGAAGACCTTGAACCACTGCCGTGTCAGCTCGTAGTTGAACCACTTCCCCTCGAAGTACTCGGGGAATTTGGACTTGTACGTGTTGTCCGCGTCGTAGTCGTAGACGGGGCCGCTCATCGGGCCGCCGCCGCCCGTACCGAGCTCGGGGAACTTCTCGGAGGCCGAGTAGGCGTACCAGACCTTCGCGGGCTGGGCCGGGGGCAGGTCGCGCAGGCCCGTGTTGTTCGGCGAATCGTTCACGATCTTCGAGCAGTCGAATTTCGCCCCCGACCTCTTCGTCGCGAAGTCGTAGTCGTTGAACGGGGTGTTGTCGCCGATGCAGTAGGGCCAGCCGTAGTTGCCCGCCTTGGTGATGCGGTTGTACTCGACCGTCCCCTCCGGCCCGCGGTCGGCGACGGCGGCCTTCGCGTCGGGACCGTAGTCGGCCATCAGCAGGGCGCCGCTCAGCGGGTCCGTGGTGATGCGGAAGGGATTGCGCATGCCCATGGCGTAGATCTCGGAGCGGGTCTTGTCGGTCCCCGGCGCGAAGAGATTGCCCTCGGGCACGGAATAGGTCCCGTCGTCCTCGGGCGTGACGCGCAGGACCTTGCCCCGCAGGTCGTTCGTATTGCCGGAGGTGCCCTGCGCGTCCCAGGCGCGGCGGCCCTCGCGCTCGTCGATCGGGCTGAATCCGTCCGATGCGAAGGGGTCGGTGTTGTCACCCGTCGCGATGTACAGGTCGCCCTTCTTGTCGAAGGCGATCGAGCCTGCCATGTGCGAGTTCGCCCGGCCTTCGCCACGGAAGGTGGGAATGGTCAGAATCCGTTTCTCCGTCGCCGGATCGACCTTTCCGCCCGCTTCGGTGAAGCGGGAGAGGTTGATGCGTTTCTCGGTCTTGTCGGAGTTCAGGAGATAGACCCAGTGGTTGTCCTGGAACTTCGGGTCGAGCGCGAGGCCGAGCAGCCCGTCCGACTGGCTCGTCATCTCGGGGGTGTAGTCGAAGTCGAGCGCCGTGGAGACCTTCAGCGACTCCTGATCGATGATCTTCAGCTTCCCGGTGCGCTGGATGAAGAACACCCGGCGGTCGGGGGCGACGGCCAGCTCGAAGGGGTCGGCCAGGTCGTTCGTGGCGAGCGGCGTGCGCTGGAAGGCGCCGGTCCTGGTGGCCGTGCAGTCACCGGGCTTGTCGCCCGCGGCCCACTCGATGCCGCCGAGGACGTGCTTGAGGAAACCCTCCTCCTGGAAGGCCGACTTGTCGTGCCCGCCCGCCGTGTACCAGGAGCGGCCGCCGTCGTAGTTCTGGCACCAGGACCACGGCTGGTCGACGCCCTCGTCGAGCCCGGTGACGCCGTCGCGCACCTTGACCTGCGCGAGCGTGTGCACCTTCCCGGTCGGATTGGTGCGCCAGTTGTACCACTCCTCCGTGCGCTCCCAGAGCTCCGGAAGCCCCTTAGTGGAGGGGTGCGCGTGGTCGAGCACCTTGACCCGCCCGGTCTGCACCTCGGGGTGCTTGTCGAAGATCGCGCCGACCAGACCCTCGTACCAGGTCCAGTCCCGCTCGCTGGCCGATGCCGCGTGCAGCCCGACCCAGCCGCCGCCCGCGCGGACGTACTTCTGGAAGGCCGCGCGCTGTTCGGCGTCGAGCAGGTCGCCCTTCTCCGGGGTGGAGTTGGTGTTGTTGAAGACGATGGCCTGGAAGCGGGCGAGATTGGCGTCGGTGAAGGCGGCGGCGTCGTCCGTGGCCTCCACCTCGAAGCCGTTCTCGGTACCGAGCTTCTTGATGGCCTCGACGCCCGCGGGGATCGAGTCGTGGGGGAAGTTCGTGACCTTGGAGAAGACCAGCACGCGGAAGGGGCCGGCCTTCGCCTCCGCTTGCGCGCGGGGCGTCGCGGTGAGGCCGAGGCCGATGACCAGGGCCAGCAGGGCGATGATCGCGAGCCAGGGGCTCGGCGTGGTGGGGCCCGGTCTCGGCCGGACGGAGCCGCGTCTGGGCGCGGTGGGACTCGTGGAACTCATGGCGCTCCCTGGGCTGGGCGGGTGGACGGCTGCCGGTAGCCGGGTGTGCGGTGAGTGCGAGTGGCGCGGTGTGCGAGTGGCGCGGAGTGCGCGGGGAGAGTGTGCTAGAAAGCGCTTTCTCCTGCGCGTTGTTCAGCGTAGGTTCCGCTCTGACGGGGGGTCAATGGGTCGGGAGGGCCTGGCGTGAGAAGGGAGTCACCGGGCAGTCGGCGCGAGGTGTTGGTATGAGGTCGCGTGTGCGGGGGAGGGTTCCAGGACCAGGAAATGAAGCCGTACCGATGTCGTACGCAGACCGAAGCTGTACGCGGGCACGGGACCGAGCCGTGCACCGTGCACCGTGCACCGTGCACAGAACCGAAGCCGTACAAGGGGAGCCTTCCGCAATGTCTGACCACGCCTCGACGCCCGCCCCCGCCGCGTACACCGCCGGACTCGTGAACGCGGTGGACGGCGTACCCGTCGCCACGTACACCTGGCTGCCCGAAGGCGGCCGGCCGCGCGCCTACGTGCAGATCGCGCACGGCGCGGGCGAACACGGCCTGCGCTACGACCGGTTCGCCCGCCACCTGACGGCACACGGCTACGGTGTGATCGCCTCCGACCACCGTGGCCATGGCGCGACGGCGCAGGCGACCGGTGGGTACGGAGTGACGGGCACCTCCGCCGACACACCTTCGGACGCGGAGGCCGCCGACAGCTGGCGCGCGATCGTCGACGACCTCAAGGCCATCGGCGACCAGGTCCGCACCCTGAACCCCGGGACCCCGCTCTTCCTGCTCGGCCACAGCATGGGTTCGCACCTGGCCAGGGACTACGCCCAGGAGTACCCGGACGGCCTCGCGGGACTGATCCTCTCCGGAACGTTCCGCTCGCTGCCCGGCGTCGGGATCGAGGAGTCGATCGCCCGCCTGGAGCGCGAGATCGCCGAGGACGGCCGCGAGGCGCTCTCCTCCTACCTCCCCGAATTGTTCGCCGCCTTCAACGACCCGTACCCCCACCGCACCGGCTTCGAGTGGCTCTCCCGCGACGAGGCCGAGGTCGATGTGTACGTCGCCGACGAGCGCTGCGGATTCCCTTTCTCCGCCGGGCTCTGCCTGGACTGGGTGCGCGCGGTGCGCAAGATGAACGACCCGCGGAACCTGGCCCGGGTCCCGGCGGACCTGCCCGTCCACATCGCCGTCGGCACCGAGGACCCCTGCAACCAGGGCATGACGCTGGTCCACGAACTCCTTGAGGACTACCGGTACGTGGGCCTGGACGACCTCACGTGGAGGGGGTACGAGGGGGCGCGCCACGAGATCCTCAACGAGACGAACAGGGACGAGGTCCAGGAGGACCTGCGGAACTGGCTGGACAAGCGGGTGCTGTGAGGGCGGGAGCGCCCCGTATCGGACGCCCGGCATGGGACGCCCGGCATGGGACGCCCCGCATCGGACGCCCCGCATCGGCAGCCGCATCCAGCCACGCACAGGCCTTGATCCGGCCTCAGTTGCTCCTTCTCGGCGAGCTGCTTACCGTCAACACCCCGTGCCCCTATGGTGATACGGACACGACAGTGAGACTGGGGGGTGAGACCGATGGCCTTCACCGAGATCGCCGTAGCTGTGATTACGGCCGGTCCTGCCTACATCGCGGTCTACTTGGCCGCACGCACTGCTCAGGGCGAGCCCGCTCAACCGCGGGCTTGTGCGCAGCACGCCATCTGTGAGCAGTGCGAGGATCGAAGCACGGCCGACGGCATGCCGAGCCACCGGAAGGCCTGGGCCCTCGCGTCCTGACCCCTCCTCTTCGCCGTAACGCGGCGGGCCCGCCACCTCCAGTGTGGCGGGCCCGCCGCTTCGTCGTTCTGCCGTCTCGCCGTCTCGCCGTCTCGCGGAGTCGCCGTGTCGCCGTGCCGCCGTGTCGTGAACGGCGTCCGGGAGGTCGCTGTCAGTGGCGTTGGCTACCGTTCAGGGCATGTCTCGAGCTCATGCCAAAGCCCAGGTCACGGGTGACGATGTACGCCGTGTCGCACTGGCCCTGCCGGATACGACGGAGAAGATCGCCTGGAGCATGCCCACCTTCCGGGTGGCAGGAAAGATGTTCGCCACGCTGCCCGAGGACGAGACGTCCATCGCCGTGCGGTGCCCGAAGGAGGAGCGCGACGAGTTGGTCCTCGCGGAGCCGGACAAGTTCTGGATCGCCGACCACGAGGCGATGTTCGCCTGGGTGCGCGCACGGCTCTCGGCCCTGGACACGGCCGAGCTGAAGGACATCCTCGCCGACTCCTGGCGCCAGGCCGCCCCCACCCGACTCCTGGAGGCCTACCCGGAGTTGGGGCTTCCGCCGAAGAGCTGAGCGGGACCGGCCGTTGTCAGTGCCCCGTGGCATGATCCAGGCAGGGGTGGAGGGCGAGGACTCGCGGGACGGCGGGGCCGGCGCTGTCGCCAGGGGAGGGGACAGGGGTGCCGTCAGGGGACGGGGTGGACGAGGGCGCCGGGCGTGGGCGTGGGCGTGAGCGGGGTCCGGCGGCGGAAGGGCAGGGCAAGCGCGCGCTGGGTCCGGCGACTGGGGGTCAGGGCGCGCGTGGGCGAGGTCCGGCGGCAGAGGGGCGGGGCGAGTGTGTGTGGGGCCCGGCGGCGGAGGTGCGGGGCGAGCGTGTGGGGGGTCCGGCGGCGGAGGAGCAGGACAAGCGCGCGCGGGGTCCGGCGACTGAGGCGCGGGGTAAGCGCACCGCGCCCGGGCGCAAGGGCCTGCGGGTGGCCGCTGACCGCGAGGCCCTGCGGGGGAGCGCTGACCGTAAGGCCGTGCGAGTGACCCCTGACCGCAAGACCCTGCGGCTGACCGCGGACCGCGAGGGCATCTGGTCGCGGGACTTCGGGTTCTTCTTCGGCGCACGGACCGTGGCCAAGCTCGGCGACACCATGCTGCCCGTCGCGCTGGCCGCGGGCCTGCTCCAGCACGGGCACGGAGCGGGCGCCGTCGGTCTCGCGATGGCCGCCACGACGGTCTGCTTCGCGGGTCTGGTGATCTTCGGCGGGGTCTTCGCCGACCGGTTCAGCACCCGCCTGCTGATGATCGGCGCGGACGTGGTCCGGCTCGGCACGCAGGCGGTCGCGGCGGTCCTCTTCTTCACCGATCACGTCGTCCTCTGGCAGATCTGCGTGATCGGCGCGGTCAACGGCGCGGCGGGCGCCCTCTTCCAGCCCGGCGTCGCCAGCACGGTCCCGCGCCTGGCCACCGACGTCCAGAAGGCCAACGGCGCGATACGCGTGGCCGAGTCGGCCGCGGCCCTGGCAGGACCGGCCGTCGCGGGCGTCCTCGTCGCCTTCGCCTCGCCCGGCGCCGTCTTCGCCGCGCACGCGGGGACGTACGGCCTGAGCGCCCTGTGCCTGGTGCTGCTCCGGCTGCCGCCCGCACTCCCCGGCTCGCTCCCGCACAGCAACGGCTTCCGGGCCGATCTGGTGCAGGGCTGGCGGGAGTTCAGGTCCCGCACCTGGTTGTGGGGCGTCATCGCCATCTTCTGCGTCCTGATGATCACGACCACGGGCCCGCTGACACCACTCGTTGCCACCCTCGTCGTACAGGAGCACGGCTCGGGTGCGTACGGCCTGGTGAACTCCGCCCTGGGCGCCGGCACCGTACTCGGCGGCCTGGTCGCCCTGCGGCTGCGGCCCCGCCGCATGCTCCGGGCCGGTTCCCTCGCCCTGGTCGGCTACTGCGCTTTCCCGGCGGCCGTCGGCGCCCAGCTCGGCGTCCCGCTGATGGCGGTGGGCGCCGCGGTCGCGGGCGCCGGGCTCTCCTTCTGGGGCGTCATGTGGGCGACGAGCGTCCAGACCCAGGTGCCGCCCGACGTCCTCAACCGCATCCATGCCTACGACGTCGCCGGATCGATCGCCCTGCTGCCGGTCGGCCAGGCCCTCGCGGGACCGGCCGCGAGCACCTTCGGCGCGGAGCAGGTGTTGATCACGGGCGCCGTGACGACGGTCGCCGTCTGCCTGGCCATGCTCTCGGTGCCCGCGATACGCGGGTTGGTGCGGGTGGACGGGAGGGCGCCGGTATCGGGCGGGGGAGCGGGGCCCGGAAAGCCGGTTCGCAAGGCCGCTGCCGATGGACCTCGGCACGAAGCGGCGGCGCGCCGCGCGGACAGGTGATCAGCTCGGCGGTGGCGCGGCTTGCCCAGGAAATAGAACTGGGTCGTATGTACGTCGTCGACTACCAGACCGAGCGGCAGGAGCAGATCCTTCGCTGCCTGCGGGAATGGGTATCCGCGCACGGCGCCCCCGACCCTGGCCGAAATCGGCGAGGTGGTGCGCACGGGCCTGCGCTCGCGCGCCTACCATCCGGTGTAGTTGTCCACAGGCACACACGTTCCCGCAGGCCGTGTCCTACGGTGCCCGGCATGGATCAAGAGATGTGCCTCGCGCTGACCCTGGACGAAGCGCACGACGTGATGGACGTCGTGGCGCACGCCGCGACGGCGGGAGATCAGCGGGCCGAAGATGCGCGGCTGCTGTGCGAGCTGGTAGCGCGGGTGCCATCGCGGGGGGAATGACATCACCGCGCCGTAAGTGCCCGCCGAGCGTTGTTGATGACGTTGTGCGCGTCGGCGCCGTAGACGGCCGACTCGCGAAGCGTGTTCCAGACCTTCGCGTACAGCGTGATGCTGTCCGCGTCGTCCAGCCACAGCTCTGCGTGCCAGTCTTCAGCGATGACGAGCCGCTCATCGAGCACCCAGAAGCCATTGGCGGGGGCGACCTTCACGGAAGCCGTGAACGGGATGATCCCCAGGTCGACGGTGTCCATCCCGATCATCGCGGTCAGCCTGTCCAGCTGGATCGCCAGGACGGAGGGCGGGCAGATCAAAGAGCGCAGCGCTGCTTCCCAGATCAGTACGCGGAACCGGTGGTCTCGCTCGGACAACCATTCCTGCCGCCGCGCCCTTGCGCGTACGGCGTCTTCGACATCGTGTACAGATCCGTGCAGGTCGGCGTAGCGACTGAGGACGTGCCGCGCGTAGTCGGTGGTCTGGAGCATGCCGGGGATGACCGCCTCTTCCCAGGCGTGGACAACTGTGGCGCGGTCGATTTCCGCGTTCCATCGCTCCTGCACAGGCCGGTGTCCGTCCGCCAGCTGCCGCCGCCACGACTGGATATGGGTTTCGAACCCTGCAAGGCGCGCGGCTAGTTCATCGAACGCTTCAGGGTTGCCGACGGCAGCCGCGAGGGCGCGCAGATCGTCGCGCGTGGCCGTCTGCTTGCCGCCTTCGAGTTTGTAGATCTTGGAGTGCGGCCAGCCGAGTCGGGCGGCGAGCTGGGGACCGGTGAGCTTTCCTCCAGGCCGTTGGACCCGAAGCTCCCGGAGCCGTGCCCCAAGAGCCGTCCGCGCCTGCTGATAGTCGGTGCTCACCGGTCACGCTCGCTACTACTCAGTCGTGGACGCCTGGTCTACGAAGTCCGCGTACGGGATGGCGTGATGCACTGCGGCGTCACGCGCCATGGAGTACCGCACGACTTCGGCGGGCTCCGTGATGGTCTCGATGCTGGTCAGTACGTCCGTGTCGTCGAAGTGCAGGATGGCGACGAGCCGTGAGTCGAAGATCCAGAAGTCTTCTTCGAGCGGGCCGATCCGCTGCGCCTCGCTGCGCCACAGGCAGCCGACATCTTCGCCGGCCGCCACGTTGACGGCGCCATAGGCCAGCAGAAACCGCTGCCCGTCGGTCGGCGGGTCGTCGAGGACGCGGACGCGACCCACGCGCTTGCCCTGGTCGACCTGGCCGCGGATGTTCTGGTTCCACGTGCTGTCGAGATCCCAGGTCACCTTGCCGGTCCTCAGGAATGCCCCGAAGTCCAGGTCTTCACGGTCGGACGCATAGCCGGAGCGAGTCTCCAGGTGCCAGGCCGTGTGCTCGAACGTCTCGAAGAGACGGCCGAACTCCTCCGGGCTGATCATCTGCGGCACGCGCTCCATCTCCTTCGGTGCCCAGTTGACGAGCAGTTGGCGCGGTACGACGACGGCGACGTCCCCGGCACCGAAGTACTTCAGCTGCGCCACGCCGTCGGGGTCGGTGAACGGTGTGCCCTGGACGATGATCTCGCGGCTGTCCAAGTCCTCGTGCAGGGCCGGGCAGCCGCCGTTCTTGCTGTCGGTACCCGTGAAGCGCAGGCGTCGAGTCACGATCGTGTCCTTTCAGGGACGGTGATCATTCCAGGATGGCGACGCTTCGGGCCGTGCACCACAGACTCTCGCTGCCTGTGTGAGAACACCAGGGAACACTCAGCCAATGCGCGAGAACATCCGAGAACATTCGCTTTTCCTGCGAACACGTCGTCCCTAGCGTCCAGTTCATGGCCGTCACACAAGAATCGCAGGACGTCGATCCGTACGCAGCGACCGAAGCGGCGCGCGATGCCCTCGCGGATGTGGGGATCGTCTACCCCTCCCTGGGGGTCGACTACGGGTCGGTGAACCTTGGGCGTGTCCGTCCCGAGGTGGCCATACGGCTTGCTGATCAACTCCGGCGAGGGGGCCGCGAGAGATGACAGATCGTCCGACAGGGGGCGCCGGTGAGCCCCCAGGCAGGCTGACGCTGCGGGTGTACCGAGTGGCCCCGGATGGGGCCGTGACCAGCGATACCGGGATGCGTCAGGTCTACAGTGACGGCGCCCTGGCGCTGGACGACGGGCCCAAGTACCCGCCCTGCGCGTGTCCGCGGCACCGACCCCGAGGGGGCGGGGCATGAAGACGGTGCTCCTGCCCGACCCTGCGACGCTGAGCAATCTTCAGCTCACCCAGCAGGCCTGCGCCCTGTGCGGCGCGCGGCTCTACCGTGACCGGCTGCTCGGCACCGTCACGTACCGGGACCTCTACGGCCGGAAGGTCAAAGCCGAGTTGTGGGCGTGTGCCCGGAGTGTGCGGGTGGCAGGCGATGACCAAGACCTGCCGCGAGTGCAACGAGGACACGGACGAACCGGTCCCCGTCGCCCTGGAACACGTGGCATCCGGCGCCGGACGCGTCGTCTACCTCTGCCCACTGTGCCGGGCGGCGGCGGGTGATGACGGCACCCCGTCAGGGTCCCCGCCGCCGTTCGCCCATCCCGCTCCGGTCGTCCGCCTCCGAGCAAGGCGACCGGAGCGGGACAACTCCTCCATGAAAGAAGGAAGTGCCATGGTGATCCAACTCGCCGATAGCCCGGTTGTCACACTCTGCCGGGAACCGCGGGAGCTGCTCAATGCGGTGCGCCCGTACGTGAAGGAGTGCACTTACAACGTCTTCGACGCCCCCGGCAACGAAGGGTGCTTGTGGGACCGGGAGATCGCGCTGCTCATGCGCGACAACATCATGGTCAAGGACATGGCTGAACGCATCCTTGGCAACGCTGTGATGTACCTGATCACCGCCATGGAGCGTCCCGATCTGCACATCGGTATCGGCAAGGTCGTCGACATCGGCGTGCATCAGATCATCCTGGACACGCCCGTGTACTTTGCGTTCTGCGAGGTCTACAACGGCGGTCGGTACAAGCACCATGCGCCGCTGGTCCGGCGCCGCAGCGACGGCCTGGTCATCCGCACCGCCGATGTGATCCGTGAGCAGGGTTTCGCTGCGGACGAAGAGCTGTGGGCCATCGACGGCACCAGCTGCTCGCCGTGCGACGACAAGGTGCCCGACAGTCACTGATCAGTAGGACCGCCTGCCCCCACGTTCCCGAGCGGGGGCAGGCTTCCGCCACGACGAAGGAACCCCGTGCCTGTACCTCACGACATCGCCGCAGAGACCGAACTGTGGGACACCTATGCGGAGTCGGCGTTCAGTGCGAGTGCCGAGCCCGTTCTCAACTGGACGCAGTACGCCGGACATGGTCCCGGTCTCGAACTGCTCGGTGAGCCTGCGGGCGTCTTGGAGATCGGATGCGGCACCGGCCGCGCGCTCGCCCATCTCGCCGGCCAGGGCATCGCCGCCCGTGGCGTCGACCTCTCGCCCGTCATGGTCAAGAAGACCAGTGAGCGATGGGCCGAGACGGGGGCGGAGTTCACGTGCGGCGAGGTACTCGATTTCCTGCGCGAGGACACCCGCACCTACGACGCTGTGTACTCGATCTTCGGCGCCGCCTGGTTCGTCGATCCGGGCAGACTCTTCCCACTCGTGCGCGAACGCCTCGTGCCCGGCGGCGTGTTCGTGTTCAGCCAGCCACCCGCGATCCCCGGAGCCTACGGCCCGCAAGGGATGTACAAGGGCGGCTTCGCCGGGAAGGCGATGTTCACCTACCGCTACAGCTACAAGCCCGCGATCTGGGAGCGGCTGCTCCTGCGGGCCGGATTCGGGAGCGCCGCGGTGCACGTGATCGAGGCGCCGACACCCGGTCACATCGGCACGTTGATCGCGCGAGCTGCAGTCACGTGAAGTGATCTGTCGTGCCCCCGTTCCCCATGCTGCGGGGGTGGGGGCATTGTCGTCTGTCGTGGACATCTCTCGTATGGCACGCCGGGTTCATCTGGCAGCTGTGGCGGCGCAGAAGGCGCGGGCTCTGGAGCATCTCGCCGCGTTGGCTCACGAGCGACTGAGCCCGGAAGTTTCGCTGACGGACAAGGCGATCGTGTTCAATCTCCTGAAGGTGCAGCTCAAGATCATTGAACCGGTGGCGGCTGTGTCCCATGGCAAGGGCTGTCCCGTGGGCCGGTGGTTCCGTGATCACGGACGCACCGTCCCGGCGCTGACAGATGAGGCGTGGGACCGGGGCGAGCCGGTCTGCCACTCGCGCCACGTGGGGACGGAGATCGTGCCGTCACATGATGTGCTCGATTCGTTCCTGATCAAGGCTCGTACGGGGATCCTGTTCCGCGAGCTTCCCGCAGACCGAGGGAACGGCACCCTGTATGCACGGTGGCGGCGCTGGCTGGCCGCTGGGACATGGAAACAGGTCATGACCTTGCTCGAAGGATCACCCGAAGATCCACCGGCGGGGGGGCGTCCCGGTCCCCGAAGTGGAGATGACCATGGAGGTCATCCCCGGTCTCGTGCCGAAGCACCTGGACAAGGATGGTGATCTCGGCCACGCGCCGCCTGGTCCATCGGGAGGGCGAGAGCGCGGACCGTCACGGTAGTGAGGAGCGGCTTCCGTGCTTCTCGTCCCCGGTCATCCGCCCCATGAGGGGGGCCAGGTCTGCGTATCCGTATCCGTGCAGGCGTTCCGTCGTCATCGTCATGCCACCGAGCGTGCAACCTCAAGTTAACTTGAGGTCAAGAGGCCTCAAAAGGCGTGAGCGATCACGGCTTGGAGTGCGGTATTGTTTCGGTGCGCGTTCGGCCAGGGGAAACCCCAGGTCACACGGGCATCGGGACGTGGCGCAGCTTGGTAGCGCACTTGACTGGGGGTCAAGGGGTCGCAGGTTCAAATCCTGTCGTCCCGACGGAAACGTCGCAGGTAGGGGCCATCTTCGGATGGCCCCTACTTCGTTTTTGGGAGCAATTCTGGGAGCGGGAAGCGGCTCCCCGCGCTCCCTGGGAGCGAAAGTCTGGGAGCCACGTCAACCGGGGGTCGACGGCTGGTCACCCGATCCGGTCGCTCCCAGGGAACATCTCTGCTGCTTGGTCTGGTGTACGAGGCAAGGGGTCGCACTGTCCGCCCCCTTGTCCGAATACTCGTCATGGGGCCGTGCTCCCATTCGACCCTTTGACGGCTTTCACCGTATGCCGCTCGAAAATACGATTCGGTGTTGTGAGCTGCGGCGAGTCCGTTCGGTCAGGCGGTTCTTTCGTACTGGTTGATCAGGCCTCCGAGGAGGCGTTGGCGCCGGATCCGGTGGGCCTGGAGGTTGGTGACATGGGCCGGGGCGGCTGGTTCGGTGCTGTCTGGGGGTAGTTGCTGCCGGGACTGGTGGGGACGGTGCCCGTTGTAGTGCCTGATGTATTCGACCAGGACTGCGCGAGCGTGGGCCTCGTTGTAGATCAGCATGCGGTCGAGGAGCTCGCGGCGGAGGGTTCCCACGACTCTCTCGCAGATCGCGTTCGCTTTGGGCGCCTGCGGCGGGCTGAGCAGGATCTCCACGTCATCGGCCTCGAAGACGGCGTCAAAGGAACGGGTGTACTTGCTGTCCCGGTCCCGGAGGAGGAAGCGCAGCGACTCCAACCGGTGCCCCTGCGCCATGGCAAGGTTCCTTGCCTGCTGAACGGTCCACGCAACGGTGGGGTGGGCGGTGATGCCGGCGAGGTGGACGCGGCGGGTGCCATGTTCGATGAAGATCAGGGCGTACAGGCGCTCGAGCGAGATGGTGTCCAGGTGCAGGAAGTCGGCGGCGATGATGCCGTGGGCCTGTGCGGTCAGGAACTGCCGCCAGGTGGGGCCGGAGCGCTGCGGCGCGGGGTCGATGCCGGCTGCGTGGAGGATCTCCCAGACTGTGGACGGGGCGATCGGGTAGCCGAGGCGGGCGAGTTCGCCCTGTATCCGGCGGTGGCCCCAGCTGCTGTTCTCCCGGGCCATGCGCAGGATGAGCTGTTTAACGGCGGGCGCGGTGGAGGGTCTGCCGGGGCGGCGGTGCCGCGTGAACGTCCATTTCCTGGCTATGAGTTGGCGGTGCCAGGCCAGCAGTGTGGTGGGGGTGACCGCGAAGGCCTGGCGCCAGCGCTCGCGCGGGACGAACCGCGAGAGCGCGGCAAGCCAGATTCGGTCTGCGGGCTCGTAGCGGACGCGGGCGATCTGACGGCGCAGCACCGCGTTCTCATGCCGTAACGCGAGGACCTCTGCGTCCTTGGCCACGCGGCTGCGGAGCACGGCATACGGCAGCTTTATCAGGTTCCGGACCAGGGTGGTGACGATCGACAGCGACATCGAAGGAGCATCCCAGGCGCCATCGAGGCTGTTGCCCCGCGTGGAGAAGCTGCAGGCCAGAGCCGGAATCCTATTTCCGAGCGGGACACGTCATCGAATACGTCGCCAGCGCTGTGGCTACCGGCTACGACCGCCACCCCGACCTCGAACTACCGCTGCCCGGAGCGCACTTTGTCGACCGTCTGATCCTCGCCGCCGCAGCATTCATGCCGCACGCCACCAGCACCCTGCAGACTGCGGAACTGCCCAACCGGCCCCAGCCGGCCCCAGCAGCCGAGCTCTCCCCGGCCCGCAGCCGGACGCAGGAACCCGAGCGGCTGCTGGTCAAGGTCACCACCGAGGACTACGAAGGCGCATCCGTACGCCGGTTCTTCAAAGAAGCAGTCGCCGTCTGCTGGGAGAAGGCAACCGCCGCCACCTCGGCGGACACGCGCATGGCCTACTACCTCAAACGCCACCGCACACGTACAGCCCTGACGCTGACACCTACACCCGCTCCTACCGGACCCGCGGCCAGGCGCCATCCCGTGGCAGCATCACCTTTCCTGGGATTCAACAGATCCTGACCTGGTCATCACCACGCGCGGTAACCGGTGGCGCATTGGCGGACCAAGGCAAGACGCCTTCCTCCGCGGCTCAGGTGGGTGTGGCCCACGAGCGCAGCCTTCCGGCGACGGTGCGCAGGGTGAGAGTGCCAGTACGCAGTCCGGTCACGAGCTCGGGCAGGCCGCCGGCGGGGGCCTTGACGGGCTCGCCGGATTCGCGCATGTAGCGCAGTGCGAGCGCGCTGCCGGCCAGGCCGTTGTAGTCCTGTAGGGGACGGGTGGTCACGAACATCTGCAGCAGGATCGCCGCCCGGACCGGCGTCTCCACATAGAAGGGCTCGCCCGCGTGCAGCTCGTACGCGTGGCGGTACAAGGCGGCCGCGAGTGCACCCCAGTCATCTATGCCGGTCTCCCGGCCCGTCTGCTGCTCGAACTGCTGGAGCGATTCCTCGATCCAGCCGGCGTCGACACGCAGGAACATCAGCGGTTGCCCGCCTCGAACGCCTCGTCGAACTCAGCCACCAGATCGGCCATGTCACTGACCAGACCGGCCACGAACGCCTCACGGCTGGGGTCGATGTCCTTCTCGACCAGCCCGGACACGTACGCCTGGACAGACATGTGGCTCCGGCCCGCCCGCTTCTTGAGTAGATCGTGCGTTTTGGCCGGTACCCGGACGTTCAGCTGCTTCAGGTCGCTGTCCATACATCCCATGCTAGCAATTGCTAGCATGGGATGCTAGTGAACACGGGATCGCCCACCTGTGATGGGCGGCGCGCTCCGGGCTGCCAGACCCCGGGTACGGGAGCCTGATCGTCTCGGGTCATATGGGGTGTTCCTCCCTGGCAGCGGAGTGGTCAGGCGTGGCGGAACCCGCGGGCAGAATCGCGGGCGTGGGCGGAGTCGAACGGGGTAAACCAGTCGGCCGGGGCCTGGCCGATCTCGCTGTCCTCAAGCCCAGCGTCAAGGTCAAGTCCGCTCCGACCACGGCATCCAGGTCGGGTGAGGAGTTCCCCCGTCCAGGAGTCCAGACGTTCCTCACCCGCCTCGTCTCTCAGTGTCCCGGCGGGCTCCGTGGATATGTTCCAGAATTCCCGTACGGCTTCCAGAGCGGCCTCCGGCACCTCCGTGGACGCCGGTATGCGTGACGTGATCACCTCGGAGGCGGCGCGCTGCATGCGGTCGAGTTGCTGTCTCTCGTGCCGCTCGACGAGTCTGCGGCGTAGGTCAGCAGTCACATCGCCAGCCACATTCGCCCCTTCCGGCAGGTCGTTCCCAGGGGCCTAGGGGATCCTTGTTCCGGGGCCGTTGTCGGCGCTCAGGTTCTCGCCGAACAGTGCCTTCGGCGCCGGTGCTCCGATGTCCGTCGGGTTCTGGGCGGTCGAGTTCGCGGCCGTCACTCCGGAGGCGGAGCCGCGCAGGAGCCACACCGCGCCGCCGTTCACGACCGTACCCAGGTTCTCGCCCGGCGCGCCCGCGGTCAGGTCCGCCTTGCCGTCACCGGTCACGTCGAGCAGCCGCAGCGAACCTCCGAACACGTCGCCGGACTCCGCGGCACCCGGCACGCCCGCCGTGTCCTGGTGGAACGCCTGCGCGCCCTTGCCGGTGAGCCCGCCCTTGCCGCTCTTGAGTAGCACCACGGCTCCGGCCTTCGCCTTCGAGCCGATCGCCTCGCCGGGGACGCCGACGGCCAGGTCGGGGTATCCGTCGCCGTTCGCGTCGCCCGCGCTCAGCCGTCCGCCGAACTGGTCGCCCTTCTCGTTGGCCCCGGGCACACCCGCCGTGTTCTGCGTGATCGTCTGCGTGCGGGTCTGGCTGGGGCCGGACGGCGAACCGTAGTAGATCTTGAGGGTGCCGGGGTCCTTCTCGGTGCCCTCCGTGTCGCCGTTCGGGATGATCCGGGTGGCGAGGTCCGCGTAGCCGTCTTGGTCGAAGTCGGCGACGGCGGTGCTGGATGCGGAGTTCAGGGCCTTCGGAGCGGTGGACAGGCCGGACTTGCTGCCCAGCCACAGCTTGCCGCCCTCGGCGTGGTTCTCGTAGACGTAGAAGGTCGCGAGGTCCTCGATGCCGTCGCCGTTGAAGTCGCCCGCGGCGGTCGAGTTGATGGAGTTGTCGGTGCTGTACACCTTCAGCTGCTGCGAGCGGGCGGGGACGCCGTCCCGGCCGAAGGGGCCGTGGAGCACGTCGTGGTAGTCGTAGTCGTCGCCGTTGCGCATGAACAGGTCCGGGTGCCCGTCACCGTCGAAGTCGCCCGCGGTGAGGTGGTCCCCGACATCCGCGTTCGCCGGTGCGGGGACGCGGACGGCGTCCTGGCCCGAGATGCCGCCCTTGCGGCCCCACAGGACGATGACCGATCCGTTGACGTTGTCATCCGGCCGGTAGCTGCGGGCCCTCACCGCCAGGTCGGCCAGGCCGTCGCCGTCCAGGTCACGGGAGACCATCGTGTAGCCGAAGGCATTGTCGTCGCCCGATTCGCCGGGCACGCCCGGGGTGTCCTGGGTGATGACCGTGGTGCGCGCGGGGTCGATGCCCTGCGCCGAGCCATAGCTGACCGTGATGTAGCCGGCCCAGGCATGGCCGCCGACTTTTGCGCCGGGGGCGGTGACGGCGACGTCCTGGTAGCCGTCACCGTCGAAGTCCTCGCGCACGGTGCCCACGGCTGCGGCGCCCCCGTCCTTCGCGCCGTCCTTCGCGGCAGCGGTGCCGGCGACGATCGGCACGCCGAGCGACCCGATCAGGGCGGCGGCCACGGCGGTCGAAATGGCGGGTCGGCGTATGCCCACGGTTCCTCCTCAGAGCGCAAGCGACGTCGAGACGCGTGCGCGCGGATGTGATTCATCTGCGAGACACGCGGATGCGGCCGATGGTTGTGCTCCCGGCCACAAATCCCCTGGCGGGACGCCCGCGTTGCAGTCGGAACTTCTTGGAAGCGCAATGCAGTTCGATAGTGGGGGTCTCTCATGGCACTGTTCGGCAACGCGCACACGATCGATCCGATGACCGCGCAGCAGGACTACGCGCGTCTGCTGGGCCACGGTGAGCAGGTGCAGGCGGCGTTCCTGCTGATCCGCGACACGATGCTCTTCACGGACCGCCGTCTCGTGCTCGTCGACAAGCAGGGGATATCCGGCAAGAAGGTCGAGTACCACTCCGTTCCGTACCGCAGCATCACGCACTTCTCGGTGGAGACCGCCGGGCACTTCGACCTCGATGCCGAGCTCAAGATCTGGATCTCCGGGACCCCCGAGCCGATCCAGAAGACCTTCACCAAGGGCGTCGACATCTACGAGGTGCAGGCGATCCTCACGCAGTACGTGGCGCGCTAGGCGGTAGGCCCGCGGACCTCTCAGGCCTGGGGCACCCGGTCGAAGAATCCGTGCACCGTGCGGATCCGGCCGTCGTCCGCGAGCACGATGACGTCGGAACCGGCGACGGGGGCGGAGCCGTCCGCGACCGACACCAGCTCCCAGCCGAAGCGCGCGACGTGGTGGTGGCCGTCGACCGTCCCGGTCAGCCGGAACTCGAAGCCCGGGAACTGCTCGTGGGTTCCCGCGATCACGGCGGCGATGGACTCGTACCCGTAGACGTCGGACTGCGGGTCCGTGTAACTGCCGTCCTCGCTCCAGGCGGCGGCCACGGCCTTGGCCAGGGCGTCGGCGCCCTCCGTGTTCCAGGCCTCGAAGTAGCGGGCGACGGCGGTCTCGTACGCGGAAGTGTCGTGTGCGGACATGGCGGGTGCCTCCTGCGGATCGGGGGTATCGGGGTGGTGCCTTCGATGGCTTGAGCTTGCCGTGGCTGCCGCAGGGGGTCGATTACGTCCGGGGTAATGCGGGGGCCGAAAGCGCCACCCGCCGTCTTCTCACGCGCGTGCGACTGTGCTTGCCAAAGGGGCTCTTTCGGCCGCCTGAACGGGAGTTGGCGTATGCGCAAGCCGTGGATCGGTGGGGTGCTCGCCGCTGTGCTGCTCCTTGGAGCGTGCGGTGACCCCGGGGCCTCCGGGGGTGAGAGTGCCCCGGAGACCGTCCCCAAGGCACCCACCGACTCCGGCAGCGCACGGGCCAATCCCTCCGCGCCCCCGGCCTCGCCCTCCTAGGTCTCGGTCCTGCGACCGGAGAGACGACCCGCACCCGCTCTATTGCTAGCGCTCACGGCGCCGGGTGGGGCTGCCGAGGACCCGTTCCTCAAGGCCCTCGGCAAGACCCGCGACCGCGTCCCGCAGCTCGCCGAGGTCTTCGCTGCCCAGGACACCCACGCCGCCGACATCAGCACAGCTCCGTGGCCCGACCCCGCGCCCATGGGCAGCCGCGACCTGCACGAGCCCCAGCGGCACGGTCACGCCGCGTGACCCGGTTCCTCACCCCGCAAGAGCTCCTGCAGATCGCGCAGACCCTCCCGGGTGACCCGGCCTGTCTCGACCTGGGCGTGCTCGACGGAACCTGCGCCCGAGTCCAGGCCCACTACATGGGCCGCGACGTGTACGCGAGCGACTAGCTCAAGGCCGCGGCCATGCTGGAGAGCATCGCGCTGCACGAGCCGCTGGAGGCGAAGAACGAGTTCTTCGCCTGGCTGGTCGCCGAGACCTTCCTCAACACCAACGGGGTCACGCTGGACTACGAGCCGGAGGACGCACTCGCGCTCGTCATGCGCGCCAAGGACAAGGGCGCCCACGCTCAAGAGGTCGCTGCGCAGCTGCGCGCCTGGTCCGCCGGCTGAGACCCACGCCCGCCCGGAAGGACGGGCGGCCAAGCCGGTCCAGGAAGATGGATCAGCCCGGTTTTAAGGCGGTGAAGAGCCGGGCCAACGGTGCATTCCGTGGGGGATGCGGTCCAACACTGCACTCGGTTGGTCCTGTATCGGCGTACACGTCGCGCGGCGGGCCCTCTGCGGGTGCGCTCTATGCAGGAGGGACAGGCTGCTCGTCCCCGCCTGCAAAGAGGTACTCGTGCATCTGCTGCAGATAGCCGTACAGGGAGTTCTCGTCATCGAAGGCGATGTTGGTCAGCCGTTCGTAGTCGCCGACGGAAAGCTCCCGTGTGCGCAGCACACGCTCGAGGCCGTCACGCACACCGTCGACGTAGTCGCTTTTGAACGCGTGCAGTGTCGGACGCAGCCTGTGCGTGCCGGAATCTATGACACCCCTAAGCGACCTGCGAGTATTCGTGGATGAGGCCGCTGAGTCGATCGCGTCGGGAGATGCGGGTTTTGCCAGTGGCGGTAGTTGGTTCGGACTCGGTGAGTCGGCCTGGCGCCCGTTGTCCGAGGGATCGATGCGGCCGGTGACTGTTGTAGTGCTCCGTGCACTCGTCGAGGACGAGTCGGAGGTGGCGCTCGCCGGTGATCAGGATGCGGTCGGTGGACTCGCGTCGACATGATCCGATCCAGCGTTCGGCGATCCCGTTCATCCGTGGCCCAGCGGGCAGTGTGGGGATGACGCGTACGCCGGCTGCTTGGAAGACGGCGTCAAAGCTGTCGGTGAAGTAGGCGCCGCGGTCCCGGATGAGGAACTTGACCGACTCTGCGCGGTCACCCAGGTCCATGAGGTAGTTCCGCGCTTGCTGGGTGATCCAGGGGCCGGTCGGGTGTCGAGTGATGCCGGCGATGTGCACGCGGCGGGCGCCATGGTCGATGAAGAACAGCACGAACCAGCGCCGCAAGAGGACGGTGTCGATGTGGAAGAGGTCGGTGGCCACGATTGCGGAGGCCTGCGCTTTGAGGAAAGCAGCCCATGAGCGGTCCGCGCGTTGCGGTGATGGGTCTATCCCAGCCTTCTTCAGTACCTCCCAGACGGTCGAGGCGCCGACCTTGCGCCCCAGACCAAGCAGTTCGCCGTGGATCCGTCGATATCCCCACCCCGGGTTCTCCCGCGCGAGGCGCAGGACCAGGTGCCGCAGTGCTTCCGGCTTCGGAGGTCGGCCCGGGCGGCGGTGTGGATAGGTCCACTTCCGGGCGACGAGACGTGCGTGCCAGCGTAGGACCGACCGCGGTGTCACCAGCAATGCCAGCCGGGCACGCTGCTTCTTGTTCACCATCCGGAGCAGCGCTGCCATGACAGCCCGATCGCTCCAGGAAAACCGAGGCCGTGGCTGGATGCGTTGCGCGACAGCGAGCTGGTGCCGGAGCGTCAAGATCTCGACGTCCTTCGCCGCACTCGACCGGGCAAGCAGCACAAGCCATCCCAAGAGCTGGCACGCTAGTTGATAGATCAGACGTATCGCCACGACCCAGCATGATGCCGCACAGTACCCGCCAGCCTCCCGCGCTCGGGTAGATCCGAACCCGCAGGTCACCTCGGGTGACGCAGTTTCCGGCACCGACAGGCGCGCAGCAGCGTGCGAACATCTCGTACGCCCCAGGCTGGCGTGACCGCTAGCCTGGGCGCTCCGAACATCACAAGGAAAGGCGAACTCACGTGGTGGACATGCAAGCGGCCGCACGCAAGGTCTTCGACCGGTACGACCTCGACGGCGACGGCCAGATCACGGCCAAGGAGTACCGGCAGGTCGTCGCAGAGCTGAACGGCGAGCACCTCACCGACGAGCAGGCGCAGCGGTTCATCGACGTGCTGGACACGGACGGCGACGGCACCATGTCCTTCGAAGAGTTCTGGGCACCGATGCAGGACGCCTGACAGCGCTCGGCCGAGGTCATGGGCGCAGAGATGAGAGGCCGTTTGCGGACGGCCTCTTTCCGTTCTCCGGGCGCTCTCGAGTGGCAGTGCGAAGCGGGAGCACTGCCCCTGCCGAAAATCCCATCCGCGCAGTTCAAGCGGCATGCTGCGGACTTGCCGCTTCAGGTGTCTCGGCGTCGCCGTAGTTCCGCGTACGGCGTCGTACGACCGTCAATGGCGCTTCAGAGCTCCGAACCGGAATCGCGCGCCTGACTGGGGGGCAAGGGGTCGCAGGTTCAAATCCTGTCGTCCCGACGGAAACGTCGCAGGTAGGGGCCATCTTCGGATGGCCCCTACTTCGTGTTCTGGAGCAATTCTGGGAGCGGGGAGCCGCTCCCTGGGGGCGGGAGTCTGGGAGCGACGACAACCGGGGGTGGACGGCTGGTCACCTGATCCGGTCGCTCCCACGGAGCGTCTCCGCTGCCGGGTCCGGTGTCTGAGGCAAGGGGTCGTACTGTTCGCCCCCTTGTCCGAATACTCGTCACGGGGTCGTGCTCCCACTCGTCCCCTTGACGGTCTCAGCGACCCCATGTCTGCGCGAACTCCATGTCGCGGTGCGCACGTCATCCAGAGGTTGAACGCTGTGGCGAGATGCGGTGCAGGTCGGAGGGGGGTGTCGGCTGGGGGCGCCTGCTCCTGTGGGTCCCCTTGGCGCGGTGCAAGTGGCCGTTGCTGTCTGTCCCGCTGAGCCCCGAACAAGAGGGCATTTCACAGCCGTCGGCGTCGAACAGACACCGGCTCGAGCAACTGGCTGTCGTAATCCTGGGCTGCCACAGCTACCTTCTACCGCTCCGCCTTGCGTCTATCACGTCCAGGGGCGTCGCGGTCTTCGACAACCAGGCACGATGGAAACTGACTGCGAGTCACCAGTGTGCACCTCGGGCCGTGATGTGCTCGTAGGGAGGATCAGCCATGGTCCCCCAGGGTCAACCAAAAGGTACCGTCGTGATCACTGCATGCCTAGCTGACTCGTGCACCGGCGAGGTGTGCTGAACCGGTGCACGAGTCGAACTAAGCATCACCAAGGCGCCAACTCTTGGTCGGCTGGCCATTCTCATCCCACTGCAAATCTTCGCGTAGCGTCAGGCCATCACTGTCAAACACTTTCCGAGACGCCAGCGTACCGTTGGGGTGCCATTCACGGAACTCTCCGCAAGGAAGCCCCGTGCGCACAGTGCCCTCGGAGCGCAGAGTCCCGTCTTGGTACCACTCGCGCGATACGCCGTCCTGCGTCCCTTCGGTGTAATGATCCAGGCTAACCAATTTTCCGCTGAGATATTCCACTACCTCACCGGTGAAAGGCTCCCCCCGGTAAAGAAGGTGCTGCGCTTCGTCCATGTCTACTTCTGGATCATCGATGTCGATTCGCTCTGTGGGAGGCATTATTGGATCCAGTTCTCATCGCTCGGCGGATACCCCGTGAATCGTCCGTGACTACTCGGTACACCATGGAGCATGTGGTTACAGTTCGCGCAGAAGGGGGCTGGACGCCCAGGGGCGCCCGTAGCCTTGTCTGACAGGTACGGAAATTCCACAGCGGCCCGCATCTCGGCGAGCGCGGCATCTCCATCAGGTAATCCTTGTTTCGTACGCGCCCAGAGTAGCTCGTTTGCAGCTTTTACTTCGGCGTGCCCGAGAGGATGGTCGTTGTGAGGAGGCGGCGTACCGATGGAGTTGTAGCGTTCCGCAAGAGTCGGGTGCAGTTCATCGATGGGGATGACGGCATCAGCCTTGCCGTTAATACCCTCAATGATCGTGCCGGTCCGCAGATCAACCACAGCGCCTACGCAGGCTCCCGTTTGTTTCCGAGGGAAGGTTCCGGCTTCCTTCGCAGCGCGATAGGCGGCGCCACGATCACGGGCAACGTCGTCCAGGTAGTCAGCCACCGGACGGCCGTCGACGCGGGTGATCAGACCGTTTGTGCGGACCACCCGGCTGTCATCCAATTGATCGAGAACCTTCTCACCTGGACCTGGCGCAGGCGAATCGTGACCGCCTGGCTGGTTGTGGGGCTGGCCGTCGTCTCCTGATCCGTACACATGGTCGTCGAGTCAAGGCGTTCTCGACGCCCAGCGTGGACGGCCGAGGGGCGAGTGGTTCGAGTCATTCGTTGGCTTGTCGACCGGCGGGTGCTGGTGCAGTGGCGGGCAGGGGGCGGCAATTCTGCGGTGGGCAGCGTCGCTGTCGCCGATGCAGCGAGGGCGCTCGCGGGTGCAGACGTTTGCTGCCTGCCTGCCTGGCGGCGGCGGGGCGGCCCGCCCGCCGCCGATGAGTTCCCCAACGCCACAGGATGACGTACGGCCGTGTGCTGGATCGGGTGATTGTCCTGTGAGGCCGAAAGGCCGACATCGCCGGCTTGTACGGCGCTCGCCGTGACGTACCGGCGATCGGGTGCCGTTCGGGAGATCGTGACGGACGGCCTGCTGGGTGGCAGGCTGGCACCAGCATTGGTGCCGGGGGAGTGAGGCGGCGATCTGACGCAACTCTTTGGCGCCGTACTTCTGCGTACAGTGGCGTACGGGCGCCACAGGCCGTCAGGACTCCGAACCAGGATCGCGCGCCTGACTGGGGGTCAAGGGGTCGCAGGTTCAAATCCTGTCGTCCCGACGGAAACGTCGCAGGTAGGGGCCATCTTCGGATGGCCCCTACTTCGTGTTCGGGGGGAAGTGCGTGTGATGCGCTTGTTCTGGGCATGTCATTCCTGGTCGTGGGCCCCACACCGCGACGGATCAGGAGGACATGGTGAAGAAGAGCTCGCGTGCTCGCAGAGTCTCGTTCGTTCTCGGTAGTGCCGTTGTGCTGGTCGTCGCTCTTCCGGGGAGTGCGCTCGCGGAACCGCCCAGGTCGTTGCCCGCCAACGCTGACGGGCTGGAGCAGAGCTTTCAGCCGGCCTACGACTACGACACCGACGGCTGCTATCCGACGCCCGCCATCGGCCCCGACGGCAGCGTCAATGGAGGGCTGAAGCCGTCGGGTGCCGTCAACGGTCAGTGCCGTGACTCCTGGGATCTCGACAACACCAACGGGTACGCCCGGTACAAGTGCAACAACGACTGGTGCGCCATCATGTACGGCCTGTACTTCGAGAAGGACCAGGCCGTCGCGGGAAGCGGCCTCGGTGGGCACCGTCACGACTGGGAACACGTGGTGGTGTGGGTGCAGGGCAACGAAGCGCGCTACGTCTCCACCTCGGCCCACGGCAACTTCGACGTCCACGGTCGTGACCAGATCCGCTGGGACGGGACGCATCCCAAGATCGTGTACCACAAGGACGGCGTGAGTACGCACTGCTTCCGCCCTGCCGGTTCCAACGACGAGCCGCCGGAGAACCACAAGCGGACATGGCAGTTCCCCGGCCTCGTCGGCTGGAACGGCTATCCCGCGGGCGTGCGGGACAAACTGAGCCAGGCGGACTTCGGCAGTGCCGTCTTCGGGCTCAAGGACGGCAATTTCAACTACCACCTCGAGAAGGCCAAGCCGGCCGGCATCCCGTTCGACCCCAACGCCTGACGGGCGGCTGGGGGTTGGTGGGGTTGCCGGGGTTGCCGGTGCCCGGCGGCGTCCGGGGTCGCCGTGGCGGTCCCGGACGCCTGAAGTGTCGTAGGCGAGTGCCGTACGCGAGGAACGGTCTACCAATTGTCCGGCCGCACCTCGTAGGTGAGGGTGTAGTGGGCGCCGTCCTTGCGGAACACGGCGACCTGTTCGCCGCGGCCCGAGACGGACGGGCTGATGTGGAAGTCGCCCAGGTGGTCGTCCGGGTCGAAGTCGTCCTTGTCCCACATGGAGACGACGTCGGCCCCGCTGTTGACCAGTGAGAACGGCCCGTTGTTGACGTTGATGACGTTTCCGTTGTTGATGTCGCCGCGACCCCAGACACGCTGGCCGCGGAAGTCCACCCACAGCTCGTCCTCGCCGTCGTCCTGGGTCTCGATGCATCGCAGTTGGTAGAACTTGACTTGGTGTCCCATGAGTTGCTCCCGGTTCGTTCCGGCCGTCGGACGTGTTTCCGACACCCATGAGAATGCGCGCATCGGGGGTACCCTCGCGTCCACTCTGGAGTGGATTAGCGGTGTACGACCCAGGGTGTACGTTTCTGCGTCGCGCCTAGGCAGTTTCATGGAGCCATGAGCGACTCGCGCGACCCCATGGATGAGACAACCGTGCTGGTCACGGCCGCGGACGTCACCCTCGAACCGATCGGCGCCAGGGCCCTGCTCGTCGACAGGGACGCCCTCTTGGCCCCGGATCCGCCGCCTCTCCTCGCCGAGCCGCAGGGGGAGTTGGTCGCCGTGATCACACCGGTGCCCGCCGACAGCGGACCCGTGGAGCGGATCGCCGTGGTCGGTGTGGAGCGTCTCGGCTCCGATGTATCCGCGACGGATGCGACGGGTGCAACGGGCGTGCCGGACGTGCCGGAAGCGCCGGAGGGGCCGGGCGTGTGGGGTGCGGCGGCGAGCGTGGTGCGGCTCGCCGGGCGGTCCCGTTACGTGGTGCGTGCCGAGTCCTTCACCCAGCGGCGGCTGACCGAGGCGCTGCTCGCCGAGGGCGGCGACCTGTGGGCGGCGATGCGCACGCTCGGCTATGACTCGCCGGTGCCGCCTGACCGGCCCGGAAGGGTGGGCCTGAGCGGGGCCGGGGTCGGGGCCGGGCCGAGCGAGGATGAGCTCGACGCGTTCGCCGCCGGGCCGTGCCGGGTCATCCGCACCTGCTTCCCCCACCCGCCTCGCCCCGATGACCCGCCGAGTCCTGATGGCCCGCGCCCGCCGCGCCCGGGTGACCCGCGTCCGCCGCGCCCCGGCGATCCGCGCCCACCGACCCGACCATGACCGCCAGACCCGGAGCCGCCCTCGGCCGGCTGTATCGGGCGGCTCCCGCCGTTCAGGACTCGGTGCTCGCCGTCGCCCTGTTGCTGCCCGACCTGTTCCTCTTCTCGGACTTCGCCCTCCCGAACGTCGGCCTGGCCGACCGGCTGTTCACGGTCGGGTACGCCGTCCTCGGCTATGCGGTGCTCGCGGCGCGGCGGCGGGCGCCCCGGGCGGTGTTCGGCTACCTGTGGGCGCACGCTCTCGGCGGTGAACTCCTCACCGCCGTCGGGGTGTTCGACTACAGCCCGACCTTGGCCCTGCTCGCCGCGCTCTACACCGTCGCCGCACTCCGGAGCGCCCGTCTGTCCGCGCTCGCGCTGGCTTCCGTGACGGTGCCGGTGGCGCTCTCGGTGCGGGCGGCGCTCGCCGACGTACCCGCCGCGGAGCGGCTCACCTCCCTGATCGGGGTGGCCTGCTTCTACGGGATGCTCAACCTGGAGGTGTGGGCCGTCGGCCGGGGTGTGCGTGCGGGGCGTGCGGCGGCAGCCCGGGACCGGCTGGCGTTGGCGCGTGCCCAGGACGCGACCCTGGCCGAACGTGCGCGCACGGCACGGGAGTTGCACGACATCGTCGCCAACGCGGTCACCGTCATGGTGCTCCAGGCCGGGGGTGCCCGCCATGTGCTGCGGGCCGACCCGGACCGGGTCGAGCACGCGCTCGACCAGATCGAGTCCAGCGGCAAGACCGCCGTCGCCGAGCTGCGGCACATGCTCCTGGTGCTGCGCACCGACGGCGAGCGGCTCGCCGCCGAGGGGTCGAGCTTCGGGCTCGCCGATCTGGACCCGCTTCTGAACGGGGCCCGCCAGGCAGGCCTGCGCGCCCGCCTGGAGGTGACCGGTGCCCCCGCCGCGCTCGCCAGGAGCGTCGACCTGACCGCCTACCGGCTGGTGCAGGAGGCGCTGACCAACGCGGCCAAGCACGCGGGCCCCGGAGCCGCCACGGTCGTACGCCTCGACTGGTCCCGGGCCGACGGGCGGCTGAGGGTCGAGGTCGCCGACGACGGGCGGGGCACCCCGGCCGCAGCCGGCTCCGAACTGTCCACCGGGCACGGCCTGATCGGGCTCCGCGAGCGGGTGGCCGTCTGCGGCGGCACGTTCGACGCCGGTCCCACCAGGGAGGGTGGCTTCCGGGTCGCCGCCACCTTGCCCGCGGAGGAACACTTTCGGCAGGAGGCCGCGTCATGAGATGCGTCATGAGCTGCGTCATGAGTCGGGTCACGACTCGCGTCACTAACGGTCGCACCGGGGCAGGAGGAGCGTGGTGATCCGGGTGCTGCTCGCGGACGACCAGGCCATGGTGCGCTCCGCGCTCGCCATGCTGCTCACCGGCGAGGACGGCATCGAGGTGGTGGGCGAGGCCGCCGACGGGGTCGAGGCCGTGGCCCTCGCGGCCGAACTGCGCCCCACCGTCGTCGTCATGGATGTGCGCATGCCCGGCATGGACGGCGTCGACGCGACCCGGCAGATCACCGCCGACGCCTTTCCCGGCGAGGCGCGGGTGCTCGTGCTGACGACGTACAACGTCAGTGAGGCCGTCTACCAGGCGCTGCGCGCCGGGGCCTCCGGCTTTCTGCTCAAGGACGCGGCTCCCGGCGAACTGGCCGGGGCAGTACGGGCGTTGGCGGCGGGGGATGGCTGGTTGGATCCGGCCGTGATCGCTGACCTGCTGGCCGAGTTCGCCGCGAGGCCGGAGAGGATCAGACCGGCCCCGGAGGAACTGGCGGCGCTCACCGGCCGGGAGCGCGAGGTCCTCGTCCTGGTCGCGCACGGATTCTCCAACGCCGAGATCGCCGCCCATCTGTTCATCGGCGAGGCGACGGTCAAGACCCACCTCGGGCGGATTCTCCTGAAGCTGGGAATGCGCGACCGGGCCCAGGCGATCGCCGCCGCCTACCAGACCGGGCTCGTCGCACCGGGCTCCTCCCCGCCGCTGCCCTGATGAGGGGCGGGGCCGCCCTGTGCCGGGCCCGCACTGCCCTGTCCGGGCCCGCACTGCCCTGTCCCGAGTCGCACTGCCCTGTCCAGGGCCGCACTGCCCTGTCCCGAGTCGCGCTGCCCCGTGCCGAGCGACGCCCCACCGAGCCATCCCGCGCCGAGCCATCCCGCGCCGAGCCATCCCCCGCCGAGCCATCCCGCGCCGCATCGGCTTACGCCTGCGCGGACCCGCGCCGCGCCAGCCCGAACGGGCCCAGCCCGCACCGAGCCATCCCGCACCGCGTCGGCCTGCGCCGGACACGCCCGGCCCGCACCAGCCCATTCCGCACCCAGCCCATTCCGCACCCGGCCCATTCCGCACCCGGCCCGGCCCGCACCAGTCCAACCCGCACCGCAGTCGGCCCTAGGGCCCCGCATGCACCTGGCAGGCCCACAGGCTTGGGGTCTGGGGATATGCGTCGCGCAGCGCTCGCACGGTGGAGTGCAGGGCCTCGGCCGTTCGGTCGACTGCCAGGGTGCCGTCGTCAGCCGTGCTCAAGGCCTCGTACACGCCCTGGGCGACCCGCGCGCCGATCGTGTCGTCGACGTGCCACAGCGAGCCGACGATATGGGGGAAGCCCGCGATCTGGAAGGCGCTGACGATGTGGACGGCCTCGTCGGCCAGTTCGGGGCTGGTCCGCAGGGTGTCGCAGGCCGAGAGGTAGACGAGCCGCACCGATGGCAGCCGGAGCCGGGCGAGGTCGCGTACGGTCAGCGGGCGTTCGGTGTGGTCGTGCAGGACGAGTCGGCTGCCGGACGGCCGGTCGAGATCTCCCACGGCATGGCAGGCGAAGTGCGCGTACGCGTGCCGGTGCAGGGCGGAGACCACCGCCGAGTGGGTGGCCGACGCGCCGGTGAGCACCTCGGGGGCGGGCAGCAGCCGTGCCAGGTGTTCGGCCTCGCGGTGCGCGGCGGGCAGCGGTGCGAAGTCCGCGGCCTCGCCGACGGCGACGACGAGCGCACCGGTGCCCGCCGGGCGCGCGGCCCGCTGCCTGGCGTGGTGCAGCGCCCGCAGGGTCGGCGTGTACGAGGAGACGACCCGGTCCAGCGCGCCGGACGCGCCGCCGGCGGGGGCGGCCGCGTGCAGCGGCATCGTGCCCAGGGCTCCGGCGGGCGACCACCAGACCCGGGGGAGCCGGTCGGCGGGCAAGGCATCGAGGGCCAAGCTGCCCAGGACGGGGGCGACCACTGCCTGCCACAGCCAGCCGAGCGTTTCCCGTACGACCTGCTGGGCGCGCTGCGACTGCTTTCGGGAAGTGTCGGGTGCGTCGATGCGGTGCAGCGCGTCCTGAAAGGCCGTCCGGCGCGCGGTCGTTGTCCCCGGATCGAGTCCCGGGAGCGGTACGGCGGCTATGGAGTGCTCGCCGACGACCAGCGCGTCGCTGCCGTACGGGGACACGTTGACCAGGACCACCGGTCCCGCGGAGGCGGTCGCGCGCAGTTCGTGCTCGTGCCACTCCCGCACCGGGCGCAGCAGGCCGAGCTCGGGGTGCGCGGCACGGATTCGGGTGGTGAGCTCCCGCCATTCGGCGGCCAGTTGCTGGCGTCGGTCGGCTCGGGCGGCGGACGCCCGCGCGGCCACGGGGGCCTGGCCCAGCGGTTCGGCGCTGAGCGACTGCCCGCCGTCGGTCGCCGTGTCGAGGGCCTCGCGCAGTTCCTCGAAGCGGTCGGCGAGGTCCGGGGCGGCCTCCCGGAGCCGGGTCAGATCGCTGTCGGCGTCGAAGGCGTGGGACAGCAGCACGCCTCTGGCCTGTTCGAGGAGCCCCACCGCCAGCTGGGGACGGCCGCAGCGCACGGCGCACGCCGCCGCGGCGGCACCCAACCCGATGGTCCGGCTCAGCAGGAACTCCTGGTCGTCGCGGACCAGATGGCGCGGGGCGACGGAGTGCAGCAGGTCGACCGCCACCACGTACCCGTCGAGGGCGCGGTCCCAGACACCGAGCTCCGCCCAGGCGTCGCCCCAGGACCGTGCGGCGTCCAGGCGCTCGGAGGGCGCGCACTGCTCCTCCAGGGCCGCGGCCCGGAACACGTCGGCCGCCTCGGCGACAGCCGCCCGGCGGTCGCGGCGGGCCGCCTGGTCCCGCAGGGCGTTGCCGAGGTTCGTCAGGCGCAGCGTGCGCCGCGCGTGGCCGGGCGGGGTGACCTCGACCGCGCGGCGGAACAGCGCGATCGCGTCGTTCCTGAGCGTCGACGACATCAGGGCGCCCAGGCTGGAGAGGCGGGCGCCGGCGGCCACCGCAAGGGCGCCGGGAAGCTCGGGGGAGTCCGCGGGCAGCGCGGCGATCACCGCGTCGGCCAGAGCGCGTGCCTCCCGCGCGTCGCCGAGCTGGTGTGCCGCCCGGCAGCGGGTCATCAGGGCCATGGCCAGGTTGTGGCGCCGGTGCGGCAACCGGGGATCGTCCGCCGGGGTGAGGGCGAGGGCCTGCCTGAAGAGCCCGATCGCCTCGTCGAGTTGTGCGGGCGGGTCGGCGGCACGCTCGTATCCCGACAGCCGGCTGATCGCCGTCGAGCCGACCAGCGCCGCCCGGTGCGCGGGCCCCAGGCCGGGCAGCTGTGCGGCCCGGCGCCGGCACTCCTGGGCCTCCCTCAGGTCCTCGCCGTCCTCGGTGAGGCGGTGGCGCAGGCCCAGGGCCATGCCGAGGTTGAGCAGCCGTACGCCGAGGATCTCGTGCGCCTCGGAGGTGAGCGCCACCGCCTCCCGGAGGGCCTGGATGGCATCGTTCAACTCCGCCGGGTTTCCGGTGTGTTGGTAGCCGGTGCTCAGGACCATCCCGAGGTCGCTGAGGGTCACGGGCCGCTCCGGGTGGCCCGGCGGCAGGAGCTTCTCGGCCCGGCGCAGGAGTCGCAGGGCTTCGGCGAGGTCCGCGCTGTTGGCCGCCGGGTCGAGGCCGTACCGCGCGTGCAGGGCCATCGCGGGGGCGATCAGCCGCACCGCGGTGCGGGGCGTCGGCTCGCCGGACGCGGCCACCACGGCGGACAGGTGGGTGATCGCCGCGTCCAGGTCGGCGGGATCGCCGGTGAGCGCGTACCGGGCGCGCAGCGCGTTGCCCAGGACGCCGCGGACGCCGGTGCGCTGGTCCGGGTCCTGTGACGCCTCCAGCGCCCCGGTCAGTACGTCGACCGCCTCGTGCAGGTCGTGCGGCCCGCCGCTGCGCTGGTGGCGCAGGATCAGCCCGAGGCCCAGGTTGATGCCTGCCGCCGCCGGGCCCTTCGGATCGCCGGGAGCGGCACGGCGGAACAGGTCCACCACCTCGTCGCACTCCTCGGGCGTACTGCCCTCCCGCTGCCGCAGCGCCAGCAGCGCGCCGCCCAGGGTGCTGAGGCAGTGGGCCAGATGCGGGCTGTGCGGGGGCAGTTGGGCCAGCACGTCACGGGCCGTGCCGACCGCCTCGTGCAGGTCGTCCACGTCGTACGACCGCTGGTACCGCTCCAGGAACTGGACGCCCAGGTTGCTGAGCGTGAGCAGCCGTTCAGGGGCCTCGGCAGGAAGGCGCTTGAGGGTGCGGTGGGTGAGACACAGCGCCGCGTCCGGGCCTTCGTCGGTGCCCGGGTGCCGTCCGGCCAGGGACTGCGCGTAGGCCAGATCGGCGACCCGGGTCGCGTACGCGGGGTCGTGCTCCGGCGTCGCGAGGACGGCGAGGCCGGCCATCGCGACCGCGAGGCCCACCAGCACCTCACGGGTGGGTACCGATGAGCCCACCCGTACGGCCAGTTCGTACAGCCGGAGGTCGTCCTTGGTGGCGTCCGGCGGCGGGCGGTGCTGTCGGCCCTCGGCCGCGATCACGGCCGCGGCGCACTCGGCCGACCACTCGGCGGGGCCGTCCGCGTTCGCCGGGTCGGGGCGATCCGCGGGGTCGGTGGCTTCGTAACCGGCCGCCAACTGCGGCGGCACGAGCCCGGGATCGGCCACCCACACAGGGAAGAGCAGCGTGCCGGCCATGGCGCCGTGCACACTGCCCTGCGCGTCGCAGGAGGCCGCCGCGCGGGCGGCGCAGAGCCAGCCGGCCACGTGCCGGGCCTCCAGGTCGACCCTGGTGTCGGTGCTCCGGAGCAGGCCCCGGAGTTCGGCATCGGCCTCGGGACCGCACACCACGTCCCTGTGCACACCCCCGTCCGGGGTCCCGGCCCGTGCGACGCGCGCGCGGATCACCTGTACGAGCCGGTCCCGGTCGTCCCTCACCTCGTGTCTCCCCCCTGTGGTCGACTCCGGCAGCACGACGATCCACCATCGACTCTGCCTGCTTTCCGGCACACTTGGAGCATGACCGTATCGCCCGAACATCCCGAACTCGCCTCCGGCACAGCGGCGTTGTGTTCGCTGCTCGGCTCGCCGGACGACATGGCGGAGCCCGGTGTCCGGGAGCCGGCCGAGCGGGCGAGGGAGCTGCTGCGGTCCGGCGCGGGCGCCGACGAGATCGCGGAGTGCTACGAGTCCCTCGACGACGCGCTGCGCCGGGCCGGGGCCGCGGGCGGTCTGGTCAACGGCTCCCGGGGCGCCACGACGCCCGGCCTCGCGCCGCACATCAGGGTGGCCGTGTGCCCGGGCCCGGCCCGCTGCAGCCGGCTCGAGCGGGCCAGGGACCTGCTGCCCGCCCCCCAGTGCGCGGTCAACGGCGCACGCATGCGCAAGGGCCGACTGGGCCCCGGGCAGTGACCGCCTCCGGGCTCCCGGCCTCATGAACCCCCTCCTCGCCACCCTGGGCGGCAAGCTCACCGAACGCTGGCTGAACCTGCTGGTGCTGCCCGGCGCGTTCTTCCTCGCCGTCACGGCCGTCGGCGTCGAGCTGGGGCACCGCCACTGGCACGACGCCGACCGGCTGCGCGCCACCCTGGACGACCTGGCCGCACGCCCCGCGCTCGACAGGACCGGCACCGCCGCACTCCTGGTGGCGCTCGCCCTGCTCACCGCGGCCGCGGCCTCACTGGCCGCGCAGTTCCTCGGCGGCGCGATCGAGAACCACTGGCTGCGCTTCGGCCGGGACCCGCTCTCGCGTGCCCTCACCGCACGGCGCGAACGGCGCTGGCGGGAAGCGGACGCGAGGCTCGCGGACGCCGTCGCGCACGCCACCCCGACCGGCGCCGGGGCGGACGGCGCGGTGACGGTCCCGAGGAGCGCGTGGGCGCTGATCCAGGCACGCAACGAGGCCCGGGACCGCATCTCGCTGTGCGCGCCGACCCGCCCCACCTGGTACGGCGACCGCATGCAGGCGACCGCCGACCGCGTCGAGGGCGCCTACGGCGTGGACCTCGCCGCCCTGTGGCCACGCCTGTGGCTGATCCTCCCCGAACCCGCCGTGCGGCAGGTCCAGGCGGCCCGTGACTCCTTCAGCGCCGCGGCCCGTCTCGCCGCCTGGGCCGTGGGCTATGCCCTGCTCGCCTGCTGGTGGTGGCCGGCCGCGCTGGTCGCCGTCGGCTGCGGGGCCGTGGCCCGCTCCCGTTCCCGGGCCGCGCTCGACGCGTTGGCGGGCCTCACCGAGGCGGCCGTCGACGTCCACGTACGGGAACTGGCCACGCGCGTCGGCCTGCTCGGGCCGGACGCGACGGGGCTGCTGGCCCAGGACACGGGGGACGGGATGTCGGAGGTGTTCCGCAAGGCCGACTGATGGCGTCCCTCAGCACCTCGGAGACCCTCACCACCCCGTCAACAGCAAGTGATTGACGGCGAGCGCGAGTACGGCCTGTGCGGTGAGCCAGTGGCGCCGCCCCGCCGTCGGCAGGAACGCCGTCGCCATCGGCAGGAACGTGGCGAACGGCAGCCAGATGCGCTCCGTCTCCGCCTTGCTCATCCCGGACAGGTCGGCGGCGAGCAGCGCGAGCAGGGCGGTCAGGACCAGGACCGTCAGGCGGTCGGCGGGTGTTGTCCGCCCGGTGCGCAGGCGGCCGATCGCGCCGGGGGCGGCCGACGCCGTCCTGCGCAGGCCGGCCACCGTGGCGAGGCCGACGACCAGCACCGTGCAGGCGAGGTTGGCCCAGACGAAGTAGCCGTACGGTCTGATGCCGCCCGCCCCCTGGTGGTAGCGCTCGACGAGCAGGCGGTACGCCTCCCACCAGTTGAAGCCCGCCAGGGTGAAGACGAGCGGGACGACGACCGCACCGGCAAGGAACAGCGGGAGCGGGCGCCGGGTACGGGTGATCAGCAGGACGGCGGCGGCGACGAGCGCGAACAGGGTCAGGCCGTACGAGAGGTAGCAGGTGAGGCCGAACAGCAGGCCTGAGCCGAGGGCCGCGGCGGCGGGGAAGCGGACCGTGCGCGTCGCCGCCAGCGCGAGCAGGGCGATCATCCAGGCCGTGACGGCGGCGAAGTAGCCGTCGGCGGAGGCGCCGACCCAGATCGCGGCCGGGGCCAGGACGAGGAAGGGCGCGGCCCGGCGGGCGCTCGCCTCGTCGGCCAGCGCGCGCAGGGTGATCAGGACGGCAGCCACGGCGGTGCTGCCCGCGGTGATGCAGAAGGCCCCGGCCCAGGCACCGCCGCCCAGGCCGACGCGGTCGAGCAGGACGAAGGTGAGGGTGGCGCCCGGTGGATGGCCCGCGGTGTGGGCGGGCCAGTGGCCGGGGGAGTCGATCAGGATGTGCCGGGTGAAGTCCCGCAGCGCCGCGGGGATGTCCTCGAAGCGGTCGATGACCTGGAGGTATTCGTACTTGGTGGTGAGCCGCCGCGCCACGCCCCGGTGCGGGCCGTCGATCAGCGCGAGCGACCAGATCCAGGCCATGGATGCGGCCCACGCGGTGAGGAGCAGGGGTCGCCAGGAGAGTCGGGCGGTGAGGGCGGGGGCGTACGCGATCACGGCGACGGCGACCGCGAGCGCGGCGGGGGAGCCCGGTCCGATGTGCGGGTCCCATTGGGCATACAGGGGTGGCCAGTTGAGGTGCAGCGTGCCGTCCGCGTGCTCGATCGAGGCGCCGACGACGACGGCCGCGGCGACGAGCAGCGCCGCGCCGCAGGCCGCGGCCAGGTCACGGCGGTGCCCGGTGTGGTCTGTGGTGCTCACGTCTGCACGGTAGGCACAGGTGGAGCGGGCGACGCGGGTCCGAGGGGCGACGTCAGCGTTTCGTCATGAGTCGTGGGCCCCGCCCGGGGCAGGGCCCGGCATACGGTCGGTCCATGCCCCCCGCACCACGTGTGACCTCTCCTGTCGACCCCGGATTCTGGCGCAGCCCGCTGCGCGGACCATGGCTCACCTCGGTTCTCGGCGTCGTTCTGATGGCCGGTGTCACGGTGCTGTTCGTGACCGGCCTGCTGTCGTACGCCGCGTACAACCCGAACCTGTCGCCCGTCAACGACAAGACACCGGACAAGGGTCTCCTCGGCTTCTACCTCTTCGACTGGCCGACCGACCCGCACTGGCTCTACCGCCTCAACCAGGGCCTGCACGTCACCCTCGGCATCACGCTGATCCCGGTGCTGCTCGCGAAGCTGTGGTCGGTGATCCCGAAGCTCTTCACGCTCCCTCCGGCGAGGTCGCCCGGGCACGCCCTGGAACGGGTCTCGCTGCTCCTGCTGGTCGGCGGTGCGCTGTTCGAGTTCGTCACCGGGGTCCTCAACGTCCAGCTGGAGTACCTCTTTCCCGGCTCGTTCTATCCACTGCACTTCTACGGAGCCTGGGTGTTCTTCGGCGCGTTCGTGACCCATGTCGTGCTGCGCCTGCCCCAGGTCGTCCGCCTCCTGCGAGAGCAGGGATGGCGCCAGCGGCTGCGGGACCCGCGCCCCGAACCGGCCGACGAAGCCGACGAGGCCGACGAGGCCGGTGAAGCCGACGAAGCGGGGCTCGTGGCGAGACGGCCCGCGGAGCCGACCGTGTCGCGGCGGGGAGCGCTCGGCATGGTCGGCGCGGGCTCCGCCCTGCTGTTCGTGACGACGGCGGGGCAGACCGTGGACGGGCCACTGCGCCGCACCGCGTTGTTCGCCCCGCACGGCGGTGGCGATCCGGGGAGCGGGCCGAACGGCTTTCAGATCAACAAGACGGCCGGGAAGGTGGGCGTCGAGCCGCGCGACACCGGTGAGGCGTGGCGGCTGGTCATCAGCGGCCCACGGGGAGACGTCAGGCTGTCCCGGGGTGAGCTGCTCCAACTCCCCTCGCACAGTGCCGCGTTGCCGATCGCCTGCGTGGAGGGCTGGTCGACGTCGGACCAGTGGTGGCGCGGCGTGCGGCTGCGCGACCTCGCGGCCCTTGCCGGGTTCGACGCGGATCCTCCGGGCGTCCTGGTGGAATCCCTGCAGCGGCACGGGGCCTTCCGTAGGGCGGCGTTGCGCGACAACCAGGTCCGCGACCCGCGATCCCTCCTCGCGCTGCACGTCAACGGGGAGGACCTGTCGCCGGACCATGGCTACCCTGCACGGATCATCGTTCCGGCCGCTCCCGGCGTGCTCAACACCAAGTGGGTGTCCCGTCTGACCTTCGGGGAGCTGTGATGACCGGTTTCACGCACCGCTTGGGCCGGTGGTACGGCGAGGGCCCATTCCAGCTTCTCGTGCTGCTGGCCTCGTTCGCGCTCGCCGGGTATGCGGGGGTGCGCCTCCTGGACGGCCGGTGGCTGCTGATCGCCGGCTGGTTCGTCGGTGCGGCGCTGGTGCACGACCTGCTGTTCGTGCCCGCGTACGCGCTGGCCGACCGGACGCTGCGGGCCGGCGTGGGGCGGTGGGGCCGTCGGGAGTGGATCAACTACGTGCGCGTTCCGGCTTTCCTGTCCGGACTGTTGCTGCTGGTGTGGTTCCCGCTCGTCACCGGCCGGGCGGAACGCTATGAGTCCGCCACCGGGCTGCACGCCGGCGTCTTCCTCGCCCGCTGGCTGGCCGTCACGGCCGTGTTGTTCGCGGGAGCCGCCGGGTGCCGGGTGCTTCAGGTGCGCCGCGCGCGGCGCAGCGCCAGGAAGGAACGGCCGCCGCTGCTCCACTGATCGGCGGCTTGCCAGCCGAGCGGACGGGCGTGACGCAGCAGGGCGGGGGTGCCGAGACGGGCCCAGGGGAACAGCTCGCCCGGTGCGCCGCGCCCGTCGTCGACGTGCACCTCGACGCGTTCGTCGACATCCAACTGGACCGTCTCCGAGATCAACAGACCGCCGGGGGAGAGGAGTTGGGCAACACGCCGGAGCAGTGCGGTGGGGTCGCCGCCGATCCCCACATTGCCGTCGATGAGCAGGGCGGTCCCCCAGCGCCCCTCGCCCGGCAGCGCGTCGAAGACGGAGCGCAGCAGCGCGGTGCCGCCGAGCCGGAGCGTGTGGTCGACGGCTGCCTGGCTGACGTCGACCCCCAGGACTCGATGGCCCCGGGCCGCGGCCCCGGCCACCAGGCGGCCGGGGCCGCAGCCGATGTCGAGGACACTGCCCTCGCAGCGGCGCAGCGCGGAGAGGTCCGCGGCGTCGGCACCCGCGCACCAGCGCTCGACGTCCAGGGGCAGCAGCCAGCCGTCGCTGCGGCGCAGGAACAGCGGGCCGTGGCCGTTGCGCAGGGCGTTGGTGTACGGATCCGCACGCCAGGGCGTGGCTCCTGGGCCGGTCCTGCGCTGGGCGGTGTCCGGCGGCGCCGTGCTCATCGGCCACCGCCCGGTCCCGCGTGGCCGGCCGCCGTCGCGAGGCGTGCGAGCGTGGCGGCGAACCGGCTCTCCGGTGCGGTGCCGGCGACCTTCCCCGCGTCGTCGGCCGTGTCGACGTCACGCAGCGGCGGCAGGTCGCGCACCGTCAGGCCGGCGTCGGCGAGCCGGGCCCGCTGCAGGGCGCCGGTGTCGGGCCTCGACATGGGGACGCCGCGCAGCAGCCGCGGATCGGGCTCGGCCAGGCCGAGCGCCCAGAAGCCGCCGTCGACGGCGGGGCCGAACCAGGCGTCGCAGTCCTGCCAGGCGTCGGGGCCGAGCGCGGGGGCGAGGAGCCCGGGGGTGATCTGGGGAGTGTCCATGCCGACCAGGAGGGCCGGCCCCGAGCAGGCGGCGAATGCCGCGGCGAGCCGTTCGTCCAGGTCACCCGCGCACTGCGGCACCACCTCGATGCCGGAAGGCAGCCAGGGGCCCGGCCGGCCATCGAACACCAGGACGCGTCGGCGTGCGGGCGCCGCGAGCACGGCGTCGAGGGTGTCGGCGAGGGAGGCCGCGGCCAGCTCGGCTGCCTCCTCGGGGGTGTAGGGCGGAGTGAGGCGGGTCTTCACCCGTCCCGGCAGGGGCTCCTTGGCGATGACGAGCAGGGTCGTCGCACACGCGGTCACCGGGCACCACCCGACGCTCGCCCTGCGTGGCCGACGGAGGCGGCCCGCGGTGGCTCCGCGAGCACGGCCCGCATGTCGCGCACGGCGTGCCACGTCCCGCGCCACGTCCCCGTGACCTTCGACTTCCCGGCGCGCGGCAGATACGGCACGTCCCGCTCCTCGATCCGCCATCCGGCGTCGGCCGCCCGCACGACCATCTGCAGCGGGTAGCCGCTGCGCCGGTCGGTCATGTCGAGCCCGAGCAGCCCCTCGCGCCGCGCCGCACGCATCGGGCCCAGGTCGTGCAGGCGTACGCCGGTCCGCCGCCGCAGCATCCGGGCGAGCGCCAGGTTGCCCGCGCGCGCGTGCGGCGGCCAGGCGCCGCGTCCCTGGGGGCGCCGCCGTCCGACGACCAGATCGGCTTCGCCGTCCGCCACCCGGCGTACGAAGGTCCGCAGCAGCCCTGGGTCGAGGGATGCGTCGCAGTCGCAGAAGCACACGATGTCGGCGTCGGACGCCGTGAGGCCCGCATGGCAGGCGGCGCCGAAGCCGCGCCGCGGCTCGTGCACGACGGTGGCGCCCAGGGCGCGGGCGATGTCCGGCGAGCCGTCGGTGGAGCCGTTGTCGACGACGACGGCCCGCCAGTCCTCGGGGACGCGTTCCAGGACCCAGGGCAGTGCGGCGGCCTCGTCGAGGCAGGGCAGGACGACATCGACCCGAACGGTGCGCGCATCGGGTGTGTCCGGCGCGTCGGGTTCGGCGGAGGGGGAGGGGGTCATGTGGTTCACCCTATGAATCCGAACCCGGCATATCGGACTTCAGGTTCTTACGAAACGGGGACGTCGGAGTCTTGCGAACGGGGACGGCAGAGTCTTACGAAACGGGAACGTCGGCGACCGGGAGCAGGCTCGACCGGCAGGTTCGGGCCCCGCGGGTGCGAGGCTGGCGGTATGCAGCCACCACCGCAGGATCACGCATCCAGGGTGCTCGTCGTCGACGACGATCCGACCGTCGCCGAGGTCGTCGCGGGCTACCTGGAGCGCGGCGGCTACACGGTCGACCGCGCAGGAGACGGCCCCGGAGCCCTGGAGCGCGCCGGGGCTCTCCGGCCCGACCTGGTCGTCCTCGATCTCATGCTGCCCGGCATGGACGGTCTGGAGGTGTGCCGCCGTCTGCGTGCCAAGGGCCCGGTGCCCGTCATCATGCTCACCGCCCGTGGCGACGAGGACGACCGGATCATGGGCCTTGAGGTGGGGGCCGACGACTACGTCACCAAGCCGTTCAGTCCGCGCGAACTGGTCCTGCGGGTGCAGTCGGTACTGCGGCGCAGCCGCGCCGCCCGCGCCCCCGGGGCCGTCGCCACACTGGCGGCCGCGGGCCTGTGGGTGGACCCGGCGGCACGCAGGGCGACGAAGGGCGGGGTCGAACTCGCCCTGACTCTCCGCGAGTTCGACCTCCTCGCCTTCCTGCTGCGCCATCCGGGGCAGGCGTTCGGGCGGGAGGAGCTGATGCGGGAGGTGTGGGGCTGGGAGTTCGGCGACCTGTCCACGGTCACGGTCCACATCCGCAGACTCCGCGGCAAGGTCGAGGACGACCCGGCCGCACCGCGACTGATCCAGACGGTGTGGGGTGTGGGGTACCGTCTCGACGTACCGGACGTACCGGACGTACCGGACGTACCGGACGAGCTCGATGTACAGGACGAGGAAGAGGCGACGAGCGGCGCCGGTGACCCGGCCGTCCGCACCGTGCCCTCCGTTCACGATCCCCTGGACCCCCAGGGCGGGCGCGTGCCGCCCCGAGCCGAAGGCTGACCTCCATGCGGGACATCCTCGTCATCGCCCTGTTCGCCTTCCTCGGTGCCGCGAGCGCGGGGCTCCTAGGCGCCCTGACGCTGCGCCTGCTGCGCCACCGCTCCGTCACGGTGGCGATGAGCGTCGTGGCGGCCGTCGCGGTGCTCGCGATGCTGGCCGGGACGCTCGCGGTGGCCTGGGAGATGTTCCTGTCACCGCACGACCTGAAGGTGGTGACCATCGTCGTGGCGATGGCCGCCGTGGTCTCGCTCGCCACCGCGCTGCTGCTCGGCCGCTGGGTGGTCGCCCGCAGCAAGGCACTGACCCTGGCGGCCCGTTCGTTCGGCGACGGCGGCAGCTTCGCCGCCCCTCCCGAGCCCGTGAGCGCCGAACTCGCGGCACTCACCAGGGAATTGGAGTCGACCAGCGCCAAGCTCTCCGAGTCCCGCGAGCGCGAGCGGGCCCTTGAGCGCTCACGCCGCGAACTGGTCGCCTGGATCTCGCACGACCTGCGCACCCCGCTGGCAGGCCTGCGGGCCATGTCCGAGGCGCTCGAGGACGGCGTGGCGGCCGATCCCGACCGCTATCTGCGCCAGATCCGCACCGAGGTCGAACGCCTCAACTCCATGGTCGGCGACCTCTTCGAGCTCTCCCGCATCCACGCAGGCGCGCTGGCGCTGTCTCCGGCGCGGATCTCCGTCTACGACCTGGTGGGCGACGCGCTCGCGGGCGTCGACCCCCTCGCCCGCGAGCACCGAGTGCGTCTCGTCGGCGACCGCGTCGATGCCGTCCCGGTGGTGGTCGACAGCAAGGAGATGAGCCGCGTCCTGGGCAATCTCCTGATCAACGCGATTCGCCGTACACCCGCCGACGGAACCGTCGCGGTGGCCGCGGAGCGATCCCCCGACGGCGTGGTCCTGTCCGTGACCGACGGGTGCGGCGGCATCCCCGAGGAGGACCTGTCCCGCGTCTTCGACACCGGCTGGCGCGGCAGCCAGTCCCGCACACCCCCGGCGGGTGCGGGGCTGGGCCTAGCGATCGTGCGCGGCATCGTCGAGGCCCACCAGGGCCGGGCGGCCGTCCGCAACGTGGCGGGCGGCTGCTGCTTCGAGGTCACGCTGCCGACGGCGCGGGCGTAGCGGCCCTCGCACTGAGGCCTTCGTCTGAAGCTTCCGGCCGGGCTACCCCCGCAGCGGAGCCTTCGCGAAGGAAGCCATCCCCTCGGCGAAGCCCATCTCGGCACGCCACCCCAGCTCCGCCCGCAACCGCCTTGAGTCCGCCGTGACATGCCGTACGTCCCCAAGGCGGTACTCACCCGTCACCGCCGGGGCCGGGCCGCCGAACGCCCGCGCCAGCTCGCGGGCCATCTCACCGACGGTGTGCGGCTCCCCGCTGCCGGTGTTGTACGCCGTGAACGCCCCCGCCTCACGCTCGCGCACCGCCTCCAGAGCCATCACGTTGGCCGCCGCCACATCGTGTACATGCACGAAGTCCCGCCGCTGACGGCCGTCCTCGAAGACCTGGGGCGCCTCGCCCCGCTCCAGCGAGGAACGGAAGAACGAGGCCACACCCGCGTACGGGGTGTCGCGGGGCATGCCGGGACCGTACACGTTGTGGTAGCGCAACGACACGGCGCGGCCGCCGCCTGCCCGCGCCCAGGCGGCGGCCAGATGCTCCTGCGCCAGTTTGGTCGACGCGTACACATTGCGGGGATCGGCGGGTGCGTCCTCCCCCACCAGGCCGGGGGCCAACTCGGCCGCGCAGTCGGGGCAGAGCGGCTCGAAGCGCCCGGCGTCCAGGTCGTCCGCCGCGCGCGGACCCGGCCGGACCACCCCGTGGTGTACGCACTCGTACCGCCCCTCCCCGTACACCACCATCGAACCGGCGAGCACCAGATCCCGTACCCCGGTCTCGGCCATCGCGGCGAGCAGGACGGCCGTGCCCAGGTCGTTGCAGCCGACGTACTCGGGGGCGTCCGCGAAATCCTTGCCGAGCCCCACCATCGCCGCCTGATGGCAGACCGCGTCCACCCCGTGCAACGCGTCCCGCACGGCGTCCCGGTCCCGGACGTCGGCGACGGTCCAGCGCTGTCCGGCGGGTGGCCGCGGTGGTACGGCGTGGGCGGAGGGCAACAGGGCGTCGAGCACCGCCACTTCGTGCCCGCGTTCCGTGAGGGCTTCGACCACGTGCGATCCGATGAACCCGGCGCCGCCGGTGACAAGTACGCGCATGCGGCCCACGCTAGGCGCGCCGAGCCGGGGTGACGATCACCGACGGGGCTTCGTCACGGGTCCGTAAGAACCGTGCGGAGAAGGATTCACCCTGAAGCTTTGAGCTGACCCGGCTGAAGTCCGGACAGTGGATTGGCATACTTCTGCTGTGAGTTGAAGCGACCCCTTCTGTAGTCGAGACGGCCCTATGGGGGTGGTCTGGATGATGCTTCATACATCCGTCAGGCAGGGCTGCCTGGTGGTGGAAATGCCCCCGGAAGTGGATATCGGCAATGCCGAACCGCTGCGGTGGGAGCTGGGTGAGATGTGCCGGACCCGGCTGGACCGCGCCGCGCGCGACGGGGTGTCGGCAGTGGTCGTGGACTGGGCCGCCGCTCCCTTCCTGACCATGGCCGGGGTGGCCGTCCTCGACGACCTCCGGCAGCGTCTGGTCGAACGCGGAGTCGCGGTGCGGGTGGTGGCCTCGCGCAGAGTGGTGCGCGCGGTGCTGCGCATCGTGGGGCTGGCCGACGTGCTGGCGATCCACGACACCGTGGAACAGGCACTGACCGCCGGCAAAGCCTCTGGTGAAGGACGGGGCCGGCCCGAGATGGGGAAGAGTTCCTGACCGGGGGCGGACGGGAGGGTGCGGACATGACGAATGGCGAACGTCGGCGAAGCCACGGGACCCCGTCGAGTCATCTGGGCGACCACCTGGGTCTGATCACCCAGTTCACCGAGCAGGCGCGGGTCGGCCTGGAGAAGGAGACCGAGACCGCGCGGATCTTCATGGCGATCTATTCCGGCTTCCTCGTGGAGGCCGGAGCGGGGATTCGCTGGCTGCTCGAACCGTCCCTGATCGAGCGGGCGACGGTCGCCGTCCGCCGTGCGGCTCCCGAGGCCAGGGGCGCGGAGCGTGACCTGGCGACCCGTCTGCTCGCCACCTTGTGGACAGCGGGCGTCGTCGCCGGCATCGACACCGAGGACTGGATCCGAAGCGCCCCGGAGCTCCCCGAGATCTGTCTGCGCATGGCCGCTCAGGTCGTCGAGGGGACGGATGCCGGGTCCTGACCGTGTCGAGGCGATGGATGCCGGGGCCTGACGGCAACGAGTGCGCCGGATATGCGAGTTGCCGGGCGGCCTCGGCGCTGTCCCTCCCGCCCCGTCCCTCGTGCGCTCGTGCGCGAGGGACGGCCGCCGCCTGCTCACAAGGGCGGCGGCCGTCGGGCGCGCGAGGGGCGAGGTTCCCCGTCATCGCCCCCGCGCGCGGGATGCCCTCCCCGGCAGTGGGGTCGCGGGAGTACCCCACCCTCGGACGGGGAGGGCAGCGGCCGGAGAGCTCATGCGGACCACGGCTCGCGTCCTGCTGCCTCGTTTGGATGGTAGGAGCGTGCCGGGTTGATCGGAACAGGGGCTGACCAACTCCTGTGTCCCATGAGGTGACGTCAGGTCACCATGCCGCGTGCGACGCCGAGTTCGACCAGATCCTGGGGGCGCAGTCGCAGCTGCTCCGCCGTCGACCGGGTCTCGTCGCCGCCCCGTTTGAGGATCGCGGTGGCCAGCTCAGGGGCGATCACCGAGAAGTAGCTGTCCGGTGTCGCCCAGAGGTTGCCCGGCGCCGCGAGGGCGAGTGCGCCGCCGGAGCCGCCCTCGCCGATGACCAGCGAGGTGACCGGCACCGGCGCGGAGGCGACGGCGGCGAAGAGATCGGCGATCGCCGCACCGGCTCCCGCCCGTTCGGCCTCCGCCCCGTTCGCGGCCCCCGGCGTGTCCACGAGCGTGAGCACGGGAAGACCGAGCCGCCCCGCGAGCCGGACGAGGCGGGCCGCGGTGCGGTACCCGGCTGGCGTCGTCGCCGTCCCGCACTGCGCCGCGTACGCGACCGTACGCCCCTCGCGCAGCCCGAACCCGCAGAGCATCCCCGGGTCCGTGCCCCCGCACCGGTCGCCGCGCAGGGGTGCGCGCTCCGTGAAGTGGGCGTCCAAGTAGGCGGCGGCCCGCGGTCGTTCGGGGGCGCGGGCGCGGCTCACGGCTTCCCAGCCGGTGGCCGGCAGGTCGGTGCGGCCGAGGGCGGCGGGGGGCTCGGGCGGTGTGGTCGTCGGAGCGGGCGCGGACAGCAGCCTGAGGCGCAGCCCCAGCGCGTCGCGCAACTCCTCGGGGCGTACGACGTCGTCGATCGCGCCCGCCGCCAGCTGCGCCTCGGCGGTGTACGCCGCCGGGTCCGAGTCCGCCGGGCGCACCCGGGACCCGGCGAAGCCGACCTGGCTGCCGGGCAGCGCCAGGATCAGGTCGGCGCCCGCTCCCAGGGTGGCCCAGCCGCCGCCCGTGGTCGGATCGCGCAGGACCGCGATCCGGGGGAGGCCCGCGGCGCCCGTGAGCTCGGACTGCCGTGCCACGCGCTGTAGTTGGACCAGGGCGCGCATGCCTTCCTGCATACGGCTGCCGCCCGTCGCGATCAGCGAGACGAAGGGCAGCCGGTGTTCCCGGGCGTGCCGGTGCGCGGCCTCCAGACGGTCCCCGGTGCGCTCACCGAGGGAGCCGCCCAGGAAGCCGAACTCGAAAGAGGCGATCACCGCCCGGGTCCCGCCGACGGTGGCGGTGCCGCACACCACCGATTCCCGCTCGCCGGTGCGTGCCTCGGCCCGGGCGCGGGAATCGGCGTACCCCTGCCAGGCGAGCGGGCCGTCCAGCCGCTCCTCCCTCAACCCCTGTTCTGGAAGGGCGAGTTCGCGGAAGCTGTCCTGGTCGGCCACGGAGGCGATGGCCGCGCGGGCGGACTGGCGGGCGGACGGGCGAGCGGGTGCGGACTCAGGCATGGAGGGACCGCTTCATGATCTTCCCCATGTCGTTGCGGGGGAGCTCCGACAGATAGTGCACGGTCCGTGGCCGCTTGTGCGGGGCGAGCTGGGCGGCCACGTGGTCCGCCAAGTCGGCCTGCGGCGGCGGCTGTGCGGGGTCGGACGGCACGATCCAGGCGACGATGCGCTCGCCCAGGTCGTCGTCCGGCTCGCCGGTGACGGCTGCCTCCCGCACCCCCGGGTGCTCCAGCAGGGCGTTCTCGATCTCGCCCGCGCCGATCTTGTATCCGCCGCTCTTGATGAGGTCGGTGGCCTTGCGGCCGACGATGCGTACGTAGCCGTCCTCGTCGCGCACCGCCATGTCGCCGGTGCGGAACCACCCGTCGGCGGTGAAGGCCGCGGCGGTGGCGTCGGGCCGGTTCAGATACTCGGTGAACAGGTTCGGGCCGCGCACCTCGATCTCGCCGACCTCCTGGCGGTCCGAGGTCTCTGCGCCCGCCTCGTCCACGAGCCGCAGCTCCACACCGCCCAGCGGCACCCCGACGGTTCCGGCGCGCGGTTCGCCGTCGGCCCGCACGCTCGTGTTCATCAGGGTCTCCGTCATGCCGTACCGCTCGATCACCCGGCGCCCGGTGGCCGCCGCGATCCGCTCGTGGTCGTGCACGGGCAGCGCGGCCGAACCGGAGACCAGGAGCCGCGCGCCGGACAGGGCCTTGGCGAGCCCCGGGTCGGTGGGCAGCGCCTCCGCGATGCGGTGGTACATGGTGGGCACGCCGAACAGCATCGTGGACCCGTCGGCCAGTTCCTGCCGTACGCCCTCGATGGAGAACCGCCCCAGATGCCGTACCGAACCGCCACGGCGCAGTGGCCCGAGGATGCCGAGGATGAGCCCGTGCACGTGGAACAGCGGAAGCCCGTGCACCAGCACGTCGTCGGACGTCCACTGCCAGGCGTCCTCAAGGGCGTCCAGGGTGGAGCTGAGAGCCCGGCGGGGCAGTACCGCGCCCTTGGGGGGTCCGGTGGTGCCCGAGGTGTAGACGACCAGGGCGGGGGATTCCGGGTCCGGTTCGGCGGGCAGCTCCACCGGCGCCGCGGTGCCGGTGAGGGTGAGGGTGATGTCCGTACGTTCCAACGCGCGCAGGGGCGCGGGGAGTTCGTCCCCCGGAGCGGCGAGCACCACCGACGGGGCGCTGTCCGTGATGATGTGCCCCAGCTCGCGCTCGCCGATCTTCGGGTTCAGCGGGATGACGGGCACACCGGCGAGCAGCGCGGCCACCACACCGACGGCGGTTTCGAGCGTCGGCGTCGCCCACAGCGCGACCCGGCGGGCCGAGCCGATCGAGGCGGCCAGGGACCCGGCCGTGGCGGCGAGTTCGGCGTACGTCAGCGAGCGCTCGCCGAAGCGCAGGGCGGGGATGCCGGGGCCCGCGACGAGGGCCGGGAAGAGGGGCGGGAAGTCGGGCGGGAAAGGGGCCGGGCGGGGAGAACTCACGCTGCGTATCTCCTTGGTTGTCATCGAGGTGCTGTCGTGCCGTTGTGCTGCTGTGCTGTCGTGCCCTGTGGGTTCGTTCGTCCTACCCGAATCCTGGCACCACGAGGACGAGCCACACCGCGGCGGGCACCACGGCCACCACGATCCCGCCGTACACCATCAGCTGGCGGAAGAAGCGCTCCCGGTCGACGTCCGGGGCGGCGGCGAGCACCAGCGCGCCATTGGTCGAGAAGGGACTGACGTCCACGACGGTGGCGGAGACGGCGAGCGCCGCGATCATGCCGACCGCGCCGATCTCGCCCTGGGCGAGGAACGGCACCGCGAGCGGGATGAGCGCGCCCATGATCCCGACGGAGGAGGCGAACGCGGAGATGATCGCGCCGATGTAGCAGAGCAGCACGGCGGCGAGGAGCGGGACGCCGATGTCGGAGACGCCCTCTCCGGCCCAGTCGATGGTGCCCATCTCCTCCAGGACGCCGACGTAGGTGAGCACGCCGCAGATCAGCAGCACGGTCGACCAGGCGATCTCGCCGACGGCCTTGCGGCTGGAGTCGGGCCAGACCGCGCTCAGGATCACGGCCAGGGTGATGGCGCTCAGACCGGCGTCGAGATCGAAGCCGAGCACGGCGACGACGAGGGCGACCAGGGCGGCGAGAGTGGCGATCTTGGCCGGATCGAGCCGCGAACTCGCGCCGTTCCCGGCTGGTTCGGCCCCTTCGGGTCCGTCCCCGTCGATCCCCTCGGCGCCCTTGCCGGTGTCGCGGCCGCCCAGCTTCAGCCCGCCGAAGAGGACGAAGACGATCCCGGCGATGAGCACATTGACGATCAGTGAGGCGAGGAAGAGCGCGAGCTCGTTCCCCGGCAGGTTCTCGCGCTCCACGATGCCGTTGACGATCGAGCCGTAGATGCTGATGGGCGAGAAGCCGCCGCCCTGGGCGCCGTGCACCACCATGGCGCCCATCAGGAGCGGGCTGATTCCGTACTGTGCGGCGAAGCTCAGGGCGATCGGCGCGACGATCGCCACGGCGGCCGGGCTGACCGCGCCGATCGCGGTGAGCGCCCCGGTGATCACGAACATCACCCAGGGGATCAGCGCGATCCGCCCGCGCACGAGCCGGATGGAGGCGTGCACCAGCCAGTCCGTGGTGCCGTTGGCGCGGGCGATCGCGAACAGATAGGTCACGCCGACCAGGACGACGAACAGATCGCCGGGGAAACCGGCGAAGATGCCGTCCGCGTCGAGGTCGGCGGCCAGCTCGCCGACCGCGAAGGCGGCGGCGAACGCGAGCGCGCCCATGTTGATGGAGCGGGTGGTGGCGATCACGAAGACCACCACGAGTACGAGGATGGAGATGAGTTCGGCGGACATCGGGGGGCTCCCGTCCCTGGGGCCGTCCTTCATTGGCCAAGTGGCTGAGCCAATCCGGCTGTTGGCGGAACTCAGCGTCGGGGTATCGGTTTCGGCCGTCAAGGGATCGGACGCAAATTGGCTGAACCACTTGGCCACTCGTCCACCGCGTCGGCCGCTGTTAGGCTGCGAATCCATCGGCACGGGGGCCGGGATTCGGCACGGCGACCGGGCGGGGACCGAAATGGGGGGTTGGGATGTCTGACGCGCTGCGCCCCATGGGCAGGACGAGGCTGTACGAGCAGGTGCTCGACCGGCTGCGTGCTTACGTCGGCGAAGGCGGCCTGCGCTCCGGCGACCGGCTGCCGCCCGAGCGTGAACTGGCCCAGCGCCTCGGCGTTTCCCGCGCCTCCGTCAAGCAGGCCATCGTCGTGCTCGAAGTGCAGGGCCTGGTCGAGGTGCGGCACGGCGGCGGCACCTACCTGGTCAAGGACAGCCTGGACGCCGAGCCCGTGGAGCGGCTCGTGGAGCGCAGGCGGCGGCTGCCCGACGTCCTCGAGGCGCGCGAGGCCCTGGAGACCAAACTCGCCGAACTGGCCGCCGAGCGGCGCACGGACGAGGACCTGCGGGCGATGCGGGGCGCCCTCGACACGATGGCGCGGGAGATCGAGGCGGGCGAGCGGGGCGTCGAGGGCGACCGGCTCTTCCATGCCGCCGTGACCGCGGCCGCGCACAGCGTGCTGCTCGCCGACTTCATGCGCTCCATCGCCGAGCAGATCACCGAGAGCCGCAACGAGTCGCTGCGCCAGGTGCGCCGACCCGCCCGGTCCCTCGCCCAGCACCACGCGATCCTCGACGCGATCGAGGCCGGCCGGGGCCGGGCGGCGGCGGCCGCGATGCGCCGGCACGTGCGGACGGTCGCGAAGGTGCGGCTCCTGGACTGGAACCCGGACGACGAGGCGAGCGCTCCGGACCACTCCGAGGCGTAGGGCCGGGCGGCACCTGACAGCACCCGGCGGCACCAGGCGGCACCCAGGCAGTACCTGCGGTAACTTCCCGGCCGCACAGGGCTGTTCATTCGGCGTCGCAGACCTCACCATTCTCGGCACTGCTCACGCGCAACGAGTCCTGGCGACCGCGAGCGCGTGACGTCCGCCGGCCCGAGGGGGAACCTGTGCTGCGCCGAATCTCCGTCCCGCTGACCATCGCGGCCGCCGCCGCCCTGCTGACGCCGCTGACCGCGGCGCGGGCGGACGAGGCCCCGAAGTCCGCCCGCACTCCGGTGATCTTTGTCCACGGCTACAACGCCGACCCGGGCGTGTGGAGCTCCCTGCGCGACGACTTCAAGGCGTCCGGGTACACGCACGCGGAGCTGTTCTCCTGGGGCTACGACACCAGCAAGTCGGTGAACGAAGTACTCTCCGGGCGGTTCGCCGCGTACGTCGACGAGGTGCGCGCACGGTCGGGAGCCGAGGAGGTGGACATCGTCGCCCACTCCTTCGGCAGCCTGGTCACCCGCTGGTACGTCAAGCACGGCGGCGGCACCGGGAAGGTCGCCCACTGGGCCTCCCTCGCGGGCCCCAACCACGGCACCGCGACGGCCTGGGCCTGCGCCGCCTGGTCCCAGGCCTGCCGAGACATGACGCCCGGTTCGTACGTCCAGGACGGGCTCGCGGAGGGCGACGAGACGCCGGGAGACGTCGCCTACGCGACCTGGTGGTCCAACTGCGACGAGATCATCAACCCGGACGACAGCGTGCGCCTCGGCGGGGCGACGAACAACGCCGCGGGGTGCCTCAAACACAACGACCTGCTCGGGGACGACGGGGTGTCGGCGGGGGTGCGGGACTTCGTCCGCGGTTGACTTCGTCCGCGGTCGACGCGAACCCACCCGAACCCATTCGCCTGGTCCTTCGCTCCTGAACGTGTTGTTCGCCTTCGGTGCCCCGCGCGGCACCGAAGGTGGGCTCCATGGACGACGACAACGCTCCCCGTCACACAGGCACAAGCGCAGGCACAAGCGCAGGCGCAGGCGCAGGCACAGGCACCGGCACCGAAGCCCGCGCCTCCGCACTCCTGCGCCGCCCCAAGCTCTGGCTGGTGCCCACCGTTCTGACCGGCATGCTCGCCCTGCTCCTGTCGCTGCTCTACATGGGCGGCATCATCAGCCCGAACCGCGACCTGCGCGACCTGCCCCTCGCCATCGTCAACGCGGACCAGGGCAAGCCCCCGGCCGGACAGAAGCAGAACCTGGGGACGCAGGTCGCCGAGAGCATCCTCGCCGACACCTCGACCGACAAGGCCGACTGGCGCCGGCTCACCCGGGCGCAGGCCCAGGAAGAACTGGACTCCGGCAAGATCTACGGCGCCCTGCTCATCCCGGCCGACTTCAGCGACTCCGTCGCCGCGCTCACCACCACGCGCGCGACCGAGCGGCCGACGATGACGGTGCTGACCAACCCCGGCATGGGCAGCCTCGGTTCCTCCCTGGCGAGCAGGATCACCACCGCGGCGGCGCAGCAGTCCTCCCAGGCCATCGGCAAGCAGCTGAAGGAGGCGGGCGCCGACCGGCAGGCGGGCTCCACCGCGGGCCTGCTGCTCGCCGACCCCGTCGGCATCACCACCCAGGTCGGCCACCCCATCGGCGACAACAGCGGCCTGGGCCTGAGCGCGTTCTACTACACCCTGCTGCTCGTCCTGGCCGGGTTCCTCGGCGCCAACATGATCAGCATGGGCGTCGACACCGCCCTCGGCTACGCCGACAGTGAGATCGGCCCCTGGCACACCCGCCGCCCGACCGTGCCGATCAGCCGCACGCAGACGCTGCTCCTGAAGATGGCCATGACCGCGGGCATCACGGCCCTGACCACCACCCTGATCATGCTGGCCACCGTCGCGATCCTCGGGATGGACGCCACCCACCTGCCACTGCTGTGGATCTTCTCCTACTGCGCGAGCCTCGCCGTCGGCCTGGGGGTCCAGGCCATCAACGCGGCCTTCGGCGGGATCGGCCAGCTCGTGTCCATGTTCGTGTTCATCGTCCTGGGCCTGCCCTCGTCCGGGGCCACCATCCCGCTGGAGGCGGTCCCCGGCTTCTACCGCTTCCTCGGCATCTTCGAGCCCATGCGCCAACTCAGCGGCGGCGTACGTTCCATCCTCTTCTTCGACGCCCGCGCCGACGCGGGCCTCGGCCGCGCCTGGATCATGATCGCGATCGGGAGCGTGATCGCCGCGGCCTTCGGGTTCGCGATGACCCGCTACTACGACCGCAAGGGGCTGCACCGGATGACCCCGCAGCCCTCGCCCTGAACTCGCCCTGAACTCGCGCCGAACCCTCCCCGGGCCGGTCAGCGGCGCAGCCGGACCCGGGTCAGCAGATCCTCGCCCGCCGGACCCGAGCCCGACTTGTCGAGCACGTACGCGTGGCCGCCCGCCACCTGGACGTGATTGGGGTTGGCGCCGGTGGCCACGGACTTCACGACGACGCCCTTGTACGGGTCGACGATCGTGACGGTGGCGCTCGTGCGGTTGACGGCCAGGACGTGGCCCGAGCGGTGGTCGACGGCCACGGACTTGGTGCCGCCGCCGGTGGGCACGGACCGGGTGACCGCACCCTTGCGCAGGTCGACGACCGTGACGGTGCCGGAGGTCTGGTCGGCGGTGTAGGCGGTGCGGCCGTTCTTGGAGAGGGCGATCGAGAGCGGTCCCTTGCCGGCCGGGATGAGGCGCGGGCTCCCGGCGCCGGGGGAGACCTCGATGATCTGGGCGCCGTGGTAGTCGGCGGCGTACACCGATCCGGTCCGCTCGTTGACGGTGATGCCCGTCGGGCCGGTCCCGGGGACGGTGTGGCGCTTCTTCTCCTTGAAGGTCTTGGAGTCGAAGGCGACGAGGCTGCCGTCGGCGAAGGAGCTCGCCCACACCGTGTCGCGCCGCTCGTCGACGACTATCTCGCGGGCGTGGTTGACGTTCGGCAGTGTGGCGAGGCGCTTGCCGGTGCGCTGGCTGTAGACGGCGACGGAGTTGTCGCGGGTGTTCGTCGTCCAGACGGTGTTGTGCTCGTCGTCGACGGTGACGCCGTAGACCGACTCGACGGCGCCGGTGGCCGCGTCGGTGACCGGCGGCGCGTAGGCCTTCTCGACCTTCAGCGTGTCCGGGTCGACCCGCAGCAACCGGGAGTCGGTGACGGTGGCGGGCGGCATGCCCACGGAGGAGGTCATCCAGAGCGCGTCGTTCCGCTCGGAGTACGCGGACTGGTACAGGCCTTGCCTGATCGGCACCGCGACGGTGGGCGAGCCGGTCCTCGCGGTGTCGGCGCCCGCGGTGCCGGTCGAGACCAGCGCACCTCCCGCGGCGAGCGACACGGTGATCGCGGTGGTTCGGCGGGCCTGGCGGATGGTTGAGCTCATGCTGCGTCGATCTCCTTGGCAGATGTGCCTCCGGAGGAAGGCACTCGCCGATCAACTTACCTAATCCGTCAGGCCCCTCCCGTCAGCTCTTCCCGCATCCCGGCTCTGCTCAGGACAGGCAGCCCGCGTGCGCGAGGGCCTGCTTGAGCAGGACGCCGTGACCGCCCGGCATCTCGTTCTGGACCACCACCGACAAGGCCTCCTGCGGGCTGAACCACGCCAGGTCCAGAGCGTCCTGGCGGGGACGGCAGTCGCCGGCGACCGGCACGATGTAGGCGAGGGACACCGCGTGCTGGCGGGGGTCGTGGAACGGCGTGATGCCTTGCGTCGGGAAGTACTCGGCGACGGTGAAGGGCTGCAGGGAGGCCGGGACGCGGGGGAGCGCCGCCGGGCCGAGGTCCTTCTCCAGGTGGCGCAGCAGGGCGTCCCGGACCCGCTCGTGGTGCAGGACCCGGCCGGAGACGAGGGAGCGGCTGACCGACCCGTCCCGTCCCATCCCCAACAGCAGTCCGATGCTGGTGACTTCGCCGCTGTCGTCGACGCGCACCGGCACGGCCTCGACGTACAGGATCGGCATGCGGTTACGGGCCTGCTCGAGCTCGTCGGAGGTCAGCCAGCCGGGCGTGGTTTCGGTCGTGTCAGACATCGGCTGATCATACGTTCACTGGTTCCCGGCGTGCGGCTTCACCCGTGTCGCGGTGTCGCCGTCGACGGCCGATGCCAGCTGCGGCACCAGGCGGTCCAGCATGTACGGCAGGCTCAGGACCGTCACGAAGGAGACGGAGTTGCCGTAGTCGCTGCTCTCCGCGACGTAGACCTCTCGGTCCTCCTTGGCCACGTCCAGATCGGCGTAGAGGGCGTTCTTGTCGAGCTTGGCCTCGTCCTTCGCCGGGTCGGACGCGATCCACACGATCGCGTCGGTGTCCAGCAGATCGGTGCGCTCCTTGCTGATGTTGGCGCCGAACTCATCGCCGATGACCTTGTCCAGGCCGCCGGGCAGGGTGAAGCCGAGACCGGTCAGGACCCGGGAGCGGGGGTCCTGGCTGCCGAACGCGAAGATTCCCTCGTACGGAGTGGCCATCACGGCGCTGGACTTGGCGAACGCGGGGTTCTTCTTGGTCGCGGTCTTGAAGTCGGCCTCGACGCCCGTCACCAGCTTCTTCGCCTCGGCCTCCTGGCCGAGCGCCTTGCCGATGGTCTCCGTCTGCCGCTGCCACGGGACCCCGAAGTCGTTGTACTCCTTGGGCTGGGCCACCACCGGGGCGAACTTCGACAGGGTCGTGTACTGCTCCTTGGTGAGGCCTCCGTAGACGGCCAGGATCAGGTCGGGGCGGAGGGCGGCGATCTTCTCCGTCTGCGGTCCGGTGCCGGTGTCCTTCAGGACGGTCGGCGCCTTGGCCTTGCCGAGCTCGTCGGATGCCCAGGGGCCGATGGCGCCCTTGTAGCCGCCGAGCCACTCGGTGGTGCCGACGGGCACCTTGCCCAGGGCGAGCACGGCGTCCTGGTCGGTGAGGCCGACGGTGACGATCCGCTTGGGTTCGGCCTTGACGGTGGTGCTGCCGTACTTGTGCGCGATGCTCACCGGGAAGGCGCCGTCCGCGGGCGCGGCGCCGTCCGAGCCCGTGTCGGCGTCGTCCCCGGAGCCGCAGGCCGTGGCGGTGCCGATGAGGAGGAGCGCGGAGGCGAGCGCGGTGGCGAGACGCGCCGGGCGTCGGGGAGAGAGGCGTACGCGTCTGGGGGAGCCGAGCATCAGTCGTCGTCCTTCACGGTGGAGGTGTCGGGGCCGGCATGCTGCGTGGGGGTCTTGTCGGGCGCGGTACGGGTGCCGGACCACGCCTGCCACAGGGAGGCGTAGGGCCCGGAGCCCTCGCGCAGTTCGTCGTGGGTGCCGCTCTCCACGATCCGGCCGCCGTCCATGACGACGATCCGGTCGGCGGTCGCGGCCTGGGTGAGGCGGTGCGCGACGACGAGCGCGGTACGTCCCTCGACCGCGCGGCCCGCGGCCTTCTCCAGGAGCCGCGCGCCGGTGCTGCCCGCCTCGGCCGTCGCCTCGTCGAGCACGGCCACCGGCGGGTCGGCCAGCATCAGCCGGGCCAGGGCCAGTTGCTGGACCTGGGCGGAGGTGAGGCGGTGGCCTCCGTCGCCCACGACGGTGTCCAGGCCGTCGGGCAGCGCTTCGACCCACTCCAGCGCGTCGACGTCGGTCAGCGCCGTGCGCAGCTCGTCGTCGGTGGCCTTGGGGTGGGCCAGGCGCAGGTCGTCCGCCAGCGGCCCGGCGAAGACGTGCGTCTCCTGGGTGACCAGGGCCACCGGCAGACCGCTGCCCCGGCCCGGCGTCCCGGTCAGCTGCACCGAGCCCGAAGTCGCCCGGTGCACCCCGGCGATGAGCTTGGCCAGGGTGGTCTTGCCCGCGCCGCTGGGGCCGACCAGCGCCACCCGTTCCCCGGCCCGGAGCGTGAGGTCCACGTTCTGCAGGACGGGCTGTCCGGGTACGTACGCGTGGTCGATGCCGATCACGGTGACGGTGCCGTCCGGCCGCGCACCGGGCTCGCGCGGCCGTGTCGCCTGTGTGGCCGCGGGCTCCGGGGTCGGCTCGTCGGCGACCCCGACCAGACGGGCGAGCGAGGCGGTCGCCGACTGGGCGTCGTCGAGGAGTACGAGTGCGGAGTTGACCGGCGTGAACAGGCTGTGGAAGTAGAGCGCGGCGGCGGTCGCGGTGCCGATGGACACGGAGTCCGCGCGGACGAGGAGGAAACCGGTGACGAGGACCGCGGTGAGGCCGGTGTACTCGGCGACGTGCAGCCGGTTGTAGAAGTCGAGGACCAGCCGTATGCCGCGCATCTTCAGCGCGACCGCGGTCGACGAACGCCGGGTCACCCGCGCGGTGTGCTCCTCCTCGATGCGAAAGCCCCGCACGGTGCCCGCGCCGGCGATGGTGTCCAGGAGCTGTTGCTGCTGGGCCCCGGTGGCGATGCGCTGCTGGGCGTAGAGCGGGACGGCGTGGCGGACGTACCAGCGGGCGGTGGTCGCCTGGACGGGCACCGCGAGGAGGGCCGCGACCAGGAAGCGCCAGTCGAGGACCGCCATCGCGGTCAGCGTCAGGAAGATGGCCAGGAGGGAGCGGGCCAGCTCGGGCAGGGCGCTGCGCACCGCCTCGCCGACCACCGAGACGTCCCGGGTCACGCGGGCGGTGAGGTCTCCGGCCCCGGCCTTCTCCACCTGTTCCAGCGGCAGCCGCAGGGCCTTCTCGACGAACCGCTCGCGCAGCTGCGCGAGCACGGTCTCACCGAGCCGGGAGATCAGCGACAGGCCGAGCGCGGTGGTCGCGCCGTGCGCGAGGGCGACCAGGACCAGCAGCACGACCGGGAGCGTGAGGTCCCCCGGCGGACGCTGGTCGGCCACCAGGTCGACCATGCGGCCGAGGAGCGGCTGGACCAGGAGTCCCACGCCGGTCGCCGCGATCATCACCGCGAAGCCGCCGACGGCCAGGCCGCGGTGCGGTCGCACCAGCTCGCGGACCGCGGCGCGGGTGCGCGGCGCGGTGGCGGTGGGCAGCAGCTCGCGGGTGTCCTGCTGCTGCTCGGAGGTGGTCTCGTTCATGTCGGAAGGGGTCTCGTTCATGCCAACACCGCCGTGCGATAGGCCTCGTGACGCTGGATCAGGTCGGCGTGCGGGGCCGAGTCGGTGACCCGTCCCTCGTCCAGGAGCACCACCCGGTCGGTGACCGAGAGCAGGGCGGGGCTCGTGGTCACCAGGACCGTGGTGCGGCCCTTGCGGATCTCGCGCAGACCGGCCGCGATGCGGGCCTCGGTCACGGCGTCGACCGCGGTGGTCGGATCGTGGACCACGAGGACGGGCCGCTCGGCCGCCAGCGCACGGGCCAGGGCGACGCGCTGGCGCTGCCCGCCCGAGAGCGCGTGGCCGCGCTCGCCGACCGGTGTGTCCTCGCCGTCCGGCAGGGTCTGGGCGACCTGCGCCACTCCGGCGGCCGCCATCGCCTGTTCCGGGTCGGTGCCGTCGGGCGCGGCGGCCGTGACGTTCTCGCGGACGGTGCCCGCGAAGAGGTCCGCGTCGTGATCGGCGACGAGCATCGCCGTGCGCAGCTCGGCCGGGTCGAGGTCCCGCAGGGATATGCCGTCCAGTGTGACGGTCCCGGTGGCGGGGTCGGTGCGCCGGGCCAGGCAGCGCAGCAGATCGGTGGCGTGGGCGGGATCGGTCGCGACGATGCCGAGCAGTTCGCCGGGCGCGACGTCGAGATCCACCCCGTGCAGCCCGCCGTGCCGTACGCCGTCGAGGCGGACGGCGCCGCGCACCGGCTGGGGCAGGCTCCGGTCCCCGGCGGTGACGGCGGGCGCGGTGGCGACGACCTCCGCGATCCGGCCGGCCGACGCACGGCCCTGGGCGAGCTCGGCGTTGACCCAGGCGAGGGTCTCCAGCGGGCCGATCAGGAAGAGCGCGAGGCCCACCGCCGACACCAACTCGCCGAGGCTGATGTTGCCCTGGGCGGCCAGCCTGCCGCCGACCAGCGCGACGGCGGCGATCAGGCACCCCGTGAGGGCGAGGACCACACCGCTCTGGAAGGCCTGCGCGCGTGCGGCCTTGAGCGTGGCCCCCAGGGAGTCGCGGCTGGTGGTGCGGTAGCGGGCGATGGCCGCCGACTCGCCGCCGATGCCCTTGAGGATCCGCAGGCCCGTCACCAGGTCGGCGGCGACGGCGGACGCGTGCGCGGCGCGCTCCTGCTCGGCCTCGCTGCGGCTTTCGAGGGGCTTGCTCAGCAGATGCCCGAGCCAGAGCAGCACCGGCGTGCCGAGCAGGACGACGAGGCCGAGCGTCAGTGACATCCGCAGCAGGACGACGGCGCAGGTGAGGATGCCCATCAGCGCCGAGATCCCGGCCATCAGGGCCATGTTGACGGCGCCGACCCGCTTGGCGTCCTCGGTCGCGATGTTGGCCAGGGCTCCCGGCAGGCGGCCTTCCTCGGCTCCGCCGCCGGGGTCGAGTATGCGGCGTACGAGAGAGATGCGCAGGGTGTGCTCGGCGCGGGCCGCGGCGCGCTCGCCGGCCATGGCGCCGAAGCGGAAGCTCAGCGCGAGGGCCACATAGCCGACGGCCAGGACACCGAGGCAGACGAGCAGGGCGCCGGTGTCGGAGTCGGTGACGGCCTGGTCGATCGCGACGCCGATCAGGACGGGGACCAGCGCCTCGCCTATCTGATGGCCGGAGCCCAGCACCGAGCCGACGGCGACGTCGCGCCGCTGCCCCCGTACCGACTTTTTCAGGACGTCCCGCCCCGACGGACTTGAAGAACTCACCCGCCACCCCTCCAGGGCCGGACATTGGAAAATCTAGGTGAGGCTACCCTAAGTTGGTTCGCCGTGGTGACGGCCCATGGGAATGACCAGCGGAGTCCCGCTGACGGGGTCCGGTGTGATGCGGCACTTCAGCTCGAAGACGTCCCGCACGACGTCCACGGTGATCACCTCGGCCGGGGTGCCTTCGGCCACGATCCGCCCCGCCTTCATGGCGACGACGTGATCGGCGTAGCGGCAGGCCTGATTGAGGTCGTGCAGCACCATCACGACGGTGCGGTTCTCGCGGCGGTTCAGGTCGGTGATCAGGTCGAGCACGTCGATCTGGTGCGCCAGGTCGAGATAGGTCGTCGGCTCGTCGAGGAGCAGGACGGGGGTGCCCTGGGCGACCGCCATGGCGATCCAGGCGCGCTGGCGCTGCCCGCCGGAGAGTTCGTCGACGGGACGGTCCGCGAGATCGGTCATGCCGGTCGCGGCCAGTGCCTCGTGGACGGCACGCTCGTCGGACTTCGACCACTGCCGCCACCAGGTCTGGTGCGGTGAACGGCCGCGGTTGACGAGGTCGACGACGGTGAGACCCTCCGGGGCGACCGGGCTCTGCGGCAGGATGCCCAGGCGCTGGGCCAGTTCGCGGCTGGGTATGGAGTGCAGGGCGCGGCCGTCCAGGTGGATGGCGCCGTCGCGGGGCGCGAGCAGCCGGGCCAGGGCACGCAGCAGGGTGGACTTGCCGCAGGCGTTGGCGCCCACGATGGCCGTGATCCGGCCCGGCGGGACGGACAGGTCCAGACGGTCCACCACGAGCCGGTTGCCGTAGGACAGGCGCAGGTCACTGGCGCGCAGGTCCACGTCGGTGGCCGGCGCGGGGCCCGCCGGGACGGGGTCGGTCGACAGGGAGTCAGCCGACATGGGGATCAACCTCCTGAGCCCGCGCGGTTGGCGCGGACGAGCAGCCAGAGCAGGATCGGCGCGCCAAGCACGCCGGTGACGATGCCGACCGGTAGTTCCGTGCCGGGGACGAGGGCGCGGGCGACGAGGTCGCTGCCGAGGACCACCACGGCCCCGGTCAGCCCCGATGCGAGGGCGGGCGGCCACGCGGTGCGGGCCAGGCGCTGGGTGATCTGCGGTGCGGCGAGCGCCACGAAGGCCACCGGCCCGGCGGACGCGGTGGCGAAGGCGACGAGCCCGACCCCGGTGAGCAGGACGGCCAGGCGCACCGGCTGTACGCGCGTGCCGAGCCCGGTGGCCACGTCGTCGCCCAGTTGCAGGGTGCGCAGCAGCCGTCCGAGGAGCAGCGCCGTCGGCAGCAGCACCGCGAGGGCGATGGCCAGCGGCCCGACCTGGCCCCACGTACGGCCGTTGAGATTGCCGACCAGCCAGCCCAGGGCGGCCTGTGCCTGGAAGCGTCCGCCCTTGGCCACCAGATAGTCGGTGGCGCTGGTGCAGATCCAGGCCACCCCGATGCCGACCAGGATGATCCGGTAGCCGGTGGCGCCGCGGCGCCAGGCCAGGGCGTACACGATGAGCGCCGTGGCCAGCGCGCCGAACAGCCCGAGGGCCTGCGTGCCCAGGCCGCCGCCCCAGCCAAGGACGATCCCCGCGACGACGGCGGTGCCCGCGCCCTGGGTCAGGCCGATCATGTCGGGGCTGGCCAGCGGATTGCGGGTCATGGTCTGGAACAGCGCCCCGGACACGCCGAAGGCGAATCCGGCGAGCAGCCCGACCAGCGCGCGGGGCAGCCGCAGCTCCTGGACCACGAGCACGGTGCCCGGGTCGCCGGAACCGGCCAGGGCACGTACGACATCGGCGATGGCGATCGGATAGTCGCCGATCGACAGGCCCCAGCAGAACAGCAGGAAGCCGACGACGGCGAGTACGGCGCCCAGCGCCACGAGCCGGGGGCGCAGGACCCCGGAGACGGGCGGCACGGTCAGCCGGTAGGTGCGGAAAGAGGAGCCGAGCGCGGTCTTCGGAGCACTCATGCTCATACCTCCGACAGATGGCGTCGGCGGACCATGGCGATGAAGAACGGGCCGCCGATGAAGGCGACGACGACGCCCGCCTGGATCTCGGTGGGGCGCGCGACGACCCGTCCGACGATGTCGGCGGCGAGCAGCAGGCACGGGGCGAGCACCGCGGAGAGCGGAAGCAGCCAGCGGTGGTCCGGGCCGATCCCCGCCGACTGGGCGAGCACGCGCGCCACATGCGGGACGATCAGCCCGATGAAGACGACGGGACCGATCACCGCGACCGCCGCGCCGGTCAGCAGCGTGACCGCGGCGACGCCCTGGAGCCGGACCAGTCCGAGCCGCCGCCCCAGCGAGGCCGCCACGTCGTCGCCAAGGGCCAGGCTGTTGAGGGCCGGTGCGCACGCCAGGGCGAGGGCCGCGCCCACGGCGATGAAGGGCAGGATGCGCAGGACCGTCGCGCCGTCCTGGTCGGCCATCGAACCGGCCGAGAAGAAGCGGTAGCGGTCCAGGGCGTCGGGGTCGGTGAGCGCGATCGCGCTGGTGAGCGAGGAGAGCAGCGAGGTCACCGCGACGCCGGCGAGCGCCAGTTTGACCGGCGTCAGACCGGAGCGGCCCAGCCTGCATAGGAGATAGACCACGACGCTCGCCACCAGGGCGCCCGCGAAGGCGAACCAGACGTACCCGTGGAACGAGCCGACGCCGAGCACCCCGACGGCCAGGACGATGGCGAAGGAGGCACCTGCGCTGACACCGAGAATGCCCGGGTCCGCGAGCGGATTGCGGGTCAGGGCCTGCATGAGCGCGCCGGAGAGACCGAGGGCCGCGCCCGCCGCGAGGCCGAGCGTGGTGCGGGGCACGCGCGCCGACCAGACGATGTTCTCCACGAGCCGGCTGGGCGCGTGGCCGAACAGCGCCCGCACGACCTGGTCCGGCGGAACGTTCGCCGCACCGAGGGCGATCGACAGGACGCAGAGCGCGGCCAGGGCGGTGCAGAGCAGAGCCACGAGAAGGGCTGGACGGGCCCTTTTGCTCCGTGTCACCTTGCGGTCTCCAACTGCCAACTCCCTTGAGGGCGGCGGGACTTGGACGTGATGCGGGGCGCGATCTCCGCCACAGTCGGGCCGGTCGATGAGGTTACCCTAACTTTTCGGCCACCGCCGGTGAGGGCCCCGCCGCTGCCGTCGCCGTCGGACCCCTGCCCCCGTGGACCCCTAGGCTTCCTCCAGGCACCGACCCCGACTCCCTGGAGCGCACACCGTGTTCGACCCCGCACCGGCGCAGCACCCGTACCCCGACGCTCACCGGCCGGACGAGGCACCGGCACCGCACGCGCTGCTCACGCCCGTGCTCGGACTCCTGGGCAGTTGGCACGGGCGGGGCCAGGGCGAGTACCCGACCCTGGAGGCCGACTTCACGTACGCCCAGGAGGTCACCTTCAGCCACGACGGCCGCCCCTTCCTCCGGTACGAGGCACGGGCCTGGCTCCTCGACGCCGACGACGCACCGCTGCGGCCCTCGGCCCGGGAGAGCGGATGGTGGCGGCTACAGCCCGACGGCCGGGTGGAGGCGCTGATCACCCAGCCCACCGGCATCGCCGAGATCGCGGTGGGCCACGCGGCCGGCAACACGATCGACCTCTCCACCAGCGAGGTGGCCCGCACCCCCACCGCCAAGGAGGTCAAGGCGACCCGCCGCCGCTACACGCTCACCGACGACGGCCAACTGACCTTCGTCCACGACCTCGAAGCGGTCGGCCAGCCGCTGCAGCACCACCTCTCGGCACACCTGCGCCGCACGGCGTAGCCGCCTCCCGCGGCGCCTCCCGCCGCGCCGCCCGCACGTGGCCCGAAAGCGGCCTTGACCGAGGCTCGCCGAAGTCTATGGTCTGGACTAATCGGCCAACGAGAACATCTGGCCTCAGCACTTCACGCACGCCCCCCACTCACAGCGCCGTGAAGGAGTCACGCATGCACAGGAAGCGGAAGTTGGCCGCCATGATCGGTGCGGGCCTCGCCCCGGTCCTCGCGCTCACGCTGCCCACCGGTTCGGCCAGTGCGCACGGGTACGTCAACGCACCGGCCAGCCGCCAGGCGCAGTGCGCCGCGCGCACCATCGCGTGCGGCGACATCAAGTACGAACCGCAGAGCGTCGAGGGCCCCAAGGGCCTGCGCAGCTGCAACGGCGGCAACGCGCGGTTCGCGGAGCTGAACGACGACAGCAAGGGGTGGAAGGTCAGCAACGTGAGCAGGACGCAGACCTTCACCTGGACGTTCACCGCACGGCACCGCACCGCGAACTACGAGTACTTCGTCGACGGCACGAAGGTCGCCACGATCGACGGCGGCAACCAGCAGCCACCCGCCACCGTCTCGCACCAGGTCAACCTCGGCAGCGCCACCGGCAGGCACAAGGTGCTCGCGGTCTGGAACATAGGCGACACCTCGAACGCCTTCTACGCGTGCATCGACGTCAACATCCGCTAGGGCAGCCGTCCATGACCCGCGTCCTCGACGTAAATCTCTCCGGTCATGGCCCTATGAACTGATACGCCCTCTGGTTACCCTCCGCCGCATGATTTCCACGGTTGTCTGGGGAACCGGAAATGTCGGCCGAGCGGCCATCCGTGCCGTCGAGGCCCACCCGGCGCTGAAGCTCACCGCCGTGCTCGTCCACACTCCCGACAAGGTCGGCCGCGACGCGGCCGACCTCGCCGGGCTCGACGAACGTCTCGGCGTCGCGGCGACCGACGACATCGACGCCGTCCTCGCGGCATCACCCCAGGCCGTGGTGTACGCGGCCTCCGGCGACATCCGCCCCGACGAGGCCCTGGCCGACGTCGGCCGCGCGATCCGGGCCGGGGCCGTCGTCGTCACCCCCGCGCTGTACGCCCTCTACGACCAGCGCAACGCCCCGCCCGAGCTGCGCGATCCGCTCCTCGCCGCCATCGCGGACGGCGGCGGCTCCCTCTTCGTGTCCGGCGTCGACCCCGGCTGGGGCAACGACGTCCTGCCGCTGCTGATCAGCGGCCTTGGCAGCACCGTCGACGCGATCCGCTGCCAGGAGATCTTCGACTACTCCACGTACGACCAGGAGGATTCCGTACGCCACCTGATCGGCATGGGGCATCCGATGGACTACGAGCCCCTGATGCTCGCCGAGACCGTCCCGACCATGGTGTGGGGCGGCCAGATACGGCTGATGGCCAGGGCGCTCGGCGCCGAACTCGACGACATCCGCGAGACGTTGGAGCGGCGCGCGCTCGACACCTCGGTGAGCACGCGGACGATGGGCGACTTCGCGGCGGGCACCCAGGGCGCGGTGCGCTTCGAGGTGCAGGGCATCGTCGGGGGAGAGCCTCGCATCGTCATCGAGCACATCACCCGCATCCACCCGTCCTGCGCACCGGACTGGCCGTCGCCGCCCGACGGCGCGGGCGCGCACCGCGTGATCGTCGAGGGCCGCCCGCGCATCGAGGTCACGGTCGAGGCCACCGACGAGGGCGAGAACCGGTCGGCGGGCGGCAACGCCACCGCGGTCGGCCGGCTGGTCGGCGCCATCGACTGGCTCGTGGCCGCGGAACCCGGACTCTACGACGCGCTCGACGTCCCGCTGCGTCCCGCGACCGGCAAGCTCGGAAGGAGCAAGCAATGAGCTCGATGCACATCGACATCCCCGAGGGCCAGGAGCCGATCGGGTACGTGTGGGGCGACATGGTCCCCGGGATCGGCATGGCCGCCGCGAACTTCTCGCTGTCGGTGTACGAGCACACGACACTGGGGCTGCGGGAGTTCGAGGCCGCGCGGCTGCGCGTCGCGCAGATCAACGGATGCCTGTTCTGCCTCGACTGGCGGACCGAGCGCGAGGGCCAGAAGGTCGAGGAGGAGTTCGCCGAAGCGGTCACCCAGTGGCGCACCACCGACGCCTTCGACGACCGGACACGTCTTGCCGCCGAGTACGCCGAGCGGTACGCCCTGGATCACCATGGCCTCGACGACGAGTTCTGGACGCGGATGACCGCGCACTACAGCCAGCGCGAGATCGTGGAGCTGAGCATGAGCATCGGCTCCTGGCTGGCGTTCGGCCGGCTCAACCACGTGCTCGGCCTCGATGCGGTGTGCGTCCTGCCCGGGCACTGACGCGCAGTGCCCCGGCGCCGAGGGGCCGTGGCTACAGATCGGTCGCGATGATCTTCTCGATGTTCCGTTCGGCGAGCGCCGTGATGGTGACGAACGGGTTGACGCTCGTGTTGCCGGGGATCAGCGAGCCGTCGATGACGTACAGGCCGGGGTGTCCGTGCAGCCGGCCGTAGTTGTCGGTGGCCTTGTTCAGGACGGCGCCGCCGAGCGGGTGGTAGGTGAGATGGTCGCCCCAGATCTTGTACGTGCCGAACAGATCGGTGCGGTAGATCGTCCCCTCCTTTGAGTTGATCTTGTCGAAGATGGTCTTGGCCGCGTCGATGGACGGCTGCTTCCAGGCGGTCTGCCAGTTCAGCTCGGCCTTGCCCGCGGCCGCGTTCCAGGAGAAGGAGGCGCGGTTCGGGTTCCTGGTGATCGACAGGTAGAACGAGGCGTAGGTCTCGATCCCGGTGGGCAGCGGCGCGACCTCGGCGAACGCGCCACCGGCCGCCCAGTTGTCGATGCCGCCGGTGGGGATGGCCGACTGGACCTTGCCGGTCGCGTCCCACATGTGGTTGGCGCGGCCGCACATGACGTTGCCGTTGTCGCCCCAGCCCTTGCCGATCTCCCCGTTCAGGTTCGGCAGAGCGCCGGTGGCTTTCAGTTTGACGAGTAGTTTGCTGGTGCCGACGCTGCCCGCGGCGAAGAACACCCTGTCCGCGGTCACGGTCTTGGTGGCGGTGGTGGTGCCGGTGGTGTTGAGCTGCTCGATGACGACGGTGTAGCCGCCGCCGGACGCGGGGGAGACCGTGGTGACCTTGTGCAGCGGGGAGATGGTGACCCTGCCGGTCGCGGTGGCCTTGGCGATGTAGGTCTTCTGGAGGGACTTCTTGCCGTGGTTGTTGCCGTAGAGGATCTCGCCGGCGACCGCCGACTTGGGGACCGTTCCCGCCGCCTCCTGCTTCATGTAGTCCCAGTCGTAGACGCCGGGCACGAAGAGGAACGGGAATCCGGAGCGCTGGGCGTGCTTGCGGCCGACCCGCGAGTACTGGTAGCAGTCGACGCTGTCGAACCAGGCCGGGTCGATGGTGCTGACGCCGAGACCGGCGTTGGCCCGCGGGTAGTAGGTGGAGTACATCTCGTCGGCGTTGACCGACGGGAGGACGGCGCCGAAGTTCTCGCGCTTGGGCGTGACCGCCATGCCGCCGTTGACCAGTGAGCCGCCGCCGACGCCGCGGCCCTGGTAGACGATGATCCCGCCCATCTCCTCGGCGTCCAGGATTCCGGTGTAGCGGGGGATGTCCTTGTCGATCGGGAAGCCGAGGAAGTTGCTCAGGGGCTGCTTGGTCCTGGTGCGCAGCCAGAAGGAACGGGCGTCGGGCGAGGTCGTGTGGGCGAAGATCTTGCCGTCGGAGCCGGGGGTGTCCCAGGCCATGCCCATCTCGATCATGTGGACGTCGACGCCCGCCTGGGCCAGGCGCAGGGCGGCGACGGAGCCGCCGTACCCGGTGCCGATCACCAGGACGGGGACGCGGGCCCCGTCGCCGATGGGTCCGGCCGCGGCCGTCGCGTCCGGCTGGGCGGAGGCCGGGGGGATGGCCTGGGCGGAGAGGGTGACGGCTCCCAGAATAGAACCGGTTCCAGCTATGAATCTTCGCCGTGTGACGCCCTCTGGGGCAGTGATGCGCGTGGTAGTGCCACTCATGTGACGTTCCTCACTCTCGTAGGAATGGGAACGAGTTCTACTGCTACTGGCGCATTAAGTCACTGCATACCTAGAGGTAACTTCTGTCCGATCTTGTGCCTGTGCGGAGCCGTCGCCCAGGAGCTGCTTCCTGGCCAGGCCGACGTCGAAGCCCGCCTTCGGGTACTGCGGATCGAGCATCTTCAGGTGCTCCAGGAGCAGGCTGCTGATCGCCCAGTTCCGGTACCACTTGCGGTCCGCCGGGATGAGGTACCACGGGGCGTGCGCCGTCGAGCACCGTTCGAGCGCGATCTCGTACGCCTCCTGGTAGGCGGGCCACAGGGCGCGTTCCGCGATGTCGCCGGGGTTGAACTTCCAGTGCTTGTCCGGGTTGTCGAGGCGTTCGAGCAGTCGGCGCCGCTGCTGTTCGTACGAGATGTGCAGGAAACACTTGATGACGGTGACGCCGTCCTCGGCGAGGGTCTGCTCGAACTGGTTGATCCGGCCGTAGCGGCGGCCGAGGTCGCTGGGCGGGACCAGTTCTCGGACGCGGGCGATGAGGACGTCCTCGTACTGCGAGCGGTCGAAGATGCCGATCTCGCCGGGCAGCGGGAGTGCCTGCGTGATGCGCCAGAGGAAGGGGTGGCTCAGCTCCTCCGGCGTGGGCGACTTGAAGGCCCTGATGCGGCAGCCGGAGGGGTTGAACTGGCCGATGACGTGCTTGACCGTGCCGCCCTTGCCGCTGGTGTCCATGCCCTGGAGCACGAGAAGCACGCGGCGGCGGTCGCCCGCGGTGCTCGCCGCGTAGAGGCGCTCCTGGAGCTCGGCGAGCTGTTCGCCCATCCGGGCGGTGGCCAGGACTCCGGCGGCCTTGTCCGCCGGGCCCGCCGGGGTCGCGTCGGCCGCGTACGAGGCGAGCTTCACCCGCTCGCCCTCGGGGATGCGCAGCAGCTCGCGGAGCGGGGCCGGGGCGGGGGCGGAGGCCTTGCCGGACTGCTTTCCGGCCTCCTTGCCCCGCTTCTTCTTGTCCTTCTTGGAGTCCTTCTTGTCCTTGGCCACGAAGCGGCCCCTTCCGCCGGTTTTCCTCGATGGTGCGCAGGGGGAGGGGGCGCCGCCACTCGGACCGAGCCGGTCGGCGCATCCTTGTAAAGGAGTCTTTCTAAAGATAGCTTTATATGGTGGACGAGACTCCGGAGAACCCCATCCCCCCCGAGCGCAGCATTCAGCTCACCGACCCCCGGGCCCTGCGGGCCTACGCCCACCCCACGCGCATGGCCCTGGTCGGCCTGCTGCGGCAGAGCGGTCCCTTCACGGCCACGCGTGCCGCCGAGCTGACCGGCGAATCCGTGGCCAGCTGCTCCTACCACCTGCGGATACTGGCGAAGTACGGACTCGTCGACGAGGCCCCCGGCGGCCGGGGGCGCGAAAAGCCGTGGCGGGCGACAGCCCGGTTCACCGACTGGCCCGGCTACAGCGAGGACCCGTCCGTCGCCGAAGCGTCGGACGCACTGTCCGCCGCGGTCGCCCGGCGGTACTTCGATCGGGCCGCCCGGGCCATGGAGAAGCGCCACACGCTGCCGCGGGCCTGGCAGGAGGCGGAGCAGTTCAGCGACTCGCTCCTGCACCTCACCCCCGAGGAGCTGACCGACATCGGCGAGCGCATCGACGCGCTGCTGCGGCCTTACGAGGACCGGGGGACCGATCCGGCCCGGCGCCCCGAGGGCACGCGCACCGTCAGCGTGGTGCGGCTCGCTTTCGTGGACCGCGAGATCCCCGAGGGCGCCCCGGACGGCGACGGCGAGGCGGACGAGGGGACGGGCGGGGACCCGGAAGGGGAGTCCGGAGCATGAGAAAGGCGAGAGCAGGGGCAGGGGCAGGAATGTGGGCGGGGGCGGGGATACGGCAGCGCATACCCGCCCTGCTGCGCGAGCGGACCTTCCGGAGTTACTGGACCGGGCGAACCGTCTCGCTCGTCGGCGACGAGATCTCCCTGATCGCCATCCCGCTCGCCGCCGTGCTCGTCCTCGGCGCCGACGCCGCCGAGATGGGCTGGCTGAAGGCGGCCGAGCTGCTGCCCGCGCTCCTCCTCAACATCCCGCTGGGCGCCTGGGCCGACCGGCAGGCCCGGCGGAGGCGCGCCATGATCGCCGCGGACCTGGTGCGCGCGGCACTGCTGGTGTCGCTCCCGGTCGCGTATCTGCTCGACGTCCTGACCCTGACGCAGCTCTATGTGACGGCCTTCGGGATCGGCGCGCTGACCGTGCTCTTCGAGGCATGCAACAACAGCCTGTTCGTGGCGCTGGTGTCGCGCGAGCGCTATGTGCAGGCCAACTCGCTGGTCAACGGAAGCCGTTCGATGTCCTGGCTGGCCGGACCCGGCATCGGCGGGCTTCTGGTGCAGTTCCTCACCGCCCCCTTCGCCCTGCTCGCGGACGCCTGCACCTATCTCGCGTCGGCCCGCTTCCTCGCACGCATCGACCCCGTCGAACCCGTGCCCGCGCCAGTCGGCAAGGGGCACTTCACGGCCGGCCTGCGGTGGGTGGTCAAGGAGCCGTCGATGCGGGCGCTGTTCGCCTGGTCGGGGACCATCCAGTTCTTCAACTACATGTTCCACACGCTCTTCGTGCTGTACGTGACGGTCGAACTGGGCCTGAGCGCGGGCGTTCTCGGCGCGATCCTGAGCGCCGGTGCCGTCGGCGGTCTGATCGGCGCCGTGAGCAGCGGCAGGATCGTGGCCCGCTTCGGCATCGGCCCCTCGATCCTGTGCGGGTCCGTGGTGTTCACCCTGCCCCTGGTGCTCGTACCGCTCGCCGACGGGCCGGTGCCGCTCGTCGTCGTGACGCTCTTCGCCGCCGAATTCCTCAGCTGCGTCGGCGTGATGGTCATCGACATCGCCTCCGCGTCCCTCCAGATGGTGCTGATCCCCGAGGCCATCCGCTCCCGGGTGATGGGCGCCTTCCGCACCCTGAACCACGGCTTCCGCCCCCTGGGCGCCCTGCTCGGCGGCGCCCTGGGCGCGGCGCTAGGTCTGCGCCCCACGCTCTGGATCGGCACGGCAGGCGCGGTCCTTGCGATCCTGTGGCTCCTGCCGTCCCCGATCCCCGCCACCCGGTCCCTCCCCGAACCGGCCCCCCAGGACACCATCCCCGCCTGAGCGCGCCGCCGGGCGGGACGCCCCGATCAGGCCGCCGGAAAGCCCGGTGCCCCCGCCAGGCGCGTTCTACGATGAGCACCGCGCATCACCTCAGGGGGAAGGGGCCGGCTCGTGGAGGTCAATCTCACGTTCGGCGACGGAACCTCGGGCGCCCACGAACAGAGCGACGAGTTCGCGGCGTCCGTGCTGTCGCTGTATCGCTGGCTGGTGACGGAGCCCGAACTGCGCGGTCACGCCCGGGTGTCCACCGGGACGCGGCAGGCCGAGCAGGGACGCATGGGTGACGGTCTTGACCTCGTCAACGTCGTCCTGGCCAACAGCATCGCCTTGGGCGGCCTGGTCACGGCCGTCGCCGCGTGGAGGGGCTCGCGTCCGCGTCCGCCGCAGGTGCGGCTCGAACGGGACGGCGTCGTGATCGACCTGCGGGACTGTTCCCCGGAGACCGTCGAACAGGTCCTGCGGCTGTGGAACCAGGGCCCCGGCGCATCACCGCCCCCGCAGCCGGCGCCCGCACCCGCCCCGGCGGACGGGGATGACGAGTAACCGTGGCGCTGCTGTCGGATCCGGCCCGCTCCGAGGCCGTACTGGTCGGTGTCCACGACTACACCCACCTGGCAGGCCTGCCCGCCGTCGCCCGCAACCTGAAAGGGCTGCAAGCCGTGCTGACCGACCCCGCCATCTGGGGTCTTCCCGAGGGTGCCTGCACGGTGATCTCCCAGCCGGGCAGCGCCGGACGGGTTCTTGACGTGGTGCGGGACCGGGCACACCGGGCCCTGGACACCCTGCTCGTCTACTTCGCCGGACACGGTCTGACGGACCCGCACACCGAGGAGCTGTACCTGGCCCTGCCCGACTCGGACGGCGAACGTGAGTACACCTGGCTGCGGTACGAGTACCTGCGCAGGGCCGTGCTCGATCCGCGGGCCCGCGCCCGGCGCACCGTGCTGATCCTCGACTGCTGCTACAGCGGCCGTGCCCTGGTCGGCAAGATGAGCGCGAGCGCACACGTCGCGGACCAGGCCGTCGTCGACGGGACGTGCGTGATCGTGTCCTGCGCCGAGACGCGCCCCGCGCTGTCCCTGCCCGGCGAGACGTACACCGCGTTCACCGGCGAGCTCATCACGACCCTTGGCGAGGGAGTCGCGGGCAAGCCCGATCCGCTGGACATGGACACCCTCTACCGGGACGTACGGCGGGCGCTGACCGCCAAGTCCCGCCCGGTGCCGCAGCAGCGCAACCGCAATCTCGGCGGCGACATCGCCATCGCCCGCAACATGGCCGCGGCCCGCGGCGCACCGTCCCCGCCGGACCTGTCGAGCCTGGACCTGCGGCAGCGGGAGGCGGAGGAGCGGCTCGCGCGGTTGGAGCGGCGGGCGGAGCAGATGCGCCTGGAGAGCGAGGGGTTGCGCCGAGAGGCGGAGCAGCGTGCCCGGGAGACCGTCGAGACCGCGCAACGCCTGGCGTCGGCGGTGGCGGCCGCTCCCGAGCCCGACTTCCAGCCGTTCTGGTTCGCGGTGCCGGTCGCGCGCCCGCTGATGGGCGAGGACGGAAAGCTGCAGCCGATCGCGGAGCTGGCCTCGGGCGTCTGGCACCTGGCCGTGGGGAGGCGCGGAACAGCGCTTGTCGCCATGACCCAGGAAGGCCATCGCGGGCTTCTGCTCGACGTCTCGGAACTCCAGTGGGGTGTCAGCGAAGAACCCGATGGGCGCAAGGAGCCCAGTCCGTACGGCAGAAGCAACACCGAGTCGCTGCGACGCACCCAGCGGGCCGTGCGCGAGGCCCGGCGCCTTGTCGACGCGGTGACCGCCTCCGACGATCCGGACTTCGAGCCGTTCTGGTTCGCGGTGCCGGTCGCGCGCCCGCTGATGAGTGAGGACGGCGCCCTCGAACAGGTGGCGGAGCTGCGACCCGGCACGTGGTACCTGGCGGTCGAGCAGCGGGGCGAGGGGCTCGTCGCGCAGACCCAGGACGGCCGACGCGGGTTCCTGCTCAACACCTCCAACATCCAGCGGGGCTGATCGCCGCCGACCGCGGACCAGAGAGGGCCGCCAACTCCCTTGTGTCACAGGCGTTTTGGCGTCGTGCGGGGCATTGACATCCCAACCCCGCATAGAGAAGCTCCATCACGCCCGTGTTAACGCTAACACCGGGCCGACACACACCTGGGGGGAGCCACCCATGTCAGGTAGTCGTCACAGCCTTCATCCGGTGCCAGGCCCCGCGCCCGACCGCCGCACCGTCCTCGCCGCGGCCGCCGCAGGAGCGCTCGCCACGGCCTGCGCGACCGCCGGCGGACAGCCTCCCGGCAAGGTCGCCGTGCTCGGCGACAGCGCCGCCTGGGAGAAGCCCATGGCCGCCGCGGGGGCGGCCATGAAGTCCGTGGCGGGCCTGCGCCTCGTGCCGGAGGTCAACCCGTCCCTGGAGTCGTTCGAGCAGGTCGTCAAGTCCTCGCTGCGCACCAGCAAGACACCGGACATGCTCAAGTACTGGTCGGGCTACCGGCTCCAGGACCTCGCGCGCACCGGCGGCATCGTCGACCTGACCCGGCAGTGGGACCGGGCCGTCGGGAAGGGCTGGGTCGACGCCTCGTTACGGGACGCGTTCACCTACCGGGGGCGGGTCTACGCCCTGCCGATGAACCTCGCGTACTGGGTCTTCTTCTACAACATCGAGGTGTTCGAGGAGCACCGCCTCCAAGCCCCCAGGACCTGGGCCGACTTCCTCACCGTCTGCGAGCGCCTCAAGGAGAGCGGGATCAGCCCGCTGCACGGCTCGGCGGCCGACCGCTGGCCCGCCTTCATCTGGTTCCAGGAGATCCTCAGCCGCCAAGACCCGCGGTTCTACGAGGACTTGATGAACGGCCGCGAGCGGTACACCGACCCGCGCGCCGAACGCGCCCTGCGCACCGTGGAGTCCTTCTTCGACAAGGACTGGTTCACGCCCATGGACATGAGCCACGCCTCCGCCGCCCCGGCCCTCGTCCACGGCAAGGTCGGGATGGTCCCCTGCGGCACCTGGCTCGGCTCCACCCTCGTGGGCGCGGGCGCGAAGCCGGGCAAGAACCTCGGCGCCTTCGTCCTGCCCATGGCGGACCCGAAGGCCCGCCCCTGCGTCGTCTTCGAGTCCAGCGGTCTCGTCTCCACCGTCAAAGGCCCCGACCGGACGGAGGCGCTGGAAGCGGCGGGCAACTGGATGCACCCCGCCGTCATGAAGGCCTTCTCGCACAGCCTCCAGGACGGCTGCCCCAACCCGAAGGTGGAGCCCCCGAACCCGGTGATCGCCGGTCTCGCGAAGAAGGTCCGCGGCGACAGGCTCTGGCTGCTCAACCGCTTCTGGGAACAGGGGCCGCCCGAACTCGTCGAGGCGACCGTCGACGACCTGGCCGGGTTCCTGCTGAACCCGTCCTCCCACCGCAAGGTGCTGCGGACCATGCAGGACCGCGCGGACGAGGCATGGCGGGTGTGGCGGGAGGCGGAGGAGACATGACCGAGATCGTGACCCCCGCCGAGACCGCCGCGAAGCCCGTGCGCGTACGCCGCCGCGTCCCGACCCGCACCCCGCACCAGGCCGCCCGAGGCAACGGCAGGCTCGGCGGACCGCTCGCCGCGCTGCCCTGGGCGCTGCCCGCCTTCGCCTTCGTCGGCGTCCTGCTCGTCTATCCGTTCTTCCGCAGCGTCTACGACAGCTTCTTCGAGGACAACGGCTTCACGAGCAGCTTCACCGGCCTCGACAACTACGCGCGCCTCGCCGACGACCCCATGTTCGGCCGCTCGCTGCTCAACACCCTGATGTGGGTGGCCGGGACCCTGCTGCTGCCCGTCCTGGCCGGACTGCTCATCGCCGTCGCCACACACCGGACGCGTCTTGGCGGCATCGCGCAGCTCGTCATCGTGCTGCCGTACGCCATCTCCGCGGCCGCCACCGCGGTCCTGTGGAACTTCATGCTGACGTCCGACGGCGCGGTCAATCAGGTACTTCGCGGGGTCGGCCTGGACTCGTGGGCGCAGACCTGGCTCCTGGAATGGCCGCAGAACACGCTGTCGATGATCGTCGCCAGCACGTGGCAGGCCACCGGGCTCAACGTCGTCCTCTTCGCGATCGGGCTGCGGGCCATTCCCCAAGACACCGTCGAGGCGGCCCAGCTGGACGGCGCGAGCGGCTGGCGGATGTTCCGGTACATCACGCTGCCCCAGCTGCGGGCCGTGACCGTCGTCGTGGTCGGGATGGCCGTCGTGAACAGCCTCAAGGCGTTCGACATGATCTGGATCCTCACCAAGGGCGGCCCGTCCCGCTCCTCCGAGACCCTCGCCCTGAGCATGTACCGCGAGGCGTTCCGGCTCTTCCACATCGGCTACGGATCGGCGATCGCCCTCGTCCTGTCGGTGATCGTCGTCGCCTCCTCGTGGATGTACCTGCGCCGCCAGATGCCCGAGGCCGACGCCCGCGCCGCCAACGCCAAGGCCTGAGGAGGCACCCCATGGGTCGCACCGTGCGCCATGTCTTCATCGCCGGATGCGTGCTGCTCTGGCTGATCCCGCTCTACCTCCTCGTGGTCAACGCCCTGACGCCCGTCGCCGAGTACACCGGCAAGCCCGACTGGACCGTCCAGGGCTTCGGCCTCGTCGAGAACCTCGAGACCGCCTGGGACGTGGCGGGCATCGGCGACAGCTTCCAGGCCTCGCTGCTCTACGCCGTGGTGTGCGGCCTGGCCGCCGTACTCATCGCGGCCATGGCGGCGTTCGCCGTCGTCGTCCTGCCCATCCCCAGGCCCGCCTTCTGGTTCTGGCTGATCTACTCCGGCACGCTCTTCCCGCTCCAGATCTTCCTCGCGCCGCTCTTCGGCCTGTACGCGGACGCCAATCTGTACGACACCCGGCTCGGGCTCATGCTGATCTACGCCGCGTGGGCCGTGCCGTTCGCGTTCTTCCTGATCCGCAATCAGATGACCACCATGCCGCCGGAGTTGACTGAGGCGGCCCTCATCGACGGTGCCTCCTTCCGGCGGATCTTCTGGCGCATCCACGTACCGCTGATGAAAGCCGGGCTCGCCGCGGCGTTCATCTTCCAGTTCACGGCCGTCTGGAACGACCTGCTCCTGGGCATCACGCTCAGTCGCAGCCCCGACGTCCAGCCGGTGATGGCGGCCCTGAGCACCCTCAACAACGCCTACTCATCGACCGGGCCGCCCGTCATCCTGGCCGGCGCGCTGATCGTCTCCCTGCCCACGCTCCTCCTCTTCCTGGTGTTCCGCGGCCTGTTCCTGCGCGGCGTCACCGCATCCGCCCGCTGACCTGCCCCTCTCTGGGAGAACCGCATGACGACACGGGCCCTCGTCCGCACCACCGACTGGGACAACGACCGCATACGCGACAGCCTGCGCTCCTCCGTGGTCACCGCGGAGGGAAGCCTCGGCGACAGCGCCCTGAGGCTCACCGAGGAACCACTGCTGCGCAGGGCGGCGGACGGCGGCGGTCTCACGCAGTCGCTGCGGATCGAGGCCGTCAACGGGTCGGTCCTGCCGGGGGAGTTCACCGTGCGCACCGAGGCCGGGACCGCGCTGCCCGTCGAGCGGCTCGCCGGACCCGGCGGCTCCGTACGCCTCATGGTGCCCGCCGTCGACACCGAGACCCGCCTCACCGTCTGCCTGCCCGACGCCCCCGAGGGCGCCGAGGGCATCGACGTGCGTCTCACCCCACAGCGCCGCTGGACCCTCCACCTGGTCCACCACTCCCACCTCGACATCGGCTACACCGACCCCCAGGGCCACGTCCTGGCCGAGCACCTCTCCTTCCTCGACTCCTGCCTGGAGCTGACCCGGGCCACCGACGACTGGCCCGCCGAGTCGCGGTTCCGCTGGTGCGTCGAGTCGTTGTGGTCCTTCCGGCAGTGGGCGGAGGCCCGCCCCGCCGAGCAGGTCGAGGAGTTCGTGCGCCGCGTGCGCGAGGGACGCATCGAGCTGACCGCGCTGCCGTTCAACCTGCACACCGAGACCTGCTCCACCGACGAGCTGCACGAACTGCTGCGCCTCGCCCACGACCTGCGCGACCGGCACGGCGTCACCTTCACCTCCGCCATGCAGACCGACGTGCCCGGAGCAGTCGTCGGACTGGTCGACGCGCTGTCCGCCGCCGGAGTCAAGTACCTCTCCGTGGCGCACAACTGGGCCGGACGCTCCGTGCCCCACCTGGTCGGCGGCGAGAAGCTGCCCCGCCTCTTCCGCTGGCGCGCGCCCAGCGGCAACAGCGTCCTGGTCTGGGTCACCGACACCCCGCACGGCCTCGCCTACATGGAAGGCCCGCTGCTCGGCTTCGACACCAACTACGCGGACGTCGACGACCTCCTTCCCGCCTATCTGGCCTCCCTCGCGACCAACCCGTACCCCTACCGCGGCGGCATCTTCGGCTGGGCCATGGACCAGACGGAGACCAAGCGCGAGCCCTACCCCTGGGACGTGCTCCACCTGCGCGTCCAGGGCAAGTTCGGCGACAACGCGCCGCCACGGCGCATCATCGCCGACACCGTCCGCCGCTGGAACGAGACCTGGGCCCACCCCCAGCTGCGGCTCTCGCGCAACGAGGACTTCTTCACCGACGCCGAGGCCAGGCTCGGCGACGCCATCCAGTCCTTCGAGGGCGACTGGACCGACTGGTGGGTCGACGGAGTCGGCTCGGGTGCGAGGCCCCTGTCCCTGGCCCGCACCGCCCAGTCCGTGGTCGCCGACGCCCAGACCATCGGCACGTTCGCCGGACTCCTCGGCGCCACGGGGGCGGAGGAAGACAGCGCGGACGCAGCCGGGGTCTACGAAGCGGTGTCGCTCTTCGACGAGCACACCTGGGGCGCCGGCGACCCATGGACCCACGGCGACGAGGGCGGCCACAGCGGCGAGCACCAGTGGCACTGGAAGTACGGGCAGGCGATGCGCGCCCACGACGACGGGAACGCCCTTCTCGGCAGGGCGAGCGCCCGGCTCGGGCAGCGGCTCGCGACGGTGCCGGGCGTGGCGGCGACCTACCACGTGGTCAACACCTGCTCCTGGCCGCGCACGGACGTCGTACGGATCTTCCTGCCGGAGAGCAGCGTCCCGCTGGAGCAGCCGGTCGCCGTGCACGACGCCCGCGCCGGACACCGGCTCGACCACGAGGAACGACCGCAGAGCAACGACGACCACCGGGACGCCGGACGGTTCCTGCTGGTCCGCGTGGACGAGGTGCCGCCCGCGGGGTCCGTGCGCCTGGACATCACCGCCGACGCCACGCGGGCCGACGCGCGGACGCGGACCACGGTCGTGAAGGCCGCCACCGGCTGGAACCCCACCGGCGGCACCGAGCGCGACGACCCGGCGCGGACCGCCGCCGCGGCGCTCGCCCTGCCCGATCCGACGCTCCTGGAGAACGAGCACCTCGCCGTCCGCGTGGACCTGGCGCACGCCTGTATCGCCTCGGTCGTCGACAAGGCGACCGGCCGCGAGCTCGTCCGCCCCGACGCGACCGTCGGCTTCAACGGCTACATCCACGACAGCTACACCACCGCCGGAGCCTTCAACCACAACTCCAGCCGCACGACGGCCTCCGACCGCCTCGAACACCTCGGCGTCCGCGCCGTCGCCCCGCCCGCCGCGCTCATCGCCCGCGCCTCCACCGCTACGGCCGAATCCATCACGTACGAGACCCGCCCGGCCGGGGCCAACCGGCTGCGCACCACGCTCACCCTGCCCGTGGGCGTGCCCCGCCTCGACATCGAGAACCGCCTCGACAAGGACGCGACACTGCGCAAGGAGAGCGCCTACTTCGCGTTCCCCCTCGCCTTCGACGAGCCGGTCGTGCGGATGGAGGCATCCGGCGGCCTGACGGGCAACACCCTTCCCGTGGTGCCGGGTTCGGCCCTGCACATGCGGGCCGTGCGCCGCTGGGTGACCCTCGCCGACGACGGGTTCGCGGTGGCCTGGTCCACGCAGGACGCGCCGCTCGTGCAGTTCGGCAACATCGCCCTGCCCTACGCGCCCTTCCCCAGGACCATGGGGCACGACGAGCCCGCCACCGTCTTCTCCTGGATCCACAACAACCTGTGGGACACCAACTTCCCCAGCGAGCAGGGCTTCGAGTTCACCTACCGCTACAGCCTGGCCTGCGCCCCGGCCGCCGACGGGCTCGGCCCCCGGACGGCGGCGGCCTGGAGCCGCCCGCTGCGGGCCGTGCGGGCCAGGGGAGCCGAGGACGGCGGGCAGACCTCGCTCGCCTTCGTCGGGCTCGGGGACGCGCGGGTCCGCCTGGTCGGGCTCACGACGCCGCGGCCCGGCGAGGTCCTGCTGCGGCTCCAGTCCTTCGCGCAGGAGCCGGTGGCCTGCCCGGTGCGCGCCCACTTCCCGGTCGCGTCCGCCCACAGCGCGGACTACCTGGGCACGGCGGGCGGTGAACTGGCCGTGACTGGAGGGGCGCTGAGCATCGACGTCCCCGCCCTCGGTACGACCGCGGTGCTCTTCGTACGTCCCTGAATCCTCCCTACGTCTTCCAGCGAACCCCCTGCATTCTCCAGCGAAGAACCTCCGCACGAAGGAGCACGCGTGTACCGGCTCGACCCGCGATATCCCCCGGCGCCGGGGACCGTACTGATCAGCGGCTGGGAGGCCGTGGCCGCCCAGCTTCCCTCCGAACCCGCGATCGTGGCGGTCGAGGGACCACCGGCCGCCGACTGGGAGACCATCGCGGACCGCCTCGCCGCCGCGTGCTCCCTGCCCGTACGCACCCTCGACGTCCGTACGCGCTACGCGTCCCCGGCCGTGGTGCGGCGCCGCACCATGAGCGCACCGGACGCCGACGACCCCTACTACTGCCGGCTCGCGGAGAATCCGCTGGCCGACCTGTTCGACGAACTCCCCCGCGAAGACCGCGGCACGGAAGAACTGCTGCTCGTCTACGGACCCGGCGCCTCCCTGGTCCTGCACGACGTGCTCTGGTACGCCGATCTGCCCAAGCGGTACGCGGAGGCCGCGGTGGCGGCCGGAGAGGCGGACAACCTCGGACTGCCCGATGAGCGGGGCGAGTTGAAGCGGCTCTTCTACGTGGACTGGCCGATGCTCGACCGCCACCGTGACGCGGTCGTCGGCCAGCTGGACGGCTGGGTGGACGTACAGGACCCCGGGCGGCCCGTGTTCCTCGACGGGAACGGACTGCGGGCGAACTACGCCGACCTCGCACGGCACCCCGTGCGCACCAGACCGTTCTTCAACTCCACACCCTGGGGCGGACATTGGGCACAGCGTGCACTCGGATTCAATTCCGGCGCACGCAACACCGCTCTCGGCTACGAACTCATCGCCCCCGAAGCGGGCATCCTCATCGGACACGGTCCGCAGACCCAGGCGGAGGTACCCTTTCAACTCCTCTGTGTCCTGCACCCCGACGAGGTGCTGGGACGGGAGTCACGCGCCCGCTTCGGTACGTCCTTCCCGATCCGCTTCGACTACCTGGACACCGTGGGCGGCGGCAATCTGTCGGTGCACTGCCACCCCAAGGAGCCGTACATGAGGGAACGGTTCGGCTGGTCCTACACGCAGCACGAGACGTACTACATGACGCTCGGCAGCGCGGACACACACGTCTATCTCGGGCTGCGCGAGGACGCCGACCTCACGCTGTTCCGCAAGGAGATCGAGGAAGCCGCGCACGACGGGGTGCCGATGACCCCCGAGGACCACGTCATGACCTTCCCAGCCGAACGAGGCAGGCTCTTCATGATCCCGGCGGGCACCCCGCACGCCAGCGGCGCCGGGAACCTCGTGCTGGAGATCAGTGCGACCCCCTACCTCTACAGCCTGCGCTTCTACGACTGGCTGCGCCCCGACGCCGACGGCCGGCCGCGCCCCCTGCCCTACGAACACGGCCTGGCCAACCTGGAGACGGAGCGGCGCGGCGACGCGGTGCGGCGCGACCTGGTGCAGGAGCCCTGCGTCCTGCGGCGCGGGGACGGCTGGCGGGAGGAACTGCTCGGCGCGCTCGACGAGATGTTCTACGAGGTGCGGCGCTACGCGCTCGACGCGGGCGCCGTCGCCGCCGACGACACGGCGGGCCGCTTCCACGTGCTGAACGTGGTGGAGGGCGAGGGCGTCACCGTGCTGACCGCGGCGGGGGAGCGGCACGCGCTCTCGTACGCGGAGACGCTGACGGTGCCCGCGGCGGTCGGCGGCTACCGCCTGGAGTCGCGGGGCGGTCCGGCGAAGGTGGTGAAGGCGCTCGTGCGCGACCGCCGTGCCGCGGGTGCGGGGCCCTCGTGAGAGCCGTGCTGGAGCTCGGTGGCACCCATGTCACCGCCGCTCTGGTGGACCCGCTGCGCACGCGGGTGAGGCGCCGCATCCGGCGGCCGCTCGATGCGCGGGGCGACGCCGAGCACATACTCGGCACGGTCGTGCGCTGTGCCGGGGAGCTCCAGGTGCCCGCGGGCCAGGTGTGGGGCGCGGCCGTGCCGGGACCCTTCGACTACGAGAAGGGGATCGCCCGCTTCGAGGGCGTGGGGAAGTTCGACGACCTCTACGGCATCGATGTGCGCTCGGTGCTGCTCGACGGCGTGTGGCCCAGACCCGCGGACGTGGTGTTCCTGAACGACGCGCACGCGTTCACGCTCGGGGAGTGGAACGCGGGGGCCGCGGTCGGCCATCGGCGCTGTGTGGGGATCACCCTGGGCACGGGGGTGGGGTCGGCGTTCCTCGCGGACGGCGTGGTGTGCCGCGAGGGTGCCGGGGTGCCGCCCGAGGGCCGCATCGACCTGATGACCTGGTCCGGCGCACCGCTGGAGCGCTTCGTCTCCCGGCGGGCGATCCTTGCCCGCTACGGCGACCACGACGTGGACGTGCGGGACATCGCGGCGCGTGCGCGGGAGGGCGAGCGGTGGGCCGGGCAGGTCATCGCCGACGCCCTCGGCGCGCTCGGCACCGTCCTGGCCCCGTGCGTACGTGACTTCGGCGCGTCGGCGGTCGTGATCGGCGGCGCCATGGCGCTGTCCTGGGACCTGGTCGGGCCGGGCATCGGCAGCGGCCTCGGGGATACTCCGGTGAGGCCGCGCCCCGGCACACTGGGCGCGGACGCGGCGCTGATCGGGGCGGCGGAGTACGCGGGAGGCGCCGGACGGTGAGGCGAGCCCGGGGGAAGGGACCCACATGACGATGCCCGAACCGCGTCCTGCCGCGGACGGCCCGCCCACGCTGCGGGACGTCGCCGAGCGGGTGGGAGTCAGCGCGATGACCGCCTCCAGGGCCCTGCGCGACGACCCGCGCGTGCTCCCGGCCACCCGGGAACGCATCCGCGACGCGGCGGCGGAACTCGGCTACCGGCCCAACGAAGTGGCCCGCAGCCTGCGCCTGGGCCGAGGCACGGGCCTGGTCGGACTCGTCGTCACGAACCTGGCCAACCCCTTCTACTCGCGCCTCGCCCTGGGCGTGGACTCCGTCATCGCGGACGACGGCTTCAAGACCGTCATCGGCAACACCGGCCAGGACCTGGACAGCGAACGGGAACTCGTCGCCGACCTGGTGGCCCGCCGCGTCGACGGCATCATCGCCGTCCCCGCAGCGGCCGACCAGCGCCATCTCGCCGCCGCGGCGGCCGACGGCGTGCCCGTGGTGCTCGCCAGCCGGCCGCCCGAGGGGTTCGAGGCCGACTGCGTCCTGGTCGACGACTTCGGCGGGGCCCTCGCCGCCACCGCCCGCCTGATCATCCGCGGCCACCGCCGGATCGGCTTCCTCGGCTCACCACCCGCCGTCTACACCGGCACCGAGCGCCTGCGCGGGTACGCCGCCGCCCTCGCCGCCCACGGCCTGCCCTTCGACGAACGCTACGTACGCCAGGGCCAGACCGAACCGCGCGAAGCCCGGCGGGCCGCCGCCGCGCTCCTCGCGCTGCCCGAGCCGCCCACCGCGCTGTTCTGCTCCAACAACCGCAACACGATAGGGGCGTTCCGCGCCCTTCGCGCCTCGGGCACCGACACCGCGCTCGCGGGCTTCGACGACTTCGAACTGGCCGACGCGCTCGGCCTGCCGGTCACCCTCGTCGCGTACGACAGCGACGAGCTGGGCCGGGTGGCGGGCCGGCTCCTCGCCGACCGGATGCGGGGGAGGGGCTCCGACATCACGAAGCCGCCCGAGCCCGGCACGGCGCGGCGCATCGTGACGCCCACCAGCCTGGTGGAGTACGGCAGTTGACGCTACGTCCGGCCGTCCGGCGCCGGCTCCGCCTCGGCGCCCGCGCGGCGGCGTTGGCGCGAGGCGCGCAGGTTCGCGGCGTTTCCGCAGCCGCGGGTGGAGTGCCAGACGCCGCTGTTGTTGCGGGAGCGGTCGTAGAACGCCGTGGCGCAGCGTTCGTTGCGGCAGATCTTCAGGCGCCGCCACTCACCGGTGGTCTGGGCGAGCAGCGCCTCGCACAGCACGGCGGACGTCAGCCAGCGCCAGCCCTCGCCCTCGGGCTCGGTGGTCAGGGCCGCGTCGCCGTGCAGGTTGACCTGGAGGGCGCACGAGGTGAAGCGGGCGGTCTCGCCGCTCGTCGTGCCGCACCGCGAGAGCAGGGCCCGGCGCAGCTGTTCGCGCAGCTGTCGCAGCTTGGGCAGGTCCTCTTCGGTGAGGGTGAGCCGCACCGCAGTGCGGCCCGTCCGCTCGGCCCAGGTGGGCAGCGCCACGGAGACCCAGTCCTGCGCGGCGGCCACGTCTTCGAGGAGATCGGCCTCGGGAACACCACAGGAGGGTGCGGTGTTCAGGATGTCCTGCACGAGCCCCAGGCCGCCGGGGACGGCGGTGGGGAAGTAGCGCTCGGTGGCAGGCCAGGTCATGCGCATATCGTACGCGACCGGGGGCGACAGCAGTGTATGGGTTTAGCTGCGGTCGCAGCGCAGACGCCTTCGGATGCCGCCGCGAGGACGGTCCAGGCACCCCGCGCGTACGGCCCCGGCGCCACCGGGGCCGTACGCGGGTGGCTGTCGCTCAGGCCAGGCTCTTCAGCAGCGACTTGTCGAACGGCAGCGCGTCACCGAGGCGGTTCTCCAGGGCCTTGGCCGCCCACTCCGGATCGGCGATGAGGGCGCGGCCCACCGCCACCAGGTCGAACTCGTCGCGCTCCAGGCGGTCGAGGAGCGGGTCGATGCCGGTGGACGCGGACGGCGCGGCCCAGCCCTTGGGCCCGATGAACTCCTGGTCGAGGCCGACCGAGCCCACGGTGATCACCGGCTTCCCGGAGACCTTCTTGACCCAGCCCGCGAGGTTGAGGTCGCTGCCCTCGAACTCCGGGAGCCAGTAGCGGCGGGTGGAGGCGTGCAGCACGTCGACGCCCGCGTCCACCAGCGGCGTGAGCAGGCGCTCCAGCTCCTCGGGGGACTCGGCGAGCTGCGCGTCGTAGCTGCCGGCCTTCCACTGCGAGAGCCGGAAGACGACGGGGAAGTCGGGCGAGACGGCCGCGCGCACGGCCGCGACGATCTCCGCGGCGAAACGGGTGCGGGACTCGATGTCGCCGCCGTAGCCGTCCGTGCGCTGGTTGGTGCGCTCCCAGAGGAACTGGTCGATCAGATAGCCGTGCGCGCCGTGCAGCTCGACGCCGTCGAAGCCGATGCGCTCGGCGGCCGCCGCGGCGTCCGCGAACGCCCGGATCACGTCGTCGAGGTCGTCGGCCGTCAGCGCGCTGCCCTTGGGCTGCCCGTCCAGGCCGATCGCGGAGGGGCCCGCCGGGGGAGCGGAGGGCACCGGGCCCGTGCCCTCGTCGCGCGTGATGCCGACGTGCCACAGCTGGGGAATGATCTTCCCGCCCGCGGCGTGCACGGCGTCGACCACCTTGCGCCAGCCTTCGAGGGCGTCGTCGCCGTAGAAGCGCGGGACGCGGTCGCTCGTACCGGCCGACGCGTGATCGACGTACGTCCCCTCGGTGATGATCAGGCCGACACCGGCGGCGGCACGGCGGGCGTAGTACTCGGCCACGTCCGCGCCCGGCACGCCGCCCGGCGAGAACTCCCTGGTCATGGGCGCCATCACGATGCGGTTGGGCAGGGTGAGGCTGCCGACGCCGAAGGGGCGGTCGAGGGTCTGGGGGGTGCGGGCGGTCTGCGACGCCGAGGTCATGCGTCCTCCTGGCAGGGAATGAGGGTGCGGTCGATCTGTGATCGATGACGTAAGCGTACGCGCTTTGCTCATGTCGCCTGTCGGAGGGCCCTCCGACAGGCGACGACCGCCGGGTGGTGGCTTCGACCGCTGCGCACCGCCGTGAAGAGCCGACGCGCGCGCTGCCCCCGGGGCAGCTGCCGCAGGGCGACGGTCGCGGGCTGTTTGTCCCAGAGGAGGCCGGGGAGCAGCGCGGCGGCGTGGCCGCGCTCCACGAGGCGCAGGTGCAGGAGGAGGTCGCTGGACTCGAACCGCACGTCGGGTTCGAAGCCCGCGTGGCGGCAGAGCGTCGTCGCCCAGTGCCGGGCCGCCGACCCCGCGGGCTCCATGGCCCAGGGGTGGTCGGCGAGGGCGCGCAGCGCGGCGATCGGGCTCTGCGCGTCGCTCGCCGGGACGGGCGGTGCCAGGTGGCTCGCCAGTTGTGGCGGTGCCAGGTGCAGGGGGTCCTCGCAGAGGTCTTCCTGCTCGATGCCCGCGGGGCGGGGGTTCGGCAGGCCCGGGTACTCCTCGGCGATGACCAGGTCGAAGTCGCGGGCCAGCAGCGCGGACAGGGACTCCTCCGGTTCCATCTGGGTGAGGTGGACCCGCAGGCCGGGGTGCGCCTCCCGCAGCAGGGTCAGCGCGGTCGGCACCAGGGTGCGGGCGGCCGTCTGGAACGAGGCGATGCGCAGCGTCCCGGTCAGGTCGGTGAGGGAGGTGGCGATGTCCGCCTCGGCGCGCTCGAGCCGTTCGAGCACCGCCTCGGTGTGGGCGACGAGGATCTCCGCCTGCGGGGTGAGGCGCACGCGCCGCCCCACCGGTTCGAGGAGCCGGACGCCGACCTCCGACTCCAGCTGCGAGAGCTGCTGCGAGACGGAGGAAGGGCTGTACGAGAGGGCGGCGGCGACGGCCGCGAGCGTGCCGCGGTCCTTGAGCTCGCGCAGCAGCCGCAGCCGGTGAAGGTCGAACATGGGCTGGTCCTCGTCGTCGGCGGCCGACCGCTCGGATCGGACGGGGGGCGCGGGTTCACGGGGGCGTGGGTTCTCGGGTCCACGGGTTCGCGGTGGACGGGTTCTCGGGTCCACGGGTTCGCGGTGGACGGGTCTTCATCGGTCGGAAACCCTGATGAATATAGGTCGGAAACATTCGCTGGACCGATGGGTGGAGGTGGCCGCAGGCTGGCCGCATGTCTGAGAACACCGAGAAGCCGGTGGCCTGGTTCGCCCGGCCCGCCGCCCGCACCTGGACCTGCCCGCAGGCCCCCGCCGATGCCCAGGCCTTCCACGCCTCGCTGCCCGGCTACGCCGTCACGCCCCTCCACGAACTACCGTCTCTGGCAGCCGAGTTGGGCATCGGCCGGGTCTTCGTCAAGGACGAGTCCGCGCGCCTGGGGCTCCCGGCGTTCAAGGCGCTCGGCGCCTCCTGGGCGGTGCACCGGGTCCTCGCCGAGCGGGCCGCGGGCGGTGAGGCTTCGCCGGAGCCGGTCACACTGATCACCGCCACCGACGGCAACCACGGCCGCGCGGTCGCCCGGATGGCCCGGCTGCTCGGTCAGCGCGCCCACGTCTTCGTGTCCAAGGGCGTGCATCCGGCCGCCACGGCGGCGATCGCCGCCGAGGGAGCCGAGGTCACCGAGGTCGCCGGGCCCTACGACGAGGCCGTGCACCGGGCGGCCGCCGCCGCGGCGGAAGGGGCCGCCACCGTGCTCGTCCAGGACTCCGCCTGGCCCGGCTACGAGCGCATTCCGCGCTGGATCGTCGAGGGGTACTCGACCCTGTTCGCCGAGATCGACGCCCAACTCGCCGCGGCCGGTGTGGGGTTCCCCGACCTGGTGGCCGTGCCCGTCGGCGTGGGCTCGCTCGCCCAGGCCGTCGTCACCCACTACCGCAGCCGCCCCGCGGGAAGGACGGCCCCCGCCCTGCTCTCCGTGGAGCCCGAAGCGGCGGCCTGCGTCATCGAGAGCCTCGCCCGCGGGGAGCTCACCGGCGTCGTCACCGGCGACACCGCCATGGCCGGCCTGAACTGCGGCACCCCCTCCAGCCTCGCCTGGCCCTACCTGCGTGACGGCCTCGACGCCGCCGTCACCGTCACCGACGCCGACAGCGCACGGGCGGTCCGCGCGCTCGCCGCCCTCGGCGTCTCCTCCGGGCCCTGCGGAGCCGCGTCGCTCGCGGGCGTCCGAGCCGCACTGACCGGCGACGGCGCCGACGGCCGCCGCGCGGCCCTCGGCCTCGGCACCGCATCGACCCTCGTACTGCTCAGCACGGAAGGCGCGGACGCCAACCCGCACCACCAGGAGCCCTGATCCAGGGCTGACCGAACCGCCGTACCGGCAACGGAAATACACGCCCGCGTGGGAGAATCCTCCGCGTGGACGGGGGCATCCTCGAGCGGGATCTCGAGCTGGCCCGACTGACCGCCGCCGCACGGGAAGCGGCCGACGGCGCGGGCTCGGTGGCGCTCGTCTTCGGCGAGGCCGGGATCGGCAAGTCGAGCCTCGTGAGGGCCCTGCCGGGTGCGCTGTCCGCGCAGGCCAGAGTGCTGGTCGGGCAGTGCGACGACCTCGCGACGCGGCGCCCGCTCGGCCCCTTCCGCGACCTTGTGGGCAGTGTGCGGGCCGAGTTGGCGCAGGCGGTGACCGAGGGCGGCGACCGGCATCGGGTGTACGACGCGCTGCGGACCGAGCTGGGTGCCCCGCCGCATCCGACGGTCCTGGTCGTAGAGGACGTGCACTGGGCGGACGAGGCCTCCCTCGACGCGCTGCGGTTCCTGGTACGCCGTGTGGACCGGATGCCAGCCGTCCTTGTACTGACCTACCGCGACGACGAGTTGAGCCGCGAGCATCCCCTGCGGCACCTCCTGGGCCAGGTGTCGCAGGCGGCGCGCGTGCACCGTCTCCCCCTGGCCCGGCTCTCGCGGAACGCGGTGCGCACACTGAGCGCGGCGAGCGGCCTCGATCCCGCGCAGGTGTACGCCGTGACGTCGGGCAACCCCTTCTACGTCGCCGAGGTCGTCGCGGCGGGCGGCACCGGGGACGTGCCGCCGACCGTGGTCGACGCCGTCCTGGCCAGGCTGCGCGGACTCGACGACGCCGCACGCGACGCGCTCGAACAGCTCGCCGTGGTGCCGTCGGCGGCGGAGCGCTCCCTGGCCGACGCGCTCCTGCCCGACGGCGTATGCCAGTTGACCTCGGCGGAACGGCGCGGCCTGCTGGTCGTCACCCCCGAGCGCGTGGTGTTCCGGCACGAGATCATCCGCCGGGCCATCGCCGACTCGCTGCCCGCCGCGCGGCGGATCGAACTCAACCGCAAGGTGCTCGCCGTCCTGGTCAGGCGGCCGGGCGCCGACTCCTCCCGCATCGTCCACCACGCCGCTCAGGCGGGCGACCAGGACGCCGTCGCGCGCTACGGCCCCGACGCGGCCAGGGACGCCGCCCGCACCGGCGCGCACCGGGAGGCCGCCGCCCAGCTGCGGCTCGTCCTGCGCCAGCGCCGGCGCTACGGCCCTGCCGAACTCGCCGGTCTCCTGGAGAGGTACGCGGTGGAGAGCTACACCATCGCCGACTCCCCGGCCGCCGTCAGCGCCCAGCGGGAAGCCGTCGCCCTGCGCCGCTCGCTCGGCGACCTGCGGGCCCTCGGCGCCGATCTGCGCTGGCTCTCGCGTATCCACTGGTGGGCGGGCGACGCGGACGCCGCGCAGGAGGCCGCCCGGGAGGCCATCGACGTACTCGAACAGGCCGGGGACGAGCGGCTGTTGGCGCTCGCGCTCAGCAACACCTCACAGCTGCGCATGCTCTCCGACCGGTACGCCGAGGCCATCGGGTACGGCGAGCGCGCCATCACCCTGGCCCGGCGGACGGGCGACGCGGCGATCCTCTCGCACGCGCTGAACAACGTGGGTACCGCCCGCTGGCGCGGCGGCGACCCCCTGGGCCGCCCGCAGCTGGAGGAGAGCCTGGCGGTGGCGCTGAAGGCGGACGAGGCCGAGCACGCCTGCCGCGCCTACGCCAACGTCATCTGGACGCTCCTGGAGAACCTCCGGTTCACGGAGGCGGACCACTTCCTGGCGCCCGCCATGGAGTTCGCGGACCGCACGGAGCATCTGGGATTCCTCCGCTACCTCCAAGTGGAACTCGCCCTGCGGCAGTTCGCCGCAGGGAAGTGGGACGAGGCGGAGAAGCACGCCGAGTCCGGTGACGCCTACGAGTTCGCGCCCGCCCGCTGCCCCGCCCTGACCGTCCTGGCGCGGGTACGGATCCGGCGGGGCGCGCAGGGCGGCGACGAACTCCTCGCCCGGGCCTGGGAGGTCGCGGCGCGGACCCGGGAGCTCCAGCGCACCGGCCCGGTCGCGGCCGCCCGGGCGGAGGCAGCCTGGCTGCGCGGCGACCACGCGGCCGTGATCGACGCCGTCGGCCCCCTGTACGTGCAGGCGCGCGGCCTGGCCGCCACGCCCTACCGCGCGGAGCTCGGCCACTGGCTGGCGAAGGCGGGCCAGCCCGTGCCGGTGGACGACTCGGACCACCCCTATGCCCTGCAGGCCGCCGGGCAGTGGAGCAGGGCCGCCGAGGCCTGGCGGGCGGCGGGCTGCCCCTACGAGCACGCCGCCGCCCTGGCGGAGAGCCCGGACCCGGCGGACAAGCTCGCCGCGCTCGCCGGTCTCGACGCGCTGGGCGCCGACCCCCTGGCCCGGATCGTCCGCACGGAACTGCGCGCCCTCGGCGTCGCCCGGATCCCGCGCGGCCCGCACGCGGCGACCCGCCGCAACCCCGCGGGCCTCACCGGCCGCCAGCTCCAGGTCGGACGGCTCCTGGCGGAGGGCCTGACCAACATCGAGATCGCCGGGCGGCTCTATCTGTCCGTGCGCACGGTCGACAACCACGTCCGCGCGGTCCTGGAGAAGCTCGGCGCCCGCACCCGGCGCGACGTCGCCGCACGCGCCGCGCAGCTGGGAGTGGAGATCGGCCGCGAAAAGTAGGCAGTCGCCGGACGCGAGCTGGGTGGCGGGCACGGATATCGGTGCGCCCGGGACGGCACTAGAACGGGCTGATCGGATGCGCCGATCCAACGGGGGATTGCATGTCCATGACGGCGGCACAGGCTGCACGGCACGAACTGGCGGGCTTCAAGGGGGAGTTGACGGGAGCGGACGACGCCGGGTACGACGAAGCGCGCGCCGTCTACAACGCGATGGCCGACAAGCGCCCCGCGCTCGTCGCCCGCTGCGCCGACGCCGACGACGTGTCCCGCGTCATCGGCTTCGCCCGCGCGCACGGCCTGCCGCTCGCGGTCCGCGGCGGCGGCCACCACGGAGCGGGCCTCGGCACCGTCGAAGGCGGCGTGGTCGCCGACCTGTCACCGCTCAAGGCCATCGAGGTCGACGCGCGGGCCCGCACGGCCAGGGTCGGCGGCGGCTGCGTCTGGAGCGAGGTGGACCGCGCCACACACGAGCACGGCCTCGCCACGCCGAGCGGCATCATCTCCTCGACCGGCGTCGGCGGCCTCACCCTCGGCGGCGGCCTCGGCCACCTCACCCGCAGGTTCGGGCTGAGCGTCGACAACGTCCTGGAGGCCGACCTCGTCCTGTCCGACGGCCGGCAGGTGCGGGCGAGCGCCGAGGAGAACGCCGACCTGTACTGGGCGATTCGCGGGGGCGGCGGCAACTTCGGCGTCGTCACCTCCTTCCTCTTCCGGCTGCACGAGCTGAGCACGGTCGTCGCGGGCCCCACCTTCTGGCCCGCCGAGCGCGGAGCCGAAGTCCTCGCCGCCTACCGCGACTTCCTGCCGCAGGCGCCCCGCGAGGTGAACGGCTTCTTCATGTACGGCACCGTGCCACCGGCCCCGCCCTTCCCCGCGAGCCTCCATCTGCGCAAGGTCTGCGGCGTCGTGTGGTGCCACACCACCGCGGACCCCGAAGCGGCGGCCCACGCCATGGCGCCCCTGCTCGAAGCGCTGCCCGACCCGCTCCTGCACGCCGTGTCGGAGATGCCGCACCCCGTGCTCCAGTCCATGTTCGACGGGCTCTACCCGCCCGGCGACCAGTGGTACTGGCGCGCGGACTTCGTCGACACCATCCCGGACGAGGCCGTCGCCCTGCACGCCAAGTTCGGCCCCGAGGTGCCGACCATGAAGTCGACGATGCACCTGTACCCCATCGACGGCGCGGCCCACGACCACGACTCCGCCGACACCGCCTGGAGCTACCGGGGCGCCCGTTGGGCCTGCGTCTACGCGGGAGTGGACACAGACCCGGCCAAGGCCGACCTGATCAGGCGCTGGACCGTCGACTACTTCGACGCGCTGCACCCGTACTCGGCGGGCGGCGCCTACGTGAACATGATGATGGACGAGGGGCAGGAGCGCGTACGGGCGAGCTACCGCGACAACTACCCGCGCCTGGCCCGCGTCAAGGCCGCCTACGACCCGGACAACGTCTTCCGTCTCAACCAGAACATCGAGCCCGACCCGCGCGGCCCCGCGTAACCCCGGCGGCCCGCCCGCCGCGCCCCCGCGCGCCGGGGGCCTTAGCGTGAGGGCCATGTGCTGGAGCGCGACCGCCGATCTCGTGGCGGGCGTGGGTGTCGCAGCCGTGGGGGTCGCGTGTGTGACCCGGGCGGCCCGCGGACCCCGCCCGGGCGACCTGCCGCTCGCCGCGCTCCCGCTGCTTCTCGGCGCCCACCAGATCATCGAGTCCGAGGTCTGGCGCAATGACGGCGGGACGGGTCCCGCCACCGTCGCCTGGGCAGTGATCGCCATGCCGCTGCTCGCGCTGTGGATGCCCGTGGCGGTGCTGTGCGCGGCGCCGCCGAGCGCACGCCGCCGCCTCCTGATCCCGCTCGCGGCGGGGATCGCGACGGCGGCGGCGCTCTCCTACTGCCTGGCGACCCGCACCGTGAGCGCCGAGATCCGCGGCCACACGGTCGGCTACTCCCTCGGTCTGCCCCACCCCGAGGTGGTCGTCGCCGGATACCTCCTCGCCACCGTCGGCGCCCTGCTCCTCTCCGGCGACCGGGGCCTGGTCCTCTTCGGCGTCCTGGTCGCCGTCGGGGCGGCGGTGTGCCTGGCGCTGTGGGAGCGGGAGTACATCTCCACGTGGTGCGCGTTCGCGGCCGTTTGCTCGGTGGTCCTGTACTTCTGGGTCAGAAGGCGCTCTCGGCCAGCTCCAGCGCGGTCCGGTCCAGGCTCTCCAGGAGCGTGAACTGGGCTTCGGTCTTGGGCAGTTCGTGGCGGAAGAAGTAGCGGCAGGCGCCGCGCTTGCCCGCGTGGACGTCCTCGGTGCCGCCTTCGGCCGCCAGCAGCTGCTCCAGCCACATCCAGGCGACGACCACGTGCCCGACCGCTTCGAGGTAGACGCTCGCGTTGGCCAGGGCCGTCCGCGGGTCACCGGTCGACCAGAGCCGCCCGGTCGCGCTCGCCACCCGGCGTACGGACGCGTCGAGCGAGGCCCCGTACGCGGCGGCGTCACCGCCCGCCTCCGCGGCCCGCGCGGTCGTCTCCGAGACGCGCCTGCCCAGCAGCGCGAGGCCCGCGCCGCCGTTCATGACGACCTTGCGCCCCAGCAGATCGAGGCCGTGGATGCCGTGCGTGCCCTCGTGGATGGGGTTGAGGCGGTTGTCGCGGTAGAACTGCTCGACGTTGTACTCGCGCGTGTAGCCGTAGCCGCCGTGCACCTGGATCGCCAGGTTGTTGGCCTCCAGGCACCACTGCGACGGCCAGCTCTTGGCGATGGGCGTGAGCACGTCGAGCAGCAGCCTGGCCTCGTCGCGCGCCTGCGGCGACGTGCCGGTGTTCTGCTCGTCGAGCAGCCGCCCGCAGTACAGGTTGAGCGCCAGCGCGCCCTCCACGTACGCCTTCTGGGCCAGGAGCATCCTGCGTACGTCGGCGTGCTCGATGATCGGGACCTGCGGCGACGCGGGGTCCTTGGCGGCCAGGGGGCGCCCCTGGGGGCGGTCGCGCGCGTAGTCCAGGGCGTGCAGGTAGCCGGTGTAGCCGAGCGCGGTGGCGCCCAGGCCCACGCCGATGCGGGCCTCGTTCATCATGTGGAACATGTACGCGAGGCCGTGGTTCGCCTCCCCGATGAGGTGGCCCACCGCGCCGGGCGCACCGCCGGGCCGGTGGACGCCCTCACCGAAGTTCAGCAGGGTGTTCGTGGTCCCTCGGTAGCCCATCTTGTGGTTGAGGCCCGCGAGCACGACGTCGTTGCGCTCGCCGAGCGCACCGTCCTCGCCGACCAGGACCTTGGGCACGATGAACAGCGAGAGCCCCTTCACGCCGGGCGGACCGCCGGGGATGCGCGCCAGGACCAGATGCACGATGTTCTCCGAGAGCTCGTGCTCACCGCCGGAGATCCACATCTTGTTCCCGAAGAGGCGGTACGTCCCGTCGTCCTGCGCCTCGGCCCGCGTGCGCACATCGGCGAGCGACGAACCGGCCTGCGGCTCCGACAGGCACATCGTGCCCAGGAAGCGGCCCTCCACCATCGGGCGTACGAACTTCTCGATCTGCTCCTTCGACGCGTGCGCGAGGAGCAGATTGGCGTTGCCCATGGTCAGGAAGGGGTACGCGGCGGTGCCGACGTTCGCCGCCTGGAACCACGCGAAGCAGGCCTGCGCCACCACGGCCGGCAGCTGCCCGCCGCCGATCTCGTGGTCCATGGCGCCGGCGAGCAGCCCCGAGTCCCCGAAGACCCGCAGGGCCTCCTTGACCTCGGGGATGATGTGCACCCGCTCACCGTCGAAGGTGGGCTCCTGGGCGTCGTTCTTCTTGTTGTGCGGGGCGAAGTGCCGCGTGGCGATCTGCTCGCTCAGCTCGAGGGCGGCGTCGAAGGTCTCGCGGGAGTGGTCCGCATACCGCTCCCGGCCGGTGAGCGCGGGCACGTCGAGCCACTCGTACAGCAGGAACTCGAGGTCACGACGGGACAGGAGCAGGGATGCCATGCGGATTCTCCATGCGGTGACGGCGGTACCGATCCCGGGGCAGGGAGCCCCGCACACCCGATACTAAGCGGTTGCTTATGGGGTTTGTCGAGGGCGGCCCCGGCGACAGCCTCCGTACGGCAGGCTCCGGGCGGCCGGCTCAGGGCCGCGGGTCCTCCTGGAAGGTGGCCGCGTGCACGGCCTCGAACAGCGCCGTGACGTCCTGCCCGGTGTATCCCTCGGCCCGCGCCTGCCGCATCCACTCCGCGAGGGCGTTCCGCAGAGGGGAGTCGGGGCCCGACCGGGGCCGGGCGAGGGAGCGGGTGATGAACGTGCCCGCTCCCTGGCGGACCTCGGCGAGGCCCGCACGCTCCAGCTCGCGGTAGGCCTTGAGCGTCGTGTTCGGGTTGACCTTCGTGGCCGCGGCGACCTGCGCGGCCGTGGGCAGCCGGTCGCCCTCCTCCAACGCGCCCATGCGCAGGGCCTGTTCGACCTGGCGCACGATCTGGAGATACGTGGCCACACCGCTGCGCCGGTCGATGCGGAATTCGACCACTGTCCCCGCTCTCTGCTTGTCTGCGGACACTTTACGTACTCACCGTCACGGCCGTCCTAGAGGGGGCGCCGCGACGCCCACCACAGGACGAAGACGGCCACGGCGGCGGTGCCGCCGAGCAGCAGGGCGGCGCCGGTCCACTGCATGCCCGGCATCTGGTCGTAGCCGAAGTACTCGACCACGTTGTTGACGATGCCGTGGTCCTTGATGCAGGCGTTGGTGGCCTTCTCGGTCGGCTCGGCGCAGATGCCCCAGCCGTAGAGCTGCCCGTCGGCGGTGCCGACCCAGCGGTCCGTCTCCACGACGCTGCTGCTGTTGACGATGCCCGGCGTGTCGGCGTTCAGCGGCCAGGTGATCAGACGCGGGGTGGCCAGGCGGCCACGGAACTCGCCCCAGGCCACCTGGACGACCAGAGCGAAGAGGAAGGTGGCCAGCATGGCGGGCAGCACCCTGCGCAGCAGCATGCCGATCGCGATGCCGCTGATGGTGAGGAAGAGGGAGAGCGCCACCAGCATGGGACCCGTGTTGTCGAACACCGAGCCCGAGAGCCACTCCGAGAGGAGCAGGGCGCGGTAGGGCTCCCACCACCAGAAGAACAGCGTGGAGAGTACGAGGGTGGACAGCAGGACGAGCGAGAGGCACCAGGCCAGCTTGGCGGCGAGCCAGCGGCGGCGCGGCACGGACTGCGTGGTGACCAGCTGCGCGGTGCCGTGCTCCTGGTCGCTCGCGATCAGCGGGGCGCCGATGAAGACGGCGAGGACGACGGGCAGGGCGCCCAGCGCCTCGGCGATGTAGTCGTAGCTCCGCGGGGACGTGGTCAGGCTGACGTCCTTGTCCGGCCAGCCCAGCCCGGCGAGCATGTCGGCCATCTCGCCGCGCTCGTAGACGATCGCGCCCGCGCCGAGCACGACCAGGGCGACGACGATCCACGTCGTGGTGCGGTGCTGGCGCAGGACGAGCCAGGTGAGCCCGTGCAGCAGCCCCGGCTTCACGGCGGCCTGCCCGGTGCGGGGCTTCTCGGTGAGGGTGGTGCTCATGCGGCGGTCATTCCTTCGGCCTCGATGCGGGCGTCCTGGGTGAACAGCGGGTCCGCGTCCGGCGAGCGGAGGTGGGCGAGGAGGATCTCCTCCAGGCTCGGCTCGGAGACCTCCCAGTCCGGGGCCAGCGGGCCGCCGGGGCGCAGGAGGGCACGGAACTGCCGCCCCTGGAGCCGGAATTCGACCACCGTGTGCGGGGTGAGGTCCGCGGGCGGCAGGCCGTCGGGGGCGAGCCCGGTCACCAGGGCGTGGGCCGGGACCAGTTCGTCGGTGTCGCCGGCCATCCGGATCCGGCCGTCCGCGACGACCAGCAGGAAGTCGCACATGTCCTCGAGCTCGGCCAGCATGTGGGAGGACATCACTACCGTCGTGCCGCGCTCGACGGCCTCGGACATCAGCAGGGAGCTCATCTCGTCCCGGGCCAGCGGGTCGAGGTCGGCCATCGGCTCGTCGAGCAGCAGCAGGTCGGGCCGCTTGCCGAAGGCGAGCGCGAAGGCGACGCGGGTGCGCTGGCCGCCCGAGAGCGTGCCGACCTTGGCGTTCAGCGGGACGTTGCCGGAGCGCACGATCCGCTCGGCGGCGGCCATGTCCCAGCCGGGGTTGAGCTCGCGGCCCATCCGCAGCGTCTCGGCCACCGTGAACCGCTTGAACAGGGGCTTGTCCTGCGAGAGGAACGCGAAGCGGGGCATCGCGGCCGGGTCGTCCACCGGCACTCCGAAGACGCGCAGTTCGCCCTCGGTCGGTGTCACCAGGCGGGTAGCGAGCCCCAGCAGGGTGCTCTTCCCCGCTCCGTTGGGGCCGACGAGACCGCAGATCCGCCCGGCGGGCAGCCGGAAGGAGCAGTCGCGCAGCGCCCAGCCGCGGCGATAGCGCTTGCCCAGGCCGCGGGCCTCGAGCGCGGTCGCGCCCAGGGGGCCTGCGGCCTCGGTGGGGTCGGCAAGGGTCATGTCCACGCGCGCCTCTCTCGATTCCATTAAACAATTAATGGAATCATGATCTGCGCGGCAGGGCCCTGTCAAACGACTGCTGCCCGCCGGTTCCTCCGGCGGGCAGCAGATGGTGGAGCAGGGCCGAGGCGGCTACGGCATCGACTTCGTGGGTGCCGTGACCTCACGCTGGTGCGGGATCAGGCCCGGCGGCAGCTCGCCCTGCTGGACGTTCACCGTCCTGACCGGGGCGGGCACCCGGATGCCCTCGGCGCGGTAGCGCTGGTGGAGCTGCTTGATGAACTCGTGCTTGATGCGGTACTGGTCGCTGAACTCGCCGACGCCCAGGATCACCGTGAAGCTGATCCTGGAGTCGCCGAACGTGTGGAAGCGCACGGCCGGTTCGTGGTCGGGCAGGGCGCCGTCGATGTCCTTCATGACGCTCTCCACGACCTCGGTCGTGACGCGCTCGACATGATCCAGGTCGCTGTCGAAGCTGACGCCGACCTGAACCATGATCGACAGGTCCTGCTCGGGGCGGCTGAAATTGGTCATGTTCGTGCCCGCGAGCTGGGCGTTGGGGATGATGACGAGGTTGTTCGACAGCTGCCGCACCACCGTGTTGCGCCAGTTGATGTCGACGACGTAGCCCTCTTCACCGCTGCTGAGCCTGATGTAGTCGCCCGGCTGCACGGTCTTCGCGGCGAGGATGTGTACGCCCGCGAAGAGGTTGGCCAGGGTGTCCTGAAGGGCCAGGGCCACAGCGAGGCCACCGACGCCGAGCGCCGTGAGCAGCGGGGCGATGGAGACGCCGAGCGTCTGCAGGACGACGAGGAAGCCCATCGCGAGCACGACGACACGGGTGATGTTCACGAAGATCGTCGCCGAGCCCGCGACGCCCGACCGGGACTGCGCGAGGGACTTCACCAGGGTGGTGACCACGCGGGCCGCCGTCAGCGTCGCGGCGAGGACGAGCAGGGCGGTCAGCGTCATCGTGACGTTGCGGCCGGTCCTGGGGGTGAGCGGCAGGGCCGCGGCGGCGACGGCCGCGCCCGCGGATATCGCCGCGCAGGGGACCAGCGTGCGCACGGCGTCGACGATGACGTCATCGCCGCTCCACCGGGTCCTGCTGGCCCGTTCGCCCAGCCACCGCAGGATCATGCGCAGCAGCAGACCCGCCGCGATGCCGGCGGCCACCGCGATGCCCGCGGTGATCAGGTCGTGCCATGTGAGGGCTCGCTCCATCAGTTCATTCTCCAGGTTGTGCGGGCGCACCGGACGTATGTTCGCGGTCCGGCGCGAGCGTCATCCTGCCCCATGGGTGCGGCGCCTTAGCCGGGGGCCCGCACCCACCCTGCCGTCAACTCACCAGGCGCAGGGCGATATCAGACATCCCGATCACCACTGACTGACCCCAGGTCAGTTCCACCGCATCGCTCTCCACTCCATCGCCGAAGACGATGAGCCGGTCCGACTCCACGGTGACCCGCAGCCGCTCCAAGGCCCCGAGCGCCCCCTCCACCTGTGACGTCCCGGTGGCGGGCGAAGGCCACGCCTCCCGTACGAACCACACCAGGCGCTGTTCGGCGGGACCCGGGAGCGGCAACGCGCTGCCGCTCTGCTGCCACAGCGAGCGCAGCCAGCCGGTGGCGCCGGTACCGGTGCCGACCAGGACGCCGGAGGAGGCCTGCGCCTCGGGGGCGGCCGTATCGGTGTCCGGACCGATGCGGTAGCGGGCGGTCTGGTGGCCCGGCGGGCCGAGGTAGATCTCATTGAGGGCGAGCAGCCGCTGGGTGTCGTCGGACACCGCCTCCACCATGGTGAGTTCGTCCACCCGGGCCCCGGAGCCGACCGCCGCCGGGAGCAGCTTGGCCGCGTCCGCGCCCCGGTGGCGTACGAGCACTCCGGGGTTGCGCCCCGGCTCGGTGTCGATGCCGATCACCGGCTGTCCGGCGAGGTACTTCGCGGCGTTGGCGACCAGCCCGTCCTGGCCGACGACGACCACGACGTCCTCGGGGCCGAAGAGGAAGCGATCGAGATCGGCGCGTTCCACGCGGGCCCGGCGCCACTGCCGGGGCACCGCGGCCGCCACGTCGGCGAGCGTGCGGTGCGCCCGGTGATGGCGCTCGGCCACCTCCCGCAGGCTCCGGCCGCGTGCGGCGAGGAAGAACTCGGCCTGGCCGTGGGTGCCGTGCCGGGCGAGCAGCTCCTCGTACTCGGTGGTGCGGTGGACGAGCACCGCACGCGGCGCCAGGCTCATGACCGCGCGCCTCCGTCCTGGGCGCCGTGTCCCAGCTTCGCGAGCAGGCCGGTGAGGACGTCGGGGGAGAGGGTGAGGCTCTCGATGCGCGGGACGTTCTCGGCGAGCCGGGTGGCCGCCAGGGCGTGCAGGGTTGCGGCGTCCACCGCGCAGTGCGCCGCGAGCCAGGAGGCCTGGGCCGCCGCCTTCGCCTCGCCGACCGTGCGCGCGGAGGTGGCCTCGGCACGGGCGAGGCGCTCCGTGCGGGCGGCCTCGGCCTCGGCGCGCACGGCGTCGGCGGCCGCGTTCTCCTCCGCCTCGCGGCGTGCGTTGGCGCCACGCCGCTCCACCAACTCCTTTTCCTGGCGGGCGAGTTCGATGCGGCTGGTGAGTTCGTTCTCGGCGATGGCCCGCTCCCGCTGCACGGCCACGGCCCGTCGTTCGTACGTCGCCCGGTCCGCGTCCTGCTGTATCCGCTCCCGCGCGGGGGTGCGCAGGGCGCGCTCGACCTCGGGCTCCGGACGGATCGCGATCACCCGGACGGCAACCACCTCGATGCCGGTGGCGGGCAGCCTGGGCTCCTGGGCGAGGCCTTCGGAGATCCGCTCGCGGACCGCGGTGACACCGTCCGTGAGCGCCTCGGCCAGCGGGGTGCGGGCCAGTACGTCGAGGGCGTTCTGCTGGGCGGACTCCGTGAGCAGGGCGGCGAGTTGCTCCAGCGGTGCGCCGCGCCAGGAGCCGGTGTCCGGGTCGACGGCGAAGTCCAGACGGGACGCGGCGAGCGCCGGGTCGCTGATCCGGTAGGTCACCGTGGCCTGCACGGCGACGTCCTGGAAGTCGGCCGTGCGTGCGTGGAAGGTGACCGCCAACTCGCGGTCGTCGACCGGCACTTCGGAGAGCGCGGCGCTGAGCGCACGGAACCAGAAGCTCAGCCCCGGCCCTTCGTGCACCAGCCGGCCGCGCCGGTGGTGGCGGATGTGGGCGGTGGGCGCGGAGCGCAGGTGGTGCAGTCCCAGGCGGCGGGTGATGTCGGCCATGGTGGAATCCCTCCCCGTTTTCGTCATGCCGACGATATGAGGGTCTGCCTTTATAGTCAAGGTGACTTAAAAGGGGGAGGGGTTCCGCGGCGAACGACGTCGACCGGTTACGCCTTGCGGCCCACCCCCGCGTACAGCGGCACCGGCGTGCCGTTCCTGACCTCGTCGACGCCGAGCTCCGGATGCCAGTCCGGCAGCCACGCGATGCCGGGGTCGAGGAGCTCAAGGCCCTCGAAGAACCGCTCCACCTCGGCCCGTGCACGCGGCACGAGCGTGACGCCGCCCGCCTTGTACATCTGGACCGCCTGCTCGGTCCGCTCCGGATCGACGTCGCCCGCCATCTGGGACAGGACCAGATGACTGCCCGGCGCGAGGGCTGCCACCAGCCGCTCCACGACGTCGTACGCACCGTCGTCATCGCTGATGAAGTGCAGCAGCGCGATCAGCGAGAGCGCGATCGGCTGCGTGAAGTCCAGTACGCCATCCGCCTGTTCGAGGATCTTGTCCGGCTCGCGCGCGTCCACCTGGAGGTACTCCGTCGCCCCCTCGGGCGTCCCCCGCAACAGCGCCTCCGCGTGCGCGAGGACGATCGGATCGTTGTCCACGTACACGACGCGCGCCTCGGGGGCGGCCGACTGGGCGATGCGGTGGAGGTTCGGTTCGGTGGGAATCCCCGTGCCGATGTCCAGGAACTGGCGTATCCCCTCTTCGCCCGCGAGGCGGCGCGTGGCGCGCTGCATGAACCAACGATTGTGCTGCGCGCAGTACTTGGTCTGCGGTTCGAGCGACACGATCTGGAGCCCGAGCTCCTCGTCCACCGGGTAGTTGTCCTTGCCGCCCAGGAACCAGTCGTAGACGCGGGCGGGGTGCGGCTTGCTGGTGTCGATCAGCTGGGTCACGGGCGGCGGGATCGCGGACATGGGTCAACTCCCATAGGTGCGGCGGGCGTTCGGACGCACATACGGCGCGTGCGTCCGGTCATCGTGCCCGCTCGCCCCACCGGGCTCAAGCGTCAACGCGCTCAAGCGTCGCCGGGATTCCGCAGCAGGCTGCCCGCGCCCGGCACGTGCGGCGGCAGGCCCAGCTCGGTCAGGATGCGGTACGCCGTCGCGGTGGCCGCCGACAGGACGGGCAGGCCCGCCGCGTCCTCCACCGCCTGGATCGACGCCAGCGAAGGCATCTGCACACACGCCGAGAGGACGAGCGCGTCGGCGCGGCCCAGGTCCACGCGGCGCCAGTGGTCGCGCAGGTCGGCGGGGTCGAGCCGGGCGACCGCCAGGTTGTCGGGCACCTCCAGGCTGAGCGCGTCCACGACCTCGACCCCGGCGTCCTCGATGTAGTCGGCGACCAACTGCGTCAGCGGCTTCATGTACGGGGTGATGATCGCGACCCGGGCGGCACCGAGCGCCTTGATGCCGTCGAGCAGGGCGCCCGCACTGGAGATCACCGGTGCCTGCGCGCCCTCGGACCGCAGGGCCGCGGTGATCTCGTCCTCCGCCGTGCAGTGGTGGCCGGGGCCCTGCGCCATGATCGCGACGAGGCAGGCGGTGGCGACCACGTCGGGCCTGGCGTCGGCGAGTTCGAGCGCGGCACGCTCGGTCTGCGCGTTCATCGCCCTCAGCTGCTCGGGCGTCACGTGCTTCATGCGCATCCGGCTGCTGTGGAAGACGAACCGATCCTGCGGGGCCATCGCCTCGCGGTCGCGCAGCATGCGCGGCAGCTCCGTCTCCATCGTCAGGTTCGAGCTGGGCACGATCATGCCGATGTGGTGGTCGGTCGCTGTCGCGGGCGTCGCGGTCACTGCCACGGGATCCTCCGGATGGTGTCGTACGGGCTGCCCGTACGGCAGTCCGTACGGCTATGAGCCCTCGGTCAGCCCCTCCCAGTGATCGGCGAGGGACGTGAGGAGATGCATGACTTCTTCGCGCCGCTCGTCGCCGAACGGTTCGAGGAGCCGCTCGTCGAGCTCACGTGCGCGACGGTTGGAGTCGTGGAGGGTGCGCTCACCCTCCTCGGTCAGATAGAGCAGCTTGCGGCGGCCGTCGTCGGCGGCCGTCCTGCGCACGATCAGCCCCCGGTTCTCCAGGCGCCGCGCCACGTCCGCCATCGTCGACGTGTCCAGGGCCACCGCCGACGCCATCGACCGCTGGTCGTGGCCGGGCGAGGCGTCCACCGCCTGGAGCACGGCGAACTGCGGTCCGGTGAGGGTCGGGTCCACGGCGCGGATCCAGACCGCGAGGTAGGCCTGGTACAGGCGCCGTACCTGGTATCCGGGTGCGGCCGTGAGGGCGGCGGGCGGCCCGGGCTGCGTGGATCTCGTAGCCGTCGTAGGCGTCGTGGTGGAGGTTTCGTCAGCCATGGAGCCCACTTAAGCACGGGGGTTGATCGGTTCGGACGATCAGGTCAGCATCGGTCGCAGTGCCTCGCGCAGCGCGGAGATCGCCGCGCGGGTGCTGTCCCAGAACAGCATGTGACCCGCGTCCGGGACGCCGGCGAAGACGGCCGACGGGTGCAGCCGCGCGGCCTCGGCGGCGCCCGCCGCGGTGACGACGGGGCTGTCCGCGCCGTACAGGAGCGCCGTGGGCCCCGGCACGGAGGGCCACCAGGCGAAGAAGTCCTCGCTCTCGAAGCCGCGGTGGGTGGCCGCGATCGCCTCCGCGCCGCAGCTCGCCAGCCAGCGGGCCCGCAGCTCCTGCTCCCGGCGCGGCCAGCGCGGCCAGGACCGGGCCACCTCGTCCGCGTCGGTGCCGCGCCGGGCCTGCGCGAGCTGGTCGAGGAAGGCCTCCAGAGGAGTGGGGTAGGGCCCGCGCCCGGGGCCGCTCATCGGCGGGTCCCCGAGCACGGTGCCGCGCAGCGCCACCTTGGCGCGCACCGCGGTGACGGCGGCGATGCGCGCGCCCATGGAGTGCCCGAACAGGATCGGCCGGTCGAGTCCGAGGCCCGTGACGACGGCTTCGACGTCCTCGGCGTACTCATCGAGGGAGTAGGAGCCGCCCCCGTCGGAGAGCCCCCGCCCCCGTACGTCGAGGATCAACGGCCGTACGACGTCGGTCAGTTCACGTGCCACGAAGTCCATCGTGACGGCGGGGCTCGTGATGCCGGGCAGGACGAGGAGCGGGGCGCCGGTGCCGCCGTAGTCCAGCACGTGCAGGCGCGTGGCGCCCGAGCGGACCCAGCGGCTGGTGGCGGGGACGTCGGCGAGGTCGGCGAGTGCGGACTGCGGCAGGCAGCGGTCGGGCGGGGTCATGCGTTCCTCCTGGCGTGCGCGAGGGTGCCGAGGTAGTCGACGGCTTCCTTCAGGTCGATGACGTCGCCGTACTTGGCCTGGATGTCGAAGAGGCTCGCCTCGTGCGGCCCCGCGGCGCGATCGCCGACGCAGGCGCGCGGCACGAGCACCGAGAACCCGCTCTGCACGGCGTCCACCGCCGTCGCCCGCACGCAGCCGCTGGTCGTCGCCCCGCACACCAGGACCGTGTCGCAGCCGAGGCCGGTGAGCAGGGCGGCGAGCGAGGTCCCGAAGAAGGCCGACGCACCCTTCTTCACCACCATCAAGTCCCCTGGGTCACGGGGGAGTCGTGGGTCGAGCGCGACTTCCTCACTGCCCTCGACCAGGGACCGCATGCCTTGCGCCTTGTGCAGCCAGGTGACGGCGTCACCCGTGGCCTCGGCGGGCGTGTAGGAGATCGCCGTGAAGACGACGGGTACGTCGGCGGGGCGTCCGCTCTCGAGCAACTCACCCACCGAGCGCACCACTTCGGTCAAGTCGGCTCCCGAGGGGAAGCCGTCCTCGGTGAAGCCGCGGGTGAGGTCGACGACCAGAATGGCGGGGCGGCTGCCCCGTCGCACGGGGGCGCCGAATCCCGCTCGCTCATAGGTACGTTCCGTCTCCTGCCCGTAGTTCACGACGCCCTCCTCGGCGCGCGCAGGGCCCGCAGCTCCCGCGCCTGCGCCCCGAGCCGGCCGAGCAGCCAGCCCTCCAAGAGGCCGACGGCGAAGGCGCCGGCGACGGCGCCGTACTTGGCGGCGGCCGGTCCGAGCAGCATGGACAGGCCGTCGAGTTCGGCCGCCGCCGGTGCCGCGGGGTGCGCGGCGTGGGGAGCCGCGGCAGCCGCGGCAGACGGGGCGGACACGGCGGACGGGGTGGACGCGGCGGACAGGAGGGAAGAAGGCGCGGCCGGTGTCCGCTCCTGGTCGAGCAGACTGCCCAGGTTCTGTGCGAACTGCTGGAGGATGCGGTCGGACACCGTCGCGATGGCCCCCTTCCCGAACTGCGCGATCTTGCCCCGTATCACCAGATCCGTGGAGATCTTGAGCAGCGTGCCCTCGGTCGCCGCGAGTACGTCGAGCGCGACCTCCGCCTCCGCGTCGCCGCTCCCATGGGTGTCGGCGCCGCGCGCCTGGACCCGCAGCCGCCGCCCCTGCTGGTCGACCTCCAGGAAGCGGACCGTACCGGCGTACGCGGCGCTGATCGGGCCGACCTTGATCTTCACGGTGCCCTGCCAGGCGTCCCCGTCGCGCCCGTCGAGCGCCGCGCCCGGCATGCACGAGGCGACCCGCTCGACGTCGTTCAGCAGGGCGAAGACCTCGTCCGGCGAGGCCTTGACCGGGACCGAGTTGGTGAGCTGCATCAGAACTCCTTGGGGCAGCGCCGGGCGACGGCGCAACCGTCGATCGCCTCGACTACGGTCTGGTAGCCGGTGCACCGGCAGAGGTTGGAGGCGACGACCTCGCGGATCTCATCCTTGGTCGCATCGGGCCGCTCGTCGAGGAACCCCTCGGCGAGCATCAGGAAGCCGGGGGTGCAGAAGCCGCACTGCAGGCCGTGGTGTTCGCTGAACGCCCTTTGCAGATCGCTCAGGTCGGTCCCGTCCGCAAGGGACTCGACCGTCCGGACCCGGGCGCCCTCGGCCTGCGCCGCGAACATCAGACACGCACGCACGGGCCGGTCGTCGACCAGGACCGTGCACGCGCCGCAGATGCCGTGTTCGCAGCCGACGTGGGTGCCGGTCAGGCGCAGATCGTGCCGGAGCACGTCGACCAGGGTGCGGCGCGGCTCGGTGATCACTTCGTGCCGCTCGCCGTTGACGTCAAGGGTGAGCAGCAGAACGTCGGCGGCGTTGTCGCTGCGAGTACTGGTGCGAGTGCTGGTGTGAGTGCCGGTGTGAGCGCTGGTGTCGGTGTCGGTCATGAGGAGAGCTCCAGGTTCAGGGCGCGGTGCACCGTCTCCGGGGTGATGGGGGTGTGGTCGAGCTCGACGCCCGTGGGCCGCAGGGCGTCGTTGACGGCGTTGAGCACGGCGGCCGGCGCCCCGATGGTGCCGCCCTCGCCCGCGCCCTTCGCGCCGGTCTCGGTGAACGCGCACGGCGTCTCCAGGTGGTGGATCAGGACGTCGGGGATCTCGTGGGCGGTGGGCACCTTGTAGTCCATGAAACTGGTGGCCGATGGCTCGCCCATCGCGTCGTACGTCACCTGCTCGAAGAGCGCGCCCGCGATGCCCTGCGCGATGCCGCCCCGGCACTGGCCCTCCACGACCTGCGGGTTGATCGCCACACCGCAGTCCTCGACGCAGACGTACCGCAGGATCTCCACCTGCCCGGTGCCTTCGTGCAGTTCGACGACCACGCCGTGGGTGGCGTTCGAGAAGGTGCCGTCGTTGAAGACGTCGAAGGTGGCGGTGGCGCTCAGGCCGGGCTCGATGTCCTTGGGCAGCAGGTGCGCCTGGAGATAGGCGATGTCGGCCAGTTCTTCGTACGTGAGGGTGGTGCCGTCACGGCGCCGTACGCCTCCTCGCGCGATCTCCACGTCCTGCGGCCCGACCTCCCAGCGGGCCGCCGCGATCCGCCGCAGCTTCTCGCCGAGCTTGGCCGCCGCGAGCCGCACCGCGCTGCCGCCCACCGTGATGGAGCGGCTCGCGAAGGTGCCCCAGCCGTAGGTGATGCGCTCGGTGTCGCCCTGATGGAGCTTCACCTTGGCCATGTCCAGACGCAGTTCGTCGGCGATGATCTGGGCCATCGTCGTCTCGTGGCTCTGTCCGTGGCTCATGGTGCCGGTGGTGACGGTCACCGCGCCGCTGGTGTCCATCTTGACCTCGGAGATGTCGAAGCCGGGGACGACCCGCATCTTGCGCTGGGCGAAGGCCGCGGAGCCGTAGCCGGTGCGCTCGCTGAAGCAGGCGTAGCCGATCCCGATGTGCCGCCCCTCGGCTGCCGCCGCGGACCGCTTCTCGTACCAGCCCTCGTCCTTGACGAGCCGCTCGCACAGGTTCAGTGACTCCAGATAGGAGCCCGGGTCGTACGTGATGTTGTTGACGCCCGTGTAGGGGAAATCGGTGATGACGTTGCGGCGGCGGATCTCGACGGCGTCCAGGCCCAGTTCCCGCGCGGCCCGCTCGAAGAGCCGCTCCACCACCATCACGTACTGCGGACGGCTCACCCCCCGGTAGGGCGCGGTGGGCGCCTTGTTGGTGGCGACCGCCCGGCCGCGCACCCGGTAGGCGGGCACCTGGTAGACGCCCGGCATCTCCGCCGCCGCCATCAGCGGCTCGATGCCCGCCGTGAACGGATAGCAGGAGTAGGCGCCCATGTCGCACACCACATCGGCGTCGAGGCCGAGGATTCTGCCCTCGGCGTCGAAGGCCGCGCGCACGTCGTAGTGCTGCTCGCGGGCGAGGAAGGAGGCGGACAGGGCGTCCTTGCGGTCCTCGATCCACTTCACCGGCCTGCGAAGGCGCAGCGCCGCGGCCGCCGCCGCGATCTCCTCGCGCCCGACGACGCACTTCTGGCCGAAGCCGCCGCCCATGTCGGGCACCACGACCCGCACGGCCCGTTCGTCCAGGCGCAGACAGCGGGAAGCCACCGTCCGCACCTGGTGCGGGACTTGGGTGCAGGTCTGCAGGACGAGCTGTTCCTCGCGGTCGTCCCAGTGGGCGACGACACCGCGCGTCTCCAGCGGCAGGGCGTTCTGCCGCCCGGTCCGCGAGGCGACATGGACGACGCAGGCGGCGGCGTCGAAGATCGCGTCGATGCCGTCCGTGGCGAAGAGTGAGACGTCCACGAGGGTGTTGCGCGCGGCCTCTTCGTGGAGCAGGGGTGCGCCGGGCGCCAGGGCCGCCTCCTCGGAGGTGACCGGCGGAAGGGCCGCGTAACTGACCTTGGCGGCCTCCAGGCCGTCCTCCGCGGCGTACGCGTCCTTCGCCACGACGATCGCGACGGGCTCCCCTACATAGCGGACCCGGTCACGGGCCAGGACGGGCATCGCGGTCGGCACGAACTCCGTCAGCGGACGGCCCAGTTGGGCGGTGATGTCGGTCAGCTCCAGGTCGTCGGCCGTGAACGCCGCGACGACACCCGGCACGTCGCGCACCGCCGTCAGGTCGATCGAGGTGATCTCGCCGTGCGCGACCGTGCTGCGCACGAACTGGGCGTGCAGCATGCCCGGCAGCGCGATGTCGTCGACGAACCGGCCGCGCCCGGTGAGCAGCCGGGGATCCTCGCGCCGGGCCACGGATCGGCCCACCAACTGCCCTGTCGTGTCAGGCTCGTTCATCGGGCCATTGCCTCCTCACAGGCACGCCGGACCAGCGTGCGGACGAGCTGCTTGCGGTAGTGCGTGCTGCCGGACGCGTCGGCCGGGGGATCGACAAAGTGCGCCGCCGCGGTCGCGCACTCGGCGAAGGAGCCCCCGGCCGCGAGGACGGCTTCCGCCTCCGGCACCCGCACCACGCGGGCGGCGACCCCGCCGAGCGCGACGCGCCCGCCGCGCACCGAACCGCCCGCGACGTCGAGGTCCACGACGGCGGAGACGATCGCGAAGTCCCCCTGCCGCTCGGCGAACTCGGCCAGGGCGGCGTGCGGTGCCGGACGCGGGAAGACGATCTCGACGAGGATCTCGTCGAAGTCGAGGGCGGTGGTGTAGTAGCCGTGGAAGAAGTCCCCGGCCGCGATCCTGCGCTCGCCGCGCGGCCCGCGGGCCACGAACTCGGCGTCCAGCGCCACCGCCAGCAGGCACCACTCGGCGGTGGCGTCGGCGTGCGCGATGCTGCCGCCGACCGTGCCGCGGGTGCGGATCGGCAGATGCCCGATCCACGGCATGGCCTCGCGCAGCACGGCGAAGTCCGCCCCGAGCCGCCCCGCCGGGTCCCTCTCCACCGTGTGATGCGTGGTGAGCGCCCCTATGCGCAGCCCGCCCGCCGGGTCGGTGCGCAGCCGGTCGAGCTCGCGCAGGCCGCCGATGTCGACCAGGTGCCGGGGCCGGGCAAGACGGAAGTTCATCATCGCGACCAGGCTCTGGCCACCGGCGACGACCTTGGCTTCGTCGCCGAGCTCGGCGAGCAGCCGCGTGGCGCCGTCGAGGTCGCGGGCCCGGTGATAGGCGAAGGGGGCGGGCTTCATGGTCCTCCTGTCGTACGTGAGCGGTCGTGCGCCGAGCGGCCGTACGGAGCGGCCGTACGGAGCGGCCGTACGGCCGCGGTCAGAGTGCCGCCTGCTCGGTGACCGGCAGGGGTGACGCCGACGCGGGTACCGGGGGCTCCTCGTCCCCGTCCAGCTCCCGTCCCTTCGTCTCCGGCGCCGCCACCGCCATCCAGGCGACGGCGACCAGCACGGTCCCGCCGAGCACGGCGAACGTCAGCGGCAGGCCGAGCAGCGGCCACATCACCGATCCGAAGAGCAGCGGTGCGAAGCCGGTGAGCACCCGGCTGACCGAGGAGGCCCAGCCGAAGCCGCTGGCGCGCAGGGGAGTGGGGTAGAGCTCGGACACGTACGCGTACAGGGCGGGGATGGCCAGCTGGGCCAGGAAGCCGAAGACGCCGATCGCCACGACCGAGCCGGTCGGCAGGTCCCGCACCAGGGCGAAGACGACCAGGGCGAGCGAGGCGACCGGGGCCGAGACGCCGATCAGCCACTTGCGGCCGATGAGGTCGACCAGGGCGGTGGAGACCAGGACGCCGACGATGCCGACGCCGCTCATCAGGGTGGTGCTCATGAACGCGGCCGTGTCGCCCTGGCCCTCCTCCTTGAGGATCGAGGGCATCCAGCTCAGCGCCGCGTAGTAGACGAGCATGATCGTGGAGAAGAGCAGCCAGGCCGCGGAGGTGATGCGCGGGCTGAAGCGCCAGATGCGGCGCAGCTGGTCGACGGCGGCGGCCACACCGCGCGGCCCGTCGTCCACCGCCGGCTCGGGGATGACGTAGGGCTCCACGGGGGCTCCGGTGCGCGCCACCAGGTCGTCGATGACCTTGCGCGCCTCGGCCTCGCGGCCCTTCTTCGACAGATAGATGGGCGACTCGGGGATGCCGCGCCGGGCCCAGAAGAGCAGGAGCGCGGGCAGCACCATCGTCGCCAGCATCCACCGCCAGTTGCCGTCCAGGGTCAGCATCGCCGTCGAGACGAGCCCGCACAGGGTCACGCCCACCGGCCACCACGCGTCGAGCGCGGTCAGGATGCGCCCCCGGTACTTGCGCGGCGAGAACTCGCCCACCAGGGCGTAGTCCACGGGGATGCAGCCGCCGAGCCCCACACCCGCGAGGAACCGCAGCGCGAGGAAGACCGGATACGTCGGCGCGAGCGCACCGAGCACCGAGAACATGGCGAAGATCAGCAGTGTGACGCTGAACGCCTTCTTGCGCCCGATCCGGTCGGCGACCGCGCCCCAGGCGACGGCGCCTACGGCCATCCCCACCAGGTTCGCGGTGGCGACGAGCCCGCGCTCGCTGAGCGAGAGGTCGAAGTGCTTGCCCAGGAGCGGCATGAGGAAGCCGTTCAAGGCGATGTCGTACGCGTCGAAGAGGTAGCCGAGGCCGCCGATGATGAAGATCTTGCCCTGGACCGACCATCTCCAGGGGAGTTCCTGAACGATCTGATCGCCTGTTTTCACGTTCGCTCCAAAGGGGCTCAGCGGGTGAACTGGCTCAGCGGGTGAACTGGTAGGAGAACGCCCCGAGATCGGGGTCGTTGAGCGGGCTGCCGCCCCAGAGCCAGTCGTACGAGAGATCGGACTCGCCGTCGAAGTCCCGGCGGAGCTTCTCGTCCCTGGCCCGCTGCTCGGGACCGTCGGGGAAGTGGTAGAAGGTCTTGTTCTGCAACGAGGCGTCCTGGACCATCCCGGCGTGCTTGGCGCGCCGGTCGACATAGCGGCGCAGCGCCGCCTCGATGCCCTCCGCCGTGACCGCGCCCAGCTCCTCGGCGAGCACCGCGGCGTCCTCCATGGCCTGCGAGGCGCCCTGCGCCTGGTAGGGCAGCATCGCGTGGCAGGCGTCGCCGAGCAGGGCGACCCGGCCGTCCTGCCACACCGGGTCGCGGCGCCGGTGGTAGAGCGCGAAGCAGGAGACGTCCTCCTTCGCCTTGGAGAGCATCGCGGGGACGCGGTCGTCCCAGCCGGGGAAGGCGTCGACGAGGTCCTGCGCGGTGGCGGCGACGGACCACTTCTGTGCGACCTCGTCCGTGCAGGGCACGCAGGCCACGATGTTGAGGTACTCGCCGCCGCGGATCATGTAGTGGACCAGGTGGCGGTCGGGGCCGTACCAGATCGTGGACTGGTAGCGGTCCACCAGCCAGCGCGTCGCCGGGTCGGCCGCGATCAACTCGCCCGGTATGAGCGCCCGGTAGGCCATCTCGCCGGAGAAGAGGAGCGTGTCCGGGGCGCCCATCAGGTCGCGCACCTGGGAGCGGATGCCGTCGGCGCCGATGACGACGTCGGACACGTACCGCCGCCCGTCGTCGGTGATCGCCACCGGGCGCGCGGGGTCCGTGCGGTCGAGCTCGGCGACCTTGCTCGCGGTGTGCAGCGCGACGACGGGGCCAGGACCTGCCGGGTCGACACAGGCGTCCATGAGGACGCGGTGCAGATCGGCCCGGTGATAGTGCCAGTACGGCGCGTTGAACTGCTCCTTGCAGCGCCGGCCCAGCGAGGTCAGGCCGACGACCCTGCCGTCCTTCCAGCGCCGCCGCACCTGGTCGAGCGGCTCGGTGTGGATGGCCTCCAACTGGCGGCGCAGGCCGAGGCCGAGCAGGACGCGGCTGGCGTTCGGCGCCGTCTGGATGCCCGCGCCCACCTCGCCGAGCTGCGCCGCCTGTTCGAGCACGGTGACCCGCAGACCGCGGTGCCGCAGCGCCAGGGCGGCGGTCAGACCACCGAGGCCGCCTCCGACGACGGTGACTTCGTACGACTGGCTGGACGCCACGCTTCCTCCATCTTCCTTCTCCGGACGAGCAGTTGGAGCGCCGGTCAGCGCTCGGTGAGACGGCCGCCCGTCACGACCTCGGTGCCGTCGACCGCGACCGTGCAGCCGCGCATGGCGATGTCCAGATGCGCGTACGACTCGCGCCCCAGGACGGGGTGCGGTCCGGTGGACCACAGGAAGTTCCCGGCGAAGGCGCGGGCGTCCATGCCCATCAGGTCGTCCTTGCCGTACATCGCGGTGGCGAACCAGTCGGCCGTACGCATCAGGCCCCAGCCCATGTGGGAGAGGCTGCGCGCCCACTGGTCGTTCGCGTCCTCGAAGAACGTGTTCAGGAGCTCGGCCTCGGCGCCGCCCGACACCTTCTCGATCTGGCCGCCCGCGATCTGCAGGGTCACCGGCTGGCGCACGTACTCCTTGAAGGGCAGCAGGATGTCGCCCTCGGCGAGCACGATCTGCCCGTCGGAGATCTCCGGCCAGCACAGCACCATCGTGCTCGGCCAGTGGTCCCAGCGGCCCGGGTCGTCGGCGAAGCCGCACTGGAACTCGGGCTTGGAGCCCGCGAGTTGCACGGTCAGGTCCGTGCCCGCGTCCGAGGTGACCTGCATGACGGACGACCGCTTGAGCAGCTGGACGCCTTCGAGCACCTCGTCCTTGTCGGCCTCCTTGGGCAGGTTGCGGATGAGGACGTCGGGGGCGTCGCAGACGAAGATGATGCGGGTGCCCGCGCGCAGGATCTCCTGCTGTACGGGTGCGTGGATGAAGCCCTCGCGGGTGAGGTCGACGACCAGGTCGGCGGACTTCAGCAGGTCCTGCGCGGTGGAGTCGTTGAGCACCGAGACGAGGCCGGGGCCCGCGCCGGTGTGGGTGCTCGGCATCGGGGCGGGGCTGCCGCCGGGGACGGTGGCGGCGATGACATGGGCGCCGCACGTCTTGGCGGCGCCGAACGCGGCCGCCACGTAGTCGCCGCGGCTGCCGGGCTCGGAGAGGACGACGACGTGCTCGCCCTCGCGGAGCTTGCACAGCCGCAGTTCGCGGGTGAACGCGTCGAGCAGATCGACGGACGAAAGATCGAACACGGGGGATCCCTTCTTTCGGGCTGCCACGGACTGCCGGAGGCATGCGGGCAGCACGACTCCGGACACATCGTGCGAGGGGAGTTGTGGGGGAGCTTTCGGGTGCTCAGGCAGGCCTGACTGGCCCGCCGTACAGGGTCTGAGCTGCGGATACGAGGCGGTGGGTGGCCGCCCGACTGAGATAATCCGAACACGTACGATCTGCCTTGGCAAGGGGTCGCGCACGGAGTTAACCCGGGTGTTTCCTGACGGGCCATCAGGGAAATGCGACGGCAGCCCGGCGCGTCGGCCGCATGGTTTCTGCCTCTGCGAAGGGGGTTCCCCGTCGGTCATGGATATGCAAGTCTCCTCCTTAATCTCCGGGAGCGGCCGTCGACCCACTGGTCAACAGGGCTGCCCCGCCCTCGACATGGGGTGAAGAAGTGTTGCGGAACGGAACGCGGGGGCACGACCTCGCCTCGCTGCGCCGGTTGAACACCACCGTGGTCCTGCGCGCCCTGCACCGCCGCAGCCCGCAGACGCTCGCCGAGCTCGCCGCCGGCACCGGACTCTCCCGGCCCACCGTGGAATCCGCCGTCGAGGAACTGGCCGCCCACGGCTGGGCGGGCGAGGCCGAGCGTGACGACGACGGCGAGCGCACACCGGGGCGCCCCGCCCGCCGGTTCCGCTTCCGCGCGGAGGCGGGCCGCGTCGTGGGCGCCGACATAGGCCTGCACAAGATGGTGCTGCTCCTGGCCGACCTCGGCGGGACGGTGCTCGCCGCGCACCGCGAGGACATCGACCCGGAGCTGGGCGGAGCCAAGCGGCTCACACTCCTGCGGAAGGGACTCGAAGCCTTCCTGGACGCACACTCCGTACGGCGCGGCGACGTCCTCGCCCGCTGCGTGGGCGTACCCGGCGTCGTCGACGCGGGCGGCACCATCACGTCGCACGTCATCCCCGAGTGGTCCGGCGTGGACATGGGGCGGCTGCTCGCCGAGGGGGAGCCGGGCCACACCCTCGTCGAGAACGACGTGAACCTCGCCGTGCTGGCCGAGCGCTGGCAAGGCGCGGCCACCCTCGCCGGTGACGTCGTCTGCGTCCTGACCGGACACCGCGTGGCCTGCAGTCTCACCATCGGCGGGCGGCTGCACCGGGGGCGGCGCGGCGGCGCGGGCGAGCTGGGCCTGCTGCCGCTGCTCGGCATGAACACCGCGCAGGACGCGCTCAGCTGGAAGGGCGACCGGCGCGACGGCGAGTCCGAAGTGGCCGCACTCGCCCGCGCCGCCGACACCGCCGACCCGCGCGCCCTGGCGGCCGTGGCGGACTTCGCCGACCGCATCGCGCCGGGCATCGCCGCCCTCGCCCTCGCCGTCGACCCGGAGCTCGTGGTGCTCACCGGCGGCGCGACCCCGCTGGGCGGCCATCTCGTGCCGCTGATCGAGGACAGACTGCGCCCGCTGACCCTGCACGTCCCCCGCATCGCGCTGAGCACGCTCGGCGAACAAGGCGTCGCGATCGGCGCCGTACGCAAGGCACTTGACCAGGTCGAATCCGATCTCCTGGCGGATTCGGCGCTCTAGAAAGGCTCTGGAAGAGCTCCAGGACACCGCAGCAGAACCCGGACTCAGGACACCGCAGCAGACCCCGGACTCAGGACACCGCGGAAGAACCCGGAAACGGAGGCACCCATGCGCAGGAGGACTCTGCTGTACGGAGCGATGGCGGCGCCCCTGCTCGCCGCCTGCTCCGGTCGGAGTGACGACGGCAAGGAGAGCGGTGGCCGGACCACCCTCTCGTACGGCGTGTGGGACGTGGCCCATGTGCCGGGGCTCCAGAAGGTGATCGACGCCTTCGAGAAGGAGAACCCCGGCATATCCGTGCGCATAGAGCTCACGCCGTGGTCCAGCTACTGGACCACCCTGAAGACCGCGATGCGCGGCGGCACCGCCCCCGACGTGTTCTGGATGAACGCGGTCAACCTCCAGCTGTACGCCTCCAGCGGCGTCCTCGAACCCCTGAGCGGCCACATCAAGAGCGACGCGACCCCCGTGGACCGCCATCCCGAGTCACTCGTGCAGATCTACGCCTATCAGGGCACGCAGTACGGCATTCCCAAGGACTTCGACACCATCGGCCTCTGGTACAACAAGGCGCTCTTCGACAAGGCGGGCATCAAGTACCCCGACAGGACGTGGACGTGGGACGACGTGCGCGACGCCGCCGCCGAACTGACCAACCCGCGCGAGCGCGTGCACGGCATGGCCGCCGAGATGGACCGCCAGGCCCAGATCTACCCCGCCATCCACGGAGCGGGCGGCTACGTCCTCAAGGACGGGAAGTCCGGTTTCGGTGACGAGCGCTCCATCGAGGGCCTGCGCTACTGGACCGACATGATCGACCGCGGCTGGTCACCGCCGCAGAGCGCGATGGTCGAGTCCAAGGCCCGCAACCGCTTCTGGTCGGAGAAGGCCGCCATGGTCTACGAGATATCCGCGTTCTCCGGGCAGATGCACGCCACCCCCGCGATCAAGGACCACGGCGGCGTCACCGTCCTGCCCAAGGGCCGCGAGCGCGCCACGATCATCCACGGCCTCGCCAACGTCATCTCCGCCAAGAGCCGTAAGAAGGCGGCCGCCTGGAAGTTCGTCCACTTCATGGCCGGTCGCAGGGCCGCCGAGATCCAGGCGTCCTCGGGCGTCACGCTCTCCTCGTACGAGGGGACGCAGGACGCCTGGTTCAAGTCGATGCCCGAGTTCGACCTGAAGGTCTTCGTCGAGATGCAGCAGTACGCCGTGCCGTACCCGAGCTCGAAGAACACCGCGGTCTGGGAGAACCTCCAATACCCGCTCCTGGGCGCCGCGTTCAGCGGCAAGGGCGGCATCGAGAGCGCCGCCCGCACGCTGGGCGAGCAGATGGACCGGGCCCTGAAGGAGGAGCGCGCATGATGAGTGTCTTTCCCTCCACGGCGGCGGCGAAGAAGGCGGCGGGGCGCGGGAAACCGGCGGCGGGCTCCCCGCCCAGGCCCCGTGGCCAGCGCGCCGCTTACCTCTTCGTCGCGCCGCTGGGCATCGGCTTCGCCGTCTTCTACTTCTGGCCGTTGCTCCAGACCTTCTACTTCAGCTTCACCGAGTTCGGGGCGTTCGGCGGCCACACCTGGATCGGCACGGACAACTACGTGCGCGTCCTCAAGGACGTCACCGTCTGGCAGGCGCTCGGCAACACGCTGATCTACTGCGTCATCGGCCTGCTGGCCCTGCCGATGGCGATCGGCGTCGCGGCGCTGCTCAACCGGCGTGGCCTGCGCGGCGTCTCGCTCTACCGCGCCCTGTACTTCATCCCGTTCGTGACGCTGCCCGTCGCCGTCGGACTCGTCTGGAACTGGCTCTACAACGGCGACTACGGCCTGATCAACGAGGTCTTCGAGTGGTTCGGCGCGGACCGCCGCTACTGGGTCTCCGACCCCTCGACCGCGGTGTACGCGATCGGCACCGTCATGGTCTGGTCGACTACCGGCTACTACTTGATCATCTTCATGGCGGGCATCAAGGGAATCCCGCAGGACTACTACGAGGCGGCCGAGTTGGACGGCGCCGGTCCCCTGCGCCGCTTCTTCACCATCACGCTGCCGCTGCTCAGCCCGACGATCTTCTTCGCGTCCATCATCTGCATGATCAACTCACTGCAGACCTTCGATCTCATCTACATCATGATGGCCGAGAAGAATCCGGCGATCGGCGACACCCAGTCCGTGGTGAGCCTCTTCTACAAATGGGCCTTCGTCGAGAACGCCCAGGGCGCCGCCGCCGCGCTCGCCTTCCTGCTCATGCTGATCATCGCGGCGCTGACACTGATGCAGTTCAGGCTGCAGAAGAGGTGGGTGCACTATGCGTGAGTCATCCGAGTCCGCCGAGTCCGCCGAGTCCGTCGCGTCCGCCGAGTCCTCCGTGCGGCCCGCGAGGCGCCGCCGCTTCAACGGCGGATCGGTGGCCACCCACACGGTGCTCTCGCTCGGCGCCCTGGTGATGGTCTTCCCCTTCCTGTGGCAGCTGCTCACCGCCGCCAAGTCCCTCGCCGAGACGGCGAAGGTGCCGCCGACCTTCCTGCCCGACACCTGGAACTGGTCGAGCTTCGAAGAGGTCTTCACCGCGCTGCCGTTCCGGGAAATGCTCTTCAACAGCGTCTTCAACACCGTGGGGCGCACGGTCGGGCAGCTGGTGTTTTGCTCGCTCGCCGCCTACGCCTTCGCGCGCATGCAATTCCGGGGCCGCAACGTCCTGTTCGCGCTCTTCCTCTCCGTCCTGATGGTGCCGAGCTCGCTGCTCGTGCTTCCGCAGTACGACATCATCCAGAGCCTCGGTCTGCTGAACTCGGCTCCCGCGCTGTTCCTGCCGGGCATGTTCAGCGCGTTCGGGACCTTCATGCTGCGGCAGTTCTTCCTCACGCTCCCCAAGGAGCTGGAGGAGGCGGCGCGGATCGACGGCGCGAGTTCCTTCCGCATCTTCTGGTCGATCATGCTGCCGTTGGTGCGGCCCGCGCTCGCCGCGCTCGCCGTCATCACCGCGATGTGGTCGTGGAACGACCTCCTGTGGCCGCTGATCGTGAACACCGACCCGCAGAAGATGCCGATCAGTGCCGGCCTCACCTCGCTGGAGGGGCAGTTCGAGACCAACTACCCGGTGATGATGGCCGGTTCGCTCATCGCGAGCCTGCCCATGCTCGTCGTCTACGTCTTCCTGCAGCGGCACTTCGTGCAGAGCGTCGCGCTCTCCGGATCCAAGAGCTGACCCTCCTCCAGCCTCCAGTGGCTGACCCTGTCTCAGGAACCAGGAAAGGTGACCCCCTTCATGCGACCGCTTCACATCGGCCTGATCGGCGCGGGCGGCATCGCCCGCGCCCATCTTCCCGGCTGGCTGGAACTGGGTGCGCGCGTCAGCGTGTACACCGTCGACGGCTCGGCGGAGAAGCTCGCCGCCGAGTACGCGGGGCGCGAGGTCGCCGCGGTGGCGAGCCTCGGCGAACTGCTCGCCGACTGCGCGGCCGTCGACATCTGCACCCCCACCCCCACCCACAAGGAGCTCGCCCTGGCGGCCGTCGCCGCGGGCCGGCACGTCGTCTGCGAGAAGCCCCTCGCGCTCGGCGCGGCGGACGCCGAGGAGATCGCGGCAGCCGCCGAAGCGGCGGGGGTGCGGCTGCACCCCGCCCATGTCGTCCGCTACTTCCCGGCGTACGCGGCGATGCAACGAGCCGTCGAGCAGGGCGAGTTGGGCTACCTCGCGGTGCTGCGGTTCACGCGGGGCGGTGCGCGACCGCAGTGGGCGCCCTGGTTCGGTGACCCCGCCAAGTCCGGCGGCGTCATCATGGACCTGATGGTGCACGACATCGACATCGCCCGCTGGATCGCGGGTGACGTCGTCCGCGTGCACGCGCAGACGCGAGGCGTCGAGCAGACCACGGGCGGCACGGAGGCCGAGGTCGTCTCGGCGACCGCCGTCCTCACCCACGCCTCCGGCGCGATCAGTCACATCACCGGTCTCTGGGGCCTTCCGGACCAGCAGTTCCGTACGACGTTCCGGATCGCGGGCAGCGACGGTCTGCTGCGGCACGACTCCACGTCCGTGCCCGGCTACCGGATCACCGCGCAGGGCGTGCGCGCGGCCAACGAGGGCATCCCTTCCAGCCCGATGACGGAGAGCCCCTACCTGGCCGAGCTGCGGGAGTTCGCGGCCTCGTGGGAGGAGGGCGGCGGCGCGCCGAGGGTCAGCGCGCGGGACGGGATCGAGGCGGTGCGGATCGCCGAGGCGGCGGTGGAGTCGAGCCGTACCGGCCGGGCGGTCGAGATCACGACGAGCGGCCGGGCGGCCGAGGTCCGGACGGGTACCAAGGAGGTCACGCGATGAAGGTCGCCGTGCTGTCGTTCGCCCATGTCCACGCGGCCGGGTATCTGCGGCTCCTCTCCCGGATGCCGGGTGTCGAGGTGATCGGCAGCGACCCGGACACCGGGTCGGCCGCGCCCGGCGAGGTGCGGGGGCGGGCGTTCGCCGACGAGATGGGGGTCGCGTACGCCGAGACGTACGAGGAGGTCTTCGCCTGGGGCCCGGACGCGGTGATCGTCTGCTCCGAGAACGCGCGCCACCGACCGCTGGTGGAGCTCGCCGCGTCCCACGGCGTGGCCGTCCTGTGCGAGAAGCCGCTGGCCACGACGGTCGCGGACGGGGAGGCGATGCTGGCGGCCTGCCGGGCGGCCGGAGTGCGGCTCGCGGTCGCCTTCCCGGTCCGCTTCAGCCCCGCGTACGAGGCCGTCAAGGCGGCGGTCACGTCGGGCGAGGCGGGCCGGGTCCTGACCGTGTCCGGCTCGAACAACGGCTCCATGCCGACCTCGTCCCGGCGCTGGTTCGCCGATCCCGAACTCGCGGGCGGCGGCGCCCTGATGGACCACACGGTCCACATCGCCGACCTCCTGGACGACCTCTTCGGCGAGGCCCGCCCCGTCGACGTGTACGCCCAGACGAACAACCGCATGTACGAGGGCGAGGTCGACGCGGAGACCAGCGGCCTGGTCACTGTCACCTACGACAACGGCTCGGTGGCCACGATCGACTGCAGCTGGTCGCACCCCCGCTCCCACCACTCCTGGGGCGGCCTCGAACTCACCGTGGTCGGCGAGCGGGCGACCCTGGAGATGGACGCCTTCGACCAGTCGGTCCACGGCTACAGCGAACGCCACCGCCAGGGCCTCGAAGTCCCCTTCGGCGCCGACCTGGACGAGCGCATGCTGCGGGCGTTCCTGTACGGACCGGAGGAGGGCGGCATGGACGTGGCGGACGGCGAGGGCGGACTGCGGACATTGAAGATCGTGACGGCGGGCTACGCGTCGGCCAGGAGCGGGGTGCCGGTGGCGGTGGGCTGAGGGCGGTGGGCTGAGGGTGATGGGCTGAGGGCGGTGGGCTGAGGGCGGTGGGGCCGCCCGCCGTCTCAAGCTTCAGCCGCCGAACAGCTGTGTCCAGTACGTGCCCGCCGAGCCGCCGCCCGCGAAGCCGACTCCCAGGTGGGTGAAGGAGGGCTTGAGGATGTTGGCCCGGTGGCCGGGGCTGTTCATCCAGCCGTCCACCACCTCGGCGGGGGTGCGCTGCCCGCAGGCGATGTTCTCGCCGATCGCGCGGTGCGTGCTGCCCGCGGCGGACGCGCGGTGCCAGGGCTCGCCGCCGTCGGGCGATGTGTGGGAGTAGAAGGCGCGGGCGACCATGTCCGCGCTGTGGCCCTGCGCCGCCACGGTCAGGTGCGGGTCGGGGGAGAGGGGGCGCAGGCCCTGCGCCGTCCGTTCGGCGTTGGTGAGGCGGAGCACGGCGGCTGCCCACTCGGCGAGGCCCCGCGGGGTGAACGGAGTGGCCCACAGCGCCGTCCAGTAGACGTCGCCGGAGCGTGCGTCGGTGGTGTGGCCCACCCCGACCTGCGTGTACGCGCGGCTGTGCACCGTTCGCCGTGACTGCTCCCCGGAGAGGCAGTACTCCACGAAGTCGGCGGGCGTGCGCGGCCCCGAGACCAGATGCTCCCCGATGGCCAGGTACGCGTACCCGCCCGCGACGACGCGCTGGTAGAGGGACGTGCCGTCCGCGTCCTGCGAACCGAGCGCGGACCGCGCCGCCATCCCGGCGGCATGCGCGCCCGCGGCGGCGGCCAGCCGTGCGTCGAAGGCGACGGGAGGCGCGCCCACCGAAGCCCGCGCGGCGTTGACCAGCGGAAGGAAGCCGTCGAGGGAGGAGGGAGGGGAGGGAGCGGAGGGAGCGGAGGAAGGGGACGCACCGCCGGGCGCGCTCGGCAGCGGTCCGGCACCCGGCGGCTGCGCTGCTTCGTCCTCCGCCACGTCCACCCCGAAGTCCCGCGCCACCCCCGCGAGCCCGTCCGCGTACCCCTGACCCAGCGCCCGCAGCTTCCACCCCGGACCCCGGCGGTAGATCTCCGCGAGCAGCAGGACCGTCTCGCGGTCGGGGCGCGGCGGTGTGAATCGCGCCACGAGGCGGCCGCCGGGCCCGTGCACCTGGAGCGCGATGGCGGGCAGCCGGCCCAGGGGCGTGCCCGGCTCGGCGGGGCTGACGGCGACGGTCACCCGGCTCGCACCGGCACGCAGGCGCCGCCCGTCGACCGTGACCGTGTCGCCCTGGAGCCGGGCGCCGGACGTGGCGGGCTGGTTGTAGAAGACGAAGTCGCCGTCGCCCGCGACCTTCCCGCTGTCGCCCGTCACGATCACGGACAGGTCGAAGGGGCCGGGCACCCGGAGGGTGACGGCCCCGTCCGGCAGCGGCACGTTCCCCCCGGCAACCAGCTCGTTCATGCAGGGACAACGCGAGACCGCCACCGCCGGGTTCCCACCCGGGAAGGCCCGGCCGAGCGGGCACCGCCATCCGGCGGATGGCGCCTGAGACCGGAGGCGGATCCGCGCCGCGAAAGCCGCGTATTAGCGTGGGGGTCACGGGAAAGCACAATTCACCGACAGGATCCGAGGTGCCCGGCAGATGGCAAGCCGCAGCGAGAGCCGTACCCAGCTCGTCGAGGGACTCATGGAGCGGTTCCCGCAGGTGCCGCGGGAGGCGGTGATCAAGGAGGACCTGCTCAGGGGAGGCATGGCGTTCGACGAGTCCGCGCTCAGCGACAACGAGGGCGGCGAGGTCAAGCCGAAGTCGTACTTCATCTTCTCCTTCGACCACAGCACGCTCCCCGAGCTCGGCGCCGCCGCCCTGCGCCGCCCGCCCGAGGAGATCGTCCTCACCGGCGGCCCCTACGACCTGCGCCGCACGGTCGTCTCGGTCCGCGTGAACCCCTCGTCGCCGTACCGCGTGGCCGCCGACGACAACGGCGTACTCGGCCTCTACCTGGACGGCGTCCGCATCTCCGACGTCGGCCTGCCGCCGATGCCGGACTACTACCGGCACACGCTGGAGAACGGCAAGTCCGTCATGGAGGTGGCGCCCACCATCCAGTGGGGCTACCTGATCTACCTGACGGTCTTCCGGGTCTGCCAGTACTTCGGCGCCAAGGAGGAGTGCGGGTACTGCGACATCAACCACAACTGGCGCCAGCAGAAGGCGGCGGGTCGCCCCTACACGGGCGTGAAGCCGATGGACGAGGTCCTCGAGGCCCTCGCCATCATCGACAAGTACGACACCGCGAAGTCCTCCACCGCGTACACGCTCACCGGCGGCGCCATCACCTCGCGGCTCCAGGGCAAGGACGAGGCCGACTTCTACGGGCAGTACGCGAAGGCCATCGAGGAGCGCTTCCCGGGCCGCTGGATCGGCAAGGTCGTCGCGCAGGCGCTGCCCAAGGCGGACGTCCAGCGCTTCCACGACTACGGAGTGCGGATCTACCACCCCAACTACGAGGTGTGGGACCCCTACCTGTTCGAGCGGTACTGCCCCGGCAAGGAGCGCTACGTCGGCCGTGACGAGTGGCACCGCCGCATCCTTGACTCCGCCGACGTCTTCGGGCCGCGCAACGTCATCCCGAACTTCGTGGCGGGCGTGGAGATGGCCGAGCCGTTCGGGTTCAAGACGGTCGGCGAGGCCATCGACTCCACCGTCGAGGGCCTGCAGTACTTCATGTCGCGCGGCATCACGCCCCGCTTCACCACCTGGTGCCCCGAGCCCACGACGCCGCTGGGCAAGGCCAACCCGCTGGGCGCCCCGCTGGAGTACCACGTCCGCCTGCTTGAGGCGTACCGCGCGACGATGGAGGCCAACGGCCTGACGTCGCCGCCCGGTTACGGTCCCGCCGGGCCGGGGCGCGCGGTGTTCTCCGTCTCCTCGTTCATGGACAGCCTGGCCCCCGACGAGGCTGCCGAGGAAGTCGGGGAGACGGTGGCGGGCTAGGGCGCGGCCAGCGCCGACAGCAGACGTTCGGCCTCCGCCGTCACCGAGGTGAGGGCGGAGGCCGGATCGGGCGAGCGGGCCAGGAGCATGCCCGCCTCGCACAGCGCGCCGAACATCAGCTGGCAGCGCACGTCCAGATCCCCGTCGCCGATGTGGCCCGCGGCCGCCGCCGCACGCATGCCGCCGGTCAACACCCGCAGCGTATGGGCGTATTGGATCTCGCGGACGGTCTCCCAGCCGAGGACCGCGGGCGCGTCGAGCAGCACGATCCGCCGGAACCCGGGGTCGAGGCAGTGCTCCAGGAAGCGGCGGCAGCCGCGCCGCAGCGCGGACCAGGCGTCGGGCTCCCGCGCCGCCGCCCGCTCCAACTCCGCCGCGATCTCCTCCTGTTCGCGGACGAACACCGCGCGGAAGAGCGCCGCCTTGCCCTCGAAGTGGTGATAGGCCGCACCCTTGGTGACCCCGGCGTCGGCCGCCACGGCGACGATCGAGGTCGTCGCGTACCCGTCCCTGCCGAAGAGCCGCTGCGCCGCGGTGATCAGCTGCGCGGTGGTCGCGTCGGAGCGTTCCGCCTGTGTACGACGGGCAGTTGGGCGCGGGGGCGGGAACATGGTCGGCTCCTCTTGACGGACGTACTCAGGGTACGTAGGTTCCGCACCAGTTGCATACCTTCGGTATGGAAGCGAGTCGAGCATGACGAATTCGCTCTTCGCCATCTACGGAGCCTATGGACACACCGGACGCCTGGTGGCTTCCGAACTCCTCGCCAGAGGTGGGGAGTTGCTCTTGGTAGGCCGCAACGCCGAGGCGTTGCGCACGCTGGCCGACGAACTCGACGCGGGAGACCGGGTACGGACAAGCGCCGCGGCCGTGGACGACACCGCGGCACTGCGCGAGGTGATGACGGACGCCGACATCCTGATCCAGTGCGCGGGCCCCTTCGCCGTCACCGGCGCACCCGTCGCCACCGCCGCCGCGGAGGCCGGCTGCCACTACGTCGACCACGCCCTCGAACCCCACCACGTGAAACGGGTCTTCGACACCGCGCAGGCCACGGCGCAGCGCACCGGCGCCGTCATGATCCCCAGCCTCAGCTTCTACGGAGGCCTCGGCGACCTCCTGGCGGGTGCGGTGTCGGACGGCATCGCGGGCATCGACCGGATCGTCGTCGCGTACGCGGTGAACGGCTGGCGCCTGACCACCGGCGCCAAGAACACCGCGACCCACCTCTTCGCCGAGACCGAACGCCTCACCTTCAGCGACGGCGCCCTGCACGCGGGCTACGTCGAACCGCGCAACGCGGTCTTCCCCTTCCCGCCGCCGCTCGGCCCGCGCTCGATGATCGCGCCGTTCCCGTCGAGCGAGGTCGTGACGGTGCCGCGCCACGTCCCCGTCCGCAACATCGACCTGATGCTCAGCACCAGCACCTTCGAGGCCAAGGACGCCTTCGAGAGCGAACACATCGGCGCCGCGGAGCGGGCGGGCACCGACTTCACCGTCGCCGTCCAGGCGATGTGGGACGGGGGCAGCGCGGCCGGGCAGCTGACGGGCCACGACCTGTGGCGGGCCGGAGCACTGGCCTCGGTGGAAGCGGCGGTGCGGATCGCCGAGGGCAGAGGCCCGACGAAGACAGGGGTCCTCGCCCCCGGAGAGGCGTTCTCGGCGGAGCCGTTCCTGCGGGAACTGGTGCGCCGGGGCGCGTTCACGCTCACGCTGCGGCGTGGAGAGGGCGGACAGGGCGGAGGAGGTGGCGAAAAGTGAGCGGGACGCCGAAGGACGCACCGGTCCTCGTCACCGGAGCGGCGGGCGGACAGCAGGGTTCCACCGGCCGCCATGTGGTCCGGCTGCTGCTCGACCGGGGTCAGGCGGTACGAGCCTTCGTGCGCACCGACGACGAGCGCGCCGCCGGGCTGCGGAGGATGGGCGCGGAGGTGGTCGTCGGCGACCTGCGCGAGATCACGGACGTGCTCGCGGCGGTACGGGGCGTACGCCGCGCCTTCTTCACCTACCCGGTGACCGACGGCCTGCTGGAGGCGACCGGCGCCTTCGCCGCGGCGGCCAGGCGCGAGGGTCTCGAACGCGTCGTCGAGGTGTCCCAGCTGGCGGCGGCGCCGGACGCGGGAACGCCCCGGATGCGGCAGCACTGGGTCGCCGAGGAGGTCTTCGACCGGGCGGGGGTCGGGGCGGTGCATCTGCGGGCCGGGGTGTTCTTCGAGAACATCGACTTCCTGGTGCGGGCGGGCGGCGAACGTGAGCTGGTGATGCCGCTGGGCTCCCCGAGCACCGTGCTTCCGCTGATAGCGGGGGCGGACGTGGCCCGGGTCGGAGCCGGGCTCCTCACCGACCCGCTGCCGGAGTGCCCGGACCCCGTGGTGCTGCTGACCGGGCAGGTGCTGTCGGTCGGTGAGGTGGTGGAGACGTTCGGCGGCGGCCTGAAGTACGTGGACGCGTCCCCCGTGGAGTGGCGCGAGCGGGCCAGGGGCCTGTACGGCGACGCGCATGTGGTGGCCCACCTGGACAAGCTCTGGGAACTGTTCCGTCTGATCGGCTCCCACCACGAGCTGTACCAGGTGACGGAGGCGATCGAACGGTTCGGGGGGAGGGAGCCGGGGACGCTGCGGGAGTTCGTGCGGGACCGTCGGGGCTGAGGCTCGCTCCGGCGGTTCGGGAAGGGGCGGGGTGGGGGAATGATCGATCAAACGGCAATCCCGCCCACCCCGCACCTCCGGAGGATCACGTGCAGCACCACCCCGTCACGGTAGTGACCGGCGGCAGCCGCGGCATCGGCGCAGCCATCGCCACCCGTCTCGCCGCGGAGGGCCATCACATCGCCCTCGGCTACCACTCCGACGCCGACGCCGCCGAAAAGGTGGCGGCGGAAGTCCGCGCGACCGGCGCGGACGCGGGCGTCCGCTGCGTCACCGTCCGCATGGACACCGCCGACGAGGCGGACGTCGACCGCCTCTTCGAGACCGCCGCCGCGGACCTCGGCCCGGTCACGGGGCTGGTGAACAACGCCGGGATCGGCGCCCCGGTGGGCCCCCTCGCGGACGCCGACGTCGCCGCCATGCGCCGCGCGCTCGACGTGAACGTACTCGGTTATCTCCTCTGCGCCCGCCGCGCGATCCGCGACATGACGCGGACCGGCGCCGGCGGCGGCATCGTGAACATCTCCTCCGCGGCGGCGACCCTCGGCGCCCCGGGCGAGTACGTCCACTACGCAGCCGCCAAGGGAGCCGTCGACACGATGACGATCGGCCTGTCGAAGGAGGTGGCGGCGGACGGCATCCGGGTCAACGCCGTCGCCCCCGGCGTGATCTGGACCGAGTTCCACGCGGACCCCGAGCGCCCGGCGAAGCTCGCGTCGGGCATCCCCCTGGGGCGCTCGGGCCGTCCCGACGAGATCGCGGCGGCCGTCTCCTGGCTGCTCTCGGCCGACGCGTCGTACACGAGCGGCACGATCCTGCGGGTGGCGGGCGGAAGGTAGGCGGGCGGGAGGGGGTGGATGGAAGGTGAGTGGGCAGCGCTCGCGCCTGCCGCAGTGCCTACCCTTGGCGCATGATCACCGAATCCGTCCGGATCGCGCCGGACGTCGTCATGCGCCCCGCCGCCATGGAGGACGCGGACGGTCTCGCCCGCGCCCGCCTGCGCAGCCGCGCCCACCTGGAGCCCTGGGAGCCCGTGCGGCCCGAGGACTACTTCACCTCGCGCGCTCAGGCGGCCCGGCTCCGTGGCCAGCTGGAGGAGTGCAGGGCGGGGCGGGCGGCTCCCTGGGTGCTCGAATGCGAGGGGGAGATGGCCGGCTCGGTCACCTTGTCGAACATCTCCCTCGGCCCCTTCCGCAGCGGAACCCTCGGCTACTGGATCGCCGTGGACCACATCGGCCGCGGCCTCGCCACCGCCGCCGTGACGCGGGCCTGCGCGTCCGCCGACAGCGAGCTGGGCCTGCACCGCGTCGAGGCGGGCACCCTCCTCGACAACGTCCCCTCGCAGCGCGTCCTCACCAAGTGCGGATTCGAGGAGTTCGGTGTCGCGCCGGGCTATCTGCACATCAACGGCGCCTGGCGCGACCACCGGCTCTTCCAGCGGATCCTCAACGACCGCACCCCCTGAGGAGATCCCAGGGGGTGCGGTCGTTGAGGGATCGACGGAGGGACGGCTAGATGATGTCCTCCGCGATCTCCGCCTGCTCACGCTCCGATCCGTACGCCGACGGCGTGCTGTAGGAGCGCCGCGCCACGAACCACCACACCGTGGCGAGGATCAGCACCACGGCGAGCGCGATCGACGCGTAGTTCATCGTGTCGACCGTCACCGGCGAGACCTGCGGCAGGCAGAACAGGACCGTCACGAACGCCACCCAGAGCACGGCGATCCAGCCGATGGGCTTGCTCCAGCGGCCCAGGTTCCACGGTCCTGGCTGGAAGCGGTCGCCCGCCCGCAGCCGCAGGAAGATCGGGATGGCGTACGCGGGGGTGATGCCGATGACGTTGATGGCGGTCACGGCCGTGTACGCGGTCGCCGAGTACAGGGAAGGCAGCGCGATGGCCGCTGCCAGACCGACCGACAGCCACACGGCCGGCACCGGCACCTGCGTGCGGGAGCTGACCTTGCGCCAGATCTTCGAGCCGGGCAGCGCGTTGTCGCGGCTGAACGCGAAGACCATCCGGCTGGCCGCCGCCGTCTCGGCGTTGCCGCAGAACAGCTGCGCCACGATCACGATGAGCAGCAGGGCCGTCGCGCCGGACTCGCCGAGTGCGTCGATCATGATCTGCGCGGGTGGCACCCCGGTGTCCGTGTTCTGCGCCCCCGCGTAGTCCTGGATCGCGAAGGTCAGCCCGGCGAGCAGGATGAAACCGGCGATCCACGAGGCCCAGATGGCCCGCACGATGCCGCGCGCCGCCGAGACGGACGCGTTGGAGGTCTCCTCCGACAGGTGCGCGGACGCGTCGTACCCGGAGAACGTGTACTGCGCGAGGAGCAGGCCGATCGCCGTGACGTAGAGCGGGTTGTCCCACCCGGTGTCGTTGACGAACTCGCCGAAGACGAACGACGGCGACTGGTGGTGGTCCGGCACGATCGCGAGGACGCCCACGATGACCGCGACACCGGCCACGTGCCACCACACGCTGATCGAGTTGAGCAGACTGACCAGACGTACGTTGAAGAGGTTCAGGACGGCGTGCAGCAGCAGGATGCAGAGGAAGATCAGGAAGGTCTTCTCCGGCGTCGGCGTGAAGCCGAACTGGAGGTTCAGAAAGGCCCCGGTGAACAGCGCGGCGCCGTAGTCGATGCCCGCTATCGCACCGAGCAGGCCGAGCAGGTTCAACCAGCCGGTGTACCAGCCCCAGCGGCGCCCGCCGAGCCGGTCGGCCATGTAGTAGAGGGCCCCCGACGTGGGGTACGCGCTGGTGACCTCGGCGAGTGCGAGGCCCACGCAGAGCACGAAGAGACCGACGCCCGCCCAGCCCCAGAGCATCACGGCCGGGCCGCCCGTGCCCAGGCCGAAGCCGTACAGGGTCATGCAGCCGGAGAGGATCGAGATGACCGAGAAGCTGATGGCGAAGTTGCCGAAGCCGCCCATCCGGCGCGCCAGGACCGGCTGGTAGCCGAGCTCCCTGAGCCTCTGTTCCTCGTCGGGCAGCGGGGCGGTGGTCGAGGCTGGGCTCGACCAGGTGGTGCGGGACACGGATGTACCTCCGTCGGGGAGCGGTCGATCGGGGAGCGGGTGGTGCCGATGGGGGTGGTGCCGATGGGGGAGGCCGGGGTCGGGGGCCTCAGCCCGGATCGCGTACGGCGCTCAGACAGCGCGTACGTGCCTGCATGAATGCCTCGGCCGCCGCGTCCGCGTCACCGGGCGACCGTGTGCGGTACGTCCACGGCGCCACGGTGTAGAAGGGGTCGAGTGCCTCGAACACCCGGGTGGCGTCCTGGAATTGATGCGCTCCCCACAGGGCGTGGGCCACGTAGTTGAGGTCGAGGAGCGAGGTCGCGGCGGGCAGCGCGTGCTCGAACCACAGGTGCAGCGCGCGCAGGGCGGAGCGGGTCGCGTCCTCCCCTATCCAGTGCAGATCCAGGGCGTGCTCGGCGCCGCCGTCCTTGCGGTACCGCTCGACGCGCACATACAGGGGCAGTACGTGGAGCGCCGAGCCCGTGTGGGCCGAACCGGACGCCCAGTGGGCGAAGTTGACCGCTTCGGTGAGCGGGCCTCCGGGGCGGCGGGTGTACGCGAACTGGAGCATCCGGTGGTAGGCCTCGCGGTTGCCCGGGTCGCGCTTGTCTGCCTCGGCCAGGAGATGCCAGGGGCCGGGGAACAGCATCGGCTCGGGGGCCGGCACACGGTGCTCGTCCCACCGCTGCCCCTTGTCGAGCTGGGCGAGGGCGAGCAGGCAGACCCACGGCACGGGGTCCTCGGGCGAGGCGTCGATCGAGGCGCCGCACGCGGCTGCCGCCTCGCGCCACAGCTCGTTGGTGTGGCGGTGCCCGGCGCGATGGGCGCGCAGGGTCCGCTCGACCAGGACCCGGGTATGCAGGACGGAAGCGGCGGCGCTGTGCGGCTCCTCGGCCTGCCAGGCCCTGACCACGTCGGAGCCGGCGACGGCGGCCGCCAGGATCTGCGTACGTTGCGTCCACAGTCCCCAGTCGGGAGTCGAGTCGAGCAGGTTGCGCGTCGACACCCAGCGACCCGTTTTGAGGTCCTGGAGCACGGCGCGCAACTGTTCGTCGTGGCCCGCCGGGTGGTACACGGGGCGGCCTGACGGAGTGGGCATGAATCCTTCTGTGGGGGAGGGCGGAGGGCAGGTGATGGCGTGAACTGGCCTGTGAATCATTGATGTTGTTTCGGCGGTCAGTGTAGATCCGCAACTTCCGTTCTCAGGGCGATTCGTGGATCTTTTGGGATCGACTTATGGTCAACTCGGCGCGCCGGTTGGCAATTTGGGAGACAAGTGGGTCGGGATCGGCGCGCGAAGGGGGCCCTTGACGCCTTCCGTGCCGCTGTAGCAGGCTTCCGCGGTGATCACGAATGGCAGAGGACCGCGCGGCGAGGCTGTCCTCGCCATCGACCAGGGCACGTCCGGCACGAAGGCTCTCGTTCTCTGTCCGGAACGCGGGGTGATCGGTTCCGGCACCGCGCCCGTACGCCCGCGCCACCTCCCCGGAGGCCGGGTGGAGGTAGATCCGGCGGCGCTGCTCGCCTCGGTCGTCGACGCGGGACGCCGCGCCCTGGCCGACGCGGGAGAGCCGGTCGCCGCGGTCGGCCTGGCCAACCAGGGCGAGACCGTGCTGGCCTGGGACCCGGCGTCCGGCCGCCCGCTGACCGAGGCGATCGTGTGGCACGACCGGCGGGCGGAGCCGCTGTGCGCCGAACTCGCGCCGTACGCGGATGAGGTGCGGCACCTGACGGGACTGCCCCTCGACCCCTACTTCGCCGCGCCCAAGATGGCGTGGATACGCCGCAACCTCACCCGGGAAGGCGTCGTCACCACCAGCGACGCCTGGCTGGTCCACCGGCTCACGGGCGAGTTCGTCACCGACGCGGCGACCGCCGGACGCACCCAGCTCCTCGACCTGGACGACGTCACCTGGTCACCGCGCGCCCTTGACGTCTTCGGCCTGGCCGACGAGCGGCTGCCGCGCGTGGTCGACGCGGCGGGCCCGGTCGGCACCACGAAGGCGTTCGGCCCCGAACTCCCCTTGACCGGCCTCCTCGTCGACCAGCAGGCCGCGCTGCTCGCCCAGGACGTGACCGAGCCGGGCACCGCCAAGTGCACCTACGGCACCGGCGCGTTCCTGCTCGCCCAGACCGGCTCACGCCCGTGCAGGGGCGACTCCGGCCTGGTCACCTGTGTCGCCTGGCGGCTCGGCGGGGAGAGCAGCTACTGCCTCGACGGGCAGGTCTACACCGCCGCCTCCGCCGTCCGCTGGCTCACCGACCTCGGGGTGATCGAAGGGGCCGCGGACCTCGACCTCGTGGGCTCGTCGGTGCCCGACGCGGGCGGCGTCACCTTCGTGCCCGCGCTTGCCGGGCTCGCGGCGCCCTGGTGGCGCGGCGACCTGCGCGGCTCGATCACCGGCCTCGGCCTCGACACGTCCCCCGGCCATCTGGTCCGCGCCCTGTGCGAGGGCATCGCGGCCCAGGTCGCCTCCCTCGCCGACGCGGTCGCCGCCGACCTGGGCGAGCCCCTGACGAGCCTGCGCGTCGACGGCGGTCTGACCCGCTCGGCCCTGCTGATGCAGACCCAGGCCGACCTGCTCCAAATCCCCGTCGAGGTGTCGGCGTTGCCCGATGTCACCGCCCTCGGCGTGGGCGCGGTCGCCCGCATGGGCCTCGACCCCAAGCTCACGGTGCGGGACGCGGTCTCCCGGTGGCGGCCCGCCACCGTGTACGAGCCGAAGATCGACGCCACCCGGGCCGCCGAGCGCATCGGCGGCTTCCGCGCGGCGGTCGATACCCTCCTCGACCGTGCGCCCGTGCCGTCGTCATGACCGTCACCACCAAGGGGCGGCTGCCCTCCGAGCCCTACGACGTGACCGTCGTCGGCGCCGGGGTGGTCGGCTCCGCCATCGCCCGTGAACTGGCCGGATTCCAGCACCTGCGGGTCGCCCTGGTCGAAGCCTCCGGCGACGTGGGCGACGGCACGTCGAAGGCCAACACCGCGATCCTGCACACCGGTTTCGACGCCGTGCCGGGCTCCCTGGAGTCCCGCCTGGTGCGCGAGGGGCAGCGCCTGCTCGCCGCGTACGCCGCCGCGAGCGGCATCCCGGTCGAACCGGTCGGCGCGCTGCTCGTGGCCTGGGACGAAGAGCAACTTGCGGCCTTGCCGGGCCTGTTGAAGAAGGCGAAGGCCAACGACTACGACGAGGCCCGGATCATCGACGCCGACGAGGTGCGGACCCGCGAACCCCACCTCGGTGAAGGCGCGTTGGGCGCGCTCGACGTCCCCGGCGAGTCCATCATCTGCCCCTGGACGACGACACTCGCGTACGCCACCCAAGCCGTGCGCGGGGGAGTGGACCTGCACCTCAACTGCGAGGTGGAGACGATCGGTCCGTCGCCCACGGGGCCGGGCGGCGGCTGCCGTGAGCTGACCACGCCCCGCGGCGTCGTACGCACCCGCTACCTCATCAACGCCGCGGGGCTGCACGCCGACGCGCTCGACCGCGGACTGCTCGGGCGGGGCGCGTTCACGGTGACCCCGCGCCGCGGCCAGCTCATCGTCTTCGACAAGCTCGCCCGCGACCTGGTCCGCCACATCCTCCTGCCGGTGCCGACGGCACTGGGGAAGGGGGTCCTGGTGGCGCCGACCGTGTACGGAAACGTCCTTCTCGGCCCCACCGCCGAGGAGTTGGACGACAAGACGGCGACGGGTACGACGGAGGAAGGCCTCGCCGGGCTGCGTGCCAAGGGCCGGCGCATCCTGCCCTCCCTGCTCGACGAGGAGGTCACCGCTGTCTACGCGGGGCTGCGGGCGGCCACCGAGCACGACGACTACCAGATCCACAGTTCACCGGAGGAGCGGTACATCACCGTCGGGGGCATCCGGTCCACGGGTCTCACCGCGTCGATGGCGATCGCGGAGTACGTCGTCGGCCTGCTCGCCGACGCGGCGGGCCCCGACCTCGACCTGACGGCGGCCGGAAACCTGGAGCCCGTCCGCATGCCGAACCTCGGAGAGGCGTTTGCCCGCCCCTACCAGCGTGCCGACCTCATCGCGACCGACCCCGCGTACGGCAGCATCGTCTGCCACTGCGAACGCGTGACCCGCGGCGAGATCAGGGACGCCCTCATCAGCACGGTCCCGCCCGGCTCGCTGGAGGGCCTGCGGCGCCGGACCCGGGCGCGCGGCGGACGCTGCCAGGGGTTCTACTGCGGGCCCGCGGTACGCGAACTCTTCGACGGCTGGGGCGAGTCGGGGGCGGCGCGATGAGGCGGCGGCGGAGCGTGGACGTACTCGTCGTCGGCGCGGGCCCCGCGGGGCTCGCCGCGGCCGAGCGCCTCAGGGCCTTGGGCGCGGGCGCGGTGGAGGTCCTCGAACGGGAGACGCGGGCCGGCGGGGTGCCGCGCCACTGCGACCACGGAGGGTTCGGGCGCTGGGGAGTGAGGGGGCCGCAGTACGCGGAGGGCCTCGTCGAGGCCGCGCTCGGCGCGGGGGCGGCGGTACGGACCGGGGTGAGCGCCACCGGATGGGCCGGGGCGCTCTGTGTGGACACGACGGGACCGCACGGCCTGGAGCGGATCACCGCGCGGGCCGTGGTCCTGGCCACCGGCGCGCGGGAACGGCCGCGGACGGCACGGCTCGTGCCAGGGACACGCCCGGCGGGGGTGTTCACCACGGGGGAGCTCCAGCAGGCGGTGCACGTCTACGGGCAGGAGATCGGGACCCGGGCGGTGGTCGTGGGGGCGGAGCCGGTGAGCTACGCGGCGCTGTCCGCGCTGCGGCGCGCGGGGGTGGAGGTCGCCGCGCTCGTCACGGAGGAGGCGCGGGCGCAGGTGGGGTGGGCGCGGGCCGCGGTGACTCGGCTCGGGGTGGACCAAGTGCCGCTGCTGACCGGGGCGCTGGTGGCCGAACTCCTGGGGCGTGGGCGGCTGTCGGGGGTGCGGCTGCGGCGGTCCGACGGGCGGGAGAGCGTGCTGGCCTGCGACACGGTGGTGTTCACCGGAGACTTCGTCCCCGACCACGAGCTGGCGCGGCGCGGGGGCGTGCTGCTCGACCCCGGGACGCGGGGCCCGGCGGTGGACGGTTCCTTCCGCACGGCTTCGGAGGGAGTCTTCGCGGTGGGCAGCGGGGTACATGCGGTGGAGCCGGCGGGGGTGGCCGCGGGGGAGGGTGCGCGGGTCGCTCGAGCGGTGCGGGGGCATCTGGAGGGTGCGGGGTGGCCGTCCGGCGTGCCGGTGGTGGTGGACGCCCCTCTGCGGTGGGTGGCGCCGAACCGGCTCGCGCCCGGCGCTCAGGGCGGTCGCTTCCTCCTGCGGACGGCGGAGGCCGTGGTCTGTCCTGTCCTGGTGGTGACGCAGGACGGGCGGTGCCTGCACCGGGAACGGGTGCTGCGGAGGGTGCCGGCCCACCGGGGGTTGTCTCTCTCGGGGGGATGGGTGGGGAGGGTGGATGCGGGGGGCGGTCCGGTGCGGGTGGCGGTCGGGTAGGGCCTTTCCCGTCCCCAGCCCCATCCCGTCCCCAACCCCACCCCTTCCCGCAAACCCGCTCGGCGCGGGAGCCTTGGTTGCCGTCATCACCGGCTCCGCCGAGTTCGTCCTCAATCGCCGGACGGGCTAGGACTTTCCAGCACCGGCCGGAATGTTCAGCCCCTCCGGCGTTTGAGGAGCGGGGGTCTGGGGGCGGAGCCCCCCGGTCTGTCGCCGGTGGGTGCCCACCCCCGATCGGCCCCCCGAACATTCCAGCCCGTCCGGCGTTTGAGGGCCGGGGTCTGGGGAGGAGCCCCCGGTAGGTCCAGGGCCCAGGCGCGGTATATGGGAAAGATCGCTCTTCCGCCCGGCGCTCGCTGCCCGTACACTCCAAAACTAGCAGTGCTAATTTACGTCACGCCGTTGCGCCGCAACCCCGCAGACGACGACCGCAAACGATCCGGAGCCGTATCGTGCGCCCAGTCCACTTCGCCGCAGCCCGCCGCACCCCCATCGGCAAACTCCGCGGCACCCTCTCCTCCGTCCGCCCGGACGACCTCGCCGCCACCGTCGTACGCGGTCTCCTCGCGGGGACCCCCGAGCTGGACCCCGCCCGGATCGACGACGTCTACTGGGGCGCCGCCAACCAGGCGGGCGAGGACAACCGCAACGTGGCCCGCATGGCCGCCCTCCTCGCAGGGCTCCCGGAATCCGTGCCCGGCGCCACCGTGAACCGCCTCTGCGCCTCCGGCATGGAAGCCGTCACCGCAGCCGCCCGCACCATCGCGTCCGGCGAGGCCGACGTCGTCCTCGCGGGCGGCTCCGAGTCGATGAGCCGCGCCCCCTTCGTCCTGCCCCGCCCCGACGAAGCGCTGCCGCACAAGATGGAGACCGTCGACACCCGCCTCGGGTGGCGCCTGGTGAATCCCGCGATGAAGGACCTGCACGGCGTCCTCGCCATGGGTGAGACCGCGGAGGAAGTGGCGCAGCGCCACGGCGTCTCCCGCGAGCGCCAGGACACCTTCGCCCTCCGCAGCCACCACCGCGCCGCCGAGGCCCGCAAGAACGGCCACTTCGACGCCGAGATCCTCCCCGTCACCCTCCCCGACGGCACCCTCTTCGAGCGCGACGAATGCGTCCGTGAGGACACCTCGTACGAGAAGCTCAGCGGCCTGCGCCCCGTCTTCCGCAAGGGCGGCACCGTCACCGCGGGCAACGCGTCGCCGATGAACGACGGCGCGGCCGGGCTCCTCCTGGTCAGCGAGGAAGCCCTGAACGAGTTCGGGCTCGAATCCCTCGGGCGGTACGTCGCGGGCGCCTCCGCCGGCGTGCATCCGGACGTCATGGGCATCGGGCCCGTCCCCGCCACCCAGAAGGCGCTCACCCGCGTCGGCTGGTCCATCGGCGACCTCGAGGAGGCCGAGTTCAACGAGGCGTTCGCGGCCCAGGCCCTGGCCTGCGTCGACGCCCTGGGCATCGACCCGGAGCTGGTGAACCCGACCGGCGGCGCCATCGCCATCGGTCACCCCCTCGGCTGCTCCGGCGCCCGCATCCTCACCACGCTGCTGCACCGCATGCGCCGCACCGGCGCGGCCCGCGGCCTCGCCACCATGTGCGTGGGCGTCGGCCAGGGCAGCGCGCTGCTCGTCGAACGCGGCTGAATCCCACAGCCCCCAGGCCGCACGGCCCCAGGCGGCACAGCCCACCCAGGCCGCACGGCCCCAGGCCGCACAGCCCACCCAGGCCGCACGGAACGCAAGGAATCGGAGCATCACCCATGGCCACGCTGTCCCTCGCCGCGATCCTCGCCGAGCCCGCCCGCCGTCACCCGGACCGCACCGCCCTCGTCGAGGGTGAACTGCGGCTCTCCTTCGGCGAGTTGTGGGAGCAGGCCCGCACGCGGGCGGCGGCGCTCGGGGAGCTCGGGGTCGGGCCGGGGGACCGGGTGGCCCTGATGGCGCCCAACACCGCCGAGTTCCCGCGCGCCTACTACGCGATCCTCGCCGCGGGCGGCGTCGTCGTCCCCGTACACCTCCTGCTCTCCGCCGAGGAGGTCGAGCACGTCCTGCGGGACAGCGGCGCCACCCTGCTGCTGTGTCACCCCGCGCAGGCCGAGACGGGCAAGGCCGCCGCCGCGGCGACCGGCGTACGGATGCTGACCCTCGGCGCGGACGGCGAGCTCGACACCCTGGCGCACGCGGCCCAGCCGCTCACCAGCTACGTCACCCGCGAGGCCGACGACCCCGCCGTCGTCTTCTACACCAGCGGCACCACGGGCGTGCCCAAGGGCGCCGTGCTCAGCCACCTCAACCTGGTGATGAACGCAACGGTCTGCGCCTTCGACGCCCACGACGTGCGCGGCGACGACGTCGCGCTCGGCGCGCTCCCGCTCTTCCACGCGTTCGGCCAGACCGTCTCCATGAACGCCACCTGGCGCGCCGGCGCCACGCTCGTCCTCCTGCCGCGCTTCGACGCCGCGCGGGCCATCGCGCTGATGGCGGCGGAGGGCGTCAACACCTTCCACGGGGTGCCGACGATGTACGTGAACCTGGTGGCGGCCGCGGCGACGGCCGCCGAGCTGCCCGCGCTGCGGCTCGCGATCTCCGGCGGTGCCTCGCTGCCCGTAGCCGTACTGGAGCGCTTCGAGGCGGCCTTCGGCGTACCGGTCTACGAGGGGTACGGGCTCTCCGAGACCTCGCCCACCGCCTCCGTGAACCAGCCCGTCTTCGGCACCAGGGCGGGCAGCATCGGCCACCCGCTGTGGGGCGTGGACGTGGAGATCGCCCGCGCCGACGTCGAGGGGCGGATCGAGCTGCTGCCCACCGGGGAGCTGGGGGAGGTCGTGGTCCGCGGGCACAACGTCTTCTCCGGCTACCTGGGACGCCCGGAGGCGACCGCCGAGGCCGTCGTCGACGGCTGGTTCCGCACCGGGGACCTCGGCACCAAGGACGCCGACGGGTTCCTGGCGATCGTCGACCGCAAGAAGGACGTCATCATCCGCGGCGGGTTCAACGTCTACCCGCGCGAGGTCGAGGAGGTGCTCATGCGCCACCCCGACGTCGCGCACGTCGCCGTGATCGGTCTGCCCGACGAGGTGCACGGCGAGGAGATCTGCGCCGTCGTCGTCGCGGCGCCCGGCTCCGCGCCGGACGCCGCGCGGATCACCGATTGGTCCAAGGAGCACCTGGGCCGCCACAAGTACCCGCGCCGCGTGGAGTTCACCGGCGAGCTGCCGCTCGGACCGAGCATGAAGGTCCTCAAGCGGGAGCTGCGGGTCACCTACAGCGGGGCGTAGGCCCCCGGCGGTCCGGGCGTCCAGGATGTGGCCGCCGCTGACGGCGCGGAGATAGTTGGGCCTAGCATCTGTTGCTGGCATGGACATATCTCTGATGGACGTATCCCTCTGGGAATACGCCGCGCTCGCCGCGGCCGCGGTGCTGGTCGGCTTCTCCAAGACCGCCGTCAGCGGGGCCAACACGGTCAGCCTCGCCGTCTTCGCCGCGGTCCTTCCGGCCCGCGAGTCGACGGGTGTCCTGCTGCCCGTCCTCATCGCGGGCGACGTACTGGCCGTCCTCACCTACCGCCGCCATGCCCACTGGCCCACCCTGTGGCGGCTGTTCCCCGCCGTCGCGGGCGGCGTGGTGGTGGGCACGGTCTTCCTGATGTGGGCCGACGACGCCGTCGTCCGTACGTCGATCGGGGCGATCCTGCTCCTGATGGCGGCGATCACGCTGTGGCGCCGCCGGGCGCCCGCGGACGAAGCGGAGGAGCCGGCGTCCTCGCGCGGAGCCCGGCTCAAGGCCCCCTCCTACGGCGTGCTCGGCGGCTTCACCACGATGGTCGCCAACGCGGGCGGCCCGGTGATGTCGATGTATCTCCTCTCCGCAGGCTTCCGGAAGCTGAGCTTCCTGGGCACGTCGGCGTGGTTCTTCCTCATCGTCAACACCTCGAAGGTGCCGTTCAGCGTGGGCCTCGGTCTGATCGACGCGCACTCGCTGCTGCTCGACGCGGCGCTCGTGCTCTTCGTCGTCCCGGGCGCCCTCATCGGCAGGGCGGTCGTGCACCGGATCAACCAGCGTCTCTTCGAGCAGCTGGTGATCGGGGCCACGGTCCTCGGCGGCCTCCAGCTGCTGCTGCGCTGAGCGCGGGCCCCGGCCGTCGGTCCGGGCCCGGCCGCCGGCCTAGGCCTTGCTCAGCGGGACGGGCCCCCGCGCCTCGGGGGCGAGGCCGTGCTCCAGGTCCTCCACGAGCAGCCGCTTCGCGATCGCGTCGACGGCCTTGACGAGGTCCTGGTCCGCGGGCCGGCCGCTGTCCTTCTCCACCTGCTCGCCCAGCCACTTGGCCCACGCCTTGCCGATCACGTCGGCCTCGCGCTCACCCGCGGGCGTGTGCGAGAAGAGCAGGCCGGAGCGGGTGAGGAAGCCCTCCTCGACCATCCGGTCGAAGACCGGGACCAGGACTTCGTACGGCAGCTGCCGCCGGGCGGCAATGAGGCCGAGACTCGCGTGACCGACCATCCGGTCGAAGAGCGACACCTGCATCACGGCCCATGCGCCCGCGATGTCGAGCCGGGTGTCGGAATCACGGATGACACGACGCGCGGTGTCCATACCGGTACTGCGGATGATGTTGCCGACCGCCAGTTCGAGCACCCGGTCCGAGCTGCCGCTCGACGTCGGTGACGCGAAGCCCTCGCCCATGTCCGCGGAGCTCATCCGCGCGCTGTCGCGCAGCTGCACCTGCTTGAGGAAGAGGGCCACCACGAACCCCAGCAGCGCCACGGGAACCGTCCACAGGAACACGGTGTGCAGCGTGTCGGCGTACGCCTTGATGATGGGCGCGGCGGCTTCCGGGGGAAGGTCGTGCAGCCCCTGCGGACTCTGCGCGGCCTTGGCGACGACAGCGGGATCGGCGGCCCCCGCCTTGGCCGCGGCGGCGACGCCGTCCGCCAGGTTCGGCTTCAGCGTGTTGGCGTAGATGGTGCCGAACACGGCGGTGCCGAAGGAACTGCCGAGCGTACGGAAGAAGGTGACTCCGGAGGTCGCCGTGCCCAGGTCCGAGTAGACGACGGTGTTCTGCACGGCGATCGTCAGGACCTGCATGCAGAGCCCGATACCGGTACCGAGGACGAACATGTACAGCGATTCGAGCCAGGTGCTGGTCTCGCTGCCCATGAGGGAGAGCAGATAGAGCCCGAGCGCCATGACCAAGGCACCGATGATGGGAAAGATCCGATACGTCCCGGTCTTGCTCACCACGTTGCCGCTGAAGATCGAGGCGATGAGCAGCCCGATCACCATGGGCAGCGTCCGCACGCCCGAGATCGTGGCCGAGTCCCCGTCGACGTACTGCAGATAGGTCGGCAGGAACGTCATCGCGCCCAGCATCGCGAAGCCGACGATGAAGCTGAGGATCGAGCAGACCGTGAAGACGGGGTTGGCGAACAGGCGCATCGGCAGCATCGGCTCGGCGGCCCGCGTCTCGACCACACAGAACAGCGCGAGCGCGATCGCGCCGCCCACGAACAGCGCGATGATGGTGCCCGAACCCCACGCGTACTGGTTGCCGCCCCAACTCGTCGCCAGAATCAGCGCGCTGGCGCCGATCGCGACGAACGCGATGCCGAGATAGTCGATGACGGGACGCACCGCCGATCGCACGACGGGGATCGTGCGGGCCGCGGCGATCACCACGACGATCGCGATGGGTACGTTGACGTAGAAGGCCCAGCGCCAGGTCAGATGGTCCGTGAAGAGCCCGCCGAGCAGCGGTCCGATCACGGTGGCGACGCCGAACACGGCGCCGATCGCCCCCTGGTACTTGCCGCGCTCGCGCAGCGGGATCACATCGGCGATCAACGCCATCGAGGTCACCATGAGCCCGCCGGCGCCGATGCCCTGGAGGGCGCGCCAGGCGATGAGCAGCGTCATGTTCGTCGACAGACCGCACAGGAACGAGCCGGTGATGAAGACGATCGCCGACACCTGAAAGACGATCTTCCGCCCGAAGAGGTCGCCGAACTTCCCGACGAGCACCGTGGCGACGGTCTCCGCGAGCAGATACGACGTCACGACCCACGACATGTGCTCGGCGCCGCCCAGATCCGCCACGATCGTGGGCAGCGCGGTGCCCACGATGGTCTGGTCGAGTGCGGCGAGCAGCATCCCGAGCATGATCGTCACGAAGACGATGTTGCGGCGGCGCTTGTCCAGGACGGGCGGCCCCTGCTCAGGGGCCTCGGCGGCGGGCTCGGCGGTGGTGGTCACACGGTCACCCTCACACCGCCCCCGGGCCCGTGCATGCGGGGCCGGTCCGGTCCGGTGACGCGGGGACGGGCCGACCGCGCCCATTCGGTCAGTCCAGGTTGCGGCGCAGCAGATAGGTGTCCATGATCCACCCCTTGCGCTCGCGCGCCTCGGCCCGGAGGGCCTCGATGCGGGGAGCGGCCTCGTCGAGCGGCCCGGAGACGAGGATCTCGTCGGGGGTCCCGAGATAGGCACCCCAGTAGATGTACAGGCGGCCACCTGCGTGACCTTCTTGGTACTGCCGGAAGGCCTGCTGGGCATCGAGCATCACCACGACATCGTCGACACCCTCGGGAAAGCCGCCGTCGGCGAGGCGGCGCCCGGTGGTGATCTGCACGGGGCGGCCGACGCGGTTCAGGCCGGTGCGGTGCCTGGCGGCGAGCGAGGAGACACTGCTGATGCCCGGCACGACGTCGTACGAGAAGGTCACCGCACCCCGGTCGAGGATCTCCTCCAGAATGCCGAGCGTGCTGTCGTACAGCGCGGGATCGCCCCACACCAGGAACGCGCCGGACTCGTCATCGCCCAGCTCGTCGCCGATGAGCCGCTCGTAGATGTCCGCGCGGCGGCTGCGCCACTCGGCGACGGCGGGGGAGTAGTCCGCACCGCCCGCCTTCCGGTCACGCGCGGGGTCCCGCACCTCGACGACGCGGTAGGCGCCGTTGCCGCCGTCACTGCCGCCACCGCCGTCACCGCAGTGCGCGTCGAGGATGTCACGCCGCAGCCGGACGAGGTCGTCCTTCTCCTCGCCCTTGTCGAGGATGAAGAACACGTCGGTGCTTTTGAGGGCCTTGACGGCTTGAAGGGTCAACTGGTCGGGGTCGCCCGCACCGATGCCGATGACATGAATCTTTCGCACGGCGAAAGTCTGCCACCCGGCCCTACGGCGTCACGCGCTGCCGGCCCCGCGCAGCCGTGGGGCGTGCTCGGCCGCGTCGATCGTGGGCCCGTCCCCTTCCAGGGACCGCGCCAACTCCCGCGCCCACACCACCAGTCCGTCCAGATCAAGCCCGTGGGGCCGCTCCCCCCACGTCCCCGCGCCGATCGCATCCGCGCCCCTGAGCAGCAGCCGGGCCCCGCCCGTGATGTTGCCGCGGGCGGAGTGGGTCAGCCCAACGGCCAGCTGAGCGAGCCCCTTCCACAAGTCGCGCTCTTCCTCGGGCCCCGACTTCCAGGCGTCCTCGAAGACCTCGTGCGCGTGAAAGGGCCGCCCCGCGTCGAGCAGTGCCTGCGCCTGCGCGACTGTCTCCTCCGGCGTACGCGTCACCCCTTCGGGCTGCCGCTCCACCCCCTCGGTGCCGTACGGCAACGGCCGCCCGAGCCCGTCACGCGGCCGCGCGTTGCGGGCCCGCCCTTCCTCGTCACGGTCACGGCCACGGTCATCGGGTCGGGGTGCGGTGCTCATACGCCGATTGTCCCTCGCCAGGCGTCCGCCGGGGGGAGCGGACCACCCCCGAACGTGGGGTAAAGTTCTGTTTGCGCGATCACGCAGAACACCGCGAGACACGCGCATCGGGACGTGGCGCAGCTTGGTAGCGCACTTGACTGGGGGTCAAGGGGTCGCAGGTTCAAATCCTGTCGTCCCGACTCGAGAGAGTCGAGGTCAGGGCCGGTTTCGGAGCAATCCGAAACCGGCCCTTAATCGTTTTTGGGGACCACTTGAGGACCGGCGTTCCTTGACCGGTGTCAACGAGTGAGGGCGTGCGGGCTCGGCAGGGTACGTGGGGCGCACAACGCGCCGAGGTGTGCGGTGAGTGCGGTTCCGGCAGCCGAGATCTTGTGTATGTCCGGGTGCAGGTAGCGCTGGGTGGTGGTCAGCGATCCGTGGCCGGCGATGCGTCGCAGGATGTGGATCTGCACTCCGGCGTCGGCGAACCAGGTCAGGCCGGTGTGCCGGAGGTCGTGACGGCGCATCGGCCGTTGTCGCAATCGAACGCTCCGGGCTGTGCAGGAATGCCCCGGGTACTGAGCGACGGAGGCTTCTTGCAGTGGGCAGCGGTGGCTAGGTCGACAGCGCGACGGACAGGTGAGGACCTGGCTGGACGAGGAGTGCCCTGCCACGGCCGACAGAGTCGGAGTGGACAAGGTGGAGCCGGTTTGGGCGGATCAATGCGGGTTGCGCTCCGACGCGGGGCCGCCGGGCCGGTCTTGGGCACCAATCCGCAAGTCAATTCTCTGCACGCCCTTATGAGGGTTACAGCAAGTCCCAGATATACGCGCCAGCCCGGCCGCCACCTATGAGGCGGCGAGAGGAAGTACCCCCGATCCAGGCGAGAGAAGTGAGTGTCTGTTCGGTTCGTGTCATGGCGATCGACACCCCGTGTTGATCCCAGATCCGCACGGAGTGGTCGTCACTGACTGTTGCCAAATAGGCGCCATCAGGTGAGTAGGCTAGGGCTCTTACAGTGACCGAAGAATTGACGAAATCTGAAACTCGGCTCAAATGATTATTGTGGCCGCGAATTTCGAGGAGACAGGTAGGTCTCGCAGGTGCTACTGCGTCCCACACCCGCACATAGCCGTCCTTGTCTCCGGAAGCAAGTCGGGTGCCATCGGGCGAATAGGCCAGAGCCTTCACCTTGCCGGGGTGGCGGAGACGGTACTTGGGCTTGCCGGAGTCCGGAGCGATGATCAAAATGCGGAAGCCGACTGCAACAGCAAGCTGGCTTCCGTCGGGGGAGTATGCCAACGCGAGTACTTTGGCCCTTACGCGGGTCTTGGCGGATCCTGTGGCGAGGTCCCATAGCTGCATGGAGTCATCGCCCCCGCTGGCGAGTTGGGTTCCATTCGGGGCGTAGGTCACCGCGTTCACCCAATCGGTATGCCCTGTGAGGGAACGTACCAGGGTGCCAGATTCTTGGTTCCAGATACGAACAATATGGTCGTCGCAACCGGTCGCGACATGGCTTTCGACAGGTGCGTAGGCCACCGTGCGTACCCGATCAGGGTGTTCAGCGAAAGCGCGGAGCGTGTCGGTAGCCAGTTCGTAAACGTGCAGTGCATGGTTTGGGCCGGGAAAAGCGAGAGCGGCCTGAGTGCCATCGGGTGCAACGGCGAGGGCCCTCACACATGCGGAGCGGGAGTCGTCGGACGAGCCGTTCGGGTCCCAGAGCAGCACGGCACCGTCCTTGCCGGCGGTTGCAAGGCGTCGTCCGTCGGGAGAGTACGCCATTGCGTACAGATTCCCAGTGTGACGGGTCAGTGTCTGGGAGATGACGCCGGTGGCCAGGTCCCAGATCTGCACTTTTCCGTCATGGCCCGTAGTAGCCAGCTGTCCTCCGGCGGGTGCGAAGGCCACTCTTGAGACCGCGCCCGTGTGGCCGTCGAGTGTATGGACCAGAGACCTGCTGGCCACGTCCCAAATCCACGCGACGCCCTGATTCCCCGCAGCAGCGATCAGTGCTCCGTCGGGGGAGTAGACCACCGTACGGACCTTGTTGGTATGTCCAGTCAAGACGCCGATGGAGGCGCTGGTGAGCGGATCCCAGATCCGCACTGTTTCGTCGTAGCCGGCCGTAGCGATTTGTGCACCGTCGGGCGAGTAGGCCACGGCGCGGACCCTGTCGGTGTGTCCGGTCAGGATGCCGATGGAGGCCCCAGTGGCCGGATCCCAGATCCGCACCGTCTCGTCACAGCCAGCCGTAGCGAGTTGGCCGCCAACGGGTGAATATGCCACGCGGCGGCCTTTGCGTGTGTGCCGCCGGGGAAGGGTGTGGGCGACTTTACCGGTGGCGATGTTCCAGAGCCGTACTCGCGTCCCGACAGTGGCCAGCTGCGCTCCGTCTGGTGAATAGGCAAGGTCGCAGATGCGGTCGAGCGTCTTCACCCGTAGCGAGCTCATGGTCATGCCGCTCGACGGATCCCAGAACCGGATGGATCTGTCGTCGCCGGCGGTGGCCAGTCGCGTGCCATCGGGTGAGAATGCAAGAGAGTGGACCCAGTTTTTATGACCATTGAGGGCACGTTCAGAGACCGAGCCGGGGAGGTCCGGCAGCTCGAAGGAACTGACTAGAACGGGATTCACTCCCTGGGCGCGACGCAAGACGATCTGTTCGCGCCAGGCAGGGAGGTGGCTAAGGCGGTCATGAAGGATTCCCACGACAGCGTGCGCCGGGTTCGTAGGCGTCAGAAGGTGGGCGATCCGCGCGATGTCGCGAGCTCGCTGGCGTGAGCCCTCCGTAGGGACACGGAGGCAATCGTTCTGTGCAGCGGCCGCTCCCCGCTGTAAGAGGCGTGATTCCACCCAGCGCAAGTCGCCACTCGTTGCCTCGGCCTCAGTAGTCCGCCCGGCCATCAGCAAGTGGTCCAGGATATTGTCATGGATATATCCATATCCCGTCTGCCACCACTGACGTCCACTAGGGGCGCTGTCCGACGGGTCTGAATTATCAGACGGCAGGAGGGCGGCGCACGCGTCCAGAAATGTCTCGTTGGTCTGCGTCAGACGCTCAGAGCCGAGTTCGGCTCGCAGATAGTCGCGTACGACATCGTGCAGGGCCAGCGACCCTGTCGCCCCCTGAACGGGATTGGCAAGAGATAGCCCTGTAATCTTCCCGAGTAGAGCTTGGGAAGCGGTAGAGCTCAACCCCGCGGTTCTCTGCCATAAGGCTTCCACCAGCGCCGGAGGGATGGCATCATCCGCAGCGAACACGGACAGTTCAGCAAATCGATCCCCGCCGTGCTCCGGCAGCAACCCGGCAGCGGCCTCGATGGTGGCCCGCACCGCTTTGGCCCGATGCCTCGGGTCGTCCAGCTCGATGAGTTCCCACGGGTCGTCGACCGCCGTCGGCCCCGCTGCGCGCATCTCCCGCAAAATGCGTTGTGATGCTGCCGCAGCTGCCGTCATTCTGGAAGGTTCGCCTTCGTCAGTGACGAAGCTACTCTCGGCAAATACCGCCCTGTTGATCAGACGCAGCAACAGAGGCCAACGGCCCGTTGCTCTCAGGAGTTCCTCCACACATTCCGGAGGCAGCGGCGGGAGTTCGCGCAGCAGCACCTGACGTGCCTGCGCCGGGGACATCTCATCAACCACGATTCGATGGCCCGCCCCGGGAAGTATCGCCGGACGACGCGTGGTAACCAGCCGGACACAATTGCTGCCACCGATCACGAACGGTCTGAGCTGCTCTGCCTCCCACACATCGTCAAGCACAAGAAGGGTCCGGGAGTGTTTTTGCAGCAAGCGACCAAGGTGCGCACCCGCCATCTCCGGGTCCTGGAACACCTCGGTATTGCCCGTGATGAAGCGTGTGACCTCACCAACCTTGGCCGAAATCGCTGCACGTCCGCGGACGTCACGTCCCACCGTGACCCGAAAGACTCGGCCGCGGAAGCGCCGCTGCACCCTGCGGTTCGCGCAGACCAGATCGGCAATCGTAGACTTGCCGAACCCGCCAGCGCCCTCAAGCACCGCAGTGATGCCGGCGGCTCCCCGTCGGGAGGAACACACGGCGGCGATGGCCTGTTCGGTTTGGGAGCGACCGATTACCCAGTTTGGTATCTCGGCCGGCCCAGGGGCTGGCGGATCTTCCTCGACGGCGGACAGGCGCGTTGAAACGGTGGTCAGCAAGATGGTCGCTACCGTGAGCATGACGGCAACTGCTGGCCATGGATGCTCTCGTAACGCATCAAGAATGCCCGGCCAGTGAGCGTCCTCAGTCGCCGAATTACTCGCAAGGGCGAGCAGGGCAGTCGACACAGCCACAGCGACCGTCAGCCCGATCGCTACCCCCCGCAGTCTGGTCACTGATCCCCCCTCGCCCCTAGATTTGGTGGCACGTTATCCATCAGCAGCTCCTGAGTCATGCTTGAGACGTGCTCAGTCGAGACGTCGGTCCAGGGTCAACAGTGCCAGTGCGGTGGCCGCAGCCTCGCGCCTTCCCGGCAGCGACCGTTGGCGAAGCGGCAGTGGACTCCCTCTGGGTCCCTTGGCCGCAGCCCAGCTCTACACCACCAACGCCAGCCCTCTGGCCGAGAGCAAGGGCCACTCGCCGCTGTGCCGACACGCCCACGAACGCGCGGTCGTGGCCGGCGACGACCTCCTCACGGTCGCCGACCTCATGGCGCGCACCGACTTCGGCTGGTGCAGCAAGTGCGGCGGCTACGCCATGCGCAGGCTCAGCGAAACTCAACTGTCCTACTATCGGGCGGCTCACCAACTGCACGACACCAAAAGGCGATTCGACCGCGGGACCGGAACCTCCGAAACCGAGATCTCCACGGTGATCGCTCGCCTGGACGAACTGGTGGCCTGGCAACCGGAGAGTGAAGCAGAGTGGTGCGGCAGTGATTCCAGGCAATTGCAGGACACCATCCGCGAGCTCAGGCGGCGGGTCGCGAGTTCTCACACCAAGACCGTCCCTGGCGAACCCGCCTCCTGACCAGGCGGCGGTCCTCGGACGTGCGTCGCGGATGCCCCGTCGGCGATGACACAAGCGTCTCCTCCAACTGGTCCGAAAGCTCGGCGAGGTTGACTTGGGGACCAGCTCTGGGGACCAGTGGTCTGCGCAGGGACCTTGATCGTAGCGTCGACCGTGGTGAAGATCCGGGAAGCGGACGGATGCGCCCAGCACGTCGACCTCCTGATTGATGACGTGGCGCAGGTTCAAACCCTGTCGTCCCGATCATGCGGAAACGCAGGTCGGAGGCCGTTCTCTCATCCATGAGAGGGCGCACTTTCGCGTACCGAACTTGGGGCATCTCACCCGGTCATTCCTCAGGTACCCGGAGGAAGCAGGACCCCGCGCTCGTCCGGGGCGCTGTTGAGCAGGTCGCGGTGCGGAACGTCATCTGTCGCGTAGTTGTAGCGGGTGGTCAACAGCTCCTTGAACGCCTGCGGGTTGGGGGTCGTCATAGCGGAGCCCAGATTCCAGCGGCGTTGGGCGACGGCCAGCAGAGTCACGTCCATCTGTTTGCGCAGGCTGTCAGCGGTGAAGGCGTTCAGGGACAGTGCGGTTGCGTAGTGACTTTCCGGTGTCCGGAAGAAGCGGGTGGGATAGTCCCGGGGAATGCTGTCCGGGCTGGCCTGCTGCAGTCGCAGGTTAGCGGCGATGTTGGCCAGGGCCACCAGGATCTGCCAGTCGAGCCATCCTTCCTCGCGCAGTTCCTGCAGTCCTGTGCGGGTGTCCGGGTCGGCCAGGACACGGGGCAGTGTCTCGCTGAGTACCTGGGGCAGGTCGGTGTAGTTGTCGTGGATCATGTCGAGTGCTCTGGTTCGGTCGTAGCCGGGTCCCGGTGTCGTGGGCTGGGAGAGTTGCGGGGCGGTGGGCGGCTGGAATGCCGTGTCCGACCACGGCGGCATAGCGGTTTGCCGCAGAGCGTCGTAGTGGGCCTCGGTCAGCAGACCGGCAGCTTCGTCGTAGGGGCGGCCGCTGATCAGTTTGTGCAGGAGTCCGCGGGCGAATGTTGTCTCCACCAGGGACATGAACGCCTCGGTGGGCCTGGCGCTGAGGTGGGCCAGCAGGTGCACCACCGTGGCGGACAGTTCGTGTTCGAAGGCTGTGTGGTCGGTAGAGGCGTTGTAGGGGCTGAGAATGACGGTGCAGTCGACGGCGTGATTGTTGGGCCGGAAGGTGACTCTGTCCCCTCCGCTCAGTGGTGTGCCCGTGATCACCCGGACCAGGATGTCCTGGGGAAAGAACAGAGGATCGTGCGGGGCGAGTTCCGCAAGCGAGATCTGGACCGCGGCGGTGAAACGCTCGGCTGCCAGGACGGTGGCGCGGGTGTTGTCGCATCGGATCCGCCATGTCGTGCCCAGGGTTGCGAAGTTCAGATCTCGGTGTGCTCCCACGTCCGAGAACGGTCTTCCGGTGAGCTGGTCGTCTGCGTTCTGGATGAACTGCTGCTCGGTCTGCGCGAAGCTGGGCCGGATCAGCGGGAGGTGTTCGTCCAGGTCGGCCAGGTAGTCCGCATCGGTGAGCTCGCGCAAGGTCGGCAGGAGCGCGGGGCGGAACCGCTCTGCGCTGAGCATCACCATGCTGGCGTGGAAGTCGAGTTGCTGGATGTAGCCGTGAGAGGGGTAGTCCTCCGGGGTGTCGGCGAACAGGTGGTGGGCCATGAAGGCGAGTCCGCCGAGAGCGAGGGCGTCGCCCCAGTGGCCCGCCGCGTGGGTATGGGCCATGGCTTGGGTCAATGTGGCGGGCAGCAGGTCTGCATGTTCTTGGCCCGTGGTTGAGGCTGCGACGGCGGCGGCGGTCAGTGCGTACTGCCGGGCGGCTTGCTGCATGTCCAGGTCGCCGTAGATCTTCCCGATCATGCGCATGGTCAGCAGCGCGCCGCGCAGGGTGTCGCCGTGCCGCCAGTTGATTTTGACCTCGTGCAGTTCGTGCAGCGCGTCCAACGGTCTGCCCGCGCGCAGGAATGCCATCGCACGGTCCCGGCAGCGTGCAGCGACACTGCTGTCGCCTGTCAGGTCTGCCTGCGCGGCGTCCAGCGCGTCGCGGATTTTCTCGTAGCGAGGGTCTTCGGTGAGGGCGGGTGCGAACATCTGGAACGTCTCGCTCACACCGCCGACCGGGAAGGCACGGGCCTGCGGCAGCAGGTCGACAAGCTGGTCCAGACAGTCCATCGCCTCGGTGACGTCCACCGGGCGGCTGGCCGGGCTGACATCGGGCACGATCTCACCCGCCAGCCGCAGCCGTGTCGTCTCCTGCGGGGTGGGTAGCACCCCTGCGGCCGGGCGTGTGACCTGCGGCCAGCGCGGGTGCAGACACAGACGGGCGGCCACGTCGAGGAGCGACGCCTTGCGTACCGGGTAGACAGCGGCGTCGGTGTCCTCGATCAAGACGGCCACACGCTGCCGCAGGCGCAGGTCCAGCTCGCGCAGTTCCTCGGCGTTCGTCGTACCCATGTGACGCAGCCAGGCGCCGCCCCAGTACAGCAGCAGTTGGCCCGCGTCATCCAGGAGCGCGACACGCTCCGAGGACAGGGCGGCGTCGATGACCGCCCGGATATCCGCTTCGACACCGTCCAGGCTGTTCTTCCCGCGCAGCACGGCCAACACCCGTTCGTAGCGCGCCCGCAGGGCAAGCTCTCCGTCCCCGGCGTCGATGAATTCCCCGACGTAGCCGAGCCACTCGGGCAGGTCCACCCGCGCCTCGGCGTCGAAGGTCGCATGCCGCAAACCGTCCCGGACCTCGGACAGGGCTCCCGGCGTCAGACGCTTGCCCGGCCGCTCCCGCAAAGCGGTCAGGGTGGAGCAGTACCAGTCCGGATGTGCCTCGGCCGGCTCGTCCGGGATCATCGCCGAGGGCAGATCCAGAAACCGCTGGGCGATCCAGACCAGGTCGCCCTGGGTGAGCATGCCGGCCACAGCCTGCCCGTCGAACACGTCCAGGGCGACGTCGTAGGTATCCCGCGCGTGTTACTGCTCCCGGTGCCGTGCCGCCACCGGGATTTCGTGCACCGCGAAGAAGGCCACCCTGCGCACGGGTTCGCCTCGGCTGCAGATCGACTTCAGGTCGTCGCGGATCTTCCCGTCCAACGGCGGCTTCTGCACGGATGCCGCCAGGACCCAGGGCTCCGTGGTGGCACGCCCGATGAACCCGCCCGCCCCGGGCAGCTCGTGTGGCAGGTTTGTGTAGTGCGACTCGGCGTCACGTCCCTGGTCCCCGCCGGCACTCACCGGACCGGTAGCCGGCACGATGTTGCTGCTCAGCCGGCGCAGCGAAATCTGAAACACGATCTGCTCGAACACATGGTGCTCGTTGCGGCCCGCCAACTGCTCAAGCAGAAACTGGATATAGCGTTCGGTCTCAGGGAAAGTCGCCACACAAGGATTCTCTCCCACACCACTGACAACGGGCGCTTGCTGTGGGCGGGAACGTTGTGAGCCCCGATCTTCTGTGCGCGGTGGAGCAGCCGCCCACCCACGATCGGGGCGGGCAGACGTGACGCGTGACCGCGTCAGGGCCGAGAGGGGCCCGGCGGATGAGGCAGCTCGAAGTCGCGGCTGCTGTGCGAGTGAGCGAGCGGTCAGTGGCGCTGTGGTGCCAGCCTGGCGAGAGCGCGGCGAGGTCTGGGTCCCGTTGCAGGGTTCTACGGGGATGGGTTGGGGACCAGTTGGGGACCACGCGGTGTGCGCGATGATGCACGACGGAGCCCGCTATGCACATTATCCGCCCCGATTGAGCATGTTATGTCCAGAAAGTACCCTGACTCCTACTCCTGGGAGGTCAAGGGGTCGCAGGTTCAAATCCTGTCGTCCCGACGGAAACGTCGCAGGTAGGGGCCATCTTCGGATGGCCCCTATTTCGTGTTTGGGGCAACTCTGGGAGCCGCTCCCTGCGCTCCCTGGGAGCGGGAGTCTGGGAGCGACGTCAGTCGGGGGGTGACGGCTGTACGCCTGCCGAAACTCCAAGCAACGGCGGCGTGGGCGTCCGTCAGGTCCATCATCGGGTTCCGGGCGGCCTGGGCGACCCAGGCCGCAGTGGGGTGTGCGGTGGCGGACACGGCGGGTGGTGTGTTCGATGACCGCGAGGATGTGCTGGCCCTCCGTTCAGAGTGACGGTCTCGATGAAGTCGCGGGCCAGGAGAGGCAGCGGCGCCAGTAGAGCGGCAAGTAACGCCCGGCCTCCGCGGTGAACTCGGCCTGGTCCGTTCCGCGTTGTCGCTCGCCGCGCTCGTGCTGCGCGCGGTCTTCCGACGGCACGGGCGGACGTGGCTGCGGGCGGGCGGCGGCATCGTCGACCAGTCGCTGCCGGAGCGGGAGTTCGAGGAGGCCTGCGAGAAGCCGCGGAGCGTCTCGCGCACGCTGGTGCGGGCCCAGGGGTGGTGACGATCGCACGTCGGCCCGACCGGCCGCCAGTCACTGAAACTTTACGGCGCTGTTCGACTTAAGGCTCGCCCCGCGCTACTCTCAAACTGAACAGTGGTGTTCAAGTTAAGGAGCGTGTCGTGATTGCAGCGTCGCCCCCGATCTCGACCGGCGCCCCGCCGGTAGCGGCCGGGCACCCCCTGCGCCGGCCGATTCTGGTGGTGCTGTGCCTGAGCCTGCTGATCGTGGGGCTCGACGTCACCGTACTGAACGTCGCCCTGCCCACACTCGTCGGCGAACTCGGGGCTTCCACCAGCGAGTTGCAGTGGCTGGTCGACATCTACAGCCTCATGGCCGCCGGCCTGATGCTCTTCGCCGGCAGCCTCGCCGACCGCTACGGCCGCAAGCGGGTCTTCCTCTCCGGCCTGGTCCTGTTCACCGGCGCCTCCGCCGTCGCGGCGTTCTCCGGCAGCACGACCCAGCTCATGATCGCCCGCGGGGTCATGGGTGTCGGCGAAGCCCTGATCATGCCCGCGACGCTCTCCATCATCGGTGTCGTCTTCACCGACCCCAAGGAGCGGATGAAGGCGATCGGCCTCTGGTCCGCGATGATCGGGGTCGGCCTCGCCATGGGCCCGCTGGTCGGCGGCTGGTTGCTCGGGCAGTTCTGGTGGGGGTCCGTCTTCCTGATCAACGTACCCATCGGCATCCTCGCCCTGGCCGCGGCGTTCACGATGGTCCCGAACTCCAGGGCCGCCGTCGCCCGGCGACTTGACCTGCCGGGCGCCCTGCTCTCCGTCCTGGGCATCGGCACCCTCCTCTGGGCGATCATCGAGGGTCCGTCCAAGGGGTGGACCAGTGCGCCGGTGCTGATCGGCTTCGCCGTCGCCGTGCTGTTCCTGGCCGCCTTCCTCGGCCGCGAGCACACCGCGAAGGAGCCGATGCTGCCGCTGGGGATCTTCGCCCACCGGCGCCTGGCCATCGGGAACATCCTGGTCTTCCTCGGACTGCTCTCGCTGCTCGGTGCGCTGTTCGTGATCGTCCAGTACCTACAGTTCGTCCTCGGTTACGACGCGGGGGAGACCGGGCTGCGCATCGCACCCACCGCCCTGATCATCCTGATCGCCGCCCCGCTCGCGTCCTTCCTCGGCCAGAAGGTGGGCACCCGCCGGCTGGCGGCGACCGGCCTCGCGTTCGCCGGGGTCTCCCTGCTGATCCTCGCGACCACCGGCGACGGCGACGGCTACGGCCGGGCGCTGGCCGCGATGCTGTTCCTCGGCTTCGGGGCAGGGTTCATCATCGGCCCGACGAGCGACGCCATCGTCGGGTCCCTCTCCGACGACGACCTGGGCGTCGGCTCCGCCACCAACAGCGCGGCCGTGCAACTGGGGTCGGCGCTCGGTGTGGCCGTGCTCGGCAGCCTGCTGGCCGGCACCTACCGCAGCGAACTGACGGACGGCAAGGCCGCCGCCGGTCTCCCGGACGCGGCCCTGGACGCCGCGGGTGACTCCGTCGGCGGCGCCCTCACCGTCGCCGGGGAGATGCCGGGCCAGGCGGGGGAGGCGTTCGCCGATCTGGCGCGCTCCGCCTTCGTCTCCGGGATGGCGCCCTCGATGTTCACCGGGGCCGCCGTCACCGTCGTCGGCATCGTTGTCGCGGTGCTGCTGTTCCCCCAGGGCAAGGTCGGTGACGCGCGCGGTGCGAGGGTGCCGGAACAGTCCGATGCTCCGTCCGCGGCCGAGCCCGTCGAAGCCATGGATCGGCACCTGGCCCCTGGTCAGAGGGGGTGACCTACGCTCCCATCATGTCCACGCCGCATGAGAAGGTACGCCGCCCCGGCGGCCGTGCCCCAGGAGGAGAGCCGCGCCGACGCGCGGACGCGGAGCGCAGCATCGCGTCCATCGTCACCGCCGCGCTCGATTGCTTCCGCAAGGACCCCAACGTCAGCCTGTCCGCGGTCGCCGTCGCGGCCGGGGTCAGCCGGGTCACGCTGTACGCCCACTTCCCGTCCAGGGGGGACCTGCTCGACGCGGTGCTCGCGCACTCCGTCGAGCAGGCGGACGGGGCGCTGCAGAGCCAGGCGCTCGACGAGGGACCGGCCGACGAGGCCTTCTCGCGGCTCGTCCGGTCCGGCTGGCGCATTCTCGAGCGCCATGCGTTCCTGCTCGCCGCGTCCGAGGGCGTCATCGCCCCGGCCCGGCGCCGCAGTCACCACGAGAAGGTCCTCGCGCGGGTGGAGCGGGTCCTGGTCCGCGGACAGGAGGAGGGCGTGTTCCGCACGGACCTCCCGCTGTCCTGGCTGGTGACCACCTTCTACAGCCTGTTGCACGCCGCGGCGGCCGAGGCCGACGCACGACACCTCAAGGTCAAAGACGTCCCCGACATCCTCGACAGCACACTGTCGTCGATGTTGCGGACGCCCGCCTCGTCCTGACGCTCCGTACGAACGGGGCGTCCCGTCCCGACACCGGAGCAGCCGGATCGGGGCCGGGTCCCGTAGGAGGCCCCGCCCCTGCCGCATCGACAAGTTTTCTCGCCAGCCGCAAGAGCAGCCGCAATAGCCGAGCAAGAGCCGACGTAAGAGGTGGTCCCGATCAACTCGATCGACACGAACGAAAACCCGCGGCACACCCGCGTGGTCAACGCCCTGAGCGCCGAGGACCCGTCGGTCCGGCTTCAGGCAGCCATGGCGGTCGGCTCGACCCCCGACCCCGGATTCCTGGAGACGCTCGTCGAGCGGTGCGCGGTCGAGCCGGACCTCTTCGTGCGGGACACGCTGTCCTGGGCGCTGATGCGCTACTCGCCGGAGATCACCCTGCCGCGGATCCGCCGGGAACTCGACTCCGAGCGCGCCCAGGCCCGTAGCCAGGCGTTGCACACCCTCTCCAAGATCGGCGACAAGGGGGCGTGGGACTGGATCACGCGCGACGTGCTGCGTGACGCCGACGACGAGACCGCTCGGACCGCGTGGCGCGTCGCGGTCTCCCTGGTGCCCGAAGGTGAGGAGCAGGACCTGACCGACGAACTGGTCAGGCAGCTCGGCCGCGGCAACCGCAGTCTGCGACTGAGCCTGAGCCGGGCCCTGGTCGACCTCGGCGACGTGGTCGAACCCGCCCTGGACACGGCCGCCGGCGACCCCGACCCGGCGGTGGCCGAACACGCCGCCGCCACCAAGCTGCTCCTGAAGACCCGTCAGGCCGCTCTCCGGGAAGCCACCGAGAAGGCGAAGCGGGCCGCCGCTCGGGGCGAGGGCCGGCCGCCCGGCGGTGCTGTCCTTCCGTAGCTCGCGTAGCTCGTCCGTGGCTGACCCGGGAGAGGGCAGTCGGGGATGAGGGCCGGGGCGTCGGCAGGTCAGCAGACGCTGTCCGTCGGCTTCGGGTTGGTCAGGCCGAACAGCGGGCGCAGGCGCAGGCCCGCCCAGGTGCCGAGGATGGCCACGACGGCCCAGATCCAGCCGTGGAGGGATCCGGAGGCGATGCCCGCGAGGTAGGCGCCGATGTTGCAGCCGCCGGCCAGGCGGGCGCCGACGCCCATCAGGATGCCGCCGATGACCGCGGCGAGCGCCGTACGGGCGGGGATGGTGCGGTGCAGCCGCCACACGCCGCCGGCGGCCGCCGCGACGGCCGCGCCGACCATGATGCCGATGTCGGTGAGGCTGTTCTTGTCGGCGAGCACCGGCCCCGACAGCTGAGCCGCGCTGCCGGGCTGCTGCCAGAACGTCCAGGTCTCCGGCATGCCGCCCAGTGCGCCCACGACCTTCGAGCCCCACAGGGCGAACGCGCTGGTGACGCCCCAGGCACCACCCGAGACGAGCAGTACGCCGGCGCCGAGTACCGCGAGGACCAGGGCCCCCGCCGCCAGCGGCCAGGAACCGCGCACCGTACGGCGGAGCGCGCCGCGCGCCGACGGCGGGGTGCCGACCGGCGGGGGAGTGCGGCGGGCCTGCACGGCGCGGGCGGTGAACCAGATCGCGGCGAGCGCGGCGATCGTCACCGCCCAGGAGCCGAACCAGCCGATGTGGTCGGACAGCACGTACGGGTCGAGCGCGGGCAGCTCGTTCCAGAGGCCGAATTGCCAGGCGGCGAGGGTGGAGCCGGTGATGAAGCCCAGGAGGGTGAGGACGATGGTGCCCTGGCCGGAGCCGACGGCGAAGAGGGTCCCGGAGGCGCAGGCGCCGCCGAGCTGCATGCCGATGGCGAAGAGGAAGGCGCCGATGAGCAGCGCCACTCCGATCGGCCCGGCACTGGGCGCGGGCACCGAACCGAACAGACCGCTGCCGGTGCCGATGATCAGGGCGAAGAGCGTCGCCGTGGTGCCGAGCAGCAGGGTGTGGGCCCGCAGCCCGGTGCCGTTGCCGACGGCCACCAGCTGCCGCCAGGCGGAGGTGAAGCCGAACCGGGAGTGGAACAGGGCGAACCCGAGGCCGATCCCGAGCAGCAGCAGGACGCCGGGCTTCGCCCCGTGCTCCGCGAAGACGTAGCCGGCGAGCGCGACACCGATGGCGCCCGCGACTCCCAGCGGAACGCGCCGGACCGGCGGCAAGGCCTCGGCCGGAGGGGCGGAGACGGAGGTGGGGGCAGGGGCGAGCACGGCGGTGCGGGGCGGCGCCCCGGCTTCGGGAGCGGTGGTCAAGGGTGTCTCCGGGAACGGGAGGGGGGTCGGACGGGCGATGGCCGCTGAGCGCGCGGCGAGGCGTCAGCGGCGACAGAGCGCGTCGTCGACGCTCCGCGGCGTGGCCGCGAAGAGCGCGAGAGCGAGCTGACGAGCGGGTCCGAACATGCGCACCACCCTAGGCATCCCGCGGAAATCCTGGAACGCCGTCTCACATAGAGAGCACACATGGGGAGCACACACAGGGAGCACACACAGGGAGCACCCAGGGAGAGCGCATGCGTCCTGGACGCCCTCCCGGCCGGACGCCCTCCTGGCCGGGCGCCGCGAGGGGGGCGCGACCCGCCCCGGCCCCGGCGGACTGGAACAGCTCCCACCCAGGAGCTGGCCTGACGGCGCAAGCTGCGAAAGGTGTCGGCAGCAGGCCCTCACGGCGTGCAGGTGCGGCCCGGCTTGCCCGGGAGAAGGAGCTTCACCTGCCCGGCCGGGACGCGCAGCGGCTGTTCGGCCGAGGGGTTCCACAGCACGACGCTGCCGTCCGCGACGCCGAACGAGAGGTAGGGGGTGTCGGGCGACAGGGTGCCGCCCTGCTCGTTGAGGGAGCGGGCCGGCACGGTTGGCCGGACGCAGGCCCAGTCCGTGGAGATGCCGAAGTACCCCGGGGCCGCCGTGTGTTGGACGGCGGCCTTTCTCAGGAGCTCGGCTGCCCGCTGCGGTGACGAGAGCGTCGCGTCGACGGACAGGGTCACGCCCAGGACCAGGAAGAGGGCGGCGCAGGTCGCGGCGAACAGGCTCCTGGGGCGTATGAAGTGGAAGTAGCGCATGATTCCCCAGGTGGCGGCCACGAAGAGGATCGCCCCGATCGTGGGCCAGAGCAGCTTCACCGCCGAGACGATCTGCCATACGCCGCTGACCGCCGTCTCCTCGGGAGTCAGGGACAGCTCGTCGGCGTAACCGTCCTGCAGGATTCGCCCGGTGAGCGGAAGAGCGGCGACGAGCAAGGTGGCAAGGAGCGGCAGCGCACCCGCGGACAGGACCTGCCAGCGCCGACGACGGCCCAGCAGGACAAGTCCGGTCGCGTAGAAGGCGACGCCCGCGGCCGTCAGCGCGTACTTCGGGTGCAGTCCGTCGGAGAGCCCGGGGACGCCCAGCGCGTAGCAGGCCATGCCCAGGGTCGCGACGGCGGAGGCCGCCAGGCAGCGGAGCCGGGTGCGTGACAGCGGCAGCGCGAAGGCCGTCCACCAGGCGGGGACCGCGCACACGAGCGCCAGGAACCAGCACACCACGGCCGTCGTGGACCGGGTGTGCCGGGCCAGTGTCACAAAGAGCGCCATCGCGAACAGCGGTCCCATGAACAGCGCGAGGGCCCGGTTGAGGGCGTCCTCCCGGTGCTGGACCGTCCCCGTTCGCCCGCGTCCGTCGAGGGGACGCACGTACAGATCCGCGCGGGGACCATCCGGGTGCATGTGACGGGCGAGGTGCAGGGCGGCGTCCCTGCCCGCGTGCACACGGACGTGGTCGTCGAGCAACCCCGACCGTGCGGCCATCCAGCGTCCCGCCGCGAGAAGGCGTCGAGTTGGCGCTCGACGGGCCGCATCCCCGGCCGGGCGCCCCGCCGCATACACCTGCCACTCCGGTTCCATGAGCCGGTCTGTCTCGTCCCGCTGGAACAGCCGGCCGTAGACGACTGCCTGTGCCGACTTGCTCAGTTCCGTGACGCGCCACGCCGCTTCACGGTCCGCGCGCCAAGAGGAACCGGTGACCGGCACCTCCACCCAGCGGAACTCACTGACTGCGGGGTCGGCATCGAGGGCCCGGCGGGCGACGCGTCGTTCCTTCGGCGTCAACTCGTGGCACGGCCAGCCCAGTTCGTCCAGCCGACGCTGCGCCTTCTCCCACTGCGGACGGCCGCCTTGCAGCTCGACGAGGGTCGTCACCGTACAGTCCGGGCTTCGGGGAGCCACTGAGCCTCCGTCTCGTGCGGTCGGGCCTGCTGGAGCGGGGATCGACTCTTAGAAGCCTCTTAAGTGCCCCTCGGATACTCACGATCATGGACCAATCCAAGAACGCCCCGCAGGGGAAGAGCGATGGAGGCCACGGAGAGCCGGACCGCGGACGGCACCGGGACGCTGCCGTCGTCGGGCGCAGGAGACGCCGTCGCTGTCTCGGAATGGCCGTCGCGCTCGTGGTCACCGGGACCACCGCATCGGCCGGGTACGCCGTCGTCGTGGCCGCCGATGACAAGTCCGCGCAGGCCAGGCCCCCCGAGGTGCACGGCGGGGCCGTGGACTTCGAGGTGGCAGGCGGCACCACCACGGTCGACACCGGCACGCTGCGGGTGACGGGGCGGGCCGCGGGCGGTGCGCTCGTCCCCGTCTCCGCCGCCGCGGCCGACGACTTGGGCAGGCCGGGCCGGGTGCGAGTGGAGGGGCCTCGCGCCCGGTGGTCGTATCCCGCCAAGGGTTTGCAGGTCACCGCGGTCAGTGAGGCGGGGCGGCTGCGGATGACGGTCCGGGCCGAGAAGGACGGCACCCTCGCCTGGCCCGTCACCGGTGACGTCAACGGCAAGGGGCGGGGCGCCGAGGCCGCGAACGCCTCGCTGCAGATTCCCCGGGGCGAGGGACTTTCCGTGCCGGCCACGGACCGATTCTGGAACTCGAAGGCGGCGGGTCTGGCCGGCACCGAGGCGGAACTGGCCACCGGCTCCCTGACCCTGCCGCTGTGGGGATACAGCGCGGGCGGCCACGGCGTCAGCTACCTCGTGCCGGAGAGCATCGGCAGCTCACTGGCCTTCGCATCGACGGGCGGCCGGTTGAGCGCGACGGCCAAGCACGCGTTCTCCCGGCGGGAGAAGACCCTCGGCTACACCGTCACCTTCGCCCTCACCTCTGGTTCCCCCATCGCGCCGGGCAGGGACTACCACCGATGGCTGCGTCAGCACGGCGAACTGCGCACCCTCAAGCGGAAGATCACCGAGAACCCCGAGATCAAGAAGCTGCTCGGGGCCCAGCACGCGTATCTGTGGGGCGGCGCCCGCGGGACCAAGGCCGTCGAGAGGCTGCGCAAGCTGGGGAACACCCGGCTGTGGCTCGGCTATGACGCCGACGGCAGCCCCATGAGCGAGGAAGCGGTGGCACAGGCCGAACGGCAGGGCTATCTCGTCGGCCCGTACGACACCTACGCCAACGGCCAGGACCCGGAATCCGCCGACACGCCGGTGTCGAAGTGGCCGGACAAGGTCTACCCCGACTTCTGCGTGCGCGACTGGAAGGGGGAGATCAAGACGGGCTTCGGGGGCCGCGGCTGCTATCTCAGCTCGGAGGCGTTCGCCAAGTCCGCCGCCGCTCATCCCTATCTCGCCCGGCACGTCGAGGAAATGACCGAGAACGGCGTCAACAGCGTCTTCCTCGACGTCGACGCGGCGGGAGAACTCTTCGCGGACTTCTCCGAGAACCACCCGATGACCAAGAAGCAGGACCGGGCCAACCGCATGGAACGCATGCGCACGCTCGCCGACGAGGACGGTTTCGTCCTGGGATCGGAATCCGCCGTCTCCTGGTCGGCACCGGCACTCGCGTTCTCGCACGGATCTCAGACGCCGGTGAACGACACCCTGTGGCCGTACCAGAAGGAAAAGGAGTGGGGCGCCTACTACCCGGACGACGCCCCCGGGTTCTTCTTCAAGCCCACCACGCTTCCCGCGTCGCTGGCGAAGTCGATGTACGACCCCGCCTACCGTGTGCCGCTGTACCAGACCGCGCTGCACGACTCCCTCATCAGCACCGACCGCTGGGAAATGCCCTACAACAAGTTCCCCGCGCAGAAGAAGGACCGCGCGCTGATGTCCGTGCTCTACAACACGCCGCTCAACTTCGTTCTCGGCGAGAAGAATCTGGAGGCCACGGGCAAGGAGATGGCCGTACTCCAGCGGTACTTCGCCCCGCTGCACAAGGCGGCGGGCACGGAACGGATGACCGACTTCCGCCGGCTCACCAAGGACCACATGGTCCAGCGCTCGGTCTTCGGCGACGGCGCCCTGACGGTGACGGCCAACTTCGGTACGAAGCGGCACGGAAGCCTCCCGGCGGGTTGCGTGGACGCCGAGTTGAAGGCGGACCCGCAGCCGCGTCGCCTCTGCCCGGCCGACGGCTGACGACCGACAGGTGGCGGGTGACCGCTCAGTGGATGGGTGTCCAGTGCCCGAGGGCGTCGTCCAGGCATCGACGGGTTCGGCCTGCCACGGACCAGGAGATCCGCTCCGTCGATGCCCTGCTGATGCGGTACGTCGGGTACGGGCTGCCCGCGGAGTTGAGCAGCGGGGCGAACGAGGTGGGGGCGCGTACGCGCGGCCAGCCGGTCAACTGCTCCCAGGCGGCGCCGACCTGCTCGGCGCCGACCCGCTCGGCCTCATCGATCAGGCAGGCGCGGCCGCCCGAGCCGCGTAGGCGCGGACGTCTGCGTCCGGGTCCAGGACCGCCGTGGCGAGTGCCGTGCGGGCGTCCTCGGTTGCCCCGTGGCGGAGGAGGGCCAGGACCGCGGCCTTGCGGACGTCGGCGTTGGGGTCGCCCAGTGCCCCGGACAGGGCGGGTACGGCGCGGTGGGGATCGGCCGCTCCCAGTGCCGAGGCCGCACCCGCGCGGACCTGCCAGGGCGGGGCGGAGAGAGCCTCCACCGCCGTGGCGTCGTACGGCGTGGGGCAGCCCGCGGACGCCAGCGCGGTGAACGCGGCCGCGCGGACCAGGACGTCCGTGTCGTGGAGCAGAGGAGACAGTGCCTCCGGCGTGTCCAGGCCGCGCGCCACCGTGACACGGACCTCGCGGGCCGGGTCCGTGCGGGCGCGGGCGACGGCGTCGAGGGCACCGACCGAGACCAGGGCGCGGACCGACGCGATACGGACCTCGATGTCCGGGTCGGCGAGCGCACGGGCGTAGGCGGTGGCTTCACCGAGGCGCAGGGCGCGCAGGACGTCCAGGGCGGTCGCCCGGACCAGGGCGTCCTCAAGGGAGAGGGCGGCGTGCAGGGCGTCGGACAACTCCGGCTCGGCGACGAGGACTTCGACCAGTTCGCGCAGGGACGCGGCAGCCGCGCCGCGCATCGCCGGATCGGGGTCCGCGAGCGTCCCGGCGAGCGCCGGGCCCGTACCCGTGGGGACGGTCTCGGTGAGTGCGGCCACGGCCGCCCGACGCACGGCGGGGTCCGGGTCGGTCAAGAACGGGCGCAGCAGCGGGAGTTCGGGTTCGTTCTCGGTGAGGGCGAGCAGTTCCAGGATGCGGGGGGAGTGGGAGGTCGCGGCCGTCTCCCGTGACGTAGTGGTGTCGGTGCGGATGGTTCCCGAACCCACGGGGGCGAGGTCCCGCTGCCCGGCCGTGGCCACCTGCTCCGGGTGCACCTCTCCCAGATGGCGTGACGCGCCGCCGCCCGGCGTGAACTCCTCCACCGGGACCAGGTACGGCGCCACCGGGCGTGCCGTGAACTCCATCGCCCCGGAAGGGGATTTGCGGAGGTCCAGGTGGTGCAGCCAGCCGTCGTCGTCGCGCTTCGGGTGATCCGTGCGCTCGTGGTAGAGCCCCCAGCGTGACTCCGTGCGGGCGAGGGAGGAGCGGGCCGCCATCTCGGCGCAGTCCCGGATGAAGTGCACCTCGGCGCAGCGCATCAGCTCGTGCGGGGTCTGCGCGCCCATCGCGTCGATCTCGCCGCGCATCCGCTCGAAGTGGTCCACGGCCAGGGAGAGCCGGGCACCCGACTTGGGCGGGGCGACGTAGTCGTTCACGAAGCGGCGCAGTTTGTACTCGACCTGCGGCTGCGGAGGGCCGTCCGGGTTGCGCAGGGGGCGGTAGATCAGTTCATGCGCGTCCCGCACCTGGTCGGACGGCAACTCTCCCTCGTACGCGGTGAATCGGGAGGCGTCCGCGCCCGCCAGATCGCCGAAGACGAACGCGCCGATCATGTAGTTGTGCGGTACGCAGGCCAGGTCCCCGGCCGCGTACAGACCGGGCACGGTGGTGCGGGCGTGGTCGTCCACGCGGACGCCCGACGCCGAGTGGCCGCCGCACAGGCCGATCTCGGAGATGTGCATCTCGATGTCGTGGGTGCGGTAGTCGTGACCGCGGTTCGCGTGGAAGGTGCCGCGGGTCGGGCGCTCGGTGGAGTGCAGGATGTTCTCCAGCGCGCTGATGGACTCTTCCGGCAGATGGCTGAGCTTGAGATAGACCGGCCCGCGGTCGGAGGCGAGTTCGGCCGCGAACTCCGACATCATCTGGCCCGACCAGTAGTCGGAATCGACGAACCGCTCGCCGTGCCGGTTGACCTGATAGCCGCCGAAGGGGTTGGCGACGTAGGCGCAGGCGGGGCCGTTGTAGTCCTTCATCAGCGGGTTGATCTGGAAGCATTCGATGCCGGTGAGTTCGGCGCCCGCGTGGTAGGCCATGGCGTAGCCGTCACCCGCGTTGGTGGGGTTCTCGTACGTCCCGTAGAGGTAGCCGCTGGCGGGCAGGCCGAGGCGGCCGCAGGGGCCGGTCGCGAGGATCACGGCACCGGCGCGCACGGTCACGAACTCGCCCGTACGCGTGTTGAATCCGGCCGCGCCGACCGCCCTGCCGTCCGCCGTGAGCACCCGCACCGGCATCACGCGGTTCTCGATGCGGATGCGCTCGCGCATCTCGCGGCGGCGCAGCTGCCGGTAGAGGACCTTCTTGACGTCCTTGCCCTCGGGCATCGGCAGCACGTACGAGCCGGAGCGGTGCACCTGGCGCACCGCGTACTCGCCGTGCTCGTCCTTCTCGAACTTCACGCCGTAGGACTCCAGGCGCCGCACCATCGAGAAGCCGCGGGTCGCGGTCTGGCGGACGGTGGACTGGTCGACGATGCCGTCGTTGGCGCGGGTGATCTCGGCCACGTAGTCGTCGGGTTCGGCGCGGCCTGGGATCACTGCGTTGTTCACGCCGTCCATGCCCATGGCGAGGGCGCCGGAGTGGCGGACGTGGGCCTTCTCCAGGAGGAGGACGTTCCGGCCCTGCTCGGCAGCGGTGAGAGCCGCCATCGTGCCGGCCGTTCCGCCGCCGATGACGAGGACGTCGCAGGAGAGCTCCTGGGCGTCGGTGACTGCGGGGATCTGCATGGAAGGAGGGCCTCTCAGGTGCCGAGGGACGTCAGAACGGTGCGGCGCAGCTCGACGGTGGCGGGGTCGCCGTGGGACGTACGGTCGCGGGGGCGCGGGACGTCCAGGACGCGCAGGACGCGTCCCGGGCCCGCCCCCAGGAGCGCGACGCGGTCGCCGAGGAAGAGCGCCTCGTCCACGTCGTGGGTGACGAAGACGACGGTCGCGCCCGTGCCGCGCAGCACATCGGCCAGCAACTGCTGCATCCCGGCCCGGGTCTGCGCGTCCAGCGCGCCGAACGGCTCGTCCATGAGGACGGCCCGCGGCTCGCCCGCCAGGGCGCGGGCGAGCTGGACCCGCTGGCGCTGTCCGCCCGAGACGCGGTGCGGGAGTCTGGCGCCGTGCCCGCCGAGGCCGACACGCTCCAGCCACTCGTCGGCCAGGGCGCGACGCTCGTTCCGCCTCAACCCCTTGATGGCGAGCGGCAGTTCGACGTTGGCCCGCAGGGTGCGCCACGGCAGCAGCGCGTCGTCCTGGAAGATCAGTGCCCGCTCGGCGTGCGGCGCGGTGATGGGCTCCCCGTCCTGGGCGACCTCTCCGCCGAGCGGAGGCAGCAGCCCGGCGAGGGTGCGCAGGAGGGTGGACTTCCCGCAGCCGGAAGGGCCGACGACGGTGAGGATCTCGCCGGGCGCGACGTCCAGTCCGAGCCCGTCGATGACGGCGGTCCCCTCCCGCCCGATCGACGCGTCGCGCAGGGTGAGCCGGGTGCCGCGCGGCGGGGCGATGACGGGGGCGAGGGCGGATTCGGGGGTCGTCGTGGTCACTTCGGGGGGAGTGGTCATGGGGTCACGCCTCCTTGTGGACGCCGGTTCGGCGCATACGAACGGATCGGCGCATACGAACGGATCGGCGCGGTCGCACGGGCGTCTCGACGCGGGACTCCGTCCGTGGCAGCCACCGCGTCACCCGGCGGCCCAGTACCTCCACCGCCGTCGACGTCATCCACCCCAGCGCGCCGATCGTCACCATGCCGACGAGGACGCCGGGGTAGTCGACCACCGTGTAGTCCTGCCAGGTGCGGTAGCCCACGCCGTACTCGCCGGAGATCATCTCCGCCGAGATCACACAGATCCACGACACGCCGATGCCCACGGAGAGCCCGCCGAGGATGCCGGGCAGCGCCCCCGGCAGGACCACCGAGCCGAGGACGCGCCACCGGCCGCCGCCCATCGTGAGGACCGCCTCCTCCCAGACCGGGGTCAGGGCGCGCACCGCGTGCCGGGTGGAGACCATGACGGGGAAGAACGCCGCGGTGAAGGTGATGAAGACGATGCCCTGCTCGTTGCTGGGGAAGAGCAGGATCGCCACCGGCACCAGGGCGATCGCCGGTATGGGCCGCAGCACTTCGAGGACGGGCCCGAGCAGATCGGCGGCCAGGCGCGAGCGGGCGATCGCCGTGCCGACGGCCACCCCCGCGACGGCGGCCAGCGCGAAGCCGGTGACGATGCGGCTGAGGCTGTCGGTGAGGTCCTGCCAGTAGGCGTCGCTGCCGATGCGCTGCCCGAGCTCCCGCGTCACGTCGACGACCGTGGGGAACTGCTCGAAGCGCAGCCACAGTTGGACGTCGAAGGCGGTCAGCAGCTGCCACAGGCCGAGCGCTCCGGCGATCGACAGAACGCGCAGGAGGTGACGCCACGTCATGACGCCTGCTTCAGGGCCTGGTTGTACGAGACGGTACGAGCGCCCGGGTGTGCCTCGGCGTAGGCGCGGGCGGCGGAGGGCGTGACGAAGGGCAGCAGCTTCGTGCCGTCGGCCAACCACACCGCCTTGTCGGCGAACCAGGGCGTCCCGGTGGTGGTGTCGGGTACGTACGCGGCGCGCACCTTGCCCTGCTGTGCGGCTGCGTGGCGCAGCAACCCGGCCGGGGTGGCGAAGGACCGGGTCTTGTTCTCGCCCTTCAGCCAGAGCTCGCTGCGGGGCGGCCCGGGGGCAGTGGTGAGCGCGGTGGCGTAGTCGTCGCCGTGCGCCTTCTTCACGTACCGATCGTCGACGAAGCGGTCCACGTCCACGTCGCCCACCAGCTTCGCCGATTTCAGGACGGGCACGTCCTTCTTCAGTGCGGCCACCAGCGCGGGCTTGATCGTGGTGTCGAAGGTGGCGATGCCGTGCGCGCCGTTGTAGAGGTAGACGACCTCGGGCGGCAGACCGGTGGCCTTCGCCACCGACTCGGCGGCCGCGACCGGCCGCTCGTTGAGATAGGCGGTCGCCTTGGCCTGCGCGCGCAGGAAGTCTCCCAGGACGCCGGGCCGCTTCTTCGCGAAGTCCTCCCGCGCGGTGACCCCGTGGAAGGTCGGCAGGTCCAGTTCCGCACCGTCGTACAGCGCACGGGCCCGGTCCTGGAAGGCGAGAAGACCCGGCCACGCCACGAACTGCGAGAGCGCGTCCGCGCTGCCCGCCTGGAGCGCCGAAGCACCCACGGCGGGCTGCTGGTTGAGCTTGCGGATGTCCTTCTCGGGGTCGATGTCCGCCTGCCGCAGCGCCCGTACGAGAGTGCCGTCGGCGGCCGAGCCGACGCTCGTGGAGACCTTCTTGCCGCGCAGGTCCTTCAGCGCCGAGAGCTTGGAACCGGTGCCGGTGACAATGGTGTTGAGGCCGCCGCGGAGGTTGTAGCCGGTGACGGAGACGAGCTTCGTCGGCCGGTTCAGCTGGGTGCCGCGGGCGGCGTTGATCAGGAGGGGGAAGTCGCCCATCGAGCCGATGTCGATCTTCCCGGCGGTCATCTGCGCGGTGATCGGCGCGCCGGTGGCGTAGTCCTGCCACTTCACCTTGTAGGTGACGCCCTCACGCTCGCCGCGGGCGGCGAGTTCGCGCTCGAAGTAGCCGAGCGACCGCAGCAGCGTGCCCGCGGTGACGGTGTTGATGGTCTTGGACTGATAGCCGATGGTCACGGTGACGGTACCGGGATCGCCCGCGCGCGCCCCGCCGCAGCCCGCCAGGGGGATGCTCAACAGGGCGGCTGCCAGGACAGCGGTGAGAGACGTGCGTTTCCTCGTGCGTTTCATGGGGTTCACCGCCTTCACCGGAGCAGGTAGGGCATGTTGACCGTGACCGCGTCCGTGGGGCAGCGGGCCGCGCACGGCCCGCAGTACCAGCACTCGTCGACGTGCATGAAGGCCTTGCCGCTCTCCGGGTTGATCGCGAGCGAGTCGAGCGGGCACATGTCGACACAGAGGGTGCAGCCGTCGATGCACTTCGACTCGTCGATGGTCACGGGCACGTCGGCGCGCTGGGGGGCCAGAGGCATGGCTGTCTCCCGGAAAGAGGTGGCGGGTGAGATGTCAGTGGGCCCGCGGGGACGGGGCCCAAGGGGACGGGGGCCCACGGGGGCCTGCGGGTCAGAGCGCGCGGTGGAGCAGCCCGCTCATGCTGATGCGGTCACCGCGGAAGCGGATGAACTCCAGGTCCACGGGGCGCCCGTCGGCCAACGAGGTGAGGCGTTCGAGCATGAGCACGGCGACCCCGCGCGGGGCCTCGAGAACGGCGGCGGAGTGCACGTCGGCGTTGACGGCCTCCAGGGTGATCTCGGCCGTGCCGAGCGACTGCCCGGTCAGGGTCTCGAGCAGCCGGAACACATCGGTGTTCTCCAGGTCGCAGCCGATGAGACCGGAGCCGATGTCCATCGGGACGTAGGTGAGGTCGAGGGAGAGCGGCAGGCCGTTGAGGCGGCGAAGGCGCTCGATGTAGAGCACGTCGGTGTGTTCCACGAGGCCGAGCCGCCGGGCCACGGGTGCGGGCGCCGGGACGGGACCGACCGTACGGACTTCGTTGGTGACGTCGCCGTGTTCGTGCAGGGTCTCGGCGAGGCCCTGTAGCCGGTTCAGGCCGTGCGGATACTTCTCGGCCACCACGACGGTGCCGACGCCCGGCTGCCGTTCGAGCAGTCCTTCCGTACGGAGCAGGTCGAGCGCCTGCCGGACGGTGTTCCGCGACACGTGGTAATCGCTGCCGAGCGTGCCCTCCAGCGGCAGCACACCGCTGGGAAAACCTCCGGTGCGCACCTGGTGGCGCAGCAGGTCGGCGAGCTGTCGTGCCTGGTCCGCGCGCAGCCGACGCCGTCGGGCGGCGGCGACCGGCACTGTGTGCTCGCGGATACGTTCGGCTGGCATGCGAGGGACCATACCGACGGGGCCGGGGCCGTGGTGTTGCCGGAGTATTGCGCCACTCGACAGACCGCGTGTACCGCCGCTGACCTGCGGGTTCGCGAGGCTGCCGGGAAGATCTGCCAGCTGTACGACAGCTGTACGACCGCACAAGGCGCCGTCGGCGGGAATTCCGCGCAGGCCCAAACCGGGAGCGACTTCAATTCGCTCACCCTTGTCTGCCGTTGCCGGAAAGGTATTTCCGCCCGTATTGGCGAAGGATCTTTCAACGGCCGCGGTGAGGCCGCGGTGAAGGCAGAGGCCGGTCAGCGTTCGGGGTCGAGCAGCGTATGCGCGACGGAACCGCTCAGGACCTGGCGGGCCACATCGGAGAGCTTGAGCTGCCGGTTGCGGGCATAGGTCCGCATGCGGATGAGTGCCTGGTCGGCGCTGCATCCACGGGAGTTGGAGAGAAACCCCTTGGCCTGCTCGATGACGATCCGTGCGTCGAGCGAGCTCTGGAGCCGTGCGATCTGCGTCTTCTGTCCTTGCATCACCTGCTGCTGGATCACGCACATCGTGGCGGTGTCCGCCAGCGCCTGGGCCGTCCGCAAAGCGGCCTCGTCCAGCGGTCTCGGCCGGTCGTGGAGCAGGTTCAGGGCGCCGACCACCGTGTCCTGGCGCCGCAGGGGGACCGTGGCGACCGAGGTGAAACCGAGGAGGAGGGCACGCGGCGCGAACCGGGGCCACCGTTCACAGGCGGCCTCGTCGTCCAGCCTGAGTTCAGAGATGCCCGCCTGGGAGCGACAGCAGTCCCGGCACGGCCCCTCGTCCCATTCGAGGCCGAAGAGCTCCAGGGCGCGGGTGTACTCGTCGGAGGCCACGACCTCCACGACCTGACCGAGCGGAACGTCCAGCAGGACGCCGGCAGCCGACACGTCCAGCAGGTCCACACAGTGTTCGGCCAGGGTCTGCAGGACATCGGGGACGCTCACGTCTCGCACCAATGGCGCCGCGAGATCCACGAACGCGGACGCCAGCCGGTCCTCGCGCTGCCTCTCGGACATGGCGGTCATGCCGCCTCTCCTCTCCGTGACACACCGTCCACAGCGGCCGGTGTGAGGGGTCCGGCCGCAGGGGGCCGGGAGACATGTCCCGCTGGCGACGGAACCACTGCTCCCCTTCCCGACGGTCGCCCAGTACCAGCAACAGAACCGCGTTCATGCTCCAGTTGAGGAATTCACGGAATCTTCTCCACGCTACCGCGATTGTTCGTCTCATATCAGACACACGCCGATCGGATGTGGTCCCAGGATCGCAAGAACCGCAATTAACCGCCCCTCTTTCGCTCTGTTGAAAGCAGGATTGAATTCCTGTCAACCTCCTCGGTCCGTCACGGCCTTTCCGTCGACCGAGGCGGCCGGGGAAAGAATCCGCTGGTGCGCTTCCGGTAGGCGGCGTAGCCCGGCCGGTCCGCCATGTGCCGTTCGAGGAGCGCCTTGCCGCTGCCCCGCGTCAGCAGATACGCCATGACCAGGGGCCCGACGACCGTGGCGGCGGCCGCCGCGGGCGCCTCGCACGTGATGAGGAACAGGCCCCACCAGACGCAGAAGTCACCGAAATAGTTCGGATGGCGCGTCCAGGACCACAGACCGCGGTCCATGAGGCGGCCCTTGTTGGCGGGGTCCGCCTTGAACCGGGCGAGCTGGTGGTCGCCGACCGCCTCGAAGACCAGGCCGGTCAGCCACAGGAGCCCTCCAAGGGCAGCGAGCGCCCCCAGCGGCCCGGAGATGTACGCGGCGGCCTGCACGGGCAGGGACACCAGCCACACCAGCGCCCCCTGCAGCAGATAGACCATGCGCAGGGCGTACGCGTTCTTGCTGCCCGGAGCCTTGGACAGCAGCCGCTCGTAGCGCGGATCCTCGCCGTGGCCCCGGGCCCGCCAGGCGATGTGTCCCGCGAGCCGCAGGCCCCACACCACCGTCAGGGCCGTCACGAGGAGCCGTCGCCCCTCGTCGCCGTGCCCCGCCGAAAGGGCGTACGTCACGAGGGCGACGGCAGCGAAGGCGATCCCCCAGGCGATGTCCACGACGCGGTGCGGCCCGCGGCGCAGCGCGAACGCGAAGGTGGCCAGGAGCACGGCCAGGGCGGTGAGCGCGGCGAAGGCGAGATTGACGCCGAACGCGCCCCAGGCGAAGCCGTTCACGACGCACCGTCCAGTCGGATCTGGTGCACGTCGAGGTAGCCGGAGCGGAAGCCCGCTTCGGAGTAGGCCAGGTAGAAGTCCCACATGCGCCGGAAGGTGGCGTCGAAACCCAACTGACCCACTTTCTCCTCCTGTTGGGCGAAGCGCTCGCGCCACAGCGCCAGCGTCCGCGCGTAGTGCGCGCCGAAGCCGTCGCATGCGGTGACCCGTAGCCCGGTGTGGGCGCGCGCGGTCTCCTCGACGGCGCGGACGGAGGGCAGCTGACCGCCGGGGAAGATGTACTTCTGCACCCAGGTGTAGGTGTTCCGGCCGGCGAGCATGCGGTCGTGCGGCATGGTGATCGCCTGGAGCGCCACCGAGCCGCCCGGCGCGAGCAGGGAGTCCAGGGCGCGGAAGAACGTGGGCCAGTACTCCGCCCCGACCGCCTCGATCATCTCCACGCTCGCGATCGCGTCGTACTGCCCGCGCACCTCGCGGTAGTCGCACAGCTCGATGCGGACGCGGTCCTCGTGGCCCGCGGCACGCACCCGTTGCCGGGCGAGGTCGCGCTGCTCGGCGGAGAGGGTGACCGAGTGGACGCTCGCGCCCCGCTCCGCCGCGCGGATGGCCAGGGCTCCCCAGCCGGTCCCGATCTCCAGCAGCCGCGTCCCGGGTCCCACACCGCACAGGTCGAGCATCCGGTCGATCTTGCGGTGCTGGCCCGCCTCCAGATCGGGCCAGGCCGCGGGCAGTTGGTCGAACAGCGCGGCGGAGTAGCTCAGGGACGCGTCGAGGAACAGCGCGAACAGGTCGTTCGACAGGTCGTAGTGGTGCTGGATGTTGGCCTGCGCGCCGCTCGGCGTGTTGCGCTGTTCGGCCGGCTTCCTGGGCGCCCACAGGGCGCGCAGCCGCTGGAGCGGGGGCGGCACCAGCGTGGCCGCGTGCTCGGCGAACACGGTCAGCACCGCGACCAGGTCCCGCGCCTCCCACTCGTGCGCCATGTACGACTCGCCGAAGCCGACCAGCCCGTGCGTCGCGACACGCCGCAGAAGGCTGTCGGGATCATGGATCTCCAGCAACGGGCCGCCTCGGCCCAGGACTTCACCGTCGCCCATCGCCACCTTCAGCGGCAATCCGTTCAGGGCGTGTCGGACGACGGCCCGGGCCAGCGCGCGGCGCGCCGCGGAGCAGCGCGGTACGGCCACGACATCGGGCCACCGCTCGGCGTCGATCGCGTCCTGCGGACGGGAGAGGCCGGGGGCACCGGACACGCCGGACGCATCGGATACGGACGTACTCACTTCAAGCCCTCCTGGGGACGGTGCCGGGGTCGCTTCCGCACGGGCAGACCGCGCAGCCACAAGGCGATGCCGTGCCGCCGGATGGCCGCCGAGACGGCCACCGTGGACCAGGGGTGACGGACGGCCGCCCGCAGCAGCACCCCGGCGGACGCGGGACGGCGCTCGCCGCGCACGGTCGCCGTGAACATCCGGTGGCCGCCCTGGTCGAAGTGCAGCGTGACGCCGAGGCGTTCGCCCGGCACGGGAAGCCGCATCCGGTACTCACCATCGACGGGGAAGAACGGCGAGACGTAGAACTCCTTGGCCACGTCCGCGCTCCGCGCGGCATCGGGGCCCAGGAGATAGCAGTGCCGCTCGCCGTAGGTGTTGTGCACCTCGGCCACGACACAGCGCAGCTCGCCGCCGGGGCCGTGGCACCAGTACAGGGACAGCGGGTTGAAGACGTACCCCAGGACCCGGGCATGGGCGAGCATCAGCACGCGCCCGCCGTCCAGGGTGATCCCGCGCGTGGCGAGGAAGGCATCGAGCCCCGTCTTGATGCCGGTGCTCCCGCCGCCGAAGTGGTCGCGTCCGTCGAATCCGGCCAACGGGCGCAGCATGCGGGGCAGTCGGGGAGGCGCGTCCAGGTCGATCAGCCACAGGTACGTGCGGTGGGTGAGCTTGTAGTGGCGCGGGCTCGTCCGGACATGGGTGATGACGCTCGGATACAGCGCCGGCGCCGGACCGGGGGAGACGTTCACCAGCGCACTCCCAACGCCTGGGCCGCCTCGACCCCCGAGCGGCAGCCGTCCTCGTGGAACCCCCAGCCGTGATAGGCGCCCGCGAAGGCGGTGACGGGCCCGCTCAGGGAGGGGAGACGTCGCTGCGCGGCGACCGACTCCGGGGTGTAGACGGGGTGTTCGTACGCCATCCGGGCGAGCACCCGGTCGGGGCCAATCCGCTCGTCGCTGCCCAGGGTCACCACGTACGTCTCGGGGGCGTCGAGCCGCTGCAGACGGCTCATGTCGTAGCTGACCCGCACGTGGTCGGTCGTGGCGCCGCACGAAGGGAGCAGATAGTTCCACGAGGCGCGGGCGGCCCGGCTGTGCGGCAGCACCGTGGTGTCGGTGTGCAGCAGTGCGGGGTTGCGGGAGTAGGGGAAGGCCCCCAGGATCTCGCGCTCCTGAGCGGACGCGTCGGCCAGCAGACGCAGCGCCTGGTCCGGATGGACCGCGACGACCACGGAGTCGTACGTGTCGGTCGTGCCGTCCTCGGTGGTGAGCGTCACGCGGCCCTCGCCGCGGCGCACCGACCGCACCGGCGTCGAGGTGCGCACGGACTGGAGCTGCTTGCCGACCCGCTCCACGTACTGCCGCGAACCGCCCGCCACCGTGCGCCAGGTGGGAGATCCGGACACCGTGAGCATTCCGTGGTGGTCCAGGAACCGGAACAGATGGCGGGCCGGATAGCGCAGGGCCGTACCCGGCGGGCAGGACCACACCGCCGACACGAGGGGCACGGCGAAGTGCCGCACGAAGTAGTGCGAGAAGCCGTGGCGGGTGAGGAACGCGCCGAATGTGCCGCCGTCGGGTTCCGTGCCGTCCGCGCCCTGCCCGCCTGCCGCCAGGGACTGCGCCGCCCTGCGGTGGAAGCGCGGTATCTCGGAGAGCATCCGCAGGTACGGGCCGCGCAGCGCGTTGCGCGGCTGCGCGAACAAGCCTCGCGGGCCGCGCGCGCCCGCGTATTCGAGGCCGCACCCCTCGCACCGCACGGACATGCTCATCTCCGTCGGCTGCGAGGTGACGGCCAGTTCCCGGAACAGGCGGAGCAGATGCGGATAGGTGCGGTCGTTGTGCACGATGAAGCCGGAGTCCACGGCGTGCGTCCGGCCGTCCGCCCCCGGGACGTCATGGGTGTGCGCGTGCCCTCCGAGGCGGTCGTCGGCCTCGTAGAGGGTCACATCATGTACGGATCGCAGGATGTGGGCGGCGGTGAGCCCCGCCACCCCGGAGCCCACCACCGCCGTACGCCGTCGCTGTTCTCTCATGCCGTCCCATCTCCTCGTCCGGACCTGCCGGACGTGCTCTGAAGATGATTCGGAGCGGGACACTCCGTGGCTTGGTCAAGAACGCCAGGGACTCCGTCACCAGGACGTACTGGCGGGAGGAAGCTGGTCGGCGATCACGGGAGGCAGCTCGGCCAGGCCCAGCAGCCCGGCGACCGCCCCGCCGGTCAGGCCGTGCCACGCGGCGGCCCGGCGCAGCATGGCGTGGCCGCTGCCGTACATCGGCACGGTGGCCGTCTCGGCGCCCGCGGCGCCCGCCCGCGCCGCGAAGTCCACGGAGGACCTGGGATCGGTCGTACGGTCCTGGTCGCCGTGCAGCAGCACCACGCGGCGGCCGCGCAGGTGCGCCACCGGTTCGCCGGTGGGGCACCAGGGCGCGAGGCCGACCACCCCGCGCACCAGCGGATGCCCGGCGGCCCGCAGCGCGGCGCGGGCCCCCATCGAGTGCCCCACCAGGATGATCGGCACCTCACCGGTGAGCAGCTCCAGCTCGCGCAGGGCCCGGCAGGCGTCCTGCGCCGCGTCCTCCCGATCGCCGTTCCAGCCGCGGCAGCGATAACGCACCCGCCCCATCAGCACGTTGCCTCCCGACGTGGACCGACGGATCGCGCCCTCGAAGAGCCGCAGCCGCGCGTCCGGCAGATTCCACGGTGGCGGCGCGGCGGTCCCGTGCTCGCGGCCGCCGTGCAGCAGGAGCACCGCGGCACGGGGCTTCTCGACCCGCCCGCTCAGCTCCAGCGCTGAGCGGTGGCCATCGCGGAAGGGCACAGGAACTCCTCGACATGTCGGTGACCGGCCTACCGGACGGACGTGACTGGTTCGGAGCCGCGGCCCGGGCGGGGGGGGGGGGGGGGCCGGGGGGGGGGGGCCCCCCCCGCACGGCGCCCCCCGGCCCCCGCCCGGCCCCCCCGGGGCCGGGGGGGCGGGCCCCCCGCCGCCCCGG